>DATJSM010000038.1:0-222731 GCA_035504135.1 Candidatus Aquilonibacter sp. | reverse complement strand
ACGGCCGACACCGGCTGGGATGGCGGCTCCTCCATCGTTCCCCCCGTCATCCACGGCCCCGTCATCATCAGCGCCGGCGACTTGAGCGGCTGCGAATGGGCCAGCAGCCAGCTCAATCCCTACCGATCCTTCCAGCACCTCCGGCCGGTGGCTTCCATTGATTACGGTGTCTTCGTCTATCAGGGAACCTTCGCCGTCCCTCAGGCCGCTGCCCTGAGCCGCGCCCAGGAGGTTAGCGAATGGCTCCATCAAAACCCGCAGCGGGCGCTTGCGCTCGCTCGCGAAGCCGCCGCCATCGATCCTGGAGATCTTTTTGCGCAAACCGCACTCGGCGACGCGGCAGCCGCTGTCGGGCACGCGCAGGAAGCCCGCACCGCCTTCGAGTCCGCGATTCTCGCCGCAAAGCGCCTCTCGCCCGGCGCGCAGAAGGGCTATCTGCCCGGCCTCCAGGCAAAACTCAGCAAACTGCCACTGGCAACAGAAAGCCGCTGATGGGGCGCACAATCCGCATCGATCCGTTCGGACGCGTCCCGAACTGCGACATCGATCTCCGCTTCGTCGCTAATAGATGAGCCGGTGATTGCCACATTCCATAGTTACCCTGGTTGGTGGTCTGAGGCTTCGTCGGTAATTAGCGAACCGGCTTGGCAGAAGTCAAAAGGTGACAAATCGCCAAGGCACGTTTCGAGGGAGTGTGGATGAGTGCATCCCCCCGGACCCATCAAAAAGGTCACAGCCACTTCTTGACTGGCCTTACCGGCGGTGAACCGGCAATCGGCTCGCAAGGACCGCTCTGGATGCGGAACCTATTCCCGCTGAGCTGCGTAACAATCTGGATGCTGATCAGAATCGTGACGCTGGGTGCTCTTTGTATGCTTATGGCGCCGAGGTGCTTGCGGTCGCAAACCGCCGGCTCCTCTTGTCCAACCTTTGCTGGTACGTGGTACGGTTCGTTTCGCGTTGTCACGCCGGACGGCAAGTCTACGCGAGATAACGCAGTGATTGTCCTGACGGGGGACTGCGGACACATGATGGGCAGCGCAGGGTCTGGCATCGACCGGCAAATGCCCGTCACCGGCGTGAAGGTCAACGGCGACGAGATTCGATTCCACATGGACGCGATGGGTGGATTGGACTTTCAGCTGAAACGACGAGAAAACCATCTCACCGGCACGGCCAGCGGAAAAATCAGCGCATTGATTGACGTGCAGCCTGCGCCGGGGCTACTTCCTCATGACCAACTACTCGCTGAAATCTCCGAAGCTGATCAAAAGCTTTTTGAAGCCTTCGACGCCTGCGACGTGGATGCCTATGCGAGTTACCTTAGCCCCGACCTGGAGTTCTACCACGATCAGGGCGGAAAGACTGGGTATCGGGAACAGCTTGATTCGCTTCGGCAGCGATGCGGGGAGGGCCTGGTGCTCCGTCGAGAACTTATCAAGGACTCTCTGGTGGTCAACGCCGCCCCAGGATTTGGTGCCATTGAAGCCGGTACTCATCAGTTCTATGCGAAAGAGAAAGACGGCACCGAGCGTTTGGATTCAACCGCGAAATTTGCAGAGATCTGGACGAAAGCCACAGGAACCTGGAAACTAGTGCGCGTCATCAGCTATAGCCACCAATGAGACGTCCAAACGCCTTGATGAGCGCATGATCGCCAACGCGCCCACGGAGGCCTCGACGAGTGCGTTGCCCTGTTTTCGACAATTGAGCGCTCGCCGGGTTGCTGCCGTAAAAACAAGGCGACTTCGCAATACTAATCACCCGCGCCTGGCAATGCGTCCATCGACCCTTGCACTCCGCTTCGGGTTAGTAAATGACGAGCAAAACAGCGCGAGCGAACATTTTGAGCGCGATGGTTAGGACGAAAACCTGACGAATCAAGGTGCAAGAAGACCAAAACCGACACACGAGAATCTATCTAGTCACAAGCTTGGTCACATCGCGGAATGCAAACGAGCCGAACACCTTATCGTAGTAAATCTCACAAGCATAGAATTCGGTGCCGTTCCCGTTTAGCACGTAAGATTGGCTAATAGTAGTACCGGACGTGATCTGTGTTGAAGCGCTCTGGCTGAGCTGCGACTCTAGCGTGCTGGTTTCCGTAACCCCGAGCCCCAAGAATGATAGGAATCCGGCTTTATCCGCATTGACGTGCATAGTCGTCTGTGCCGTGGTGGAGATATCACTTTGGATCACCTGATGTTGGGCAGTGTATGTTGTTCCACCGCCATTGATCACCAGTGGTTCGTTCGTAACGAGAGCAAATCGACTATTCGAACGTAAGTCCGCGCTTGGACCGCCTGCGACAAACGGATCAAGAGCTAAGAGCTCCTTGAGGGATACAGCATCCAGATGAGTCTGGGGGTCGAGCGTACCAGCGGCCTTTGACTGAAGCGCTCTAAGCTCTTTCACCAGCGTTCCAGCGGTGACCTGTTCGATTGCATCACTGCCTAACAAGGCTAGCCGCATTGAACCCCCGTCCGAATACCACACCATTTTCGCGTTGTAGTAGAACGTGATCAGGTCTCCAGACCCGGGCCCTCCCTCGCTCGAAACAGCCGTCTGGGCCTCTGTGGTGGTTTCATTAATCGCCAATGAATTGGTTGCAGTCACAGTGTTTGTCGTGGTCTGGGAGGCTGTCGACGATCCCAATCCGGACGCAATCTGGGAAAGTGCTGTGCCGATTGCGATGGTGTACGGATTCGGAATCTTAGTCAGCGCGCCTCCAAGTACAGTCATGGCTTGGGACATGTCGCTGACCGTTTGAAAAGATGCTGGCACCGGAGTTGTCGTGCTGTTGGATGTCGAGAAAGAAATACTCGTCGTCGTTCCGATGGCGCGCGAAATTGCGGCGGTGGCTTGGTTTTTCTTCTGTGCATCTACAACGGGGGCGTAGACAATCGAGACTGGAATAGCAGGAATCGTGATTGCCCCAGCGCCAATAATTCTTCTGTCGATCTTTATAGGCTGAATCGGTTCAGGGGAGACTATGCACGGTGGATTGGTCTGTCCAGGAACGTTACACGCCACCTGCAGCGCCGGTGAGGTATCAGCTCCAACGTCGAAAACGACTTGAGTCTCACCAAAGGTTACTGTCTTCGTTTGAGTACCAAGCTGGATAGTCAATGTTGTCGACGACGGCGCCGGTCCTGCAGCGCCAGATCCCGACCAGTCAATCGCAAAGCCAAGGGAAAGATTCCTTATGTTTGCAACCGTGATTAGTGCACCAGAGGTCCCGGAACAATGCGCACCATTGTGGCGGTTGACGACGGTGCATGCAATCGGACCACTGTATACCGGCACATCGTAGAAGAGGGTAGCATAAGTCACTCTGCTCCCTGGTCCCGATGACGGTTTGATGGTTCCCACTATGATGGTCTCATCTGTGGTCGGCAGCGGGAAATTGGACTCCTGCGCGCGGATAGTGTTAAAAAGCTGGTCGACGCTGTCGCTCGGCGCACCCACCACTTGCGCGCCAGCCTCATAGGCAAACGCGAGGAATGCGACAACGATGCCCAACATGGAAACGTGGGGTTTCTTCACAGCATCTGCCCTTGCAATTGGTTGCGCACAGCAATTAGACACCATTTCTGGATTCCGTCAATCCTTTATGCCGTCATTACAGATGCTCTTGGAGCGGCTTTGATGACCGACATCATCTAACGCGAGTTGGGACGATAGCCGGAGCCAGGCGGCCTGCCCCCCTGTGGAGCGCTCGTGGTTGAATTTGCCCGCCCTCGGGCATGATTAGTCGCACTTGTCCGCAAGCCACGATTTCAATTGGCGCAAATCGCCAATGCACTCATCGAGCGAGTGTGGATGAGTGCATTTGCCTGTTCTCGCCAACGAGAACCCTTAGGCGGAATGCGCTTGTCATTCACGCCTCCTGTGGATACCCATCAGAAGACCCGCACTCAAGCCAATCGATTTCTGGTGACCCGCTGCGAAGCTATAGTCGTAGGCCGGTTCCAGGTACCAGCCGTAATGATGTCGTCCAGTCGGCCAGAACATAAAGTCCCCTGCCACCTCGCCGGCGATAGAGTTTGTGGTTTTGCCGTTTTGTCGAAGGTAAACCCACTCAGGGCCAACACCGGCCATAAACTCAGCCGTCTTTGATAGGGTCCAGGGTTTCTTGAAGAGCAGGTCTGTGTCCCATTCGGTTGAGTTCCGTGTGAAGAAGGGAGAGACCCCCGCCTCCAGTTCCAACCAGTGCTCAATGGGCGTCGTCTCCGCAGCCAGGTTCGGAGCGAACGTCGCTGCGCCTCCTGTTGTGTTCCAGCTCGTGGCGGCACCCAACTCCAGGATGACACTCGGATCGTCATTAACCTCGTTTGGCTTGGTAAGAGAGGACGGACCTCCCGCGCGCGTCTGCCCGACTGCTGACAGACACCAAAACAGAAAGACGCCCGCCCAGGCGGGCAGCACGAAAATGCGATGCATGGATTCTCCAATTCGTGAGCTATGGGGCCGCCTCATTGACGGCAGTGCATGGGTCAGGAATTGGCGATGCGAGGGGGGCGAAAAACGAAAGAGGGCCGGGAGCTTGCGCCTCGGGGCTGTGCCGAACGGAAATGTGCCATGTTGACCGGAGACGCGCTTAGAACCGTCTGTGACATGGGAACTGCCCGCAGAGCACAACAGGAGCATTGTCCGTCGCACTTCTCTGGAGCAACAGGGGTCTGGTGATGAGCGTACGGTTGGGATGCAGCGGTCACGACCGGTGGCCCGTCGCAGACCTCACAATGTGGCGAATCGACAAGCACACAGCTGAGCAGAGCGCACAACAGCCACGCGACTGCGTGAACTCCCGATATGCGCCGTCTGATCACTCTTACAGAATAGAACATCGGGGCATTACCCAGGAACGCGGTTCTCGTCAGTTGTTATCTCGATGAGTGCTGCATCGCCAATGCACTCGTCTACCACAGCCCAATCTGGAAACGTGCATCGGCCTGATATCGTTCTTCCAGAATTAGAGTGACGGATTTCTCATCATCAGCTGGCATATCAGGACCGATGAGACCTCTGCCCACGTGCGGCAGAGGTATTGGCTTGATATTGCGGACTTTCTACCATTTTGGGTGTGCAAGAGGGTGCTGAGAAGTCACCGATTGGTCAATACGAGTGCGCTTGCAATGCATGAAGTGATCTGATTCTGCGGCAGCCCTGGATGATGGGCACTTCATTAGAGAATTGGGTGATCAAGAAGCTCTTTGTATTTATCTCGGTACGTCTTCAGGATCTCGGGAATAGCTTGAAATCCCTTTTCGCAGCTTTCGTCGATGTCGGCAAATTCTTTGGAAACATTGGACACTGAGGTGTAGACAAACTTCCCCATATATTCGTCGAGATTCGCGACCAGATTTTCGATCAACGATGTGTTGGCGGTGCCGTAGAAGAGCATTGATCCATCGTTGAGCAGAGCGACAGCATCTGTTTTCCCGCTGACGCCGGGAATGGTGTTCTTAGCGACATACATCATCCTGATCCCGCAAAAGAGAGCAGTTTCCTTTTGTGGAATGAGTTGAAAATCGTAGAGCATGGGATGAATTACCAAATCACCGCAGCCGATAACCGTATGATGCGGCGGGGTAATCCACAAGACCTTGTTCAGGTAGAGCCTAAAAAGATAGGTGCCCTTCTTCAGGATGTTGACCGCGATCAACAACTCGAAGTCTAGTGAAGGATCTAGACCGGCAGCTTGGTATTGTTCAACAGTCTCGGAAAAGAATTTCTGTGCGAAGATATTTAGACCATCCAGGACCAATGTGAATGTCGGCGGGGCATCGGGCGGCGTTCCTGGCATCCCCGCCGCAAAAAACTGCTGAAGTGCCTGGTTGGCGCAATCGATTAGGTGACCGTGGCCAGCTCCACCGGTTAAAACGTAGCCTGTTGGCGACGGAAAATGGTAGAGCTTATCGCACGATGATTTCCCGCCTGTGGTCGATTCCTCGGTATCCGCCATCATCAAGACGCTGTCGAAGCATGTAAAACCTATGATTGCCGTCATGTGACGATGATATTGCGTTCATCCCAAACTAGAGGCATCGAAATCTGAGGCGGGCCGGATTCCATTCGATGCAACTAGACCGGCTAATAGAAGGAAGTTTTACGTAGGAGTTTCTGCAGGCTGAGCACTCTGTTCCTCGATGATTGCCAATGCCTGATCGATTGTTGCGATTCGTACTGCGGTCGTTGCTTTGTGAAGCCGCGGGTTGATCAGCTCTTGTTGAGAGGTCACCATGATGTTCATCGTTTGGACGAGCCATGCGTGAACTCCGGGAGTGACTTTATAGGCTCCCATCATTGCGGCCTGGCTGATTTCTGTAAGAGCATTATGTCGCTTCTGGCCCTTCTCGGCGTCAATCACTACTGGTTGACCAGTCACGGAAGGGCTGGCTTCAAGAAGCCAATCGCGCAGGATATATAGGTTTTCGATGATGCGGTCGATGTCCTGAGTATGGGCTGCAGAGTTGCGCAACTCCGCGGCAATCCTCTCATGCATTTCCATCAAAGACTTCTCGGCTTCGCCCTGCATCGGAACTGTGACGATCATCGTACCGGTAGGTACACTGTTCCACGCTTCCAACGTGCGATCCAGTCCCGTATCGATGGCGTGGCCGACCCACTCCTCAATAAACTCGCGGCGAAATTGAACGACAGTTGCCCCGAACTCAGTAAGGGCCTTCCCGAATTCCTCACCCTGAAGCCCGGTATCAGAACAGGCCAAGAACTGCGATTCAAACTGGGCGGTAAACAACCGAACCTTTTGGTCGATTGAGTCAATCTTCTTCTGGTCCTCAAAGTGGAGGCCGTTGTCCCTGAGAATTGCAACGGTGATTGGAGCATGGATGTAGTTCGATGTATGCTGTCCGAGCCACATGATGTAAAGTCCCAGGAATACTCCTTGCGACAGGGGCATATCTACTCGGAACAGGTTCCGAGCGGCATAGTCATATCGGGCGTCCTCGTAACCGACAAGGGCGTACTTCTGTACCTCAATGAGATCGCCTGCGGCTGTCCGCCACAGAACGCATCGCCGGTCCTCCTGCGACTGGGCACCAATTAGAAATGAGAAAGCGGTTTGGCTGCCCCTCCTGCGAAGGCGCTTTTCCTTTTTGAAGGCGGCGAGTTCCTCCTGAATGACGGTACGACACGCGGCCAGCGAACTTATCTCGGATGTGGCATAACCGATGCGGACACGTTCCACAAAGGCATCAATCAGGTCAGCATCTCCCGATCCAGCAATGGAGACTGTCACCTTACCGACAGGGATCGACACAAGTTTCTGGCAGGTTACGCGCTCTTCCGTTCCGTCGGCCAGAGGGACCGTCTCTTGGCTGTCAGCGCACACCACGTATCCATCACTACACTTGATTCCCACGATCAAGGTCATGCCTTTAAGGATACGTGTTCTGGTCATGACGCCGGGGCTGAGGCCAAAGTCACTTCGCGCGAACAGACCTCTGCCGTAGCAGAATTGGCATCTTTTTCTGCTCTAAACCTCTGCAGAACAAGGGCAGCATTTAAATCGCCCCAGACCTCTACCGTGCCGAGGCAGCAGTCGATTTGTGCCGACTGCTGCCGTCCGATGAGTCAGCGAGCGACCTCGGCGGGAAAAAAGAGCGATGTCGTTGTCCCATGCGACCTCTCGGAAGTGCCACTTCGTATCGAGACAACGCCATTCAAATTCCTGCATGAAGACAGCCACGACGCTGGAGGCAAAGTTTATCGGTAGCTCTGATGGACAATCGAAAGTCCTCAGAGATTTCTCGACGCCAGTGGTCAATAAGCAGACTCCGCACACAATCCTTTGATTTCAAGAGAGGTGATTCCTCCCTGCCCGCATCCGTGTCGCGTTTTTTCGGCACCCACCTCAGCGGCCCGTTCCCGCCCGCAATGCCTATGCGCTGACCCGTCTCTCTCAAGACTGAATGTACCCGAGCCAAACTCAAACTTTCCCACAATGACGCTTCAATCGTGGTCCCCTGAATTTGAGTTCTGGTAGGTCTCGCTCCGCAATGGAGACAGTTTCACCGGTATTCTGCCGAAACTCATACGACGCCCCCAGCGGGACATTCATCTTCCTTTGTTGCTCAATCTCTACGTGGTACGTGAGATGCATGGATACGCGCTCAAGAGGGAATGATTTTCCGAGCAACTCAAGCGTCGCTCCTGGAAATTCCAAGTCGATCCAGCAAGGAAGTGGAAGACAACGTTCAGTTGCATTTGAGATCCCTTGTCCAATGACGTTGGCGAGCGTGATTCGCTTCTCGCCGTTGCTGATCCATGTCGTTTCGAAGTTGAATTCCATTCTCTCGTTGTCAAATGCCGCACTTGGGATCGCGGGCACAAACTTGATCTCGCTGAACATGGGGTAGCGCAGACGAAATGTCCGGACTTCTTCCCGCCATGCCACTTTTTCCGCTTCGTCCAATGTCCATAGACGGATGTCATGCAGCTTCGCTTTCGCCTGGGCACCCGTTTGAAAGCCATTGCGGGCGACCATGATCGCCGTCGCGGCATTGAGGTCCTTCTTAACCATCGCAAACGCTTCAACCTCAGTGATATTCACGGCGCGCTTCTCATATTTGCATTGAATGATCCCAAGCATTTGGTGAGGGCCAGTTCGGGTGCGGATCGTCACATCAATTTGCCGCTCCGTGCCGGATGTATCCATCAGCTTTTCTGACCATTTCACCTCGGCATCTCGACAGAGCGCAATGTGGATGCGCGCGACTAATTTCTCGAACCGCTTCCACTCGGGGTCTCCGACCTTTTCAAATTTCGGATCTGTCCAGAGTTCCGGCCTCATCCCGAAACCGATGTCGTCTCTCTGGAACCCGCGTCGTACAGCCTCGTTGTAGAGAGACGCGAAGCGACTGCCGGGTTCAGGATCGTCCTTAGGATTGACAGGAGCGATGCCTTGGTCCGTCACCTTTACACAGTCGTTCAGCGCCTTTGCAAGCTGGCGAAAAAGCTCTTCGTCACTGAGTTTGTCGGCTTGTTTGAAGGCGTGATCCAGGCTGTATACCCGAATGAAAGTCGTTCCACCTAACCGCGACAAATACAAGGCGCACTCGACATATTCCGAAGGTGGAAGCTGCGCCATCCATGCCTTGAGACCAGGCTCAGACGGTCGCGACTCAAGAAACGCCTTGAACCGCTCCAGTGCCGTTTCCGCCATAACGTCATTATCTCGCTCACGCGGTACGAATTGGAGTTCGACCGTTGGCAGAGATTGTTCCGACTTGGGAGGAGGCCTCCTCCCAGGCTCCAGCCGCGTCTCGCGTCTTCCGCCACCCTCCACAGCGGGACGTTCCTTCCCGCAACGCCCTTCCTTTATGTCCCCGCGCTGCGCACGCTAAATCAGGAAACCAGACCTTCCTAGTGGGCGCTGCCCCCCGCGCTCTCCAAGGCCATTCGCCCTCCGGGTTTTGGCTCCCCCACGCTAAAGCGTGGTCCCCCCAAAAAGCTCCGCTCGAAGACCTTTCCGTTTGCTACCCCCGCGTTCGCCACGTGGCGTCCGGCATGTGCCATGCCGCCGCTTCGCAAGCGGAAAGGCAAAGGCAACAGCCCAAGGAGGAAGCACCCATGAGCACCACCGCCACCGTCATCAACAGCAAGAAGCCCACCACCAAACAGGAGCTTATTGCCGCCAATATCAAGTTGCTTATCGAGCAGTTGAACGCCGGGAAGTCCGAAGCCCTCACCGACTACCTCACGGCCATGAGCCGTTTTCACAATTACAGCTTCGGCAACGTGCTGGAGATTGCGCGGCAGATGCCGACAGCGACCCGCGTTGCGGGTTTCTGGACGTGGAAGAACCTTGGCCGCTCTGTGAACGCCGGAGCCAAGGGCATCCGCATCCTTGCGCCTATCGTCGGCGTTCGCCGCAAGAAGGACGAGGAGGCCGAGAAAGACATCACCAGGCAGAACACCCGCGCCTTGCTCGGTTTCCGCAATGCCTACGTCTTCGACATCTCGCAGACCAGCGGCGTTGACCTGCCGGAAATGCACCAAGTATCCGGCGACCCCGGCGAAAGCATCGAGCGGCTTTCCGCCTTTCTCAAAGCCCAGGGCATCCAGCTTGTCTACAACCAGAAGATCGCGCCCGCGCTCGGTTGCAGCTACGGCGGACGCATCGCCATTCTTCCCGGGCAGACCAAGGCCGAGGAGTTCAGCACGCTTGTCCATGAGACGGCGCACGAAATGTTGCACAAGGCCGAGCGCCGGACGGCAACCACCAAGACCGTGCGCGAGACCGAGGCCGAGGCCGTCGCGTTCGTCGTCGGTAAGGCCGTTGGACTCATTACGGGCAACGCGTCCGCTGATTACATCCAGCTTTACCACGGCAACGCTTCCCTGCTAGCCGAGAGCTTGGAAGTCATCCAGCAGACCTCCAGCGTCATCCTCGCCGCTCTGGAGCCGCCCGTTCCGAACGAAGCAGACGCCGTGCAGGAGACCGACGAAGCACATCTGCAGGAGGCGGCCTAATGGATACCGTTCTCCGCATCCTCAAGGCCGCGGGAGGCTGGAATCACGGCCTCCACCTTCACATCGAGAACCCGCCCTATATGGCGCTGGTCATCGAGGCTACCGACGAATCCGGCCCGTGTGGTCTTCCCGCACTCTCTGTCTGCCACTACGGAGAGCAGAACGGAGACGCCATGCGCGATCCCGAAATGCTCTTCGAGCTTGGCTTCGCCTGTGGTGCACACCTGAACCCCTTCTACTGGCGCAACGACTATGTCGGCATCGAGCAGTGGAGCCGCTTCATTCGGGAAGGCATGTACTGCTATCACACCCAACTCCACCAACAGCATGAGCGCTTCGCCAAGCTGTGGGACAAGAACCTTCGCGACCAATGCTTCGCCGAAGCCTTTGAGCGCAAGCGCCACCAACACGCCTAGCCCAGTTCTCTGCCCACGGAGCGGATACAGGGCAGCGTGTGCGCTTCACCACCGCAACCAGTCACCCACGCCCAAGGAGGGCACCATGCAGAACAGCAGCAATTTCCAGTACATCGCTATCGATCAAATTCACGAGTCCACCACCAACCCACGCCAGACGTTCGAGCCGTCCAAACTGGAAGAGCTTGCCGAGTCCATCCGGCAGCATGGCTTGATTCAACCCATCACCGTCCGCCCGAACTCGGATGGCTTCGAGATTGTCGCGGGCGCACGGCGTTTCCGCGCCGCGCAGCTTGCCGAACTGTTTTCCCTTCCCTGCCGCATCGTCGAGCTATCCGACGCGGCCGCCATGGAGTGGCAGTTGGTCGAGAACTCGCAGCGCGTGGACGTTCACCCCTACGAAGAGGCACAAGGCTTTCAGCGTCTCTTAAACCTGCCCGGCTACGACGTGACCGCCCTGGTCGAAAAGTCCGGCAAGAGTGCATCGCACATCTATGCGCGTCTCTCGCTCTTGCAGCTTGTTCCCGAAGTTGCAAAAGCGTTTCTTGAGGAGCGCATTACCGCCAGCCACGCCAACTTGATTGCTCGTCTGCCGCAGGAGCATCAGGCCGAAGCGTTCGAGAACTGCTGGCGCAAGGACTGGCAAGACAAGGAAGCGCACCTGCTTCCCGCGAAGTTCCTGAGCGCATGGATTCAGACCAACCTCTACCTGAACCTTGCTGAGGCTCCGTTCGACCGAGAGGACACGACCCTGAAACCAGAGGCCGGAGCGTGCATCACCTGCCCACGCCGCAGCGGCTTCAATACCAGTCTGTTTGCGGACGTGCAGGGCGACCAGTGTCTTGACGCGCCCTGCTTCCAAGCCAAGGTGTCCGCCCACATCGACCGCGAGATTGCCGCGCGGCCGGAACTTGTCACCATCGAGACCGCTTTCCGCAGTCCCAAGGAGCGTCACCCCGGTTCCTTGCAGACCCACCAGTTCCATGCCCTCGACATCGCCGACAATCCGGACGCCGAGCCACCATGCCCGACCACCAAAGCCGCCATCATCGTGTTCGGTAAACACGCCGGACGCGCGCTGACCGTATGCACCAACAACGATTGCCCCGTCCACAATCCCCGCGAAGCTGCCCGGATTGCACAGGAGGAGGCAGAACACCCGCAGCCTGTGATGGCTCCCGCGCCGGAGGAAGAAACGGAAGAGGAAGCCGCACAGCGTCAGGCCGAGCATGAGCAACGTATGGCCGAGTACGAAGCCGAGCAGAAGCGCCGCGAGGAGGAGCGCAAAGCTGAATTCGAGCGTCAGCAGAAGGAGTACGAAGCCGAGCAGGAGCGCCACGCCAAACAGCGCAAGGCAAGACAGGACACGTTCGAGCGCATCCTTGCCCATCCACCTGTGACGTTCACTGCGCCGCAGTTGCGCGTCTTTCTCTCAGCGCTCATCAACCTTGACCCGTATGACTTCGCCGAGGACGTGGCCGCGTTCTATGCCGGAGACGACGAAAACAACCAGCAGACCCCCGAGGAGATTCTGCTATCCACCCTTACCAATCTGCCCGATGAGAAGCTGACACAGTTTGCCTTGCGGCTTGTCTTGACCGGGCATACTGACACGCCGCGCGAGAACGACTTCGATTACCTCGCGCAAGCCGCGTCTGTGTTCACCCCGCCCAAACCCAAGGCTGCCAAGGCGACCGCGCACGCAAAGGCGAAGCCCACCATCGTCAAACCTGCCAGAGCCACGGCGAAGAAAAAGGCGACCAAGAAGAAAGCAGCCTAATCCGCTTCGCTTTCGGCCCCGGATTCGTCCGGGGCCGTTCTGTCTTCGCGCACCGAAAACGGCGCAGGGGAGACACTCCTTCGGTTTCTCCCCCTAGCCCCCTCATCCCACTTCTGCCCGGCCTCCGCTCGCCGGCTGCGCGGCAGAAGACGTTCCCTTCTGCACTTCCCTGTTGCTGCCTTCAGCGCCCCAGTAAATGCCATGGCGTTATGAGGATCGGTGCGCTCAAGCCTTCCAAGGAGTGCATTGGCCTGTTCCCGCCAATTTGAATTTCGAATCGCTGGTGATAAGTAGAGATCGGCCAATTGTGAGCTTTGTTTTGATTCCGAAGTAACATTAACTGCCCGTTAAACCGGCATGTATCATTGCGCAGTCCCTGTTTCAGGAGATCTCATGCGCCTGCGGCCTGTTTTGACCCGTCCTGTAAATATGTTTGGTTGCGTTTCGGCCCTCTGCGTTTCGTTTCTGGTTGTGGGCCTGACGGGTTGCGTTGTTGGGCCGACTGGGTCGACAGGCCCGGTGCAGGTGTCGGCGGTGACTGCGCCTGCGGGATCGACGCTACCGGTGACCGTGACGGCGACCAGCAATGCGAGCGGGAGCGTCGTGACGTTCGGGGTTACGGGGTCGGCGACCGGCAGCTTCAGCCCCGCAACCTGTACGATTGCGAACGGCAGCTGCTCGGTGAGCTATGTGCCGACGGGTTCGTTGGCGGCGGGAACGTACTCAGACGACCTGACGGCGAGCTTTGCTGCGACGGCTAAATACGTGGCGACTAGCGCGACCAGCACGCTGACGATCGGCGCCGGCTCAACGTTCACCTTCGACCTACTGGCGAGCTTTACCGGGACGAGCGGCGCCTATCCGGGCGCAGACCCGCCGCAAAACAGCAATCTCGTCCAGGGCAGCGATGGCAACCTCTACGGCGTCACGTATGCCTCCGGCTTTCTGTCGCCACGCGGAACTTCCGGGTATGGGTCTGCTTTCAAGATCACGCCGTCCGGCAACTTCACGCTGCTGCATACCTTTGCTGGGGGAACCAGTGACGGATGGAATCCGGAAGGCAGCCTGGTTGAGGGCAGTGACGGCAACTTCTATGGCGTGACGACGAAACTCGGATCGAACGAGGGGACCGTTTATCGAATGACGCCGTCGGGGCAGGTTACTGTGCTGCACATCTTCACCGGTGGGACGAGCGACGGAGAAGACCCCCTCGCAAGCCTGATCCAAGGCAGCGACGGCAACTTCTACGGCACCACGGAATACGGCGGCACGTCCGGGTACGGGACCGTGTACAGGATCACGCCGTCCGGCAGCTTCACGTTGCTTTACAGCTTTCCCGTCATAACTACGAGTGACGGAAGTTTTACCGGCGAAGGATCACTCCCATCTGGCAGCCTGGTCGAGGGCAGCGACGGCAACTTCTACGGCATGACGCCCTTTGGCGGCGCGAACGGTTGGGGGACTGTCTACCAGCTCACGCCATCTGGCGGCTTCACCCTGTTGCACTCCTTTGCACGCGTGGCTGGCGATGGTATGTACGGGTTTGGCAGCCTGGTCCAGGGCAGCGACGGCAACCTCTACGGCATGACGTTTGAGGGCGGATCGGCCCCGGGCGAGCAAGGGACTGTGTTCAGGATCACGCCCTCGGGTAGCTTCACCCTGCTGCACAGCTTTTCCGGCGGGACAGCCGATGGATCTGGACCGTACGGCAGCCTCATCGAGGGCAGCGACGGCAACTTCTACGGCACGACGGAATATGGTGGACCGAATACCGATGGCTATGACATCGGCTTCGGCACGGTGTTCCAGATGACGCCGTCCGGCACCATCACCCTGCTGCACGGCTTCTCGAATGGAATAACCACCGACGGGCAACAACCGTTAGGCAACTTGGTTCAGGGCAATGACGGCAACCTCTACGGCATGACGTCCAGAGGAGGCGCGTCGGCCGACGGCACGATCTTCAAGCTTGACGGGTCGCCAGCGTTGCCCGGCCAAGTCAGCGTTACCGTACCCGCGAGCGTGACGCACGGGAAGCCGTTCACGCTGGGCTATGCGAACGTGAACGCAGCGAACACGGCCGGCGTCGCCGTCGCAGCGCCTACGACCCAGCAGATGTGCGTGGCGACGAACTACCTGTCGAGCGATTCCACCGACACTCCCGTGGATACGACCGGATGGGTCGGCGCGAAGACGGCAGCGATGACGGTGACGGATGTCTCGCTGACTGCGCCTGCGACGGCGGGAACGTATACCTATGCGCTGACCTGCGGTGGGGTCGAGACCGGGTTCGCGACGCTGAACGTGCAGTAGACGAGAGTGCGCACGGATGACAAGGCAGAGCCGCGGAGGCGTACCTCGTCTTTGGATGTATTTGTCCAAGACACTTGCACGGCAAACGAGCCGGATTAACTGCGCCGATCACCCAATGCGCTGGTTGATCACAAGTTTGGACCGACTCAGGAGATCAGTCCTTTCGTACGCCGTTCTCGTCAGTTGTTCCATATGGCCAAGTCACTGATCGATGTTCAGAACAAACGCTGAATTTGACCCGTCTCTAGGGAGAGTTCCTGCAGCCATTGTCCAAAGATGTCTTTGACAAGCGATAGTTGTTGGCTGGATTTGCGCATTAGCTCGACCAGCTACGCATACGAGAAGTATACGAGCCTATTTTCCCGGGGCGTGCCTCAGCTGTCCTTCATCTTGGCGTTCGCATACTGCTAGAACGGCTATCAGGCCACCCGTCTCCGGCAATCAACGTCTTCAGTGTCACGGCTATTGCGGTCATTACGAATGCCACCAACACACTTGCGGGTATCAGAGTTCCAAACGGCGCCTTACCTGCCGAGATCCCAAAAACCACAACGCCGATGATCGTCAGTGTGAGGCAACTCAGCCAGAGTGCGGCTCGCTCGAATGCGTAAACCGAAGCGAGCGCCGAGCTCAGGCGCCTGCTTGGGTTGGTTAGCTGATGCCGCAGCCAGATCGTTTCGGCAGACGGCGGAGGAAGTGTCGCTTGGATAGCTGCGATTCGAGAGATCATGGCTGAAGCCTCCTTGCACCCTTCGCAGTGTGAGAGGTGATCCGAGAGCTCCACGGAGAGTTCTCCAAAGAGCAAGCTTTGAATGATCTGCTCCTCGAAAGCGCAGTGTGTTGATTTCATTTTGACCCCCTCGCACGCCCCACGTTTACACCGTGCCGGCGTAGAATTTCTTGAAGCCGGGCTCGCGCTCTTGCGAGAAGCGGGCGAACGCTCGCCTCCTTGTAGTGCAGGATAGAAGCGATTTCTCGATGTGAAAGCCCCTGGTTGTAGGCGAGTAGAAGCAGCTCACGATCCTTCGCGCTAAGTTCCGTCATGATGCGAGTGAGATCGTAGTCTACCGTCGTCTCCGGCGCTGGGATGTCCACTTCGGTGACAGACAGGAAATGGCTTTGCTTGCGGAAGTGATCATTGGCCAGGTTGGTCGCAGTCTTGAACAGGTAGTTCTTCAGGTGGGCAGCATCAAGACTAGATGTTGTCGGTGACTGCAAGATGTTGATGTAGGCCTGTTGAACAATATCTTCTGCAATGCTCGAGTCGTGCACCAGATGAGTGATGTAGGCCCACAGCGGTCGCGCCGTGCGCTCGTGCAGCGCACGGAATGACTCTTCGTCCCATTCCTTCGAAAATCTACCAGTTCTCATCGGCACATGTCGCTAGAGTCGTCTGTCCTTATCCAGCACTCCCCAAGAACGGCAGAGGCCGTAGGAGACGAGAGCTGAAAGAGCAAGTCCGACCCCAAGCCCAAGCAATACCAACGCGATGATTAGAAACAGCTCGCGCGGGACTGGAGACTGTTCCGTCCAGCGAAGCACCAAACATGCAGTTCCCACGCAGAGAGCGACGATTCCCGTCTTTGTGCTTTCTACAATTTGCTGCAGGGGATCTGCTCCACTGGCCTGGGTCAAGTTCTTAAGCAAGCTCCCGAGGTCACCACGCACAGCTTCGATCAGGTCCCCAGTGGAGCTCAACTTCTCAATGAGCTTGTCTTGGAGGGTGATCTGAGCACGTAGTGAACGCGTTCGAAGAATATGGCGCGAGATGACCCAGATGAGCCAACCCACCAACGCTGCCACAATGAAGAAGATGAGGGACAAAGTAACGTTTTCGTTCATGGAAATCACCCCGTTGTGTAAGTTTGGTGGCTACCGCACTCCGCGGTCGGTAAGATCTTGGTCAGCGTTCGCGGCCTCATACAGTACGGACGCGAGTATGACGGCCGATTGCTTAAGATCGTCAGGAAGTAAGTAATCGTATGTGTCCATGTTCGTATGGTGAGTACGCGCTTCGTAGTCCACAGGATCCTGGATGAACGAGAATCCCGGCGTGCCAACATCGTTGAACGACTTCTGATCGGAGCCATTCGTTACCTTGGCAGTCACTGTTGCTCCGCCGTCCTTCGCGAAAGGCGCGAGCCACTGCTGGAATAGTGAAGTGAGCGCCACGTGACCCTGCAGGTAGATTCCACGGATCCGACCCGTCCCGTAATCAAGGTTGAAATAGCACTGAATATCTTCTGGGTTGGCAGCGGCTCGTTCAACGATGTGCTTTTTGACATAGTCACGCGATCCTTGCCGATCAATCTCCTCGGCACCCCAAAAGGCGAAACGGATCGTTCTCCGAGAGCGGAGCTTCAGTGTTTCCAAGATTCGTGCCGCTTCCATGACGACGGCGACATTCGCTGCGTTGTCGGTGGCGCCAGTCGCCATCTGGAACGAATCGAGGTGAGCCCCGACAACGATGACGTTCTGTTTGTCAGTTCCTGGGATGTCCGCAATCACATTGAAGGGACCGGTCGGAAACATCGATGCGTGAACGTTGACTTCTAGCTGCACCGGAAAGTTATGTTTGGCGAGTCGATAAAGCCTGTTGTAGTGCTCGGGCTCAAGGGCAATAGTGGGCGGCGGTGCGGAGCCAGGATCAGGAGGGCCAAGCGGAGGCAGTACGAAGTGCGTTCCACCGCCTCCAGGTGCAGCTTGAATCAAGGCGACAACTCCCTCTTGCGTCAGAAAGGAGAAAAGCTCGTCTTCCATGTCCAGCATCCGCTTCATCGCAGGGTCCATCACTGCGTCCGGACTTGTTGGCCGCGGAGTTGACGGTTGGGGAATCTCGCCTTTTGCGTTTCTGAGTTCTTCGAGCTCAGCGTCCGTGTACCGATGAAAATCTGTGGGCGAGGGTCTCTGGATGGTTTGCATCGGCGAAATGAGCAGGATCTTCCCTTCCAGTTGGCCGCGGTATTCCTCTTCGAAGTGGTTCAGAACGCCACGGTCACCCGGAGGGGGAAGCGTCAGGGGCAACACCTGTCCTTGGACAGGCCCAGGCGTCGAGGGTGAAAACATGGCTGGCTCGCCTATCAATGCCTGATAGGTAGGCTTGAGCATCTCGGCAGAGAATCTGTCGAAGGCCCATCCCCGCCCTGACCACTTCAGGCCGCCGCCGACGTCGATTGGGCGGTCCACATTTTCCGAATGCACATCCTGGAGTCCGTACGACTTCATACGCTCGATGAGCCAGTTGCCGGCGGCGGTAAGGTTGGGCGAACCCGTAAAGCGAGGTCCGTATACGTCCGCTAGATAAAACGCGTTTTCCATGATCTGCGAATGCTGCTGGGCTTCGTTTCGAATCCGCACCACGGCTGAAGGATCTTGGGATTGGGCTGTCGCGTCGGTAACTGCGGTGATCGAGAGCACCACCAGCAAAGTGAAGCTGCGCATTGATCTGGCTCCTTGAGGTTCTGCGGGTGATACGGCTTGGAACGCCAGATGTTAACGGCTCGACGAAGACTTTTCGGAACTATCGCAGTGTCGGCGAATTTCGTCTGTTCGCGCATCCCGCACGGTCTTGGAAGGCGACGAACAGGCAAAGGGAGGACCCGCTGTTGTTTTCCTCGTCTAACCTCATCCCGCTTGGCTTAGACGCATGGGCTTTCTTCGTTGCCGGCACAATGCGCCTAGGATGTTTCCGCGAGTGATGAGCGCGCACCTAGACCTTTATGCAGGTCACTCACTGGCGCAACAATACGGTCAGCCGCGCCGTTTTATGCTGTACGAGGTGGAGCGTAGAGGAATGGGAGCTCATACTATGGTGCAGATTGCGCGCTACTGGGTATGGCTTTGTCTGTCCGCAGCAGTCGGCTTGTCTTCGTGTAACAGTTCCGAGCATAAGCCGCGTGTCAATCACCGCGATTAGCTTGTTTGTGCGTGGATTCCGCCTAGTTCGTACTTCACCGGATGCCCTCCCGATGATCGCGAGTGTATAAACCGTGGAAGACCACGACAAGAAATCATAATACTCAAAGGGTTCTGGATCGGGAAAACCGAAGTCGCTCAACCAGCATACGAACGAATTATGGAAACAATCCCAAGCCGGTATCGAGGCGCATTGCGCCCTGTAGAACAGGTCGATTGGCGGCCAACTCGTGACTACTGTACCGCCTCAGGCATGCGGTTGCCGACGAAGTCGGAATCGGAATTTGCTGCATCCGGCGGGAAAAACGCATCCCGCTACGGCCCGTTGGATTCGATTGTCTGGTATGACCCAAAGAGTAGCAATTACAACGCACGATGTTGCACAAAAACAACCAAATCGGTATGGACTATCTGACATGCTGGAAAATTTTGGGCGTGGGTCGAGGATTCGTCAACGGGAGACCCTCACCGCAAAATTACTAAAGGTGGATCCTTCTATAACGTTGCTCGCGATCTGAGGATGCCTAATAGAGAAATGGCGGTCGAGAAACTTCGTCATCGAAATGTTGGGTTTAGATGCGCTAGGAATTAATGTCTCAACGCAAGCTTCAGGGATCTAGCTATGGATTGCCTGTCCAATTAAGATCGCGCCCGAGTAGCCGCTGTGCTGGTTGAGGGTAAGTCGATTCGTTCGACCCTCGGATGACACGCGTAGCCAAGAACACATTGTCACACCATTGGTGGGGTGAAACGCAAACCGGATGTGGAAGCTTAGAAGAACATCACCAAGCAAAACAGCCGCGCCCTTCCAGGGTTCCCCAATGCCTATGTGTTCGAAGATTATCTACTGATTTGCGGCCGGGATTCTGCGCACTCGGCGCGCCACCCACTTCACGTCCTCAGTTGCTCAATTCCTTTGCACTGTGCCACACCCCCACATCCTAGCTCCATACGATTGTCGGTCACACAAGCCAGCCGTCTAAGTGCGAATCACCTGGAAATCAGCGATTGCGTTGCTCACGCAAGAAATTGCTCACCAGGTCTGCTGTGTCTGGGACAACCCCAAGTTGCTGAAGAACGCCAAGCGATTCCACCAGCACCCAGTCCTCGACAATCTTGCCCTGCAGAACGCGGTGGACGGTGAACATCCGTATCTGCATCCTCTTGCCGCTGGCCGGGATTCCTAGCCACGTGCCTTGTTGGGTACCCTCCATCAGCAGATGCGTCACGACACGATCACCTTCGCTCAGCATCTGTTCGATGCTGAAGTGGAGATCGGGGAAACTGGCGATCCAGCCCGCAACATGCTCCTTGATCATATCTGGGCCGCGGGATACGGGATCAACCGGCGCGCCCGACCGTAGCTGATGTGTTACGCAATCTTCGGCAAAGATCGCATCTGCCACGTCCAGCCGGCACTCATTCCATAACTCTTCCACGAACCTGTTGATCAGTTTTTTGGGGTCATCCATCACGCGTACTCCTGACACAATACAAAATCTTCACGACTTCAAAGAACCTGCTCGATGGCAGTAGCCCACATCATTACTCCATTCCTCAGCTCTCTGCAATGTCCTCTTTATCCTGGCAATCTCCAGTTCTTGCGAGGCAATCCGGCCGGCCGGTTCGTTGTGGTCAAGTGCCGAGTTCAGACTGCGCTCATGACTGGCAAGCATCCGCAGGAAGATCGGCACTACGCATTCTACTTAGATCTAAGGGGGGCCCAGCAACGGCTCCCCGTTTTTTGCAGCAGACACTTTTGCCCTCCTCCACCTCCCCCTTTACCGCCTCCGACGCCACAGTAGGTGTCGAACTTGCATTTGAGCCGTATGTCAGAACAGAAGCGGTACGACCGCCCATGTATCACCCTGATGACGTAGAGCATTAGGCAAACCGCGACGAAGCCTTCGTCCGAGAAGAACGTGCCGAACAGCAGCTGATCAAGACTTTCAAATTACTGGGCATCGGCGTTGTATAGTGATTCCAGTTCGTCGGTCTTCGTCCTGAGTAACCGCGCCGCCGATGCGATCAGATCTGGGTTGCTCAAATCGATTCCGATTGAAAGCAACAGGGGTTTCGGATCCGCATCGAAGCCGCGCCGCAGAAGACGGTCATACTTTCCTGCAAAAGAAGGGTCTGATCCGGATTGTTCATACAAAGCCACCGCTACAGCGGCAGCGTACAAATAGTTCACCAAATATAGTGGATCTTCGAATATGAGTGACTTCTGCATCCAGGCTCGCGCTGTACCGGCTTTCGATATGGGCCAATATTCAAAGGGCGAGATGGATTGTCTGTACAAGTCGTCCACGGCGTTCTGATCCAGTCGCTTGCCGTGGGAATTGGCAGCATAAAGGCTTCGCTCGAACCCGGTTTCCTCCGCGGAGACGTACAGTTCCAGAGACAACTTTGCGAGAAACCTCTCCAACGCCTCTTCGCGCTGCGCCCGCGTCTTAGCCATCCTCGCTGCATAATCGAGCAATAGAAGCTCATTGAAGATTGCGTAGCCCTCATTCAGGAAGTGAGGACCGGTCCGTTGGTAGATCGGTATACCGCTGACATTCATCAGCTCACGATGGATCGCATGTCCGCCTTCGTGAGCCACCGTGCTGAGCTTGGACAGAGTTCCGTCGTAATTTCCAACATACAAAGCAACCGGGGCGTCGTAGGCGGCAATTGATGTTCCCCGCGGAGATCTATGAGCACCGCCGCTTAAATCCAGTCTTCCGTTCGCTGGTGTCAGCAGGTCTTCGAAACGGCTAACGTAATCTTGTCCCAACGGCTGTAGGGCTCCCAGGATCAACGCTCGCCCTTCGGCCCATGCGAAGTGGGTTGGCGTACTGACTGCCGCTGAGAGGTCTGAGGGCGAGACCGCAGAGACGCCGAGCTTCTTTTGGGCGCGGTTTGCCAGCACTTGTTGGTAATGCCGATATGCATCCGCCTGCGTACCGACCGCTGCAAGCATGGACTCGACCATCGCGTCCGTCAAGCGCAAACTGTCATATTTTCTGACGGCCGCATCGGAAAACCCCCGAGCGACAGCGTCGCGGTTTTCAACGTCCACAAGCGTGTTTAAGAGAGACGCGGCCACAGGGGCCGAATCCATGTATTCCGAATCTTGCTTGAGTGCACGTGATCGCCGCTCCGCCACATCACGGGCGGCAGGCCCTACAGTCTTATCGATCTGTTCGATCAACGCGTCATAGGAATCCGCAATATCGCCGAGCACTCGCGCAGTAACCACCGACCGATACTGTTCAGCATCCGGCGCTAACAAATGAGCTTGGTCTGCCTGCACAGTCCGTGCGAGGTAAGCATATTTGCCAAGCGAGTCAATTTCTGTCGGCGGGACGCTTCTCAACCTCGCCTCTATAGAAGACCTGACAACAGTTTGATCCGCGTCGATCTCTGCTGAGCTGTCCTTTGCTGCTCTGTCCTGCGTGTCTTCGAGCGTCCTCACCTTCCAGTAAGCCGCGTGCGTTTCCAAAGCGGCGAACAAATCCCACGCCCGATCAAGCTGCCCCGGCAAATCTTCTTGCGAACAATCTGCCACCTCCTTGTCCATGAGTGAGACCCGGACATGGAGCGCCTGCCGATCTGTTCTCTCCTGTTCCGCGCTTGCGAAGTACAGAACCGAAGATAATCTTGCGCCGTTCTCTCTTGCCAGCGGCTGCGGAGTCTGACCCCATGCAGCGTTTAGTAAGCATAGGATAAGAAGTGACATCGCTCGTGCTGAGAACTGCATAACGCTCACACTCCCGCAGTGAAAAGACTCTTCTATCTAGATACGTCAAAGACTACCGAGCGGAATGCAAAACAAGCGTCGTCTCCGACGCCAGACAACCGGCAGGCAGCGTGAAACCGCTTTAGGCAGATCGATAGCCGCACTTGTTCTCGAACGACGCATCGCCAACTCGCACTATCTACCGAACTGTTGGTTCGACCCAACAGCGTGAAGGATGAAACTACCGGAAATGGCAATCGCCAAGCATCCTATGGTTGCGCATGACGCGATTAAAACTTTGCTTCGCAGGCTTCGCCTCGTGGTTTCGCCCTCTGGGGTTATCACAATAATTGCGGCTATAGCCGCGATCCGTATCAACATGCTTATGGCTCCGGCACTGTCGTCTAAGGGATCTCCGTTATGCACATGCGTGACGATTGCGCCGAACATATCGATAGTGAAGCCTAGGACCGCAGGGAAGAATGCCCAAGGCAACAGAAGGCCGACCGCTCCTAAGACTTCCGCGATCATGATGAAGTGAAGGAATGTGATCGAATAGCCGGATTGCACAAAAAACTCTGTCATAAAAGGCATATTGAACGCCTTGCCTATTCCCGCGATTGCGAAAGTCAAGGCGACCGTCATTCGAATAGCATCCAGAACCTGAGGTTGACCCAATAAGCGCCGTGAGTCATCTCTACGAATCGCCATTCCAAAAATGGTAGCGAAAGAGACGCTAAGGACGCCCCCGAACACTGTTGCCACAACAACAACCACCTTAGGAGCAGGTCCGAGAATCCTCCAAACACTGAGGGAGAAAGATACGGTCAACAGGAACGCAGTCAGGCGGTAGAACGCTCGTGCAACCTCTGAGTCGGGCCATGAACGAGCGTGGGTTGCAAGAATCGTTCCAATGACCAGCCCAACAAACAGGATTGAGATCAAGTAAGGAACTCCAGCAAACATTTCACACTCCTCTGGCTCCGAATTTTGTTGGCGCCACTTGTCTCCGCGACCTGTCAAACGGCACAGGGAAAAGCCGCTTTGGCTTTTCCCTGCCCTACGGATTGTGTTGCTTAAAACATCTGTGAACTTTTATCATAATGACCATAACGGTCACAATAGTGACCGTGCGTTCTGCTTGAAGTGCGAAGGGATCGCGTCGGATGAAGGGGGATCGGTTCGTTTTGAGGGTCTCTGCGTACCACGTTTCCTTTGGGAGTCACCACATGTTTCGCTACCACATATCTGTGTTTTCAGTGCTGGCCGCCATTGCACTTTCGGTGTCAGCCCAACAATCGACGCCAAAGATGACAACTCCTGCGATTAACGCTCAACCAAACAGCTTCGACGAGGCGGCATACCGAAAATTCGATGAAACGCTTCAATTCTTTCGCGGCCGAACTGCCAAGGATTACGCGATCACGTCGTCTAGGGGCGTCGATGAGGCAAGCTTTGTTCCCGTTGGAGGCATCGACCAGTGGGTTACGATCCGCGGCGAAGACCGGAACAATCCGGTGATTCTGTTTGTTCATGGCGGTCCGGGCGAAGCCACTAACCTTTGGTCCCTGCCGTATTTCTTCCCGTGGGAAACTCCATTTACGGTTGTGCAATGGGACCAGCGGGGCGCTGGCAGGACATTTGGCAAGTCCGGTCCTTCCGTAGCGCCGACACTGACCGTAGATCGCATGGCACAGGACGGCATTGAACTCACGGAATACGTCTGTAAACATCTTGGCAAGCGAAAGATCATTCTCGTGGCCCATTCATTCGGCACACTCATCGCGCTCAAAATGGTGCAAGAGAGACCTGACCTCTTCGTTGCCTACGTCGGCACCGGGGAAGTAGCCGACGAAACTCAGAACTATGTGGTTGGTTATAAGGCACTCGTAAAGAAGGCAGAAGCAATAGGAAACCGCGAGGCTTTTGATGAACTCGCGAGCATCGGCCCACCGCCCTATAGTTCCTATCAGGGCTATTCAGTAATGCGGAAATGGTCGAATCGTTTCGAGCACGCGGACAGGTTCCTCCCAGGAACCATAGGAGACGCTCTCCATGCTCCGGGCTATTCTGTCAAAGATCTGAACGACCTTCTTGAAGGCGAGCTTTTCAGCGGAAACATCCTGTTCCCCAAGACCAGATCGCAAACGATGAAGGACCTGGGATTCAAATTCTCAGTTCCGATATTTTTCTTCGAGGGTACAGAGGACTTCACGACGCCAACTGAACTCGCGCGCGAATACCTCAAAGCCATTCAAGCACCGCGCAAGGAATTCGTGCCAATTCCTGGCGGGCACTTTGCGGTGTTCATCAACACGGACGATTTTCTCCGGGAGCTTATTGCGCACGTCTTGCCGCTCGCAAGGCCTGCAGCTTAAGATGCTGCGCAAAATTCGCCACAAATTAGCCGCACAAGGCGGCAGATTCTTTCGGCGGGAAGCCTGCCTCGGCTTCCTCCTGCTGAAGCCGTGGCGTCTCTATCCAGTGCCATAGTTCGGTCTCCTTCGCGACTTGTGATCACCGTTCCACTTCTTCACAAACGCCCGAAGAGCTTTGGCACCCACTCTCGAATCGTTCGTCACCAGGTCTCCGAGTAGTGCACCCTGAAAGAGCTGTAGCAAATCTTCCACCGCGTTTCGATCCGGAATGGTTTTGCAAAGGAGTTCGGTCCAGAGACGTTGCTGCTCGACGTAAAACTCGCGGGCGGCTTCTGTTCCATTCCATGCCCTGCGTGTCACATCCATTACAAGTAGTAAAACGCTTCTCCCTTCCTCAACCGTACTGCGTTCTACAGGGCATCCACGAGTTGCAGCGGCGTTAAGCCGGCAGGAAGCAAGCTTGGAGCAAACTGGTCCCGTAATGAGTCCTCTAATGCTCGAATCGCGTCTCTCTCCAGCAAATCCCGTGACCCAAAATAGTGGACCAGCATGCGTTTGCTAATCCCGACCCGCGAGGAAATTTCGTCGAGACTCAGGTCTAACGTTCCCTCAGAGAATTGGCCCGTGCTCATGTCGAGCTTTGGCCCGGCGTCAGGCGGTCGCTATGGAGCGTTTCTGTTCATGACATACGGGGGTCGCACTGACGGTGGCGGAGATGGTGACTTTGAGAGCTCGATCTTAATTTCGATCCCGCACCTTCAGTCTGGATCCCGCGGAGAGCCGACAGCAACTTCGCAATATTCGGGGTGGCTTTCACCTCCTGACCCTCTCCCTTGCTGCGTGCGGCGCTTTGAAATCGGCCTCACTTGACGGACTGAAGTGCATTAGTTTGCGAAGTACCAACCACGACCAGCAAGCCGATCCTGCTACCAGCGTTGGTTTTTTCACCTTGCCTCTTGTTCCCCTTTTCGGGCCAACTCGGGCGTTGGTTAGGAATGGTCCCAAGCGGTTCTAAGCCGCCGGTTGCACGTAGACTATACGCCTTCGAGAGAATCACACCTTCGGTCTGTACTCCTAAGAAATGTATTCTTACGGCCAACGGCACATGCGATATGCAGAGCACGTCTTAACCCTCGCCATTAAAGCTGCTTCATCGAGTTGAATCACGGAGAACTTCTCAAAACTCTGAATACCTCAAGGACGCCAGCCCGGCTTCGACTTTCCGCACTCCTAGCCCGTCAGCCCCTTCGAGCAGCGCCGCTTGGATCAAAGCTGGATACAGTCCTGTCTTGCTCAGTGCCAGGAAGTCGTGATCGTCGGCAAGCAGCAGCAAGCGATAATTTTGAAAGTGCGACGCCAGCGCGATTTGGCTTCGATAGTCGGCCGTATGATCGTAGACTGCCGCCAACAAGTAGACGCTTCCGCCGACTCTATTCAGATTGGACAGGTTCATCGTCGGAAATCGGATTCGACCCTCCTTAGCCAACTTAAGAAGGGGGGCCGCGAACATCCGCAGAACTTCAACGTCGGGGTTAATACGCCCGGAAGAATGCGCATCCTTTTGGTCAATCAGACTGGAGAGTGGCGCATAAAACTCATACAGGCGCACATTCGCGGCGGGGTTTGCGGCGTCCCGCAGTTGCTGGAGGACTTGATCAACTTGATAGCGCTTTGAATAATCCGCCAACTTTGCACTATCCCATGTGCTGAGAGTTCGGATGAGATCGGCCCGTGCGTGGTTCAACTGAGCCGCTGGCACAAAGAAGTTCTGGCGCTGGAGCAATAGCATAATTTTGTCTCGATCGCTCGGGTGAGCAGCAATCGCTGCCGTTAAGAGGTCTTGCAGTGAGCGATCATATTGTCCGACCTCATCCCAAAAATGATCTGAGTTCAAGTGGAACTCAGCATCGATGAAACGGTTTACGGCGGCTTGCGTAAAGGCCGTTCGAACATGGTCAGGATATTTCGCCATGTACTGGTGTACGAGAAGCCCTCCTCCCGAGCGTCCGTAAAGCGAAATTAGGCCGCTGTCTCCAACGACCGCCTGGCGTACGGCTTCGATGTCGTCAACCCATTCCTCTGATCGGAGGAGGTCGTATGCGAGCCGCCAATCGATCTGTCCTCCAGCTTTAATTTTCTCCAGAACATGGCTGTTCGATGCTCTCCCGATAATCCCAACAACGTTGAAGCGATCCCCAAAGAGTTCATCCTGCAGCGGCGCGATCGCTCCCGGCCTGACATAGAACTGTTGCCCATCGGCGATCACAAACACGGTTGGTTTTGCCGGATCGAATTTTCGTCCAAGCTCATACTGAAGCGCGAACGTACCCATCCCTGGATTCTTGCGATCAAAGGCTACGTCGACAGTCTTGTCCACACCGGCTTGCGCTGCGAAATTGTGAGAGCTCTGCGCCCTCACGCCGTCGATACCCGGCATGAGCGAGAATCCAAGGCTTGCAAGCAAGCCGAGATGAAGCAGTCTATTCATCGGCTCATCCTTACATGTAGTCATCGATGACCAATACCTTTGTCACAACTAAGCAGCGAAACCCCTCGCAGCCGCGAGCAAGGCCGTGGCCGCGCCGACTCCTATAGCTCCATCTGTGATTGACATTCCTTCATTGAGATTCTTCCTCCTCTGGCTCGAGCGATTCACCCAGTTAACCGGCCGCTGCAGCAGATGCCGATGATCTGGCGATAGCTTTCGACGCTCTTTGCATACAGCAATGCCCCCGCATTCGTTCCTGCCGCTCTGTTTCCGCCCCCCCAGGCGAACTATGCTACTTGCAACGTCTGTGACGTTCTATCATAATGACCACAACGGTCACAATAGTGATTGCGCCGTAAAAAGGCTGCATTAGTGCCGCAATTCCGACCGCCCTGCTTACCTGTCGAGGACAGCGCGTCGGATGAAGAGGATGCGGTTAATCTTGAGTGTCTCGGCTAGCCACGTTAGTTTTAGGGTCACCTCATGTTTTGCACTAGGTTCAATCTGTAGAAGAACAGGTGTGCCTTTGTTTGCGGTTCTTGGTTGCCGGAGAGTATTTGCTTGTTGCGTTTAGGCAATTCGTCAATGTGGGGGGCGCTTGGCATTGGCTTGGGGACCATCGTCCTCTGCTCCGGGGCCGGGGTATGGGCTCAATCTTCGGACCGTGCTCAGGAGCCGCTGATCGGAACATGGGGCAGCCAAATTCAAATAGGCAGACAGGTTCAAGGTGAGCTCACTCTGGAATCGAGCGGTGGTCGTTGGTCAGCTTCCATTGGCGGCTACCAGTTGATCGCAACCGAAGTTCGAGGCGAGGTCCGCTTCTCTCTGCCTGGCGATCGCGGCTCGTTTCGCGGCCAAGTGGACCCGAACACCAGAATCATTCGAGGTTACTGGATTCAGCCGGCCGGGGAGATATTGAGCCCCTATTCGTCGCCAATTGAATTGACGCCGCTGGATAGCTCCGCATGGCGAGGGATGGTCGTACCGCTCGAACAAATCTTTTCGGTCTATGCAATTATCACGCGCGGGCCAGGCGGAAGACTGACTGCTGTTCTAAGCAACCCCGAAATGAACTTCTTCCGTGGGCGCAGCTTCGTGGTCACGCGAGAAGGTTCAACTGTCCACTTCGACGCAAACGGTTGGAAGATCGATGGGGCATATGATGCAAACACTGACCGTCTTTCTCTGACGCTCCCAGGGGTCTCAACAACCATTCAGCTCTCCCGTCAAACGCCGGATGACGCCGTCGGCCTCTATCCGCGTGTGCCGCGTGGCGACGCTCCATATGTATATCGAGAGCCTTTACCCGAAAGGGACGGTTGGCCCGTTGCTTCACTTGCGGAAGAACACCTTGACGTTTCGCGCGTCTCCGAATTAGTTCAGCGCATCCTGTCATCCAATCCCCAATCCAATCCCCTCAATATTCAAAGCCTCTTGATTGCTCGGCACGGCCGGCTGGTACTCGAGGAGTACTTCTATGGATTTGATGACTCAAGACCTCACGATATGCGTTCCGCGAGCAAGACTTTTGCCCCTGTCCTCGTCGGGATTGCACGGCAACGGGGTGCGAAACTATCGCTCGATACTCCCATCTATCCGCTCTTCACGCAGTACCCGTCATTTTCCAATTGGGATCCACGGAAACAATCGATCACGCTACAGGACATCATGACTATGTCTGCTGGAAACGCCTGTGATGACAATGACGATGCTTCGCCCGGCAATGAGGATCGCATGCAGAGTGATCCGGCCAACAAAGACTGGTACAAGTACACTCTGGACCTCCCGATTCGAACGAATCCAGGGGGACACGAGGCTATCTATTGTTCCGGTGATCTAAATCTTGTGGGCGGAGTCGTCGCGGCTACAACAGGAACCTGGCTTCCTGAATTCTTTGACCGATACCTCGCCGGTCCCCTTCAGTTCGGCAGGTATTACCTCAACCTCATGCCGGATGGCCAGGCATACATGGGAGGCGGAGCCTACATCCTCCCCCGCGACCAGCTAAAGCTCGGTCAGTTGTATCTCAACGGAGGCAGTTGGCACGGACATCGAGTCGTAACCACTTCGTGGGTTCAGGATTCGATCGCATCTCATACAGAGTTCGATCCACGCTATAGCCTTGGCCAGCGGCATGAGTATGGATTTGGTTGGCACATCAATTTTCTGAAGAGTGGTGACAACCTCTATCGGGTATATTCCGCAGGAGGGAACGGCGGACAGTTTATCATTGTCGTGCCCGACCTCGATTTAGTGATTGGCATGAACGGGGGAAGCTACGGCCAGTTCGATCGCTGGTACCGTTGGGAATTGGAGCTCGTGCCTCAATACATCATTGGCGCTGTCCGCCACTCCGAAACGCCACCGCGCAAGTAGTCTGTTTCCTAACGGACACGGCATGCGTGATCCGAACGCTCATGCCGACGACGGTAGTTCTGCAAAAGTCTTTTGCTCCCTCCTGCACTCCCCCGTCGCTCCAGCGTTCGAACATTTAGCCCACGGCGCGCCTAGATCGAAGGACAGCCGAAAAGAGTACAAACTGGCTGTCAGCCTTAACGTGACGCTTTTCCTGCTCTCTAACACGACTGGGCGCCTTTCAGACGCGCCTCCGAAACGGAGAACGACCCGAAACAAATTTAAGTGCAAACAATATCGTGACCGAACGAGTCATTATGATAAACTCCCGCAGAATCGCTTCAAGCAACACAATTCGTCGGGGGGCGGATTTTGAATCCGGACGCCCTTCGCCAGGGTCGGTGTCACTGCAACAGCTGAAAATAGTTCTCTTCGCAGAGGTCTCGGAGGAACTTCGTGAAAACGCCGCCCGTATAAGTGAGGGCAGGCCGACGTTCGGACGGTGCTCATGCCTGGCGCTAACTCTTCTCGTGTACCAAGTCTCGCTCAGGTTGCTATCTGGGTAATCGACATCTTGCTGGGGTTCGCTGCCTTCGCGGTGACCATCCTTGCGGTAATTCTGACGGAGGAGCATCAGGATCCGCGAGTGGTTGTGCTGGCTGCAACGGTTGCCTATTTTATTGTTGGGCTGCTACGTAGGCCGCGCGGCAGATGGATTTCATCTACGTTACGAGTCGCCGCTGCCGGGCTATTGCCAATGTTAGCGATGCAAGCGCACGACTCGCACTCGCAGGACCGGCTGCTCTTCTGGTGTGTATTGGCAGCCGCTGCAGGAGCACTCTTTGCAGGCAGGATTGTGAGAGTTCTTACTGTGCGGGGTCGCCTGGGTTTCGCGCTCGCGGTGGGTGTCATTGTATGCCTTGCGGACTCCTATCTAGCGATGGTGGTTTCGCCTGCGTGGCTGGCGCAAGGGGTTTACCGTGCCGTGGATCTGCCGGTAAGGCCGTTCAATGTTCAAACCTTTGCCGGTCAGCGGGTAAACTCACAACAGTGGACGGGGCGTGTCGTCGTGCTTGCCTTTTGGGCAACCTGGTGCGGGCCGTGCAAGGCAGAGTTGCCTGAGGTCGCAATAGTCCGAGACCGCTACCGCGACAATCCGGGCGTGCTCTTTCTGGCAATCGACCCGGGTTGGCGCGACGACACCGAGCAAAAGGCGAACGCCTACTTGAGCAACCACCGTGTCGAACTGAACGGGGCTGAGGATGTGCCGATTCCGGGAGCCGAGGGCGCGGGCGAGGCGTCTCGCAGCCTGGCGGTGCAGGGATTGCCTATTCTGTTCATCATTGATCGAGCCGGCAACGTGCGGTTCATTCATGAAGGCTATCTTGCGACGGAGCACCTGAGCGAAACCTTGCCGCACAGAATCGATGCACTGCTCTGATCGGGACGGAACAATCACTGTCCGGCTCATCTAGCTCTTATGAGGCTCTGTCGCGTCGGTCCACGAGCCCATCGAGGCCGTGGTTACCAAACGAGCGGTCAAGAGAAGGAAGGTAGCATAATGGGACAGCTTTAGACCTGACCGGGCCTACTTGGGGAGTTGGCGACGGCTTTCCAGATCAGTCGAACGTTCCATTGGTACGGTCACCTGGCGATTTCGCAACAGTCTCCCTTCCCTCGTGCACGCACACGCTTGACGCTGAGGCCAGCGAAAGGGCCACCAATAACGCCCAAATTTGCGGTGTAATGCCATGACTCCCGTCATTGCTACGCCTCTCCTACTGTCTACCGCCGCTGCGAGCCTTCAGGCGCTTCCCGGAATCGGGGGAATAGATCGCGCAACTTCTTTTTCCCTTCACTATTGTGACCGTTATGTTCATTATGATAGTATCCGCAGACGCTTCGAAGCAACAGGATTCGCCGAGGGACGGATGTTTCCGTCGGACGCTTTTCACATTGGTTGATGTAACTGCAACGTCTTCAGAAAAGGAAGATTCATGCGATCGCTAAAATTCTTTGCCTCAATTGTGTTTTCTGCTGGCATGCTCGTCGCGCACCCTCGAGCGGCCTCCGCTGAAACCATCCAATTCGATCTGACCGTCGATACAAGCTCCCTCCAGTCTCAATATGGGTATGTAGATTTCCAATTCAACCCTTCATCCTTCACAACGCAATCCGGAACCGCTCAGATCGTGAGCTTCACTACAGATGGGGTTCTGAACTCTTCGGATCCGAACAACGGAACGTCAGACGCTGCATTGGGCACATTGCCAGGCACTGTTACGCTCCAGAACAGTCAGCCGAGCCCTAATGAATATTGGGAGGGGATCACATTTGGAGAGATCATCACACTTGATCTGCAACTTTCAGGGCCGGCTATAGGCACACCAGACGGAAATGGGGGTGGAACATTTGTATTAGATTTCTACGATGACAACGGCTACCTGTTCACCGCCGATTCACAGAACGACGTTCCCGTTTTTACTCTCGACGTCAATGGCGATGGTTCTACCAGCGCGACAACGTATGCTAGCAACATGACTGGCGGGGCACCCGTGGTTACCTTCTCCGGTCCCACTTTGGCTGCCGCGACTCCCGAGCCTGCAAGCTTTGCTTTGGTCGGTACTGGCCTGCTCGGAGCAATCGGAATTCTAAGGCGCAGAATCAAGGAGTGAAGAAAACCAAACAGTGGCGTCCAGGTTTTGGGCTCGCCGTATGACAGGTGAAAAGGATCCTGTTCGGCGCTGGCAAGCGAATGCGGCACGCCAGGCATCCACGACACGGAATCATTTACGGCTTTGCCTTGGACTGATTTCCGTGGGCTCCACAACAATCATCTGAAATCGGACGGTTTTCACCCCGACACAATAATAGGCATGCGGAACATCCGTTTCCAGGAAGAGACCCTGACCCTTCTTCGCTTCCAATGAGCTGCCATTGACCTCTGCACCTAGGCGCCCCTCGAGCGGCCATAGGATCTCTCTCGTACCTAAAGAATGGGCCTTCGCCTCATACCGTTCTGACGGGAACATCTGCCATTCCCAAAGTTCAACCATGAGTGGGCCGCGAGTTCCGAAGACAAGGCGAGCGGTGCCGCCGTGCGGCCCTTTCCAGAGCGACTTGCCTCCGTCTAGCTCGAATTGCTCGACAGTATGCGACGGGGATTCATCTAAGAGATCTGCGACCGACACCCTAAGTGCGGCGGCCGTCTGACAGAGCAGCGCGATACTCGGGTTTCCGTTTCCCTTTTCCAAACCAGATAAAGCACCTTTGCTAACGCCTGCGCGCTCGGCAAGTTGATCTAGTGAAAAATGTCGACGCTTACGGAATTCAGCCACGCGCCTTGCAATTATTGAAACCGTGTCTTCTGATGTCATTTTTTTGGGTGTTCACTATTGTGACCTAAAGGGTCATTATGATGTATATTGCTTCTCTACCGGTGTCACCACCAAGGGGCCCTCTGAGCGGGAATCCCTCTTTTTGGAGTAGTCCAGCAAACGTTTCAACAATACCTGACGAACGCCTCGTGTTTGTTGAACGTAAAGGACAAACTTCGGACAATCCGATGATCGAGAACGCGAATCAGCCATTGATTGCGGTCCACGTTTGCAAAGGATGCGGCGCGGCAATTGAACGCTGCGCCGTCAATCCAGATAATACAATCACTGGCCTCGTCAAATGTCCGCATTGTGGGCACGAGGGCGATCTTAACATTGAGATTCAGAGCAAATCCACCAAGCGTCCGCCGGCCAAGGCCGCGACAAGCAATTAGACCGCCAATGGAAGGTCTCTTTGTGCCGGTTCCGAAATCTGCTTGATCTTGCGCACCACGGCCCGAAGAAATTCGCCCACAAGGCGGCCGGCATCTTTTCGCGCTACTAGTACGGTGTTGACCTCTAATCCAGCTTCACTGAGCGGACGAATCGTGAGCTCAGCCACGGCGACCCGCCAAGCTCCGCGTTTGGTAAGGAATGCCACTCCACCGGTGCTCTTGACGAGCTGCGCTGCATGCTCGGCGCTGGTGACGTGATGCCGTTCAGAGGGTTCAATACCCAATTCGACAGCACGTTTAGCGATCGCGTCGTACAAGATTGGGTGTACCTGTTGCGCGAAGAGGATCCAAGGCACATCGGTCAAATCCGCCAGCGTTAGTTCTCTTCTGTAGGACAGTTCTGAGCCCTGCTCCACGAGGATATAGAGCGGCGATCGGGCAAGTTCGATTGAAACGAGTTGCGGAGATTCATCACCGACCGCCAGGACCGCAACATCGATTTCTCCGGCCACGACACGGCGGCTCAGTTCAGGAGAATAATCGCTCGACACATGGAGTCGCAGATTGGGATATAGCGGGAGATGTACGGACGAAATGATTGAAGTCAGCAAAGGGTCTGTATACGGGGAGTGTCCAATGTTCAGGATCGCCTCCGCGCCCTTTGCTGCCGACTTTGCCCCCTGAATGGCTCTGTGGTGATGCAAGAGGCAAAGTTGGGCCTCTGCCACGAATGCGCGTCCCGCATCCGTGAGAGTCACCTTCTGGTGACCCCGCTCAAACAGCTTCGTCTTGAGGAATCCCTCAAGATCTTGAATCTGTTTGGTCAGTGCCGGTTGGGAGATATGGAGCCATATTGCAGCACGCGAAAAGCTTAATTCCTCCGCAACAGCAACCGCAGCCCTCATCAATCTCAGGTCAATCTCGTTCATAGCCGTGCCCTCAATGGGGTCACGACGGCCCACGGACACTTATAAAAAGCTAGGGTACGGCTGTCCGTTATAACCGCCAGGAATGACGCCCCTACCAACTTTGATTGGACGTTTACTAGTTTGGTTACCCATCCTTGAGATAGCGAAGCAACCTATCGGCGACGTGAACGTTTACGGTTCCGATTTAGGAATGCTCAATCAAGCAGGGCTGTCTACAGCACAGTTCTGCTCGCAAAAGGGTAGCCGTCATGGACAAGAAACCGCCGCAATCCGAACAAAACGTCGGACAAGACGAGCAGAGACTGGAGCGGCTGTTCGACGCCCACGAGGTTGCAGAACAGTGCAAAGTCTCAGAGAAAAGCCTGCACAAGTGGGCACGCGAGGGCCGCATTCCCGCCGTCAAGTTCGGCCGCTTGTGGCGTTTTCGCAAGTCTGCCATCGACGCTTTTCTTGACCATCAGGCCGCAAGCTGAGCTCGTATGACGCTGCATATTTCACATTCAGATCAGCTACGCTTATGTCAGGCCAGCCGTTCCGCCGACAGGAGAAGTCCATGAAGCGGATGCGGTATCAAGAAGGATCATTACGGCTCTATGAGCGAAAAAAGGGCGATCAAGCTTGGGAGTACCGATGGTACGAAACCCAGCTTGACGGCTCCCGCAGACGGCGAAGCTGCTACATCGGCACTCACAGCGAGTATCCGACCGAAGCAGCAGCAAAGAAGGCCGTTGCCGCGCTTAGGGCAAACATCAACTCTGAAACCCCTCGCGGGCAGCTCGAAGCGATCAGTTTCGAGACTCTGACTCAGCACTATCGGGAAAGAGAGCTCTCAGAGGGCTCCGGCAAGACGTTCAAGACGATCAACGTAAACGAGGGATACCTGGAGCGGTGGATCATACCGCGCTGGTCGTCCTACCGGCTTAAGGACATCAAGTCGGTCGTTGTGGAGGAGTGGCTTCGGTCACTTCCGCTCGCGAACGGCAGCAAGGCGAAGATCCGAAACCTTATGCACGCCATCTACAATCACGCGATCCGCTGGGAATGGCACGATCGGAACCCCATCTCTATGGTGCGGCAAAGCGCCAAGAGACAACGGGTGCCGACCGTGCTCAACATCGAGCAGATCAAGAGCCTTTTGGAACATCTCAAGGACCCTGGCAAGACTGCGGTGCTCCTGGATATTCTGACGGGCCTCCGCGTGAGCGAATTGCTGGCGCTCAAGTGGTCCGACGTGGACTTTGAGAACCTGCAGATTCACGTCACCCGCTCGATTGCGGATCAGCACGTAGGGCCATGCAAGACAGAAGCATCGCAAAAGCCCGTTCCGCTCGATCCGGAACTCGGCGAAGCGTTGCTGATGTGGCGCCGAAAGTCTCCTTACCCGACCGATGAAGACTGGGTATTCGCCAGTCCCGCCAGTTCGGGCAAGCTGCCGTATTGGTCGTTTTCGATCTTCCGGACCTACGTTAAGCCGGCACTCAAGGAGGCGAAGATCACCTCCAAAGTGGGTTGGCACACCTTCCGCCATTCCTTCGCGACCATCCTCAAGTCGCATGGGGAGGACGTGAAGACAGTGCAGGAACTCATGCGCCACGCTAACAGCAGCGTGACGCTCAATCTGTACGCGCAGGCTGTAACGGACATCAAGCGTTCGGCGCAAAGCAAAGTCGCCAGACTCGTATTTCAGTCTGGCGAAGCCCCGTCCAAAGAGGAGTAATCCTTATTGGACGGTATCGGACGGTGGAGCATTTTCGGGATTTGCGCTAAGTACTTGAAAAGATTTGGCGTCCCCGACGGGATTCGAACCCGTGTTACCGCCGTGAAAGGGCGATGTCCTAGGCCACTGGACGACGGGGACGCAAGCGAGACTTTCATCATTCTACGCTATACAGCCGAATAACCGTGCGCCTGGACCGCTTCATCTCACTCTCTCGCTGGCTCCGCATGATCCGAACACTCGCGCGCATCCTCGTACTGCTGAAGGATGAAGTTATCGGTCATTCCTGCGATGTAGTCCGCCGCCACCCGCGGCGCTCCTTCAGCCTCAATCTCCTCCGTGTACGCTCCGGGCAACTGCTCCGGCTCGCGCACCCACAGATCGAATAGCTCGGTCACGACCGCCTCAGCCTTCGCATGTTCCCGTTCGAGCAGCGGACAGGTGTATAGCGTCTCAAAGAGATAACGCTTCCCCTCCCCGCGCTCTTCCTCAGCCTGCGGCGAAAGCCGCGCCACGCGCATCGGCAACGCGCGAATCTCTGCCAGCGTTGTCGCTGCGCTCGCCCTCACGTTCTCTGCGGTCTGCCGCACCAGATCGAGCACCAGCGTCTTCTGCATCGTCTGCAGCGCGTCGTGGAACACGTATTTGTCTTCAGCCGCCGGATGCGCCCGTCGCACAGCCTCGAAGCTGCGCCGCAGAATCCGCACATGCCCGACCGCGTGGTCGATCTCCAGCAGCCCGGACTCGACGCCGTCGTCGAGGTCCGCAGTCAGGTACGCAATCTCGTCGGCGAGATCTATGATCTGCGCCTCCAGTGGAGGCCGCTGATCCAGAAAATACTCCGCCAGCTCAGGATGTTGAGCCACGTCATAATCGCGCGAGTGCTTGATGATTCCTTCGCGCGTCGCCAGTGTCAGATTCAACCCGCGGTGGCCGGCATATCGCTGCTCAAAGTGTTCCACAATACGGAGTGCATGCAGATTGTGATCGAAGCTCAAGCCATGTCGTCGCAGGCACCGATCCAGCGCGCGTTCGCCCGCATGACCAAATGGAGGGTGTCCGATGTCATGCACCAGGGCCAGTGTCTCGGCAAGATCTGCGTTCAGTCCCAACGCCGCCGCGATCTGCCGCGCCACCTGCGCCACCTCGATCGTGTGCGTCAGCCGGCTGCGAAAGTGATCCGACGCGCGGCTGGTGAAGACCTGCGTCTTACCCGCCAACCTGCGGAACGCTCGCGACTGCACCACTCTGTCCCGGTCGCGTTCAAACGGCGAGCGGCCATCTCCGGCCGGCGCGGGAAACACCCGCCTCGCAAGACGCTGCTCTTCGGCGCCGAAGACGCCGCAGCCGTGTAGATTCAAGCTCACTGCATTCAGTCTATCGTCTTCATCCGCGCGCGACGCTTACTTCGGCGAGCCGACATGCGCCAGCTTGACTCTCGCGTTCTCCAGCTTATGTTGCACCTTGGCCACGTCTCCCGGATCAGCCTCCGGAGGCAGCGAGCTCGCGTACTCCGCCAAAGACTTTTGCCACTCGTCGATCGCCTGCGGAAGCTTTCCGTTCTTCGCGTCAATCTCGCCGAGGTGGTCAAGGATCGTGGGATCGTTCGACATCCGCAGGATTGCCTTGTGCTCCAAATCCTCCGCCAACGCATACTGGCCCTGCTTGTAGTACGCCCAGGCCAGCGAATCCAGGTACGCAGGATTCTGCGGATCGTACGTCACTGCCTTCTTCAGCAGTGCCACGGCCTCATCCAGCTTCTGCCCGCGCTCGGCCAGCATATAGCCCAGATAGTTTTCAATCGGCGCGAAGTTTGGCGAGAGCTGCAGACCTTCGCGAAATTCCATCTCCGCCTGGTCGTACAGCTTCTGCCGCTCCGCCACCGTACCGCGGTAGTAGGCCACGAACGCCTTCTCATCCGGAGTCGTCGCCAGCGCCTCTGCCTTATCCAGCACCTGGCTTGCATCCTTCCAGCGCTTGTCGCGTACATCGATATCAGCCACCGTGAAATACACGTCGCGATCGTCCGGCGTCCCCGCCAGCTGCGCATTCGCCAGCTTCAGGCCTTCATCAACCTTGCCCGAATCCGCCAGCTGCCGCGCGTAGGTCAACTGAACATCGTGATTCGCCGGCATCGCCTTCGCAGCCGCGGCCGCAGCATCCAGCGCCGCCTTCCAGTTGTGCGCGTCGCGATAGGCGTCCACGATCCCGTCCGTTCCGCGCGCCTGGTAGTCTCCGCCCAGCGTCTCCATCTCTTGATAAGCCGCAACTGCATCATCCGTGTGGGCCGCCTCGCGGTCCACAATCGCCAGCCGGTCCAGGAACAGCGCGCGATTGCTCTTCGTCGCATCGGTATATTTGCCATCCGCGGGCAAGGTCGATGTCAACAGCTGCTTCAGCGTCTTGATCGAATCATCGAACCGTCCCAGCGCGTCATAAACCAGCGCGAGGTTATAGCTAAGCTCCTCGTTGTCTGAGACCAACGCCTGTGCCTTCTTCAGCGTTGTCAGCGCCTGGTCGTAGTGTCCCTCCTGCCGCTCGATATCGGCTTCCCGGATCAGCGACTGTGCATCCTCCGGATCGTTGCCCAGAATCTGCGCATAAACCTTCGCCGCGGCATCCATCTGGCCGGAAGCCGTGAGCGCCGCTGCCAGTCCACGCTTCGCATCGATGTTGTCAGGATCGTCGTCTACCGCGGCCTGATACGCCTTGGCCGCATTCTTCGGCTCCTTCAACTGGTCGTAGAGCCCGGCCAGCGCAAAGTCCATCCGTCCGCTGCGGTCGTCCTCCGGCACACTCTCAATCACCTTCGCCGCGCGCGCCAGGTCGCCCTGCTCGGAGTACAACCGCGCAATGCTCAGCACCACCTCTTCCGAGTTTGGATCGATCTTCTGCGCAGCCTTGAATTCCGCTTCCGCCTTTGTCGAGTCATGCGCCAGGCCATAGAGCTGGCCCAGCAAAAGGTGCGTCTCCACATCATTCGGCTTCAGCTTGGCGATCGTCTCGTATTCCTTGATCGCCGTCTGCAGCATCTCGCCCGACTGCGGATTCTGCCCGTCGCCCAGCGAGCGCAGATACACGTGTCCCAGCAGAAGGTGCGCGTCTACATCATCCGGATGCTTCTCAATCTGTTCCTGCGCCGCCGCAACCGCTTCACGGATCCGCCCCAACCGGAAGTACAGGTTTGCCAGCCCATCCGCCAGCGCCTCGGAATCCGGGTCGGCTTCCAGCGCCAGCTTGTACTGCTCAATCGCCTGCGTCGCCAGGTCTTGGCGTCCGCTCTGGACCGCCTGGTCTTCGTAAATCTTCGCCAGCCCGAAGTGGTAATACGACGACGCGTGGTCGGGTTGGGTCGGCGGGGCCGGGGTTGCACTCGCAGGGCTCTGCGCGTTCGTGCTGGCGACTGGCAGCATTAGGGCACAACCCAGAAACAGGGTTGCGGAAAAAGTCGTTTTGGTCATGGATAGGTCCTGGGCCGCCTCAGCCGGGTACACCCGCTGCATTGTTAGACTGTAGTCTACAAAATTTGGATGCGGTATCCCCAATTACCAAGGTTTCCGAGCCAAATCCATCACGGCTCTAACCCTACCCGTGCCGGAAATGACGCAACCCCGTCATTACCATCGCGATGCCCAGCCGGTTCGCCGCCTCCACTACATCGGCATCGCGCACTGACCCGCCGGGCTGAATAATCGCGGTCGCCCCAGCTTTGGCTATCACCTCCACGCCATCCGGAAACGGGAAGAATGCGTCGCTCGCCGCCACCGTCCCCTCGAGCGGAAGCACCGCCTTCATCGCCCCGAACCGTGCCGCGTCTACCCGGCTCATCTGGCCCGCGCCCACGCCCACGCTCTGCCCAAACCCATCCTGCAGCCGCGCATACACAATCGCATTCGACTTCACGTGTTTGCACACCTTCCACGCAAACAACAGGGCCGCAGTCTCTTCCTTCGTCGGCTTGCGTTCGGTGGCAATCTTCAGCGTCTCCGCCGTCGTCACTGCAGCATCTTCATCCTGCAGCAGGTAGCCGCCCGAGATCTGCTTCAGCACCCGCTCCACCTTCGCCGGCTTGATCCGCAGGAGCCGCAAATTCTTCTTCGCCGCAAACACCTCGAGAGCCTCCGGTGAAAACTCCGGCGCCACAATCGCCTCCACAAAAAGCTTCGCAATCTCCTGCGCCGCCTCCGCATCCACGGGCCGGTTGATCCCGATCACGCCGCCGAACGCTGACACCGGGTCCGCCTCCAGCGCCCGCGCATACGCCTCGCGCACCGTCGTTCCCTGCCCAACGCCGCAAGGATTCGTGTGCTTGATGATCGCCACTGCGGTTGACTCAAACTCGCTCGCCATCGCCCAGCACGCATCCAGGTCGACGAGGTTGTTGTAGCTCAACTCCTTGCCACCCAACTGCTCCGCACCCGCAATCCCCAACCCCGAGCCGTCGACATACACCGCCGCACCCTGGTGCGGATTCTCTCCATACCGCAGCACCGTCTTCCGCTGCGCTGAAATCCGCAGCGTCTCCGGAAACTCCTTCGTCCGCTCCCCTGACAAATCCGTCAAGCCACCCGGCTCCTCCGGCAGCGCCGCCAGCGTCGACGCGATCCCCGCGTCATAGGCCGCCGTCGTCGCAAACGCCGCACGCGCCAGCCGCCAGCGCGTCTTCGCCCTCAGCTTTCCTTCGTTCGCGCGCAGTTCCTCCGCGATCGCCGCATAATCCCCGACGCTCGTCACCACCGCGACATCCTCAAAGTTTTTCGCCGCCGACCGCAGCATCGAGGGCCCGCCGATATCGATGTTCTCGACGATCTCTTCAAACTTCACGCCCGGTTTGCTCGCGGTCTTCTCAAACGCATACAGGTTCACGACGACCATATCGATCGCGCCGATCCCATGCTCCTTCACCGCCGCCACATGCTCCGGGTCCCCACGCCGGTGCAGAATCCCTCCATGCACCACGGGATGCAGCGTCTTCACGCGGCCGCCCAGCATCTCCGGAAAGCCCGTCAGCTCGCTGATGTCCTTCACGCGCAGCCCTGCATCGCGCAGCGCCTTCGCCGTCCCGCCGGTCGAAACCAGCTCCACATTCAGCTCACTCAGAGTCTTCGCAAACTCCACAAGCCCCGTCTTGTCGGTCACCGACAACAGAGCACGCCGCACAGGCTTCAGATCACTCATTCCATGTCTCATTCTATCTGCGTCCGCGCACGCTCAGCCAACGCACGAAAAAACTCGCAGCTCAAAACTCGCGTCTCGAAACGGATAGCCCAACCCCGCTCCGGCCCATCTCCGCTTCGCAAACACCTTCTCGCTAACGAGCAGTATTCGACCCACCGTCCTCTTTCTTGATCGCCTCGCTGACCACTCTCCCCACACACGCGCTCGGCCGATTCACTCCCAGCAACGCCGCAAACGTCGCCGCAATATCCACCGGCTCCGCATGCTCCAGATACGTTCCTGGCACAAACGGCGATCCATAGAACGCCAGCGGAACGTGACGGTCGTAGCTGTACGGCGAAAAGTGGGCCGTCCCCGTCCCTCCGTGTCCACCCGGCACGTTATCGACGCCCGGCGTCACATACACCCACCATCCGCCGTTCGTCGTGTAGCTGTGCAGAATCAACCTTCCCTCTTCCGTGTTCGGTAAATCGCCCGCCGCCATCTGCACCTTGGTGTACACATGCCGTACAGTCGCTGCCCGAAGAGCATGACTGTCCGGAGCCGCAAACTTCCCATTCTGCACCTCCTCCAGCGCGCCCGGAATCATCTCCGCCACCATCTGCTCCGCCGCGCGCTCATCCATCTTCGCCACTGCAAATGAGTCGCTGTCGATCTGCACAAAGGGAAGCTCGCCGCCCAGCACGAACCGCAACTGCTTTCCCCCGATCAAACCAGCGAGCTTCGCATCCAGCTCTCGGTTCAGCTCCTTATTCATCGCCGCATACGGAAACACCGCCGCGGGCATTCCTTCCCTCGCCGAAATCGCCGGTGATGTCGCCACGCCGTGGTCGCCCGTCAATGACACCCACACATTCGCCAGTCCGCCCGGCACATGCGTATTCAGAAAATTGAAGAAGTCATTCAACTGCACATCGATCGCATCGATCATCTCTCGCTGCTTCGGCGAATCCGGTCCCACCTCATGCCCCAGAATGTCCGTCGACGAGATGCTTAGCGTCAGCACATCCGTTGCATCGTGCGTGCCCAGCTTCTCCGCGCTGATCAGCGCCTTGGCAAAGTCCATCTCATACTCCGCGCCGGCCGGAGTCGCGCCCACCTTCTCATAGAAGTCTCCCGCCGGAATGCCCGACTCCTTCCGCGCGCGTTCAATCTCGTCACCCGCGTTGAACGCCTTCACCCACCCCGGCAGGTCCTTCATCCAGTACGTCGACGTCTCCCACTTGCCCGTCGCATGATCGATCCAGTACGCCGCCTGCGATGCATGCCCCGACGTAAGAATTGCCGCCCTGTCTTTCAGCGAGACCCCAAACAGCCGCGCCCTTCCGCCCGTCGACAACACCACCTCATCGCCCAGCGTCGAGGCCAGCTCGTTCTTGGGCGACGCTCCGTCCGCTGCATTCTCCCCTCCGCCCACCAACGGATACTCCGCGTCCGCGACGGACGAGAATTCGTGCGTCTTCGACCGGCTCAAATCCCACCAGTCATTCACTCCAATGTTGTGCCCGTTCGTATACGCTCCCGTTCCAATCGTCGAGTGCCCCGGAGCCGTCATCGTGTTCGCGTACTCGTAATAGCACTGCGGAAAGTAAGCGCCCTTCTTCAAAAACAGATTGAACCCGTTCGGCGTCTTGAAGTCCGCGCGATAGCGGTCCAGATAATCCCCGCGAAACTGATCCAGCACCAGCACCACCACCAGCTTCGGCCTCGCATCGTAGGCGCTCGCTCGCGCCAAAAACGCATCGGCAAGGAACATCCATACAAACGCCGCAACCAGCAATCTGCTTACATTTCGCATGCGCCGCAGTATATCGCTCTACGTCTTATGCTGTGTCAGCGGCTAAAATAGGTCGATATGCTCGATCTCGCCTTCGTGCGCGCCAACCTCGCGTTGGTCGAAGAAAAACTGCGGCAGCGCGGCGCCGACACCGCTCTGTTCGCCAACTTCGCCGCGCTCGATACCGCCCGCCGCTCCGCCATCACCGAGGTCGAAACCCTCAAGGCCCAGCGCAACGCACTCTCCCAGCAGATCGGCCAGCTCAAGCGCGAAGGCAAAGACGTCGCCGCCGTCACCCTCGAGACCACCTCGCTCAAAGAGCGCATCGCCGCACTCGAGTCCCGCGCCACCGACTCCGACAACTTCATGCGCGCGCTGCTCCACCAGATCCCCAACCTTCCCCACGACTCCGTCCCCGTCGGCGCCTCCGAGCAGGACAACCAGCTCGAAAAGACCTGGGGCGAACCCGTCGTCCTCCCCAACGCCAGGCCGCACTGGGAGCTCGGCGAACAGCTCGGCATTCTCGACTTCGCCCGCGCCGCCAAAATCTCCGGCGCCCGCTTCGTCATCCACTACGGCGCCGGCGCCCGCCTCGAGCGCGCCCTCGCCGCCTTCATGCTCGACCTCCACACGCGCCTCTACCCGGACCCCGCGCACGCCTACACCGAGGTCCTGCCTCCCTACATGGTCAACTCCAAATCGCTCTTCGGCACCGGCCAGCTCCCCAAGTTCGCCGAAGACCTTTTCCACTGCGACGACAAAGGCCCCTACATCCCCGGCGAGCTGCAGGGCTCCGACCACTGGCTCATCCCCACCGCCGAGGTCCCCGTCACCAACATCTTCCGCGACGAGGTCATCGATCTCTCCGCCGGCACCGTCTCCTTCTGCGCCTACACGCCGTGCTTCCGCTCCGAAGCCGGCTCGCACGGCAAAGACACCCGCGGCATGATCCGCCAGCACCAGTTCCAAAAGGTCGAGCTCGTCAAATTCGCTCGCCCCGAAGATTCCTACGCCGAGCACGAGCGCCTCACCCGCGACGCCGAGCGCGTCCTCGAAGCCCTCGAACTCCCCTATCGCCGCATGCTCCTCTGCACCGCCGACATGGGCTTCAGCTCCGCCAAAACCTTCGACCTCGAAGTCTGGCTCCCCGGCCAGCAGACCTACCGCGAGATCAGCTCCTGCTCCAACTTCGAGTCCTTCCAGGCCCGCCGCGCCAACATCAAGTACAAGCCCTCCGGCTCCAATAAAGCCGAGTTCCTCCACACTCTCAACGGCTCCGGCCTCGCCGTCGGCCGCACCTATCTCGCCATCCTCGAAAACTATCAGCAGCCTGACGGCTCCGTGCGCATCCCCTCCGCGCTCCAGCCCTACATGCATGGGGAAACCGTCATCACACCTCAGCGCGTTCGAGGCATCGAAAAAGAGCGGAAACATGAGTAAACCAGCCGGCCTTCTTCGCAGCTACTTCTTCTGGACCTACGAGCGCGGCAGCCTTCACTACGACGTGATGGTCACCCTCATCCTTATCTTCCTCTTCGTCTCTCCCCGCTTCATCGACTTCAAAGACAAGCCCGTTCCCGACGTCGCCCTCCAGCCCACTCAGGTTCTCGTCCGCCACGCCGGCTACAGCGCCGGCACCGAGCATCTGATCTACACCGTCCGCGCCGCCGAACTGCACAACGCCACCGGCCCCGCGCTCAACGCCGCCGCTGCGAAGATCATCGAGCCCATCTCCGGCCCCGTCACCATCGACCGCATCACGCCCGTGCAGGACACCACCGGCCACACCGTCGCCTACGACGTCACCGTCCACCGCTAATTCCGCCGCGCAACAACATATCCGCCGGAACGCCATCTAACTCTCTGGACACAGATCGCCGCAGAGGACCCTCATGAACCTTCGCCAACTCACGCTCGCCGCTGCTGTCACACTCGCGCCGCTGGTGGCCCCCATTCAGGCTCCGGCCCAATCCCAGCTCAACACCGTCCTCTCGCAAATGGACGCCGCCAGCGCCCGCTTCAAGAGCGCGCAGGCCGACGTCCGTTACGACAACTACACGCGCGTCGTCAACGATCACGACATCGAGACCGGCTCCATCTACATCGAGCGTTCCGGCGGTACCGAAAAGATGGGCGCCATCTTCTACAACACCGGCCCCAACGGCAAGCCCGCATCTACGCCCGCCCGCATCGTCAACTTCGACGGCGCGACCCTTCGCATCTTCACCGTCGGCACCAATCAGGTCGATCTCTTCAAAGCCGGCGCCAATCAAGCCAAGTACGATGGCTTTCTTACTCTCGGCTTCGGCGGCAGCGGCAAAGACCTGCAGCGCTCCTGGAACATCACGGATCAGGGTCCCGAGACCGTCGACGGCGTCAAAACCGAAAAGCTTGATCTCGTCAGCAAAGATCCCAGCGTAAAGAACACCTTCACGCACATCACCATCTGGATCGATCCCGTCCGCGGCGTCTCGCTCAAGCAGGTCTTCTACGCTCCCAACGGCGACAACCGCACCGCCACCTATTCCAACATCCGCCTGAACAGTCGCATCGATACCAAGCCGTACAACATCCCGAAAGGCGCCTCCGTCATCGCCCACTAACTCCGGGTGGCCTGCCCTTTCGCAGCTTCATCGCGAAAAGGTGGCTTATCGCGCGTTAAGACGCGCGAGTTGTTTTGCACTCCCCCGGCTAACGCCAGCCCCGCCAGCAGCAACACCACCGGATAACACTCCATCGTGTAACGCGGCTCCGAGTTATCGATCGTCAGCAGCAGCGCGCACCGCAGCACCACAAACGCCACCATCGACCAGACAACCACTCCGCCGCGCCTCCGCCACATCCACAGCCCCGCACACGCCAGCGCCAGGTACGCCACATTCAGCGCGCCCAATGCATACGCTCGCAGTGAATTCCATGGATGCGCGCCGATCCTCCACCAATCCAGCGGAACCTTCATGTACTCGATCCGCGGCCGAAACCACATATCCAGCTCCCGCGCCACCGGCAGTTCCACGTAATATCGCAGCGGATGCGCCTTTACCCTCTGTTCCGCCAGCCGCGCAAACGCCGCATCCACCGCCGGCGTCGACGCCGACTCCTCGTTGTACGTCGCAATCAGCTTCGCCGTCTCCGCCTTCTGCTCCGGCGAATCGAACGCCCGCGCGGGCAGATCGTTCATCGAGATCAAGTCACCGTCATACTGCCAGTAGACCTTCACCGTCGCCGGAAACCCGATCGCCCACGTCCTGTACCACCGGAAAAATCCATGCGGAACCTCTTCGCCGGGATCGTTCGCATACTTCGGCGACAGCGGCTGGACCACATGAAACACCCGCCAGTTCCTCACCGCCCAAAAGCACAACGGCAACACCACAATCAACGACGCCACCATCGCCGGCGCCAGCCATCTCAAACCAGACTTCGGGTGCCCCACAACTCGATCCTGCGACCTGGGCCAACGACCGCGACTCCTCCACCCAACCCACAACATGCCCGGCACCACCACCGCCGCCAGCAACCCCTGGTCCGGCCGCAGCAGCACCGCCGCACTCAACGCCACTCCAACCACAACACTCCACCGCCAACTCTCCCCCTTGCTGACTCGCTGGCCTGCTGACTCGCTGACTCGCTGCCCCGCCCACCGCGCCATCCCATACATCGCCAGCGCCACGCAGAACAAACTGCAGCACTCGGCCACCACCACCGCCGCGTAGTTCGCCGTAAACGGACACAGCACTGCCAGCCACAGCACCCACATCCCCGCGCGCCGCCCCGCAATCCACAGCGCCGTTGCTGCCAGCAACAGGCATGTCACCAGGTCGACGAATACCTGCACCCACAGCACCGCAACATAGTTCGCGTCGCCGAACACCTTGAACACCGCTGCCAGAAACAGCGGATACCCCGGCAGCCGTATCAGCGTCGGCTTCAGCACGCCGGCATCCATCAGCCCGTACACATGCTCTTTCAGCATGTGATGAGCTAGTTCGCCATACACCAGCGCGTCGCCAACAAACCGCGGATGCCGCCACACAAACAGCGCGCGCAGCGCGAATCCCGCCACCAGCGCCGCGATAACCGGCGCTCCCACCCAATTGATCGGCTGCGGTGAAGCTGCAATCCCTGCCTTTCCAGGCGCTAACCTCTGCATGTCTCCCGCATCATACCTTTGTGCCCATTCGTCATTGCTTTGCATGCATCTGCCGTCACGTTGACTGCGCGTAACCCACTCAATAGCATGGGCCTTAAGAGCCGAGCCGCTGATGTCCAAACAAATCTTCTACGACCCCCATAAAAAGCGCTGGAAGCGGCTCCGCCGGGTCTTCGATCTCCTCGCGCTCTTTGGCGTCCTCGTCGGCATCCTCTTTATCGTCGGCCTTCTGCGCATGCGTCCCATGCGCGGCCTCGATCTCCAGTCCGCCACCAAACGCTACCGCGCGCTCTCCAATCCCCCCGCGCCCGAGCTCACGCCCCGCGAAAAACTCCACCGCTCCGCCCACCGCAAGACCGACCTCAAACCCTCCGACGTCGTCCTGAACACCACCGAAGGCCTGCGCGCCGCCTTCTACACCGACGTCGACCCCGCCAGCTACGCCTCGCTCAAAGAACACATCAAGGAGATCGATCTCCTTTTCCCCGAGTGGCTGCACGTCATCACGCCCAACGGCACCCTCACCGCCTTCAGCTCCGACAACACACCGTTCCCCGTCGTCGACTCCTCCGGCGTTCACGGCGTCGACCCCCAGAACAAGGTCGCTAAGGTCATCAACGACGCCCGGGAAGATACCGAAATCTTTCCCATGGTCAACAACTACAACCCGCGCGATGGCGTCTTCGAGGACAACGTCGCGCAATTCCTCTCCGACCCCAACGCCCGCGCCAACTTCCAGCACCAGCTCGACGCCTTCCTCTCCGCCAACACGCGCTATCGCGGCATCACCTTTGACTTCCAGGCGATTCCACCCGCCGACCAGGCCGCCTACGGTCAGCTCATCGCCTCCGTCTACGCCGATCTCCACGCCCGCAACCTTCGCCTCTACGTCAACGTTCCCGTCTCCTCCAAGCCCGCCTGGCTCCAAACCGTCGCCGCGAACTCCGACGGCATCGTGCTGATGAACTACGACCAGCACCAGCCCGGAACCACCCCGGGTCCCATCGCCGGGCAGGACTGGTTCGAAAACAACCTTCGCACCGCAATGTCCGCCGTGCCGCGTCAGAAGATCATCGTCTCCATCGGCAACTACGCGTACGACTGGACGGCTCCGCTGCCGGCGGGCGCCCCAGCCGGCCCAGCGAAATCGCGCCGCTCCAGGCTTCACCTCAAAGTCCCGCAACAGGCGCGCGCCGAAGACGAGAACGACGCTCTCTACATGACCACGCAGGAGGCCTGGCAGGCCGCCTACGAATCCGGCGCCAAACTCGAGCTCGACGATCCCTCGCTCAATCCGCACTTCGCCTACGACGACGAAGACGCCCACGTCCGCCATCAGGTCTGGCTCCTCGACGCCGTCACCGCGCTGAACGAGATGCGCGTCGCCCGCGCGCTCGGTCTGCAGACCTTCGCCCTCTGGCGTCTCGGCTCCGAGGACGCCTCGCTCTGGAACTTCTGGGACAACCCCCTCAAAGTCGACCCCGCCAAAGCCCTCGCCGACGTCGCGCCCGGATGGGATGTCGACACCGAAGGCGACGGCGACATCCTCCGCGTCACCAAGCCGCCGCAGAACGGCCATCGCACCATCACCATGGACGATGACCCCACCATTCCCTCGCAGTTCCTCTCCGTCGTCTCCGAGTCCATGGACTCGTACCCGCTCCCCTACACCGTCTCGCAGTACGGCTACCACCCCAAAGAGGTCGCCATCACCTTCGACGACGGCCCCGACCCCACCTGGACGCCGAAGATCCTCGACATCCTCAAGCAGTACCACGTCATCGGAACCTTCTTCATGATCGGCGAAGAAGCTGAAGACAACGTCGGCCTCATGCGCCGCGTCTACCGCGACGGCAACGAGATCGGCAACCACACCTTCACACATCCTGACATCAGCGAAATCTCGCAGCGCTCCGTCGATCTCCAGCTCAACCTCACCGAGCGCCTCTTCGCCGCCAAGCTCGGCGTCGAGCCCGTCTACTTCCGCCCGCCCTACTCCATCGACCAGGAGCCCGACACCAACGATCAGGCCGCGCCCATCGAGCACATCCAGCAGCTCGGCTACACCATCGTCGGCGACAAGATCGACACCGACGACTGGGACGAGCATCCGCGCAAATCGCCGCAGGAGATCATCAACAGCGTCTTCAAGCAAATCGCGCTCGCTCAAACCAAGACCTGGATGAAGGGGTCCATCATCCTCATGCATGATGGCGGCGGCAATCGCCAGCCCACCGTCGACGCTCTGCCCAAGCTCATCGAAGCCCTCCGCGCCCACGGCTACACCATCGTCCCCGTCTCCGCGCTCGTCGGCAAAACCCGCGCGGAGGTGATGCCCCCGCTCACGCGCCATCAGAGATACGAAGCCATCGTCGACTCCGTCGCCTTCTTCTTCATCTCCTTCTTCAACCACTTCGTCATCGACATCTTCTTCCTCGGCGACTTCCTCATGAGTCTCCGCCTCGTCATCATCGGCATCTGCGCCGTCATCGACCGCTTCCGCCGCCGCCACGACGACCCCACCGGCGAATACGCCCCGCGCGTCGCCGTCCTCATCCCCGCCTACAACGAAGAGAAGGTCATCGCCCGCACCATTCGCTCGGTGCTGATGTCCAACTACAAAAATATCCGCGTCATCGTCATCGACGACGGCTCGCTCGACAACACCTACTCCATCGCCACCGAAACCTACGCCAAAGAGATCGAGCAGGGCCGTGTCACCGTCCTCACCAAGCCCAACGGCGGCAAAGCCGAGGCCCTCAATTTCGCGCTGCAACAGACCAGCGAAGAGGTCTACATCGGCATCGACGCCGACGGCGTCGTCGCCCACGACGCCATCACCCGCCTCGTTCACCACTTCGCGAATCCGCGCATCGGAGCCGTCGCCGGCAATGCCAAGGTCGGCAACCGCGTCAACCTCTGGACCCGCTGGCAGGCCCTCGAATACATCACGTCGCAAAACTTCGAACGCCGCGCTTTGGATTTATTTGACGTTGTCACCGTCGTCCCCGGAGCCATCGGCGCCTGGCGCACCGCGGCCGTCAAAGCCGGCGGCTGCTACCACCCCGACACTGTCGCCGAAGACGCCGACCTCACCATGAACATCATCGAGCAGGGGTACGCCGTCATCTACGAAGACCAGGCCCTTGCCTTCACCGAAGCGCCCATCAACGCCAACGGCCTCGCGCGCCAGCGATTCCGCTGGTCCTTCGGCATCCTGCAGGCGCTCTACAAACACAAGGCCGCCATCACGCGCAGTCGCGCCATGGGCCTCTTCGCTCTACCCAACATCCTCATCTTTCAGATCCTGCTTCCGCTCTTCTCGCCGTTCATCGACCTCATGTTCGTCGCCGGCGTTATCCATTACTTCATCGACAAACATTTCCATCCCGAGACCACCAGCACCGCCGACCTCGTCAAGCTGCTCGTCTTCTTCGGCGCCTTCCTCGTCATCGACTTCGCCGCCTCTGTACTCGCCTTCATGCTGGAGCGCAAACACCCGGCCAGCAAGGGCGACGCCTGGCTACTCGTCCACATCTGGATCCAGCGCTTCACCTACCGCCAGCTTTTCTCCTGGGTCCTGCTCAAGACCGTCAAGCGCGCCATCGATGGCAAGCCCTTCAACTGGGACAAACTCGAACGCACCGCCACAATGTCCAAGGCCGCCGAACAGCTCGCGCAGCAATGATCGTTCGGCAAGACCGGAACCAAACTCGCGCTCGACACGACGGCAGCAGGGATCACCCGCTGATACCCAGGCCTTTGCCTGTTGCATTCAGCCAATCTTGGCCAGCATCCCGTGTCTCGAATCCCCCGCCCCTCCACCATGAACTTTCGTTCATCATCCCCCGGCGGCAGGGGCGCGCCGCATCTCAAACAGCATGCAAGGTTTCGCGCGCTTCGTTCTTCCGGCCCTCATCCTTATTCCCTCGCTCGCTCTCGCGCAGGACACGCAACTGCCCTCAAGTCCTGCACAACAAACTCGGCCCCAAACGAGCACTCAGCAAGCTCCTGAAGTCCCCAAGCCGCAGACGAATCCCGCCACCCAGTCCAATCTGCCCAACGCCCCATCCTCGATCGTCACCGGCAAGCCGCACCTGCAGGGCCAGGTTCCCCTCGAAGACATCCCGCACCCGCCCGTGGATGCCTTCCGCCTGCCGCTCAACGTCGCCGGAGACACCTACCGCATCTTCACCTCGCCCATTTACATCCGCGGCCGCGATCTGCGCTGGATTCTGCCCATGGCCGCCGTCACCGGCATCTCTCTCTCGCAGGACAGCCACGTCGCGCGCTACATCGTCAGCCATAATCCCGGCTTCAACAACACCGCCGACAACGTCTCCTACGATCTGATGTACAGCTACATCGCCGGCCCCGTCGTCATGTACGGCACCAGCCTCGCCACCCACAACGACCACCTCCGCGAGTCCGGCCTCCTCGGCGGCGAAGCCCTCATCGACTCCGAGATCTTCGACACCATCATCAAGCTCTCCACCTTCCGCGAGCGTCCCACCGCGGCCACCAACTACGACGGCAAGTTCTACCAGACCTCCGCCGGCATCGATTCGTCCTTCATCTCAGGCCACTCCATCCTCGCCTGGTCGTCCGCTGCCGTCCTCGCCGCCGAGTATCCTTCGCCCTGGCATCAGGCCGCGCTCTACACCGGAGCCGGCGCCACCGCACTCACCCGCGTCCTCGCCGAAAAACACTTTCCCACCGATGTCCTCTTAGGCTCCGCCGCCGGCTGGCTCATCGGACACTACGTCGTCCGCGCCCACCATCACTTCCCCATCTATCGCCACCACGGCCACCAGCCCCTGGGCTGAGTTCCACGCTACGGCCGCGCTCCCAACACCACGTTGTCCACCGGAACCTCCATCGTCCCGATGCGCTCACTCGCTGTGTCATACACGCCGAACCGGAAAAACGCGTTGACCTTCTCCGGAACATCCACCACCTGGTGCGCACTCACCGTCAGCTCCCGTTGCATCACCTTCGCATACATCGCATCGTCGAAGTTCACGGTGCACATCGTTGTCGCCGAGTTCAGCACCTGCCCCTGGCTGTCGTACACCACGGTCACCAGCTCCATCTGCGCATGATGCTTCCCGTCGCTCCCCGTCTCGAAGTCCACACGGCTCGGATCGATCACAAACATCAGCTCATCTTCGCGAAACGGCTTGCGCTGAAAGTCCGCGCGCAACAAACTCCCCGGCGGCAGCGGCTCGTTCTTGCCCAGTTTCATCGCACTCTTGGCCGGTGTCACATTCACGCTGAACACCACCTCGCCCGCCGGCATCTGTCCCAGTTGCATCGACGTCGCAAAATCTTCCTTGGGCGTCGTCGCAATCTCCTCATCTCCCGTGCCATCTTGCGACTGACTCGCTGCCCCGCCGCTTTGCTCGTCCGCTGTCTGGCCGGCTTGCTGACTCGCTGACTCGCTCTCCTCAGCCGCCTTCTTATCCGCATCCTTCTGCGCCTTCCGCTCCTTCCTCGCGTAGTACCTGTGCCGGTACAGCACCTTCACATCCGGCCGTCCCGGCACTGCAATCTCCAGGTCGCGATGATGCGCATGCCACTCCGGATTCGTCGGCGCATAGGAAATTGTGTAATAGTTCGATCCCGTCTCGACGATCTGCGTTAACGCCTCTTTCATCCCGTTTGTGTTGTAGTACGCCTTGCCTCCCGTCGCGTTTGCAATCCGCTCCAGCTGCATCTGGTTCATCGGATGCCAATGCATCTCCAGCCCCCGATCGTCCACCGGGTACATTGCGACCCTGCTCAGCGACAGCGCATTCGCCGCCTGTCCGCGATCCATGTCATAGTCCACCTCGTCCGGAAACGGATTCGCCCGCAGACCGAACACCGCGCGCGGCACCTCGCCCGTAAACCAGATCAGGTTCTTCCGCCCCGGAAACCCCGCCAAGTACATTCCCATCTCGCGCAGGCCCGCATTCAGAATCTGCCGCCGCATCCTCCGGTCGACACCCAGCGGCTTCATCACCACCGAATTCCGTTTGCTCTCTACCGCCTTCAACAGCAGCGCCGGATCGCTCGTAAATCCCTGCACCAGGTGCATCCGCTCATCCATCTCAAAGATCGCAAACAGATGTCCCGGCGGCACCGCCTTCATAAATGCGATCAACTGCTCCCGCAGATACATCTGCGCCACCAGCGGCGAATCCAGCGCATCGATCACGATCACATTCACCGCATTCGTATTCGCCGGCGGCATAAAGTTCGTGAACGTATTCGGCGGCATCTTCACCATCGGCTGTTTCGCGATCTCGTCCGCCGTCATCCCTCGATGCTCGCTCACGCTCCGTATCTGCTGCGGAACACCGTCCTCCACAATCGCGAAGTCGCTCGCCTTCAGCCCCTCGACCGACTGCCCCTTTGCATCCAGCGCGACCACGTCCATCACCACCTCGCGCGCCGTCAGCTGCAGCGTCTCTGTCTGTTGAACACCAGCCGGCTGCGCCGCAGCCTGTGCGCTGCCCTGTTGCGCCGAGCCGCCATTCTGCGCCCGCGCACCCGCGCACGCCAACCACACGATCCAAATCGCCGCCGTCTTCCGCACAAACCGCACTCTATGCAATCGCCGCCCTGCTGTAAATCCCATTTCTCCGGTCGCGCCGCCGCAGATTCTCTTTTCCTCACGCCGCTTCTCTGATAACGTTACCGCCGAGATCGAAATCCCAATCCCCGTCCCCCGGAAAGATCGCTTCGGATGAACCCGCTGGTCCGAGCCCTTCGGCTCCCGTTTGTTTCGGCCTTGCTTCTCTGCTCTTCCGCTGCAATCGCGCAAGGCCCCGCTCCGCGAATCCGCGGCCCAATCGAAGCCACACCGTCCGTCCCGCTCGCCGGCTCGCTCGACCCTCATCTCCGCACCGCCCAGGACCTCGGCCCGCTCGCGCCCGACACCCTCATCTCCGGCATCACACTCGTCTTCTCCCGCTCCGCCGCGCAGGAATCCGCCCTCCAACAGCTCCTCGCGCAACAAACCAACCCCTCCTCGCCGCTCTATCATCACTGGCTCACGCCCGACACCTTCGCCTCCCGTTTCGGCGTCGCCGCGTCCGACGTTGCCGCCACCACCGCCTGGCTCCAGGCCTTCGGCTTCATCATCGATCCCGCCTCCACCCCCACCCCAGACCGCATCACCTTCTCCGGCACCGCCGCCCAAATCCAGCAGGCCTTCGGCGCCGAGCTCCATCGCTTCCGCTGGCCCGCAGGCAACGACGAACCATCTCAGCTCCACTTCGCTCCCGCCACCGAGCTCTTGCTGCCTCCCACACTCGCCCCCGTCACCGCCGCTGTCCTGCATCTCTCCGACTTCCGCCCCAAACCATCCGTCCGCACCCTCCACCCCGACTACACCACCCTCTCCACTCAGTCGCACTTCCTCGTTCCCTACGATGTCGAGGTCATGTACGATCTCATGCCTCTCTACAGCAACCGGATCAGCGGCACCGGCCAGCAACTCGTCATCGTCGGCCAGTCCTACGTCAACACCGCCGGCGGCGGCAGCACTTGGACCTTCCGCGGCCAGGCCGGCGGCGGCAACAGCACGCCAATTAACACGGTTCTCGTCCCCGGATCCGGAGTCGAAGCCGTCTCCGCCGGCGACGAGGGCGAATCCGAGATCGACCTCGAGTACTCCTCTGCGATCGCCTACAGCGCCGGCGTCGTCTTCGTCACCACCGGCTCCAGCCAGAACTACGATGTCATCGACTCCCTCAGCTACGCCGTCAGCCAGGACATCGCTCCCGTCATCAGCGTCAGCTACGGCATCTGCGAACCCCTCCTCAGCACCGCCGACGCCGAGCAGATTAACTCCATCCTGGAACAGGCCGCCGCCCAGGGTCAGACCGTCGTTGCCGCCTCCGGCGACTTCGGCGCCACCGGCTGCGCCGCCTACGGCTCCGAAAGCGGTCTCACCACCGCTGCCGAGCAGCAGCTCGCCGTCGACCTGCCCGCCAGCAGCCCCTACGCCGTCGCCGTCGGCGGAACCCAGATGGCTCCCGGCACCTTCGCTGCAGGCGACACCACCTACTGGCTGCCCGCCGTCAACCTCGACAACAGCAACTCGCTCCTCTCCTACGTCCCCGAGGTCGCCTGGAACGAAGGCTCGCCCACTCTTGGCATCCTCGCCTCCGGGGGCGGCGCCAGCATCTTCTTCGTTCGTCCCTCATGGCAGGCCAATGTCCCCGGCATTCCGTCCGGCACCTTCCGTCTCGTGCCCGATGTCGCCCTTCAAGCCTCCGTAGCCAGCCCGGGATACGCCATCTGCACCGACGACGCCGCGCTCGCCGGCACCACGCAAACCTGCACCAACGGTCTCAAGTCCAGCACCGGCGCCTACACCGTCACCGGAGGCACCAGCTTCGCCGCTCCCATCTTCGCCGGCTTCCTCGCCGTCCTCAACCAGTACGAAAGCACCAACGGCCTCGGCGACGTCCATCCCACTCTCTACAGCCTCGCTGCGCAGCCTTCCATCTACACCTCTGCCTTCCATGACATCGCCACCGGCACCACCGCCTGCATCTTCGGCGACGGCAACTGCGGCACTCCCGGCGAGTCGGCCTACGCCGCCACCACCGGCTATGACCAGGCTACCGGCCTCGGCAGCCTCGACTTCTACCAGCTCGCGCTCGACTGGCCCTCCGCGCATCCCACCGCGCTCCAGCCAACCTCCATCAACTTCCTCGGCACACCGTCCACCGCCGCGCCCTCGTCCAACGTCACGCTTGACATCGGCGTCAGCCCGGGAGGCAACCCCGGCAATACACCTCCCACCGGCAACATCTCCCTCGCGCTCGACGGCACACCTGTCTCTTCGTCCATTCCGCTCACGCCGTTCGCCGGAGAAGGCGCCGCCTATTACACCCTGACCGCGCCTTCCACTACCGGCACGCATCTTCTTACCGCCCGCTACCCCGGCGACGCCACCCACCTTCCCTCGTCCTATACCGACGTCCTCACCGTCGGCTCTCTCCTCGCCACCGGCACCGTCTCCATCTCCGCCAGCAATCTCGCTCTGTCGCCCAACTCCACCGGCGTCAGCCAGATCATGGTCAACCCCTCCGGCGGCTACAACGGCGCGCTCACCTGGTCCGCCAGCTACACCGGCAGCACCGCGCAAACCATCTGCTATCTCATCCAGGTTCCACCCATCAACGGCCCTACCACCGGCACGCTCAACATCGGACTCGGCACCGCCTGCAACACCCCCGGCGCCCTCAAAGTTCCGTCCACCGTCCAGAGAGCCGCAATTGAACCTCCCGCCCATCCGCCCGCGCACCCATTCTCCGGTAGCCTCCCCACCGCAGCAGCCCTCGCTCTGCTGCTCTGCATCGTTCGCCCGTCGCGCCGCCGCAAACTCGCCACGCTTCTTTCCCTCGCCGTCCTCGCCACCCTCTCGCTCACGGCCGTCGGCTGCGGCGGAAGCTCAGAAAACGGAGGCGGTGGTGGTGGCGGCGGCACCAACCCCCAGCCCGAGGTCTACACCATCACGCTCATCGCCAAAGACTCCGTCAGCACCGGCATCACCGCCTCCACCAGCTTCACCCTCACCGTCAACTGATCGCACCGACTCCCGCTCGCGCCTCTGAAAACCCCGTCATCCTGAGCGCAGCGCGGAGCGCAGCCGGAGGACTCCGACGGTCCAAACTCCCACCCATACCGCCCATGGCCGCGAACGGCACCCCAGGCTTCCGCCTCCGTTCCCCTGTCCGGGCGTCCCTCTCGAGCGCGTTACACTCGCTCCCATGCCTCGCGCCGCGCTCGCGCTCATTCTGCTCGCCGCAACCGCCGCAACTTCAGGAGCCCAGTGGACCCTCCAGGACGCCCACACAACCGCCGACCTCCGCGGCATCGACAACGTCGGCCACGGCGTAGCCTGGGCCTCCGGCTCCGAAGGCACCATCCTCCGCACCCTCGACAGCGGCCGGCACTGGCAGCTCTGCGCCAAACCACCCAACGCCGACCACCTCGACTTCCGCGCCGTCCAAGCCTTCGACAACAACACCGCCCTCATCATGAGCAGCGGCAAAGGCGACCTCTCCCGCCTCTACAAAACCACCGACGGCTGCCAAACCTGGACCCTCCTCTTCACCAACCCCGACAAAGACGGCTTCTGGGATGCCCTCCAATTCGAGCGCAAATCCGAACCACCCACAAACCGGGTGGCCCATCCTTCGACTCAGTCGAAGGGTGGGGTATCGCGCGTGGTAGCGCGCGACGCGGATCACAACTTCGGCGTCTTGCTCGGCGACCCAGTTGACGGCCATTTCGCGATCTTCCTCACATTCGACGGCGGCGCCACTTGGAAACGCGATCCAATGCAGGTGAAGGCGACTCAGGACGAGGGCGTCTTTGCCGCCAGCAACTCATCACTCATCGTCAGTTCACTGGGTGATCGGGCATTTTGCACCGGAGGCCCGTCCGGCGCACGAGTCGTTCATCACAACACAGGCATAGAAGACACAACCGGCCCAAACGTGTTCCACGATCCGAAGACCGGCTGGGCTACCTCTCTTTGGTTTGAACAACTCGCATCGACCCAGAAGACGGAGTCGTCTGGATGTTTTTCCATTGCCGAGCATAATGGCGTTCGGGTTGCGGTCGGTGGTGACTACAAACATCCGGACCAGTCTTCATCCACAGCTTGGACAAGCGAATTGTTGCCCCGCAAGTCTGATGACGCACTTCGAACAGCTCTAGCCCCACCCCACGGCTACCGCTCCGCCGTAGCCTACGACTCCAAATTCAATACCTGGATCACCGTAGGTCCCAACGGCACCGACATCTCCACCGACGACGGCCGCAACTGGCGCGCCCTCCATCCCGACCCCAAATACAACGAAGCCTCCGACGCAGACCAGCACTGGAACGCCCTCTCGCTCCCCTACGTCGTCGGCCCGCACGGACGCATCGGCACCCTCCGCCCCTCTGCTTTACAAACCGCCCACCCTTGACAAAACCCGGCTTCCCACACCCCCACTCCCCATCGGGTATTACCGGCGCATCTCTTCGACACATCCCGAAGTCCACCCCTAAAGTCTCTTCTCCGAAGACTTTGCACAAAAACAGGGGGGAGGGGGGTATCCCACCGGCAAGTCCGCTACTCTAATCCACGGACAAGAAAACGAACTTCGTTGAGGCCGCACGCAAAATGGATATCCACAATCTCCCGCCCTTCAAGAACGAGCCCTTCACCGACTTCACATTGCCTCCCGTCCGCGAGGAGATGATCGCCTCGCTCCATCGCGCCCAGGCCGAGCTCGGCCGCACCTACGACCTCGTCCTCGGCGGCCATCCCACGCAGACCGCAACCAAGTTCCATTCGACCAACCCGGCAAAGCCCGCCGAAATCATCGGCACCCATTACGCCGCAGGCCCCTCCGAGGTCGCAACCGCCATCGCCGCCGCCGAAGCCGCGTTCCCCGCCTGGTCGAGCGGGCCTGCCGCCTACCGCGTCGAGATTCTCCTCAACGCCGCGCAGCTCATCCGCGAGCGCCACCTGGACTTCTGCGCCTGGCTCGTCCTCGAAGTCGGAAAGAACTGGGCCGAAGCCGACGCGGACGTCGGCGAGTGCATCGACTTCCTCGAGTTCTACGCCCGCGAAGCCCTGAAGCTCGACGCCGCCACGACGCCCATCCAATACCCCGGCGAGCGCAACCAGCTCCGCTACATCCCGCTCGGCGTCGGCGCCGTCATCCCGCCCTGGAACTTCCCCTTCGCCATCATGGCCGGCATGACCGCTGCCGCCATCGTCACCGGCAACACCGTCGTCCTCAAGCCCTCGCCCGACGCTCCCACCATCGCCGCGCGCTTCCTCGCGGTGATGGAAGAGGCCGGCTTGCCCGACGGCGTCGTCAACCTCGTCCAAGGCGGTCCCGAGGCCGGCCGGCCGCTCGTCGAAAGCCCCAAGGTCCACTTCATCGCCTTCACCGGCTCCAAGAAGGTCGGCCTCGAGATCCACGAGCGCGCCGCCCGCACCCAGCCCGGCCAGCGCTTCATCAAGCGAACCATCCTCGAGCTGGGCGGCAAGGACGCCATCGTCGTCGCCGCCGACAGCGACATGGACTCCGCTATAGAAGGCGTCATCGCCTCCGCCTTCGGCTTCAACGGCCAGAAGTGCTCGGCCTGCTCCCGGGCGATCGTAGAGGCACCCATCTACGACGTCTTCTGCGACCGTCTGCGCGACCGCGTTGGCCAGCTCAAGACCGGCGACCCCGCCGACAACGCCTACAGCGGTCCCGTCATCAACAAGGCCGCCTATGACCGCGTGCTGAGCTACATCGACATCGGCAAGAAGGAAGGAAAGCTGGTGGCCGGAGGCGCACCCGCAGCCGACAACGGCGACGGCTACTTCATCCAGCCAACGGTCTTCGCCGGTATTGCGCCCACCTCGCGCCTCGCACAGGAGGAGATCTTCGGGCCCGTGCTCGCCGTCATCAAGGCCGACAACTTCGAACAGGCGCTGGAGATCGCCAACGACACCGAGTACGGTCTCACCGGCGCAATCTACTCCAGCTCGCGCGAACGCCTGGATCGCGCCGCTCGCGAGTTTCAAGTCGGCAATCTTTATCTCAACCGTAAGTGCACCGGAGCCATGGTCGGCGCGCATCCGTTTGGCGGCTTCAACATGAGCGGCACCGACTCCAAGGCCGGAGGTCCGGACTACCTTCTGCTCTTTACCCAGGCTAAATCCATCGCAGAAAAGAAGGGCTTTGTCTCCGAAACCGCCGAGGAGCAGGAAAAGCGCATGGGCCTGTAGGCCGATGCGCTTCTATCTGCAACCTTGTATTGACTTGCCTGGAATCGAGCCGCGGACGATGCTCTAAGCCCGCAGAAGCGACGGTGTTTTTTCTCCTGATGCGTGCTTGTCCACGCGCGTCCGATGCGCAGTGTGCCGCGCGCCCTGCCTGCGCACAAACAGCTCGCCGCAAAGCTGCCAGCTGAACACAGACAGTTGAAGACTGAGCGCTGCCTTGCGCCGGTTTGCTTTCGATCGTTCCATCATGCGCTCCTTACAAGCTTCTCGCGCACACGCTCAGCGGCCTCGGCCAGCGCACGATGATGAATCGTGAACAGCGCAAGCTCCAACCTGTCGCTCACGCCGGTCTTGTCATAGATGCTGCGCAGATAGTTCTTCACCACCTGCTCTTTTGTGCCCAGCTGCATCGCGATCTCTTTGTTCTTCGAGCCTTCCGCGATCAGGGCCACGATCTGCAGCTCCTTGGGCGTCAGCCGCTCCAGAACATTGGCTCCCACGCGGTCCGGCGACGGCATCGTCTTCAGGTTCGCGCGCTGCACGCTGCGCTGCCCCGCCGCCACACGCAGTAGGCAATCGACAAGCTGCGGCGCTGCCACGGAACGCAGGACAGTTCCTTCCACGCGCGCGGCGTAGGCATCGTCCAGCGTTGATCCATGTTCCAGAATCACCACCGACCGGCTTCCCGCCTGCTCAATCCAGTCCAGCAGCTCGTTCATGTCCGGCGCAAAGCTCGACGGGTAGATCACAATCGACTTGCGCAGACTTCCAATCGCCTCTTTCAGGCGTTCATAGTCTGGGCACTGCGCAACAACCTGCAGGTTTCTCTCCTGTCCAAGCACGCGGGCCACGCCCGCGCGAAAGATCGCCTGGTTGTCTGCGAGGATCACTTGATGGGCCAAAGGGTTCTCCTGGCGCGTGACAGCCGGATGCTGACAGGGGCTGTTCACTGCCTGCTCGATGAGACCCCAAGGGGAACCCGGCGAGGAATCCCACAAATCTGTCAGGGACTTACCCAAAACACGGCCTCAGGCCCCGTACGTCGTAGCTGCGATTACCCTTATCCCGCCATTCGCCCGGCGACAGGTTCCTGGCGGGCGCGTTTTCCACACTGCTGGTACCCTGTTTTGGCATGACACCGCTTCGTCCCTTTCACATCGCATTTCCTGTCGACGATCTCGCCGCCGCCCGCCACTTCTACGGCACCGTCCTCGGCTGTCCGGAAGGCCGCAGCGCGGACCAATGGATCGATTTCGACCTCTTCGGCCACCAGATCGTCGCGCATCTGAAGCCGAGACCGGCCGCCGACCCGCACAGCAACCCCGTCGACGGCCACGACGTTCCCATCCCGCACTTCGGCGTCGTGCTCACGCAGGCCGACTGGGAGGCGCTCGCCGAGCGCGTGCGCTCCGCGGGTGTCAAATTCATCATCGAGCCCTATACTCGCTTCCAAGGCGAGGTCGGCGAACAGTCCACCATGTTCTTTCTCGACCCCGCCGGCAACGCCCTCGAGTTCAAAGCCTTCGCCGACCTATCGCAGCTCTTCGCAAAATAATGTGAAACGACCGCACAGCGAACCGTAACCAGTCCGACAGAAAGTCCGTCATGAACGCCGCATTCGCTCCTGCCACACTGACTGCTGAAGAACTCCTCTTTCGTCCTGCGACTCTCCTGGACGTCTCCGCGATGGCGCAACTCCGCTCCGAGCAGTGGGGCAACGCTCCCGACTGGGAGCGCAGCCTCGCTGCCTACCTTAGCGGAGAACATCATCCCCGCCATGCTCTGCTGCCGCGCGTCGCGATCCTCGCCGAGCAGGATGGCGAGGTTATCGGCTTCATCGCCGGTCATCTCACGCGCCGCCATCGGTGCGAGGGCGAGCTGCAATGGATCAATGTCTCCGCCGACCATCGCGGGCAAGGCGTTGCCACCGGACTCCTGCACGAGCTTGCGGATTGGTTTGCCTCGCACAATGCGCGCCGCATCTGCGTTGATGTGCGGCCGCGCAACCTCGCCGCCCGCGCTTTCTACACCCACAATGGAGCGGAGCCGCTGAACGACCACTGGATGGTGTGGAACAACATCGCGAACGGCGTCTCCGGCCGATGAGATCGCAGGCGGCGCTTCTCGGCCTGCTGCTGATCGCGCCCGCATCGGCACAGCAGCTCCATCGAATCGACGGAGCGACACTAACTGCGGATCGCGCGCGGTCCATCGCCAATGCTGAGCTTGACCGCGATGGTGTCACCGGAGCGCAGATCGCGCTGCTCCACAACGGCCGCACCGTGTGGACCTACGCCTACGGTCTGCGCGACATTGAACATCATCTGCCGATGACGCCCGATACTTACATTTGGGCTGCGTCCGTCACCAAAGGCGTCTTCGCCACATGGGTGATGAAACTTGTCGAGCAGCACCGTCTTGATCTCGACAAGCCGATTGCTGAGTATATGCCGCAAGGCCTCTCCGGCTATTATCACGACACCTCGCTGCTCACTGCGGACCCGCGCTATCGACACATCACGCCGCGGATGCTGCTCTCCCACTCAGCAGGACTTTGCAACTACGCCCCGGCGGATATGCCCGACGGCAAGTTGCGCATTCTCTACGAGCCCGGCACGCGCTACGCCTACTCCGGCGAAGGTCTCACGCTGCTCCAATACGTCATCGAACAGGCCATCACGCACGAACCGCTCGAGACATCCATGCAGCGCGATCTCTTCACTCCGCTTGGAATGAACACCACCAGCCTCACCTGGAACGATCGCTTTCTGCCCAACAATGCAGCCCGTTACGGCTCCACCGGAAACTTCCTCAACTACACCCGCAGAGACCACGCGCGCGCATCGGGATCGATGGCCACCAGCGTCAACGACCTCTCGCGCTTTGTCGAAGCTCTCTTCGCCAACCGTATCCTTCAACCCGCGACGCGCGCGAAGATGCTCACGCCGCAGATCGGTATCCATGCCGCGCACCAATTCCCGACCATGGATCCCTCGACGAGTGAAGAGGGTCCTCATGTTGGATTGAGCTACGGTCTTGGCTGGGGCCTGCTCACCCACACCAAGTACGGCCCGGCATTCTTCAAGGAGGGCCATGGCGACGGAGCGGAGAACTACGTCATCTGCTTCACACGTCACAACGATTGCATGATTCTTCTCACAAACTCCGATAACGGAGAGCTTGCGTTCCGTCCGCTGCTTGAGCAGCTGCTCGGCGACACTGTGACCCCGTGGACCTGGGAGGGCTACACGCGTGAGCAGGTCCTCAGCAATCCCGAGCACAGCCCGCAGGCGACGCATTGAATCTGATCCTTCATGCAATCGCGATTCGTGCGCAGCAGGCTTCGCACGAATAGCTATCAAAGCGCGCCGCGATTCGGATAATCTGTCACGGTTCGCTGGGAGCCCTCAATGTCCATCGCAAGGTTCGGTGTTGCCGTCACTCTTCTATGCGCATCCATTCAGTTTGCATCGGCGCAATCCAGCAGCACGGAACAACGGATTCACCAGATCGAGACTTGTCTTCCTCCGGCGGTCATCGTCAAGGGCGAGTCCCAATGCACGCCATTGCTCAAGCGAATGGGAGAGCTCAATGTCCACGGCGTCAGCATTGCCGTCGTGCACAACGGCGTCATAGAGTGGGCTCGCGGCTACGGAACGGCTTCCCCATCCGGCGAGCCCGTCACACCGGAGACGATCTTTCAGGCCGGCTCCATCAGCAAGCCCGTCGCCGCAATGGCCGCGCTCCATCTGGTGCAGGAGGACAAGCTGTCGCTCGACGAAAACGTGAACGCGAAGCTTACGTCATGGAAGATTCCGCCCAGCGATGCCGCTCCCGGAGCTGTCATCACTCTGCGCGAGCTCCTCACCCATACTGCCGGCATGACCGTGCACGGCTTCCCCGGCTACGCCGCCGGCGCGTCCGTGCCTACGTTGGTACAGGTGCTCAACGGCGAGGCTCCCGCCAACACGCCGGCGATCCGCATCGAAACGCCTCCGGGCACAAAGTGGAACTACTCCGGCGGCGGCTACACCATCATGCAGCAGCTCATGGTGGACGTCTCTCATGAGCCGTTCGCGAAGCTGATGCACGACACCGTTCTCGCACCCATCGGCATGACCCACAGCACCTACCAGCAGCCGCTGCCCATCCTGATGCGGACCCGCGCAGCCGTTCCCTACGATGTGCATGGCATTCCCGTCCCTGGCGGCGCGCATACCTATCCAGAGATGGCCGCAGCCGGATTGTGGACGACGCCCTCCGACCTCGGCCGCTACATCATCGAGAACCAGCAGTCGCTGCAAGGCAAGGCGAACCACGTGCTCTCGCAGGCCATGACGAAGGAGATGATGACGCCGGGCAAAGGCTCGTGGGGCCTCGGCGTCGAGATCGGCGGCTCACCGTCCAATCCGTACTTCGAGCATGGCGGCGTGAATGAAGGCTTTGAAGCACTTTTCGTCGGTTATGAAAACAACGGGGAAGGCGCCGCTGTCATGACCAATGCAGAGGGCGGTTCGCGACTCTGCGCCGAGATTATGAGCACGATCGCTGTCGCGTACCACTGGCCGGACTTCCAACCGGCGCTTCGCACGATGATTCAACTTCCGCCGGAAGCTCTTCCAAAGTTCGTTGGCTCATATCACCCGGTGGGCGCGCCCCCGGATTTTTTCATAACGATCACGCTCGAGAGCGATCAGCTCACAGGGCAGATCGCTCGCGGCCCGAAGGCGCCACTGTTGCCTGAGTCGCCGAGCAAGTTTTTTACCAAGCAAGCTCCCTTCGAGGTTGAGTTCATGCCGAACGACAAAGGCGAAATCACCAGCCTGGTTTTGACGGAGGGCGAGCACCGTCTCACGGCAACGAAGACGAAGTAGTCGATCCGAGGGCGCGGATGCGCGCGGTCCGTCGAACGGCCAGGATGATCAGCGCGACCGCGATCGCCAGGAAGATGACGTTGCCGACCCGCGCAAGCACCGGGCCGGCGCCGAAGGGCTTCTGCAGGAAGGCATGCAGCCCATAGGCGACCGCTCCGCCTGCACCGAGACTCAACGTGTGCAGCAGCGTCCAACTCCTGCGTCGCGACAACGCAAACACCATCAGCAGAAACACGGCATCGATAACGAGCATCGCCGTCACTGCGCCCCACCCCAATCCCGGATAAGCCATCTCGAACAGCAGCCCCAGCACCAGTGTGGCAACACCAGTGAACCACGGCGGCGGCACGGGGCCGTCGCGCTTCGCCATTCCACGTGGAGTGGCGAAGGCAATCACCACCAGCAGGACACACAGCAGCGCCGTCACGCCCAACTGTGTCCGTGACGCCCAGAAGTGATTCTGCTTGTAGCCGATCGCTGTGCCCGCCACCAGTCCAAACAGAAACACAAGATCGACAACCGTATGGCCAATCTTTCCCAGCCAAGGATCGTGCTCCCGTTCAGGCCACAATCCTTCCACCAGGGCAATCGAAACACCGATGCTCCAGAAGGTATGCAGGTTGAGCATCAGGAGCGTCCACCAGCCGCCGATGCCCAACGCGGGTATCGCAGCATACTGCAAAAAGTGTGCGTGCAGCTTCAGATAGTCCGGATTGAAGAGCGATTGCGTCACCAGCCCTTCTTCGAGCAGTGCATACGCCGCACCGAGGCACAAGATCGTCGGCCAGCCCCGGCCTTTGTGGCGCACATGTTCGCGGATGAGCAGCGCGCCGCCGCCATACATCGGCGCCATGAAGACCAGCGCCGGCAGCAGCTTCAAGGACAGATCGCCAAGCAGGTATTCCGCGACAAAGGGAGCGACGAAGAACAGCGTGATCGCCGCCGCGACGCTGCGGCGGGGCTGAACCATTGTGGTTGTTGAAGTTGCCATCGCGGAGAAGTGTATAACGCCCGCGTGAGTTGGCCCTAGACCGCGACGGTGAAGCTGTCCTCGCTGCGTGTCACCGCGCGGTAAAGCGTGTCTCGCTCGAACGGGACGCGGCCCGCTTCGACGATGAGACGTTCGAGATCGCGGCGGCGCAGGCCCTGCGGTGTAGTTGCGCCGGCGTCGTGATATATCTTCTCCTCGACCACCGTGCCGTCGATATCATCCGCGCCGAAGCGCAGCGAGATTTGCGCCATCTTCGGCGTAACCATCTGCCAGTAGCTCTTGATGTGCGGAAAGTTATCCAGCATGAGCCGGCTCACCGCAATCTGCTTGATGTCCTGCATGCCCGTAGACTTCGGCAGATGGCTCAGTGCAGTGTGGTCCGGATGAAAGCTGAGGGGAATAAACGTCTGGAAGCCGCCGGTGTCGTCCTGCACTTCGCGCAGCTTCAGCAGATGATCGACCCGGTCTTCGTCGTTCTCGATGTGCCCATACAGCATCGTCGCGTTGGACTTCAACCCGGCTTTGTGCGCGAGCCGCGCCGTCTCCAGCCACTCAGAGCCGTCGATCTTGTGATCGCAGATGATGTGCCGCACGCGGTCTGCGAAGATCTCCGCGCCGCCGCCGGGACACGAATCGACGCCCGCAGTCTTCATGCGTTCCAGCGTCTCGGCGATCGAGAGCTTCGCGCGCTTCGCCAGGAACGCGACCTCGACCATCGTGAAGGCCTTGATGTGCACTTGCGGGTAACGTTCCTTCAACCCGCGCACGAGATCCATGAAGTACTCGAACGGCAGATCGGGGTGAAGACCGCCGACGATGTGAAACTCCGTCACTGCCTCCGTAAGGCCCTTGCCCGCGGTCTCCCACGCCTCTTCGAGCGCCATCGTGTAGGTGTCTGCCGCGCCCTTCTTGCGTCCGAAGGCGCACAACCTGCAGGAAGCGACACAGACGTTGGTCGGATTGATGTGCCGGTTGACGTTGAAGTAGGCGATATCGCCGTGCATACGCTCGCGGACCAGGTTCGCCATCCAGCCCACGGCCAGGATGTCCCCGCTGCGATAGAGCGCAAGGCCGTCCTCGTAGCTCAGCCGCTCGCCGCGCTCGACCTTTTGCGCAATCGGCTCAAGCACAGGATCGTCGGTCTGAAAGGAGTGACGAGGCCTGGCCGGTGTGTTGCAGTCCATGGCTCTATTCTACTGCGCGCCGGCCGAAGACCGTTTTGCCTCGAGGCGCGTGCGCGGTGTATCACCCACTGCCATCGCGGTGGACTCAAACGGCGATGCGACCATCTTGGGCTGAATAACCATGCCGTCATACAGCGTTGCGCCGATGAGATGATCGCCAACCGGCCGCAGGAAGCGCAGCGGCCAGCCCGTATCCCAATAGCTGATGCTGTAGCTGGGCAGCGACGCCGCGAACCCGACCGTTCCGCTGGCCGAGCTGACCAGCACACGATTATTCGTCGCGTCATAGAAGATGCCGTCCACCTGGCGCACGAACAGATTGCGCAGTGTGTTCCATGAAGCGCCGTGGTTGGTCGAGTAGAAGACGCCCTCGGGGCCGCCGATCCAAAGGTTGCCGGCACCGTCGATCGCCAGAGCTCCAATCTGTGTCAGCGTCGGCGGCGGCATCACGCTCGTCCAGCTCGCGCCGCCGTTCTGCGACAGCGCGACTCCGGTGAGGCTTCCCGCAACCACCGTCTGTCCATGCAACGCCAGATACCGCGCCTCAGTGAGCTGCGGGACCTGCATCTGCGACCAGCTCTGGCCACCGTCCGCGCTGTGCCACACGCCGGCCGAGGTCCCCGCGTATACGCCTGCGCTCCCGCTCGTCAATGCGTACACCAGCGCTTCGCTCAACTGCTGCGACGCGACAGGCTGAGGTTTCTTCCGCGACGGCGCAGCGTGATTTCTCGCGCCTCTGCGCGCAACGGTTTCGTGGCGTCGGTCTGCAGCTGTTTGGCGGGGCGCTGTGTAGGCGGCACTCATCCATGCGTCATTCACCAGCCGGAAGATGCCGTGCGAAGTTCCCGCCAGCAACGTGTCCGATGGCGTCATGGTGAGGCTGAAGACATCTCGCCCGTCCAGCCCGATGCTCATCTGCTGCCAGCGCACGCCGCCGTCGCTGCTCGCAAACACGCCGCCGGTCTGCTTGTCGTTCACCACGCCGATGTATACCTGGGCGGGGTTATGCTGGTCCGCCGCATACGCCACCACCTGGCGCAGCGTGAAGCCGGTGTTCGACGGCACAAAGGTCATACCGGAATCTTCGCTGCGCAACACGCCGCTGCGGTCCGTCGCCAACAGCACGTGCTTCGGGTCGTTCGGGTCGACGTAGACGTCATTCACAGTCACATCGGACGTCGTCATCTTCGTCCACGTCGCGCCGGCGTCGGTTGATTTGTATAAGCCCTCGGTCGTTCCGGCGTAGATGGTGTTCGGCTGCGTGGGATCCAACTTCAGCTTCCGCGTTCTGCGCGCCGATGTTGGAATTCCCTGCCCGCGGTTGATGCTTACACCGCCCTTGAACTCCACGCCCGCATCCATGCTCTTGTAAATGCCGGAGCACGCACTGGCGTACACGATGTTGGGCGAATTTGGATCGATGACGATCGAAAACACGTCGGAGTCGTCAATGATTCCCTGCTTGATGCTCTCCCAATGCGCTCCGCCGTCCGTGGTCTTCCATGGCAGATGCCAGGTGCCCGCATAGATGATGTTGGGGTCCTTGGGGTCGATCGCAACCGATTCGACTTCGTGAATCTCTGCGTTCGACGCGGGGCTAATCCGCTCCCAGTGCTTGCCATTATCCTTGCTGCGGAAGACGCCTTCCAGGGTCCCCGCAACCAGTTCGTTGGGGTCCGAAGCAGAGCGCGTCAGCGACCGCACCGACTGGCCGCCCATCTCTGCCTGTCTGGTCCAGCTCTTCCCGCCGTCGTCGCTGATGTAGATGCCGCCGCCGGCTTTGTTCACCATGAACGCCGCCAGGATGATGTGGTTGGGCGCATTGGCGTCCAGAATGATATGGTCGATCACCAGATCGTTTTGGCCCTCGACCTGCGAGACGCGAGTCCACGTGGCGCCATCGTCGTGGCTCTGGTACAGCCATCCGGTCTCCGTGCCCAAATAAAGATGCTTGGAGTCGTGCGGATCGACGGCAAATGACCGCGCATCGCCGCCGTAAGGACCCAGCGGAAACCATGTAACTGCGTGTGCCGCAGCGCCGACGAGTTGGCAGCCCAACAACAGCGCTCCAAGGCGGCCAAGGACCTTTGCCTTCATTTCGCTTCTCTTTCTCCTACAAGAAGATTAATGCATTGAAAGGGGATAAGGCTGTATCCCTCATTCTGAGTATCCGGAAAGCTACATCCGAGGTACCGGGCCACCGGTCATGCACAGAGATCAGGAGGACCACCAGCCGGGCCAGCTGCTCGGGTGGCCGGCTTCAGGGTATGAAGACGGGTAGACCCAGCGGAGGGGTAGTTTCGATACGGCCCGGAAAAGGAAAGCGGCTGACCAGAAGATCCGGTCAGCCGCTTCATGCTTCAGGTTATGAGTTACTTCGTGGCAGCCGCCGCGTGGTGATGCCGACGGTGGTGCTCCGGAGCGTTGCGCGGAACCGCATGGACCGTGCTCTCATCCACCGGCGTCAGGCCTGTGGTATCGAGAGTGGCGCCATCAGGAACCAGCGTCGTGTTGGCAGTGTCCGTGCCGGCGGTCCCGGTGTAAACCGAGATGCGCGAGGCATCGATACCCTTCTCCTGCACCAGGTATTCCTTCTCGTTGACGGCGCGCTCAGCCGCACGATGCTCGGTCTCGCGCTCCTCCGCCTCGTGACGTGCATGACGCTCATGGAACTCGACCGGCGCCGAGTTGCCGACGACCGCGAGTTTCGCATTTGGATCCTGCTGCGCGCTGAGGGCGATGTCGTCAAGGCAGGCCTTGGCTTCATTGTCCACGCGCGTCGGACGCCGCTTGTCACGATCGAAGTTGATCGAACAGAGGCTCTTCGCCTGCGGAACCACAACCGGTGGCGGCGCATTTACCGTCACTGAGGTGTTGGCCGAAGCGGTCTGCCCCTTATCGTCAACCACGTTACATGTCACCGTTATGGTGCCGGGCGCAACGCCGGTCGTCGTGAGGGTTGCGGTCGACGTATTGCCGTTGATCGAGCCGGCAGTCGCCGAGTAGCTATAGGTCAGCGGGCGATTCTGCGGGCTGACGCCATCCGCGGTGATCGTCGAAGGATCGCCTGGGTTCACCGTGGAAGGATTGGCCGAGCAGCTGACGGTCGGCGGCTGGAACTGGGTGACCGTCACGGTCGCCGAGCAGTCCGCGAACTGGCCAGGCTTCTTGCCTTCCTCCACATGACCCTTCACCGTATAGGTGCCGGGTTGCAGCGACTTGGTGTCGATGGTCACGGTGTTGGTGGTGCTCTGCGCAACCGCGCCCTGGTCAGCCGACCAGCTGTAACCGGCCGTCTTCTTCGGGTTGATGTTGGTCGCCGTTCCGGTGATGGTCACCTGGTCGCCGGGGTAGATCGTGCCCGTAGGCGCCGTCACGGAGCAGGAGTACTGCACCGGCGGCGGCGGTACGATGCTGCCGAAGTGAATCAACAGACCGCTGCTCAGTTCGGCTACGCCCAGGTTGGCGCGCCCGCCCAGAACACCGTAGGTCGGGACTCCGACCGACGGACCGTAGTCGGCGTGAATGTAGCGGTAGTCAGCCTGGAAAAGCCGCAAACCGATGCGGTGGCTCATGAACGGCAGATCGTAGTCCATTCCGCCGCCGACCAGCAGGCTCGGTCCCCACTGATAGGGCTCGTGCTCCAGGGTCGAAGGATTCTCGCTGTTCGGTCCGCCCAGCCGGGTTGCGCCGGCCGCAGCGTGCGCAAACAGGGTGAAGTTGTCCATCGGGGCGCGGACGATCGGGCCGAGGTATGCACCGTAGGCGCCATCGTTCTGGCCGTCAGGGTTGGCGATGAATGAAAACTCGCCGCCGATGTACTTGTTGAAATAGTAGGCGCCGCTGCCGATCGCACCCAGATCCACTGAGGAATACCGGATGCCCGCAGGCTTCACCTGGCCATGGGCACCGAAGTACGAATACCCCATGAAGACGTCAACACGCGAAGGGTTGCTTCCACTGGGAGCGGGAGCAGTGGTCTGCGCGCCCAGACTCATTGTTCCCAGACTGACCGCACATGCAGCCAGCAGGAACCGGCTGATACTGCGAAACGGACGATAAGACATTCGACAACCCTCCACTAAAAAAACTTGCTGATATGTTCTGCAGACTCGTAATCACAATGCGGTCTGCTGGTCCGGTGTTGATTCCACAAAAGTTTACCGCGTTTGAAGCTTGTGTCGAGCACAAAATTACTGCGTTTCTTACTATCTACTATGACTTAGTACCGCCTCCATCTTTTTGCAGTTACCAATCGAGCACCTGTTCACTACTCCGTTACGAGAGGTTTAAGGTCTCCTTCAGGCTTCCTCTCGTCGCCTGAATCTTTTCCTGCAGCAGCGTGATTGCGTACAGCAGCTGCTCGGGGCGCGGCGGGCAGCCGGGAACGTACACGTCCACTGGAATCACCTGATTCACGCCCTGTAGCAACGCATAGTTATTGAAGACTCCGCCTGACGTTGCGCAAGCTCCCATCGAGATCACCCACTTCGGCTCCGGCATCTGCTCATACAGCCGGCGAATCACCGGCGCCATCTTCTGGCTCACCCGCCCCGCGATAATCATCAGGTCGCTCTGCCGCGGCGACGGACGAAATACTTCGGCTCCGAATCGCGCAATATCATAGCGGCTGCCGCCCATCGACATCATCTCAATCGCGCAACACGCCAACCCAAAGGTCATCGGCCAAACCGAACTTTTCCTTACCCAATTAATCGCCGCGTCCAGCGAAGCGAGTATCACGCCCTCCGGCTGGTCATCGCCCCAGTTCACCTCGGCGATCTTCTCGCGGTTCTTGCCAAAGCTCTCCAGCTTGCCGAACCGATAACGGTCGTTACGCTGCGGAACCGTCGTGGGTCTTCCGCTGGTGGTGGTCTGATTGGGATCAGTGCTCATATTGCTCAGTATACGTACTGCCAAATCAGCGCGTTTGCCTCGTCACCCCTCGCCTAAGGATTCGTTGCTTGTGATGCAACCGCGGTGCACTCCGGTTGTCATTTTCCGGAAAGAATGCCTTCACCGGGCATTCTCCTCGATCGCCTCGGCCAGGGCGTCGTGGAGCTCCCGCTTCTGCGGAGCCGTCAGCCGGTTCCCATTTTGGGTCAGATAGAACACGTCGATCGCGGTCTCGCCCTCGGTGTCCACCAGCGCCACCTCCACGTTGAACCGCTTCTGGCTCAAAGTGAGACTAATCGTGCGCAGCAGCCCCGGAACGTCCTGCGCCACCACCTGCATCAGTGTGCTCGTCGCCGAAGCCGCATCGTCGAACTCGATCGCCGTCTCCACCACGACGCGCGGGCTCTTTCGTCTTCCCCGGCGGCGCCGGCTCAGCATCTCCTCTGCCGAGATCCTGCCCTCCACCACGTCCCGAACGCTGGCCACAAACCGCTCGCGTTCACTCTCATTCAATTCCAGCGTGCGGAACGTATCTTGAAAGCGGAAACTGTCCACCACCACGCCCTCGGCATTCGCGAACGCTTCTGCAGTAACAACATTCATGCCCCACGCGGCCAGCGCCCCGCTGATCGACGCAAACAGTCCCGGACGATCACGGCTCACCAGCGTGATCGCGCTAGTCTCAGGCGCATACTCAAAGTCCAGCAGCAAGGCCTCGCTCTTCAGCCGCTCGGCCATCCGGAACTGTCCATAGATCACCTTCGACGGCCGGGTGCGCACATACCGCTCCGGGAAGCCTTCCACGAAGTGCACCAGCGCCTCGCGCTCGTTGGGCTGTGCGCGTGCCAGCAACCGCTGGATCCTGCCTGAGTCACGTCCGCCCTTGGGCACGCGTTCCTGGTCCACGTTGCGGTCCAGTTGGTTGGCCGTCGACATCCACAGCCGCCACAAGTTCTCTGCCTTCCACGGCGTCAATGCATCGGGGTGTACAGCGCGAATGTCGGCGTAGGTAAACAGTGTGAGCATCGACAACGATTCATGCGTCTGGACCTTGCCTGCAAACGTCCGCACCGTCTCTGTATCGAAGATGTCCCGGCGCAAAGCCGCGGACATCTCCAGATGCGTCTCGATCAACTGCAGCACCATTGCCTGGTCATAGGGATCCATCTCCAGCCGGCTCATCACACTCTCTGCAAGCCGCGAGCTCTCCGTCGCGTGATCGTCGCCCGCGCGGGCCTTGCCGGTGTCATGCAACAGTGCGGCAAGATAGAGCAGCGCCGCGTTCTCGAGCTCACGGATCATCGAGCCCAGCCGCCGTCGCCACTCCGGCGCTGCCGGCCCCGGATCCTCCTCCAGCTGATGCAGCGTATCGATCAGAACGAAGGTGTGCTCATCCACGGTATAGCGGTGGTACGCATCGCGAATCACCAGCGCGTCGATGCCGTGAAACTCCGGCAGGATCAACTCCAGCACACCCACCGCATGCATCGACCGCAACGCCACACCCGCGCGCGGCCCGGTCAGAATCTCCGCCAGCCGCGACCACAGTATGGCTCCCTCTTCCAGCCGCGCAGACAGCACGGGGATCATCGCCTCAATGCGGTCCTCGCTCGACGTACCGAGCCGTATTCCAGTGCGCGCCACGGCGGCGAACGCACCCAAAACGACCTCCGGATCCTGCGCGACATCCCACGCTTTTGCGCCCTTGGACCCCGGCGCGTCCAGCTCGATGCGACCCTCCTCCACACGAATGCCCGGCTGCGGCGTGAGCTTTGCTCCTTCCACCGGCTGCGATCGCACCACGCTCTGCCCCGCGGCCTCCATGGCCGCCAGCAGCCGCCGCTCGATCAGTCGCGCATGCCGGAAGTACGCGCGCATCCAGTAGGCTGCATCCAGCTTTCCTGGGCTCGCCGGCGAGCCCGCCCGCTGGGAGCGAAGCCCAATTCCGCGCTCCGCCGCAGCATCCTGCGCCAGCCAATCGAGCACATTGTCGTCGCGCTCATGACGCCAATGCAGAAAACACCGCGCCGAGCTCAGAAACGCGATAGCCTCCTGGAACTCCTGCTCGTCTATCTCATGCCGCTCGCCCAGCAGTTTCGCGATCCACCGGCAGACGTTCGTATCGCGCAGGCCGCCCGGGCAGTCCTTGATGTTCGGCTCCAGGTGAAACAGCGTGCCGCCATACTTGCCGTAGCGCTCACGCGTCAGCGACCCCAGCTCAGCAAGAATTTTCTTCCCATCGCGCCCGCGCCGGTTCGCCACCAACTTGCGCTCCAGCGACTCCACCACGGCACGATCGCCCGCCACATGGCGCAGATCCAGCAGCGCCAGCGCAAACTCCGGATTGGTCGGCTCAAATCGTTCGCAGTCCTTTGGGGTTCGCGTTGTCAGCGCGACCTGCAGACCTGAATCCCACAGCGTCTGCGACAACCGCCGCACCGCATCCTTCACAGCGTCCGGTTTCTCCGCACATACCAGAAGGTCTACATCCGAGTACGGAAACAGCACCGCGCGCCCATAGCCACCGATCGCTGCAATCGCCGTGCCGCTCGCAAGCTTTCTGTCCGCGGCCACCTCGCGCGACCACAGCTCAGTCACTACCGCATCCACCAGCTTGGCCCGCGCCGTAACCATGCGTGGCCCATCGCCATCGGCTTCGAATGCGCGCCGCAGGTCCAGCATCCGGCTCTGATACTCCGAACGCGCAGGGCCGCCGCTGATGGTCCCGTTCGCCGTTTGTCCCCCTTCCACAAGAGGCTTACAGCGCGATCTCTCCGCGCTCGTCGTTGCGAATCCGGATCGCCTCGTCAATGCGCGACACGAAAATCTTTCCATCGCCGATGCGCCCGGTCCGTGCCGCTGAAATGATCGCCTCAATCGCACGTTCCTTCATTTCATCCGCGACCACAAGTTCCAGCTTCACCTTGGGCAGCAGGTCCACCGCATACTCGCGTCCGCGATAAAACTCCGTGTGGCCCTTCTGCCGCCCGTGGCCGCGCGCCTCGAAGATCGTGATCCCCGAAATGCCTGCTTCGACCAGCGCATCCTTCACCGCATCCAGCTTCGACGGTTGAATCACCGCCTCAATCTTCTGCATCTCCGCTCTGCCTTTCTAATCTCTGATCCCTATACCTGCGTCTAAGCCGCTTCCCAGTCGTAACCCTCTTCACCATGCTGCGACAGGTCGAGTCCCTCGCGCTCCGCATCTTCGCTCACGCGCAGGCCAATCAGCTTATCAACTACAAACAGAATGATCAGCGTACCCACAATTGACAACCCCCACGCAATGCCGACCCCGACGATCTGGTGCCAAAGCTGCGCGTGATTGCCCTCCAAAAACCCCGTCGGCCTGTTGTTCCCAGCCGCATCCTTGCCGAAGATCGCATTGATACCGGAGTTCGCAAACAATCCGGTCAAGACCGCGCCCAGCGTCCCGCCCGCGCCGTGCACACCGAATGCGTCCAACGAGTCGTCATAGCCGAACCAGTTCTTCACCTTCACGACCATCCAGAAGCAGAACACGCCCGCGATCAGACCGATCCACAACGCATCCATCGGCCGCACAAACCCGGCCGCCGGAGTGATCGCAACAAGCCCTGCGACCGCTCCGGAAATTCCACCCAACGCGCTCGGCTTGCCATTGCGAATCCACTCAGCGGCCATCCACCCGATGGCGGCCGCGGCTGCACCAAAGTGTGTCGCCACAAACGCGCTTGTCGCAAGTCCGCTCGCCGCCAGCGCCGAGCCCGCATTAAATCCGAACCAACCCACCCACAACAGGCACGCGCCGATAAAGCTCAGCACCACCGAGTGCGGCGGCATCGGCCGCTGCGGATACCCCAGCCGCTTGCCCAGATAAAGCGCGGTGACCAGCGCGCTCACGCCTGAAGTCACGTGCACTACCGTGCCGCCCGCAAAGTCCAGGCACGGAATCCCATTGCCCGTCGCGTTCAGGAACCCACCCACACCCCACACCATATGGGCCATCGGGCTGTACACAATGATCGCCCAGAGCACCATGAACACCAGCATGGCGGAAAACTTCATCCTCTCCGCGAACGCTCCCGTAATCAGCGCCGGCGTGATGATCGCGAACATCAGCTGGTAGATCATGAACGTCTGTTCCGGAATCGTCGGCGCATAGGCTGGGTTAGGCGCTATACCCACGCCGTGCAGAAAGATGTTGTGTAGCCCGCCGATAAAGGCGTTGCCCGTGCCGAACGCCAGCGAGTACTCCACCCACGCCCACAGCACCGTGATGACAGCCATCATGGCGAAGGTCTGCATCATCGTGCCGAGCACGTTCTTCTTTCGCACCAGTCCGCCGTAGAACAGCGCCAGCCCGGGACCACTCATCATCAGCACCAGCGCCGCCGACACCAGCATCCATGCGTTGTCGCCGGCCGATTGCGCCTGCGCGATCGCCGCGGTCTGCGCCGCCGCGCTCTTCTCCAGCGCCGCAATTCGGTCCACCGAAGGCGTTGCCGCCGTCTGCGCCACTGCTGCGCCTGCAGTCAGCAGCCAGCCCAGCATCCCAACCGCCAACATCAGCCCAGCCCGTCTCCGCCTGAACGCTCCAACCGCCTGCATGTCTTCCAGCCCTTTCACAAGTTCGGCAATCTGTAGAGGTACACCCCAAGCCCGGCGCCTGAAGGCACAGCCCAATCCAAATCGCTCCTCCAGCGTCGCGGGTGGCGGAACGTCAATTTGTTATCCAGTTGCCTCTAATTTACAACGCATTCACCCGCACGCCAACACACTTGTACACTTGCCCCATGAGCGAACGCCCCATCCACATCGCCTGGTCTGCGATCCCACCCGAACATCTCAACCCGCTTCTCTCGCGCCAGTTCGTCACCGGCTCGCAGGCCATGCTCTCGCGCATTCAATTGCAAAAGGGCTGCATCGTTCCGCGCCACGTCCACGCCAACGAGCAGATCGCCTTCATTCTTTCCGGCGCACTGCGCTTCTCGCTCGGCGAAGAAGGAGCCGCCGAGGACTATGTGGTCCGCGGCGGAGAGGTGCTCGTCATTCCCGGCAACATCCCCCACCTTGCCGAAGCCCTCGAAGACACCGACAACCTCGATATCTTCGCCCCTCCACGCCAGGACTGGATCACCGGCAACGACGCCTACCTCCGCGGAAAATAGACTGAACAAAGATCGCCACACTCCGCAATCCTTCACCTAACTTGCTGACTCGCTGACCTGCTCACTATGTCCGACCGTATCCTCGTTCTCGGCGCCACCGGCCAGCTCGGCGCCGCACTCTGCCGCCAGCTCGGTTCCGCTGCCGTTCCCGCCGCGCGCCGTCCACCCTCGCCAGACTGGCTTGCCTTGGATCTCGCCGCCCTCAACGCCACTCCCATCGGGCTGGTCGAGCAGTACGGCCTCGCAGCCATCATCTGTTCCGCAGGCGCCACTGATGTCGAGCGCTGCCAGTCGGATCAAGCGTGGGCCGACGCGGCCAACCACCTCGGGCCACTCGCGCTTAGCCGCGCCGCCGCCCTCGCCGGCATCCCCTTCGTCTTCTACTCCACGGACTACGTCTTTCCCGGCACACCGGACAATCCGGGCCCGTATCGCGAAGACGCGCCGACACGCCCGCTCTCGGTCTACGGCGGCACCAAGCGCGAAGGCGAGATTGAGATCCTCAAAGAGAATCCCGCCGCGCTCGTCCTCCGCACGACGACCGTTTACGGACCGGATCCGCAGGGCAAGAACTTTCTCTACACGCTCCGCCGCCTACTATCTTCCGGCAGGACGATGCGTGTGCCCACCGACCAGCTCGCCACACCCACCTACAACGAAGACCTCGCCGCCGCCACAATCGCTCTCTTCCGCGGCGGCCACTCCGGCCTGTTCCACGCAGCAGGGCCGGAAATGCTTTCCCGCATCGACTTCGCCCGTCTCGCCTGCAACATCCTCTCGCTCGATGAATCCCTTCTCGTCCCGCTGACCACGCGCGAGCTCAACCAGCAGGCGGCGCGTCCTCTTATAGCCGGCCTCGACTCCACCAAACTCACCTCGGCCTTGAATCGCCGGTACTTCCGCACCCCCGAGCAAGGCATTCGCGACTGGAAGGCCACACTCACCTAACACGTTCACGTATTCTCGAATTCAGCCATGCTCGATATCGTTCGCCGGCAACTCCAACAGTCCATCGACACCCTCACCGGCGTCCTCAATGACGATTCCATCCACAAATCTCTCCTCGAAGCCGCGCGCGTCACCTCGGACGCGATGCGCAGCGGCCGTAAGCTTCTGGTGTGCGGTAATGGCGGAAGCGCGGCGGACTCGCAACACATTGTCGCCGAATTTGTCGTACGCCTCACCGTTGACCGGCCCGCTTTGCGGGCTGTCGCGCTCACCACCGACAGCTCTATTCTCACGGCCATCGGCAACGACTACGACTACGATCACCTCTTCTCGCGTCAGGTCGAAGCGCTCGGCGTCGCCGGCGACGTCCTGCTCGCCATCTCTACCTCCGGGAACTCGCGCAACTGCATCAAGGCGCTCGAGGTCGCCCGCGATCTTCAGCTCACCACCATCGCTTTTACTGGCAACGGCGGCGGCAAGATGGCTGCACTTACCGACATCAACGTCATTGTCCCGTGCGCCGTCACGATGAACATACAGGAGTCGCAGCTCGCCCTCGAACACATCTTCTGCATGCTCGTTGAACGCTGTTACTTTGGCGAAGACTTCGACAAGTAGACTTCGGCTCCTACGAAGTCCCGACGCGATCTTCCATCGCCGGCTCGCCCGGATCTCTCGGCAGCTCGCGAATCAGGCCCATTTCCTCGTAGATCGGCCGCATTACACGCCGCATCTCCGGCAGCTTCAGCGTGAACCATCCGCAGCCCAGCAAGCAGCACGCGCCCGTGATCATCACCGTGTGCGGCGCGCCGATCCAATGCGCCAGGCCGCCTGCCAATAGGCTTCCAAATGGCGCCATGCCGACGAAGGCCATCGTGTAATAGCTCATCACGCGGCCGCGCTTATCCTCCGGAACCAGCGTCTGGATGATGGTGTTGCTACCTGCAAGACCCATCATCATGCCGTAGCCGACCACCAGCATCAGCAGCAGGCTGAGCCATAGCACGTGCGACATCCCGAAGAGCACAAGACCTGCGCCGAACATCGCCGCGGCTCGCTGAATCGATCGCGTGAGTCCCACCACGCTCTTGCGCAACGTCAGCCACAGCGCCGCCGTCAGCGCGCCGACGCCGGAAGCGCCGGTCAGCCAGCCCAGCGTGTTCGCTCCCCCGTGCAGCACCCTGCCGGCAAAGATCGGCAACAGCACAGCGTACGGCCAACCCATGAGGCTGAGCACGGCGAACAACGTAAGCACCGTGCGAATGGGAACAAAGGTGCTGACGTAGCTCCATCCTTCTTTCATCTGCTCGAGCATGCTCGACGAGGAGCGTCTCTGTTCGAACGGCTTCAACCGCATCATCAGCAGCGATGCAATCACTGCAAAATAGCTGACGCCATCGATAAGAAAGCACCAGCCTTCGCCCCAGGTGGCGATCACGAGGCCGGCGAGCGCAGGCCCGACCAACCGCGCCGAATTCACCATCGACGAGTTGATCCCGATCGCGTTGCCCAGGTCTTCTCGGCTTTCCACCATTTGCACGATGAAGGCCTGCCGCCCGGGCATATCGAAGGCGTTAATTAGTCCCTGAAACAGGCTGAGGCCGATGATCTCCCAGATGTTGATCATGCGCGACAATGTGAGCGCCGCCAGCCCGAGTGACTGCACCGCTGCCAGCGCCTGCGTCCACACCAGGATCTTTCGCCGATCCATTCGCTCGATCCACACGCCGGCAAATGGCGCGAGCAGGAACGTCAGGATCTGTCCGGAAAAGCCAACAATGCCAAGCAGCAACGCCGAGTGGGTCAGGCGATAGACGAGCCAGCTCGTCGCCAGCCGCGTCATCCACGTGCCGATCAGCGAGATGCTCTGCCCGCTGACGAAGAGCCTGAAGTTTCTATGCCGCAGCGCGCGGCCAGCGTGAGAGAACCTGCTGCTCTGCGTTGCGTTGGCTGCGCCCGTGGGGCCCGCTGGGCTTTGGATCGGAGAAATCGCCATCTGCTCTTTCGACGCTACCACCTCCATCCGCGACGCAAAGAGCTGAGCCGGAGCTACAGCGTTTTGGCCAGCCGCTTCTTCGTCGCCGGCTCCGCCTGCGCTTTTTCTCCATCGCTGTAAACACGGATGGAGCGCCCGCCGAGGATGACCTTATCCGGCACCTTGGCTTCGCAGAACGGATCGTCGACGTTTTCTGTATCGAGTACCTGGCGCCACGGCGCCTTATTCGGCGGCTCCGGCAGAACATACTCCACACCGCCATCGCTCGCATTCACCAGGATCAGAAAGCTGTCGTCGTACACCGGTTCGCCGTCTTCATCCATCACGCCGAGCGTGCGGCCGTTGAGCATCACCGCCAGCGACTTGCTCCACGCTTCACTCCACACCTGGTCTGAAACCTCCTGCCCGTCCGCACCGTACCACGCAACGTCACGAACCACCGAGCCGCGAATCTTCCGGTCCTGGAAGAAACGCCGGCGATGCAGATTGGGGTGGTTCTTCCGAAGCTCGATCAGCTTGGTCGTAAACTCCAGCAACCTCTTCTGCCGCTCATCGTGGTCCCAGTGGAACCATGTCAGTTCGTTGTCCTGACAATAGCCGTTGTTGTTGCCCTGCTGTGAATGCGCCACCTCATCTCCACCCAGGAGCATCGGCACGCCCTGACTCATCATCAGCGTCGTGAGGAAGTTTCGCATCTGGCGTTCGCGCAGCTCATTGATTCCCGGATCGTCCGTCGGTCCTTCCGCGCCCATATTCCAACTGTCGTTATTGTCCGAGCCGTCCTTGTTGTCGTCGCCGTTCGCTTCATTGTGCTTTTCGTTGTAGCTCACCAGGTCGCACAGCGTGAAGCCGTCGTGCGCCGTGACGAAGTTGATCGAAGCCGACGGCGTTCGTCCTTCGCTCTGGTACAGGTCGCTCGATCCCGTGATGCGGTAGGCGAAGTCCGAGAGCTGTCCACTGTCACCCTTCCAGAATCTGCGCACGGTGTCACGGTATTTTCCGTTCCACTCCGCCCACAACAGAGGAAAGTTGCCCACCTGATAGCCACCTTCGCCCACGTCCCACGGCTCGGCGATCAGTTTCACATCGGCGATCGTCGGATCCTGGTGGATCGTATCGAAGAATGCGCTCAGCTTGTTCACATCGTGCAGCTCGCGCGCCAGTGCCGACGCCAGATCGAACCGGAAGCCATCGACATGCATCTCGGTCACCCAATAACGAAGGCTGTCCATCACCATCTTCAGCACCTGCGGGTGATACATGTTTAGCGTGTTTCCGGTCCCTGTGTAGTCCATATAGAACTCCGGATTGTCCGGCACCGTCCGGTAGTATGTCGGGTTGTCGACACCCTTCCACGAAAGCATCGGCCCCATCTGGTTGCCTTCGCACGTGTGGTTGTATACAACGTCGAGGATGACCTCGATGCCTTCACGGTGCAGCCGCTTCACCATGCCTTTGAACTCGGCGACAGGCTGGCTTTCATCGCCGCTGGAGCTGTAACGCGTCATCGGCGCAAAGAAGCCGAGCGTGTTGTAGCCCCAGTAGTTGCGTAAACCTTTATCGACAAGGTTGCCCTCATCGATAAAGTAATGCACCGGCATCAGCTCCACCGCTGTCACGCCCAGCTTCTTCAGATACTCAATGCTGGCCTCGTGCGCGAGCCCGGCATACGTTCCACGCAGCTTCTCCGGTATCTTCTCGTTCAGCATGGAGAAGCCGCGCACGTTCATCTCGTAGATGATCGAATCTGCAATCGGCGTCTGCGGAAGGCAGTCGTCACCCCAGTCGAAATGACCGTCGATCACAATGCTCTTCGGCACTCCCGCGGCGCTGTCCCGATCGCACTTCTTGCGCGGATCGCCTGACTGCACATCGTAGGGGAAGATTGGCGCCTTCCAGTCGACCTCTCCGGTCAGCGCCCGCGCATAGGGATCCACCAGCAGCTTCGCCGCATTGAAGCGCAAGCCCTTCTCAGGCTCCCATGGTCCCTCTACCCGAAAACCGTAGCGTTGGCCCGGCTTCACATTGCGGATCAGCCCATGCCACACATAGGCCGTGCGCTCGCGCAGAGACACGCAGTCCGTCTGATTGCCCTCCGTATCGAACAGGCAGACGTGGACCGCGGTTGCGTTCTCTGAGTACAAAGCGAAGTTCGTCCCATGGCTCGAGGGCGTCGCACCCAGGGGGTAGGGTGTTCCGGGCAACAGCGTGCGGGGCATAGGCGTGCGTCTCCGTAATTAGAACCAGCAGATCCGTAAGGAATGGCCGGGTGTCATCACCATAGATGCGGCACAGGGCAGTAAAAGCTGCACGCCTCAATACTTACTCCACAGACAGCGTCACGCCAACCGTATGCTCCACGACATTGCCCGCCAGGTTCGTCGAAGTCGCCTTTACGACAATGGAATAACTCTGCGTCGGCAGAACAGACTCCGATGCAGTCCGCGCACCGCATCCCGAGATTCCAAACATTCCCGCCAGCACAAGCAATGAGAGCAACCGCAGCATCGCATTGCGGCGCCTCCGCGTGAATACCAGCAACAGAGCTGCGATGCTGAGCGCAACCTCCGGCATCCCGCCGCTGCGCTTCGCGGAGAGCGTACTCGTCGTCACCGTCATCGTCACCGGCGCCGAGGACGACCCCGGCACGACAGCCGGCGGCGAAAAACTGACCGAGGCGCCCACCGGAAGTCCGCTCGCGCTCATTGTCACCACTCCGGTAAACGGCCCTCCCTGCGATGCCACCGTAAGCGCGAAGGTCGCTGTCGATCCGGCTACGACCGTCTGCTGCGTGCTGCCCGCCGGCGCGACGGTGAAGTCCGGCATCGCATTCACCGCCTCCAACACATCTCCCGACGTGCTCGCGCGAAAGTCCGCATCACCCGAATACACCACCGAAAATGTGTGTTCACCCGCGGCGACGTTCAGGTCCACCGCTGCTGCCGTTCCGTTCACAAGCGGCGACGTCGCAACCACGCTTCCGCCGTCCATGAACTCGACCGAACCCGACGGCACGCCTGAAGTCGTCGAAGCGACCGTCGCGTTCAACTGCAACGGCAAGCCGGCGTACGCCGCGGCCGGTTGTGCCAGAGTCGCCAGCGTTGCCGCCGGAACGACGGTCAACTGGCCCGAGCCCACAGCCATCGACAGCGTGTAGTTGCCGCTCGCCGGGCCGGTCAGCGCCGCCGATATCGGATAGCTCCCCACGCCGGCCATCGCCGGAGCGTTCGCAGTAAACACCGCCGTCACGTTCGCCTCGTCCTGCGGCAGCACGCCCGACAACGTTCCTGTCAGCGCGGGCAGCGGCGCGCCATAGCTCACGGTAGCCGCTGTCGCCGATGCCGTAACCGTCGCCGGCGAGATCACAACCGGGGTTGCCACGCTCGATCCCGGATGCAAGCCATCGCCCTCATACAGCACGGTGAGGGCGTGTGTGCCTGCTCCCAGCGCCGCCATCGGGATCGTAGCCGTGCCGTCAGAGATTGCGGAACTCGCGATCGGCGTCGCGCCGTCAAAAACCTGCACAGTTCCCTGCGGCATTCCGGGCGCGCCGGCAACAGCGACACTTGCCTGGGCTTGCCCATACGCCGCAGCAGGCGCGCTTGCCATCACCATAGTCGTTCGCGCGCTCATGCCGGCCGGCGCGTATAGCTTTGCGTCGCCGAACAGCAGCCGCACACTTCCATCGCTGGCGTCCCCGATCGCCGGCCAGCCGAAGCTCGAGACCGCTACACTCGTCGGCTGATTTTCCGGTGTGCTGATCGCGACCACACCATCGGCCGCGCCTCCCTGCACACCATTCCCGGCTACTGTGGTGATCGTGCCGTCGCTGCCGATTCTGCGCAGCCGATGATTGTCCTCATCCGCAACGTACACTTCGTTGACGTCGTCCACAGCCAATCCCATCGGCCTGTTCAGTCGCGCTGCGCTCGCTGGTCCTCCATCGCCGTCAAAGCCGGCGACACCCGTGCCCGCAAACGTCCCCATCACGCCATTCGAAGCAACCACGCGCACACGCTCGTTGCCCGAGTCCGCAATAAACACTCGCCCATCGGTGCTCACCGCAATGCCCGAAGGCTCATTCAGCTCTGCTGCAGTCGCCACGCCACCATCGCCGGCGAACCCCTGCACTCCGTCGCCGGCAAACGTCGTGATCTGTCCGTTGCTGATCCGTCGAACGCGCTCGTTGCCCTGATCGCAAACCAGCAACGCTCCACTCGCATCCATCGCCAGCGCCGCCGGCCGATTCAGCTCAGCGTTTGTTGGCACGCCATTGTCGCCGCTGAACCCGCGCACTCCATCTCCCGCGAACGTCGAGATTATTCCGCCGCTCACCGCGCGAATTCGCTGATTGCCGGTATCCGCGATATAAAGCGTTCCATCCGCGGCGACAGCGACAGCCATCGGCTCGTTCAACTCCGCCGCGGTGGCTGGCCCGCCATCGCCCGAAAATCCCTGCGTCCCATTGCCCGCAACAACAGAGAGGGCGCCGCCCACTGAGATCTCAACAACCTGATTCTTGTTTGCATCCGCGATGAACAGATCGCCCGCAGCGTCGTATGCAATCCCCACCGGCCGCATCAACCGCACTGCCCCACTCTGCCCGCTCGCCGCGCTCACAAAGGCGCACACAAGCGAAAGCAGCACGCGCAATGTACGCGCCCGCGCAAGCCTCACGCATCGGAGCCCAGCGTTCAGCAATCCTCCTCAGCAGATCAAACGGATGCTGCGCTCATCATAAATTGCTCGCCTGCGCACCTCGATAGAACGAACGTGGGAGGTCTATTCCTGCACAACCGCCTTCACCAGGTTGCGCGGCCGGTCCACATCCACGCCATTTTCCAGCGCCATGTAGTAGGCGAACATCTGCAACGGGACCACCTCCGTGATCGGCAGCAAATATTCATTCGCGGGCTCAACCTCAATCACGTCGCTTGCCACCGAGCGCAGTTTGTCATCGCCCGCATTCGTCAGCACAATCGTGCGCGCGCCCTGCGCCTTCAAGTCACTCATCAGTGCCACGGTCTTCTCATACCGCAGCACCGACTCCGCATCCTGCCAGTCCACCGTGCCCAGCGCCACAATCGGCACCTCATCCGACACCAGCGCATTCGGCCCGTGTTTCAGCTCGCCCGCCGGATAGCCCTCCGCGTGCATGTACGACGATTCCTTCAGCTTCAACGCGCCCTCGCGCGCAATCGCATAATGAATTCCGCGTCCCAGGTAGAGCAGTGTCTTCGCCGAGTTGTACTTCGCCGCCAGCCGTTCCGTCACCGCGCGCCATCCATCCAGCTGCCGCTCAATCGCGGGCGGAATCTCCCACAACTCCGCAAGCTGCCGCTCCATCTCCTTCGCGTCCATCGTGCCGCGCGCGTCCGCCGCTTCGAGGCTCAGCAACCGCAGCACCAGCAGCTGCGCCGTAAAGCTCTTTGTCGCCGGAATCGCGCGCTCCACACCAGCGCTCGTCGGCAGATAAATTTCCGCCTCGCTCGCCATCGACGAGTTCTCTACGTTCGTCACCGCCAGCGTTGGATGCCTGCGCTGATTCGCCTCGCGCAGAGCCGCCAGCGTGTCCGCCGTTTCGCCAGACTGCGAGATCACCAGCACCGCCGGATCGCGCTTGGTGTTCGTCGATCGCGTGATGTATTCGCTTGCGTACTCCACATCGACCGCAAGACTGGCCGCATCCTCCAGCATGATCTCCGCCGCCAGCCCGGCATGCCGGCTCGACCCGCTGGCCGCAATCACCAGGTCCTTATGCCTTCGAAAACACTCCGCCGCATCGGTCAGGCTCTTGCTGTTGATGTGGCCGGCGGCAACGTACTGTTCCATGGTGCGCGCCAGCGCATCCGGCTGCTCATAGATCTCGCGCAGCATCGCGTGCGCAAACCTGCCTTCGCTCATCGTCCTATCGCTCTCCAGAAGCTTCATTGTATAGAGCTTCCTCCATCACGAACGCGTTACTCTGAAGCAGATGCGCCTCGTCCCTCAGTTTCTGCTCTCCGCAACATCACCCGCGCACTTTCCTGACAGCGCGCGCACCGCCGACGCGCCGGAGATTGCCTTCCTCGGCCGGTCCAACGTCGGCAAATCATCGCTGATTAACGCGCTACTCGGCTCGCAGGAGGCAAAGGTCTCCTCCACGCCCGGCCGCACCCGCGCCATCAACTTCTTCGCGCTGCATGAAGGCACCGCGCAGAAGTTCGACCAGCGCCCCGCGCTCATCTTCGCTGACCTGCCCGGCTACGGCTACGCCAAGATCTCAAAATCCATCTCCGCCGAATGGCCCAAGTTCATCGAGCCCTACCTCGCCGAACGCGAAACCCTCGCGCTCTGCCTCTGCCTCGTCGATTCCAACATTCCGCCGCAACCCTCCGACACGCAGCTCATCGAAGCCTTGCAGCAGATGCAGCGCCCGCACCTCATCGTCGCCACGAAGGCCGACCGCCTCAGCAACAATGCGCTGGCGAAATCGCTCGCCGCACTCAAACGCGCACACGGCGAAGATCGAATCCTCCCAGTCTCCGCGAAGACGCCCAACGGCGTGAAACCGCTCTGGAGTGAAATCCTCAGCGTCCTTCCCGCCTGACGACATCGCCGCAAAAGAAAAGCCCCGCAGCATCGCCGCGGGGCTTTCCTTCCTTTTCACCGGAAGCCTATTCGCCGTAGTAATCCAATCCGAGGTGCGTAATCAAATCCTCGCCCATAATGTGCCGCAGCGTGTTCTTCAGCTTCATCGACTGAATAAACAGATCGTGCTCCGGATACACACCGGGCGCCGAATCCGGATCCTTGAAGTAGAAGCTCAGCCACTCCTGAATGCCCAGGTGCTTCAACGCCGGCGTGCGCTGCGCCAAATCCTGGAACAGGCATAGGTCGAGCGCGAGCGGCGCGGCCAGAATCGAGTCCCTGCACAGGAAGTCGACCTTGATCTGCATCGGATAGCCCAGCCATCCGAAGATATCAATGTTGTCCCAGCCTTCCTTGTTGTCACCGCGCGGCGGATAGTAGTTGATCCGCACCTTGTGATAGATGTCGCCGTACAGCTCCTTGTTCTTCTCCGGCTGGAAGATGTACTCGAGCACGCCCAACTTCGACACTTCCTTCGTCTTGAAGTTGTCCGGATCGTCCAGGACCTCGCCGTCGCGGTTGCCGAGGATGTTCGTCGAGTACCATCCGCTCACACCCAGCTGCCGCGCCTTGAAGCCCGGCGCCAGCACCGTCTTGATCAGCGTCTGTCCGGTCTTGAAGTCCTTGCCGCAAATTGGCGCTCCCATCTTTCTCGAGAGCTCATGCATCGCAGGAATATCCACGCACAGGTTCGGCGCGCCGTTCGCAAACGGAATGCCTTCCTTCAGCGCCGCCCACGCATACAACATCGAAGGCGAGATATCCGGATCGTCGTCGACTAGGCCCTTCTCAAACGCCGCCAGCGTCTGATGAACCGCCTTCTGCTCCTTGTAGATCTCCGTCGATCCGGCCCAGATCATTACCTGCCGATCCGTTCCGCTCTTAGAGCGGAACTCCGCAATGTCGTTGCGAATCTGGTTCGCAAGATCGCACTTATTCTTGCCCTTCTTCTGCACCTTTGGCGTCAGCCGCTTTACCCACTCCTGATCGAACGCCGCCGGCATCGGCTGAATCGACTCCAGGAAGGGACGCATCTGGTCGATCTGATCTCGCTCCAGCACCGCCGCGGTCTTCGCAGCTTCGTACAGATTGCCGCCGAAAATATCCCACCCCGTGAACACAAGGTCCTCGAGAGGCGCCAGCGGAACGAAGTCCTTCACCAGCGGTGTGCGATTCTCCGTGCGCTTGCCCAGGCGAATCGTTCCCATCTGCGTCAACGATCCAAACGGCTTTGCGTAGCCGCGGCGTACGGCTTCCACGCCGGCGATGAGCGTCGTCGCAACCGCTCCCATGCCGGGGATCATGATGCCAAGTTTTCCAGTATGTGGCTTAATGCTCGCTGCGCCGGTCGGCGCTGCGTCAGTATTCGACATGAATAGGAAGTACCCTTCTACCTGCGTTGTTCCGTAGCAATTATGCGGACATCACAGTATCTCAAACGCCGCTATCCCGCCGCAAATAGATCCTTGCAGCCGGACTGGGGCATGGACTTCGCACTCGCTTCCAGCCAATGCATTCATGGCTGTCGATTCTCGACGCGCCACATCTGCGCCGTCATCGCCCACATGCACACCTCGATCTCCTTCGGGCCCCACAGAATATCGTGCGTGTACTTGAATCCCACCCGCTCCAGCAGTTTTCGCGAGTTGTCATGGGCGATCCCATGCCCGGCGACGATGACCGATAAGCAAAGCGTATCGAAACCGTGCGCCAACACAGCGAGCAAAGCTTCCTCGCCGAGCCGCAGTCCCCAGGCGGACCGCATAAGGTTGACGCCGACCTCGATGGTCTGGGGATCCATTGACCACGGCCGCAGACCGGCGCACCCTGCAAATTCGCCGGTCTCGCGCAAGAATATGGGCCAGTACTGCATGCCGAGGCTCCGCTCACGTTCGCACTCGGCATGAAGCCGGTCCCGCGCCTGTTCCTGGCTCATGGCACCGCCGAAGAAGCGAGTGACCTCCGGATCACACCATAGCGCTTCAGCCAGCGCGATATCTTCATCGGTCCAGGTTCGGAATTTCAAACGGGCAGAGCATGCGGGAACCATGTTTCCTCTCGTGGAGTCGCGTCTAGTCAATTACGCGTCGGAGCGCTAACGACTCCCGTTGACACGCGTAACTCGTCTTAGGCTGGATCGTCCTCCGCCCCTACGCGATGTTTCCAGTGGCTCCAGACGAAGACCACCGCGCCCAGCACAATGGCTGCCTCCACGCCTAGGTGAAAGCGGTGGAAGAACTCCTTGAATCGCGGGTCGGTCTGCCACTTATCCCCAAGCCTCATGCCGAAGTAAGCCAGCGCATAGCACCACGGCAACGAGCCAATGAAGGTGTACACATGGAATCGCACCTGGTTCATACGCGCGATGCCGGCCGGCAGTGCGATGAACGTGCGGATAATCGGCAGCATGCGCCCAATCAGCACAGCCAGCGAGCCGTACTTCGCGAAAAAAATCTCTGTGCGGTCCAGGTCCCGCGCACCGAGCAGAACATACCGGCCGAAGCGTTCCACCGCCGGTCGCCCGCCAATGGCGCCCACCCAGTACGCCGGGATCGACCCGATGTTCGACGCCAGCGAAGCCAGGACCGCCAACAGAATCAGGTCCGCCTGGGAGTGCGCCAGTTGCGCGCCCGCAAACGGCATGATGACCTCCGACGGAATCGGCACGCACGCCGACTGCGCCGCCATCAGCACCAGCACCAGGGTGTACTTGGCCCCAACGCTCAGGCCTGTGAGGAACACAATCAGCTTTGTCATGAGCCCCTAGTATAGCGGGCGGACGCGACGTTTTCTCCTATGACGAAGTCCGCACGAACTCGACGCGCCGGTTGTTCGCCTTGCCATCCTGCGTGTCGTTCGATGCAATCGGCTTCGTGTCGCCAAAGCCTTTCGTGGTCAGCCGGTCGGCGCTGATGCCCATCGCCACAAGCTGCGCCTTCACAGCATCTGCACGCTCCTGCGAGAGCGTCATGTTGTGCGCCGCGTCTCCCGTGCTGTCGGTGTGTCCGTCGATCTCGAACTTCAGCGTCGGATCGCTCGCCATCACGGCCTTGATCTGGTTCAGCGTACCCATGCTCTCCGGCCGCAGCGTCGCCTTATCCACGTCGAAGTTGATCCCGTGCGTCACAATCTTCGCGTCGGTAAACTTCTTGCCCACCATATTCATTCCGCCGCCGCTTGCGATACGCACATTGCGGAACGTGATCGGCTTTTCCTGATCCCCGATGCCTTCAAAGACAACCGACTGCGGAGCAAACTTCGCATCCGGCACCGTCAGCACCCGATATTGATCGACATAGATCTTCATCTGCGGCTTGCGATACACCACCGCGATGTGATGCCACTTGTTGTCAAAGGCATCATCTCGAATCGCCGGTGGAAGCGCGCCCTCCAGATGAACGCCGTCTGCCTCGTAGGATGCATCCGACCGTCCGACCTGGTAATGCGCGCTTTCGCCGCCGTTCTCCATCTCCACGATCAGCGCATAGGCGCCCGGATTGGCATAGAGGTCGTATTCGACGGTGAACTGATCGGACAGATACGCCTTCGTTTTCATCCTCGGGCTCACCTGCGCGTAGTTGCCGTCGGTCAGCATGAACGCCTCGTAGCCCGCGGCCTTGTTCACCACCGCCTGTCCCTTGCTCAGCTCCCACTGATCGGGAAACTCGCCATCAGCCGTCGTCGTGAAATCATCGGCGAAGATGATGCTCTCACCCGGCGTGAAGTCATAGTTCTGATACGACGTCAACGTCACAGGCGCCGCCGCCGAAGCCACACTTCCCGGTGCCCCTGCATTGGCATCCGCCGTCGCATTGGGTGCAGACGCGCTGCTCGATCCGCTGTTCGAATTGTTGTTGGAAGTTGCGCTCTTGTTGGTCGGATCGGCGCCATTTACCGCCGTGTTCGTCGCGTCGTCTTCCTTCTGATCGACCTTGTCCTTAACCTTGTCCTTCAACTTTCCGAAGATGCCCTGCGCGTTTGCAGCAGGAACGACGGTCGCAAGCAGGCCTGCAGCCAGCACAACCGGCAGCCAGTGTCTGATTCTCATGGTTCACCCCTCGATACATCAGGAGCCCGGAATTTTTTGTGTGCACAGCAGCCTACTCCTGTTGCGTACCGCATCGCGATAGAAAAATCGGCCAAAATTTACGCCGTGCTGCGACGCATCTCTCTTCTTCGCCACGTTCGCACAACAATTCGCCGCAATTGCACCAGTCGGGCTATCTGGCGCCCAAAACGGGCACCGCCTCTGGAAACGTGCACCCGAGCGAGACGAAGACACCCGCCTTGCTACCATTAATCCATGCATGAAGCCGCAACCGCCGTCGTTCCCGCCGAAGCTTCAACCCCGGCCAGCCAGCCACAGCCCGGCCGCCCGGCCCATGGCAGCGCGCCGGTCAAACGCCAGATCGTCTGCTTCAGCTTCTACAAGGTCCTGCCCGAGTGGCGCCGCCTGCCCGCCGCCGAACGCGCCGAGCACAAGTCCGCCTTTGCCGCCGTCCTCGACCGCTGGAACAAGCCCGGCGAGTTCCTCTCCATCACCTACTCGACGATTGGTACCCGTGGTGATGTTGACTTCTGCGTCTGGACGATTGGATATGAGATAGCCGAGCTGAACCGCATGCGCAGCGAGCTCATGGCGACTCCGCTCGGCGGCTACATCGAGACGCCGCACAACTTCCTCGCGATGACCAAGCGCTCGGTCTACCAGATCGACCGTGTCGACGAGTCCGAGGGCGAAGGCCGCGGCGCCATCCGTCCCGGTGGCCAGAAGTACATCTTCATCTATCCGTTCTGGAAGACGCGCGCGTGGTATTTGCTGTCGCTTGAAGAGCGCAAGCGCCTCATGGACGAACACATCCGCATCGGCCTCAAGTACCCGCGCGTCAAGCTCAACACCACCTACTCCTTCGGCCTCGATGACCAGGAGTTCGTCGTCGCCTTCGAGACCAACTTCCCCGAAGACTTCCTCGACCTCGTGCAGCAGCTTCGCGAGACCGAGATCTCCATGTACACCCTCAAGGACTTCCCCATCTTCTCGTGCGTGCGGCTGAAGCCGCACGAGATGCTCGACCGGCTGGGCTGAGGCACAGACGAAAGAAGTAAGTACCCTCACCGTTGCATCGAACTGACGACGACGGCGCTTATGAGGACCGATCAGCGTTTTACTCACCATTACGGAATGAAACAATCGTCTCGGGCTTCGGTAACTCGTATGGCGTGGTTGGATCACGCCCGGCAAGGTCATAGGCTTCGAGTCCGGTGAGTTTGCCCCCTGCCTGCCAAAGAATGAGTCCAACAAGACTGTCACCAGCCTCACCCGTCATATCCGCGACAATGTTCTGGCGGTATAGATTGACGCGTGTACCCTCCGGTGGCGGAGCAAAAGAAAGGCTGGGACAGCCACAAGTACACCCACGCTGAACCATCAGGCCATCGAGTTGCGTTAAGAACTCCTGCTCTTTCGGGCCACTTTGGTACAGCATGGCGGCAATGACGGCCTTTTCCTGCAATTCAAGAGGACGATATTTGCTCAGGTCAACGTCCTCGTTTATGGGTGCTGTCGAGTGTGTATCTGCCGGGCTACCGTGGGCCGGTATCGCGCGGCGGACTTCAGCTAGGTATTCGGCAAGACTCTTCGACATATGCGCATCTTAATCCACGCGAAAGACACATGGCACTATGTACTGGGAACGCCGGGTTCCCCATTCATGCGCGGCTCTATCGCGCTGGTAGGCGTGATCGGACATTCCTCAGCATCGGTGCGTTAGAGTCATCTCCATGCCCGCCAAAGCCGCAAAGAAGAGCGCGAAAAAACTCACCGCGCCCCGAAAGCTCTCTGCCTCGCAGCGCGCTGCCGCGATCAAAGGCGTGCCACCTGCCAAGGCAAAGAAGATCGCTGCGACCGAACCCACCGCTCCCAAGCTCAGGCCCGGCAAGACCAAAAATCCGCTCGCTCCCGACCGCATCGCCGCCATCCTCGACGCCCTCCGCAAGACCTACCCCAACGTCGTCTGCGCGCTCAATCACACGAACGCATTCGAGCTCACCATCGCCACCATCCTCTCCGCGCAAACCACCGACATCGGCGTGAACAAGGTCACACCCGAGCTCTTTCGCCTCTTCCCTACTCCCGAAGCGCTCGCGAAGGCCAATCCAACCGCCGTCGAGCAGATCATCAAGTCCACCGGCTTCTACCGCAACAAAACGAAGAGCATCATCGGCGCCGCTCGCGTGCTGGTCGACAAATTCCACGGCAAAGTACCCGAGACCATGGACGAGATGCTCGAGCTCCCCGGCGTCGCGCGCAAAACAGCAAATGTCGTCCTCGGCTCCTGGTACGGCATCCCCTCCGGCGTCGTCGTCGACACCCACGTCCTCCGCCTCAGCCGCCGCCTCGAACTCACCACCAACACCGACCCCGTCAAGGTCGAGCAGGACCTCGAAAAAGTCATCCCCAAAGACCGCTGGATTCAGTTCTCCCACGAGCTCATCCATCACGGCCGCCAGGTCTGCGTCGCCCGCAAGCCGCAGTGCGAACGCTGCACCCTCGAACACCTCTGCAACTCCGCGGACAAGACCTGGAGCTCGCACTGACCCGCACCGAAGCACCGCCGCCGGCCGCGGTCCAGCACGCAAAGCCGCAGCCCAACTTCGATCGCGTCGCCGCCATCTACCGCTGGGCCGAATACATCTCGCTCGGCCCGCTGCTCCAGCGCACCCGCACCGCGCTTCTCCCCAATCTCGAAGCACAGCACCGCAACCCACTCCACGCGCTCGTCCTCGGCGACGGCGACGGCCGCTTCCTCGAGCAACTTCTCCTGCGTTACCCAGACTCCAGCGCCCTCGCCGTCGACACCAGCGCCGCCATGCTCAATCGTCTTCGCAACCGCTGCGCCCGCACGATCCCCGACGCCGCAACCCGTCTCACTACCATCCAGCGCTCCGCACTCGAGATAGACCTTCCGCCCTCAACCAGCCTCATCACGACGCACTTTCTCCTGGACTGCTTCACTCAGCCCGGAGTCGACGCCCTTATCGGCCGCCTCGCCACACAGCTCGCTCCCGGCGCTCTCTGGCTCGTCAGCGACTTCGCACTTCCGCGCAACCCTCTGCTCCGGCCCGTCGCCCGCCTCTATATCGCCACGCTTTACACCGCTTTCCGCGTCCTCACCGGCCTCCGTGTCCGCCGGCTTCCAGACCCGCGACGCGCATTCCACTGCGCCGGCCTGCGTCGCGTCGCCCGCCAAACCTTCCTCTGCGGGCTCCTTTACACCGAGCTCTGGCGACGCGAGTAAACTTGCACTAGCAAATCGCGCAACCCGCTCCACAACCGCGACCATCCACCTTGTTATGAGCGACTCGCCGCAGTCTCGGGTTCCCTTTGACGCTGCCGAACGCGACCCGGTCTCCGATCCCGAGCCGCCCGTGCCGCCGCTGCCTGAACCCGACCCCGGCGTCTTTCACCACGAACCCGGCGAGCCCCCCGCCCAGCCCGAAGTCCCTCAAATATCGGCAATGCAAACCCCGGAAAAAGACCCCGCATGAATCTCTTCGTTCTTCGTCACGCCAGCGCCGGCACACGCCGCACCAATCCCGCCGTCGACGTCAAGCGCCCGCTCGACAAAGACGGCAAACGCCACTGCCTGCATCTGGCCAACGTGCTCAACACACTCACCATTAACTTTGACCTCATCGTCTCCAGCCCGCTCAAGCGCAGCCTGCAGACGGCACAACTCGTCGGCACCGAGACCGGCTACGAAACGCCCATCCTCATTTCGAACGCGCTCGCTCCCACCGCCACCTGGGCTCAGTTCCAGCGCCTGCTGCATGAGTGCTCGTCCTACGAAAACGTGCTAGTCGTCGGCCACAACCCCAACATCACGTCCTTCGTCATGCAGCTTGTCTGCGGCGCCAACGGACACGACGGCGCTCGCGAGCGCACCCGCATTCGCCTCCGCAAAGGCTCCATCGCAAGGTTCAACATGCAGCGCGGCCCCGCCACCCTTCTGTGGCTTCTCGACCCCCGCGTCGTGAAAGCGCTCTACGCAAGCTCGACAAAGAGTTCGCGCCGCAAGACGTCGCGGAAGTAAGCCGCCTCTTTCTTCAGCGACCACAGCTCCAGCTCACCATTGCCGCGTTGCGGCAGCAGCTCCAGGATCACCCGCTTCGGATACACCCTGGTGCGCACGCGCACCGCCGAATTCGCCCGGTCTTCATTCAGCGTCTGGGCCAGCCGCAGCAGCACCACGGCCTTAATCACGTGTCCGTGCTCTTCCATCGGAACCGTGCGCATCACCCGATCCATCGGGTCCGGCCGCGTCTTGCCTAGATAGCGCGCGATCGCCCCTACAATTGCCCGCTGCTGCGGCGAGAATCCAAAAATCTCCGAGTTCGCAATGATGTACTGCGTGTGCCGGTGCCTTCCCTGGTGGTTCATGTATTTGCCCACGCCCTGCATCATCGCGGCAGAACGCAGCCACACTCTGTACTCCTCCGGCAGCTCATGCACGCGCTCCAGTTGATCGAAGATCTGCGCCGCCTGCTCGCTGTGCTGCGCTGCCTTCTTCAGGTCCACGCCGTAGTGCCTGCACAACTGCACCACACCCTCCCAGCGCTCAGCCTCCATCGTGCGATGCACGCTCGCTCGCGTATCGGTCTCCGCGAGCATCTGCGCCAGCATGCCATCGCGCAGTCCCAGCCTGGAATAGCGGAACCCTCGCAACCCCATCCGCTCCAGCAGCGCCGCATACACCTGCGCTCCACCGCAGATAATCTCCGACCTGCGCGGCCCAATTCCCGGCACAGCCGCGCGCTGAGCGTTGTTCATCTTCAGCAAACGGTCCGCAATCCGTCGCACCGCCGCCGCGTTCGTCATCAGCGAAACATCGCGCGACCGCGCTCGCTTTCCTCTCGAATTCTTCGTCGGCGCGCGCTCGATCACGTCCTCTGCCGGCAACGCATGCGAAGCCTCCGCCAGCGCCGCCGCCGTTCCCGAGGTCGCAATCACCAGCCCAACACGCGGCTGTCCAAGCTTTCGTTCGCCGCGCCGCAGCTCGCGGTCGATAAACTTTCTCAGCCTCGCCACATCGTCTTTATTCGGCGGATCGCTGCGCAAAAACTCCTGCTGCAAACGCACCGCTCCCAACGGCAAACTCACCATGCTGTGAATCCGGCCGTGATCCGAAAATGTGATCTCGCAGCTCCCTCCACCCAAATCGATCAGCAGGCATCGCCCCCGCGCTCCCGCCTCATGCGTCACAATCCCCAGGTGAATCAGGCGCCCTTCTTCGAGCCCCGAAATCACCTCCACATTCCATCCCGTCGTCGACTTCACCCAAGCGCGAAACGCCTCTGAGTTGCGCGCATCCCGCATCGCGCTTGTCGCTACCACTCTCACCCTATCGGCAACATAGGTCTGAGCGGCCTTATGGAATCGCTTCAGCGCCTTGATCGTATTCGCCATGGCTTCCGGCGAGATCATTCCCGTTTCGAACACACTCTCGCCCAGCCGCGTTACCTCGCGGTCTTCATATAACGTCTTAAGCTTGTGTTGTTCGACCGACGCGATCGCCAGCCTGCACGAATTCGACCCGATATCGATGGCCGCGAAGGTGGGCATTGAATTTTGAATCCTTCTTTCCTTCGAGTGCGTCCTTCTTAAGCAAGATACATGGGCAGGTTGTGGCTTTTCCGAATGAGATCCCAATCCCTCTCTGAAATTCCCGGATCTTCCGTCGCGGCGCAGCCACACCTTCGCGCCGTCGCCATCGATCCGCCGCAACCGCACAGCGTGCTCGTGATGCCGGTTGTGCCTGCAGCCGATCCCCAACCGTGGTCACGCCGCAGCGTGATCGTCATCCTCGCGCTCTGGGCTGCACTCTTCCTCGCCGCTGCAGCCACGCCTTCGCTTCTCGATGACGCCGACGCGACGCACGCGCAGGCCGCGCAGGCCATGCTCCGCACCGGCGACTGGGTCACGCTCCACGTCAACGGTATCCGCTATCTTGAAAAGCCGCCGCTGCCCTACTGGCTGGCCGCCGCCAGTCTCCGCATCTTCGGTGAGAACGCCTTCGCCATTCACCTCCCGCTCACGCTCACCGTGCTTGCTCTAGCTCTGCTCGGCTACGCATGGGGACGGCGCGCCTTTTCGGAGAGGGTCGGCTTCTACGCCGCCATCTTCACCCTCACCTCAGCCGGGGTCTTTCTCTTCACGCGCATCTTCATCCCCGACGCTCTGCTTTCGCTCCTGCTGGCGCTTTCCATCTACGCCGCGCTGCGCGCGCTCGAAACTCAGACTCAACATCCGCGCTTCTGGGCCTACCTCATGTGGAGCGCCCTTGCCCTCGCCGTTCTCACCAAGGGCCTGGTCGCCATCGTCTTCCTCTTCGCCTCCGTCACCCTCTTCCTCACCCTCATCGGCGAGTGGCGTCGCGTCGGACGCCTCCATCCCTTCACCGGCCTTGCACTCTTCGCCGCCATCGCCGCCCCCTGGCACATCCTCGCCGCGCTGCGCAATCCTGCGGTGCCCATGCCCGCCAACTCCGGCTTCCCCTCTCACGCGGGCTGGACGTGGTTCTACCTCTACAACGAACACGTCGCGCGCTTCCTCGGCACTCGCGTTCCGCGCGACTACAACAAGCTCCCCGCCGCGCTCTACTGGACGCTTCACATCGTCTGGCTCTTCCCCTGGAGTCTCTTCGCTCCCGCCGCCATCGCTGTCGCCATCGCCGCCATCCAGCGCAAACGCCACCAGATCCACGACGCCAACTGGCAGAGCTTCCGTTACCCCACCTTCGGCGCACGCTCCGTGGTGATGCTGACGCTCTTCTCCGCGATCATCCTCGTCTTCTTCTCACTCTCCACCAACCAGGAGTACTACACCTTCCCCATCTACCTTCCGCTGCTTCTGCTGATTGCAGCCGCGCTCGCATCCATCGAGCAGCATCCCCGACACCGCGACTCGCCTCACTCGCTCATCACCTTCGGGCATGTGTCCTTCACCGTGCTCGGTCTCGCCATCTCCGCCGCGCTCGCCTACGGCTTATGGACCTCGCGCCACCTTGCCTTTGTTCCCGACATTGGCTCACTCCTCGCGCATCGCGGCGTCGGCGACTACACACTGTCCATGTCGCACTTCTTCGATCTCACTGGCCCATCCTTCGCCGCGCTCCGGCTCCCCGCCGCGCTCGCCGCCATCGTCTTCGCCATCGGCCCGCTCGCCGCGTGGATTCTCCGCGCGCGCCGTCATGCCGTCGCGTCCACGCTCACTATCGCGCTCACCTCAGCGGTCTTCCTCCTCGCTGCGCACATCGCGCTCGTTCGCTTCGCTCCCATGCTCTCCTCGCGCGACTTCGCATCCACCATCCAGCACCTCGAGGCCGATCACTCCATCGACCCCGACACTGAAGTCATGCTCTACGGCGATCAAGCCTACGGCTCCTCCATTCCCTTCTATCTCGGCCATCGCGTCTTCCTCGTCGACGGCCGCAGCACCTCCATGCTCTTCGGCAGCCTCTTCCCGGACGCGCCGCACATCTTCCTCACCCCGCAAGATCTGCTCGCCCAATGGGGTCGCGGCCCGCGCAAGATCCTCTTCGTTCCGCTCGAACATCGCGACGAAGTGGACAAGCTTCTCGGTCCGCGCCAGATCCTCCTGCACGAAACCTCCGGCAAAGCGCTCCTCACCGATCGCCCGCTCCGATCGTCCTCGTCCACACATTGAGCAATCTGCTTCCACTCACAACTGGAAACCGGCAACTCGAAACTGAATCGCGACCTGTGTGCAGTCGCCGTGCCCTTCGTTCTGCCATCCCTGAATTGGGATCCGCTTTCCCGCCGATCCCACAGGCCACGCGCTGGTGCCTCCGTGAGACCATAGAGGAGACCCCTCGCACGTGACGTCTCCTTCAGCAGTTTCGACCTCGGGGCCCTCGGCCAGCTTAATGGCTGGGGCGGAGAACCTCCCTCTCCCCACTCGAGAAAGCACCGCCGCGCCCCGCCGCTGGCGATGGAGCTCGCTCGCCCTCATCACGCTCCCTTGGCTCATCCTTTATTTCGGCGGCATCTTCTCTCCCGGCCTGCTCGACGACGTCGACTCCGTCTACATCGAAGTCGCCCGCGAGATGATGCTCCGCCACGACTACGTCACCCCTTACATCGATGGCATCCGCTTCTTCGACAAGCCACCGCTCATGTATTGGATGGCCGCAGGTTCCATGCATCTCTTCGGCGTCCACGACTGGGTCGCACGCCTTCCGCTCGCTCTCGGCGTCCTCGCTCTGCTCTTCGCTGTCTACGCGCTCGGCATCCGCCTCTTCGCCGCCATCTCGCCCGCGCACACGCCCGACCGCGGCGGCCTTTACGCCGCACTCGCGATGGCGCTCTCCATCGGCCCCTGGCTCTACACACGCTTCTACATCCCGGACATCCTCATCGCCCTCTGGATGACCCTCGCCGTTCACCTCTTCCTCATCGCCGTGGAAAGAGCCACCGTCCGCGAAAATTCTGCCGTCATTCTGAGCGAAGCGCGAAGCGTGAAGTCGAAGAACCCCGATGATCTCCGTTTCACCTCAACCGTCGACCGCTTTTCCACCACAAGCTCGGGTGCCCCACGTCTCGCCTCTGAGACGAGGGTTCGCAGGATCTCTCACTCCCCGCTCCTTCCCATGCTCGGCTTCGCCGCGGTCCTCGCCCTCAATCTCCTCACCAAGGGTCTCATCGGCATCGTCTTCCCCGTCCTCTTCGCGATCCTCTATCTCGCCTTCACCCGCGAACTCCATCTCCTCCGCAAGCTCTCGCTTCTCCCCTCCACACTTCTCTTCCTCGCGATCGCTCTCCCCTGGCACATCCTCGCGGCGCTCCGCAACCCCGCCATCGCCATGCCTACTGGAGTTGGGCTGCCACATAAAGCTGGCTGGGCATGGTTCTACCTCTACAACGAGCACATTGCTCGCTTCCTCGGCCGCCGCATCCCTCACGACTACGGCCAGGTCCCCATTCCCATCTTCTGGCTCCTGCTCCTCGTGTGGCTCTTTCCCTGGGCGGCGTTCTTACCCTCCGCCATCATCGCCGCCGTCAAACAACTTCGCAGTTCCCGGCGAGCAGAAGCGGAACGCCGTTCGCGTCTCAATCCACGCCCGCGCATCCGCGAAGCCTCTCTCGCGCTGCTCCTCTGGGCCGGCATCATCCTCGGCTTCTTCACGCTCTCCTCGCGCCAGGAGTACTACCACCTCCCCGCGCTGCCCGCGCTCGCTCTTCTCGTCGGTGCTCTGCTCGCCGCGGCCGATTCCGAAGTCCGCAGCCTCGCCGCACCATCCGACGCCGACACCATCCCCTTCGCCTCCGGCGCACGTAAACACATCCTCCGTAGCTCGCTCTACGGCCTCGTGCCCATCGGTACGCTTCTCTTCCTCGTCTGCGGATACTTCGCCATCACCGCGCCTCATCCGCGCGCCGGCATCACGCTCAACGACCTCCTCAACTCCAATCCCGCGCTCTACAATCTCTCACTCGGCCACATCTTCGATCTCACCGGCAGCGCCATGGGCTTCTTCCGCTGGCCGCTCATCGTCGTCGCCATCGCGGCGCTCGTTCTCGGTCCCATCCAGCACTTGGTCCGGCGAAGCGGCACCGCGATCGACAAACCGTCGCGCACCTTCGCGGCGAACCTGCTCATCGCCGTCTCCATGACCGCCATGCTGCTCGCCGCGCACTCCGGCTACGTCCGCTTCAATCCCATCCTCGGCTCCGAAGACATCGCGCTCGCCATCAACGCGCACAAGCGTCCCGGGGATCTCATCCTCATCGACGGCGAACTCACCTCCGGCTCCTCGCTGCTCTTCTACACGCGCGAGCCCGCGCTCCTCGTCAACGGACGCGTCAACGGCCCCTGGTTTGGAAGCTTCTGGCCCGGCAGCTCTGCACCCGACGGCCTGCCCTCCATCTTCCTCAGCAATGACGATCTCTCCCGACTCTGGCGCGGCCCGCACCGCATCTTCATGCTCACCTACCATCCCGGCGCGCGCGAAAAGTTCCTCGCCCCGCAGGGCCCTGTCGTCGATCTCGCCGACTCCGGCGGCAAGACACTCCTCTCCAATCGCAACTGAGCTCTCTGCTCGCGCCATCCACCGCATGCAAATGGAATCGCATTCTCATGCACTGCCCGCCCATGACGTCGCACATCGCAAAACGTCACCACAATAAATTTTCCTTCTTCCATATCGCTGAAATGGTACTAACGCACCTGTTATCAACCGCTCTTCGCGAGCCCAGACTTCGCTCGCACGGCAAGCAGTTTCCGCGCATGAAAACATGCAACTGCACCTGTACTCTCCTTCGTCTTCCATAAAGAGAGATCGTGGCCCCGCGCAATTCCGCGCCCGCTCATACGATCTCCGGGAGCACACCCATGAAAGGTTCTACAGCAGCTTTATCCATTGCCACTCTTTCCCTCGCGGTACTAGCGCCTCTAAGTCAGGCCTGCGCGCAAAACGGCTCTCGTGAAGCCGAGCGCATGGTGCCCGCGCGCGCCTCCCTCAATCGAACCCTGGACGCCGACCAGGCCCGCAGCGGTGAACAGATTCGCGCCACGCTTAGCGACACCGTTCATCTCAACGACGGCGTTGAGCTCCATCGCGGCGACACCCTCCTCGGCAAAATCAGCACCGACGACATGAACGTCCCCGGCAGATCGCGGCTCGCGGTTCGCTTCAATCAGGCCCTGCTTAAGAATGGGCAGACCATTCCCATCAAGGCCACCATCGTCGGCCTCTACACTCCCGGCAATGAGATGAACGACTCCTACAGCCAGACGGAGCAGGTGCCGAACACATGGAACGATGGAACCCTGCGCGTCGATCAGCTGGGCGTCGTCAAAGGCGTCGACCTCCACAGCCGCATCGCCAGCCGCAACTCCGGCGTCTTCGTCTCCACCACTCGCAGCAACTTCAAAATTCCGAGCGGCAGTGAGCTCGCTCTCGCCGTAGGCGCGCGCAACAACGCTCCCACGAACCCTGCAAACGCGGGCTCCTAAGCAGACTATGACCATCGCCGGACACCTTTAACCACAGGTGCTGTTGCATGAATAGGGGCGCGTCGAGCCGGACGCGCCCCGTCTGTTTCCCCACGTGAAACCAACCACCGCGGCCGCTACTCCGGAGCCTCGACCCTCCCGCCGTGCTTCAGCTTGTAGATCTTCCCTCTGTAATAAAAATTCTCTCCGCCATAGCTCGCCACCCACAACACGGTGCCCAGCATGTCCCGCAGCGGATAGATCGCGGCATTCGAAATCCACTCCGAATCGCCAAGCGCCGTTAGAATCGACGCGGCCTGCACCCATCGATTCACCACCATCGCCAGCAGCCACAGCACTCCTATCACCGCATGCCCTGAAGCCAATCCCCACACAAATCCCAACAGGCCATACGGCATCGCAAACGTGAGCCCGCTGCCCAGGTGTCCCCACGGACGCGACCGCCGCGTGCTCTGCATCCACCGCAACTGGTTCCTGAAGCTCAACGCAAACGGCGAATCCTGCACCATCAGCCGGATCACATGCGTCGCCATCTTCACGCCCGTGCCCTGCGCTGCCAGCCGGTTCCCCAGCACAAAATCGTCCGCATAAAACTGCCCCAGCTCGCCGAACCCGCCCACATCCTGGAAGCTCTTCCGTCGCACCGCCATCGTCGCGCCCAGCGCAAACTTCGTGCCTTCAATCATGTCCGCCACCAGCACGCCGCTCGTCATCTCCACGCTCTTGCCCACCGCATCCAGCTTCGACACAAATCCCGCGCCCCCATGCGCCGTGCCGATATACACGCAGCTCGCCAGCCCCACCTTCGGGTCCTTCAGGTTCTGCACCATCGCGCGCAGATAGTTCGGCCGCACCCGCACATCCGCATCGCTCGTCACGTACAGATCGTTTTCCGCCACCGAATCCAGCTTCGCCAGCGAGTACACCTTCGCGTTATGAAACTTCGGCATCGGCTCGCCGCAGGTCACGAACTTCGCGTTCACCTGCGGATAGCGCTCCGCCACGCGCCTCGCCAGCCGCAGCCCTTCATCCGTCTCATGCCGCGCGCAAAACAGCAGCTCGAACTCCGGATAGTCCTGCTCGAAGAAGCTCTCGAAGTTCCGCTCCATGCCCTCTTCCGTGCCGTGCACGGGCTTCAGCACGCTCAGCCGAGGCAGAAAGTCTGCCGGCACGCGCTCCTCGCGTCGCCGCCGCCGCGCAAAACGCGCCGCCGCCGCCGCCACCATGCCGCAATAAATCCAGGAGGTCACAGACCCCGTGGCCGCAACCCAAAATAAAACACGTAGTGCAATGTGCATCGTCTGGAAGAAGGGCTGCTCTCAGCAATTCGAGCCCCGGAACCCCGTCTCTTCAGTTTATTCCAGCGCGGCCGCCGCCAAGCCGATTCTTTCGCGCATCGAAAGCCACCGCCCCATCCACCGAGCCGCGGACTCTACCGCCGCCGCTTCTTCGCCGGCGTGCTTGCCGGTTCGCGGCTCACCACCACCGGCCTCTTCAGCGGCACCAGCCCCGCCTGCTGCCCCTGCGCCTGTTGCATTCGCGCCAGCATCTCGCTCCGTACGTACTCCACAAAGCCCTGCATCTGCCGGTTCATCTCTTCCATCCGTTCGCGCATCTGCAGAACAATCGCAATCCCCGCGATATTCACGCCCAGGTCCCGCGCCAGATTCAGGATGAACTCGAGCCGCTCCAGATCGTCGTCCGTATAAAGCCGGGTGTTCCCTTCAGAACGCGATGGCCGCAGCAACCCCTCGCGCTCATACAGCCGCAGCGTCTGCGGATGAATGTCGTACATCTCGGCCACCGCCGAGATCATGTACGCTCCCTTCGACTTGCGCCTCGTAGCCATCGGCACAAGAATACCCCGAGCACCAATTCGCATCCAACAGGCCAAACGCCGCAAGGAGAACCTCGCATGGCCCGCAGCCTCAATCCTCTCTATCTCGCCGGTCTCGGTGCCGGTCTCGCCGCCACTGCCGTGGTCGCCGCGCGCGCTCTGCGTTCGTCCCCGCCGCCCGATGGCGCAGTCGTTCTTGTGACCGGAGGCTCCCGCGGTCTCGGCTACGCCATCGCGTCACGCTTCGCCCGCCGTCCTATCCGTCTCGTCCTCGCCGCGCGCGATCTCGCGGAGCTCCAATCCGCACAGGACTCGCTTCTCGCCGAGCACCCGCATCTTCATCCCGACGACTTCTATCTCGTCGCCGCGGATCTCACCCGGCCCGCAGACTGCCGCCGCCTCGTCGACGAAGCCTTCGCCCGTTTCGGCCGCATCGATGTCCTCGTCAACAACGCCGGCATCATCGAGGTCGGTCCCGCCGAAGCGCAGCCTCTCGAAGCCTTCTACCGCGCCATGGACACGCACTTCTTCGGCGCGCTCCACGTCCTCTGGCACGCTCTGCCTCGCTTGCGCGAGCAATATCCCATGCCCGGCTGGAACCGTCGCGCCGCCATCGTCAACATCGCTTCCATCGGCGGCAAGTTCGCCGTGCCTCACATGCTCCCCTACACCGCCTCCAAGTTTGCCCTCGTCGGCCTCTCCGAAGGTCTGCACGCGGAACTTCGCAAGGCCGATATCCTCGTCACCACCGTCTGCCCCGGCCTCATGCGCACCGGCGGTGAGGCGCACGCAAAGTTCATCGGCGATGTCGACGCCGAAAAACGCTGGTTCGACCTCGCCGCAACAACTCCCTTCGTCTCCACCACCGCCGAACACGCCGCCTGCCGCATCGTCTCAGCCGTCTCGCACGGCTCGGCCGAGATCACCATCACACCGCAGGCGTGGCTCGCCGCACGCTTCGCCGGCCTCTGCCCCAACACGCTGCAATGCCTGAACGCTCTCACGAACGAATACATCCTGCCTCCAGCACCGTAGATCGAAGCTCATATCTCGCGCCGCAAGCTGCGTGATACCTTCCCTGAATGAATGAGATCGAAGCCGTTGGCGCGGAAGCGGCTCTTACAGCTCCGCACCACACGACGACGCCGGCGCGCCCCGAGCGCCCCTGGCTCTTCGGCTTCCTCATTGCGCCCTCCGCGGTCGTCGCCAATGGCGTCGTTCAGGGCGGCGTCCTCGCGTTTCTCCTCAGCAGGCAAGGCATCGGCAGCGGCGCGCAGTCGGCGCTCATCAGCCTGATTGCTCTGCCCACAATGCTCTATTTCCTGTGGAGCCCCATCACCGATTTCTTTGTGCGCCGCCGTACCTGGCTGCTCAGCGGCGGCGTTCTCGCTGGCCTTCTGATGGCGCTCGCCTTTCACCAGCCCAGCCTGACCGCAAAAGGAACGAAACTCCTGCTGTTCCTCAGCGCCTGCCTCAGCCAACTCGTCGTCTCCAGCTGCGGCGGCATGATGGGCGCTCTTCATTCGGAGCGCTCCAAGCGCGTCGCCTCAGGTTTCTATCAGGCCGGTTCGCTCGGCTTCGGCGCGCTCTCGGTCAGCATTCTCCTCTGGCTCAGCTCGCGCGTCTCCCACAACACGCTCGGTCTTGTGGCCTTCGCCCTCATTGCGCTTCCATCTCTGTTCGCGTTTGCAGCTCCACGACAGGACACGATCGCCACGGGCTCGTTTGCGGCGACGATGCGCAACATCTGGCAGGAGTTCCAAGCCACCTTCTTCCGCTGGGAGGCGATTCCCTACACGCTGTGCATGCTCTTCCCTATGGCCACCGGCGCAGCCATCAGTCTCATCCCCGGCGTCGCCGCCAGCTATGGTCTCAGCGGCGACAGCGTTGCCTGGATGAACGGCCTGGTCGGCGGTCTGCTGATGGCTGCAGGTTCCATTGCCGCGCCGCTGGTTCCGGCACGCATCCCCGCCCCGGTCGCCTACCTCAGCGCCGGTGTCGTCAACGCACTTACGCTTACCGTGCTGTGGTTTGGTCCCATGCGTCCCTCCACCTATCTGCTCGGCGCCACGCTCTACCTGCTCACGGTCGGCTTCGCCTACGGTCTCTTCACGGCGGTCGTGCTGGAGTTTCTCGGCGTCTCCGGCAAAAGTGGAAGCGGCCGCTACTCCATCATCAACTCGCTCGGCAATATCCCCGTGCTCTACATGATCCGGTTGGACGGCTGGGGCGGTGACCACTTCGGCCCGCGCGGCCTCTCCGCGACCGAGTGTGTGCTCGGCACCGTGGGCGGAGGTCTGTTGCTGGCGTATTTTCTGCTACGGGGAAAGAAGCGGGATCCCGTAAGTTAGCGAGTTCACGGTAGCGAGTCAAAGTTTGCGAGTCACAAAGACTGGCTCGCTGACTTCCTGACTCTTCACTGCCTAACTGCCGGACTGCTTCGTCAGCGTTCCCGTCCCCTGGTCCGCTCCGCACGGGCCCGTCAGCGACCAGTTGGTCACCGTCAGCGTCGTCCCGTCAGGCGAGAACGTTCCCGTCGCGGTAACGCTGTTGCCCTTGGTGTTGTCCGTATACGTGAGGATGAAGTTGCCTCCGCTCACCGCCGAATTCACTACGGTCACCGGGCTGATGAAGCACGGATTCGTTCCGAAGCTGCCCGTGCCGCTGAGCGTGAAGTTGCCGTCGGTATCGCCGTCCGGTGACTGCGACAGCGTCGCGGTCACGTTCATCACCGGTCCGGTCGCGTCTGAAAAGCTTCCTGCATACGTTCCTGTGACCGAGCTGTAGTTCTGCACCGTCGCCTGCGCCGCCGCGACAAAGGCGCACTGCCCTCCGGAGACATTCATCGTCGCATTTGAAAGGGACCGTCCGTCCGCCGACAGCGTTCCGGTGATGGTCAGCGTTCCACCCGCAACCGATCCGGTCAGCGTGGTGACGTCGTTGCTGTCGGTCGATCCGCTCATCGAGATCGGATCGGTGACCGTCGCGCAACCCGTGGTCGCATCGGCGTGAAAGATGCCCGTTACAGGGGTCGAACCGGTGTTCGTCGTGCCGTCGGTCAGAGAGCCGGAGATGCGTGGCAGCGCCACGCTACCAGTTGCGCTGACCTGCCAGTTGCCGGAAACCGGGTTCTGCGGTGTGTCATAGACCACGCCGTCATCGGCGCAACCGGCCACGAGCAGCATCAAAACAAGGGACGAGAGCGTGGCCTTGATTCGGTTGGAGGGGCGCTGAAACGGCATGGGGGACTCCGGCCTGCGAGGCATCTGGCCCGAGTATGGCAAGCCGCCTGCCAGGGCGCAATTCCCAAGAATGGTTACCCCTCGGGGCCTTCGCGGGCCATTTTTTCGAGTGCGTTTTAGAGCGGTTTTTGCGCAAAAAAGCGCGTTTTGAACGAAACCGATTGCCTGGAAAAGCATCAGATACATTGACAGTACTTCACTCACATCGTACAGTGAGGGAGTCGAAAGACGCTTCCGGGCCCGACGCCCGGACTCGAGGAGCAGGACGATGGGAAAGATTATCGGAATTGATCTCGGCACGACCAATAGCTGCGTGGCCGTGATGGAGGGTGGCGAACCCAAGGTTATCCCCAACGAGGAAGGCGGGCGTACAACCCCGTCGATTGTTGCATTTACGAAGAATGGCGAGCGGCTGGTCGGCCAGGTGGCCAAGCGGCAGGCGATTACGAACCCGCAGAACACGATTTACTCGATCAAGCGCTTCATGGGCCGGCGCTATAACGAGGTCTCTGACGAGATGAAGATGGTGCCCTACAAGGTCGTCCAGCAGGGCGATCACGTCGCCGTGGAGGCGCAGGGCAAGCAGTACACCCCGCCCGAGATCTCGGCGATGATCCTTCAGAAACTGAAGAAGGCGGCGGAAGACTATCTCGGCACTTCGGTGACCGAGGCCGTGATCACGGTGCCTGCGTACTTCAACGACGCGCAGCGCCAGGCGACTAAAGACGCCGGCAAGATTGCAGGGCTGGACGTCAAGCGCATCGTGAACGAGCCGACCGCGGCGGCGCTGGCCTATGGGCTGGACAAGAAGAAGGACGAGACGATCGCCGTGTACGACTTCGGCGGTGGAACCTTCGACATTTCGATCCTCGAGGTTGGCGAGGGCGTCATCGAGGTGAAGTCGACCAACGGCGACACGCATCTGGGTGGCGACAACCTCGATCAGCGCATCGTCGACTGGCTGATCTCCGAGTTCAAGCAGGAGACCGGGCTTGACCTGACGTCCAAGGGCAACGAGATGGCGCTGCAGCGGCTGAAGGACGCCGCGGAGCGCGCCAAGATCGAGCTTTCGACTGCGCAGGAGACCGAGATCAATCTGCCGTTCATCACGGCGGACGCCTCCGGCCCGAAGCACCTGGTGCGCAAGCTGACCCGTGCGAAGCTGGAGTCGCTGGTCGACGACCTGCTGCAGAAGTCGGTTGGGCCGTGCAAGCAGGCCATGAAGGATGCGGGCGTGGAGGCGAGCAAGATCGATGAGGTCGTGCTGGTCGGCGGACAGACCCGCATGCCGGCGATTCAGGAGCTGGTGAAGAAGCTCTTCGGGAAAGAGCCTCATAAGGGCGTGAACCCGGACGAGGTAGTGGCGATCGGCGCGGCAGTCCAGGCCGGAGTACTTGCCGGCGATGTGAAGGACCTGCTGCTGCTGGATGTGACGCCGCTGACGCTGGCCATCGAGACGATGGGAAGCGTGGCGACGCCGATGATCCCGCGCAACACGACGATCCCGACGAAGAAGACGGAGACCTTCTCGACCGCCGCGGACAACCAGACCGAGGTCGAGATCCACGTCCTGCAGGGCGAGCGGCCGATGGCGAACCAGAACCGCACGCTGGGCAAGTTCAAGCTGGGTGGCATTCCGCCGGCCCCGCGCGGCATGCCGCAGATCGAGGTCACGTTTGACATCGACGCGAACGGCATCCTGAACGTGACGGCGAAGGACAACGCCACGGGCAAGGACCAGAAGATCACGATCACGAGCTCTTCGGGTCTGAGCAAGGACGAGGTCGAGCGCATGGCGAAGGACGCCGAGGCGCATGCGGCCGAGGACAAAGAGGCCAAGGACAAGATCGAGGCTCGCAATCAGCTCGACTCCATGGTCTACAACGTGGAGAAGATGCTGCGCGAAGGCGGCGACAAGGTCGCGGCGGCGGACAAGGGCGATGTGGAGTCTGCCCTGGCTGACGCGAAGACAACGCTGAGCGGCGACCCGGGCAAGACGGAGCTGGATGCGGCGCGCGAACGCCTGACAACAGCCAGCCATAAGCTTGCCGAGGCGCTGTACAAGGCCCAGGCCGCGGGCGCTGCACAGTCGGCTCCGACCGATGGCGATGCAGCCGCAGCGGGAACGGCGGATCAGCCCAAGCAGGACGAGGGTGTGATCGACGCGGAGTACGTTGACACGGAGAAGTAATCGACAGAACCGATTGCAGCTTCGGTGCGTATTACAAGGAGGAGAGCTTCGAACCTGAAGCCTCCTCCTTGTTGTCTCTGCGTCGGGCAGGCAACAAAACGATGACGAAGAAACGACACGGCGGAGGCTGTGGAGGCGAATCGAATTCGGGTGGAACGGGTTCTAATAAGTAGCCGGATTTCGGGTGGCACCACCCCGGAGAGGAAGCTCCGGGGAGCCGGCAGAAGGGTGGCGGAGGGATGACAAACCAGAGAGAAAAGAACGATGGGCAATGGCCGGAGGGGGTGCAGTGGAACCTGGGTTTCGGGCACGAGCACATGGGCGAGATTCTCTGGCGCTGTGACGCACTGCGCGCGGGGCGACTGTACCAGCGCAGCCTGTTTGCGACGCGCGAGGAGGCGGAGGAGTTCGTGACGAAGATGAAGCAGGTGGAACCGGACCAGGTCTTCAACGTGGAGGCGATCAAGGCCAGCACCGTCTGGAACTGAGATTGTTACTGGGTCACGAGCCGTTGGCCTGACGAGAGGATTCGCCGAGGACGGCGGCTCGAGTTGTCTGTAACGACTTTCGCGGGCCGAAGAGACCGTGCCGGGCGGAAATGAGGTTCACCGCTGGGCGTTGAACGCCGCGCGTATAACGTTCAGCGTGATACACTCCCGTTGTGATTGGAAGCTTTGCGGACGACGACGCCGAGATGATCTTCGATGGCGCTCGCAATCGACGATACAGCGGCATTGAGTCCATTATTGAACGCAAGCTTCGAGCGATTGAGGCGGCGATGTCTCTGCAGGATTTGACGGTTCCTCCCGGCAATCGACTGGAAGCCCTGAAAGGCGATCGCAACGGGCGGCACAGCATTCGAATCGATGATCAATATCGGATTTGCTTCCGATGGAAAGGAAATCATGCCTACGAGATCGAAATCGTCGATCACCGCTGAACGATCGCGCCGCCGCTATAAGCGCGTTCTCTCTCCAATCCATCCCGGCGAGATGCTGCGCGAGGAGTTCCTCGTTCCCATGGGACTGAGCGCAAACGCACTCGCGATTGCGATCGGAGTTCCGGCAACGAGAATAGGCGAGATTATCAATGAGCGCCGGGGAATCACAGCAGATACGGCGCTCCGCCTGGGCCGATACTTCCACATGAGTGCGGAGTTCTGGATGAATCTGCAGAGCCGTTTCGATCTGGAGAGCACACGTTTTCAGCTCGAGAAGCAGATCAATCAACGGATCAAGCCTGCTCCTCTGGATCGGAAGACCGGGGCTCTGAAACTCCCACTGAGCGCGTGAGGCACAGACGATGGCAGGACCACAGACCAAGGACTACTACGGCACTCTGGGTGTCAAGAAGACGGCGACGCAGGACGAGATTCGGAAGGCGTTCCGCAAGCTCGCGCGCAAGTATCACCCGGACGTGAACCCAGGGGACAAGAAGGCCGAGGAGAAGTTCAAAGAGATCTCCGAGGCGAACGACGTTCTGAGCGACGAGAAGAAGCGCAAGGTCTACGACCAGCTCGGCTTCTACTCCGACAACATCGATCCGGCAGCGGCGGAGGCGTATGCGCGCGCGGGCGGCGGTGGCGGAGGATTCGGCGGCGGGCGCGGTGCTTCAGGCGGCCGAGGCCAGGGTGTGCCGTTCGACTTCTCGGGCTTCGATTTTTCCGGCTTCACGCCGGAAGGAAGGCGCACGACGCAGACGGAATCGAGCGGGTTCGGCTCGAGCTTCAAGGACATCTTCGGCAGCATGTTCGGCGGCGGCGGACGCCAGCCGCGTGGGCCGCAGCCGGGCACGGATCTCGAATACCAGGTGGAGATCGATTTCTGGACGGCGATTCGCGGCGGGGTGACGCGGCTGGAGATTCAGCGCCAGTCGGCGTGCCCGACCTGCAAAGGAACGGGCGCGGTGGGGAAGCCGATGGAGTGTCCGGAGTGCCACGGCACGGGACAGGTGCAGCAGACCGGCGGGCGCATGAAGTTCAACATCCAGTGCCCGCGCTGCGGAGGCAGCGGCAAGGTGCAGAACACCTGCCCGACGTGCGACGGCTCCGGAGTGATCACGCGGCATGAGCCGCTAGAGTTTCGCATCAAGCCGGGAACGCGCGACGGGCAACGGATTCGTCTGGCGGGCAAAGGCAACGCGGGAACGGAAGGTGCGCCGGCTGGCGATCTCTATCTGATCATTCGGGTGGGGCATCATAAGCTGTTTCGCCGCGTGGCGGACGATATCCACATCACCGTGCCGGTTACGGCGATGGAAGCGGCGCTGGGCGCGCGCATCGAGGTGCCGACGATTGATGCTCCGAAAGGCGGGGGCGAAGGCCACCACGGAGGCCGCGCGCAACTGAAGATTCCGCCGGGAACGCAGACGGGACAGAAGCTGCGCATGCGCGAAAAGGGTGCACCGAGCGCGACGCGCGAAGGTCAGCGCGGCGATCAGATTGTCGAGATACGGATCGTTGTGCCGCGGGTGCAGGATGAGCGCTCGAAGGAGATTCTGCGTGAGCTGCAACGACTGAATCCTGAGGACCCGCGCACGGAGCTCTTCAACGAAATTTAGTGCGGCGCTGAAATTCAGTACGGGCGCTGCGCGGCGTTGACTCGCTGGGCGCGCAAACGTAGGCTGGGCGCGATGCCCTTTGCGTCATCACGAGCGGCCACGGGCCGGCGCGATCCCGCACTCGACGGCCTGCGCGGCGTCGCGATTCTGCTCGTTTACATCTATCACTACGGCGGTGGGCTGCGTTCCTCGCACTTTGCGGTGCGGGCGTTCGGTTATTTTGCGGCGACGGGATGGACCGGCGTCATTCTATTTTTTGCGCTATCCGGTTTTCTGATTACGGGCAGCTTGTGGGACTCTCGCGAGCAGCCACATGTGCTGCGGAATTTTTACATGCGTCGCGTGCTGCGCATCTTTCCGCTGTATTACGCGGTGTTGCTGATCGCGCTGTTCGCGGCGGTCGCGAGAGGCAATCGCGTCGGCGAGCTGGGCCCGGTGTTTCTTTATGCAGGCTTCATGCAGAACCTGCCGGGATGTGTCACGAAAGCGCTGCAGCCTGTTTCGCCGCTGCCGCTGTTTCATCTGTGGAGCCTGGCGGTCGAGGAGCAGTTTTACATTCTGTGGCCGGCGCTGGTGCTGCTTTCGCGCTTTCGCTCGCGGGCGCTGACGATCAGTCTATGGATCGTTGCGTTCTCTGAGTTCTTTCGCGTCCTCGCGCATCTGCCCATTGTTTCGCCGCAACTTGCTGCCATGCAGGATCCTTCGCTGTTCACCCACGCGGGAACGCTGGCCCTTGGTGCGGCGCTGGCGCTGGCCTGGCGCGGACCGCACTGGAAGCTCGTCGAGCGGTGGGCGGTGACGGCATTCTGGTGTGGCATCGTTTTGTATCTGCTGGCGAGCTGGCGCGCGGGCAGCTTCTATCTGTCGTCGGCTCCGCAGTTCACGCTTGGCTTGCTGGGAGTGGGCGTGGCCGCGACGGCCATCCTTCCGATTGCCATGCGTGCGGGCTGGCTGCACAACATTCTGTCGTCTGTTCCGCTGCGTTTTCTGGGGCGCATCAGCTATGGCTTTTATGTTCTGCACATCTTTATCGAGCCGCTGATCGACCTTCTGGGTCAGCGCCTGACGCACGCGACGTCCGGAGAGCACTATCAGCTGGCGCGCTTCCTGATCGGATTCCCGGTTACAGTGTTGCTGGCCACGCTGTCGTTCTACTTCTTCGAGCAGCCGATTCTCTCGTACAAGCGGCGATTCCCGATGCACTCGCCGCTGCCGCCGCCGGAACGAACCGTGTCGCCGCAACAAACATAAAATCTGGCCGAAGATCGCCCCTGACGCATCCGATTGGACTCTGAGGCATCCAAGCAGATGGCGATATCTGCCGAGTCCCTACACGTGGAGAGCGCATCTGACGCATGGCATCCGCTAGCGCCACAGCCGAACAGTCTTCTGCTGCCGCCGAGGCACCGCAGGAGGTTACGCAGGGCGTCAATCCATGGCTGATCGCGGCCTCGGTGATGCTGGCGACGTTCATGGAGGTGCTGGACACCGCGATCGCTTCGGTCGCGCTGCCGTATATTGCGGGATCACTCTCGGCCTCCACGGACGAGGCAACGTGGGTGCTGACCAGCTACCTAGTCGCGAACGCCATCATTCTTCCAGCGTCGAACTGGTTCTCGCTGCGCTTCGGACGCAAGCGGTTCTTAATTTCCTGCGTCATCATCTTTACCATTGCGAGCTTTGCCTGCGGTGCTGCGCCGTCACTGACCTTCATCCTGATCGCGCGAGTTATACAAGGAGCGGGCGGAGGCGCGCTGCAGCCACTATCGCAGGCAATTCTGCTGGAGAGCTTTCCACCGCGTAAGCGCGGCGCGGCGATGGCCGTGTTTGCCTTCGGTGTCGTCGTGGCGCCGGTGCTTGGACCAACGCTGGGCGGCTGGCTGACCGACACGTACTCGTGGCGTTACGCGTTCTACATCAATATTCCTGTGGGCGCGCTGGCGGTGTTCATGATCAGCCGGTTCGTCCATGATCCACCGTACATCTCGAAGGCCAAGGTGTCGCGCTTCGACAAGATCGGCTTTGGCACGCTGATGGTCTGGACGGGATGCCTGCAGGTGATTCTGGACAAGGGGCAGGAGGTCGACTGGTTTGGCGCGGTCTGGCTGCGCTGGGCGTTTCTGGCCTTCGTCGTCAGCTTCGTGTGGTTCCTCTATCAATCTTGGTTCACGAAGGATCCGCTGGTCGACCTTCGCGTTCTGAAAGACCGAAACTTCCTCATCGGCTGCGCACTGATCTTCCTGTTCGGCATCGGCATCTACTCGACGGTGACTGTGCTGCCGCTGTTCTACCAGGAGCTGATGGGCTATACGGCGTTCACGGCGGGCCTGGTGGTGGCGCCGCGCGGGCTGGGCGCGATCTGCGGCATGCCCGTCATCGGCTATCTTTCCAACAAAGCGGACCCGCGCTACCTGCTGACGTTCGGCTTCCTGACCTTCGGACTTACGACGCTTTACTTCGGGTCCATCACGACGCAGATTTCGCCGACAACGCTGTTCCTCCCGATTCTCATCACCGGCTTCGGCCTGAGCTTTGTATTCGTGCCGATCAACACGGCGGCTTATGGAACGCTGCGCAATGACCAGATCGGCAACGCCAGCGGCCTCTTCAACCTGATGCGCAACGTGGGCGGCTCCATTGGCATTTCGCTTGCGACGACGCTGCTCGTGCGGCGCGCAGACGTTCATCAGAGCGAGATCGTCAACCACGTTCCGCAGACGAGCCTGGCCTTCCAGAACAGCGTGCATGGCTCGCAGCACTTCCTGAGCAACTACTTCGGCGCGAACGCCGGCCCGGCCGCGCTGTACAGCTTGTACGGCCAGCTCTTGAAGGCCTCTTCGACGTGGGCTTTCGTCGATGTGTTCCGCTGGCTTTCCATGCTGTGCGCGGGATGCATCGTCGTGGTCTGGTTCTTCAAGAGGGTGAAGCCGGGCAAGGGACCTGCGGGCGCGCACTGATTTCTCTCGCCCCCGCGGCAGTCGAGCGTTTAGCATCCTCCTGTAATGCTGGCCGAACTTCTTCTCTTAAGCTCCTTCGCAACCGCAAACGGACACATCGCTTCCTGCGCGATCTCGAAGTCGAGCATCCTGAGCCTTTCTTCCTCCGGAGTTCCTCAAGTCAGCAATCTCGCGTTCATTGAGGTGGAATGCACGGTCCCGGCGCGGCCTGTTCCGACGCAGCGAGGAGAGTTTCGCCGCGGGTTAGGGATTGCAACCACCGTCTATCAGGTCGATGCGAATGGGGTCAGCGAGGAAGTACCGTCGCGAGCCGAGCCGCGGGGTGGCGGCCAGCAGGGATCGGAGGAATCCGTCTCGTTTTACCTCTATCTCCCCCTGGATCCTGCCGACCGCAGGACGGAGGCCAAAAGATGGGTGAGCCACATTCAAGAGATAATCCGAAAGGATCCGGATCCTTTGAGGAAGCAGGGGACGGAGGCCAACTTGCATGAGATGTCAAGCCCCCAATCGATAGACAAACTGTCCGATATGGTCTCGCAACATCGCGCCGGCCACTTCCACGCAGAATGTCATGTTCTGGATGGTGATCACGTGGTCGGGACCGACACGGTGGACTTTGAAGTTCTCTTCAAAGGTCGCTTCTCCGACCGCCCAGGGCCGCCTGGCTATTGGCAAATATCGCATCCGAACGGCATCCACTCTCCGTAACGGCCCGGGGGCGTCGTTCCCGCTCACCGCACGGCGAACGTCGCCTCGATCGGTGTGTCCGCCGACGATCCGCCGGCCATGACGTGATACTCGCCGTTCGGCCTTGTCCAGCGATTTGCGGATACGTCCCAGATGGATTCGTACGTTGGATCGATGTCCATCGTGACGGTCTTGCTCTCGCCCGGCGCCAGTTCGACCTTCTTGTACGCGATGAGGCGCTTCCATGGTTCGTCTGCGCTCGCGGGCAGCGTCGCGTAGACCTCGGCGACCTCCGCGCCGGCGCGCGTTCCGGTGTTTGTAATGGTCACGCTGACCGACGTGCCATCCTTGTTCACCTTCAGATCGGAATATTTGAACGTGGTGTAGGACAGACCGAATCCGAACGGAAACAGCACGGGCTTATGCTGCGACTCGTACCACTTGTATCCGACAGCGGCGCCTTCGATGTTGTAATCCACCTTGAAGCTGAGCACGCCGTTGTTCACCGGCGGCGGAGGCTGCGCGATGGTCGTGCGCGGCAACTCGTCGACGCTCTCGGGGAATGTCATGGGCAGCTTGCCGCTTGGATTCACCTCTCCGAACAGGAGGCGCGCGACCGCATCTGCGCCCTTTGAACCGCCGTACCAGGCTTCCAGCACTGCGGACGTGCTGTCGAGCCACGGCATGGTGACTGCAGTCCCTGTCTCGAGCACCACGACGGTGTGCGGATTGGCCTTGGCGACGGCTTCGATCAGCTTGTCCTGATTGTCCGGCAAAGACAGATTCGGCAGGTCGCCGCCCTCCGACTCCCACTGCCAAGCGAACACGATGGCGACATCGGCTGCCTTCGCCTTGGCGACGGCATCGTCAATCTGCGCACCCGAACTGAAGGTCACGTCCGCGTTCGGAGCCTGTGCACGAATCGCCTTCAAGGGCGAGGTCGGGAACCAGATGTGTTTGCGCCATGGCGTTCCGCCGATCTGTCCGGGCGGATCCACCTGCGCGGAGCCGCCGCCGGAGATCATGCCGAAGTCTGCCTTGAAGCCAATCACTGCGATGGATCGCACCTTCTGCGCATCGAGGGGCAGCACGGCGTCCTTGTTGCGCAGCAACACGGCGCTTCCCTCTTCGATCTTCCGCGAGACGTCAAATCCGTGCTGCGGATCCACGACGCCGCGGATCACCGGATCGTCGATGATTCCGCTGGCGAACTCGGCCCAAAGCACGCGGCGCACGTGATCGTTGAGCTCGGCCTGCGAGACCTCGCCATCTTCGACAGCCTTCTTGAGGGCGGCGCCATAGAACAGATCGAGCGGCTGTTCCTGATCGAGCCCGGCGTGCGAGGACTTCACAGTGCTGTGGGTCGCGTCCCAGTCCGACATCACAAAGCCGGGAAACTTCCAGTCGCCCTTCAGGACATCGTGCAGGAGCCAAGAATTCTCGCAGGCGTAGCTTCCGTTGACGCCGTTGTAGCTGCACATGACGGCATCTGGGTGGCCGGTCTTCACGCCGATCTCAAAGGCGAGCAGATCGCTTTCGCGTCCGGCGCGCTCGCCGATCTCCGCGTCCACCTCCTGGCGGCCGCTCTCCTGATCGTTGAACGCGTAGTGCTTGACGTCGGAGATGACGTGCTCGGCGCCTTCGCAGCGGCTGCGGGCGCCAACCATCGTGCCGGCCAGCACAGGGTCCTCTCCCATGTACTCAAAGGTGCGGCCGTTGCGCGGGTCGCGCGTGATGTCCACGCCGCCGCCGAGCGTCGCGTTGTAACCCTGCATGCGCAGCTCATCGCCGATCAGCTTGCCGTATGCGCACGCCGCGTCCGGGTCCCAGCTAGCGGCCGATCCGACGTTCGAAGGCAACGCGGTCGAGTAGCGGCCGTTCTCCGCGCTCTGGCGAACGCCGTATGCCGCGTCGCTCATCTGGATGCGCGGGATGCCCAAGCGCGGGACGCCGAGCACAAAGCCCGCGCCGCCATTGGACTGATCCTGGACGGCCTGAATTTCCGGCGGGAGATGCTTCTGCCGCGCCATTCCTTCTCCGTGCAAGAGGCTGATCTTTTCGTCGAGCGTGAGCTGTTCGAGCACCAGGTCGGCACGCTGCCCGGGCGACAGCTTCGTGTTCATCCAGGGGCGGTCGACTTTGTTCGCCGTCTGTCCAAACAGCGTCAGCGTCGTCAACATGGACGCTCCGAGCAGGGCCGCTCGATGGGCTAGCTTCTTCACTCTTCTCACTCCTTTAAAAAGCAGGCAGCCAGTCTAGCATCTTTCATGCTCAACTGGCTGCCCAATACTTCGAAGAAAAACGATTGTCTAAGCACCCGCCAGTCGGGGTCTGCTGACTTATTGGTTAACGCCGCTCGCGAGGAATCCGCCGTCGACCACGAGAATCTCGCCGGTAACAAAGGTTGCGGCGTCGGAGGCGAGGTACACGGCCGCTCCCACGAGTTCCTCGGTCTTGCCGAAGCGGTTCATCGGAGTGCGCATGCGGAGCTCCTTGCCGCGCTCGCTCTTGTCGAGCAATTCCGCATTCAGGGCGGTGCGAAAGACTCCCGGCGCGATGGCATTTACCGTGACGCCCTGCGCTGACCATTCCACTGCCAGCGAGCGCGTGAGGGCGCCAACGGCGGCCTTCGAACAGGCGTACGCCGTGACCTCCTTGAGCGAAACGAACGTGTTCAGCGACGCGATGTTCACGATGCGGCCGTAACCCTTTTCCAGCATCTTTTTGCCGAAGATCTGGCAGGAGCGCAGGGTGCCGGTGACGTTGGTCTCCATGATCGAATTCCACTCGTCCTCGGGAAAATCAACCGTGGGGGCGCGTTTGATCTTGCCGGCGGAGTTGACGAGGATGTCGACCTTGCCGAAGGCGCTGATGGTGGCGTCACACAAGGACTGAAGGCTGCCGCGGTCGGCCACATCGGAAGCCAGGCGAAGGCTGCGGCGGCCGCGCGCCTCGATCTGCTTTGCGGCCTCGTCCACCTGTTCCTGGCGACGAGACGTGGCGATCACATCGGCGCCCTGGTCCGCCAGACCCAGTGCGATGGCCAAGCCAATGCCAGAAGTTCCGCCTACGACGACCGCGGTCTTGCCCGTTAGATCAAACATCCCTGCCATGTCAGCTCCTTATGCCCAGCCTCTTAAACTTTTGCCGGCGGCGCGTTGGCCGTCAGCGAGATATGCTGCAAAATCTGGTCGACCACCTGCTCCGGCGTCTGATCGTTCACGATCCGCAAGGCGTCGGCCGGCGGCTCCAGCGTTGCAAACTGGCTGTCGAGCAGCTTGGGATTCATGTACTCGTGGTGCCGCTGCGCAAGCCGCTCGCCGATCAGTTCCTTGTCGCCGTCCAGCCAGACGAACGTAATGGCGTTCGATGGAATCCCGCTCGCGAGCGTCTGCCGGTACTTCTCCTTTAGCGCGGAGCAGGCGAGGACTCCGCCTTCGCCGGACTGGTTCCAGCCGCGCAGCAAGCCGTTGAGAATCTCCAGCCAGGGCTCGCGGTCCTCGTCGTTGAGCGGAATGCCCGCACGCATCTTGTCCTTGTTCGCCTGCGGGTGATAGTCGTCGGCGTCGGCGAAGACCGTGCCGGTGCGGCTGGCCAGCAGGGTGCCGATCGTTGTCTTCCCGGAACCGCTCACCCCCATCAGCACGACAATCATTTCCGCGCATCTCCGAACAATATCTCTGGCTTGCCCACGACTGTATCATTCCGGGCCTGGCTCTGGCTTATTTGGGACCGGATGGCGAGCGTCAGCCGATGAAGACCGGCTTCAGGTGACGGTCCCAGAGGTTCGTGGTCACATTTTTCGCGATCACGTCCTCGTGCTGCTCCAGCTCCCTGGTGTAGCGTTCGCCTATCTTGGCCGCGACCTTGAAACCCACGTGCAACAGCTGGCGGAAGCTCGGGTTGTAGGCCGGATTCTTCTGGTCGTGGCGCAGCGCCGAGGTGTACTGTTCGCTGGTCCACTTGTCGACCTCTTCCGGCTTGGGCAGCTTCGCGCGGTCGATGTCGATGACTGTGGCGTACGGCGCGCAGAGTTCATCGGCGTGCGCGTAGGCTTCGCGGTAGACCTCCTTCGCGAGCTGCAGGCCTGATCCGCCCGCTTCGGCGAGACCGATCAGCTCCTCCAGCCAAGTTGTGCCCGCGGTCTTCAGGTGCACGCCTGCGTCGAATTTCGCCATCGCATTGTGAATCGACGCGTAGATCGAAAACTTGTCCGACCCCGAGTGGACGCTGAGCTTCAGGTTTTCGGGCAGGCCATAACGCTTCACCGCGAAGTCGATCGCTGCGATGTCTTCTTCGAACTCCTTGGCAAACTGCTTCACATCGCCCACGTAGTCGACGCCCTTGTTGAAGCGGCCGGTGAACTTCGGCGCGATGGTCTGGATGGGAATCTTCTCGTCCGCAATGGCGGCAAGGATAATCAGCAGCTCCACTGGCGTCTGCGGCGAGTCGGTCTCATCCATCGAGACCTCCGGGACAAATTTGCCCTCACCCTTTTTCTCGACGAGAAACCGGTAGATGCGCCCCGCGTCCTGCACTGCAGCGAGGAATTTGTTCGCGACGCCCTTTACGAATTTCACGTCGGTTTTGAAGGGCTCGGCGATGCGGGGAATGCGGACCTCGCCGACCAGCTCCGGATGCCGCTCCACAAATGCGTCCACATCCTCGGGCTTTGCCGGCTTGCCGATTTCCTCGGCGACATCGATGGTGAAGAAGTCGCACGGCGCGATGAAGCGCTCGACGTTCTTCAGATTGATGTGGTCGGCATCAAGAAAGTAGGGCGACTTCCAGCCGAGTTCCTTTACGGCTGCGTCGGCGGCCTCACGCGTTCCCTTCGGCTCGCTGCCGATGATGGTGTGCTCGCGGTTGGATTTGTTCCACACAGGAGCCACCTCGATGCCCGCTTCCCTGGCCTTGATGCAGGCCGACAACTGGGCCTTCGCCTGGTGCGCGAACCGGTCGCCCACTCCCACGGAATACTTCGGCAAACGCAGCTCACTGGCCATCACAATCTCCAATCATCTGTTCTGGAATCATTCGACGCATGCGCAGAATCCGGCGTCGATGCGCCTACCAGCATACCGGCCCCCGGTCAGACAGCGCAACAATTGCGTCAGACAGGCAAGTCTACTGCAGACTCTCCAGCATGGACTTGTAGTCCGCCTCATCCCGGGAACCGCCCACATAATCCGTACTCACGCCCGTCCCGAGCACGGCGCACTGCATCGAGCGTGCGGTCAGCATCATCGGCACATCCACGCACAAGCTCGTGTACTTCGGCGAATGTAACGTCAGTGTTACCGCCGTACGATGCATGCGGATGTCATCAAAAGCCACCGCATACTCCTGCCACTCCACGGCGCTCTCCATGGTCCACGTATGACTCGGTGCGCGCAGAACCTTCGGCCACTGTGATTGCTCGATCCACATCGATCCCGCATCCCGCAGCAAAGGGATCATGGGACTTCGCGCTTCAAAGAGTCGGTTGGGGTGGGCATTCTGCGTCTGCTCCCACCACGCCGGCAGACGCAGTGTCATCCCGCCACCAGTCACAGTCACGGTTCGGGCCGAGCTACAGCCCATCGTGGCTATCCCGCAGGCAAGCAGTGTCATCAAGACGATGACGCACGCGCGCTTCAATGTATGAGGTCCTACCATCCACGCACTCATTATTTGCCAAACCTGCCCTGGTAGGCCCATAGGCCAAGGCCGGGGTTGGAGACGTAGAAGATCTCCTCGCCATTAACCGTGTTCCAGCCGTCCTTCAGCTTCTCGGGATCGTACTTCTTCTCGTACTCTTTCAAGTCGCCGTACTGGTAGTGCACGCTCTCGATTTCTTCGCGCGTAAGGCCGCCGGGGCAGTAGCGGATGGTGAAGCGTCCTTCGCTGGAGCCGTGGATGAGATGCGCGGCGGCGCTGAGATTGCTGGCGAGGCCGGGATCTTCCTTCACATACTTGAGGGTCGCGGGCGTGCCACAGTAGCCGAACTTGCGTATCAGCTTGTCGATGGTTGGGTCTTCGCCGAATTCATGCACGCCGGGCGCAAGCACGATGAGCTCCGCTCCATCCGCGAGCGCCATGCGCGTGCGGTAGACGCTCTTGTTGCCCAGCCAGGTCGTTTTGAACTCATGCGGATCGAGGAAGACGACGGCTTTTTTGATCTCGCGGTCGAGCATCTGGAAGTTGCACTTCAGGCTGAGCTCGGCCGCCTTTTCAAAGCACTCGTTATCGTCGCCGATGAAGAGACCGCGCATGACCAAGTCGCCTTGCGCATTTTTGTTCACCACGGTCTGCACATAGACGATCGGCACGTTCTTCGCGAAGTGCTCGCTGGCATAGTTGAGCACGCGACGCACCGGCGTATCCACACGGCCCATCATGCGCTCCATGCCGTAGACCGCGCCAAGGAAATGCGAGCGATGGATGCCCATCACGCCGCCGGTGCCGACGAAGATATTCTTCGAGCCATTGGCCATGCCGACGACCTCGTGCGGCACCACCTGGCCGATGGAGAGAATCAGGTCATGCCCCCCGTCACGCAGCAATTTGTTCACCTGCGCGGGCCACGTGTAGTCCAGCTTGCCCTCGCTCACCTCAAGCATGAATTCGCCGGGCACCTCGCCGAGCGTGACGATGTCATTGCGCCAGTCGTGCACCCGAATGAGGTTCTTCGGCGTCTTCGGATACATGGTTGCAAGCTCCGAATCGCTCATCGGTTTGTGAGTGCCGAGCGCGGGCAGAACGTCGGTGAGGCGATCGCCGTAGTACTCGTACGCCATGTCGGTCAGCTCGCCGGCCTTGGAGTGAAAGCGTGTGAAGTCCGGTGGGACGGCCAGGACTTTATTGCGGGGACGCAGTCTTTCCAGCTTGTCCAGGGACTGGTAGAGCCGGGCGCGGAACTCTTCCGGGGAAAGTTCCGTTGTGGGCGATCCGGCAGCAAAGAACAGACTCATAGGGCTTTATCTTAGCGCCGGCCGATGCGTTCGAAGCTAGAGCTTGTAAGCCTTGCGGACGAGATTGACGGTCAGGTCCTGGGCGAGTTCGAAGGCTTCGTCCTCATCGAGGCGGCCTTCGGCCACGAGGCGTGCGAGGAATGCGCAATCGATGCGGCGGGCGACATCGTGGCGCGCGGGAATGGAAAGGAACGCGCGGGTATCGTCGTTGAAGCCGACGGTGTTGTAGAAGCCGGCGGTCTCGGTGGCCTGCTCGCGGAAGCGCATCATGCCCTCGGGCGAGTCGTGGAACCACCACGGCGGGCCGAGGCGCAGGCAGGGATAGTGGCCGGCCAGCGGGGCGAGCTCGCGGGAGAAGGTTGACTCGTCGAGCGTGAAGAGGATGAAGGTGAAGCTGGGCTCGTTGCCGTAGCGCGAGAGCAGCGGCTGCAGCGCGCGGACGTACTCCGTGGGCGCAGGGATGTCCGCTCCCTTGTCGCGGCCGAACTTCGCGTAGACGAGCGCGTTGTGGTTGCGGATGGCGCCAGGGTGAAGCTGCATGGTGAGGCCGTCCTCGACGCTCATGCCGGCCATCTCGGTGAGCATCTGCGCCTGGAAGAGCTCGACGTCTCCTTCGCGGGCTTTGCCGTTGTAGATGCGGTCGTAGAGCGCGGAGGCTTCGCTGAGCGGAAGGTCGGCGGTGCGCGCGGTGAGATGGCCGTGGTCGGTGGCGGTGCAGCCGTTCTGCTTGAAGAACGCACGGCGGTTGCGCAGGGCGTTCAGATAGCCCTTGTAGGTCGAGATGTTCTCGTTCGCGGCGGAGCCGAGCTTTTCGAGGTTTTCGCGGAAGCCGATGTACTCGGCATCGACGACGGCGTCGGGACGGAAGGTGGGGATGACGCGGCCGTTCCAGCCGCTCTCGCGAATCTTCCTGTGTTGCGTCAGAGGATCGAAGGCGGCGTCGGTGGTGGCGAGCACCTCGATGTTGAAACGTTCAAACAACGCGCGGGGGCGAAACTCGGGGGTGCGCAGGGCCTTGTCGATGATGTCGTAGTACTCGACGGCGTTGTTTGCGCTCAGGCGGTCCTTGAGGCCGAAGAGCTTCTCGAAGGCGTAGTCGAGCCAGAGGCGCGTGGGCGTTCCGCGGAAGAGGTAGTAATTCTTCGCAAAGATGCGCCAGACCTCGCGCGGATCGGCCTTTTGCTTTCCGTCGGTCTGGGGAATGCCCAGCGACTCCATGCTGATGCCTTGGGAATAGAGCATGCGAAAGATGTAGTGATCGGGCTGGATGAAGAGCGCGGCTGGGTTGGGGAATGGCTGATTGTCGCCGAACCACTCCGGGTCAGTATGCCCGTGCGGGCTGATGATCGGCAGTCCAGCAACCGACGCGTACAAACGCGCCGCAATACTCCGCGCCGCAGGCTCGGCGGGAAAAAGCCTGTTCTCGTCCAACATGTGTAGCCCCTTCGCGCCCCACTTTCGCCGGTCAGCGCTGACTTCGACAGCGTACCAAACCTGCGGCCTCCCTGTCTGACAGGTTGTGAAGAAGATGGTCTCCTGAGAGAGTTGAAGAAGAACTTCAGCATCTCCGGAGATCCGTTTGAGCACGCTTCACACTGCACAGAGCCTGAGCAGAACTGAGTTTCTGGCCCGCGTTTATGAGATTGCACCGCGCGTGGCGGTGTTCGATTGCGATGGCACGCTGTGGGGACCGGATTCCGGATCGGCGTTCATGTGGTGGTCGATGGAGAATGGGCTGCTCTCGCCGGAGGCCGCCGCGTGGCTGAAGCAACGATACGACCGCTACAAGGGCGGCGAGGTTTCGGAGCTGGCAATCTGCAGTGAGATGGTGCAGGTTTATCGAGGCATTGCAGAAAAGACGATTCGCGAAGCGGCCGCGACGTTCTTCCATGAGCAGATTGAGACGCAGATCTTTCCGGAGATGCAGCGGCTGGTAACCGATCTGCAAGCTGCCGGAACGGAGATCTGGGCGGTCAGCTCGACGTGCGATTGGGTGGTGGAGGAAGGCGTGAAGCGGTTTGGGATTGAGCCGAAGCGCGTGCTGGCTGCGTGCGTGGAGTGCGCGAGCGGCGTGGCCACAGACCGGCTGCGCGATGTGCCGACCGATGAAGGAAAGGTGGCAGCGCTGGCCCGCGTGGGCGTTTCGTCTCCGGATGCGGTGTTTGGGAACTCGATTCACGATGCGGCGATGCTTTCGATTGCGAAGGCGCCGTTCCCGGTGAATCCGTCGGCGGAGCTGGCGCGCCTGAGCGCGGAGCTGGGCTGGAGTGTGTACTACCCTGCGGCGATCGTTGAGTGATGAGGCGCGCGTAAACATGGCGTGGCGCATCCAGAGGTGAACCCTTGGCTGCAGGATGACCGTCTACACTGACAGCGAGTCGTGAAACGGTCCATTCGCAAACTGCCGACGAACTCCGCAACGTCTTCGAAGCCGCTTCGGTACGTCGTGGCGGGTTTGATTCTGCGCGGCGAGCATCCGCACCGGGAGGTGCTGATCTGCCAGCGCAGCCGTCACAAACCGATGGGGTTGAAGTGGGAGTTTCCCGGCGGCAAGGTGGAGCTGGGCGAAAGTGCGGAAGAGGCGCTGGCCCGCGAACTGAACGAGGAGCTGGGCATCGACGCGAAGGTGGGGCCGGAGCTGACCGCGATTCGGCACAACTATCGCAACGGCGGCGCCATCCATATTCAGTTTTTCACCATCGAGAGTTTTACGGGCGAGCTGAAAAACGTTGTGTTTCACGATATGCAGTGGAGCACGCTGGAGCGCCTGCCGGAGTTCGACTTTCTGGCGGCGGATTTGACGCTGATTCGCGAGCTGGCGGAAGGCAAGCTGCTTTAGGACAGAGCGCGTACTTACTTTGCGTGCTTCAACAGGCCGCCGAGCATCACAGCGGTGAGAATGGTCGCGAGCGCGGTCATCGTCCAGGCGACGATGTTGTAAACCTTGCCGTTGCGCCGGGTTCCCATCAGCGACTTCTTGTTCACCAGCACAAGCATGAAGACGAGTACGGCCGGCAGCAGCACGCCGTTGAGGACCTGCGAGAGAACTGCAAGTTTGGCCGGAGGCTCTTTCGAGATGAGGATGACAGCGGCGCCGACGATGAGCAGGCCGGTGTAGAGCCAGTAGAATACAGGCGCCTCACGGAATTTTTTGCTGAGGCCGCTTTCAAAGCCGAGCGATTCGCAGACAGTGTAGGCCGTGGAGAGCGGAAGGATTGATGCCGCGAAGATGGAGGCGTTCAATAGGCCGAACGCGAACAGGACGGACGCATATTGGCCGCCAAGGGGTTTGAGCGACTGGGCTGCGTCGGCCGCGTCTCGAATGTCATGGATGTTGCCGACGAACAGCGTGGCTGCACAGGCAATCACGATGAACGCAGCGACGACGATGGAAAAGACGGAGCCAAAGACTGCATCCGTCTGCGCGAGCTTCAGCTGCGACCGCGTGGCGCCTTTGTCGACGACGGAGGCCTGAAGGTAGAACTGCTGCCACGGGGCGACGGTGGCTCCGATGAGGCCGACGGCGAGATAGAGGTAGTCGGAGTTGCGTAGATCGCGCAGGTGCGGGGCGCGGAGGGTGTCCTTGACGGCCGAGCTCCAGTTGGGATGCGCGAGCACCGCGGTGATGATGTAGGCGATGTAGAGGAAGCTGAGGAAGACAAAGAGCTTCTCGAGCTTCTTGTAGTCGCCGTAGACGACGAGCACCCAGACCAGGACCGCGACGACGGGCACCGAGATCCATTTGCTGATGTGGAAGAGACCAGCGCTGGAGCTGACGCCGGCAAACTCGCTGACGACGTCGCCGAGGTTGCAGAGGACGAGGCCGAACATCAGCATGGCGGTGATGCGTAAGCCGAACTCCTCGCGGATGAGCTCGCTGAGACCTTTGCCGGTGACGACACCCATGCGCGCGGAGATTTCCTGCGCGAAGGCAAGCATGATCGCCATGGGGATCATGGTCCACAGAAGTGCGTAGCCGAACTGCGCGCCGGCGGTGGCGTAGGTGTAGATGCCGCCGGCGTCGTTGTCGACGTTGGCCGTGATGAAGCCGGGGCCGAGCACGGCAAACATCAGCAGAATGCTCGTGCGCCAGCGCTTCCAGCGGTTCATCGGCCGTCCTCCGGCAATGGATTGGCGGCGGAGGCGAAGCCTTCGCTCTGCACGAGGTGATAGAGGCGACGAGCCGGTTCCTCCAGACTCGCGTCCTCTGCTACACGGACATTCTCTCTGATGTGCGCCGGGTTTTTGGAAGATACGAGCAGAACAGTGCCCGGATAAAGTACCAGCGCCGCCTTCAGCATAAGCGATGCGAGCTGTTCGCGTCTCGCGAGGTCGCAGCCGGTGGCCTGAGACCAACGGCGGCAACGCTGCGGGTCAGAAATCAGTGTGTCGTGGAGCATGTGCAATCGGTCGGTCAACGCGCGGTGATGGATGTGAAAGGCGGTGGAGGATGCTTCGGGCGCATCGAGGACAGACCAGTCGTGCTGAAGGACGCGGCAGTATGAGGCGCGGTCGCGCAGGAGCGCCGGAATCTTGTTGCTGTCGCTGCCAACGCCGAAGCTGCCGATCTTTCGCTCGGCGACGGAGGCTTCGAGAAATTGCAGGAGTCCGTCGTCGGTGAGGTCGTGGGCTTCGGCTTCGTGGAGCAGCAGCACGTCGATGAAATCGGTGCGGAGCTGACGGAGACTGTTTTCGAGAGAGGCGCGGGCTTCATCGGGGGTGAACCTTGACTTGGCGACCGGTGCGGTGACGGCGCCGGCGGCACGAGCAAGACGACGCTTCAGCGCGGGAACTCGCTGGATGACAGGGCCGACGACGCGTCGGGCTGCGCGAAGAGCGCCGCCGCGCTTCGGTGGAGGGATTCCGAATTTCGTGGCGACGGTTATGTCGTCGCGATGATGTTGAAGGAACTCACCGAGGCAGCTTTCGGCTTCGCCGTAGCCGTACATCGGTGCGACGTCGAAGTGGCGAATACCGGCGTCGTAGGCTGCTTCGAGCAGGCGCAGGCTTTGGCGATGATTGAGCGCACCCATGATAGAGGAGCAGCCGTAACCGAGCCTTGTTGTGAGGCGACCGTTGTTCGCGAGTTTGACCTGATCCACAAGGGCCTCCGGTGCCTGGACTAGAGTACCCTTTGTCGTGCGGGAATCGAGTTAGAGAAGTGCGATGCGGTCGGCCAACCTCATCGCGAGCGCAAGAACAGTGTGCGTGGGGTTGGAGAAGCCGGAGGTCGGAAAGACAGCTCCACTGCACGTATAAACGTTGCGCGTACCGAAGAGCTGCAAGTCCGGGGTGACAACGCCACGATCCGGTGAGGCCGCCATGCGCATGCCGCCCATGTGGTGATTGCTGTCATCGCATTGGTCGAGGAAGCTCGGGTCACGATTCAGCAAGGCGGAGCTGGGTTGGATTTCGGCGACTTCTGCGAGTGACGTGACGGCGGTCTGAGCGTAACGGCGAATCGTTTCGAGCTCGAGATCGGAGATGCGCCAGTCGAGACGAGCGCGAAGCAGGCCGAGCGAGTCGCGCTCCTCGGCGAGAGTTATGGTGCTGTCGCCATCAGGGCACTGTTCGCAGTGGACGCGGAGAGCGATCTCGGCGGAAGCGGGATTGTAGGCGCGGTGCTGCATGGCGTAGCGCGCGGTCTGACGCATGAACAGAGGAGCGTTGCGAGCGGAACGGAGCAGGTCTGCGGCGTGGAGCTCTGACCAGCGGCCGCGCAGCAGATGCTTCGCTGTCGCTTTCGTTGAGGCGAGCGCATCGTCGAAGTCGCTGGCGAAGGCCATGGTGGCTGCGCAGTTAAGGACGCGCGATTCTCTCTGTTCGTCCGGGCGCAGGCGCAACTTGGGGTGGTACTTGTATCCGCGAAGAAAGATGTTGTCGAAGAGCTGCGCGAATTTGCGGCGGTCGCGCGGAATGACGCGCGCGGCGTTGGCGTCGATGTGGTCCTGAAAGTGACGACCGAGCAGGCTGGAGCGATTCCAGGGCAGGCCGCCGTCACGCGGTTGCAGGAAGAAGCGGACACATTCGATGGCGCCCATACAAAAGACGAACTCGCCAGCCTCGACGGTGTACTCCGTTTCCTGCTGGGTTCGATACCGGAGCGCGCGGACTGCCTCGCCCTGCATGACGAGTTCGACGGCGTTGGCGTGCAGCCAGACCTGGATGTTGTTGCTGGATTCGAGTATTTTGCGATGCAGGCGAGCAAAATTGGGCTCCGGGCACCAGCGCGTGAGATACGACTGCAGCGCGGGAAAGGATGGAGCCGGAAGTCCGAGCGCGCGCCACACGGCAGCGTCTTCTTTGATGACATCGGCGAGTCCTTCAAAGGCGAGGGCGCGCTTGTAGAAGGGTTCGAGCTCGGCGTGGGACAGTGGCCAACCACTGTCGGCGATCCAGTCGCGGCGCTCGAAGTCTTCGGCGTTCAGGTCGAGAATCTGTCCGCCCCAACGCGTGGTGGTGCCGCCGTGGGTGCGGAAGCGGCCGGTATGAATGCCGCGGTGAACGTGGCCGACGATCTCGCTGCGGTAAGGCTCCTGCGCAGCCTCTTCGACATCGCGGCCACCGCCTTCGAGGACCATCACGCTCTTGCCGCGACGGGCGAGTTCTACAGCAAGGCAGATGCCCGCGGCGCCCGCGCCTACAATGCAGACCTGCGGACGGTAGTCCGTTGCAGGGCGATCGTGGAGGAGATCGCGAATCATTGCGGCACCTTCTGTGCGGCAAGAATGGAGCGCAGCCGCATGACGATCGAGGCAACCTGCGCATCGTTGTGATAGCCGCTGGTCTCCGCACGGCGACGGCCGGAGGCGGCGATGCGGGCGCGGGCAGCTTCGTCCGGCAGGTAGCGGCGGATCTTGGCGACGCATTCTTCGATGCCTTCGAAGAAGACGGCCTCCTCGTCTTCGACGAAGCGAGCGAGATGGCCGGGCGAGCGTTCGGCTAGGAGGAAACCTTCGCACGCGGCAATCTCAAAGCTTTTGTGCACGAACTCGTCATGATTGGAGTGCGTGAGGAAGCTGAGATTGATCTTCGAACGCCAGATACCTTCACGATATTCTTCGCGGAAGAGCTCGCCGTGGCCGCGGTAGAGTGCGGCGGTGGCTTCAGGGCCGAGCGCTTTCTTCCAGACGAGGCCGCCGTTGATGACGACGGGAAGGCCGAACTCCTTCCACAGGCGAGTGAGGAACTGTGCGCGATCGTCGTACGGCGTGCCAATGAAGGAGACGCCACGAGAGCGGTCCTTGTCGCTCCAGCCGGCAGGTGGAGGGAAATGGATCGTCGGTTCGTAGGCGGTCTGGATCTTGAGGACGTCGCGCGCGCCGTGTTCGCGGTATTCGACGACGTTCTTGTCACGCTGCACGACGTGTAGATCGAAGTGTCGAAGATCTTTCTTGTAGAGACGCCAGCCGGGATCGCCGCGCACGCCGAATACGTTATCGATCATGTAGCTGACGGTGGCGATGCCCATGCGGCGGAGTTGCCGTAGTGTGCGCGGATGGAGGGAGAGCAGTTTGTCGGCCCAGAAGATGTCGGGATGCTCGCGTTCGGCGATGGCGAGGATCTCGCGGTTGAGGCGGCTAACGCCTGGACCGATCTGTGCGCGGTAGACGAGCTTGCGCAGGAAGGGCTGCGAATATTCGTAGTCGAAGGCGTTCAGCGGGATGACTTTGTGGCCCTGGCGTTCGAGCGCCCAGAGCCTGTAGAGCGAAGAGTCGTTGGGTGAGAGGCCCGAAGCGTAGAGGATCTTCAGCGGCTGGTCGGCGGCCATTCGGAGCTAACCTTCGCGCAGTTGCGCGATGACCTGCTCGGCGTGGATGACGCCGGCGACGTGCTTCGCGGCGTTGACCACGGGTAAGGACCGCAGGTTGTATTTGTCGAAGAGCTCGGCAACATCAGCGTCGCGCGCATTCAGGCCGCACGAAACGATGTGCCCTTCCGAGAGGGTGGAGAGCTGTGCGTCATGATGAGCGAGCAGCAGACGCGGCAACATCACGACACCGACCAGGCGGTGCTCTTCGTCGAGGAGATAGATCTCGGAGATGGTGTCGGGATCGCCTTCAAATTGCCGAAGAGCTTCAACGGCATCGGCCACGGTGCAGTCGCGTGCGACGCTCACAAAGTCTGTGGTCATGCGTCCGGCGGCTGACTCGGCGGAGAACTCGAGAAGCTCTTCGACATCCTGCCGCTCCTCCGGTTCCATCTCTTCGAGGATGGCTTCAGATTGCTCTTCGGTGAGCTCAGCCAAAACATCGGCGGCGGCGCCGGGGTCCATCTCCTCGATGATGTCGGCGGCGCGTTCGGAGTCGATGCGCTGCAGCAATTCCTTCTGAAGCCGCGGCTGGATCTCTTCGAGGGCCTCGGCAGCGGTCTCTTCGGGCAAGCTTGTGAACACAGCCTCGCGCTCGGCTGGAGCGAGCTCTTCGAGGATGTCTGCGATGTCGGACGGATGCAGCTTCGCGAGACGTTCCTGGCCGATCTTCAGTCGCACCCGGCGCGCGGGATCGCGATCGATAACGTCGACGCAACTCCACGGGATGACCTTGGAGGGAATGGTGCCGACGATGGTGTCGACAGTGGAAACAGGAAGGCCTTTGAGGAGGCGGCGCGCGGCGCCACGCAGACCTATTTCAACGTTCTGGATCAGCAGAACCGGAGCGCCATAGTTGTTTTCATCTTCCGACCAGCTGAGATTCACGTCGTTGACCCGCACCACTTTGCGTCCATCGACGTCGATGATCTGTTGATCGAGAAGGTCGCGCTCCAGCAGGAGCGTGTCGCGCAGGCTGGGAACGCGCTCCGGCGCGGCGATGGACTGGAGCTTTCTATCGGTGTGCCTGGGCGGTTTGAGATTCTTCACCGGAATCATCGCCCGGTGCGCTTTTCCCTTGGCGCGCGGGCTGACCAGCAGGCCTGAAACCCGGTTGCTATCAGCACCGACATCGACGGCCAGTTCGTTTACGCGGCCGATGAATCGGCCCTCCGCATTGGTGACCGGCATGCCGACCAGCATCGCCACACTCGTCGGATTGTGAGTCGTGCCGTCCATGGCTCTCCCCTAACCTATCCCAATCCCGCATATGCGCGCACGCATGCTGCACGGGGAGTCCACCGGATGGCACCTTCCGGACTCGAGCCAACCAGGCCGGGCGGAACTTACTTGGAGAAGTCGACGGTGGGCGCCTGGGCGTTTGCTGGATTTCCCTTGAAATATTCGTTCCGGACGGGGAATCTCGAGCCAGCCCAGAGGTTGTTGGGGAACTGCTGGACGTAGGTGTTGTAGTCCTGCAGCGCGAGATTGTATCGGCGGCGGGCTACGGCAATGCGGTTTTCTGCGCCCGCGAGTTCATCTTCAAGGCGCATGAACTGGTCGTTGCCTTTGAGGTTGGGGTACTCCTCCTGCAGGCGGTAGAGCGGAAGCAGTGCGGCGCTGAGGCGTTCGTTTGCGCTGATGCTGCTGGCGCGATCCGAGCCAGCCGCGATGACCGCAGCGCGGGCGTTGGCGATGTTGGTCAGGACGGTTTCCTCTTCGCTGACATAGCCCTTCACGCTGGCAACGAGGTTGGGGATGAGATCGAGGCGGCGCTGCTGCTCAATATCGACCTGTGAGTAGGCATTGTTGACCTGCTCGTTGAGCTGCACCATGTGATTGCGCGAGGAGATGTAACTTCCGGCTCCCAGCAGGCAAACGACGACGATCAGCCCGACCACACCGAGTGCTACCCAGGCACCTCTCATTCGTTCTTCCTTTCGTGCGCTTTGCGCCTCTCGCCTTCAGATTACTTGAATTACCAGCCGCCGCTGGCGCCGCCGCCGCCGGAGCTGCCTCCAAAGCCGCCGCCGAAGTCGCCGCCGCCACCATCCCCGCCTCCACCGCCACCGAAGCCGCCGCCGCCACCCCAGCGGCCTCCGCCGCCGCCCATCATGTTGCCGAGGATGAACCAGGGGAGCCAGCCACCGCCTCGGCGGCCGCCGCGGAAGATGAAGAAGAGGACGACAAAGAAGATGACGATGCCGAGCCAGTCGTTGCGGCTATGTTGCGGGACGGGCTGCTGGACCGGCTGCTCGACCGGCGTGAGAGTGACGTGCGCGTCAGCGGCGATGACGTTGGCGATCTGTTGCTCGGCTTCGAGCAGGCCCTGGCCGTACTCACCGCGCTGCAGCCACGGGACCATGGTGCGGCCAATGTCGCCAACCTTGGCGTCGTTGAGTATGCCCTCAAGACCGTAGCCGACTTCGATGCGGCGCTTGCGGTCGTTGATCGCGAGAATCATGATCAGGCCGCGATCGGTGCCCTTGGGGCCGACCTTCCACTTGTCTTCTAGGTCGGTTGCGAAGTTCTCGATGGATTCGCCGTCGAGCGAATGGATGGTGACGACTTCAATGGTCGCGTGGGCCTGCTCGTAGACGGCGCGGCTGAGCTCCTCCATCTGTTGTTTTGAATTGGCATCGATGACGCCGGCGAAGTCTTCGACGTAGCTCGTCGGCATCGGCAGCTGCGCGACCGTTTCGGCACGCAGCAAAGCAGCGCCGGTCATCGCGAAGAGTCCCACCACCAGCACGAATCGGCGCAGGTTCACGAGTTCATTTTACGCTTTTGTTGCGACGCGAGGTTGTTGCGATGCAAGGCCGATGCGTTCAGCCGGGAAGCAGGCGCAAGACGGCTGCAGCAACAGGCGATGCGACCGTCTTGCGACTGGATTTGCAGGCTAGAGCTTACTCTGCAGCGACTTTGCCATGTTCAAGTGTGCGACGACCATACTCTGCCCTTCCTCAACGACCGGCTTGAATTGCTGGTCGTGAGTGTCGAGGACCTCCTTGTGGAAGAGGTCGTAGGCCTGCTCGTGGTCCTTCACCATGTCGTCGATGAAGCGCTTGTCGAAGTCCTTGCCGCGCATCTTGTCGAGCTTGTTCCACTCTTCCTGATGGTCGGCGTCCATGGTCGTCGGCGGCGTGAGATCCCAGTTGCTGGCGAAGGGAGCCACTTTATCGCCGAGGGTTTCGTGGTCTTTGACCATGAGGCGCGCAAAGCCGCGAACATCCGGGTCTGCGGCCCGCTTCTCGGCGAGCTCGGCCATCTTGATCTCGTCGACGTTGGCCTGTGAGGCTGTCTTAAGAAAGTCCTTGTCCTGCTGATCGGCCTGCGCCCTGGCGGGGTGAGAGACCAGCAACACCGCCGAGCCGAGCGCCAGGCAGCACATCAGATGGGGGATTCGCGTATTCATTTTTTCATCTCCAGGGGCAGCTTTCCGCCGTGGGGCTACAACGTAGTGAGAGCACAGGCGCGACGCATGCGTTGCACGAGCCCGGCGATTGCCTTGTAATCTGGGATCAACGAGACTCTATGACCCAGACGACGAAGCCCCAGCCACCTGTCGCCGAGCGCGAACCACGCAGCGTTCGCATTCACTCCACTGAACTCCATGACGACTATGCGTGGCTTCGGGACAAAGAAAGCTCGCGCACTGTGGCCTACCTGAATGCCGAAAATGTTTATACCGCGGCCATGATGGCGGGCACCGAGAAGCTTCAAAAGCAGCTGTACGACGAGATTCTGTCGCACATTAAAGAGGACGACGTGTCGGTGCCCTATCGCGATGGCGAATGGGAGTACCTGGTTCGCACGGAAAAAGGTTTGCAGTATCCGCGTTACTGCCGCAGACCTGCGGACGCTGCGGGGGAGCTGAACTCGACCGACGTTGTCCCGGCGGAGACGGTGATCCTGGATGTAAACCAGTTGGCCAAAGGCCAGGCGTTTATGGCGATCGGCGACAGCGCGGTTAGCCCGGACGGGCGCCTGCTTGCCTATACAACCGACACTACGGGCTTTCGGCAGTACACGCTGCACATCAAGGACCTGACGACAGGTGAGGTGCTTGCCGACACGGCGGAGCGCGTGGGATCGCTGGCGTGGGCGAGCGATTCGGCGACGCTGTTCTATTCGACCGAGGATGAGCAGACCAAGCGGCAGGACCGGCTGTTCCGGCATCGGGTGGCGGACGCCGCGGGCGCTGATATTGAGGTCTTTCGCGAGCCGGACGAACGGTTCAATCTCGGGATCGGGCGCACGCGCGACAGGCGGTATTTAATCCTCGGCATTGGAAGCCATACGACGAGCGAGAACTGGTTTCTGGATGCAAGAGAGCCGGCGAGCGAGTTCCGGCTGATTGCGCCTCGCGTGGACGATGAGGAGTATCACGTCGATCATCGCGACGGATTTTTCTATATACGCTCGAACCGGGATGCGGAGCGGTTCAAATTGTTGAAGGCCCCCGTGAGTGCGGCTGGGCGAGAGAACTGGCAGGAGCTTCTGCCGGAACAGAAGGATGCGCCGCTTGAGGACTTTGACCTGTTCCAGGAATTCTTCGTCGCTGCGTACAGGGAACGCGGTTTGCCGGTGCTGCGGGTGTTCTCGCTGGACGGCGATGGACATTTGACCGATCCGCGCGATATTCGTTTTCCTGACCCGGCGTACACGGCGTACAGCGAGATCAATCGGGACTTCGATGCGACGACGTTTCGGTACTCGTACCAGTCGCTCGTGCGGCCGGCGTCGGTGTTCCGTTACGACGTTGCGAGTGGCGAGTCGACGTTGCTGAAGCAGCAGGAGGTGCCGGGAGGATTCGACGCGTCGAACTATGCGTCGGAGCGTTTGTGGTTCCAGGCGCATGATGGAACGCAGATTCCTGTGTCGCTGGTGTATCGCAGGCAGGCATTCAAGAAAGATGGCCGAAGCCCACTGTATGTCTATGGGTACGGATCGTACGGATATCCGCTGCCGCTTGGGTTTTCCGCTTCGCGGCTGGCGCTGCTGGATCGCGGCGTTGTGGTGGCGTATGCGCATGTGCGGGGCGGCGGAGAGCTGGGCGACCCATGGCATGACGCCGGCAAGATGATGCAGAAGCGCAACACGTTTACGGACTTCATCGAGGCTGTCGAATTTCTGGTGCGCGAGGGATATGGCGATGCCGCGCGCGTGGCGATTGAAGGAGGGAGTGCGGGTGGGCTCCTCATGGGTGCGGTGGTGAACTTCGCGCTGGCGGATGGTAAGCCGAACCTCTTTCGCGCAGTGCTCTCGCACGTGCCGTTCGTGGATGTGATGAATACGATGCTGGACGCTTCGCTTCCGCTGACGGTGGGCGAGTACGAGGAGTGGGGCAATCCAAATGAGCCGGAGGCGTTCGAATACATGCGCGGCTATTCGCCCTACGACAATCTGCAGAAGGGGCCTTACCCGGCGATGCTGGTAAAGACAAGTCTCAACGACTCGCAGGTGATGTACTGGGAGCCGGCGAAGTATGTTGCCAAGCTACGCACGCTGAAGACGAATGACACGCCGTTGCTGTTGCACATCAACATGGATGCGGGGCACGGCGGAGCGTCGGGGCGATATGACTATCTGAAAGAGATTGCGTTCGACGATGCGTTTCTACTGCGCGAGCTCGGCGCGGAGAACAGGGTCGGTGAGTAGAACTCAGCGCTCGATCTCTTCCGGGACACCGCCGTCGCCCTCGCCGGGAGCGAGGAAGAGATTGGTTTCAAGGCCGTGCTGGCGCGTGTAGAGGTCGAAGTAGCGGCCTCCGGCGGCATAGAGCTGCTCATGTGTGCCGCGCTCGACGATTCTTCCCTCTTCGACGACGAGAATCTGGTCGGCGCGGCGAATTGTAGAGAGGCGATGCGCGATGACGAAGGTCGTGCGTCCCTGCATGAGGTAGCTGAGGCCGTGCTGGATCATCGCTTCGCTCTCTGAGTCGAGCGAGCTGGTGGCTTCGTCGAGGATGAGGATGCGGGGGTCGGCGAGGATGGCGCGCGCGATGGAGAGGCGCTGGCGCTGGCCGCCGGAGAGCTTGACGCCGCGCTCGCCGACGATGGTTTCGTAGCCTTCGGCGAAACGCTCGGCGAACTCGTCGACGCGGGCGATGGCGCAGGCGTTGAGAAACTGCTCTTCTGTCGCGGTGGGACGCGAGAACATGATGTTTTCGCGGATCGTGCCATCGAAAAGAAATGTCTCCTGCAGCACGACACCGAGCTGGCGGCGATAGCTGGCGAGACGGATGGTTGCGAGATCCCTGTCGTCAATGAGGACCTCACCGGCTTGCGCGGTGTGAAAGCCGCAGACAAGGCTGATGATGGTCGACTTGCCGGAACCGCTGGAGCCGACAAGCGCCGTGACGGTGCCGGGCCGCGAGTGGAAGCTGATATCGTGCAGAACCGGCTTGTCCGCGACATACGCAAAACTGACATGGTCGAAACGAACGTCGCCCCGGACGATGCCGGCGTCCTGTGAACGGAGCGGATCGGAATCTTCCGTGTTTTCGTTCATGACTTCGCGCGTGCGATCGAGTCCAGCCATTGCTTCTGTCAATTGCGTGCCGATGGCGACGAGTTGGACGATAGGCGCGGTCATAAATGCCAGGACCATGACGTACGCAAAATATCCGCCAGTGGTGAGCTTGCCGGTGGCGTGCTGATGAGCTCCGAGATACATCACAACCGCACCGATGATTCCGAGGATCACGGTCGAGGCCAGCGTCATTAAGGACTGCGCGGTGAGAGAGCTGATGACGTTATTCAAAAGGCGAGCCACACCGCCTGCGAACACGTTCGCTTCGCTGGCCTCGGCGTGGTATCCCTTGACGACGCGCACGCCGCCCAGCGATTCGGTGAGACGTCCGGTGACCTCGGCGTTGATCTTCGCGCGTTCGCGGAAGATAGGCCGAATGGTTTTGAACGCGCGCTGCAACACGAGGGCAAACGCCAACATGATGACGAAGGCAGGCAGGGTGATCCTGACGCTGACGTAGAGGAGATAGGCGAAGGCAAAGAGTGCGGTGAGCACGCCGCCGACAAAATCCACGACGCCGGTGCCGATGATATTGCGCACACCTTCGACGTCGGTCATGATGCGAGCGACGAGCGTGCCGGTACGGTTCTCGTCATAGAACGCAACGGGAAGGCGGCCGATGTGTTGCTGCACCTGCTTGCGCAGCTCCGCGATCATGCGCTGGCCGGACTTGGATAGCAGTTGTGTGAGCGCGTAGGAGGTGATGCCCTGGATGAGCGTCGCCAGAAGGACCGAGCCGACGACCACAGGCAGAAGGCTCATACGGCCGCGCGTGAATACCTGATCGATGAGCGGCTTGAAGGACAGCGGCAGCACCAGGGAGCACGCTCGGTTGACGACCATGATGCAGAAGCAGCCGGCCAGCAGCCAGCGTCGCGGTTTGACGAGCTCGCGTATCTCCGGCCACACATCACGGAACTTTACCTTGGGACGCTTCGCGGTGAGATCCGCGCCGATCGCCTTGCCGGTATTGCGTGACGGCCGATCCGCCGCCTTCATGCCGCCGCCAAACCTTGCGTTTCCGAGTCCGCCCATGGGTTGTGACAGTGTAGCGTCAGCGGAGGGTCTTTCGCGCGCGGAATCGGTTTATGCGGCCCGTGACCGTCGCGCCGCGATGAAGCTTCGCACGCAAAGGATTGTGAATAGGAGACAGATGATCGCCATCGTGGACTGCTCTTCAACGGCAGCGGGATGAGCGAGCGGAGCGCCGTGTGCCGCGATCCAATCCTTAATCGCCATGAAGCCCGGGAAGAGAAAACCCAGCAGACCAACGGTCACTGCAATGTGCATCCAGAGCATTCGCCTGCGGGCGTCGGGCGTGCTGGCGAGGAGTCCGCAGAGGCCGAGCACGATGCCGAACCATACGGGGATGAGCGCGGTGGGGTGCGCGCTTCCGGTGACGACGAAGCTCGCCACGCCGAGAATGATCAGTACAACTCCGAATCCAATCGTCAGTTTTGACACAAGTTCTCTCCTATGCGGCGGCGGCCTGCTTCATTTCCTGAAGGACCTGGGCGACGCTCCAATCCTTTGTGGGATAAAACGCGATGACTTTGCCATTTTTGCCGATGATGACGGTGGCCAGAGAGTGTTGCAGCGTTCCGCTCTGTCCGGGTGTGACGCCGACATCGAAATACTGTTCCATCCTGGGCAGTTCTTTCTCGCTGGGCGCGGCGAACTCCCAGTGCTGGAACGTCTCGCGCGAATAGTTTCCGGTGTACGCGCCACCGTAGCTGCGCAGGACCTTCGGCGTGTCATACGAAGGGTCAAAGCTCACACTGAGCAGATGCGTCTCTTTGTAGATTTTTGGGTCGGCGGCGAGGTCCTGGTCGATCTGCGCGAAGTTGCGGCTCATGCGTGGGCAGTAGTCGGCCAGCGGACAGCGAGTGTAGATGAAGGTCATCAACAGGACTTTGCCACGATATTGCTTGAGGTCGATCTCTTTGTCCGATTGATTGAGCAGTGAGAAATTCGGGACCAGATCTCCCGGGGTGGGAACGTGGTACTGCACAGCCGGCACGTAGTCCGGGTTGGCCTGTGCGGTGATGACGATGTCGCTCAGCCGCAGATTCACCGGGCCCTGTGGGCTCGGATCGGCGAGCAGCGTGGCGAAAATCTTATCGCCGGGATGCATCTCGCTCAGTGCGGACTTGTCCGTGACGGGATAGTCCATCGTCATGGCTTCCATCAGGCCGGGAATTGCCTCATGCTGCAGCGTTATCTGCCCATCCGGCTGATCCACGCGAACAACGGTTCCCCGAATCGGGTACTGCTTTGTCGTGGTGGTCTGCGCAGGTGTGGGCTTCTGATGACATCCTGTGATTCCAAACGATCCCACTGCGACCAAACAACCAGCCCATAGCCCGAAGGCCCGAAACAACGCCTTACTCATTCCACAACTCCATTGCTCCATGATAGTCCGCGCATGCTAGCATCAGGTTTTTGCTGTGCCTCAACAGAGTCGACCGGTGCGGCGGCTACTGCGGGGAGGTGCGGCTCGCGCTGCCGATCGCGCAGCTCCCGCTTCCGCGCACCAGAAAGACGCATGTCGCGCTGAGGGCGGGCGTTCTTGCAAGAGCACACGACATCACCGTTGAGTACGGGGCCGGCCACGCCATGGCTGGCAACGGACTTTTTGCTGGCCGGGCTGGGGACTGTGCTGCTGGGTCCGCTGCTGCCTTCCGTGGCGCACGCCTGGAGACTCAACGACGCGCAGAGCGGGTTGTTGTTGCTTGCAAAGTTTGTAGGTGCGTTCCTCGGCGGTGTGAGCGTGCCGCGCCGCCTGGGGCTTGGCATCCTGGGCGGTTCCCTGCTGACCTTCGCGGGTTTCGCAGCCTTCGCAATGTGCGATTCGCTGCTGCCCGGCTGCATCGCGCTGTTCATCAGCGGCATCGGGTTGGGCCAGATCATCGCCTCCACAAACATCATTACGGGACGCCGCTTTCGTTCTCATACAGGATCCGCCCTTGCATCGCTTAACTTCTTCTGGAGCCTGGGCGCTGTGATTACGGGAGTTCTGGTGGCGGCGTTCATTCCGCGCTTCGGCTTGCGGGTTCCGCTTCTGGTGTTCTCCGGGTTTTTTCTGCTCAGTGGCCTCGGGGGATTTTCGCGGCATGCGAATGCGCCGGACGTGCGGGAAGCGGCCTCCGAGCCCGAGACCGGGAACTCGCTTGCAGTGAAGACCATCGCCTTCTTTGCGCTCCTGCTGTTTCTTTATGGAGGGTTGGAGACTTGCCTCACCGCGTGGATTACCACGTTCACGGTGCGATTCTCCGACTTGCGACTTCTTGGCGGGCAATCCGGCGTTGTTCTGCTGTGGGCCTCGCTCACCGGAGGCCGCGCGGTTGCGTCCGTTGCCTTGCGTCACATCAGCGAACGTGTGATGCAGCGAGCGGGCCTGGCGCTGACGGTGCTCATGATCGCCGTGCTTGCCTGGGTTCGGCATGGAGGGGTTCTGTCGGCCTGCTGCATTCTGCTGGGGCTGGGCGTCGCTCCCTATTTTCCTGTGACTTTCGCTCTTCTGATGCGGGAACAGCCGCGAGCGCGTACGGCTGGATTCATTCTGGCGGTCTCGGGGCTTGGAGCCGCGCTCTTTCCGTGGCTGATGGGCGTGGTTTCTACGCTAGCGGGATCACTGCGCGTCGCGATGGCGGTCCCATGGATGCTCGCCGCAGTTCTTCTCATTCTGTCGCTGTCTTCCGCGCAGAGGCCCGCGTTTTCCACCCCCGCGAAGGCGAAGGTTCGGTGAAACTCGGAGTATAAAAAGAGAAGCTGATCCGAACGAAAACTGCGCGATGCCCACTTCTCTGACTGAAGCCGAACTGCTGGATTTGCTCGACCGGGGCGCGGCGGTCGTGTTGCCAAATCATCGCGCGGCACGCACATTGCGGCGCGGGTTCGATGAACGGCAGCGAGAGCGCGGCTTCTCCGCCTGGGATGCGCCGACGATTCAATCGTGGGCAGACTGGACGCGATCTCTATGGTCGAAGGTGTCTCTCGCCGGCAACGATCTGCGATTGCTTCTCAACTCGGCGCAGGAGCACATGCTGTGGCGCGAGGTGATCGAGAGCTCCGGCGCGCGGAGGTCGCTGAGCTCTCCCGATGTACTGGTCGATATGGCGCGGTCGGCGTGGTCCGTGGCGGCTGCTCATCGGTCTACCGGCCGGTTGCGGTCGACAGCGACGACCTTCGATAGCGGAACGTTCGCAGCATGGGCCGAGGCTTTTTCCAAGCTGACCGCTGCGCAACATTGCCTGCCGGCTGCGCTGCTCGAAGAGGCGCTTGAAGAGCACGCACAACTTGGCAATTTGCGTATAGAAGGCGCCTTGGTACTCGCCGGTTTTGAGGAGCTGACACCGTCGAGGGCGGCCCTTCTGAGCGCTTTGCAAGCTTCTGATGCGGACATCCTATCCGTTGCATTGAGGTCTGCGTGCGAAGCGGAAGGCCGCGCAGCTACGGTGGTTCCGACGCCCAGAGAGGAAGCCGTGTTTGCATCCCGCTGGCTTGAAGATTTTTTCAGTAAGCGGGCAGATATGCCGACGCCGCGAGTTGCGGTTCTTCTTCCTGACGCCCAGGAGAATCGCGATGAGCTTGAAGCGATCTTTCGCGAGTGGCTGGCGCCGGAGCTGCAGCCGATCACTGCGGACAACTCGTCGGCGCCGTGGGAGTTCGCCAGCGGATCTCCGTTGACTTCTGAGCTCATGATTAGGGACGCCCTCGCCATTCTTCAACTTGCGCAGGGACCGCTGGCACTGGAGCGAATCAGCTCGCTGTTGCGCTCGCCATTCATCGGCTCGAGTGGGGACCGATTAGCCGCCGCGCGCTTTGATGCGCGAGTGCTTCGGCGCGGCTCCTATCTCATTCCTGAGTTGGATCTTGAGGAGTTGCGCCGAGTGATTCGGCGACAGGCGCGCTACGCGCCGGCGTGGCCAAATGCTCTGAATGACGTCAGGCTTTCGATGCAGCGCGGAGGTGCTGCTCGAGGCTATGCCGAATGGTCGGAGATCATGCGCGACCTGCTTCGTGGGGCCAACTGGCCGGGCGATCGTGCGCCGACAGCGCATGAATTTGCCGTGGCGCGCGCGTGGGACTCGGCGCTTGACATGCTCGCCACGCTCGACTTCCGCGGACGTCGTGTGGCGTTCGCCAACGCAGTGAAAACTTTGGAACGCATCCTGCAGACGACACAGATTGCGCCGCTGCCGACCGCCGCTTCGATCCAGATCATGCGTCCGGAGGATGCGGAAGGATCTATGTTCGATGCGGTCGTGCTGCTGCACGCGACCGATGAGGCGTGGCCGGAGCCGGCGCGTCCTCACCCGTTGCTGGGATGGCCGCTGCAGCAGGAGCTCGGACTCCCTGGAGCCAACTTCTCGCGCGATGCGGCACGTGCGCGGGAGCGGATGGAGTCTTTGCTTGCCCGATCATCCAATGTGCTCTTCCTCAGCGCTGCGATGGACGATCGCGGTCCGCTGAGGCCGTCGCCACTGATCCGGCAGCTTGGCGTGCCGTTCGTCGCTGCCAGTGAGCTTCTCCCTGAGCTGGACCTTGTCGAAGTTGTTGGCGAGGAGCTTGTGCCTGACGACATTACGTTGCCGCCGCTGCCTGCCAACGAGCTGCGAGGTGGCGCGAGTGTTCTGAAGCTTCAGGCGGCCTGCGGTTTTCTCGCCTTCTCTGAGATTCGGCTGCGCGCGGAAAGTGTGGATGTTCGCGAGCTTGGCCTGGATCCGGGAGAGCGCGGGGATCTGGTTCATCGCGCGCTTGAAAACTTCTGGACGACGACGCAGTCGCAAGCGGAGCTGCGTGCGTTGCCGGTGGAAGAACGCAATCGGCGCCTGGAGGACGCCATCGACGCGGCATTTGCACGACTCGGCTCGCCGCTGCCGGGTTGGAGTTCGGCGTATGTTCGCGTTCAGCGTGAACGGCTGCGGGCGCTGCTGGCGAAATGGCTGAACATGGAATTGCAGCGCGGGCCGTTTACGGTGCAGAGGCGCGAAGAGCGCACCAGCGTTCCCGTCGGCCCGCTGGAGCTCAAGGTGAGGCCGGACCGCATCGACGAGGTCGAAGGCGGTGTAGTCCTTGTCGATTACAAGACAGGCCATCGCGTTCACTCCTCGCACTGGGACGGCGACCGGCCGGACGATCCGCAGTTGCCGATCTATGCTCTGCTCACGAAGCCGGGCGAGTTGCAGGCGCTGCTGTTCGGGCGTGTCCGCCCCGGGAAAGATATGTGCTGGCACGGTGTGGCTGCGAACCGGAGTGTGCTGCCGCGATCGTCGCATCAGAAGCTTGCCGATCTTGATATGCGCCGCGAGGAGTGGCGCATCGTGCTGACGAAGCTGGCAGACGATTTCGCGGCGGGCCGCGCCGAGGTGAACCCAAAGAGCTTCGCGATTAACTGCGACGGCTGTGGACAACGACTGCTTTGCCGCGTGGATCCTGAAGCGCTAGTGAACATTCAGATCGAGGATGCCGAGTTGGAGGAGCTGGCGGATGACTGAGCTGCTCCAGTTTCCTGAGCCCGAACCGATGTTGTCCGGCGAATCCGAGGATCAGCCGCCCGATTACGCTGCTCGAAGGAAGGCACTCGATACCCGCATCTCCGCGATCGTGGAGGCGCCGGCAGGCTCCGGGAAGACAGGCTTGCTGTTGCAGCGATACCTAAAGCTGCTCGGGGAAGAAGGCATCTCGCAGCCGGAAGAGATCCTCGCGATCACGTTCACGCGCAAGGCGACCGCTGAGCTGCGCGAACGCGTGCTCGGACAATTGCACGCAGCGGCAGCTGGGATTCCCTTGACAGAGGACGCAAGCAACTTCGCACGCGAGACTCGCCTGCTGGCGGAGGCTGTGCTGCGCGCGGATACTCGAATGGGATGGCGGCTGCTCGATCAGCCACAACGATTGCGTATTCGCACGATCGATGCTCTTTGCGCGGAGATTGCGCGCACGCTTCCGTTGCTCTCGGGGTCTGGCGCCAGTCAGCCGACTGAGTCTGCGGAGCCGCTGCATCGTGAGGCGGCGCGGCGCACGCTGATGGAGCTGGGCGGCAGTGACGAAGCTCTCAACAATGCGCTTGAGACTGTACTGCTGCATCGCGATGGAAATCTGATGGACTGCGAGACATTACTCGCGCGCATGCTGGAGCATCGGCAGCAGTGGGGCGATCTGGTTCCGCTCGATGCTGAGTCATTGACAGAGGAACATCTGGATGCACAGATCCGGCCACGGCTGGAGCGATCGCTTGAAGCGATTGTCTGTGCCAGTCTTGAGCGGGCGCTGAATGCAATGCCTGAAGCCGTGCTGGCGGATCTGTGCGAGCTTGCGGCGCGGCTGGGCAGCGAGCCGTCCTATCATCCCGGCGAGCCGTCGCCCATCGCGATCTGCGCGGGCCGCACGGAACCCCCCGGCGCGTGCGCGAAGGACCTCGACCACTGGCGAGCGCTTCTGCATCTGCTCTTCACACAGCAGGGCGAATGGCGGAGCTCGCTTCGCCCGGTGTTTCTCAAGTTCAACATTTCTTATGAAGACCGCGATGCACTCAGCGGCCTCATTGAACAGATACGGGACGACGAGCTGGCTGAAGCGCTGAAGGCGATCCGCGGCCTGCCCGCGCCGCGGTTTCCCGACGATCAGTGGCAGGTCGCGAAGGCGCTCTTTCGACTTCTGCGGCACGCGTTGGTGCATCTGAAGATTCTTTTTGCCGAAACCGGACATTGCGACTTTCCAGAGCTCGCGCTCACGGCCTGTGAGGCTCTTTCGGGAGAAAGCGGAGCGACGGATCTTGCCCATTCGCCGGTTGGACGGCTTACACATCTGCTCGTCGACGAGATGCAGGACACATCGTCTTCGCAGTACACGCTGCTGGAACGACTGACCCGCTCTTGGGACGGGCACTCCCAGACTGTATTTCTCGTCGGCGATCCGAAGCAGTCCATCTATCTGTTTCGTCAGGCGCGCGTCGAGCGATTCCTGAGAACGTTTTCCGAGCGCCGGCTCGGGGATGTTCCTTTGGTCCCCTTGCGGCTGACGGCAAACTTCCGCTCTCAGGCCGGGCTTGTGCACTCCTTCAACGACGCCTTTGCGCAGATATTTTCAGCGACGGCTACATCCGTGCGGATATTGGGCGAAGAACACGAGGTCCCTTTCGTCCACGCAGATCCTGTGCGCGCAACCGCTCCGCAGCCTCACTCCATCGTCTGGCATGCCGAGGTTCTCGGGGATGCCGAGGCGCTAAACGCGCCGAGGCGATCTGCCCGCGAACTTCGCGCGGAGCGAATCGATCGCGAGGCTCGCGAGATGCGAAGCATCATCGAAGAATGGCGCGCGCGTCCTCTGCCCGCCGGGCGAACGAAGCCGTGGAGCATCGCGGTTCTGGCGCGCGCACGCAAGCACCTCGCAGCCATTACTACCGAGCTGTCGCGCGATCGAGGCGATGGTCCCGTTCCCTTCCGCGCGGTGGACATCGATCCGCTGAATGAGCGCTCCGAGGTGCTGGATGCACTCGCGCTCACACGAGCTCTGCTGCACCCCGCGGATCGGGTCGCATGGCTTGCGGTATTACGGGCGCCATGGTGCGGGCTCTCGATCGCGGACCTCCTGCGCCTCACCGGCGAAGGTCTCACGTCAGATCCGGATGCCACCGTGGCGGAGCTTGTGGCGGAACGCGCGTCGGAGCTCAGCCCGGCCGGCCGTCAGCTTCTGAGCCGCGCATGGCCTGTGCTGGAAGAAGCGTCTCGCACGCTTGGACGGACCTCGTTCGCCGCACACGTGGAGCGCACATGGCTTTCGCTCGGCTGTGACGCGGCGCTTTCGCCGGCGCGTCTCCGTAATGTACGGCGCTTTTTTGAGGTTCTTCGCGAACTCGAGAAGGAAGGCATCGGCTACGTTGACAGCGCCCCGCTCGACGCACGGCTGTCCAGGCTTTTCGCCGAGACGATGCCGGACGATTCCGCTGTTCAGCTGCTCACGATCCATAACAGCAAGGGTCTCGAGTTTGATGTTGTTCTCATCCCAGGCCTGGAGCGGTCCACAACCCGCAGCCGCTCCGAGATCTTGAATTGGCTGGAGGTTGACTCCGCCGATGAGGAAACAGCTCACCTTCTGCTCGCACCCATCCATTCCCGCGGCGAGCAGACCGACGGCCTGAACCGATGGTTGTCTCGCGTGAAACACGCACGCGAAACCGCCGAAACTCGCCGTCTTTTGTATGTTGCCTGTACACGGGCTCGTGAATCGCTTCATCTCTTTGCGGCGTGCGAGACGGACAGCCGCGGCATGCTCCGCGTTCCAGGGGAGGACACTTTGCTGGGGGCGGCATGGCCGATAGCGTCTTCCCTCTTTGCCAGCCAAATCCGCACGACGGAAGTGGAGGAGTCTGTTTCGCCGAGTCCCGTGATCCGCGGCACGCTTCTGCCCTTTCTGCCGGCTTCCGATTCTGGCGCGGGACTTGCGCTCGCAGCAGGAGCCGAAGATTCTGCTTCGCCAGGCATCCATGCGCCGACGGTTCGCCGGCTTCCGCTCGACTTCCATCCGATGGAACGCTTCACTCGCGCGGATCGTGTTCGGCTTCCCTACGTTGCGGCCGTCGATCTGCCGCACGAACCGACGTTCGAGCGCCCGGAGGGATCGTTCGGCGTGCGTGCCTTTGGCAACGTCGTCCATGGGTTTCTGCAGTTGATCGCATCGCGCATCGCGGAGGGCCATTCAGCAGACAAGCTGTTGAACGAGCTGCATGGTTGGGCGCCGCGCCTGCACGCTGCCCTTCGCAATGAAGGCGTCGCTCCGGCAACGGCCCAGAGAGACGCGCCCCGAGCCCTTTCCGCCTTGCACAATACGCTGACGGATCCAACCGGCCGATGGATCCTCACGTCCGGAACTGAGGCGGCGAGCGAGCGCTCCATCGTCCTGCCCGACTCGTCAGTTCTCCGAGCCGACCGCACCTTCGTCGCAGGGGGCGCTTCTCTGCAGAGCGGCAACGACCACATCTGGATCATTGAGTTCAAAACCAGCGAACAAGGATCGCGGTCAACGGAACGATTCGAAGAAGAAGAGCTTCTTAAGTACCGTGCTCAGCTCGACCGATATGCCGCCGTGATGCGCGACCTAACTGGCTCATCTCGCGACATCAAGCTCGGGTTGTATTATCCGCTGCTGCCGCGTTTGCTGCATTGGTCATCCTGAGTCACTGCCTGCTTTCGTGCGTCTTCCACCTGCCACGCAGGTGCTATGCTGCTATCGCACGGCTCCGGAGGACAAGCAGGCCTTATGTCACATCCAGGACGCCTGGTCCTCTGCGTTGACGATGAGCGGGTGGGACTTCACGTACGCAAGCTTCTTCTCGAGCGTTCAGGGTACAAAGTCCTGACCGCTCACGATGGTCAGACCGGGCTCAGAATATTTGAGGAGCATCCTGTGGACGTCGTCGTGCTTGACTACGCGATGCCGGGGATGCACGGAGGTGAGGTGGCCGCGCGCATGCGCGCCGCCAAACCGGATATTCCCATTCTCTTGCTGTCGGCGTACGTCGGGCTCCCCTCCGAGGTTACCCGTTTAGTAAACGTCTACATGACCAAAGGCGAGGGTGCGCCCGCCCTTTTGGAGAAACTCGACGGTATCTTTTCGCATATTAAGTCTTAGGTACTTGCGAAAGCGATACTGTGTCGTCCGAACGTCTATTTAACTGGCGTGCGGACGGCGTCTAACAGTGGATGTGCGAAGTTGAACCAATCCCAGTGCGAGCGACCCATTGAACCTGAGCCAGCTCAATCGAATTCTGCTGCAGACCCTGCTGCTTCCGGTGGTCGCGCTGCTGCTTGTCTCCGGTGCCCTCGTCTGGCAGGTCGGTAATGCGGAAAAAACGGTCGCCGATCTTCAGGAAGCCGACCGCGATATTGCAACTTCCACCTACATTCTGGCCAAAACGGTCGATGAAGAAAGTGGCCTTCGGGGCTATCAGAACACGTCCAATGATGCGTTTCTTGAGCCCTTTGAGGAGGCGCAAGGCCCGCTCGCGGCGAATGTCGCCAATCTTCGTAAGGATATGGTCTTGAAGGGCCGCGACGTTCACTCGCTGGACCAGTTTCAAGCCGCGCATCGCCAGTGGCTGGACACCTTCGCGACACCGATCATCAATCTTGTTCGTTCCGGTGGGGATTCGCACGAGGTTGCGCTGAACCTGCGCGGCAAGTCTGAGATGGATCAGATGCGCGCGATGCTGAACGAACTCATCGACTCTCAGAAGCTGGAGCGCGAAACCGAAGTCGAACACTGGCAGGCGCAGGTCCGTCACACCCTGGAAGGAATCGTAGCGGTCGCCGCGCTGATCGGACTTCTCATCGGACTGTTTGCGCGCAGCCGTCTGCACATGGTCACGCATGCGTTTCAGGGGGCGATCTCCGCTCTGCGCAAGAACGCGCAGGCGACGTACGACTCCGAGCAACGGCTGCGCACGACTCTGACTTCAATCGGCGACGGCGTTGTGGTCTGCGACCAGCATGGCCGCGTTGAGCTGCTCAACAGCGTCGCTGAGCAAATGACGGGATGGACGCAGGCGGAGGCGACACAACGCCCCATCAGCGAGGTCTTCCTCATTGTCGATGAGGCTACCCGCGAGCTGATGGAGAACCCCGTCGATGCGGTGCTGCGCTCGCGTCTTGCGGTTTCGCTCGCAAATCATGCGATTCTGCTGCGCCGCGGCGGCGGCGAGCTGCAGATTGACGATAGCGGCGCGCCGATCTTTGACCGCTCCGGCGATCTCGCCGGCGTCGTCATGGTGTTTCGCGATGTAACGGAGCAGCGACGAACGCAGGCCGCGCTGCTGGCCAGCGAGAAACTGGCAGTCACCGGACGCCTGGCGGCCACGCTGGCGCATGAGATTCACAACCCCCTCGACTCCGTCGTGAATCTTCTCTACCTGATGAAAAATGGAGCGACGCCCGAAGAGACCAGAGAATTCCTCGATCTAGCAAGCTCTGAACTTGACCGCGTTACCCAGATCAGCCGCGCGATGCTCGGCATGTATCGCGAGTCCAAGGCGCCGATCGAGATTGAACTCAAGGACTTGCTCGACAGCATTCTGCTTTTGCTGCAGCGGCAGATCAGCCAGGCCGGCATCACGCTCACCAAGAACCTGGGCGACGAGGTGAAGATCTGCGGCTATCCGGCCGAGCTCCGCCAGGTATTTACGAATCTGCTGACCAACGCGATGGATGCTTCCGCACCCGGATCAAGTATTGAGGTTTCGCTGCGCCACACGCCGGCATCCATAGACGGTCAACGCCCGCGCAACGCCGGCGGAGCTACAGTCTCCGTCGTCGACCACGGCACCGGCATTCCGAAGGAGACGATCAGCCAGTTGTTTCAACCGTTCTTCACCACGAAGGGTGAAAAAGGCACCGGACTCGGTTTGTGGGTCAGCCAGGGTATCGTGCAAAGACATGGCGGCACGATCAAACTCGATTCGAGCACCGACGGATCCGACCATGGAACGACCGTCTCCGTTTTTCTGCCCCAGGGTTCACCACCCGCAGCGGTCGTGCGAACCAAAGCTGCTCAGGCGTGAGCGCCAGCGCCGCAGAGGGACTGTTCCAGAATCTCCGCGGCACGCTCGCAGTCTGCACGCGAGACATCGTAGTGGGTCACCAGCCGTATTGCGCGCGGTCCAATCGCGCTCGCCAGCACTCCACGCTCTCGCAGCTTTTTCACCAGTGCAGGCGCGTTCGCATTGTTGTCCGCCCGCAAGGCGAAGATGACGATGTTGGTCTCGACATCATCGGGATCGATCTCCGCCGCATCGCAGCGCGCAAGGGCCTCGGCGAGCATGCGCGCGTTGGCATGATCTTCATGCAGCCGCTTCGGCATCTCCTCCAGCGCGATCAGGCCGGCCGCGGCCAGAACGCCTGCCTGCCGCATTCCTCCGCCAAGCGACTTGCGATAGACCCTAGCTCGTTCGATGACCTCCCGCGATCCGACCAGCATCGATCCCACCGGTGCGCCGAGCCCCTTGCTCAGGCAGAACATCACCGTGTCGAAGCCACGCGTCAGCGTTGCGACATCGACCTTCAGCGCCGCAGCGGCGTTGAACACGCGCGCGCCATCGAGATGCGTCGGCAATCCAGCCTCACGCGCTCCCTCCCATATCTCCTCGAACACCTCAACCGGCGTGACCGTTCCGCCGGCCATGTTGTGCGTGTTCTCCAGGCTGACCAAACCGGTGGGAGCGCGATAGTAAATCTTCGGCGCGATCGCCCTGCGAATCGATTCCCACGAGAGTATTCCGCGATCACCCTCCACCGCGCGCGGCACGCAACCCGAAAACGCGGAGACCATCGCCATCTCCCAGTCCAGAATGTGCGACCGCGACTCGCAGATCACCTCCTGGCCGTGCTGCGTGTGCAGGCGGATCGCAATCTGATTCCCCATCGTTCCAGTCGGCACGAAGATCGCCGCTTCCCGGCCGAAGGCCTCCGCCGCTCGCCGCTCCAGACGATTCACCGTCGGGTCCTCGCCGTATACATCGTCACCCACTTCGGCAGACGCCATCGCGGCCCGCATCGCCGCCGTGGGCTTCGTCACTGTGTCGCTACGCAGGTCAATGAGTCTCTCGTTCGCCAAATCTCTCGCCTTTCTATGCGCCGACTCCGGCCAGCAATTCCCCAAATACTTCGCTCGAAACGAGACGGCCGCGTCGTGTCAGCTTCCATCGATCCGCGTCCGCCGACATCATTCCCTCACGCGTCAGCATAGCAACGCGCTCCGCACACTCATTCACCCACGCTGTCGGATGTTGCTCTCGCAACGCGCTCACAGCGACTCCTTCATTCAACCGCAGTCCGAGGAAGATCGATTCTTCAAAGGCGTCGCGCTTGGTGATGTCTGTGACCTCAACCGCCGCGGCGGTTTCATAGTCCTCGAGTTGATCAGGATTCGCAAATCGCACCGCACCTCCGTCGGTTCGCAGTAACATCGAGTGCGCATCCAATCCAAATCCCAGGTACGGCGCGCGCGTCCAGTACTTCCGGTTGTGCCGCGATTGCCGCCCTGCCCGCGCGAAGTTGGATATCTCGTATTGCTCGAGTCCGTATTGTGGCAAGAAATCGCAAGCCTGCTCATACAACTCTGCCGCCAACTCTTCGCTCGCCACCGCCGGTGCGTGCAACCGCGCTCCGCCGCCCAGAATCTCGCGTCCCAGTCTCGATCCCTCATCGATCTCCAGCAGATAAACGCTCACGTGGGCCAGGCCCGATTCGCATGCAGCCTTGAGCGAGACCTTCCAGCTCTCGTGCGTTTGATACGGCAGACCGGCGATCAAGTCCGCTCCGACATTCTCCAGTCCACGGCGCCGCAGTCGCTCCATCTCCGCGACACAGCTTTCGCCCGTGTGGGTGCGCCCCACCGCCGAGCTCTCCCGATCGATAAAGCTTTGAATCCCCAGGCTGGCTCGATTGACTCCCAGCGCCATCGCCTCATTCAGAAGCTCATCCGGTATCTGGCCGGGCGCCGCCTCCAGCGTAAGCTCCGCTTCCGGATCAAGGTCGAACTGCCGCCGGAGCGCAGAAAAAATCTGCCCCAGTTGCGTCGGTTCCAGGAGGCTGGGCGTTCCACCGCCAAAGTAAACGGTGTCGACGCGGCGCGGAAGCTGCGCCCCCAGCGCGCTTACTCTCTCTTCGACGCCATCGATCTCGGCGCACAACCGCCGCACATACTCGGCCACGCGCTCCGCCGACGACACACCGGACGCAAAGTTGCAAAAACTGCACTTGGCGCGGCAGAATGGCACGCTCACGTAGAGTCCCAGCCGCTCGGCCTGCGGTACGACGCCCATAAATCCATTCTTTCACGCGACTAAACGGCCGCCTCTACAATCTATTCATCATGGCTGCGACCAGCGACGAAAAGCAGAGCAAGCCGGCGGCAGCCGATCCCGCACCCGCGCCGCGCTCCGGTCCCGACGAGGATGTCGTCGGCAAGGCGTACGACTCGCGCCTGATGCGGCGGCTGGTCCGGTATCTCGCGCCGTACAAGCTCGCAGCCGGAGTGTCGGCAGGCGCCATTCTGTTGAAGTCTGCCTCGGATGTTGCCGGCCCGTACTTCGTCAAAGTTGCGGTCGACACCTACCTCGCTCCCGCCGGAACGCGCGGCTGGCTGGGCCGCCATCTCAGCCCCAATGCCATCACGGGTATCGAACAGCTTGCGCTTCTGTACCTCGGCGCCCTGCTTCTCAGCTTCGGGCTTGAGTTCGTCCAGACCTATCTCATGCAGTGGACTGGCCAGAAGATTATGTTCGATCTGCGTTCGCAGATCTTCCGCCACATCCAAAGCATGCACGTCGGCTTCTTCGACCGCAACCCGGTCGGACGTCTCGTCACGCGGGTCACGTCGGACGTCGATGCGCTCAACGAGATGTTTACCTCCGGCGTGCTCGCCATCTTTGAGGACGTCTTCACGCTCAGCTACATCGTCGCCATCATGCTGTCGATGAGCTGGCCCCTTGCGCTGCTCACGCTCTCGGTGATTCCCGGGATCCTGTACGCCACCAAACTCTTCCGCGAGCACGTGCGCGACAGTTACCGCCGCCAGCGCGCCGCCACGGCCAAGATCAACTCCTTTACCCAGGAGTACGTCTCCGGAATGAGCGTCGTGCAGCTCTTCAATCGGGAGCGGCGCGCGTTCAAAGATTTCTCCACCGTAAATCTGGAGAACAAGATCGCATGGACCGACGCCATCTTCGCCTACGCGCTCTACTATCCGGTCGTCGAACTACTCAGCTCCATCGCCATCGCTCTCGTCATTTGGTTCGGCGGACGCGGCGTGCTGCATACCGAGTTCGTAAAGACACACGGTCATTGGCTTACATCGCATAACCACTGGCTTACCGGACACGCTTACACCCTTTCATCCACCGGGAATACCGTGCATCACTCCCTCTTCGGGGTTGTTACGCTCGGTATCCTTATAGCGTTCATCCAGTACGCACAGCGTTTCTTCCGCCCCATCCAGGACCTCAGCGACAAATACAACATCCTCCAGGCTGCGATGGCAGCCTCCGAGCGCATCTTCAAGCTGCTCGACACGCAACCGGACATTCACGCCCCTGAAGTCCCGCGCCCTGGCGACAACTCGGGACGCATCGAGTTCCGCAACGTCTGGTTCACCTATCAGCGGCTCAGCAAAGACGATCTCGAAACCATCTCGCTGTCCTCCAATCCCGCCGAGGATCTGCCGCACATCGAGTGGATACTTCGCGATATCAGCTTCACGATCCATCCGGACGAAACAGCTGCCATCGTCGGCCACACCGGCGCCGGCAAGACAACGCTCACCGCGCTGATGATGCGTTTTTACGACGTGCAGCGTGGCCAGGTCCTGGTCGACGGTGTCGATGTTCGCGAGCAGGATCTGCTCACACTTCGCCGCCGATTCGGCGTCGTCCTGCAGGACCCGTTCCTCTTCTCCGGGGACGTCCGCTACAACATTCGACTGGGATCCTCGTGGATCACCGACGACGAGGTTGCAAACGCGGCTGATCAGGTCAACGTCGGCGACTTCATTCGCACGCTTCCCGGCGCATTCAATGAGCCGGTGCTGGAGCGCGGCTCGACGCTCTCCACCGGCCAGAAGCAACTGATCAGCTTCGCGCGCGCTCTCGCGCACAAGCCCGGTATTTTGATTCTCGATGAAGCCACCAGCTCCGTCGATACCGAAACAGAGTTGCGCGTGCGCTCTGCGCTGGAGCGCATGATCACCGGCCGTACCAGCGTCCTCATCGCACATCGCCTGTCGACCATCCAGCGCGCGGACACCATTCTGGTCATGCACAAAGGCAGGCTTCGCGAGCAGGGCACACATCAGCAACTGCTCGCCCACCGCGGGCTTTACTACAAGCTCTATCAGCTTCAGTACAAGGATCAGGAGCTCGGCACACCGCTCTCTGAGACGGCAACCGCATAGCCGCGCGGCTCATCTGGCAGGCGCGCTATCCAGCGAGACATGTTGCAGCGCAGGTGGTGCTGGACGATCCCCTTGCACGGCGACAGTCCCTCCACGCAGAACATTCTCCAACGCCCCGTGAACAAAAAGCAGCGATAGCGCGCGTCCGTCCGTGCCTCCCTGCGTCTGGCCTGCGTTGTGAATCAGCACGGCAGGCCGCGGATCAAATTCGTCGTTCGACGCCTGCTCGTCTTCATCAGTCCAGGCCGGCAGCCAGTCCCACAACATCACCCGCCAGGAATGATCGCCCTGCACAATCAGAGTCGTATCCTTCCATCGCGGTGACTGCTGGAGCACGGCCATGATTTCCCCCAGCGTCCTGTCGGCCAGCGCCAGGTTGTCCAGGTAGGAGCTTCCGCAACCGCGCGCATACGTGTCGTTCACGCGACTCCAGATATTAGGACTGTGCGGGATCGGCATATGCAGAAAGATGAAGTCGGCCTGATCGTCTTTCAGCAGATCCAGCGCTCGATGCTGGAGATCGCCATAGGTGTGCAATCGTTGGCGCACATCGAAATCGCAGCTTCGCCGGTCCGCCAGTTCCGGTGAGACCAGCTGAATTCCCAGATTCTGAAATGGCCGGACCGTGTTGCGCCACACGCTGTACCGTTGCGCCATGTCACCGTCGGTGCGGTCCAGGTTCGTCCAATAGCAGCTGTCCAGCGCGCTTTGATAGATCGTGCAATAAGGGTTGTACCAGCCAACAACGGCCGTTCTCCATCCTGCGCGCTGCGCATCGCTGAAGATCGTGCCCTGGCCCTCGAGCCGTTGCCACCCGTGCGCGCCCTCATAGTGCACCTTGAACACATTGTTGAAACCGAAGCGAAAATCATCGATCACGGCCCCACTGAACAAAGATGGCACGACCTTCACCGTCTTCAGTCCGACCGGCTGCATGTCGGTATACACCGTACTCTCGGCCTTCAATGCATCGAAGTTCGGCAGCGCAAGATCGTGCGCTCTGTGCGCGAAAACTTGGTCATACGAGAGCTCATCGAAGAGAACCCAAACCACTCTGGGATGCTCGCGCGGGGGTTCAGCCGCTTTGTTCCACGCAGCGTTAATCTGCTGCGGCCCCGGCCTCCACTTCATCACCCAGATCAATTGCGCAATGCTGCACAGTCCGAAGACTGCGAGGAACACACCCACGGCGTCCCCCACATGGATCACTTTTCTGTACATCCGCGGAAAGCGCAGCAACAGCAACAGCAGCAGCGCGGCCCACACCACGCCGCAGATCAGGATCACTCCGTCCTGCAATTCGAATGGGGCTACCGTGCGTGTCCGCTCCAGAAGATAAGGGGGCGCCAGCACAATCACCAGCAACCGCACCCAAGATCGAAAGCGCGTTCGCGCGGCAAATGCAATCACTGCAAACAGGCCGCCGCCCAGCAGCAGAATATCCGCAATATTCGCAAGGCAGATTCCTGTGAGTGGATACGGCACATGCATCCGCACATCCGCTCCGCCGCCCAGCAGATCACCGTAGTTCACGACAAAGATCAACGACGCCAGCCCGATGCATTGGCAAAGGCGCTTCGCCATCCATCGGGGGTTTCGCGGGTCGCTCGTCACACCGAACCCGTGCTTGCCAGCCGATTCAATAGAAGTAGAATCCGCCCGTTGCCGAGGACCTGCCTCTTCTCGATCTTGAACAGTCCTTCGCACGCATCCTTCAAATCGCCTTCATGAAGCGATCCATACAATTCATCGCGTCCACGCATCAAGCTCACGAACATTGGATCCGTGGCCGGGATCCACTCCACGATGATCCACTGGGTCGTTAAACGATGGCACAGCGAAAGAATCGCGCGCAGCGGAATCTGCTCCAGCAGCAGCAGATGATGAATCACAGCCAGCATCATCACCAGCTCAAACTGATGCGCGAGTCGTGACAGCAAGGCGCTCGACTCACGGTTTTCCCATCCCATCGCCGGCGTGGGCCGCGCGAGATCCGCATGAATCGTCTGGAGGTTCAGCTTTCTGGCAGCCGCCATCTGCGCGATGCGCTCCGCTGCGTCGGCGTCACGCTCCAGCGCCACCACCTCGGCGCCGCTCTCCGCGGCCATCGCACTGAACTCGCCGGTGTTGGCCCCTACGTCCAGCACCGTCGCCGCATGTATCTCATCGAGCACACTGCGAATCCACGCTTGCTTCTGCTGGCTCTGCTCCGCGGTATAGTGCGACATCGTGCTCGTATATTCGGCCCACTCAGACCGTTCACTCTTCGGTACAGCGGCTTCCGTGCGCTTTCGAAGCCCGGAAAGCATGCGCTTCAGTGTGTGCAGCGCCACCTCCGGATCGCGCGCCGGTGGCATCTTCCGCGCCGCCTCGTCCGCACCTTTGCGCCGATCCAGCAATGCCGGAATCGTCACCGGCCACAAAGCCGCCCGCGACAGCCGCTTGCTCCATCCCATTGCCGCATACAGTTCCGTCGGCTCATAACCATCGCGCTTGAATGAGGTGAGCTCCAGCGGCCAGCGCAGCATCTTTCTCATCAGCAGCGGCAGCAGAAACGTCCGCACATACTGCCCATAGGCAAGCCAGACTGCGCTTCCCGGATCGCGCCGGTCGAACGAAAGCACGTCCACCAGCACCGGCCTCACACCGACGAACAGCACATTCAGCGGTGTGGCGTCCTTCAGGATCCAGCCGTCGGCCAGCGCCTCATTGCACAGGCGCAACGTCAGCTCTGCAGCGGCCATCCACTGAAACGCGGTCCACTCCCAGGGATACGTAACGATCCGGACACGCGGATGAATCAGCCGCAATCCTTCATCGCCCGCACCACCACCTTCGGCGACGCTGGAGACCATATCTCCGCGATCCACCGCGCGACGATAAAACGGAGAACTGAGAAACTCCAGGACGCGTTCCTGAAATTCCGGGCGGATCGTGCGTACGGCCCGGGTGGCTTCGATAACAAGGGAACCTGCAGGGTCGCGAAATGTAGGATCGACAACGGCAGAACTCATGCGGCTTTGCGCGTCTCACCTTTGGCGTCGCCTATCGGCACGTAGCTCTCGTTTTTCCGTCGGAAATTAAACATCGCCCGGATCTTACGGCGCAGAAAAAATGCCGCGGCCGCAACGATGGATGCCGCCGACTGCAGGGCGAGCAACCCTGAGCCCGGATCGACGTACATGGCCATTGCCCGCTGTTCCGTCGCCACCAGCACGCAGATGCAGACAACGCACGCGAGCGCAAAAGATAGAAGACGCTTCATCGAATCTCTCCGGCGGGCCGCTCAATCTCCCGGCCCCTCGTTTTTCTGTCTATCGGCCAATCCAATCGCAAAAACCCGCTACTTGCGATTCCGTTGTGCAACTTAAGTCCGCTGGGTGACAAAGAAACATGAACTCAAGGTCACAGACGAGTACGGCCGAAGAAAAGACGACGTGGTGCGAAAAAAATCTGAGGTGTCGAACTACATACTCTCGCGCCGGGATATTCGCTACTGCAACGACGAATTCGATAGGGCAGCGCCGTCATGACCTCTCATAGCGTCGTTCCGCGACATCCAGAAGCTTCTCGACACGGCGCTGTCGTGCCTCCGGCGTCTGGTAGTAGAAGACCCCCAGCAATTCCTGCCTGCGGCGTAACGGCGTCATCCGTTCCCACCCGAGCTTCGCCTTGGGCCGCGCATGCAGCGCTCTGGCGATGAGGGGTGGAAGCTCGCTTTCCGCCTCCATCGCCGCCAACAGCCTTTCGGCCATCTGTTGAGCGCGACGCAGACGCGACGCTTCACTTTTCACTCCGAGCACCCACTTGCCAATCTCTCGCCGCATCGCCTCCGAGAACTCGTCATACCAGGCCCTCAACCCCGGCTCATCCTCCAGCAGTGCCGCAAGTTCGTCTGGTAGCTCCGCAGGTCTCGGCTCCAGGTCCGGTTCCAGCGAAATCTCGACCATGTCGCCGCAGCAAACCCCCGCGCTGCGCTGCGTCTCGCGATTCACCAAAAGGTAGAACCCGTCCCCGTCCGCAAAAAGCGACGTACGGAATGCCGCACCGTTCGCCTCTCCACGCACGCGCAGCCGCATCATCTTCGGCCACCGCGAACGCGGATCAAATGGGACGCGGGCGATCGTCCAGCCCATCCCTCGCTCCCTTTCGAGCATCGCCCGAAATCTCTTCGCTCCGCTCGCCTTCGCCATGTTGCGTCCATCTTAGCGGCCGGAACTTCAACGCAGAGGTCGCTTTTGGCTCAGCGATAAACTCGATATATCGCGCTCACCTCCAATCCGCTCATCTTTCTCTCCGCCGGCGAAGCCTCCGGCGATGCGTACGGCGCGCAGCTCATCCACGCTCTCCGCGCCCGTATGCCCGGCGCCTCCTTCACCGGCTTGGGCGGCACTCAGATGGCACGCCAGCAGCAGCAGCAAATCGTCCGCGCCGAGGACGTTGCTGTCATGGGCGTCACCGAGATCCTCCGCCACATCCCGCACATCTATTCCAGCTACCGCCGGCTGGTCCGTTCCATCCGCCGCCGACGACCCTCCATCGCCATCCTCATCGATTTTCCGGACGTCAACTTTCGCCTCGCCGCTCATCTTCGCCGTGCCGGCGTGCCGGTCGTCTGGCTGGTCTCGCCGCAACTGTGGGCCTGGAAGCGCCGCCGGCTTCGCTGGGTGCAGCAGCGTGTGGACAAGATGCTCGTGATCTTCCCCTTTGAGGAAACCTTCTACCGCGAGCGCGCCGTCGACGCGGAGTTCATTGGTCACCCGCTGCTCACTCCGGAATCCACAACCCCCGCGCTGTCGCGGGAAACCTACGCGGCGCAGCACGGCCTGGATCCGGCAAAGACATGGATTGCCCTTCTGCCCGGAAGCCGATGGAAAGAGATACGGGCGAATCTTCCAGCGCTACATGAGCTTGCGATGAGTGATCTGATCGCCACCGCGGCGGCCGAAACGACCTTCGATGGGCGGTCGATTTCCACACCCATCGACCCGGCCGCCCATACCCGGTTCGAATTCCTGCTTCCGGTGGCCTCGACGATCAAACGCAATGCGCTGGAAGAGTATCTTGGAGAGCTTAACCGCCAACATGTCAAATACTTCGGTCCAGAAGCCTCAACGATTCGATTAACTCTGGTACCGGATGCTCGCGAAGCCCTCCATCATGCCCGCGCATCGGTCGTTGCCAGTGGCACGGCCACCGTGCTCGCCGCCATCGTCGGCAACCCGTTCGTCGTCGTCTACCGCGTCTCTCCTCTCACCTTTGCCGTGGCGAAGCGCTTGATTCGCTATCCGGAAGAGTTCCCGGCCATGACCGATTCCGCGGGGAATGTTCCCGTGGCGATGCCCAATCTGATCGCCAGCCGCCGCATCGTTCCGGAGCTCCTGCAGGAGCGCTTCACCGCCGAGAACGTTGCCTTCGAACTCGCCCCCCTGCTCGGTGACACGCCCGAGCGTCACGACCAGATCGCTGCCCTTGCCGAGCTCCGCCACCGTCTTCTCCCACCCGGCGATCCCCAAGTGCCGCCGCTCGAACGTGCCGCCGACGCCGTCGTGGAGCTTCTGCGCGGCCGCCCGTCAGCGACCTCGTAGTCCCCGGAACCCAACCTCCGTCTAATCTGGCAGACACTCGCGGAGAACCCTGCATCTGCGGTAGCTTTGGGTTAGGCCGCATTCCCGCGAATGCGCCAAGGACCCCATGCTTCGCCTGCAATCCACGCTGCGCCGGTTTCTCTCGATCGCTCTCCTTGCCTTCACCCCAGTTGCCGCGATCGCGGCCATTCCCCTGCGCCAACAGATCGACGTCGGCGGCTACGTCATCCACGCCGACCTCGATCCCACGACTGGTCGCCTGAGCGCGACCACGACGGTCACCTTCACAACGCTCGAAGATCTGACCAGCGTCGTCTTCGGTCTGAACAACGGCCTGCAGATCACCGCGCTCACCGCCGTCGACAACGCAACCCTCACGCCGGAGCGCAACGCCACCGACTCCACCGTACGCGTTGGCCTCGCCACGCCCATGCCGAAGGGCACCACCGCAACCTGGACCTTCACCTACTCCGGCACGCCCACCGTCGACACCAGCCCCGTCGACGGCATCAACTTCGTCCACGTAGCCGATCCGGTCAGCATCCTGCTCTACCCCGGCCGCTGGTTCCCGATCTCGATGCCCGGCCTCTTCACCGACCGCTTCACCGCGGAAATCCACGTCACCGTGCCCACGGGCGAGCGCGCCATCGGAAGCGGCGTAGCCGGCCAGCATGCCCTGCCCAACAATCGCACGGAGTTCGTCTTCAACTGGACCAAGTCCGGGTTCCCGGGAACGATCGTCGCGGGCAAATTTCTACCGCCCGTCTCCGCCGCCGACGCGCCCAACATTCACGTCTTCCTCACCGACGCCAACAAGGCGAAGGCGCATGAGTTCGCCGACACCGTCGCCAAAGAGTTCGAGTACATGACCAACGAGTTCGGCGCCGCCGAGTCGCCGCTCATCAATGTCGTCGAGCTTCCATCCGATTCCGTCTCGGCTTCGTGGGCTCCCGAGATCGTCGCCATCCGCCCGGACCGCGGCAGCACCCGGCTGCTCGCCAACACCGTCGCGCATCAGTGGTGGGGCTCCGAGGTCTCAGCCGACACGCTCAACGACGAGTGGATCACCAACGGCATGGACCGCTACGCCGAGCTGATGTACATCGAGGACCAGAGCGGCAAAACGGCACTGCAGAACGCCATCACCGACACCGAAGCGGCCGCGCTTGCCTACGACACCGAGCCGCTTACCTCACTCGCTCGCGTCGATCCCTTCTCGCCTCAGTTCCAGAACATGACCTACGACAAGGGCGCGATGGTCTTCCACATGCTCCGCTGGGAGATGGGCGACGACGTCTTCACGAACTTCCTGCGCGCCATCCTCTCGCAGAACATCGACAAGAGCATCCGCACCTCACAGGTCGAGACCATCGCCCAGGCGCAGTCGCACCTCAACCTCGTGCCGTTCTTCTCGCAGTGGGTCGACGGCACGGGCGCTCCGCAGTTCGGCAATGATTACGAGGTCTTCCGGCTCGGCAACGGGAAAGGCTTCCGCACTGTAGGAAAAGTGACGCAGGATCTCGACCTCTTCAGCATGCCCGTCGAGCTCCGCATCGAGACCGAAGGCAAGACCGAGGAGCGGCGCGTCGATCTCTCCGGCACTGAGTCCGCCTACAACGTCGAGACCTTCGGCCGCCCGCGCAAGATCACCATCGACCCCGACAACTGGCTGCTCAAGTCAACGCCCGACCTGGCGGTGCGCGTCGCCGTTCTGCGCGGCCAGCAGGATGTCGCGCAGGGCGACCTCATTGGAGCCATCGGCGAGTATCAAAAGGCGCTTGACGAAGACCGCGGCAGCTCCCTCGCCAACTATCGGCTCGCCGAAGTCTTCCTGATGCAGAAGAACTATCAGGCCGCGGCCAACAGCTTCCGCGACGCCCTGCGCGGCGACGGCGATCCCAAATGGATCGAAGTCTGGAGCCACATCAACCTCGGCAAGATCTTCGACATCACCGGCCAGCGCGAGCGCGCCGTCAACGAGTACCGGCTCGCCATCCAGACCAACGACAACACTCAGGGCGCGATCAACGAGGCCCGCGCCCTCATGCAGAAGCCCTACCAGCGCGACGCTTCCGGCGACTGAAAACGCGTCTTACTCTTGCGCCGCAACCTGCGCTGCCCTGCCCGCCGCCGCGTAAAGGTTCAGGCGCGAGTACACGCCGAAAGACGATCCGTCGTCCAGAAACCCGCCGCCGGGTCCCTCCGTCTCGGTCAAAATTCGATCGGCCTGCTCCAGCGTCAGCTTTGGAAATGCGACGGTCAGCAGGTATCCAGCCTTCGGTGCGAGCTTGCTTACGTCCTCGAGATGCCCGGCGTTCTGCGAGTACACCACTCCCAGGTTGTACGTTTGCGTGGAATCGTAGAACGCCTTATTCGCGGCTGAGTTGTTGAAGCGCCCCGTGTCTTCGTTCGCGCAGGCTTCTATCGTTTCGCCGCATGCTGCTTGCAGCGTGGAGACCATATCGGCCCGCGCCTCCTTCACCAGAGCACGAAAGTCGTTGATCACCGGCGTTCCACGCAGCGATCGCCCAACGTATAGCGGATCATTCGCCAGCAGGTGAGCCATGTCGTACATCGCAAGCGTTCGCGCACCCAGAACATCCATGGCGTAGTGCGCGCCCATAATGATCCGGTCGTTTCCGTACTCAGCGCCACGCGCCATCATCTGCTGATAGCGCTCGGGCACCAGGATCGCCAGCACCAGCGAGCCTGTATATCCATAGGTCGTGTGCCCGCTCGGAAACGATGGGCTGTTGATCAAATTCATGATCGGACCGCGGTTGTACACATCGTTGCTGGCGGGAGTATTGAAGTAGTCCGGCCCAACAATTCGCACAATCGTCGGCTCGGTCTGGAACGGACGCGAGTCCCCAAATTTGTTCGCTCCTTCCATTCCCGCCGGCTTCCCATAGTTTCTGCCGAACATGTCGGCGCGGCCGCCATTCCCTTCCAAAATCGTCTTCGCCTCAGATGAAATAGACGATTTGCCGTTGGTCGTCTGATTCGCAAAGAAAAACTTTCCGGCGTTCGAGTTCGATCCGGCGACCGCCAAGGAGTACGCAATGACGTACTGCACTGTCTTCGACAGACTGGTAAAGTGCTTGCGGTCTACATAATGCGCGCGCGCCACATAGGCCGCGCCCAGAGTCGTGCCAAGCCCGTCGGCAAGCTGCGCGAGATCACCGTCTGTAATGAAGGCATCGCGGAGCGCCTGCTGTTGCTGTTCTGCAAACGGCAGCAGCGTCGCCTGCCGGATGGCGCCAGTCTGAATCCCACCTGTAACGGCGTAATTAGCCGCGAGCGCCGCCCGCCCCGCAGGGGTCTTCTCGAGTACCGTCACCGGCGCCAACCCCTTCAGCACAGGCAGATCGGTGGCCGATTGCGCCCCTGCCGCAAAAACTGCAAGCGAACCAAGTGCCGCAACTGTCAACCATCGCACCACCGGACGAATAGCAATTCCGGCCGCAGTCGAGCGTCGAAAATCTCTCATCTTTGGATGTTACACAGACGGCGAATTGTGGATTGGAGCGCTCTGGCACCTCGGCTTAACAGGAGCATTGCGAGTTCTTCAGGATCGCTTCACACATTCATGGAAGCGCGTCTCACAGTGCTCCGGTGAAGCCGGAACCGAACAGCGTTCCGCGCCCCAGCAACTCCTGAGGATCGAACCGGCGCTTCACGGCACGCATGGCCTCGATCTGTTCCGGCGTGTACTGCAGCTCCAGAAGCTTGGCCTTGCGCTTCCCTAACCCGTGCTCGGCGGATACTGTGCCGCCAAGCTTCACGGCCTGCGCGGCGAACTCGCGCAGCAGACGTCTCGCTATCTCGGCTTCGTCCGCGGTTGTCGGAAGAATATTAAGGTGCAGATGCGCGTCTCCGAGATGGCCGTAGATCACGTAGCGGTTTGGCAGCTCGGCATCCAGGCGCTCGCGGTAGAAGCGCAGCATCTCGCGGTCTTTATCGAGCGGCACGGCATAGTCGGTGCCCATGTTCATGAATCCGCGTTTGCGCATCGTCTCCACGACAGCTTCGGGCAGTGCATGGCGGAAGGCGCGGAAGCGTTCGCGATCCTTCGCTTCAAGTCCGAACCACGACGCATCGATCAGCGCATGGCTCTTGCCGAGACGAGCTTCCCATCCGTCCAGATCCTCGCCTTCGGCTTCGATCAGCAAGGCAGCCTGTGCTTCGCGCGGAATCTCCGGATAGCGCGAACGGATAAGATCGAGCGACGGCCGGTCGGCGTATTCGAGCATGCGCAACTCCGGGATGCTGCGCCAGCGCGCGATGGCATCGAGCGCGTCGTCGTCGCTCGAAAAGAAGACGACGCCGGACAGCAGATGCTCCGGGATGGGCAGCAGCGTGACTTCCGCCTCAAATGTCACGCCGAGCGTTCCTTCAGAGCCGCAGAACAGATCGATCCAATCCATGCCCGGAGTGAGCCGGTATCCGGCAGTGTTCTTCGTCGTTGCCGGGTTCGGAAGCGCAGGCACATCGAAGTCAATCGCTTCGCCGCGATGAAACCAGCGCACCGTTCCATCGAGCAGCGCAACCTTCAGTGCACGGACATGCCGCCGCGTGCTGCCGAAGCGAAAGCTGCGCGATCCGCTCGCATTCGTTGCGATGCTGCCGCCGATGGAGGCCGTGATTTCGGTCGGGTCCGGCGCGTAGAACTGGCGGGTCTTCGCTGCCGCGTCGCGCAATTCGAGCAATGTGATCGCCGGCCCAACGTGGGCGAATCCACTCTCGATCTCGAGCTTCCGGAACTTCTCCATTGAGATCGCCCAGCCGCCTTGCGGGACGCACGATCCCGTCAGTCCTGTGCGCGATCCAAGCACGGTGACCGGTGTTTCCGTGCGCACAGCCTCTGCAAGAACGTCGCGAACCTGCTCTTCTGTCTCTGGAACGATGAGCCGATCGGCCCAGCCCTCAAAGCCGGACGCGTCGGCAATGCCTACAGATGATGCCATCAGCCGGATTTTATCGTGCCGCATACTTCTGCCACAGACTTCCGAATGAACAAGGCATCATAGGAGCGTGGGACATACGGCCCAGACTGATTCGACCGACCTCGCACCGCAGAGTACATCTGCGGCGTCACCCGAGGCTCGCCAGATCGGATCGTTCGAGCCGCTGCGGATCGCGCTCTTTCGCGATCGCTGGATAGCGTCGACGATCTCCGGCGTCGGCACGTGGATGCAGGACACGGCCGGCACATGGCTGATGACGGTGCTGACGCCGTCGCCGCTGCTGATCGCACTGATGCAGACCGCGGCGAGCCTTCCGGTTCTTGCTCTGGGACTGTTCGCGGGCGCGACCGCCGACATCTACGACCGCAGACGGCTGCTGATCTTCTGGCAGAGCTGGATGCTGGTCGCGGTCGCCGTTCTGGCAGTGCTGACCTTAACCGGGGTCGTCTCGCCGTGGACGCTGTTGATCTTTACTTGCCTTCTGAATATCGGCTCGGCGATGAACAACCCGGCGTGGCAGGCGATCGTGCCGGAGCTGGTGCCAACCGAGTACATTCCGCCGGCCGTTACGCTGAACGCGGCGAGCAACAACATCGCGCGCGCGGTGGGCCCTGCACTAGGCGGCCTTATGGTGGCCGCTTTTTTGAAGGCGACGACCGGCGCTGGATGGGTGTTCGCGCTGAACTCCGCCTCGTTTCTTGCCGTGATCTGGATCCTGTGGCGATGGCGCCGCACGCCGCTGTTCTCGAGCGCGCTGCCGGCCGAACGGATCTTCGGGTCGGTGCGCTCGGGGCTGCGCTACCTGCGCTATGCGCCGGATCTTCAGGGCCCGCTGATTCGCGCATTCATCTTCCCGTTCTTTATCAGCGCGATCTGGGCGTTGCTTTCGCTGGTGGCGAAGAACGATCTGCGGCAGGGGGCGATGGGATACGGCATCCTGAACGGATGCCTGGGGGTGGGTGCGGTCTGCGCGGCGATGTCGCTGGGGCGGATTCGGCGATATATCAACGCCGATGCGCTGCTGGCGACGACCTCGGTGTATTACGTGGCGGCGCTGCTGGTGATTGCGCTGGTCCGTTCGCCGTGGGCGGTGATCCCGGCGCTGCTGGGCGCAGGCTTCTGCTGGACCAGCACGATGTCCACGCTGAATGTGAGCGTGCAGCTCTCGGTGCCGCGGTGGGTGCATGCGCGTGCGCTGGGCCTCTACCTGATGACGTTTCAGGGAGGTCTGGCGCTGGGCTCGGTGTTGTGGGGCGCGATCGCGGAGCACTCTTCGGTGCGGATTGCGCTGATCGTGTCGGCGTGTGGAATGGGGCTGTCGATCCCGTTCACGTCGCGAATCCACATCCTGAAGGGGACGCTGCCGGATTTGACACCCTATAAGCCGAACCGTCCGCTGCCCCAGCTACGGATGACTCCGGACCCAGAGGAAGGGCCGGTGCGCGTCTCCATCGACTACTGCATTCCGGCGGAAAACTATCCGGAATTCACGCGGCTGATGCAGGAGCTGAAAGGGGTGCGCCTGCGCGATGGGGCGATCCGGTGGGGAATCTACCGCGACGCCGGCGACCCGACGCACCTGAACGAGACGTTCATCATGGAGAGCTGGCTGGACTACCTTCGGTCCCGGGAACGGGTGACAGCGGCCGATCAGATCGTTCGCGAAAAGGTTTGGGCACTGCATCGCGGAGACGGTCCGCCGAAGATCACGCACGGGGTTTGGGCCGAGGCGATCGGGGAAGCTACCCCCTCCCCCCTGTTTCATGCAAAGTCTTCAGAGGAAACGACTTAGCGGTGGACCGAAGACGCAGGTTCTTGCGCAAAGTCTTGAAAACGCAGTGTTTCGTTTCTTCTATAGCTCCAAAGTCTTGATGTCAAATAACTTAGTGGATGAACGACGACGCCCGGCGATGAGCCGGGCGAACACTTTCCCTAAGTTAAGTTTATCAAGCGTGTCAAGAGGAACGGGCCGGAGCCCGCAACGAGCCGGTCAGATTCCCTTGGTTTCTCCGCCGTCCATCCGGACTGAAGTTCCGGTCATCCACTTCGCGGCGGGGGAGACCATGAAGGCGAGAAGATCGGCGATTTCTTCGGGTTGGCCGTAGCGGCTTATGCCAGCTTCCTCGGGGAATTTCCTGGTGGCTTCTTCGACGCTCATGTTGTGCGCCGGAGCCCACTTTTCCAGGAACGAGCGGCGGCGGCCGGTCATGACGGCGCCGGGAACGATGCTGTTGACCTGCACGCCATCTTTGATTCCCTGCTCCGCAAAGGCCTTGGCGAGAGCGAGGATGGCTGCGTTGGTGGTGGCCACGGCGGCGAACGCCGGTTTCGGATCGAGTGCGGCGCTGCCGGACATGAAGACCACGGAGCCCTGACTGGCCTTGAGGGCATCCCAGGCGCGGATCGTCAGCCTGCGGGCTCCGTGAAGTTTCAACTCCATGCCGCCGTGCCACTGCTCGTCGGTCATTTCGAAGAGATCGATTTGAGGAACGGCGCCGGCGATGTTCAGCAGCGCATCGATTCGCCCGAAACGATCCAATGTGGTCTTGACGAGGGTTTCGGGGGCCTCGACGCGGCTCAGATCCAAGGCGACGACCAAAGGTTCGGCGCCGTTCTGTTTGACCTGCGTGGCCGTGTCGGCCAACTCCTGTTCATTTCTTGCGACGAGAACCACGGCGGAGAAGTCTTGCGCCAGCCGGATGGCAGTGGAGCGGCCTATGCCCTGGCTGGCTCCGGTGACAACTGCGACTGAGTTGTTCATGACGTGGACTCCTCCTGAAGATGTTGTCATTGTTTTAGCTCAGCGTTGCAGTCGCGGCTTCGATGATGACTTCGACGACTTTTTCGGGCGCGGTGAGCAGCGGCGTGTGATCGACGGCGAAGGAGCAGATGGTCGCGTTCATGCGCTCGGCCATGAAGCGTTGGGTCTTCGGATTGATCATGCGGTCCTGCTCGGCGAGCAGATACCAGACGGGTTTCTCTTTCCATGCGGGGCGATTCACTGTTTCCTGAATGCTTTTCACGTGAATGGGCCGCTGGACGGCTTTGCAGAGTGCGATCTGCTCGGCAGTCGCGTTCTGGGCGAATGCGTGCTCGAAGCCTGAATCGGGCATCCAGATGAAACCGTCCGCATCCGGAGCAAGCTTGGGGGCGTTGGGATGGGCCTCGTCGCGGTAGAAGACCTGCGCCACTGTCTCGCCTTCATCGGGCGCGAGAGCAGCGACGTAGACCAGGGCTTTCACGCGTTCCTCATTGGCCGTTGCGATGACGGCGCCGGCGTAGGCGTGTCCGGCGACGATGACGGGTCCTTCGGTTCGTGCGATGGTCCGCTTCAACGCGGCTGCGTCCTCGCTGAATGACGTCAACGGAATCGGCGCGGCGAGGACTTTGAAGCCTTGCTTCTGGAGCTTTGGAATGACGAGCTGCCAGCTCGAGCCGTCGGCCCATGCTCCGTGAACGACGACGATGGTGGCATCTTTGAAAACTGCCATAGTGCTTCTCCAAATCTGGTTTGTGCAGGTGCGGCGTCAGCCGAAGGTTTTTGTGATCTGCTGCGCGATGAAATCGGAGGAATCCTCAAGAGCGAAGTGGCCGGTGTCGAGCAGATGCAGCTCGGCCTTGGGAATATCGCGAAGGTACGCTTTCGCGCCTTCCACGGTGAAGAAGGGGTCGTTCTTTCCCCAGACGATGAGCGTCTTCGGCTGCTTGCTGCGGAAGAAATCGTGCCACTCATCGTAGTGGGGAAGATTCGATTGATAGTTGTGCAGCAGGTTGAGCTGGATGGCGTCGTTGCCGGGGCGGTCGAGGAAGAGTTGATCGACGGTGTAGGCGTCGGGGCTGATGCGGCTGATGTCCTTGACGCCGTGCGTGTACTGAAAGATGGTGGTCTCTTTTGTGAGCAGGGCGCGCACCGGCTTCTCGGTTTCGGCGTTGCGATTGGCCCAGAAGGGCTTCATGGGATCGAATGCGGCGCCGATGCCTTCGGCATAGGCGTTCCCGTTCTGCACGATGATGCCTTCGATGGCGTCCTGATGTTTGTACGCGATGCGATAGCCGACGGGAGCGCCGTAGTCCTGAACGTAGATGCAGAACTTTTTGAGGCCGAGAACGCCGAAGAGCAGTTCCTCGGTGTGAGCTGCGAGATTGTCGAAGGTGTATTCGAATTCGTTGACGCCGGGCGCGTCGCTGTAGCCGAAGCCAATGTAGTCGGGAGCGATGATGTGGAACTTCTCCTGAAGCTTGGGGATGAGATCGCGAAACATGTGCGACGAGCTTGGGAAGCCGTGCAACAGGACGACTGTTGGAGAGTTTTTTGAACCTGCTTCGCGGTAGAACATTTTGAGGCCGCGGACGGTGGCGTGTTGATAGGTGGGCATGTTCTCTCTCCTTGGGGCGACGGAGCCGGCACCGCTTTGGAGCGACGGTAAGGGTGAGAATAGTAGACACCAATAAAATTGTCAACAACGGTGTTTCAGAGTCTTGGGATATTTTGGAGGAGCGATATGGCGCGTTCTTCCTCTCAGGGCGACGGCGAGTGGGTCGACGGATTTCTCTTCGTCGCGAACCGGGTGGCGCTCGACTTCCTGAACACGAAGCCGGTGCTGGCTGAGGGTCCGACGGAGCTGCTGCCAGATTTTGATGCGCTGGAGCGCTGGCTGCTCGCGGCCGGCGTTGTGAATTCTGCGCGAACGAAGGGGCGGCTGCGCGGTTGGCGGAGTTCGACTGAGGCGCGTGTGTTTTTGAAGGAGTTGCTGGGCTTTCGCGAGCGCTTGCGGAATGCTGTTCTGCGGATGGAGGAAGGACTGGCTCCGTCGGATGAGTTTCTGAAAGAGATCAATGCACGGTTGCTGGAGCATCCGCTTCGGACGATACTGCGCAAGCGAGACGGCAGGATTGTGGCGGAGCCGATGTTCGATCCGCAGCGGCCCGCGGACCTTTGGACGCCGATACTCCAGGCGACCGTCGAGCTGCTGAGCGAGCCGCAGACGGAGCGGCTGCGGAAGTGCGAGTCGTGTGTGGTTCACTTTTTCGACGCGAGCAAGAAGGGCTCGCGGCGGTGGTGCAGCATGAACATCTGCGGCAACAAGGTCAAGGTCGCCGCATATCAGCGCAGAAGGCGCGACGATTCGCGTTAGGCGCGGGCGCGAGTTTTAGAGGCCGAAGACGATGCTGCCTAGAGCCCAAAGGCTAAATCGATGAGAGTTTTTTCTTCGAGCTCGTGGGCCTTGGGGCTGCCCGTGGCCGGCGAGGCCGAGGCGGTGCGCTTGACCGAGAGGACGCGGCGGTTGCCGGCGAGCTTGCGGAGCAGAGGCATCACGTAGTTGAGCGCGCCCATGTTGGCCGGTTCTTCCTGGACCCAGACGATCTCTTTTGCGTTGGGGTGTTGCGCGAGGGCGGCGGTGAGCTCGGCTTCGGGCCAGGGGTAGAGCTCGTCGACGAAGAGGATGGCGGTGTCTTCGATCTTGCGCTTGGCGCGCTCGACGCGGAGATTGTGGCCAATCTTGCCGGAGCAGACGAGGATGCGGACTGGATCGGTGACGGTGGTGTCGCCCAGGACGGGCTGAAATTTGTCGATGGCGAAGTCGGGGACGGTGCTCATGGCATCGGGGTGGCGGAGCATGGACTTCGGGGTGAAGACGATGAGAGGCTTGCGCCACTTGCGCAGGGCCTGGCGGCGCAGGAGGTGGAAGTACTGCGCGGCGGTGGAGGGTTGCGTGACCTGAATGTTTTCCTGCGCGGCGAGCTGGAGGTAGCGCTCGATGCGGGCGGAGGAGTGCTCGGGCCCCTGGCCTTCGTACCCGTGCGGGAGAAGGAGGACGACGCCGGAGAGCAGGCCCCATTTGGCTTCACCGGCGGCGAGGAACTGGTCGATGATGATTTGGGCGCCGTTGGCGAAGTCGCCGAACTGGGCCTCCCAGAGGACGAGGGCTTCGGGGTAGTCGCGGGCGTAGCCGTACTCGTAGCCGAGGACGGCGGCCTCAGAGAGGATGGAGTTATAGACCTGCCAGCGGCCCTGGTTGGGCGCGATGTGGGAGAGCGGCGACCAGCGGACTTCGGTTTCGGTGTCGATCAAAACGGAGTGGCGCTGGTTGAAGGTGCCGCGCTGCGAGTCCTGGCCGGAGAGGCGGACGGGCGTGCCGGATTTGAGGAGCGAGGCATAGGCGAGGAGCTCGGCGAAGCCGTAGTCGATGGGGCGCTTGTTGGCTCCCATCTCGCCGCGCTGCTCGAGGAGTTTCGCGACCTTGGGATGGACGTGGAAGCCTTCAGGAGCGTGCGTGAGCTTGGCGGTCAGGGCGGAGATTTCGGCGGCGTCGAGGCCGGTGACGGGGTTGTCGGAAGCGGAGTGCGGGCCGCCGGTGTAGTTCGACCAGTAGTCGGGCAGCGAGTGCAGGCGCTTCATGACGAAGGCGCCGCTGCCGCCGGCCTTCCGGGAGGCCTTGTCGGCTTTCTCGTCTTTGGCGTCGGATTGGGCGGCGTGGCGCTGGGCGTCGAGCAGGTCCTGCTGAACGGCGGAGAGTTCGGCGGTGATGTCCGCCGAGAGCTTCTGCGCGTAGAGCTTGTAGAGGGGCGGGTGATCCTTGATGAGCGCGTAGCGGCGCGGCTGGGTGACGGTGGGGTCGTCGACCTCGGAGTGGCCGTGACGGCGATAGCCGATGAGGTCGACGACGACGTCGGACGAGAAGGTGTTGCGGTAGTCCGCGGCGAGTGCGGCGACGCGGACGACGGCTTCGGGATCCTCGGCGTTGACGTGGAAGATGGGGATGGGGAGGCGCTTGGCGAGGTCGGAGGCGAAGCGCGAGGAGTTGGACTCCTCGGGGTTGGCGGTGAAGCCGAGCAGGTTATTAACGATGACCTGGATCGTACCGCCGACGGAGAAGCCGTCGATGGTGGCGAGGTTGAGGGTCTCGGCCCAGATGCCCTGCCCGGCGAAGGCGGCGTCACCGTGAATGATCATGGGCAGGGTCTGCGCGGTGGCGTGCTGGTCGCCGGCGGCGAGGGCACGGTCCTGGCGGGCACGGGCGCGACCCATGATGACGGGATCGGCCGCTTCAAGGTGCGAGGGGTTAGAGGCGAGATGGAGCGCGACCACCTTACCGTTGGCAGTGGTGAAGTCGCCGGTGGCTCCCATGTGGTACTTGACGTCGCCGCCGCCCATGGTGGTCTCGGGGTTGACGTCCTCGAACTTGGAGAAGATTTCCTTGGACTGGCGGCCGACGGTGTTGACCATCACGTTCAAGCGGCCGCGGTGGCTCATGGCGAAGACGGAGCGCGTGACGCCGTTCTCGGCGGCGGTGGTGAAGAGCTGGTCGAGAAACGGGATGAGGACGGTCAGGCCTTCGAGGGAAAAGCGCTTGGTGCCGAGGTAGCGCTGCTGAATGACCTGCTCGAAGAGATCAGCACGGATGAGGTCGGAGAGGATGCGCTTTTGTTCGAGGAGGCCGTTGGCGGCGGCGGTATTAGGTGTGATGTCGCGTTCGAGCCGGGCCTGAATCCAAGTACGCTTTTCCGGGGAAGGAATATGCATGAACTCGGCGCCGATGGGGCCGCAGTAGTAGCGGCGGGCTTCCTGGGCATCGGGGCCATCGGGCGCCGGCGTCGGAAACGGCTCGGGCGGGAGGTACTGGCCGAGCGGGTCGAGCGAGGCCTGGAGATAGCCCCAGCGGCGGAAGATATCGAAGACGGCTTCGCGGGAGAGGCTGGGGTCGTTGAAGCTTTGTTTCTGCTGTGCGGGGAGGGACTCTGTCGGCGCCGAGGACTTGGTAGGCATGGCTATTTCTATGCTAGCCCTTCCGGCGCGGTGATTGGAGGGGTTGGCCGATATTCGGATGCGACGTTCGGGGGTGGCCTCAGCTCTGATTCTCCTTCGCTTTGAGGACGTCATCCTGACGCTCGATGGAAGCGGTTTCGCGGGGAAAGAGCTTGTGCAGAAGCTCAAGGAGGCTGGCGGGGTCGAAGGAGTCGACGTAATGGGAGGCGCCGGGACAGGGCTCGGATGACGGACCTTGCACGACAATGATCGGAGCCTGGGGTGTGCGGGCGCGAATCTTGGCGACGACCGTTTCGCAGGGAATGTCGTTAATGCCGGCGTTGAGGACGAGGCCGTCGATGTTGGGAAAGCGCTCGAAGGTCTCGAGCGCTTCGGCGCCACTGTAGGCGGTGATGACGTTGAATTTGGCGGACTCCAGCACGAGTTTGCGAGTGGAGATGGAGCCGGAGTGTTCGCGGTCGATGACGAGGAAGCAGGGCCTAACCATCGTTCCATGCTACGCCGCGAGATATCTGGCAGGCGATTTGGCATGGTAGCTTTCTGGAATGTCTGAACATCATCATCGGCATCGGCATGCGAAAGACCATGAAGTTCAAGAGGCCACAACAGAGCACGTAGAGCACAGCGGCGGACATTCGCGTCATCCGCAGCATGTGGATGCGGACCACTTCGACCTGGCGCAGGCGGCGCTGGATGAGATGCACGAGGCGGGGTTCAAGCCGGAGTTCGGACCGGGCGTGGCGGAGCAGGTGAACGAGATTCGGGAGGAGCTGCGCAAGGAGTTTGCGAAGTCGGAGCCCGGATTTGGAGTGCCGGATCTGCGGGAGATGGCGTGGTCGTCGATTGACAATGACACGTCGCGCGACCTGGACCAGATTGAGTTTGCGGAGAAGGTGGCGGACGGCATACGGCTGCACGTGGCAATCGGCGATGTGGCGCGCGCGGTGGAGCTGGGGTCGCCGATTGACTTCCATGCCCAAGCGCAGACGCAGACGATTTATACGGCGGTGAAAAATTTTCCGATGCTACCGCTGGAGCTCTCGGCGGGCATGACAAGCTTGAATGAGAATGGCGACCGCGTGGCGGTGATGATGAGCTTCACGGTGGGCGCGAACGGAGAGATGAGCGATGAGCAGGTGTCGCGGGCGTGGGTGAGGAACCGGGCGCAGATGGCGTACTCGCGGGTGGGACCGTTTCTGGAGAAGTATGCGACGACAGACGATGCGACGCAGATTGGAGTGAAGGATATTGAGGCGCTGCGATCCGACAGCGCGCGCGAGGACGAGGATGTGGGGCGGCCGGCGCTGAGCGATACGTCGGAGGGTCAAAGGCTGGCGTGGGACCTGGCGGACCAGTTGATCCTGCAGGACAGAGCGACGCAGCAACTGCACAGGGCGCGAATACAGAATGGAGCGCTTGAGTTTCATCGCGGCGAGGCGGAGCCGGTGGTGGCGGACGGGCGCATCGTGAGTGTGCACGATGTGATTCAGAATCGCGCGATGTCTCTGATTGAAGATTTGATGGTGGCGGCGAATGGCGTGATGGCGCGCGCGCTGCGCAAGGGCGGGCGGTCCGGGTTGCAGCGCGTGGTGCGCGTGCCACAGCGGTGGGACAGAATTGTGGCGCTGGCGGCGGAGCACAAGCGAGTACTGCCGGCGAATCCGGACTCGGTGGCGTTGAACAATTTGTTGGCGGATATTCGCCGGACCGATCCGGATCATTATCCGGACGTTGCGGTGGCGGTGATCAAGCTGATGGGGCCGGGCGAGTACATGGTGATGACGCCGGATGATGACCCTACAGGACATTTCGGGCTGGCGGTGCGGGACTATACGCACTCGACGGCGCCGAACCGGAGGTTTCCGGATATTGTGACGCAGCGGGTGCTGCACGCGATGATGGATGGCGCTCCGCCGCCGTATAGCGATGCGGAACTGGCAGCGATAGCGACGCACTGCAATGAGGCGGACAAGGCACTACGGAAGATCGAGCGCGACATGCAGAAGCGCGTGGCGGCGGTCGCGATGGCGCACCGGATTGGCGAGATCTTTCGCGGCGTGGTTACGGGCGCGAGCGAGAAGGGTGTGTATGTGCGCGTGATTGATCCGCCGTTTGAGGGAAGAGTGATTCAGAACGAGGATGGGCTGGATGTGGGGGATCGAGTGAGCGTGAAGCTGCTGCATACGGACCCGGCGCGGGCGTTTATTGATTTTGCGAAGGTGTGAGCGAGTCGCCGCCGAGCTCAACCAGAAACACCTCCGCCAGTTTTGGTTCGCCTGGGACGTTTGGGCCCCGCAATGAGCAGAGTTGAAGAAAACGTTCGCATTTGGGATCGTTCTGGCCGAATTGTTCTCTGATTGAAGTGATCTCCTGCGCGAGAACTTTCAGGCGCTCGGCTTCCGGCCAATGCCAGTAAATGCCTTCCGGATCAGCGACCTCATTTTGTCCGAATAGCCCCCACCGTCCCGCGGCACATTGTCTAAGCAGTTCGAGCAGTAGCGGATGAAATTCCTGCTCGAGATGGGTGAGCTTTGCTTGCTGAATTTGCTGGCGCCTGCTCATGAGTTTGCGCAAGTATAGCGCTCGCTGGGGAGGGGCCTGCTCAACGCGTGGCGCCGTGGGTGGCGAGGAAGACCATGGCGAGGGTGAGGGCGGCGAGGAAGATTTCGCCGAGCACGCCGACGAGGATGGGACGCCAGCCCTGATGGATGAGGTCGCGGAGCTGGGTGCGCAGGCCGACGCCGGCGAAGGCGGGAAGGAAGGCCCACTTCGAGAGGTTGCCGAGCGAGGTGAGCTGCGAGGCGGAGAAGAAGCCGATAGTGGCGAGGACGGAGATCGCGACGAAGCCGAGGATGAACTTGGGGAACTTCTGCCAGAGAAAGAGCGCCTTGTGCTCGACGTGTTGCGCCTGTCCGCGGCTGGCCCAGTAGACCGCGTAGCCGAGGACGACGAAGCCGATGAAGGAGCTGCGGGCGGTTTTGGCGAGGATGGCGATGCGGCCGGCGAGGTCGCCGTAGAGCGCGCCGGTGACGGTGGCCTCGGCGGTGTTGTCGACGGCGAGGCCGGTCCAGAGGCCGTAGGATTGCTGGCCCATATGCAGCGCGTGGCCGATGGCTGGGAAGGCAAAGAGCGCGATGGCGCCAAGAGTGAGGATGGCGGCGATGGCTGTGGAGGTGTCCTGCTCTTCGGGGTCGATGGCGCCTTGCGCGGCCATGATGGCGGTGACGCCGCAGATGGAGCTGCCGATGGCGAGCAGGCTGGTGAGCTTGGGGCGCAGTTTGAAGACGCGGCCGAGGAGCGTCATGACGGAGAGCGAAAGCGTGAGCTCGATGGCGACGAGGATGAGCGAGAGGCCGCCGAGATGGAGGAGATCGCCGAGGAGAAACTTTGCCCCGACGAGGACGATGCCGAGCTTGAGCCAGAGCTCGTAGGTGGCGAGGCCGGGGCGGAAGATTGCCGGAAGGCGGATGACGTTGCCGATGGCGAGGCCGAGGAGGATGGCCCAGAGGACGTACTCGACCTGCGGGAATGGGATGTGGCGGGCGCGGAGAGAGTGACCGAGAGACTCCATTCCCTTACCGGCGAGACCGACAGCGAAGAGGAGAGCCGTGCCGGGGATGAGCGCGAGAAGCTGGCGGCGGCGCGAGAGGGCGCGCGGAGGTTCGAGCGGGAGCGGGATGGTGCGGGTGGACACGGGCGGATGCGCGGAGGGCTACCAGCCGATGTGCGGGATGAGATTGAGGCGGATGAGCGCGGCGAGTGCGAGAGCGATGATGATCGCGGCGGCGTCGGCGTTGAAGACGAGCCGGGTGGACGGGCGAGAATCCATGGGGACCTCCTGGAGGTTGTGCGGCCGGATGAATGGAGGTGCGTGGGCGCCGAGGCTGAAAATAGAAAACCCACGCTGCTCCGGAGGAGACGGTTGCGTGGGTGCTAAGGCTGGATGCGGCTCTCTAAGATCCAGAGCTTCGCGATCAGGCTAAACAGACACCGGCGCAACAGCGCATGCGACAACACATGCAACAGAGCGCGGCGGTGTGAGACGGCCTCATGTGTATGAGGTTATGGGTGTGCGAAGTGGAAGTCAAGACGCGCGATTTGACGCCGCTGAGACCTGAGGCAATTCATGGATTGCGGATTGGGGCGATGAGCTCCGAGCTGTGTGCTACAAGCTGCGAGTTTTCTTTTTGCGCAAGAACGAACTTAATCTGTCGAAGCGCCTGACAGCGGCCGCTGGAGTTGCGTATGCTGTTTGTCCTGAGGGTTCTGGAGAGGAAAACAGATGCGACGACAGAGAGCAGCTTCATTGATTTGTGCGGCGGTGTGCGGCGTGGCGTTGTTCAGCGCGGCACGGGCGGTTGCGCAGGAGGAAACGAAGCCTGTGATTACGACCACCCCTGAGGAGCTCAGCATGGATGAGCTGGCGGAGCGCGGGAAAGCTCTGCTGGAAAAGGCGCGAGCAGGAAGCGGAAGCGCGGGCATTACGCTGGGGCATTTCGCGGGGCATTACACGATGCTGACGGCGCGGACGGCGAGCGGCGGAGCGGAGCTGCATGAGCACTGGTCCGACTTCTTGATTGTGGTGGACGGCGAAGGCACGGAGATGACGGGAGGGACGATCGTCGACCGTAAGGATGGACCGAATGGCGAGGTGAAGGGAAAGACGCTGGAGGGAGCGACGCCGCACGTGCTACACAAGGGCGACATCATGCACATTCCGGCGGGGACGCCACACCAGGCGATTGAGGCTCCGGGGCAGACGATCACGATCTATGTGATCAAGGTGGCGGCGCCGGAGACGGCAACGGGCGGAGCTGCGGGGCGGTAGGCGAGAAAGAGATTCAGGAGGATGCAATGAAGCTGTTGCAGATGGCTGATCCGGTGCGCTATCCGCGCATGACGACCGAGGAGTTGCGCGGGACGTTTCTGCTGGAAGAGATGTTCCAGCCGGGCGCGATCACGCTGGCGTATGTTGACCTGGATCGCGCGGCGGTGGGCGGAGCGGTGCCGACGACGGGAGCACTGAAGCTGGAGACTTCGCCGGAGCTGCGTGCGGAGTTCTTCTGCGAGAGGCGCGAGCTGGGCGTGTTGAACATTGGCGGCGCGGGTACGGTGACCGTTGACGGCAAGGAGTTCAAGCTGGACAAGCTGGATTGCGTGTATGTGGGGCGCGGAAGCAAAGATGTCCAGTTTGCGAGCGCGAGCCCGGAGAAGCCAGCAGCCTTTTATCTGCTGAGCTACCTGGCGCACGCGGACCGTCCGACGGCGATGGTGAAGTTTAAGGACATTGAGCCGGTGAAGCTGGGCGCGGTGGAAACGTGCAACAAGCGCTCGATCTACAAGGCGATTCATCGGGACGGGATCAAGAGCTGCCAGCTGGTGATGGGGTTCACGCTGCTGGAGGAAGGATCGAACTGGAACACGATGCCGCCACATACGCATATGCGCCGGAGTGAGATCTATATGTACTTCGACGTGGACGGGGCGCATCGTGTGGTGCATTTGATGGGGCCGCCGCAGGAGACGCGGCATCTGCTGATGAAGGATCGTGAGATTGTTGTGTCGCCGGGATGGAGTATTCATGCGGGAGTGGGGACGACGCGGTACGGATTCTGCTGGGGCATGGGTGGCGAGAATCAGGATTACGGCGATATGGATGGCGTGGCGGTTGCCGATCTGCGGTGAGGTTCAGGAGAGAGCCGATGAGAACGATGAGAGCGAAAGGGCTGGTTCCTTTTGCGGGCGTTTGCCTGTTGGGCGGAATGCTGAGTACAGGCGCGCAGATGACACAACCGCAGCGGCCGAGTTCCAAGGAGCTTCACGACGCGGCCGGCGACATCGCGGCGAATCCAGGGCCGATTGACACTTCCCTTTCGCCGGAGCTGACTCATGCGGATGTGCGCGCGGCGATGAAGAAGGTCGCGGACTGGTCCTTGGAAAACGAGCAGCCGCACTTTACGCAGGACTGGACGTATGCGCCGCTGTATACGGGTTTGCTGGATGCTACGAAGACGCTGGACGATCCGCGATATCACAATGCCGTGCTGCATGCGGCGGAGAGGTTCAACTGGCAGTTGCTTCCGGGGCGGCCGTATCACGCCGACGACGAGGCCATTGGACAGGCGTACGAGGCGCTGTATGAAGAGAACCACGATCCAACGCGCATTGCGGCGTTACGGGACAACTTTGCGCTGGTGATGATGCGCAAGGATGATCCGAAGAAGGACCTGTGGTGGTGGTGCGATGCGTTGTATATGGCTCCGCCGGGGTTTGCGAAGATGGCACAGTTGACGGGCGACCCGCGCTATTTGACCTTCATGGAACATGAGTGGTCGCTGACGCAGGGACATTTGTATGACTATGACGAGCATTTGTTCTTCCGCGACGCGACGTTCCTGCACAAGACGGAGCCCAATGGGAAACCGCTGTTCTGGAGCCGCGGCAATGGATGGGTACTGGCAGGGCTGGCGCATGTGCTGACGGTTATGCCGAAGAAGGATCCGCAGCGCCCGAGCTTCGAGACGCTGTTCAAGAACATGGCGAACCGCGTCGCGGATCTGCAGCCGGCGGATGGATTGTGGCGGATGGGATTGCTGGACGCCGAGGCGTATCCCCAGGGCGAGGTGAGCGGCACAGCGTTTTTCACCTATGCGATGGCATGGGGCGTGAACAATCATCTGCTGCCGGCGGAGAAGTTTGAGCCGGTGATTGAGAAGGCGTGGGCCGGGATGCTGCAGCACGTGTATTCGGACGGGAGGCTGGGTGCGATTCAGCCGATCGGCGCGGCGCCGGGGGAGTTGCAGCCGGGATCGACGTGGGCGTACGGCGTGGGTGGATTTTTGCAGGCGGGCGCGGAGATCGATCGCGGGATTGGACACGAGAAGACCGCGAAGAAGCGACGTTGAGCTAGTGTGATGTGCTCCAGTTGTCGACGAGCGGAGCGAAGGTGGGCTCGATGCCGGAGTCCTTCATGATCTTTTGCGCATCGACCGGCCATTGACCGTCGGTGATGAGGTGGTCGTCGAGGATGAGATTGTCCTGATAGTTGGTCCAGAGACCGCCGATCTTTGCACTGTCGTGCCAGTTGTCGATGGCGGTGTTGTCGGATGAGATTCGCAGCGGGTAGGCTGCGTGGACCGTATTCACGTTGAGCCACTCGCTGGCGGGATCCTCGACGACGTTCTTGCGGACGGTGATGTAGCGCGAGCCTTCGTCGAGGTAGAGCGCGATCATGCCGTGGATGTTCGAGATGTAGTTTTCGGTGATGAGCGTGTGCGGGCTGGCGGAGAGGTTATAGATGGCGCCCCCGTCGTGCAAGAACTTTTTGGCGTCGTGGATGCGGTTGTCGGCGACGACGACGTCGCGGTGGGTGGTGGGCGTGGTGTAGGTCAGATTCTGCGGCCAGTCGTAGCCGTGCATGCGGAAGCGGTAGTTGGGATTGCCGTAGGGATCTTCGATGCCCCAGCCGTAGCCGATGTCGATGGCGTCGTACGGGACGTCGGAGATGTCGTTGTGGAGGATGGCGGCGCCGAGATTGTAAGTGCTGAGGATGGCGGTGTTGTCGAGGTAGTCTTCGCTGACCGATGCGATGCGGTTGCTGCGCACGATGAGCGCGCGATTGATCTGGCGCGGGTCGCGCGGGTGGTGCGCGTCGCGCTGCACACCGCCGGCGAGGATGGCTCCGCCGGCGAGATCGGTGAAGGTGTTGGCGGTGATGACAATGTCGCCGGTAGAGAGGCCGACTCTGGAGAGCGTGGCGTCGGCATCATTGCCGATGCCGAGCGCGTATTGGCCGAGGTGCGCGAAGAGATTGCCTTCGAAGGTGATGCGCTCGGCGGCGGAGATTTGAATCGCGGCAGGCATCTGGTGCCACTCGTTGCGCATGCTTTCGAAGTCTTCGCAGCCGACGGCGCAGGTTGCGATGGGATCGGCTGGGTAGTGCTCGGCGCGGCCGGTGAGGAAGGAACCGCTCTGCTGGCTGGCGTAGCCTTCGTCAGTTGAGGGAGCGAGCCAGCTGGTGTGCGAGAACTGGATGCCGCGGAAGATGAGGTCGTGGATAGGATCGTCGAGTGTGCCGGAGATGGAGAGGAGAACGGCAAGGCGCGGAAGTTCGACTTTGAGTGAGTTGATGTCGGTGTTGGCGGGTGGCCGGAGGTAGAGCTTACCGTGCACGGGATCGAGGAACCATTGGCCGGGCTGGGTGAGGAGCTCGAGCGCGTTGGTGAGGTAGAGATGTGAGAATTGAGGACCGAAAGGCTTCTCGATCGTGTCGTAGCCCCAGAGGTTGTTGTCCCATGCCGGCTGGCGCATGACGAGTGCGTTGGGCATGACCTGCGCGATCGGTGAGATGCGCTCCGTGAAGAAGCCTGTGGCGCGGAGCTCGAGGCGTGTGGTGTGCTGGAGATCGGTGAGCGGGTTTGCGGCGTTGGGGCGGAGGGTCATGCCGTCGCGGGTGAAGGTCCAGTCGGAGCGATGAAGTTCGGTGAAGGCCATGGGGGCGAGGTGGTTGTTGACCCAGAGCTGCCGGGAATCGAGGCCGGGCGGTGTGTCGGCGACGTAGATTTGCCGTGATGCGTTGGAGAGATGCCAGCCGGTGATGGCGATGCCGCCGCTAATGATGGGGTGAGCGTTGGGCGCGGCGGTCCAGGCGACGGTGTGGTCGTTGTGGCCTCCGTCAGGAGCGCGGAAGAGAAGCGGGTGGTCGATGCGGTAAGTGCCGTCGGCCAGTTGAACGATGACGTTGTGGTCGGCGTTGGATTGGCGCACGGCTTGCTGTGCGCGGGTGAGCGTGCGGAAGGGATGCGCGGGCGTGCCGTCGGCGGTGTCGTCGCCGGTGGGCGAGACGGCGATGGTGACAGCGTTGGCGTCGCGATGCGATTGGCCGTGCGCGGCGAGTGCGATACAGAGCGCGGACGCGATAAGAGTCGAGCGAAGCATCAGAGATTGGCTCCATCGAAGCGAAGGCGGAGTTCGGCGCCAGTGTAGTGCAGTGTGCGCTGGATGGGTGCGGAGGAGACGAGTTCGATGCGGAGGTCGCGTTTTGGGGGCATGCCGGCGAAGCTGCCTTCGCGCGCGTGCACGGTGAGTGCGCGGGTGCGGTCGTTCCAGGCGATGTGGATGCGAGAGAGTTCGCCGCGTTCGTAACCGTAGCCGTCGCCGGCGTCTTCGTAGAGCGTGAAGCGGGCGTCGGCGCCGGGGTAGATGCAGAGATCGTACGGCGCGTTGGGGAGTTCGTCGACGAATTGCATCGCGTCGGTCATGGGAAGGATGGAGCCGGCGCGGACGAAGAGCGGGATGGTTGCGAGTGGAGCGTCGGCGGTGATGGTCTGGCCTCCGTCGTGGAGTTCGTTGGTCCAGAAGTTAAACCATCGGGCTTCATGAGGAAGGTATACGCTGCGCGATTTGGGAATGTTGTGAAGCTGGCGCGAGTTGGGGCCGTAGTACATCGGCTGAGTGATGGGGCAGACGAGAAGCGATGGGCCGAAGAGGAATTGGTCGGTGATGTTGTGGGTGGCGTGGTCGTGGGGGAATTCGAGTGCGAGGGCGCGATTCATCGGCAGGCCTTCGGCGGTGATGGCGGCGGCGCGCGAGTAGATGTAGGGCAGGAGGCGGTAACGAAGACGGATGCAATCGGCGATAGCGTCGTAGAAGGGAGTTCCCTGCTCTCCGAAGCGCCAGATTTCGCGTGGGACGTCGGTGCCGTGGGAGCGGAACATTGGGAGGAACGCGGCGTATTGGAGCCAGCGCGTGTAGAGCTCGAAGAAGCCGAGGTCCGTTGAGCCAGTGTCGGCGGGGTCGGGCACAAGTGCATCCATGGCCGTGAGGCCGCGAGCGCCGGAGGGATAGTCGCCGCGCCAGAACCAGAGGTTGGGATCGTTGCCGACGAAGAAGCCGCCGGCGTCGACAGTCCAGTAGGCTTCGCCGGTGGCACAGAAGTTGAGGCCTTCAGGGATGCAGGCGCGAAGGGTTTCCCACGTGGCGCAGATGTCACCGTTCCAGGTGACGGTGGCGTAGCGATGCTGGCCGGCGTAGGAGGAGCGCGTGAGGTTAAGGACACGCTTTTCACTTGTGACGGAGCGCTGGCCTTTGTAGATTCCTTCGGAATGAACCAGTGAGTACGCGTTGATGTCGGCGGCGTCGATGTAGAGTTTGGAGGCCTCGGTGTTGATGCGGAGTCGTTCGGCGGGCGAGGGTTTTGTCGCGCCGGACCAGTCTGCTTCGAAGGGCTCGGTGCAGTCGCACCACCAGGCGTCGATGCTGTGGACGAAGAGGCCGCGATTGGCTTGCTGCCAGTAGAGTGCGCGGGCTTCGGGAGAGAACGCGTTGTACGTGGAGTTGTTGCCGAGCATGAGGTGATGATCGAGGAGCTCGCGCTGGTTGGGGCAGCCGCCGGTCATGATGGGCCAGATGGAGACCATGAGTTTCGCGTTGAGCTCGTGGAGCTTCGCGGTGAAGGCTGAGGGGTCGGGGAAGCGTGCGGGGTCGAAGGATTTCTGTCCCCAGCCGGCGCCGTTGGGCCAGGACTTCCAGTCGAGGACGATGCAGTCGAGCGGGATTTTGCGGCGACGATATTCGGCGACGATGGAGATCATCTCGTCGGCGGTGACGTAGCGTTCTTTGGATTGCACGTAACCGAAGGCCCATTTGGGCGGCAGCGGCGCGACTCCGGTGAGGTGACGGTAACCGCGCATGACGCCGGCGAAATCGCCGCCGTGGATGAAGTAGAAGTCAAGCTCGTCGACCGCGTCGGCCCACCAGACGGCGCCGGGTGCATCGTCGTGGAAGGTCATGAGGGCGGAGCAGTCGAGCAGGATGCTGTAGCCGCGCGTGGAGACGAGATGCGGGACGACGGCCTTCATGTTTTGCTGGTAGAGATCGCGCGAGCGGCCACGGAGATTGCCGTAGCCTTCTTCGTGCGAGCCGAGGCCGAAGATGGCTTCGTCGTCGGAGAGGATGAGTTCGAGCGTGGCCTCGAAGGCGTTGCGGTCGAAGATCGTCTCATAATTTGTCGCGGAGGCGCGGGCACCATCGATGCTTTGCTCGAGAGCTATCGAAGTATGCTGCGGGAAGATGTTGCGCGTGATTGGCTTCGGCAGAAGTGACCGGCCGCCAGGTTCCGGTTCGCGAACGAGAAGTTTGCCGGTACTGTCGAGGTAGATGAGCGCGCCGGTGATCTTGTTGATGCGGATAGTAAGTGATTGGGTAGAAACTGTGATGGCGTCTGGATCTTCGCGGAGTTTGAAGAAAACTTCCTGCGGTTGAGCAATAACGATGCGGCTGGGTTTGTCGAGGAAGTCGCGACCTTGCGTGGTGGTGATTCGGGCGATGGAATCAGAGAAGAATTGAATGCGAAGGCGTTGGCCGTCGTCATTGCGAAACGTGAAGGGTGCGGAGCAGTTTTCGGTTTGAAGCATGCGTTCGGGCACTCCGTTATGTGGCGCTGCTGATCTGCGCGGCGATTTCGCGGTCGACGAGCTCTCTGCGGTTCTGGAGCTCGAGCTGGATCTGCGGCTCGAGACGTTCGTAGCGATAGTAGAAGAGGACGGGCAGCACGGCGATGGCGTAGGCGACGGCGGGAAGCCAGATGCAGCTCAGCTCGATGCCGAGAATGGAACGCGCGCTTTGTGCGACGTTGGGGACGTAGCGGAAGTAATCGAGGATCCATGCAGGCAGAGCGCCGCCAAGGCCGCTGCCGGCCTTGAGGCAGAAGGCCGCTCCGATGGCGGTGAGCAGACCGGCGGCTCTGACTCCTCCTTTCCATTCACCGTAGTCGACGCTATCCGAGAGCAGAGAGAACGGCATGGCCATCGCGATGCCGCTGGCGAGGAAGCCGAGGACCCAGCCGGTGATGACTTCGGGGATGGAGTTGGCACGGACGCCGAAGTAGACGACGACCTGCGCGAGAACGGAGCCGACAAGGCCGAGCGCCCACACGGTGCGCTTCGAGACGAGGCGGCAGAAGAATGGGAGCAGAAGAATGGTGGCGAGCGAGGTGACGTCGAGGCTGTTGGCGATGGGTGTGAGGTCGGTGCGGTGCAGGACGTACTGGAAGAAGTAGGGCGCGGAGGAGATGCGCGCGATAAAGGCGATCCAGAAGAAGAGGCTGGAGAGAAAGATGATGAGCCAGGGCACGTTGCCTTTGAGCGCGGCGAAGCTTTGCTTGATCGGGATGTGCCTTTTGGTCTCGTGAACGGTTTCGCGCAGGTTGCGAAAGGCGAGCAGATAGAGCGCGATGGTGCCAAGCGCGTACATCGGCATGACGAGCATGAAGCCGCGGCGGTCGTTGCCATGGCCGAGCTTTGCGACAAGCAGAAGGACGGTGAGGTTGACGAAGAGCACGCCGAGCTTGGAGCCGAACATTCGGAAGGATGTGAGGACGACGCGCTCGTGGGAGTTTGGCGTGAGTGCAGCGAGAATTGCGGTTACGGGCGTGTTGATGCCGGTGTAGAGGACGCTGCAGACGACGTAGGTGCAGGCGGCGTATGCAATCTTCGCGGTAGGACCGACGCTGGGCGTGACGAAGGTGAGGACGCCGGAGATGGCGAAGGGCACACACAGCCAGAGAAACCAGGGGCGGCTGCGGCCCCAGCGGCTGTGTGTCTTTTCGAAGATGATGCCCCAGACAGGAGCATCGATTGCATCGAAGCAGCGCGCGAAGAGAAGGATGGCGCCGGCGGCGGCGGCGGAGAGGCCGTAAACGTCGGTGTAGAACTTGAGGAGGTAAAAGGAGATGACGCAGAAGATGAGTTGTCCGGCGATCTCGCTGGATGCATAGCTCAGGCGAGTGGTCAGCAGCCGGTTCTTCATGCGTAGCGCATTCTCTCGGTCAGATTACTCCGGGAAGGAGTTATTGAATTGCGCGGCGGAAAAATAGAGCGAAGCCGGAGAGGTGATGTCAGGTCAACAACTCCGGCTTCGCTGCAGGAGGAAGTGTTCAGGCCGCGTTCTCTTTCTTGACCTCGGGGAATGGGCCGTAGCGTTCGGGGGTGTCCTGGACGTGGTTGTAGATGTTCTTGCCGTCCTTGAGGAAGGGCGTGGCCATGGCCCACGGCTTGCCGTCAGGGCGCGTGATGGGAGCGGCGCTGTATTGCGGAAGATAGATGCGGCGCATGCGCTCGGTTTTGTTGGGACCGCTGCGGTGGAAGACGAAGCTGTCGAAGGCGACGATGCTGCCGGCCGGAACAATGACGGCGTCGCCCGGATCGTTGCCGGAATAACCGATGAGGTCGTTGGTTCCGTCTTCTTTGATGTGGTTGATGATTTGACTCTTGGTGCCGCCGCGAGAATGCGGGAGCAGATAGACGGTGCCGTTTTCTTCGGAGACGTCGTCGAGCGTGCACCAGCAGGTGACGTAGGGCTTGTGCTGCGTGGTGGGGTTGTACCACTTGACGTAGCCTGAGTCCTGATGCCAGGCGAACTTCATTCCCTGCTCTGCGCCCTTGACGACCCACTGCTCGTGGAAAAGATAGGCTTCGTCGCCGACGGTGGCGCGAGCGACCTCGGCCATGAGATCGCTGAAGATGAACTGCCAGAGGCGATTGCTGAGGCGATAACGATTGTTGATGAAGTAGCGCTTGCCGCGATGGCTGATGTTCTCGGTCTGAACGCCCTTGGCGTCCATGATGGAGTCGTAGTAGCCGAGATAGTAGGAGCATTCTTCGCGGAGCATGTCCAGCATTGCGGACGGGATGACGCCGGGGAGGATCATGTAGCCTTCGTTGCGGTAGAGCTCGCGCTGCTGGTCGGTAATTTTCATGCCGAGACTGTAGCGAACGGGTGCAATGGCTGGCTTCTCATTTCTTCCGGAGTTGTTATCATTTTTTGTCGATGTCCTTGAAGTACCTGGTGCCTCTATGCTGCAGCGGCTGAAACTACCGGCGGAACTCGATGGAAAGGCATGGAGATATGCGAACCCTGCGGGTGCGAACCGGCGGCATCATCATGCGGAGCTGGAGCTGAACCTGGTGACGCGGGGAACGGGGACTTATCTGCTGGGGATTCGGCATTATGAGATTCGACGCGGCGATCTGTTGTGGCTCTTCCCTGCCCAAGAGCATGTTCTGTTCGAGCAGACGGCGGATTTTGAGATGTGGGTGGTGGTCTTCAGGCGGAGGATGATTCGGCGCGTCGCGACGGACGCACGGGCTCGCGCGCTGTTGCAGAGAAGTTTTTCGAAGGATGCCTGCCGGCGATTGAACCAGCACGATCTAGCGCGGTTCGAGGAGCTCTTCGCGGAGCTTGCAGAGGATGCGGTTGATCCGGGACTGGCGAATGCTGGGTTGGCGTATGCGCTTTTGCAGGCGTGGCGCTGCTTTGAGCATGCCGGTGAGGTTCCGATGCGAGAGGTCCATCCGGCGGTGGAGCGGGCGGCCCGGCTGATGATGGAAGAGGCAGGCGAGTGCGGGTTGAACGCGTTGGCGAAGCAGGCGGGATTGAGCCCGTCGCGGCTGAGCAGATTGTTCAAGCAGCAGACCGGCTCGTCGGTTGTGGAGTTCCGGAACCGGCAGAGGATGGAGCGGTTCCTGAACGGGTATGAGGATGCGACAGGGGGTTCGACGCTGCTGGAGGCCGCGCTGGAGGCGGGGTTTGGAAGCTATCCGCAGTTTCACCGCGTGTTTCGGCAGGTAGTGGGATGCTCGCCGGGCGAGTATCAGCGAAGGCGGAAGATTTAGCTCGACTCGTCGGCGGTTAGGCGATTCCAGAGCTTGGCGATCTCGAGGCGAAGGACCTTGGCGTCTTCCCAACAATCGGGGAAGGTGGAGAGTGCATAGCCGCCTTCGACGGGGCCGAGCTCAGGGCAGATGAAGATTTCGCGCACGGTGTTGCGGTTGGCGTCGAGCCAGAGACGGAGCAGTGTTTCGGCGAAGGGCAGCCAGTCGTGGAACTCCTGCGTCAGGTGGCCGTGGCCGTCGGTCACGGGGATCTGGACGTGGTGGCCGTTGAAGGGACGGAAGTGGAACTGCTGCGCGTTCTGGATGAGGTCAGGGCGGATGAGAAGGCGCTCGGCGAAGTTGGCGGGGACAAGGTGCTTGACGACGGCGATGTGGGAGAAGTCCCAGGAGATGGGAAGGAGCTCGCCGGTGGCTTGCTGGTAGGCGTCGGCGAGTGCGTAGAGCTTTTCGGGGGTCTCGGTGCAGGTGCCGCGGTGGGATTCGATGGCGGGAAGCAGGCCGCGAAGTTTGGCTTCGCGCAGGAGAGTGAGGGTGAGGTCGAGGGCCTGCGGCGTGAGCATGTCGTCGGTGCCGAGCTGGACGTTGATATGGCGGGCGCCGGAGCGCTGGAGGTCGTCGAGGATCCCGGGGAAAGCAGCGGGGTCGGCGGAGGCCATGCCGCCGAGAAATATGAGGCTGCGGCGCGCGGCGCCGGCAGTGAGCTCGGAGCTGGGAGCCCAGCAGACGCCGTCGAATCCGGCCTCTTTGATAGCGTCAAGCTTGCGATCGAGCGACCAATTGTGCTGCATGAGGGTCCAGAGGTTCGCAATCTGGCGCAGGATCGGTCTTTCACGCTTGGGGATATCGGTTCGTGCGCGAGCCGAGTTTGTCATTACTTCCATTTTGGACACAGTTCCGAAAATTGTCTTGCTATGATTTCCATTCATTTGAAAGAATGCGGTTCGTTATCAGTATGAACCGCGAACCCATTCTCATCATCGCCGATGACCTGACTGGAGCGTGCGACGCGGCGGTTTCATTTGCGGCCGCGGGCGAGGAGGTGAGGGTTCGACTCATTCCTCCTTTAAATGGCGTGAGCGGACGTGTTCGGGGGCTGACCACGAATACGAGGGATGTGGAGGAGTCGGAAGCGGAAAAGCGGATTCGAGAGCTGGTCAACGAAGCAGGAAGCGAAGTTGAAGTGTTCAAGAAGGTGGACTCGGTTTTTCGCGGGAACACGATTCTGGAGATCTCGGCCGCGGTGAGGCATTGGAAGTTCGATGTGGCGGTGATCGCTTCGGCGTATCCGGCACTTGGGCGAAGAGTTCTGGCAGGCGTGCTGTGGGTCGAGGACGCAGCCGGCGAGCGGTCTGTACCGATCGAGGGGTTATTGGCCGAGGCTGGCGTTTTTGTGAAGCGGATCGCAGCGGGGACGGAGCAGCATGTCGCAGCTGCAATGAGCGCGGCGATTGAGGATGGGGCGAGAGCGTTTCTGTGTGATGCCGCGGTGCAGAGCGATTTGGAACGCATAGTGGCTGGGGCGCGGTCTCTGCAGAAGAGGATTTTGTGGATTGGGTCGGGTGGATTGGCCCGTGCGCTTGCAGCGAAAACGAACTCAGAGCCCGAGGTGATGCGGCGGAGACGAGGGCGAGTTGTTTATTTCGTTGGGAGTCGGCATGCGGTGACGGAGTCTCAGGTCGAGTGCTTGAAGAAGCTGGAGAGCAAGGATGGCGCGAGCGGGATCGTGGTGAGGGTCGCGATGGGGCAAACGACGGAAGAGGAGATTCGGCGGACAGTTGCCGACCTTATGGCGGAGCGTGTGGGATGTCTGTTCATGACCGGCGGAGATACCGCGCTGTTTGTCTGTCGCGTGCTTGGAGTTGAGAGCATTCGTCTCGAGAGGGAGTTTGCGGAGGGCGTTCCTTTGGGTACGGTGGAGGGTGGGGCGATGGATGGAGTGACGGTGGTCCTGAAGAGTGGAGGTTTTGGCGAAGTAAATCTGATGTGCAGGGTCCTTGAAGAGTTCGGAGTGAAACAAGAGGTGACAGTTTGATCGGTCAGCACGACAAAGAACCGGATGCGAAGCGGCGAGATGAGACACCCACTATCCTTATCACGATGGGTGATCCGGCGGGTGTGGGCGCCGAGGTTGCGCTGAAGGCGTTGAGTGATCCGGAAATCAGTGCGTCGGCCCGGTTTGTTGTGCTGGGGGATCGAGCGGCCGTTGCTGCGGCCGAGGAGACGACCGCAATTCGGCTGAGTTCCCTTTCGGTTGAGTTTCGCGACTGCGGCATGTTGCCTGCGAATGCTCGCGTGGAGATGGGAGCGTTGCGGGCGGAGTATGGCGCTGCGGCGGTGCGCTATGTGCACAACGCGACGATGATGTGCTTGAACGGCGAGGCGGATGCGATGGTGACGGCTCCGCTGAATAAGGAGGCGGTGACGCTGAGCGGAATGCAGTTTTCCGGACACACCGAATACATCGCCGAACTGTGCGGAGCGACGGATTCGCGCATGCTGCTCGCCGGACGAAAGCTGAGCGTGGTGCATGTATCGACACACATCAGCTTGCGCGAGGCCTGCAATCTCAATACGCAACGGATCATTCGCACGATTGAGCTGGGCAATGATGCGATGAAGCTGCTGGGCAAGGCAAGGCCGCGGATTGCGGTATGCGGGTTGAATCCGCATGCGGGCGAGCATGGATTGTTTGGCACAGAGGATGAGGAGTTCATCCAACCGGCGGTCGATGCGTGTCGCGCGCGCGGCATCGAATGTGAGGGGCCGGTGGCTCCAGACACAATCTTTTTCCGCGCCGCGGCGGGATCGCATGACCTGGTGGTGGCGATGTATCACGACCAGGGTCATATCCCGATGAAGCTGCTGGACTTTGAGGCGACGGTGAATATGTCGCTAGGGATTCCGATCATTCGGACGTCAGTGGATCATGGAACGGCGTTTGATATTGCAGGAAAGAACCTGGCGGGGGACGCCAATATGAAGGCGGCGATTCGAATGGCGGTAACGATGGCTCGGCACAGGATGCAACAGGAAGCGCGGGTGTAGCGGTTATGCGTACGCTAGACATCGTCGTCATCGCTGCCTACCTTGCAGGGCTGGTTGCTATCGGCCTGCGGTTTGCGCGACGGCAGAGGACGACCGAGGACTACTTCGTTGCGGCGCGGTCGATTCCCGGATGGGCGATGGGGCTTTCGCTGCTGGCGACGATCATCACAAGCGTGACTTTCATTGCGTATCCGGGATCGGCGTATGCGGGCGACTGGTCGTTGCTAGTGCCGGGGATTTTGTTTGTTGGCGTGCTGGTGCTGATCGGCTCGGTGATCGTGCCGTTCTTTCGGCATGTGGTGGGCATGAGTGCGTATGAGTACTTCGGCAAACGCTTTGGCCGGGGCGTACGACTGTACTCTTCGTTTGCCTTTGCGGTGGGTCATTTTTCCAAGATGGGGTTTGTGTTTTATCTGCTCGCACTGACGCTGGCGAGCATGACGGGATGGCCAGTGAGGGAGATCATTCTGCTGACTGCACTGGTGACTATCTTCTACACGCTGCTGGGCGGCATCGAAGCCGTGGTGTGGAGCGATGTGGTGCAGGGGTTCGTGCTGTGGGCGGGAATTCTGGTATCGCTGGGGTATCTGCTGTTTCTTCCTGCGCAGGGGCCGCGCGCAATGCTCGCTGATGCGTGGAGTCACGGCAAGATGAGCCTTGGAAGTACGGCACTGCGATTCGACAAGCCGACAATTATTGTTCTGGTGATCTACGGATTTTTCTTTTATCTGCAGAAGTACACGGCGGACCAGACGGTCGTGCAGCGTTATCTGATTGCCCGCTCGGACCGGAGCGCGATTCGCGGGATCGCACTTGGAGCGGGTTTGTGTTTGCCGGTGTGGGCGGCGTTCATGCTGATCGGCAGCCTGCTGTGGAGTTTCTACCGACTGACGGGCGAAGCGATTCCGAAATCCATTACGAAGCCGGACGAGATATTTCCGCACTTTCTGGTGACGCATGTGCCGGCGGGGCTGGCGGGATTGTTTGTGGCGGCGTTGCTGGGTTCGGCGATGGCGATGCTAGCGTCTGACATGAACTGCCTGTCGGTGATTGCGGTGGAGGACTTCTACAAGACGTTTCGTCCACGCAGCGCTGACAAGGAGCTGTTGCGCGCCGGACGTGTGTTTGTGGCGCTGAGCGGAGTGGCCGCGGCGGCTGTCGCGTTGAAGCTCGCGCAAACACACGGCAGTGCGCTGTCACTGTATTACACGATTACGGCGGTCGTCGCGGGGGGACTCGCGGGTTTGTTTCTGCTTGCGTTCCTGATGCCGAGAGCGACGCGCGAAGGGGCGATCGCGGGCCTGATTGTGAGCCTGATCTTCACGGCGTGGGCGACGCTGACGGAGGGCGGAAAGATCGTCGACGTCGGACGCTGGAACTTCACGTGGCACGATTACATGATCGGAGCGATTGGTCATGTGGTCCTGCTCGTCGTCGGCGTGTTTGCGAGTTTGCTGCTGCCGGGAAGGCCGGTTGCGCGCGAGCTGACGTGGCAGGGCTGGCGACAGCGATCGCAGTTGCAGATTGCAGCGGGAGTTTGAGGAAGTATGCATTTGAATGGAGAGGGACCCATGACGAACCGCCTTCACCGAGCAATACGACAAGCCGCGGGAAAGCCGCTGCTGGGAGCAGCACTGTATTCCTACGATCCGATCTTTTTGGAGATCGCGGCTCACATGGGCTTTCAGGTCATCTGGATTGAGATGGAGCATGCGCCAATCAGCTTCGCGGAAGCGGCGGACCTGTGCCGGATGGCTGCGGGGTCCGGAATGCTGACAATGATCCGAATCCCAGATGCGCGGCGCGAGAGCGTGCTGAAAGCGGGCGAGTGCGGGCCGGACATGATCGACATACCGATGGTGGATACGCCCGAGCAGGTTGCAGAGCTGGTTCGGTACGCGAAGTTTGCGCCGATCGGCGCCCGCGGATTTTTCAGTGTGTCGCGCGCGCTGCGCTATGGGATCGTGAACAGCGTGCCGGAAGAGCAGCAGAAGCTGAATTCAGAGCTGACCCTGCTGGCGCAAATTGAGACCAAGGAGGCGCTTACCAGGATCGAGGAGATTGCTTCGATTCCTGATGTGGACATTTTCATTGGGCCGGCGGACCTTGCGGCCAGCATGGGGATGCCGGGAAAGACAAGCCACCCGGAGTTGCTGGACGCGGCAGAGCAGATTGTGAAGGTGGCGCGCAAGCATCGCAAGAAGATCGTTACGGCGTGCGCGATGTCAGAGTTTCATCATTGGATCCGGTTGGGAGTCGATCTGCTGTTCTGCACGAATAATATTGTTTGCCTGAAGGCTGGAGCGGAGCTCGCGCTGGACGCGGCGCGGCGCGCGATTGAGTCGACCGCGGACGAGATGAAGGCGCGATAGAAGAGCGATGAGCATGCGGGCGATTACATTTTTGCAACCGCAGCGGCTTACGTTCGGCAACGGCTGCATGGCCCAGGCGGTTGAATATTTGAAGTCGCTCCCGGAGCGGCGGATTCATATCGTGCACTCGGCATCCATGTCGGCGGTAGCCGACGACATCCGACGGCAGTTGGAGTCCAGCGGATGCACAGTGTCGACGGATTGCGCGGGCGCCGGCGAGCCGACAATCGATGCGTTCAACACTGCGCTAGCCAGAGCGCGCGGGTTCGATCCAACGTGCGTTCTGGGCGTGGGTGGCGGCAGCGCGCTGGACCTGGCGAAGTTGATCGCAGCATTCACCAGGAGTGACCAGCGGATCGAGGAAGTCTTTGGGATTGGGTTGCTGGATTCGCGGAACTGCGGACTGGTGTGCGTACCGACGACGTCCGGCACCGGCAGTGAAGTTTCGCCAAATGCGATTCTGCTGGATGAGGCGGAGCAATTGAAGAAGGGCGTGATCAGCCCGCATCTCGTACCCGATGCAGCTTTGGTGGATCCCGAATTGACGCGAAGTGTGCCGCCGACTGTGACTGCATACACGGGGCTGGATGCGCTGACGCATTGCGTAGAGGCGTATACGAACAAGGTTTCGCATGCGATGGTGGATTTGTATGCCTTGGAGGGAGTGAGGTTGTGCGCGCGCTTTCTCGCAAGGGCGGTTGCGAATGGTGAGGATGTTGAGGCGCGTGAGGGCATGTCGCTTGCCAGCCTGTACGGCGGTTTGTGCCTTGGTCCGGTGAACACGGCGGCTGTGCATGCATTGGCGTATCCGCTGGGCGGAGAGTTCCACCTGCCGCATGGGCTGTCAAATGCGGTGCTGCTGCCGGCTGTGTTTCGGTTTAACGCGGAGGCGTCGCCGGAGCGGCATGCGATGGTTGCACAGGCGCTGGGTGTGGCACGGCGCGGATCTGCGATGGAGACTGCTCGAGCCGGCGCAAAGCGTCTTGAAGAGCTTGCGCGGGAGTGTGGCATCGATACGAATCTGAGCAGCCATGGGCTGGAGCGCGCGTCGGTTCCGCGGATGGCTGCCGCTGCGATGACGGTGACGCGGTTGCTGCGCAATAATCCACGCGAGATCACAGAGCAGGACGCAGAGCGAATCTACGAGCAATGTTTCGGACGCTGATGGTTATTCGTCGATGACGTAATGTCCGGCGTGACGGAGGGTTACGATGCGGCGTGCGCCGCCTTCCGCCACTTCGGCCTGCTCTGGTTTCCCATTGATGCGAAGTGTGGTGACGTTGCGATCGCCGACCGGGGCGGAGAGCTGCGCGGTCGCTCCGTCAGGGATATCTACGCTGATGTCGGTTGCGGCGCCGCGTTTGCGTACGTCGACCTTGATAAGGCCGTGAGGAGTGGGCATGGCGCCGCGCGCCCATTCGAGGCCGGCGAGATCAGGGCGAATGTTGACGGTGTCGAAACCCGGACCGGTGGGTTGGATCCCGAGGATCTCTTCCATGAGCCACGCGGTTGGACCGGAGGACCAGCCGTGCGCAAGAGAGACGAAGTAGCCGGAGCGGTTGTCGGCCTGAAGCGAGGAGTGAAAGTCTTCCTTGTACCAGTCGACGTCGTAGCCTTCCCAGAAGCTGGTAGCGCCTTCACTGAGCATGCCGCCCCAGAACTGGCGCATCCAGGCGAGTGCGTCGGCGCGGTGATTCATCTCTGCCATGGCACGGAGAACATAGTCGCCGTAGTACGGGGTGATGATGGGGCCGTGGCCGAGGCCGGGTCCGGCTTCTTTGCCGACGTGCGAGAGTACGTCGTTCCAGATGGCGGGATAGCTGCTGGGGTCGGCGGCTCCGCTGATGACGGCAGCAGCGTTGGTCTGCCAGCGTGGACCAAAGGTGCCAGTCGCAGGATCGGTGAGGTATTTGTCGGCGGCAACTTTGAGAGCGTCGGCACGCGCGGCGTATTTGTCGGCATTGGCGTTATCGCCGATTTCGCGGAGCAAAAAGGAGGCTTCGCGATAGGCGCGCAGAAACTCGAGCGTAGTGGCGCGGCGAGTTTCAGGGGTGTCGCCGTTGAAGTCGGGCGACCAATCGACGTAGAGCCAGACGTTGCTCTTGTTGGCGTAGATGTCGCGACTGTCGAACTCGCCGTCGACGAGGTGGAGGAGCTCGAGCATGCGCTGGTGCTCGCGTTCGAGGAAGCTCTTGTCGCCCGTGTGACGGTAAAAGTCGGCGACGCCGGTGAACCAGAAGGAGGAGTAGCCGGGGATGCCGTTGACATGCTGATCGACGGGTTGGTGATCGGGGCCAAGGAGGCGGTCGAGGGTGTCTTCGAGCAGCATGCGGTCGGCGAATACGTCTTCGATGACGGGGCCGCTGACGTCGGTGTCGCCCATCCAGCGGCCGCGGTCGCGCTTGCTCGCATCCCAGACGTCATCCTGCATGCAGAGATGCGCGGTGTAGGCGCCCGTCTCCCAGATGCGATTGAGGAGCGGATCGGAGCTTTCGAAGGAGCCCTGATATTTGACCGGATAGTAGATGTGGTCGGCGTGGATGGACTTGATGCGGAGCTCAGGGGGGCCGGACAGGAAGCGAACCTTTGCGTAGCGAAATGCCGACTTGGGTGAGTGGCCGGTGCCGTGCGCGGGAATGGTGAGTTGATTGACGCCGAGGTATGGGACCTTGAGTGCCTCCGATTCGGATTCGCCAAGTTCAATGGTGGCCGCAATCGGGCTGTCGGAGTCGGAGTCGATCTCGAGACGGCCGGTGATCTCGCGGCCAAAGTCAATGAAGAGGCTCGGGGCTTCGGTAAGCTGCGCGGCCGGGAGATGGACCTGAAGGTCGCCCGTGCCCGTTGTGAGGCTGGAGAGATTGTCGAAATGGCCGCGACCCGAGTAGCTTGCGAGGACCGTCTCCACACGCAAAGGCATGTGCGCGAGGAATGGCGAGATTCCGTCGTAGCCGGGCCAGTTGTAGAGGCCAGCGTCGGCGTTCCACTGGAAGAGCTCGATGTTGCTTTCAATGCCGCCGAGGGACATGACAGGCTTCCAGCGTGCGTCGTCGAAGTCCGGCTGCTCCCAGCCGTTCGTGAGTGTCGCGGAGCTTCGCCAGTCTGCGGTGGTGTGCATCAGGTCGGGAGCTTCCACGCCGAGCTCGCGCGGAACGATCTTGGCAACCAGCACTTGTCCAAAGGTTTGCTGGCGGACGATTGCGCTGTTCGCGAAGCCTGTGACGCCGCGGCCGCGCACGGCCTGTATTGCGATGACATTGTCTCCGCTGCGAAGGAACTTCGCGACGGGCGCAGCAAAGACGTGCATTCCGAGCGGCGAGCTGGTGTCGCTGGAGACACGCTCGGCAAGCTGACCGTTAATCCAGACGGAAACGGAGCGTGGGCCGGCGATGTAGAGCGTTGCTTCGGGTGGGAGCGTATCGATATGGAAGCGCGAACGGAAGTAGTGGGGTTCGGTCTGCTCAGTGATTGCGGGGAAGGTGTAGATGAGTTTTTCGTTTTGCGGATGGTCAGAGGCAGTCCAGATATACTGCTCCGGCAGCGGTTTGTGGATGCTGCTTTCCAGAATGGGAGAGCTGGCGTTACGCGTGGGATCGAGCGGTTCGATTGTGCTGGGAGTGAGGTTTTGGGTGAGAGGCAGATCCTGCGCGTGCGCGGCCAGCGCCATTGCGCCCGCAAGAAATACTGCAATGTTGCAGTAGAAGATTCGCTGCTTTCGATGCATCACCTTTTCTCTCCATTCAGGTTCAGTTCTTATACGGGACGGCAGGCAGGGGCGGCAATCATGTCATCGCTGCGGAACCTGCGCGAGCGAAAGATGGACGTGCTTGATTGCAGTACGGTGCCATGTGTAGGTCATATCAAGATCGCCGTTAGGAGACTGGATGATTGCCGGATAGGAGTATTCCCCACTTCCCTGCTCGAGCGTGGCGAAGACGCGGAAGTGCTCGTCGTCGGTGCTGACTGCGAGGTTGAGAGGCGAGCGGCCGCGCGGTGTGTCGTTGAAGATGAGCACGACGCGGCCATCCTTCAGAGCGACGGCGTCGAGACCTGAATTGTTGTTGGGGAGATCGAGGAAGTGCGTGGGCGACCAGGTGACGCCGTTGTCAAAGGAGTCTGCGACGACGATCTTTGCAGCGAGAGAGCGGGAACGCGCGTAGAGACGAAGATGATGGCCGCCAAGCAAGACGATGGAGGGTTGAATGATGCCTTCGAACTCGCGCGGGCCGTGATCTTTGGCGCGAAGCTCGGGGCTGTCCATGGGTGGATCGGGATAGGGCGGCTCAGCTTTGTCCTGCGCTGCCGTGATGATGATGGGGCCGATCTTGCGAAAGGTCATCCCGTTGTCTGTGCTGCGCTCGATCCACGCGGCCCAGGTTTTGTAAGCTTCGACCGACGATCCGCTGACGATGGTTCCGTTGGCGAGTACGAGAGGCTTCGCTCGGATTGGGCCGAGCAGGCCAGCGGGAAGGCGTTCGGGTGTTGACCAGGTTTGGCCTTCATCCGTGCTGAACATGCGCGAGGCTGACCAGCTGCCGGTGTTGGGACCGGCTTTGTAGTAGAGCCAGAGCCGGCCATCGTGCGTGTGGAAGAGGACGGGATTCCATGTTGGCGTGTTGGGCTCGCGTGCGACTTCGAGCGGTTTCGACCATGCGCCGTGACTATAGCGCGAAGTCCAGATCGCTACGTCCGGTGCGCCCTCTCTCGTTCCGCCGAACCATGCGGAGAGCAGGTCTCCGTTGCGCAGAGCGACGATGGTGGAGGCGTGGCACTCCGGAAATGGAGCAGAGCCGGGCTGAAAGATGAATTCGGATTCCGGATGAACTCCAGGATCAGTGTGATGCGAGACCTGAGCGTTTGCAAATGGGTTGAAGGAAAACACCGCAACGGCACAGAGGACAATGAGACCGGTTCTTTTCACCTCGACTCCTGTGCGCGTGGAACATTGAAGTTGGAAAGCGTGATGATCTCCCCAGGGGCGATGATGACGTCCGCGGGGACGGTGGTGTCGACATTTTCAGAGTAGAAATTGGTGCGCTCCAGCTCGGTCCAGTGAGCTCCCGGCCAATCGAGATGGAGATGTTGGGCCGAGGTGGAGCGGTTGAGAACGATAAGAGTGCTTTTCGTGCCGTCAGTGAAGGCTGCTGTCAGCAAGTCATGATTTGGGGAGTCCGACTCGACCCGGTGCATGCCTTTGAGGACGTGGCGGCTGAAGGCGCCCAATACCCGAAGTTGAAAGCTTGATGCGACTGGTATCTCGCCGTTGGAGCGATCCGGGACGAGCAAGGAGCGCGAGGAGCCGAAGGTCGGTTGTTCGACATCGAGGATGAGCCAGCAGTAGAGGAGCGCTTCCGCGTCAGCTTCAGTGAGATCCTTCTGGTACAGCTGACCTACCTGCAGGGCGATGCGATAGGAGGGCTCCTGGAATGCGGAGTCGTTGAGGCAGATCTCGGTTGCGAGGAATGGCTTGTCCGCGCTGAGAGCATGCATGGTACGCAGACGGTTGTCGTACAAGTCAGGGTTGGCGAGGAACTCCTGGTAGTCGTACTGGTGGGCGGCGACAAAGTCGACGGTGCGCCACTCGTCGGGGAATTTCTTCGCGTCCTTGATGCGGCCGATGGCGATCCACATGTACGGCGCGTCGGCCATTTGAATTTTCGTGCTCTGAAAACCGGCGGCGTCGAGGGCTTTGCGAACCGCAGCGGTCATGGCGGCGAAGATCTCGGGCGGCTGCTCGACTTCATTCTCAATGCCGATGATCTCGGGAGCGGCGCCGGAACGTTCCTTCGCTTTTTTGCAGAAATCGACAACGATCTGCGCGTAGACGTCGGGTTTTGCCGCTTTGCGGACGGGCTTGCCCCAGGCATCGATGATGGGTTTGCCTTGCGGTGTGTAGGACTCGACGGCCCAGGACGGTAGCGCCCACATTTCGTAGAGCACCATGCCGCCGAGTTCACGCGTGTGCCGCATGTAGTTGAAGCTGGAGACTTCGCCATTGGGGAAGTTGTCGCCGTAATAATGTGGCGTGGCGTCCTGAAGGTCATCGGCGTTGGACAGATCGGGCTTGAGCTGAGTGCCCATCGGATATTCGCGGTCGATGAGCAGGTTGTAGCGGCGAAGGATGTCCCAGTAGACGCGCTTGCCTTCATCGCTCAGCTCGGCGTAGGTGGGAATGCTGGGGCTGCCGCCGAAGCCGAGCATCGATTGATGCACTTTTGTGGGGGAGACGGTGACGGTCGCGTCTTCCGGGGCTTCGGCGAGTAAGGCGCCGGTGAGGGTGAGGTGCTCGTTGCGCGGGCCGGAGAACATCAATTGATCGCGGGTGATGTCGAAGACGAGAGGCTCCATGAGAACGCGCTCGCCATTCAGCAGTACCTGGACGGAGAGATGTGCATCGACGATGACGGTAAGAGAGCGCGGATGACCGATGTAGGGCTGCTCGTCATCACGAACGATCTTCTCGGGATAGCTGCCAGACTCGCGGAGCGCTGTGGAGTCGTAGAAGCGCTCGAGAAGCCGCACCTTGGAGCTGGTGAGCTGAACGGTAAAGCCGGCGTGAGGACCGGTGAAGATCCAGAAGAGAGTCGTCCGGTCCGGTACTTCGTCGTCGAACTGGATGGTGCGGCGGAAAAGCGCGGGTAGTTGCTTGTCGAAGTAGAAGCGTGCGATCGCGTCGGGACGAGACCAGCCGGGACCGATGGGACCATCAGAAGCAAAGGCGAAGTGCTGCGCGATGCTTTGGGTAAGAGGTTTGGCCTGCGGAAGCTCCACTGCTTGCTGCGCGCTGAGAGGCAAGCAAAGGATGAAGATGCCTGCGATGACCACGGCTGGAATCCGTGCGGCAAACGAGCGTGGGTTTGTGGTTCGATTCGCAATCATCTGACTTGGACAGTATCGGGAGCGGACCCGCACTCCTGTCAAGGACCAGTTTCACCCGTGACATCGGTGTTTCGAAGGTGAGAGAGTGAAAGATGTTGCGAGGAGGCACGTTCATCGATGGCCCATGCAGACCGCGCCGGCAAGTTTTCGCTCGTTTGGATCTTGATCATGACTTCGTTTGGCGGGTTCGCGTCGGCGCAACACATCCCGGGCTATAACTACGACGAGTCGAAGATACAACCGTATACGATGCTCGACCCTCTGCGCCTAAATGACGGCAAGCGAGTGACGAGCGCGACCGAATGGAGAGAGGAGCGAAGGCCGCAGATTCTGCGGCTATTCGAGGAGAACGTCTTCGGGAAGACGCCGGCAGCGGCCACGAAGGCGCTGACCCATGCACGAGTGATTGAACACAATGAGCACGCGCTGAATGGGCTCGCAGTGCGGGAGCAGGTTGACCTGACGTTCGACCCGGCGCCAGGAGTGACCCCGTCGCCGCAGGTAGAGCGCACGATGCGACTGTTGATCTATGTGCCGGCAAAGGCTGCGGCGGCGCATCGGCGAGTTCCACTGGTGCTGGGGCTGAACTTCGGAGGAAACCAGACGGTCGTCGATGACCCTGGCATTCGGCCTACGGAAATATGGGTGCATCCGAAGGGCGGGGAGCTGGAACACGTTGCTCCGCCGGAGGATTCGCGCGGGAAGGCGACGCAGGAGTGGCAGGTGCGGATGCTGCTTTCGCGCGGCTACGGACTGGTGACGGCGTACTACGGGGATATTGAGCCGGACTTCAAGGACGCGAGCCAGTACAGCGCCCGGAATCTGTTTGGTCCGATCGATAACGCACCCGACGCGTGGGGAGCGATTGGCGCATGGGCGTGGAGCTTGAGCAGGGCGCTCGACTATTTGAATCTCGACCCGCTTGTTGATGCGTCGCATGTAGCAGTGATGGGGCATAGCCGACTGGGGAAGGCTGCGGACTGGGCCGGGGCGCAGGATGCCCGGTTTGCAGCGGTGCTTTCGAATGAGAGCGGGCACGGCGGGCAATCGATTCAGCGACGCGCGTTAGGCGAGACGGTGGCGCATCTGGAGCACTCCTTTCCTTATTGGTTCTGCCCGAACTATGCGAAGTGGGTAGGGCATGATGCGGAGATTCCGGCGGATGGAAACTTGCTACTCTCGTTGATTGCGCCGCGGCCGCTGTATGTAGGGTCGGCGGTGGGCGATGAGTGGTCGGACCCGAAAGGCGAGTTTCTTTCGGCTGTGAGCGCGTCGAGCGTGTATCGGCTGCTCGGTAAGCCGGCGCTTGCAGCGGATACGCCGCAGCCGCCACTGGATCATCCGATCGGGTTGGATGGATTCGTCGCCTACCACGAGCGCACCGGCAAACACGACGTGACCGCGTTTGACTGGGAGCATTACCTGGATTTTCTGGACAATCGGTGGGGAGTGCCGGTGGATTCGCCGGGGATTCCTCCGATGGGTAAGCCTGAACCTCCGTTGCCTTCGCACCCTGCGAGCGCGGCGCAGGTGAATAGGTGGCGGCGCGAGATCAAACGCGCACTGTATATTCCGGACCCGCTGCCGAAGCTCGAGACGCAAGTGTACTCGACGAGCGAGATCGTTCCGGGAGTAACAATCGACAAGGTCAGTTATGTGACCGCTTATGGCTTGCGCGTGCCTGCGGTGGTGTACCGACCGACGCATGCGCCGGCAGCGCGTCTGCCGGGGATTGTTGTCGTCAACGGACACGGAGCAGACAAATCAAGCTGGTACTCGTATTACACCGGGATTCTCTATGCGCATGCCGGCGCAGCGGTGGTTACGTACGACCCGATTGGCGAGGGCGAGCGCAACGACGACCATAAAGACTTTACGGGCGAACACGATCAGCTGATTGTGAACCCGACGAGTATGGCGCCACGCATGGGCGGCCTGATGATTACGGACGCGATGCAGGCGGTCAGTTACCTTGCATCGAGACATGACGTTGATCCGCATCGGATTGCCGTGCTGGGATTTTCGATGGGATCATTCATCAGCTCGCTGACTGGTGCGGTCGATCCGCGGATTCACGCGCTGCTACTCGTGGGCGGAGGCGATCTCGATGGCGTGGACGGCTACTGGGAGCTGGGACACGCGATCATGTGCCAGGCCGCTCCGTATAAGGCATTGCGTTTTCTGGGCGACCGGCCGGCCATTCTCTTCACGTTGAACGCGAGGCGCGGGAACACATTCATCATTAATGGGACAGCAGACACGGTGGTCGCGATCCCGACACATGGCGAGGAGTTCTTCAGCGAGCTGCGCCGGCGCGTTGTGACATTGAATGGGAGCGACAAAGGAGTTTTCACCAACTACTTCGATCCGGGTGCGAGCCATCGGCCGTCGTGGGTGACTCCGCGCGCGGCGGAGTGGTTGAATCAAGAGCTACGTTTTCCCGCATGGCGGAATACGGATATTGGCGCATTGCCGACGGTGCGAATCGGAGATTGGGCGGAACAAGCCGGAGTTGCGCTTTCAAAGAGTTCGGAACGAAGCGATCGTGACGCGGGCATCATCGCATTGGCGACCAATGCGCCGGCCCTGGATGCGGAAAGGCTGGATGTGCTACCACTCGCGGACTGGGAGAAGCGCAAACAAGAGTTCGTCTATGCGACGTGGGTGCAGCGGGCTTCCGAAGCTGCAGGGCGCTAGGCTGCAAATCATTTTCCATATGTGAGCGATAATTTTCATTTGTAATTGCATGCTGCCGGACTCATTCGATATAGTGCTCACATTCCGCTGGAGGCGGCCTCCCCTGCCACCTGTGCGCACGATTCTGGAACGATTTGCGGCTGCAGTGACGGTCTTGCTGCTGTTGGTTGCTGCAAGGTCGATCTCTGCGCAGACGCTGTTGCGGCCTGCCGACTATCACCATTACATTCAGACGTTTGAGGCGGACGAGCAGGCGGCTACGGGAAAGATCTACAACGGCGAGCCACTGGCGCCGGGGCAGCCGCCGGAGCAGGCATGGCCGTGGATGCTACAGGAAATCCCGTGGTTTGATTGTTCGGACAAAGCGTTCGAGGAGATGTACTACTTCCGCTGGTATGCCTGGAAGAAACATCTGGTGCACGGGCCGAACGGATACATCATTACGGAGTGGCTGCCCAAGCCTAACTTCAAGGATGGCAGCTACGGTGCCTTGGTGGATGCGGCGCCGTTCCATCTAGGTGAAGCGCGGTGGCTGCATACGGGAGCGATCGCGGAAGACGATGCACGCTACTGGTATCGGCCGGATGCGCCGGGGTCGCCCGATGAACGCAAGTATTCCGTAGCGATGGCGACGGCGGTGCGCGACGTGACGCTAGCGAACGGCGACGCCGCGCTGGCGACTTCGCTGCTGCCGCAGTTCGTTCGCGTATATCACGATTGGGAGACGGCGCAGCAGGATCCGAACGGGCTGTTCTGGTCGATTGACACGCGCGATGCGATGGAGAAGTCGATCAGCGGAGACGGATATCGTCCGACACTGAACAGCTATATGGTTTCGGACGCGCGCGCGATTGCAGCCACTGCACGACTAGTTGGAGACGCCGCGCTAGCGAGTGAGTACACAGCCAAGGCTGACAAGCTGAATGATCTGATCGAGACGGTGTTGTGGAACCCGAAGGACCAGTTTTATGAAGTAGTGTCGCCGGCAAAGGATTCTGGCATTCGCACGCAGAAGAAGTTCATCGATCCTGGAACGGTGATGAAGCCTTCGGGAGTGCGGGAGCTTATCGGATATCTTCCGTGGGAATACAGCTCTCCTGCCGCGGCGCATGGTGTGGCATGGGAGCAGCTTTTTGATCCGCAGGGGTTCAACGGCAAATATGGAGCGACGACAGCCGAACGGCGCAGCCCGAGGTTTCGGTTTGCGAGCTCCGATCAATGCACGTGGAATGGTCCAGCGTGGCCGTTCGCTATGACGCAGACGCTGAATGCGCTGGCAGACTATGAAAACACTCCGGGCGAGCATGTGCTGGGGCCGGGTGCCGTCTATACGCTGTTCTCGCGTTACGTGCTGGCGCAGCATCTGAAGCTGCCAAGCGGGCGTGTAATCGATTGGATCGACGAGGACTATGACGCGGACACCGACGAGTGGATCGCAAAGAATATTTTGATTGCGAAGAATAAGCAGGTGGGGCGCGGCAATTATTACAACCACTCCGGCTTTGCGGATCCGCTGATCACGGGTCTGATTGGATTGCGGCCACAGAGCGGCAGATACGTCGTGCTTCATCCGCTGGTTTCCGCGAAAGATTGGAGCTACTTCGCGATCGACGCTCTTCCCTATCACGGTCACATGCTGACGATCGCCTTTGATGCGACGGGCAGCCACTATCACCATGGGAAAGGCATGTGGCTCTCCGTCGACGGCAAAATAGTAGCGCGGCGAGCGACGTTAGGGCGCCTGGATGCCGAGCTTCCTGAATAACGAACGAACGACGAAGGAGTTGCTTTGACAACGGTTTTCAGATTGAGCAGCGCCAGACATGGATTTGGGATGCGCTTACGGCCAACATGTCTACTCGCAACTGCTCTCGGCTTTGCGGCTGCGATGCATGGACAGAAGGACGGCGTGCTCGCGCGGATGCCCGGCGATGCTCCGCCACTTGCAGCCAATGGAGTTCCGGCGACAGTACGGATTGTTCCGGGGTCGTTTCGGATGGGAGCTGACGCGACGGAGATTCCGGCCGCCATCCTGAATGGACACGGCGTGATGTCGACGCGGCCGAAGCACGGCGACTTCGACGAAGTTCCGGCGCATGAGGTTCGAATTAGCCACGGATTTGCAATCGCCGTCACGCAGGTCTCTCCCGCGGAGTTCGCGGAGTTTGACCCAACGTACACAGCTCATCAAGCGACCCCAGCCTATGCGGCCGGTGTGAGCTGGGAGCAGGCGATGGCCTATTGCCGCTGGCTGGCCAAGAAAACCGGAAAGCCCTGGCGTCTGCCGACCGAGGCGGAGTGGGAGTATGTTGCGCGAGCGGGTGGAACGAAGATCTTCGGCGGGTCGGACACGCCGGTGCCGCTCGATCAACCGAATGCGTTCGGCGTAAAGAATATGGAAGTCGGCAGGCCGGAATGGACGCTCGACTGGTATGGACCTTATCAGCCGGGCGATGCAACTGATCCGACCGGAGCATCCAGCGGGATGACGCGAGTGATTCGCGGCGGCGGACTGGACTGGCGGCACACAGCTACGAAGACGAGTCCGGATTTAAATCTCCCGGCGACATCGCCCTATTTCTCAAGGCCGGCAAATCGCGCAAGTCTGCCACCGAGTTACTCTTCAGTTCACGGAAACGTAGGCTTTCGCGTGGTCCAGGCTCCCATGCCCGCGGCAAACTTCACGCCGCCACGACGATATTTTTTTGAGACGGCCGTGCATCAGGAAACGATTGAAGGAACACCGGCGTTGTCGAAGGCGGTTGATCACCTGGATTCGGCGAAGCCGCTGTGTCGAATGCATGAGCTGTTTCCGAATCTCGATGGGAAGGACATGCGCTCGGTGGGTTGGAAGCTTGGGCTGGCGCGCGGGCTGGGCGTGAATTATCACAACTCGGCAATACAGGTGTTGCCGAACGGAGACCTGTTGGCGGCGTTCTACAACACTCCGGATTACGAAGATGATCCGGATCAAACGATTATGGTGATGCGTCGGCGGGCGGGTACGGAAGACTGGGACGTGCCGGAGCCATTTCCAATCTTTGCAGACGCCGGCCTGGCGGGGCCGGTTATTTGGAATGATCCGAAGTATCAGTCACACCCAGGAGGACGCGTGTGGTTCTTCTGGGGATTCGCGCGGCTGATTGGGGCTCCTCCGTTCGCGTGGGCAACTTCAACAGACAATGGTGTGACATGGTCGGCGGCACACTTCCCTTTCTTTCCGAAGCCGATCGGACGGTACGTTTCGCAGCCGATCAATTCAATTGTTCGCGGACCTGGCGGAGCGATCTACATGCCGACGGATTCGACCGGGCGCGATGCGGATGGCAACGGGTCGATCTCGGTGGTGTGGAAGTCTCCTGACGATGGCGAGACCTGGTTTGACACCGGCGGGCGTACGGCGGGGCGGCACACGACGATCGTGTTTGCGAAGAATGGCGATCTGCTGGGGTTTGGCGGAAAGAATTCGAACATCGATGGGCGGATGCCTCTGGCCACATCGCATGATGACGGGCGCACGTGGGTGAAATCGAAGACGCCATTCGATCCGTTGGCAAGCGGTGAGCGGCCTTCGGTCATTCGGTTGCGAAGCGGGCGGCTGTTTTTTGTAGCCGACTACAATCCGACGAATCAGAAGCATGTTCACAAAGACGGTGCGTATGTTGCGCTCTCGAATGATGACGGCAAGACGTGGACAATGAAACGCCTTCCGCCGAATATCCTCACCGTCGGCTACACGACTGCGACGCAAGGGCCGGACGGGATCATCCACATTGTGACGACAAAGAACACGACAAATTATGAGATCGAGCTGAATGAGGCCTGGGTGTTGGACAAGTCGGCGGGAGAGTCAGAGAATTTGACGACCCGCGTTGCGGATATTCACCACCATACCGAACGTTACGCGGATGGAAGGGTGAAAGCCGCATGGAGCACGGGAAGCACACCGGACGGGCGTGTTGTTCTTGATGGCGAGGAGCAGTTCTTTTACCCGAATGGCAGGTCAATGTGGACTGCCAGTTTTCACGGAGGCGAAAAGGCAGGCGTGGAGCGGTATGAACGCGAAGATGGAACTCCGATCTGGATCAAAACCTACGGCGCGAACGGACTATGGACATGGGACAATTTCGATCGCGATGGCAAGCGCATTGCGGAATCGCACTGGCGCAACAAGACGCTGCTCAATTCGGATGTATCCGACACCGCGCCCGACAAGGTACCTGGAGCGGACAAACTGCCTCCGCCTCCTGGCGTGTAGATCGCGAGACAAAAGCGCTTTATGAAACTAAGACAAGTATTCATCACGGCTGCGTTTCTCGGCGTGAATGTCATCGGCTCGGCGCAGATTACAAAGCCGTCCGATCCGTGGGTGTTCGCCTACTTCAAAGAGCCGGGCAATCAAGGCATCTATTTCGCACTGAGCCGCGACGGGTACACCTTCACTCCACTCAATGACGGCCAGCCCTGGGTAAAGCCGGACCAACCCGGCGAGATTATGCGCGACGTCTTCATCACGCGCACACCCGATGGCCGTCATTTTCGGATGGTCTTCACGTGGGCCTGGCATGGCAATGCAATTGGGATCTCCAGCTCCGACGACCTGATGACTTGGTCTCCGCAGCGGAGGATCGCAGTGATGGATCCATTTCCAAATGTGCAGAATACATGGGCACCGGAGACGTATTGGGACAAGCAGACAAACGACTGGCTGATCATCTGGTCAAGTTCCTTCAACGCGACGGACACAGAGAAAGCCGAGGGACTGCGCATCTGGTCGGCTCATACGAAGGACTGGCTAAGCTTCTCAAGACCGGAGAAGTTTTTCGACCGCGGCTTCCCCTGCATCGATGCAACGATGTTCCATCGGACGCTTAAGGGCAAGCATGACGTCGTTCTTGTTCTCAAAGACCAGACGCCCGATCCGCTGCGTTATGACGAAGAATGGACGGCTGGGCCAACGGTGAATGGACCATGGGGCCCGCTATCGGGGCCCATCAACGAAAGCTGGTCGGAGGGACCGAGTGTGATTCAGGTTGGCAACGAGTCGATTGTGTACTACGACCATTACCGTCCTCCGCGAGCGCGCTATGAAGGCGTAGAAACGACGGACTGGATTCACTGGACGAGCGTCGATGACAAGATGCACTTCCCCGAGGCTGCGAAGCACGGAAGCTTCTTTCAGGTGACGGAGGCTGAAGCTCGGCAGCTGCTCTCGCGGCATGACGCTCCTCTTCCTTAGTCGACGCCTGACTGTTGAGAAGAAATCAATTCTCGAACATCCAGTCCAGGTTCGGCGGCTGCTTGCTGTCAGGATTGAAGGCGATGTGCGGCGTCACATGGGCGTCCGCGGGGATAAAACCGAGAACGACGTACGCCCCTTTGCCAAGATCGAGATCGTTTTCTCCGGCGGGCACAGGCCTGGACCAAACGCTGATGGGAATTCCACGAGCTTCCGAAACTGCGTTTGGGAGCAAAATGTTCCATTGCTCAGTGTCAGGAGAGACGTTGACCTGCTTGCGGGAGTTCGACTTAAAGAAGCCGACAAGAATCTGTGCCGGCTTTTCAAGGGTGAAATGAATCGGGGTGGATTGATGTGTTGATACGCGAATGCCTTTCAGTCCCTCGAGCTCGGGAACTACGGACGCGATGGGAACATCCTCGTCGCTGTAGAGACTGGCACCGCGGGTGACAGTGAAAACCTCGCCACCACCTGGCTGAAGTGTGAAGCCGACTTGAGGAAGCTGATGAGGTATGGCTTCCGAGATCGCTTCACCGGATTTCATTGCAGTGAGACGGCTGTCAAAGATTGCGAGCTCTTTCTGGTAGACCGGCAGAAGATCGCGCCAGTGGTCGGTCTGCGGGCCGCCACGAACAGGAATCTGCCGTTGTGAGGTCTCCATGCCGGCGGCGTCGCGGTAGGTTTTGTCGGTGAGCGCAGTCAGCTTCGCGAAGTCATCGACACTTTGCGCAAGGAAGGAACGCGCAGCGGTGAGATGCGCCGTGTCGCGGTCATAACCGTAGCGCATCACGAGAGCGGCAGCCTGCACCTTCGCGTTGTAGAAGGCCATCAAGTCGGCGATGGCGTGCATGTCGTTCACGATGCGGTCGTACTCCGGGCGCGCGTCAGGGGCGATGCCGGGACCTGCAGCCTCGGCCTCGGCCACGGCTTCCGTTGATTTTTGGGCGGCGTCAGCGGCGACGCCAAGTGGATTCTCGCCGTGATGCTTGCCGTGATTGACCTCGTTCGCGACCCATTCGTCAAGACGCTCGCCGTCTGGGGCGTCTGCGGTCCAAAGCGTTTGCGCAGGGTTGAAGCGCGCTGCGTCGATGAGTTGCGGCATGGTCATCCCGAGCGAAAGAACTTCTCGATTGCCTTCGGTGATGCCGAGCCTCCGAATCACTTCGGGGGCGCACTGGCCGGACAGTTCATACGCGGCCAGCAGATGAGCGCCGGTTTGCATCTGCGCAGGGGTAGGTTTGTCCTTCTCGGCTGCGATTGTCTCGGCGCTCTCGAGGCCAACGACGCGATCACTGTGGCCGACCGCGCTGACACCGCCGGGCACGGCGAAACGCCGAGCGAATTGCTCGGTCCAGTAGGTTTTCTCGAGAGCAGGGTCACGCTCCGGGTTCCACGCGTAGCGCGCCCATGCGGCGTACCAAATCCAGTCACGATCCGTTTGTTTCAGCAGCGGTGTCGTCTTGTCCGCGCTGTATGGCCAGTCCCAGTAACGCAGCGGATAGACCTGTACACCACCGATGCCCAGTCGAACGAAATTCCGTTCTGTCTCCCGCACGAAGTCGGGGTCGCCCCAGCGGAAGGGCTCGAGGTTGGAAAGCAGATGGATGTTGACAATCGTGTCGTTGGAGCCGGCAACCATCGCTTGGAACTTCTCGCGCACACTTCCGCGAATATTTGTCCAAGTGAGCGACTCGCCGTTCCACTTCCACATGGTGTCAATGTTGGAGTAGAGCGGATGGGCGGCGGCCATGACGGCATCGATATCAGTTGCGTGGGCGCGGATGACGATGGGCGGCTGCGGAACAGGGTGGCCGACGGCCTTCTCTTCTTCCGCGAGTCCATCGAGCACTCCAGGGATGATGGTCTTGCTGATCCACTCAGCGCCATAACGCGGGCCCATCGCTTCGCCGAGCGTCATAAAGATGCCGACATTTGGATAATTGCGAATGAACTCAGAGATGCAGTAACGCGTGTACTCGCTGGTGAGCGGAGTGGGCGCGGACAGATGGTACGGCAGATTGTGAGCACGAGCGAAGGTGTGCGAGAGATGGATGTTGTAGAACCCCTGCAATATCCAAATGCCTCGCTTGTCCGCTTCGGCTGTAAGCCAGCGGAACATGGCGATGTTCTGTTCAAGCTGTGCTGTTGAGAGCTCCTGTGCTTCGGGGTATTTGGGCAGCCTGAGCAGTGACGTGAAGGGATGGCCATTCCACAGGAAGAGTGCGTTCGTGCGCTGCTCGGCGAGTTGATCGAGGTATTGAATCCATTCCGCCTTGTTGTAAAACCATGGGAAGTTCTGCGGTGTATAGGGATAGTCGTATTCGGCGCCTTCGTAGGTGATCTCGGGCTTCTGTAGGCCGATGACAACGCCTCGGATCTTGAGCTGCGGATGATCTTCGAAGTCGAGCTGCGCGGGTAAGGATCCGGCGGCGTGAATGCGATCGATAAGTTCTTCCGTGCCGTAGAGGACACCCGATGGATCGAAGCCGGCTACCACGATCGTGTTGCCGAGGCGCTCGAGGACGAAGGCTTCCTTAGCACCTGGCCATAGATCCGGCACCTTCTTGTCATACGGGCCGAGAAGCGGATCACGGCGCGTTGCGAGCAGGATGCGTTCATTTCCCGGAAGCTTCGCAACTGCTTCGCGCAGGCGCTCCGCCGCAAAAAGCTCACGCGGCGTGGCGTGTGCAGAAGTCTCTACACGAGGTTTCGCGAAGGCTGTGAGCCATGCAAAGGCGAGAACAATGGATAAGAAGCAGGTTCGCATGAATGGGATCACAATCCCGCGAGAGTTCTAATCGGGGACTTCGCGCGTGGGAGCTTTGCCGGCCGGTTTGCCGACGACATCAGACATTTTGCGGAAGATGATTGCCTGATAAGGGCGGTTGGGGAGCTCGATGCGTGATTTGCCGGAGAATGTGCCCGGCAGCTTTTTCTCGGTCATTGCAAAGGGATCGATGAGCGACGCTTCGAAGTTCACGGTGTTTGGAAGTGGAAACTCATAGCGTGCGGGCCGGTGGTAATCGAAGTACCAGAGATAGAGTCCGTTCGGCGTGCCGGCAGAGAGGTAGTATGAGCCGTCAAATTCGTTAAGCCCTACGTTCGTATAGTGCGCGACAAGATCGTGAAGAAACTTGATGCGTGGCGCGGATTCGCCACGGAGACGACCGGCATCGGACCAACTGGACTCGTGTGCGTGCGGGCCGCTGTCGGGAGAGATGAAGACTTCGCCGTGCGAGGCGTAGGCGCCGTTGATGACCGCAAGCCAGAAGCGGCGGGTCATCTCTTCGGCGGAAAGATTCCCCCAGCGGCGCTCGATGTCGCCCTCATACTGGATCTCGTCGTAGATGATGGGCTTGTTCCATGCAAGGCGGCGCTCGGCGGATTTTTCGAAGTCGTAGGCTTGCAGGCTGGCGTGCGTGCACCATGGTTTTGAATTGTCATAGATGACACGCGAGTGATGGATCGAGCGCAGATGGCTGTACGGATCCTCGGTCTGCACAATCCGGAAGAAGCGATCCCAGTCTGACATGGTTTTCGCTCTAACCAGGTCGTACTCGTTTGCGATTGACCACCACACGTTGCGGAACGCGGAGAGCCGGGCGACCACGTAGCGGAGATAAAAGTCGTCGACCTCATTGGGCATCGACTTGTAACCCCATGCATCGTACGGGTGGAACAGAATGCAGTCAGCCTGTACGCCGGCCGATTGCAATTGCAGAATGCGTTTCTCAAGCAACTGGAAGTAGGCGGGATTGAAGCGCGTGTAGTCATTGGTGCCGCCGCGTCCATCCGGGCCACCACCGCTCACCGGAAATGGCAGAATCTGCGGACCTTGTCCGAGCGGCTTGGGAAGAATGCAGCAGCGCGTCTTGTTGAACTTGCCGGTCATCCCAGAGAGCGAGTTTGCGGCATTGTCGTCGCGCGTGAAAAGGAAGGCGTAGGTCGTAGTCCCAAAGGGAAAATATGACGAGCCGTCAGCATGCTCGAAGTGAAATTGATGTGCGGTGCCAACAGGACCGTGGTTGCCGGGCGTGGCCGGTGTGCAGGTGAAAGCGCCGGCGTGGTTGTTCAGATCGGGCGATGCGCTGGTGGTCTTGTAGCTCCACGGGCCGGGGGTGTCCGGCATGAATCGTATGCGGTAGATACCTTCGCCGTCGTAGAAGCCTTTGACCTCGACGGTGCGGTGTTCCTGCGTGAACTGCGCACCGAGAATGATGTCCTGAAATGGGTTTCCTGCAGATGGTCCCTTCAGCGAAACCTCAAACAGCCCCCACTGCTCGACGTCGTCCTGGCTGCCCGGGGGGAGAGAGAGAGATTGCGCAGTGAAAACACTTGGCTGCAGAGCCGCGGCCAGCGTCGCCGCACTGAGTTTCAGCACATCTCTGCGATCCATTCGTATCCTTCCTCAGGATTGTTTTTCAAAAGGTGATTGACGCCGACGATACCCGGCCGGTTTCTCCCGTTTTAGACAATGCGTTCCTGCGTGTCAACAAAATTGAAACTTATCGTGCAAAATTGAAACATCCGTCGTATCTTACAATAGCGCCGATCGAGTCTCGGAGCGGTTCGGAGGTCGAGGATATCAGGGTGAGCAAGGTCAAGATGGCTACGAATTCTCCAGCAAAGAAAAGCGTCCGGCGAAGAATACCCAAGTGGGCCTTGCAGAACGGCGATGGCTCGCCGGCAGACGAGGTCTACTATTTGCGCTCGATTGGTCGCGCGCTGGATGTGCTCGATTGCTTCGATGGGCAGACGCCACTCTCTCTGAAGGAGATCAGCGGGCGGATGCGGCTGCCGGAGTCGACGCTGTTTCGAGTGCTTCGCACCCTGGAGCGGCACGGCTATCTACACCAGGACCGCGATGGAACCTATCAGCTTTCACCGCGATTAATCTTTGGCTGGCTGGTGCGTGCGGCGGATCATGTACGCGAGGTGGCGCGGCCGGAAATGGAGCGGCTGGTCAATACATTCAATGAAACTGCCAGTTTGGCGTTCCTTTTCGACGACCGTATCCACGTTCTCGATTGTATGGAGACGTTTCACGAGATCCGGATGACGAACAAGATCGGACGCGTCCTTCCGCCGCATTGCTCTGCCCTGGGCAAGGCCATCACAGCCTTTCAGGAGCGATCGCTGGCCGACAGAATGCTGGAGGTCTACGGCCTGACGCCGCGCACGGAACATACGATCATCGATCGACAGCGGCTCTTCGCGGAGTTCAACGATATCCGGCAGAGTGGCGTGGCGTGCGACCGGGAAGAGTCAATTCGCGGCGGCATCTGCTACGCTGCGGCAATACGCTCGGGAGACCGGCCTGCCAAGGCTGCCATTAGTGTCTCGACGCCCACAACCAGGATGGATCGGAGCCGGGAGGAAGAGATACGGCTGGCGGTCCTCGAAGCGGCAGCGGAAATCGGCCGCAAGCTTTGACCTGGTTACCGATGTGCAGCTTATGGCAATTATGCAAAACTAATTTTCAAAACTATTGACATTCGTTCTATGACTCCGCTAGCGTTGACGGCGCGTTAACCATTGCGCATAGCTGCAACAGGAGTTTCACAAATGAAACGTTGTGCCCTGCTTGTCCTTCTGTGCTTCGCGTCGATCGCGTCCGCCCAAGAGACGCGCTCCACGCTTACTGGCCATGTGGCGGATCCATCAGGAGCTCGCATTCCGAATGCGGCAATCACGATTACCGATACGGACACGGGCGTTGTGACCAATGCAAAATCGAACGCTGCGGGCGATTACACCGTTCCCTTCCTGCAGCCCGGCACCTACAAGGTCGTCGCCGAAGCCCCAGGCTTCAAGAGCTACACCCATACCGGTCTGGTGCTGCAGACCGAGCAGACCGTCACAGAGAACATTACGCTTCCGCTTGGCGCTGTGAGCGAAACAGTGACGGTCGAAGGTGAAACGCCGATGGTAGATACGGCGACAGCCTCCACCGGACAGACGCTGACCGCCGAAGAGGTTGAGGATCTACCGAGCAACGGACGTTCCCCGCTGGGCTTCGCGCATCTGGAATACGGTGCTGTCGCCAAAGGCAAGCACGCCGAATCACAGACCACGCCGTTTGGGAACTCGACCGCCGATGACTTCTCACTTGGCGGAGGCGCCTCATCCTCAAATGAGCTGACGCTGAATGGCGTACCGAACATGGAGGACTCAAGCCGTACCGCAGGTTACAGCCCTTATCTCGACGCGGTTGAAGCCGTACACGTCGATGAGTTTGCGGCGAACGCAGCGCTCGGAGACAGCTCCGGAGGAACGGTAAACATCACGACCAAATCCGGCACCAACCAGTTTCACGGCAGCGGTTCGGAGTACTATGCCGGCTCGCGTCCGCTGACTGCGAAGCCGTACTTCACGCCGGCCGGAACCTCTACCTCCTCGACGCACTTCAACCAGTTTGGAGGTACCATCGGAGGCCCAGTCGTGATTCCGCACGTATGGAACGGACGGAACAAACTCTTCTTCATGTATGCCTTTGAAGGCTACATCGGCAACGCACCCGCAACGACGATCACAAGCGTTCCTACGCAAGCGGAACGCAACGGGGATTTCTCGGCGCTGCTAGCGCTCGGACCGTCTTACCAGCTCTATAACCCTTATAGTGGCGTCTACAACAGCACCACCAAGACAACCACACGTACGGCCATTCCAGGCAATATTCTGTCGAACGCCGGACTTTCGATAAGCCCCGTGGCGCAGGCCTACCTGAAGCTTGTCCCGCTGCCCAACTACAACGGAGCTTCCACCAAGGCCGACGGCGAGAACAACTACTTTGCCAGCGATCCCACGACCAATAACTACAAATCGAACGAGGCTCGTATCGATCTTGATCTAACGCATTCCAATCGCCTGTCCTTCGAAGGGCACCGCAGTGACTACGTGAATTCGCAGTCGAACATCTTCTTCGACCCGCTTACGGGAACGACATCGACTGTCATCCTGTGGGGCGGTTCGCGGAGGATGTTCACACGTTCAGCCCGCAGACAAACCTGGATGTTCGTCTCGGCTTCAGTCGCTACGACACAGACTCGAGTCCCAACAGCGCCGGCATCAGTCCGACGTCTTACGGATTTCCTAGTTACCTCGCCGCGAACTCGACTTCTCTCGCAATTCCCTACCTTACGTTTTCCGACAGCTCGTCGATTCCAAGCCTGAGCGCCAACCCCGGCAATCAGGAGTACTTCGACGATATCCAGCTTTTCTCCAGCTTCAACAAGACCATCGGCAGACACACCATCAAGATTGGCGAGGACATCCGTTCCAACAAGGACTCTAGCTTTTCCGGATCTGGCGCTAACGGCAGCTTCACCTTCAAGTCGGCAAACGGCGACTTGGTTACGGCTGGAAACTCGGGGGCGATTCAGCCCTTCGGAGGCGCCTTTGCCCTCTTCGATCTTGGCCTTCCCACGAGTGGAACAGAAACCATCAATTCGCGCTTTCAATACAACAACTGGTATTTCGCCGAATTTGCTCAGGATGACTGGAAGGTTCTGCCAAACTTCACCCTCAGTATGGGAATTCGTCTAATTCACGAGACACCGGTCGATGAGAGTCAAAACCGTCAAATCGCAGGATTCAATTCGACAGCGATCAACGCAGCGACGGTGCAGGCAGAAAAGAACTACGCTGCTGCGCCCAGCTCTTATCTTCCCGCCGCCTCCTTCCAGCCCGTGGGCGGCCTCTATTATGCCAGCCCGTCACAACGAAACGGCTACTTCCCAGCACCTCTCTACTGGAGTCCACGCGTAGGATTTGCCTATTCTCCAGGCTTTTCTCACGGCACAATGGCTATCCGGGGTGGCTTCGGTGTGTACATCAACCCCTTCAATGATTACAACGCTGGTCAGGCTTATGGCTACTCGGCCACAAGCACATACGTTGTCTCCAATCTCACCAACGGGAATCCGACCAGCACCCTACAGGACCCCTTCGACCCCAATGTCAACCCCATCGTGCAGCCCTATGGCTCCTCGCTGGGCGTCAACACAAACCTTGGCAGCGGTATCATCTATTTCGCGAACGTCCGCGTGCCTTACGTGGAAAAGGGCAGCATCGATATACAGAAGCAGTTTGGCCGCAGCTGGATGGTCGAAGTAGGCTATCTAACCGCACACGGCGTGCATTATTCCTATAGCAATGCCATTAGTTCCACACCGCTGCTGCCCTATTTGTCGCACCAACAGACCTTGGATAAAACCGTAACGAATAATCTCACCCAGGCGGTAACGAACCCATTCAAGGGTCTCTTCCCTGCTGCGACGACTCCTAATGGCGTCACAGTACCCAACACAACCTCTCTGAACACCTCGTCGACGATAAGTGTGGCCCAGCTCCTGCAAGCCTATCCGGAGTACAGCTCGGTCACGCAGCAGCTCGTTCCGGGGCAAAATTCCAGCTTCAATGCCTTGACGCTGCGGCTCGAAAAGCGCATGTCATACGGTCTGCAGTTCAACATCAACTACGAATATTCTCGTCAGCTTGGCGCGCAATCTCAACTGAATCCGGGTGGACCGCTGTGGTATGGCGAGACAAGCTCCGACTTTCCACAACATCTTGCAGCAACCGTGATCTACCAGCTCCCCTTTGGACGCGGCCGGCGGTTTATGAATCAGTCTCGCCTAATGGATGAGATCTTCGGCGGATACGAGGTCACCTCGATCTACCAGTTCCTTTCGGGAACTCCGATTTCATGGGGCAATGTCGTATACACGGGGAACTTCAGCGACTTCAACAACCATCCTCACCAGGCGAACGGCCAGCCATCCTTCAACATCGCAAACTTTGATCGGACCTCAGCGGATCAACCTAATAGCTACAACTTCCGAACCTTCCCTGCCTATTTGCTCCGGTCGGACGGCAACAACAATTTCGACTTTTCAGTCTTGAAGAACTTCACACTGGGTGAGCATATGGTGCTCCAGCCACGGGTGGACGCCTTCAACGCTTTGAATCACGTTCAATTCAGCTCCGCGAACGTCAGCCCAACATCCTCATCATTCGGCGTGGTGAACTCACAGCTCAATGCGAGTCGCCAACTCCAAGGAGGACTTCACTTCATCTTCTAACCTCATATTCGCCGGGAAGCAAACGGGGGAATGCGATGCATTCTCCCGTTGCTGTTTATAGCATCAGGCAAAGAAAATCTGGCAGCTTTGCACCGACGAGAATTCGATATGAGTGATGCCATTTATTGCAATCGGTGGCTTCACCGTGCGCTTGCCTATAACGATGCGCGCAATCTGTTGGCCGGGCGGAGGCAGAACTCGATGTGGGCCGGATGACGTGGCTCGCAATTCAGCTTTGATCGCCTTTCCGTCGCTCCACTCCATATCGATTTCGACGCCTCCACGCGCACGCAGACCACGGAAACTGCCGGTGTGCCAAGCGGCAGGGACGGCAGGAAGCAATCGAATAATCGGGCTTCCGGGGCCGCGCATATATTGCGACGTGTCGGTAGGCACCGTGAGAGGCGTCTCGCCGTGAGATTGCAGCAGCATTTCAATCAAGCCGTTTGGTCCGCCGAGATTGCCGTCAATCTGAAAGGGAGAATTCTCTTTTAGGCCGCAGACGTCAAGAAGGTTGGGGCGTGTGCTGTGGCGTAGGAGAGCAAGGATGTTCGCGTAGCACGCCTCACCATCGCCTAAGCGCGCAAAACAGTTAATGATCCATGCGCGAGACCATCCGGTCGACCCTCCCCCATTAGCAAGGCGCTTTTCCAGCACGAGCCGGCAAGCATGCGCCAGTTCAGGCGTGCCCTGCACCGTCATCTGATCTTCAGGAAACAGGCCGAAAAGATGCGAGATATGGCGATGTCCGGGCTCGTGGTCCGCGTAGCCCTGAAGCCATTCTTGCAGACGGCCATCCGGACCGATCTTGAACGGCGGAAGCTGCGCCATATCAGAGCGGACGCGATCCAACAGATCTTTATCCGCTGCGGAAACGGAGTTCTTTGGATCCCACCTCTGCAACAGATCCGCCGCCTCAAGCAGTCTCCAGAAGACGGACCGGGTAATCGAGATACCCATCGTGGGACCCATACAGAGGTTGTGGTGCTCACCGTTGGGGAGTTCATAGGAGTTTTCTGGAGAACACGATGGTCCGGTCACCAGATAACCATTGTTTGGATCGCGAACGAGGTAGTCGACCAGGAAGAGGGCGTGCTCCCGCAGCGCGGGATAGGCGTGGTCAGCTAGGAAGCGCCGATCGCCCGTCCACTCATAATGGCGCCATAGATGCAGAGAGATCCAATTGGCGCCCATCGACCAGATGCCGCCACCCAGACCATCAATCGGACCCGAGTCTCCCCATATATCGGTGTTATGGTGCACGACTGAACCACCGGCCCGATAGATCTCGCGAGCGGTTAACTCACCGGGCTTTCGCGTTGCGGCCAGTAGATCGAAGAGTGGCAGCTGGCACTCCTCCAGATTGGCGCTGTCCGCAAACCAGTAGTTCATCTCCAGGTTGATGTTTACGGTGTATTTCGAGCCCCAGGGAGGATCGACCGACTCGTTCCAGATTCCCTGCAAATTCGCGGCGAGCGTACCCGGACGGGAGCTCGAGACCAGCAGGTAGCGACCGAACTGAAAGTAGATGGGCAGAAGATGGAGATCCTCGCCACCGGCCTTGACTGCTTCCATTCTCTTGTCAGTAGGAACGGCAGCGTTTGGATCGGGGCCAAAGCTGATGTCGGCACGCCGGAAGTATCGCTGGTGATCCTGGATGTGACGCGCGCGCAGGAGGTCATAAGGCTGGCGCGATGCCGCCGTGAGATTGCGCTCGACAGCAGCGCGCATGGCCGCAGGATCGCCCTCCAGCACTGCTGCGTCGACACCGCTGATCTTTCCCGAGGGTGCAGGATAGCGGTAGCTGGTTGCGCAATCGATAAAGAGAGTGATCGTGCTTGCTGCTGATATCTCCAGTGTGGTGTCATCCTGATTCTTAGGAGGCAGAATCGATCCTCCTTGGGGCACCGCGAGCAGGGTGGCGTGAAAGCGCACTCCAGTCTGGTGCTCCTTTACAGGAAGTCCGGGATTGTCGTTCACCGGCAGCGCTTGCCCGTCGAGCGACAGCCGGTCGTTGCCGACACGGGACGCTTTGAAGCTACCGGGGCGATCGAGAGAAAGGCGGATGCAGAGAGAGTTCGGTTGGTCAGCCGTCAGGCGGACGACGATGACCTGATCGGGAGCGGAAACGAAGATCTCGCGCTGGTACTTAACACCGTTGTGACTGAAGGTAGTCGATGCGATCGCCTTGTCCAGGTCGAGCTCAAGCCGATAGTCGTCAACCGCGACGTCCGGAGTCAGGCCCATCCCCGAGAAATCCATGTGCAGGTCGCCGAGTGTTTGGTAGCACGGCATTCGGCGAGGGATGGAGAGCATGTCACTGACTGCAAGCTGCTCAGCCTCCGTGATTCGACCGGCGAAGAGGAGGTCGCGAATGCGCGGCACAGCTGCGGCCGCCTTGGGATTGTTGCGATCGCGATTCGGTTCGCCGTCCCAGATGGATTCTTCATTGAGCTGCAACCGATCAAGGCCAGGCACACCAAAGACCATGGCGCCGAGCCGTCCATTACCGACAGGCAGAGCGTTCGGCCACTTGGAAGCGGGCTGCCCGAAGTGAAGAATGTACTGGCCCGGCTCGTCGCTGAAGTGATTTGCGGCAGACCGAAAGTCCTCCGCAAGGGTGGGCGTGCTCACGAGGGCGGCTGCAGCCGCGGTCCCAGAGAGAAAACGCCTGCGGGTTACATGCGGTAGCTGATGCTTCATCGATCTCTTCTCCCCATGTCTCCCAGAGCGCCCTCCACGTGAAATGCGGTCGCGGTGTATGGCCCGGCGATGGCCTCTGGGCGATATCGGTCATGTGTAACCGTTAGTTGTACCCCTTGCTTTGCGTCGATTGCAGGGGCGCCCAAACGCAAACACGCAGAGGCCTTGGCGCCGGATGGAAGACCGCAGCGCAATGGTTCGCTTGTCTTATTGATGAGAACCATCTCCAGCCGTCCCAGTCTCTCGAACGCGAAAGCGTTCACGCGAGGATCGGCGCCGGCAAGATTTGTTCTGACGAACCGCGAACCGATATAGCGCTGAGCAAACTTTATCCCGAAGTATTCCGGCCTTCTAATGAAACCCGTCGATGGAGCACCGGCAATGGGCGTGTAAAAGCCGTTGCCGCCGCCGTGCATGTTCACCCCAGACCATTCGCGCGCGGCGCATTGGAGCATGTAGTCAGCGCACCACAGAGCCGATGCAAAGGTGTCCGACACGCCAGCTTTGCCGCCATCCCAGCACGAGTTCCCTTCCGACATTCGATACGGCAGGTGCGCTGCCTGTTGAGCCTCGGCAATGACATGCAAGTCCTTTGGCTTGAGGGTGGCGGACTTTGGGTCCGGAGAGAGTAAGTTCTCAATCGTCGCCACAGGCGAACTCGCCGGACCCATCGCGTAGTAATGACTTGTAAGAAGAATGACGTCAGGATGCTTTGGAGCTTCCTGCGCGAAGGCTGTGAGATAGGAAAGCTTGTTGGATATGTCAGGGCCGGCAAACTTAGCCTGTGGCGTCGCAGCAACGATTGCAGCGTGAAAGCGATCCCATTCCACCAGGAAGTCGCTCGGGCCGTAGCTCTCGGAGCGGAACCTGCGCCGGAAACTGTCCGGCTCGTTGCCTATCTGGAGTGCGAGCAGGCGTGGACCCAGAATCTCATGGACGGCTGCAGATTCATGAACTGCGTTCTCTACAGTGCCCTGCCCGAGATTGAGTCCATACAGACAAGACCAACCGACTGCATCGAGAAACTCGCGCAGAGTGCGTAATGCAAGCGCAGAAGTGATTGTGCCTTCTTTCACCGTCTTCGAAGTGTCGGGGCCGAATACTTCGAACGGGATGGTGGTGGGCGCCTGATTCGAGTACGTGGTGTAGTTGCTTGACCCGCCCCCCAGCCGCAGGTTCCCCCGAGGGGAGAGTTCGCGAAAAATTCGAACGAGTGCCTCGTTCTTCGCGGAAAAGAAATTGGGGTTCGCCAGTTGCGCACTCTCATACGAGAGTCCAACGAAATCGATGGGGACAGGCGTTGACGAAGGTGGCGACTCGAAACTCAGGGATGCATTGGCCTGCGGCAATTCCGCGAAAGAGATGCCTAACGGATCCGCAGCGGCGGTCGCAGCCAAGCACGCTATGAATTTCCTACGATCCACAGATCACCCTGGTATGACTCTTTGAGCCGCTTCGGCAATGGATCTGCATGCCCGTGAGTGCATACGCTTCACTTCTATGGAAACACTTCATCAACCCACAATGCAAAACCAGCTCTTCCATATATAAAACGGCCATTGGTCGGATATCCTTATTCCCGGAGATCGAAGCGTGGAGCTTGGCTTACGAGATAGCGTCATTGTTGTAACGGGCGGAGCTTCTGGTATCGGAGCAGCGATTACCCGCGCATGTCTTGATGAGGGTGCACGCGTGGTGATTCTCAGCCGCGTCTCACCAGGGGTGGTGGAGTTTCTGCAGGAACTGCAATCGAAGAGCCGTCCCTGTGAGTTCGTCGATATCGAACTCGAAGATCCAGCCGCATGCCGAAAGGCAACTGAGCACATCTCGAAGCGTTACGGGCAGTTAAACGGACTGGTAAATAACGCAGGTGTTAATGACGGCGTCGGGCTGGAGTCGGGCAGTCCAGAGCAGTTCGAGGGCAGCCTTCGCCGGAATCTCCTGCACTGCTATTCGCTAGTGCATTACGGCCTGCCGATGCTGAAACAATCCCGGGGCTCCATCGTGAACATCGGCTCTAAAGTCGCGTTGACCGGACAGGGTCACACATCGGGATACGCTGCCGCAAAGGGCGCCATTCTGGCGCTGACCCGCGAGTGGGCAGCCGAGCTGCTGCCGTACGGGATTCGAGTCAATGCAGTGATGCCGGCGGAGGTAATGACGCCTGCGTACCAAGCATGGTTGCAGACTCTTGCAAAACCAGATGAAAAATTGGCTCATATCAACGCGCAGATTCCGCTCGAACATCGGATGACCCGGCCGGAGGAAATTGCATCGACCGTCGTCTTCCTGTTGTCTCCGACGCAGTCGAGTCATACGACCGGACAGCAGCTAATCGTGGATGGAGGATATGTGCACCTGGACCGCATGCTGACCGCAGCGCCACTCCATTGAGCAGCCGCGGCGTTAGTGTGCGCCAAGCGCCGCAGAGATGTCTCGGGCTGTCCGTGCGAGTGCACGCTCCACCTGTGCCATGCTGGAACCGACATTTATGCGATTGATGTAGGGCACTGTAAGCGCAGCGACGGCTCTGCCTTCGGCGTCACGTATGGGATAGGAGATATTCGTCACTCCGCGAACCTGATAGCTGGCGCGCTTCTCGTAGCCGCGTCTGCGAATTTGCTCCAGATGGCGGCTCAGATCGGCGGCAATCTTCCCTCCGGTTTCGCTCCGCCATTCGTCCAGCATGCGCTGTCTCGCATCCCTCGGAAGATGCGCCAGGATGACATGGCCCGTGGACGACTCCATCAGGTCCACAGATGCGCCCGGCTTTACGTAAAATCCCATGGAGCCGGGTGCGTTGGAGTGTGCGAGCACCACCACCTTTCCGGCCTCCAGCACACCGAGATGGCATGACTGTTGCACAATCTCGACAAAAGCATGCATGCGGGGAAGAGCCTCAGACATGAGGCGCTCTGTCGGAGGATGCTCCTGGACCAGTTGAAACAGCCGTAACGAAAGAACGTAGCGATCGCCAGACGCCTGCGATATGTAGCCCCGCCGCTCGAGGCATACCAACATGCGGAATATCTCGGATACTGTTCTGCCAAGACCACGAGCGACCTCGCTCTTCGTCAGCCCGTCGCGTTCGTGGGCCAAAAGCTCCAGAATGTCCAAACCCTTTTCAAGAGCAGGCGTCGCGTAAGACGCCGAAGACTCCTTTAACTCGGTATCATCTGCAAGTTTGATTGCACCGGCCATGGGTCAGTAGTCCTTGTTGAAATGTGGAAGTTGAATTGAAATCATACGCGCCCGGCGTGTTGTTCCTTCGCACGACCTCAATGCCGGGTCGTTGGCAAAAGCAATTTGCCGATCGTTTTCACAACGGTGTAGGCTGTATCCCCAATAGATCACCTGTGAATCGGAAATTCCGCCAATGAATATATCAGCGCAGCAGACCATCGGCGAGGCTTACGGGATTCATATCGGCGACAAAATGATTTCGGAATCTTCGACTCCCTTTTGCCGATCCGCCAAAGGTTTGCCCTGATGAGCCCAGTGGAGACAGCCACTTCCGCCGGTGTGCTCGTGGATTGCCGTGACGCCTACTCGAAAACGCTCGAGGAAATGGCCGCGGACGACGCCCTGATTTGCGCCGTTGTTAATGATTCCGTCTCCTCAACAAAGCTGAAGACTTTCAAGTCGAGGTTTCCGGACCGGTTTGTGAATGTCGGCATCGCCGAGCAGAACATGGTTGGGGTAGGCGCTGGCCTCGCGGCTGCAGGAATGAAGCCGTACGTGTGCGGCGCCAGCTGCTTTTTGACCGCGCGCGCGATGGAGCAAATCAAGGTTGATCTTGCCTACTCCCGGGTGAATGTCAAGCTTTGCGGGATGAGCTCCGGAATGGCATACGGAGAGCTCGGACCGACACATCATTCGATCGAAGATATTGCGTGGACGCGCGTCATTCCACACCTCACTGTAGTGGTGCCGGCAGATGCCGCAGAGACCGCGGCAGTGATGCGTCATTCCCGCGCCTACAACGGCCCGGAATTTCTGCGTATGAGCCGCATCCCTGTACCCAAATTGTTTGAGGACGATTTCGAGTTCACGCTGGGTAAAGCGAACATGCTCCATGATGGCGATGACGTTACGATCATCGCAAATGGAGTCATGGCTTCGCGC
>DATJSM010000037.1:0-74764 GCA_035504135.1 Candidatus Aquilonibacter sp. | reverse complement strand
CATCCTCGACGAACCCACCACCGGCCTGCACTTCGAAGACGTCGCCAAGCTCCTCGCCGCCTTCCGCAAGCTCATCGACGGCGGCGGCTCGCTCCTCGTCATCGAGCACAACCTCGACATCATCAAGTCCGCCGACTGGGTTATCGATCTCGGCCCCGAAGGCGGCTCCGGCGGCGGCCAGATCGTCGCCACCGGCACCCCCGAAGAGATCGCCGCCAACCCAAAGAGCCACACCGGACACTGGCTTGCTCCTGTGCTCAACACGCCGGCCCAAATCAGCGGGCGATAAAAAGTCCTTTCTCAAATATCGAGAAAACAAAGGCTATGATCGATTGCAGCAAGCATCTGCAGTGTAGCGGTTAGGGTCCCTTTTATGCCTTCAGCGTCTTTTCCTTATAGGATTTTGGTGGTCGAAGACGATCCGGCCGTACGTCAGACCGCTCAGCATCTACTCGAAGCCATAGGCTACGAGGTGCTCACCGCTGAAGATGGCTTCGAGGGCCTCAACGCTCTCAAGCGTGCGTTGCCCGACGTCATCATCTCCGACCTGCACATGCCGAACATGAGCGGGTTCGAGTTTCTCTCCGTCGTACGACGCAGGTTTCCGTCCATCCCGGTGATTGCGATCTCGGGCGAGTTCACCGGCCTCACCGTTCCGGAGAGCGTCCTGGCGGATGCGTTCTTCCCCAAAGGAAACTATCGTCCAGAGCAGTTATTCGAAAAGATCGACGAGTTTCTGCGCGAGCTGCCGACGCGGCCCAAAGTGGGCAAGCCGAACAAAGCAGCCGTCTGGGTGAGAAACAGCAAGGGAACCGTCGCCGTAACCTGCACCGAATGTCTCCGGACCTTCCCGGTAGAAAATCCGCCGGAGGGCATCAACGAGGTCTCCTGTGACTTCTGTTCCTGCCAGATCCGCTTTGAAATTGTGGGAGACTTCAAACCTCCCGTGCCCCGTCCGTAGTGGCGCCGGGCGCCCATTCATGCGGAGTTTCGCCGCGCATGAATGGGTTGATTGACCCACCCTCTTCAAAAAATTTTCTTTCCAAGCGTCGAACACAATAACTGCACCGCAAGCTCCGCCGTGCGATTGTGTTCATCCAGAATCGGATTCACCTCCACCAGCCGCGAAAAGGCTTGCTCGCCCCGCAGACCGCCTTCTCGGCGATGTTCCTTTCTATCGTACGAACTGTATGGCTGGCACCAAAACAATCGACCCACGAGCTTCTTCACGAACTCGCCGTCGTTCAAACATCTTCATAGACGGAGTCCGCCGCAGGTTCGATAATGAAACATCGATGCAAATGACCATCCAGGACACCGGGCTTGAAGTACTCGACCTGAGGCACGATACCGCCTTCGCGAAGCGCAGGCTCCATTCGCGTGACATCGGCATGCAGATGGCCGGCCTGCAGCGCCTCTCCCGCGCTCTCCTCGAAAGCCCCGACACCGTCCTGCAGGAGCTGGTCCGCACCGCCGTCGATCTCTGCGGGGCCGACAGCGCCGGCATCAGCATCGAGAAGGAAGACGGCACCGATCGGGAGTTCTATCACTGGGTCGCCACCGCCGGAGACTACTCCGCGTTTCTCAACGCCATCCTCCCGCGCCAGCCCAGCGCCTGCGGCCTCTGCCTCGAACGCGGCCACGCGCAGCACTTCACCGTCTCGCAAAAATTCTTCGACATCCTCGGCGTCGAAGCTCCGCTGGTCACCGACGGCATCCTGCTTCCGTGGCACACCGAAGACACGCGCGGAACAATCTTCGTCATGGCCCACGGACGCACCGAAGCCTTCGACGAAAACGATGCCCGCCTCATGACCATGCTTGCCGACTTCGCCGCCATGGGCTTCCGCCAGCAGAAGCAGCAGGCCCGTCTCATCGCGCAGGAGCGTTCCGCTGCGGCGGCGCACATGGCCAACAACCTCGCGCATCAGATCAACAATCCTCTGCAAAGCATGACCAACGCCGCGTTTCTCCTGGCCGATGGGACGGCCGAATGCGATTCCAAGGAACTAGGTCGTGAGCTCTCCAACGACATCCGCCGCCTTTCCGGCCTCGTCAGCGAGCTCCTCTCCCTTCCACTCGACGAATCCCGCGCGGCAGCGCACGCAAAGTAATCGCCCGCATCCCTGCCTCTAGAAAATTTTCTTTCCAAACGCTGAGCACAACAACTGCACCGCCAGCTCCGCCGTGCGATTGTGCTCATCCAGAATCGGATTCACCTCCACCAGCTCAAAGCTCAGCATCCCACCATCGTCCGCCAGGATCTCCATCGCCAGGTGCGCCTCGCGATACGTCGCACCGCCGCGCACCGCCGTCCCTACGCCCGGCGCATCCTCCGGATCGACCCAGTCCAGATCCACCGAAACGTGATATCCGGCGGTGCCGTTGGCCGCAATCGGAATCGCCCGCTCCATCACCGCGCGCAGTCCCAGCTCGTCGATGTCGCGCATCGTAAACACCGTCACTCCAGCGCGCCGAATGTTCTCGCGCTCCCTCTCGTCCACATCGCGCACGCCGATAATCACCGTATTCTGCGCCAGCACCTTCGGCGACCACCCCAGCAGATCGCGCAGCGCCTCCGGCTCCATCCCCAGCAGCGCCGCCACCGGCATTCCGTGCACATTCCCTGACGGCGACGTCTCCGGCGTGTTGATGTCCGAGTGCGCATCCATCCAGATCAGCCCAATCCTCTTCTGCTGCGCTCGAAAGAAATTCGCCACGCCCGCAACCGTTCCTGCCGCCACCGAATGATCGCCACCCAGCACAATCGGCGTCGCCCCATGCGCCAGCGCCTCCTGCACACACGCCGCCGTCAGCTCCGCGCTGTGCGCAATCTCCGCCAGAAACCGCGCGCGCTCGTCGCCGCGATGCTTCGTCTCCGCGACCGCCACGGCAACATTGCCGCGGTCCGTCACCTGATACCCAAGCTCTTCGAGCTTCGCCTGCAGCCCCGCAACCCGCAGCGCCGACGGCCCCATGTCTACGCCGCGCCGCTGCTGTCCCAGGTCCAGCGGAACCCCGATGATCTCAATCTGCTTCGTCCGGTCCAACGCCATCGCGACACCTACTCCGACTTGAAATGCGGCTTCTTCATAATCCACACAAACGGCGCGGCCGCAAACAACAGCGCCGCCATCACACGAAATCCATCCATATAACTCAATGCTGCCGCGTGTTCGAGCAGCTGATGATAAAGCAGTCCCATCTCCGTGTGTCTTCCTCCCGCCGCGCTTGGCCCCAACGCTCCCCGCAGCCGCAGCAACAAATGCGAGATCGGCGCCTGCTCATTCCCCGTTCCCGCCGCCAGCCGAGCCTGATGGAACTGTTCCCGCCGCGCCTCGAACGCCTCAAACACCGAAATTCCAATCCCCGCGCCGAGGTTTCTCGCCAGCCCAATCAGGCTCGTTGCATAGCCCATCTCCTGCTGCGGAATCGGATCGACTGTAATTGTCGCCAGCGGCACAAACATGAACGAGAGCCCTGCGCCCATCACCACCTGCGGCCAGAAAAAGTTCCATGGTCCCGCGTTCATATTCAAGAACGAAAACATGTACGCTCCAATCCCCGACACAATCAATCCGCTCGTCAGCAGCGCGCGCATGTCCCATCGCTTGCCAATCAGATAGCCCGCCACCGGCATCATCGCCAGCGTCGCAATCCCGCGCGGCGAGTTCCAGATGCCCGCCGTCACCGCCGGAAATCCAAGCAGCGTCTGCATGAACAGCGGCAGCAGCACAATACTCCCATACAGCGCAAAGAACAGTCCCATCGAAAGACACGTGCCCGTCAGAAACGTGCGGTACCTGAACAGATTGAAGTGCACCACCGGATGTCGCGTCCGCAGCTCCCAGACCACGAATGCAATCAGGAACACCGCCGCAATCACCGCCATCATCACGATGAAGTGCGAGCCGAACCAGTCGTCCTCCTGGCCTTTGTCGAACACGATCTGCAACGACGCGATGCCGATCGCCAGTAACCCAACGCCCCAGTAATCAATCCGCGTCGAAGTCCTCCCGATGTACGGCGGATCGAATACATACGTCCACACCAGGAACAAACCCAGTAAACTGATCGGCAGATTGATAAAGAAGATCCAGCGCCACGAGTAATCCGTCGTCAGCCATCCGCCCAGCATCGGTGCGACAATCGGCGCGACAACAATCCCCACGCCCCACAACGCCATCGCGTGCCCGCGCTCTTCCCGCGGAAACGCCTCCAGCATGATCGCCCGCGTTGTCGGCTGCAGCGATCCTCCCGCCAGTCCCTGCAGCACGCGAAAGCAGATCAGCGCCGGCAGCGACCACGCCAGCCCGCACAGAATGCTCGCCATGCTGAAGCCCGCCACGCTGAACATCAGCAGCTTCTTGCGGCCCATGTAGTTCGCCAGCCAGCCTGACAACGGCAGCACAATCGCATTCGCCACCAGGTACGACGTCAGCACCCACGTCGCCTCATCCACCGACGACGACAGATTGCCCGCAATGTACGGCAGGCTGACGTTCACCGCCGAGGTGTCCACCAGCTCCATCACCGCGGCGACCATCACCGCGAACGCGATCATCCAGCGCACCCACTTGTCGGTCTGTACGCCGACCTCGTGGGCTCCGCTCACTGAACTGCCGCTCGTCCTCGACGCCGCAATCGTCTCCGTTCCAGCCACAACTTCATGGTATTGGAGTTGCGCCGAACCCACCGGCAGCCGGCTGAACTCTGCGTGCTACACTTCTCCCACTTCCGGCCAGCTCTCAAAAATTCTTGTCCGCTCTTCGAACTCCGAGGATCGCGAACCTGAGGTTCAGCTATGGCTTCTGTTTCACAAGCCCTCGTCAGGCAGCCCTCCCGCCACATCACAGGCCGCAACGGAATTATCGACAAGTACTTCTACTTCGCGATGTCGTTGCTCGTGATCGCCCTCGTCGTCTACGGCTTCGGTCACACAGCCAACGAGAATCTGTTTCATCCTGACATTCCGCGCCCGCGCATCCTCTGGATTCACGCCGCCACATTCTCCACCTGGACGCTCTTCTTCCTCTTGCAGTCCGCCCTGGTGCGAACGCACAACGTTCGCATCCATCGCACCCTCGGCTGGTTCGGCGTCGCGCTCGGCGCGTTCATGATCCCGCTCGGCCTCACCACCGCCGTTATCATGACGCGCTTCCACGTCCAGCAGCTCCACCAGCCCGAGCAGGCAGTCTTCCAGGGCGTTCAGTGGAATGACATGCTCTGCTTCACAACCTTCTTCCTGCTGGCTATCTATTGGCGCCGCAAACCCGAGCTGCATCGACGTTCCATCTTCATCGCAACCGCCGTGCTTCTCGCCGCCGCCTTCGGTCGCGTCCCCTTTCTGCTCAACACCTTTTACATCGGCGTTGATGGCGTCATCCTTCTCGGAGTCTTGCGCGATCTCCTCGTCAATCGCCGCGTCCACATGATCTATCGCGTCGCCCTCCCCGCGGTAATCCTCACGCAGTCCACCGCCATGTATCTGCTTCTCCACCCACCCGCATGGTGGAGCAGAGTCGCCCACGCCATCGCCAGCTGATCCGCAAAGTTCGCTCTGCCGACTGAAACCGCCGCCGGCGGACCGCAATCCATCCTGCATTGGGACTTGACAAACCATAACCAAGTGGTTATGGTTTATCTTTATGAGAACGGCGAACCGCAATCACGTCTTCCGCGCCCTCGCCGACCCCACCCGCCGCGCCATCTTCGAGCAACTCACCCGCCACGGCGAGCAGACCGTTCACGCCCTCACGCGCCACGCCGGCGTCTCGCAGCCCGCCGTCTCCAAGCATCTCACCGTGCTCAAGCGCGCCAAGCTCGTTCACCACCGCCGCGCCGGCCGCGAGACCCACTACCGAGCCCATCCCGGCGCGCTCGCCCCCATCGTCGACTGGCTCAATCTTTACGGCGACTTCTGGCGCGACCGCTTCAATCGCCTCGAATCTCTCCTTGAAAGGATGGACTGATGAGCAACGCCGCCGAAACACCAAGCTCCCTCGTCCCCGCGTCCCTCGTTGTCGAGCGCATCTTCCCTCACCCGCCCGAAAAGCTGTGGCGCGCGCTCACCGAAAGCCCGCTCCTCGCCGAGTGGATGATGAACAACGACTTCGAGCCCAGCGTCGGCCGCAAGTTTCAGTTCCGCGCCGACCCCGCGCCCAACTGGAACGGCATCGTCGACTGCGAAGTTCTCGCCATCGACCCGCGCCGCAGCCTCTCTTACATCTGGAGCACCGGCCCCGCCGAGTACGGCATGCGCTGGACCGTGCACTTCACCCTCACACCCGCTGACGGTGGCACACAGCTCCGCATGGAGCAGTCCGGCTTCCGGCCCGATCAGCAACAGGCCTATGGCGGCGCAAAGTACGGCTGGCAGCGCTTCTTCTCGAACCTCGAACGCGTCCTCGGTGGAGGCGTCGAATGAAGGTCGCTGCCAAAAACATTTCGAGAGGGACGGTCGCCGGCTTCTGGATTTCAACCGCGCTCTTCTGCCTGGAGATGAGCTTCACCGCTTATTACGAACTCGCCAACGCTGGCGTCGGCGAGAACTTCGCCCGCCTAGGCTTTTCAAACCACGCGTTTCATGTGGAACTCAGCGTGGCCAAGATTCTGGGTGTTCTCGCTCTGCTTATCCCCTTGGCTCCCGCGCGACTCAAAGAGTGGGCGTACGCCGGCTTCGCCATCAACCTCATCTCGGCGCTCATCGCCCACCTCTCCATGGGAGACCGCACAGCAGCGTTGGTTCCGTCGGCAGCCACAAGCGTGCTTTGGGCGCTTTCATACTTCTTCTGGCGTCGCCTTCAAAGCAACGCCGGTGAGCATCCAGCCGGCTGACCTTCGACGTCCGATTGTAAGCAATCCACAGAGATAGGAGAGTTGGAGCATGGAATCCGCCGCCGCCCAGATCGACGCCCGCATCGCCACACTCGGCGACTGGCGCGCCAAGACCCTCACCCACCTCCGCAAGCTCATTCACGACGCCGATCCCGAAGTCGTCGAGGAGTTCAAGTGGGTCAAGCCCAAATCCCCGGGCACGCCCGTCTTCTCCCACGCCGGCATTCTCTGCACCGGCGAGACCTACAAGTCCGTCGTCAAGCTCACCTTCGCCAAGGGCGCGTCCCTTCCCGACCCCGCACATCTCTTCAACTCCAGCTTGGAAGGCAACGTCCGCCGCGCCATTGACGTGCACGAAGGCGAAAAGATCAACGAGGCCGCCTTCAAGAACCTCATCCGCGCTGCCGTCGCCCTCAACCTCGCCGGCAAGAGCAAATCGAAGCCCGCCAAAACCGCAGCCAAACGCGCTCGCTAGTCTTCCCTTGGCTGCCTCGTGATTCCTCCGCTCCTTGAACTCGGCCGCTAACGTTCTGAAATTACTGGTTCATCCTCAGGTCAAACTCAATCCAGACGAAGTTCATCCGCAGTGCATCGCTGTTTTTCCTCCCACGGCGCACCGTTGGAATCGCCGTGCAACCCACGACGAGGAGACAACGATGAACCCGACAGCGAAGCTCGCAAAGACATCAGCAACAGCAGCCAGGTGGATAGCCTGCGTCACGGCGATCGCCGCAACCCTGTCCGCCGGCCTGGCAACAGCCCAGACCACAGCGGCAGCACATCAGGACTCCCGAATCATCACGCTGACCATCTATAACTACGCCCACGTCAGCCCGAACGCCCTGCAGGCAGCCGAGGAGGAGGCCGATCGCATCCTGTCCAACGCCGGCCTCCGCGCCCGCTGGTTCGTATGCCCCACCCTCGACGAGCGCGCCTGCACCTCGGGTCCCTCGGCCAACGCCTATGTCCTCCAGCTGCTGACCAACGCGACCGACGTCACGCACGCTACACCGGACGTCTTGGGCGGTCTCGCCCGCGGCGGCTCGGGCCGGCAAATGGCCACCATCTTCTATGACCGCGTCAACAACCTGGCCGGCGGTGACACGTCGCCCTCGCAGGTCCTCATGGGCCGCGTCATCGCTCGCGAGGTCGGACTTCTGCTGGGCCTGAACACCTCGCCGCACGGCGGCATCATGCAGACCACCTGGTCGGAAAATCAGTTGACCCTGCTGGGAGGAAGCGACGTTCTCTTCACGCCCCGCCAGGCGCACACCATGCAGGCGCGTCTGGCCCAGCAGGCGACTCCTTCCATGACCGTGGCTGCGATTACCAAGCCATCCAGTCACTGATCGGAAAACACCGAGCCTCTAAAGCAGCGAGAAGCCGGCCTCCGCAGCGCATGCTACGGAGGCCGAGCTCGCTACTTCAAGTGCATCAACCAGATGTTGCCGATGCTCTCGGCATATTCATACGCAACCTGGTTGCCCTTCGGCGACCACGTGGGATAGCGGACGTAAAGATTCGGCAGCGTGTAATTCGTGATCCGCTTTTCAACGTGCGTCGAACGCGAGATCCAATAGATATTCCAGATGCCATTGCGCTGCCCGGCGAAGACGACCTTGTCGCCGTCAGGCGAGAAATCAAACGGCCAGCTATCGCCATCGTCATGAGTGAGCTGGACGGGTGGCCCGCCCGTGCTGGGGACCATGGCGATCTGGGCTATGCCGCCGCGTTTGACCTCATAGACAACGAATCTTCCGTCCGGCGACCACAGCGGGAATCCAGCCGCCTCCTTGTCGAACGTCAGTTGCCGCGCCCGGCCGCCTTCGACGGGTTCGGTCCAGACATTCAAGACCCCGTTCTGAATGCGGCCGAACGCGAATTCTTTGCCGTCCGGTGAGAGACGGCTGGTGAAGCCAACGCCGCTTGCGTCGCGCAGCCGGACCGTTCTGCCGGAGGCAACATCCACCGAGTCGAGATCGGCTCCCCCGTTCTGACGTTCGAAGATCGCAATATGCTGGCTATCCGGAAACCAGCCCGAATAGATACCGTAGGTCTGAACCACGGGGCGCTCGTCTTTGCCGTCGGGCCCAGACACCATCAACTGGAAATCCTCTCCCACCTGCAGCAGGGCGAATGCCAGCTGTTTGCCGTCGGGCGAAAACATGGGGCGTGTCTTTCGCACGGACGTGTCGCGGGTAATGGAAAACGGCGCTCCAGTCGCCAGAGCCGTGGACGGAGAAATGTACACCGACTGAATATTGTTGACCGCACCCATCGCCGAGAACGCAACGGTCTTGCCATCCGCCGAAAAGCTGAGGTGCCTGTCGAGAACCTGGCCCGTGTCCTCCACGCGCTGCGGCGGTCCGCTGACAGTGCCGTCTGCTGTGAGTGGAACGCGCATCACGGCAAACGACGACGTCCATCCCGGCGAGTAGTAAAGATAGCGGCCATCGGGCGAATAAGCGGGTGCCAGGACATGATTGGCGATAAGCCGTACGGGCAGACCGCCCGTGGCAGGGACCGACCATATCTCCCCGAGGCCGGTGCTCGTGGTACTGAACGCAATCCGTTTGCCGTCCGGCGACCACACCGGCGCTCCGTGGCCTCCGGCGGGCACACCCGGCCGCGTAATCTGGGTGGGGTTTCCCCCGGACGACGAGACGACCCAAAGCGTAGAGGGCGGCGTAGCTGGGTAGTCCACCACGCTGAGGTCGGCAGCCGGATCGCTCTGGAAAACAATCTTCGTTCCGTCCGGCGACCATGACGGATGCGAACCGAAGTCGGCGACCTGGTGCGCCGTTCCGCCCAGCGCCGGAACCACCCAGATGCCGCCCCGCGTCTGCGAGCAGTACGCAATAAATTTTCCGTCCGGCGACCACGCAGGCTGATAGTTCTGCTGACCATCGGATGTCAGTTGCAGGTCGCGCCCGCCCGGCGTCAGCGACTTAACGTAAATCTCGAAGCTGCCGTTCTGGTTCGAGCTGTACGCGACCGCGCTCGCGTCCGGCGAAAGCGATGGGTCCGTGTCGAGCTCCGTCGATGATGTAACCTGCGTCAGCGTCGACTGGTCGAAGTTCAGGCCGCCCGCATTCGCCCCATGCCTGTGAAAGCGCCACACCAGCAACCCGACCCCGCACAGAACACAAACAAAGGCCGTCACGATCGCCGCGCGATATCGAGTGCCCTGCCCCATTGCAGCGCGCTCACGTCGTTGGTCGCCGCCGCTCTGCGGCATAACCGCCGGAGGAGCCGAAGCCGCAACCTCCGCCGGCTTCACCTCTCTCCGCGACGCCGCCTGCGGCAGCACGGTCACTTCGGGAAAGATGAACCGAAACCCACGCCGCGGAAGCGTCTCCACGTAGCGCGGATTCTCCGCCTCATCCCCGAGCGCCTGCCGCAGCTTCTTAATCGCGGTGCCGATGCTGTGGTCGAACTCCACAATCGTGTCGTTCGGCCACAACCGGCTGCAGATCTCCTCCCGCGTCACCACCTGCCCCGGATGCTCCAGCAGCATGAGAAGAATCTGGAGTGGCTGTTCCTGCAGTCGAACGCGCCGTTCGCCCTGGCGCAGCTCTCCTGCGCGGACGTCCAGTTCAAACTCGCCGAAGCGGATGCGCTCCATCGAAAGACCTGCTGCGAAACGATCCTTTGAGATTTGCGGCTTCCACAATCTACCATCCGCACCCGCGCCGGCTGACGCCGCACCTCTGCCGCCGCAGGAAATCCGACTCGTCTTACCGCAGACTCCGCAAACTCTCCACCGAAGGAACGAAGTAGTACGACCCTGTCAGCGGCGTCGTGTACTTCGTCAGAGCATCGCGCGTCCCGTTCACCAGCCCCGCCATGCTCTCCAGCATCTTCGCCATCCGTTGCTGCTCGCAGCTAAAGCCCACGAACATCGTTCCGTGATTCTCCACGACGCCATACGGCATGTTCCGGCGGAAGATATTCCCAAACACATCCTGGTCCGTCCGCGCCACATGCGAGTAGGCCGGCTTGTTCTCGAGCTCCACGCTGTCCGGCTTCGTCCGCCCCATCACCAGCTCCTGCTCGTGCACCGGCAGCGCCTCCCACTCCGTCACCTCGTGCTTCCACTTCTGCAACAGCAGCACCGACCCCGCCGCTCCCGGCTGCCCTTCCGCAATCAGTGCATCCGCCGGAGCATCCAGCAGCGTCGGATTCTCCGTTCCATCGACAAACCCCGTCAGGTCGCGGTCATGCTGATACGGCCAGCTCGACGTCTCCTCACCCACCATCGCCAGTCCCGCCAAGTCCCGCACCACCGACCGCGCCATATCGAACACCACGTCATACGCGCTACCCGACATCCACACCAGCGCGTCGTGCTGCGTCGCCGGCATCACAAATCCCTCCACACCCTGAATCTCCGCGTTGAACCCCTCCACACCCGCCGGCATATCATGCGGCATCAGCGCGGCCCACATCTCCGGCCGAAAGCCGATCACAAAATTCACGCCACCCGTCGTCGTCCGCGGCTCGCGAATCGACGCAATCTTCGTCGCGAACTCCTCGCGCTTCGCCGCATCCATCACATCGAACTCCAGGTACGCGTGCGATGACGTTCCCAGCGCAAAGATCCCAGCCTGCGGCGTATACATGCCGCCATTATAGGGAGCACTCGCACAGGCGATAATTCCCTCCTGACCTCACAGGAGCCGCCTGCCGCCGTGAAAACATTCCGCATGACGAAAACATCCTGCGCCGCTCTGCTCGCCGCCGCACTCGTCGCCACGCTCAACTCCTTCGCGCAAACCGCATCACGCTGGACCGACGCCCAGGCCAACGCCTGGTACGCGCAGCAGCCCTGGCTCGTCGGCGCCGACTACGTTCCCTCCAACGCCATCAACCAGCTCGAAATGTTCCAGGCCGCCACCTTCGACCCCGCCATCAACGACCGCGAGCTCGGCCTCGCCGAATCCATCGGCATGAACACCATGCGCGTCTTCCTGCAGGACCAGCTCTGGACCTCCGACCCCGACGGTTTCAAGCATCGCCTCGACATCTTCCTCTCCATCGCCACCAAGCATCACATCCGCCCCATCTTCGTTCTCTTCGACTCCTGCTGGGAGCCCAACCCGCATCTCGGCCCGCAGCATCCGCCCATCCCCGGCGTGCACAACTCCGGCTGGGTGCAAAGCCCCGGCGACGCTCGTCTCCTCGACCTCGCCGTCGAGCCGCAGCTCCGCGCCTACGTCATCGGCGTCATCTCCGCCTTCGCCAACGATCCCCGCGTCCTCGCCTGGGATCTCTGGAACGAACCCGACAACACCAACGACAATCGTTTCCACGAAGACGCCGCCGCCAAGGTCCGCCGCGTGGACGAACTCCTGCCACGCGTCTTCGACTGGGCCCGCTCCGCGCATCCGTCGCAACCGCTCACTAGCGGCGTCTGGCACGGCAACTGGCACGACCCCGCCGAGGAAGACCCCACTACGAAGATTCAGCTCTCCGAATCCGACATCATCACCTTCCACAACTACGGATGGCCGGAAGACTTCGAGGCCCGCATCAAGGAGCTGCAGCCGCTCCACCGCCCCATCCTCTGCACCGAGTACATGGCGCGAGGCGCCGGTTCCACCTTCGACACCATCCTCCCGCTCGCCAAGCGCTATCACGTTGCCGCCATCAACTGGGGTCTCGTCAACGGCAAAACCCAGACCAATCTTCCCTGGGACTCATGGCAGCGACCCTACGTCCTTATGCAACCCATGATCTGGTTCCACGACATCTTCCACCCCGACGGCACACCCTACCGCCAGGCCGAAGTCGATCTCATCCGCCGCCTCACCTCATCCAACTAGCTGTCTTCCTCGCTTCGGCTCTCTGCGCCGCAAAAAAGCAAGGGCCGGCATCCAGAAGACGCCGGCCCACCACCCAATTTCAGGGCCCAGATCGCTACGAATAGCAGCTCGCTACGGATACAAGGTCGCTACGGAATACTGGCCCCAGGGAAGTTCGCCACAAGGTTAAAGACGTTCGGTGTGCCGATCCCGGTTGCCAGGTCGTATCCCGTCGTCGTCACATACGCCGGTTGATAGGCCGTGTTCGAGGTCGACAGCACGCCGTTCGTCCCCGGGTTCGTCGCCGGGTAGAAGCAGTTATGCGCCACGCCGCTCAGCTTGCGGCAGTTCGCATCGTTGTCGCCCAGCGTCACGTCGTAGAAGATGCAGCTCGCCGACGTCGCATTGCCCAGCGTCGAATTGCACGTCGCGCTTCCTGAAGCTCCGTACTCCGACCCCGCCAGCAGGTAGAAGAAGAAGTCCGGATTACCCTGCGCCGAGCCTGTCGCCTGGTTGATCAGCGCCTGGATACCCGCCCAGATCGGTGCTCCAAACGATGTTCCGCCCGCACCCGCCCACGAGCTCGGATTCGTCGCCGGGCACGCTACGCCTCCGCCCGCGGGATTGCTGTAGCACAGTACGAAGTAATGGCCCCACACGCCATTCGCCGCAAACATCGAGACGTCCGGCAGGTCGCGCACGCCGTCGCTCGGGTTGCCGTAGACCAGGGTCTGGTAGGAAGGCTTCGTGTACCCCGTGCAGGTTCCGCTCACCACGCCCGGAATCGTCGGATCGCCATACGCGCATGCGCTCGGTCCACCGCTCCCTCCGGCCGTCGTCAGGAAGTACGCCTCGCCGACCGCGCTGTTGCACGATCCGCCCGCGCCGTACGTCGTCGGATACCCCAGCGCAATCGCGATCAGCTGGCTCGCGCACGAATCGTTCCACGGAATCTCCGGAATGTACGACAGCGCCGAGTTGAAGTTCGGCCCATTCGTCCCATTCCAGTACACACCGTTCTCGCCCAGGAACGTATCGCCGAAGTCCGTCCCTCCCACAGCCACATCGTTCGGCGTCGAAGCCAGCGCGTTCACATTAATGCCATGCGTCGCATACGGCCTGTTCTGGTCCGTCACGTCAGCATCTGCATCGCCCGTCGAAACGAACATCGACACGCCTTCATACACCGCCACTTGGTACAGCGCGTTGATGTACGCATTCCCGTCCGTCCCGTTCTCTGACTCCGGACTGCCGTAGCTCAGGCTCATGATCGATGGAGGCAGCGTCGGCGAGGTCAGCAGGTTCTCCAGCGCGATGAATGCGCCGAAGTTCGTGTCAGTGTCCGCGCACGAAGCCAGCTCAATCGTCGCGTTCGGAGCCGATGCGCTCGCCCACTCCACATCCACCGCGGCCTCGCCGTCGTCGCCCACCACCACGCCCGGATCCGAGCACGTCTCCGGTCCGAACTCCACGCCGTTGGGCGCCGTCACCGGGCTTCCGGTCGGCTGCGGATGCACCGTCACCAGCTTGCCCTTCGGGAAACTCTTCGTCAGCCCGAAGACCTTGCGGAACGTACTCCAGTCGCCCGTCGAATACAGGTCCGTGCGCTCCAGCAGGACCACCGTCTGTCCCTGTCCCGAGACGCCCGCGCTATAGAGCGGGTTGTAGTTGTAGATCGTCGCCAGGTCGCCCGGCACCAGCAGCTGATAATCGGCGTTCACCGTATAGTTCGGCTTCACCATCGGCGCCAGCTTCGTTGTCTGCATTGTCGGCTTGAAGTCATGCAGAGCCACCGGCCCCAGCACCGCCTTCGAAAGCGCCGCCGGAATCATCGGGTCGCTCACATTCGCGAAGTGCTTCGCGCCGTCCACATTCACGTAGTGAATCTCCGTGTGAAACGCCCGGCTCACCGCGCCCGCGCTCCCCGAAAAATCGATCGTCATGCTCGGCGTGAAGAAGTTCACCGTCAACCCCTTCGACGTCATCCAGCTCTCGATCTTGCTCAAGTCCTGCGGGTCCGGTCCGAACTCCGCCACAAACTGCGCCGCCGTCCCATACTTGTGGAAGTTCGGCGACTTCGGATTCTGCAGATCGTCCAGGTACGCCTGCAGCGCCGCTTCATCCTCCGGCGACCGCAGCAGTTGCAAGCGCAGGTGCTCCAGTTGCTTGCTGTCCTCCATCTTGCCCATGTCCGTTCCTGTGAACACGGCTGGCCGCACATTGCCGCGGCGCGTAACAAGGTCCTTGTCGTTGACCGGTTGGGTAATCAGTGTGCGATAGTGCAAACCGATCTGTGCGCTGGCGCTCACACCCACCAGCACGGAAAAGCAGAGTGTTAAGGCTGCCTTCAGCTTCATGGTTCCTCCATTCGTAGGTCGCTCTGAAAATCCTCGGGGACAGATTGCGTCCTCCGCGGCCGGGAGCCGCTGGAACCCGAGCAGCCATCGGTCGATGGCTGCCACTCCACGCCACGGCCCGCGACGCTGTCATTCAGCCCCGCGGTGCCCGGCGTCTCCTGCACTTACCTGGAAAACTTTCGACGCAAAACCCCAACCGTCCCCAGCAAACCCGTGCCCAGCAACGCCAGGCTCGACGGCTCCGGTGTAGCCAGTCCCAGCCCTTGCACTGACACATCGTCGAGATAGAAGTAGCCGTCGTCGTTCGTCGAATCGAACTGCAGCAAATAGTCGTTCAGCTCCGGGTGATACGACGCCGTCACCACAAACACATATTCGTTGTACGTGTCGGTCTCGTTCAGGTTGTCCTGTTGCATCAGCACCTGTCCGTTGAACGATGCGTCAAAGTAGTTGTAGTAGCCAGGGCAGTCCGGATCGCTGACTGAACAGCCAGTGTTGTCCAGATAGAACGTGACCTCGTAAATCTCACCCGGCGTTCCCGCCAGCGTCTGGCTCAGTGTCGTCACCGGGCCGTAGGTGTCGTCCCCCGGCGTGCCCGTCTGGCCATACTCGCTCGGCGCGCCGAGGTACGCCTCGTAGTTTCCGCTGTTCGGATTGGAATTGTCGACGCCGACATAGTTCCCGCCGATCCCGCCGTAAAGATTTCCCGTGACGCTCCAGCCCGAAAAACTTCCGCTCTCAAACCCACAGTTCGTCACGATGTTTCCGCTCGTCGAATCGCAGATACTGGCCGCACGTGCCGCTCCAACCATGCAAAACAGACAGACCAGGGGCCCGAACCACTTGAAGATTCTGTGCATGACTCACTCCCCGGACAAAGTTTGGTGATGGCTTGCCACTCCTGCCGCAACTCATGGGCCACCCTCGAGTTACCATTTGTCCCCGAAAATCGCCCATTCGTCATCGCCGCGCCGCGCCAATGCGCAGCTTATTGCAACGGCAAATGCGAAAGCCTTTTCTATCTTTGTTCGCTTCGCGATTCTCGCGCTGCGACCCTGCAGCGATCCGGCCGTGGAACGACTGTCCAGGTCTTTCTGCCCAGCGTTCCCCCCCGACCTCCGCCTCACCTCAGGGCTTGTCCGGCGGACCGCGATCCCCGATGTACTCCGGATCGACATCCCTGTACAGGTGCATCGCCGTCGCATATTCGCGCTCTGCATCGGCCGCCTGATGATTCGCGATGTACGCATCCAACAGCGTCTCGTGCGCGTCCAGCGACTGCGGGTCGAGTCTCACCGCCGTCTCCGCCTCCTGGACCGCCTGCGTCGCATGCCCCTGCCGCAGTAAAGCATTCGCCACGATGAAGTGGCTCACCGCCGCAGCCTTTGTCACATCCAGCGTCCCGTCGAACTCCGCGATCTCGCCCGCAATCATCCGCACCGGCCGCATCCGCGCAAACGGCGCATATGGCGTCCGCTGCCAGGGGTCGCCCCACAACGAGCCGTCCAGCTCCTCCGAGCTCACAAACATCGGCCCCTCGATCTGCTGCGGCACCGCCTGTTGCTGGCCGCGGTCTTTCAGCACCGTAAAGAACACCGGCAGAATCTTGCACGGAATCCCGAAGAGATGCGGATCCAACAGCGCCGAGTACGCAAGCCAGCACTGCGTAATATGCCGCTGCTTCAGGGTCGCATCCAGCGCCTTCAGCCCTCCGCCCCAACCCACATTCGAATCCGCCAGCTCCCGGTACGTCCCGCTCACACCGCCGAACGCCTCATTCGAGTACGGCAGATAGTTCGGAAACGCATGCACCGACGAAGCCAGATCCAGGAGCAGCAGCACCGCAACCGCATACCTCCACGGCCGTGATCGACGTGCGACCATCACTGCGCCCGCCGCCGCCAGCACAATCAGAAACGGCATCGTCGGCATGATGTGCCGAATCCCGATATCCAGCTTCGAGCTCATCGCTGCTGCAAGAAAAATCACGACCGGAAGAACGAGGAACATCGTCTCGCGCCGCCGCTCCTTCCCCCACAACCCGCGGGCAAACGGCAGCAGCGCCAGCAGCAACAAAAATCCAATCGTCGACTTGATCAGGAACGCCGCCGGAAAATAAAACCACCGCCCGTTCGGATACGACCGTCCCAGCAGAAACATCGGACGTCCGTTGTTGCTCAAATGCACCACATCCGTCAGCCCGAACAGGTACGCCTCCGGCAGCAGATGATGCCGCTCCGCAAACCCGATCGTCTTCGCCTCGGTCCGCTCGTGCATCTCGCTCAGGTACGCCGCCGGCGAAGGCTTCAGCTCCGGTCCGCCCGGACGCGCTGCGTACCGGAACCCGTAAAACGCCCACAGGATCGCAATCGCTCCCGCCGCAATCACCACGAACGATCCGCCCAGCCACACCGCAGCCCGCGCCCGCTCGCGCCGCCATCGCACATACTCCACCACACACAGCGCCAGCAGAATCGGAAACAGAAAGATCGCCGAATGCTTCGCCGCCATCGCCAGCCCCGCCGTCACCACGCAAACCGCCAGCCGCAACGACGACGGCCGCTTCACATACCGGTAAAAGGCATACACGGCTGCAAAGATGCAGCACGTCGCGCCCACATCCGTTCCCAGCAGCGGCCCGTTCCCCAGCAGCATCGGATCGAACACCACCAGGGTCAGCGCAAACAGAGCCGTCGCTCGCCCAAACATCTCCCAACTCGCCAACAGAACCAGCAGCGCCAGCAAAAAGAGAAATACGCTCACCGCCGCGCGCGCATGGCTCAGCGCCGCCAACCCACCCGGCTCCGTCACCAGCATCAGCCCGCCCAATGCCGACGCCCCTCGGAAAAAAACATTCGGCGGCGGCGGATACGCCGGCCGTTCCACCAGCAGCGGCAGCGCCGCCACCAGCTTCACCAGCGGCGGATGCTCCGGGTTCACTGCATAGTCACGATGCAGCCAGTACCCGTACCCCGCATAAAGATGCGCCGGCTCATCGAACGTCGGCGACTCCAGCCGCGCCGAAAAGAGTAACTCCGCCGCCAGGACCACAAACAACGCCACAACAACTGGCGCGAACCATTTGTGCAACAGGCCACCGGCATGTCGTCCTGGAGCCACGCAGACCCCGTCCCTAAGAATGGCGTTTGAGGTCGATGAAGCACGCCTCCGCTCTGGCGCGCAGGAAGCAGCAAGGCCCGTGGCAAGACTGCAGAACTTCGGGAAGGCGAACCCAGCCTATTCCGCAATCTCCACCGGCGCAATCAATTTCTTCAAGCCCTACGCGGACCGCAGCGAAGCCATGTCGATCGAAAACCTGTACTTCACATCCGCCTTCACCAGCCGCTCGTACGCCTCGTTCACCTTCTGAATCGGAATCACCTCGACGGACGCAATTCCTTGCGCGCGTCACGGCTCGAGGATCGACTTCCACAACTGGCCAGGCCTATCGCCCGGGGCAGCGGAGAGCAACTGGCCATCGCCTTGCTGCATCCCACCCAGAGCTCAATTCTTCGCAGACCGGACTCGCGATTCATCCTTCCCCACGTACATCTGCGGCATCCAAAACCTAGAGTCTGATCCGGAGATTACTGCACGCATGGACCACAACTCTGTACCGAAATCAAAAACCCAACAGACCGACGCCGCAGCCCCTTCAGAACAACGCATTTCTACCGGCGTCAGCGGTCTCGATGACATTCTTGGCGGCGGCCTGCCCGCCGGTCACCTGTATCTCATTGAAGGCGACCCCGGAACAGGCAAGACCACACTCGCTCTACAGTTCCTTCTCGAAGGTGCAGCGCGCGGCGAACGCGGCATGTACGTCACGCTTTCCGAATCCAAGGCCGAACTCGAGCAAGTGGCCGCATCGCACGGTTGGTCGCTGTCGGATCTAACCATCTTTGAGATGATCCCTACGGACGACGACCTGAACCCGGAGGCCCAGTACACAGTCTTCCATCCCTCCGAGGTCGAGCTCGCCGACACAATCACCGCAATCACCAAGCAGGTTAATGCCGTGAATCCGGAGCGCGTCGTATTCGACTCGCTCTCTGAGTTTCGTATGCTCGCGCGCGACCCATTGAAGTATCGTCGTCAAATTCTTGCTCTCAAGCGTCACTTCACGGGTCGTAACTGTACGCTCTTGCTGCTCGATGACCGAACCGCGGAAGGATCGGCGGCCGACCAGCAGCTCCAGTCAATTGCTCACGGCGTTATCAATCTCCAGAATCGCGAACGCGACTTCGGTGTCACACGGCGTCGGGTCGCCGTTCAGAAGCTGCGCGGCTCTTGTTACCGCGAAGGCTTCCACGATTACTCCATTCTGACCGGCGGACTCGAGATCTACCCGCGCCTCATTGCCGCCGAGCACAAGCCGGGGTTCGTTCACAAGCAGGTCCCGAGTGGTCTCAAGGAGCTTGACGATCTTTTCGGCGGCGGGATCGATACCGGCACCAATACGCTGCTCATGGGGCCCGCCGGCAGCGGCAAATCCACCATCGCCCTGCGCTACGCCGTCTCGTCTGCGCAGCGCGGCGAGAAAGCGGCTATTTTCACCTTCGATGAGTCCCTCTCCACTCTGATCACGCGTGCCAAGGGCCTCAGCATGGACCCGACTCCCTTCCTCGAAAACGGCAGCCTCACGATTCAACAGGTCGACCCTGCGGAGCTCTCTCCCGGCGAGTTCATCGCGCGTATACGTAATTTAGTCGAGAGCCACAGGCTGCGGTTGGTGGTCATCGACAGCATGAACGGCTTCATGAATGCCATGCCGACCGAGCAGTTCCTGGCAATGCAGCTGCACGAGCTTTTCGCATATCTTGGACAGCAGGGCATCGCTTCCTTCGTGACTCTCGCCCAGCATGGCTTCGCCGGTGCGCCGGTGGCGCCAGTCGACATCAGTTATCTCGCCGACTCGGTGCTCCTCTTCCGCTATTTCGAGCGTCACGGAAGCGTCCGCCAATCGCTCTCGGTCGTCAAAAAACGTAGTGGACGGCACGAGCGCACCATCCGCGAACTCCTGTTCGAGAACGGCACCATCGCTGTCGGCCCGATCCTCACGGGATTTGAGGGAGTCCTCACCGGAAATCCCAGCTTCATCGGCATCGACAAGGAGATCTACCCTGAACTTGGCCAATGAACGCTCGAAACGCGATTTCCGGACCATCATTCTTGCCCCGACCGGGAGGGATGCCCAGCTGATCGCTGGCGTAATCGAGCGCTCGGGAAATCCCTGCCACATCGTCAGCACAGTCGGCGAGCTCTCGACCGAACTGCGCGCCGGGGCCGGCGCTGCCATTCTCGCCGAGGAGGCGTGCAAAGGCGACGCCATCAACGAGCTCAAGCCCGTCCTCTCCGAGCAGCCGCCATGGTCTGACTTCCCGCTCATCCTCCTCACCGCGGGCGGGCGGGTCACGGTTGAGAGCGAACGCCTGCGGCAGTTTCGCGAACCACTGGGAAATGTGTTGCTCTTGGAGCGGCCGATCCGCCCGGAGACCCTGCTCAGCACGCTCGCCACGGCGCTCCGTGGACGGCAGCGGCAATATCAGATTCGCGATCAGATCCGTACAGCGGAACTGGCGCAGGAGGCTCTGCGGCGATCGGAGAAACTTGCGGTGACGGGCCGGCTCGCGGCCTCCATTGCGCACGAGATCAACAATCCGTTGGAGTCCGTGACAAACCTTCTTTACCTGGCGCGCACCGAGACCGACCCGGGGCTGGTTGGGCACTACCTCTCGCTTGCCGACCAGGAGCTCGCCCGGGTCACTGAGATCACGAAGCACACGCTCCGGTTCTACCGCGAGCCAAATCATCCCTCAAAGATCGATCTGGTCGCTGTGGTCGACTCTGTGTTATCGCTCTACAGCTCACGCCTGAACGCCGCTGGTGTCACAGTTGCCAAGCAGGTCCGGTCCCGTTCTGTCCTGTTCACCGCTCCGCTCGGAGAACTCCGCCAGGTCATCGCTAATATCGTCGGCAATGCGCTCGATGCCATGCGAAACGGCGGCCGGCTGGCGCTTCGGATCTCCGTTGAAGACCGCTCGTGGCGGCGAGAGGGCAAGGTTGCCCGGCTTACGATCTCCGATAACGGCACTGGGATCCCGCATGACCTTATGCTGCGGATCTTTGAACCGTTCATCACCACCAAAGGCGAAACCGGGACAGGCCTCGGGCTCTGGGTGACCGCGGAGATCGCGCGCAAAAACGGTTGGTCAATTCACGTGCGCAGCAGTACGAACCCGAGGCACAGCGGCACTACGTTTTCCTTCCTGCTTCCACTCGCCGCCGACGCCGCGGAGCCCGAGCTTGTACTGGCTGCAACCGCGAGCTGACCCACCGGTCCACAACACGGGGCCCGGCACCCACCCGAATCGTGTTCTGCGCTTGACGCGCCTGTTATCATGAATGCTGGGAGAAACTTCGGATAGCCCGGCCATCCCGGTCGGGCTTGCGCATTTTAAGTGTCCTTGAAGTCCACCCCTAAGTCATCTTTTTCGAAGACTTTGCACACTTTTACCGGGGGAGGGGGTCTAACCAGCGAATGCAGAAACTTCAACCCAGCCTCCTCGCGTCCGCACTCCTCGCGGCTCTCTTCGCCGCAGGAATTTCCACAGCTCAGAACCTTCCCGCCGGAACCCGCGAAGCCGATGCTCCTTCCCCGCAGGACGCCGTCAACGCCCAGATCCGCGCCGCCGAATCCGCCCTCGAAAGCGGCAACTACCCCGCCGCGATCGCTGCTCTCAAGCCCCTCGCCGCCGCGCAGCCGAAGAACGCTCACATCCTTTACGATCTCGGCTTCGCCCTCGAGCACGACCCCGCGCATTCCGGCAACGACGCCGAAGCCGCTGCCGCCTATCGCGCCGCCTTCGCCGCCGATCCAACCCTCGCGCAGGCTGAGCTGTCCCTCGGTCTGCTCGACGCCCGCGACGGCCACATCGAAGCCGCGCACCACGAGCTCGCCGTCACCAGCAACCTCCCCGGCGCGACGCCCGACATCCGCGCCCGCGCCCTGCGTTCCCTCGCCGTCCTCGACGAGCAGACCAACCCCAGCGCCGCGCAGGACGAGCTCCTCGCCGCCCTCAAGCTCACCCCCGAAACTCCCGCCGACATCCTCCTCGGCGCCCGTCTCGCCGAGCACGCGCAGGACTTCCCGGACGCCGAAGCCGCCTACCGCCGCCTCCTCGCCATCACCCCCAACAACCCCGACGCCATCGCCGGCCTCGCCCACTCCCTCGCCGCCCAGCACACCGCCGCCAAGACCGCCGAGGCCGAAACCCTGCTAACCAACGCGCTCAAAACCACCCCCGGCGATCCCCGCCTGCTCTCCCAGCTCGCCGCCATCTACAGCGCCGAAGGCAAGGCAGATCAGGCGATTCCGCTCATCGAGCAGCTGCGTGCCTCCAGCGCCGCCGAGGCCTCCGATCCAGCCATCAGCCGCCTGCTCGCCCACCTTTATACGCTCAACGGCGACTACGCCAAGGCGGAGCCCCTTCTGCGCGCCCTCGTCGCCGCCGACCCGACCGACCCGACGCTGCTCGACGACCTTGCCAGCTCCCTCGTCGAGCAGCAGAAGTTCCCCGAAGCCCAGGCGCTGCTCACCAAAGCGGTCGCCATGCGATCGAGCTTTCCGTCCGACGCCGACTGGGCTGAAGCCGAAGGACACCTGGCATTTGCTGCCTCGCGCAATCACGATCCCAACGTGACATTGCAGGCGCTCAATCAGCGTGCTACAGTTCTGCCCAACTCGCCTGCGTCCCTCTTCCTTGAGGCAACGGCGTATGACACGCTGCATCAGAACAAGGACGCGAAACGAGCTTATCGTGCATTCCTCGCGTTGGCCGCCGGGAAGTATCCGGACCAGGAGTGGCAGGCGCGCCACCGGCTGATCGCTCTGGAACGAGAACGATAGTGCAGAAATGCTAGAGCATCGCAGCACTCTGAAAGGGGGTGCGCCATGGTCGCTCAGTCAGGGCTCCGGTTCTATCGCCAGACCGGTCTTGTTCTCGTCACTCTTACCTTCCTCTTTCCTTTCACCATCGCAGCCCATGCCTCCGGTCCGGATGAATCGCCGCTGGACGCCATCGAATTAAGCCAGATGGAGCAGCGCGCCGACGCCGCACAGCCTCGCGATCAGGCCTACATGTTCGCCGAGGTTCTGCACGGCCTTACCGAGCTTGCGGGCCGCCAGATCGCCGCCGGCGATGATCTCGACGCCGACGTCACGCTGAATCACATCGACTCCGTCGCCGCGAAGATGCAGAAGGCTTCGGCCTCAAACGCCAAGCGGTTGAAGAACGCCGAGATGCTTCTCGACCACATCACGCGCCGGCTTACCGACATGGCGCATGTCGCCACCAACAGCGAGCGCGGCGCCATGCAAAACACGCTGCAGTGCGTCAATCGCCTGCACACACAGGTACTGAACGTCATCTTCTCGAAATGAAACGCCGCTTCGCAGTCCGACGGCTCGCGCTGGCCGCCTCGCTCTTCCTCATCTTCACTTCGACCCCGCGTCTTCATGCGCAGGACGACGACGATTCCATGAGCCAGAAGGAGATCGAATCGCTCCGCGACGCCGCCTACATTCCCAACGATCGCATTATGGCCTTCGTCAAGATCCTGAATACGCGCGAGGACGAGATCGAAAATCTGCTCTCGAAGCCTCGCCGCCCCGGCTTCAGTCAGGACATGCACGACTTCCTCGACCAGTTCGCCTCCATCGCCGACGAGTTCAACGACAACCTCGACGAATACCAGAGCAAGCATCGCGACATCCGCAAGTCCTTGCCCAAGCTGGTCAGCGCCATCGAACGATGGAACACCACGCTCCGCGCGCCCGCCAGCGATGAAACCTACGACGTCGTCAGGAAGATGGCGCTCGATTCTTTGAAAGACATGCGCGACACCGCAACCGCCATGGAGACCGAGCAGGCGGCTTACTTCAAAGCCCACCCCGATGCGGCGAAGCTCGAGAAGGAACGTGCCAGTCCGGAACACAGTCCCGTACCGCAATAGCGCCCTCACAACCTCCTCGAAGCAGCGTCTTAGGCTGTGCCCGGAAGCCTGCGTGTTAACCTGACGTCAGCGTGTCCCATCCTGCTCTGCCCCCTGCATCCGCAGAACTGATCTCTGTGTTCGAGACCGAGTACCGCGCCCTTCGTCCGCGAGCTCCGATGCCTCCGCTCGAGGTGAAGTTCCGCCGCTTCACCAGCCTCAATACAACCATCCGCCTGCGTGAAGGCCGCCTCATCGTCCGCCTCTCCGACATCCTTCAACACGCACCCGGAGATGTTCACCGCGCCATCGCGCACATCCTGCTTGCCAAGCTCTACCGCAAGCCCATCGTCGCGCACTTCGCCGACCGCTACCGCCGTTACACGCAATCCGAGGCCGTCTCCAAACACGCCGAGCGGATCCGCCAGCAGCGCGGCCGCAAGCGCATCAGCTCCGCGCAAGGCACGCACTACAACCTCGACGAGGTCTTCGAATCGCTCAACGCGCGCTTCTTCCACGGCCTGCTCGGCCGTCCCACGCTTACCTGGAGCGCGCACCACGCCAAGCGCATGCTCGGTCACTACGACGCCGCCCACAACACCATCGTCGTCAGCCGCGTCTTCGACCGCGCCAGCACGCCGCGCTACGCCATCGAATATCTGCTCTATCACGAGATGCTGCACCTGAAGCACCCCGTGCGCGTCCGCGCCGGGCGCCGCTGCGTCCACTCCCGCGAGTTCCAGGCCGAAGAAAGACTCTTCCCCGAACTCGAGGCCGCGCGTGCCTATCTCAAGCGCTTGTGATTCAGGTTCGAGGGTCGGTGGCCAGCTGCGGCGCCCACTGCCACTGCGCCTTCGCCGCCCACACCATCACGACAATTCCCGCAAGCACACTGCCCAGCGCCGCCACCTGTGCGTTCGACATCGTGTGTCCGAAGTAGATCTTCGGATTGATCCGAACGAACTCCACCAGGAATCGCCCAATGCCTGTCAGCAGCAGATACATGCCCGTCAGCCAGCCAATCGGCTTGTGCCGCTCTCCGAGCTTCCAGAGAATCCAGCAGACCAGCAGCGAGAACAGCAACTCATAGATCGGCGTCGGCTGCACGAGCGCGTTCGGCGGATTCGGCGGCACCAGCGCATCCTTTGCCATGTGCACGCCCCAGGGCAGCGTCGTGTTGATCCCGTAGTCACCATCACCTGAAAGCAGGCATCCGATGCGTCCCACACCATAGCCCAGCGCCGCAGCCGGTGCTGCAAGATCGAGCATCCGCAGCGATCCAACGCGCTCACCCAGCGTCCCTTTCAGCGCTCCTTTGAAGCGCGCAATCCGTCCCTGCCACAGCAGCACCGCAATCGCGGCAAGCAATCCGCCGAACCACGCAAACCCCGCCTGAAACCAGATCAGAAAGCTCTTCATCACCTCAACCGGATGATGCGCTCCGGGCAGAAGAATCTGCCGCCATGCCGCCACCAGCTCGTGCGGATTCTGCAACTCATGCCACAGCTTCGCTCCGATGATCCCCGCGACCACCGACAGCGCCACCACGTTCAATGCGTCTGCATCCACGCCGTTCCGTTTGAAGTTGTAATGCAGCACAATCGTGGCGCACACCGCGGCCAGCCACAGCAGCAGACCGAAGGTTCCAATGTGCCAGGAGCCAAAGTTGAGGTAGGGATACATTCATATTTAAGTATAGTCAGCCGCCTGCGCATCCCTGCGCCGCGCCGAAACATCCGGCTTTTCCTCAGCCGCGAGCGCCCGCAATCCGCTACCCTACGCCCATGGCCTTGCCCGACTACGTCCCGCCCCAGACCATGGAAATTCTCTTCTCCCGCCAACAGATTGCCGAACGCGTTCACGCCATCGGCACGCAGATTTCGAACGACTACGCCGGCCAGTCCATCGTGCTCATCGGCGTCCTTAAAGGCGCGGCCATCTTCCTCTCCGACCTTGCGCGCTCCATCACCGTCGACAACACCTTCGACTTCGTCGCCGTTTCCAGCTATGGCCGAGCGCGCGTCTCCTCCGGCCAGGTGAAGATGATCAAGGACATCGACAACCCCATCGAAGGCAAGCACGTCATCCTCGTCGAAGACATCCTCGACACCGGCCTCACGCTGAGCTATCTGCGTCAACTCATGCTGCAGCACAAGCCCGCGTCGCTGAAGATCGCCACCTGCCTCGACAAACCCGACCGCCGCCTCGTTCCGATTGAAGCGGACTACGTCGGCTTCAAGATTCCGAACCGCTTCGTCATCGGCTATGGAATGGACTTCGCGGAGCGTTACCGGGGCGTGGAAGACATCCGCATCTATCCTGAAATTCCCGCCGGCCACTGAAGCGTCTGCACCACCTGGCCTGTGACACTCACGAAACTGTCATAACCGAAGGCCTGAGCGCACCAGTCGCGGTCCAGACTCGTGAGCATGAAAACTCTCGCGATCATCCTCGCCTCTCTTCTTGCGGTCGGTTCCGTGAACGCGCAGCAGATGGTTCAGCAGCGTGCGCCAAACTTCTATGTGCCCTACAGCGTAACCTCGGCTCTCGCACAGGACCACCCGGGCGGTTCGTCCTCGGCCTCCGGGGGCGAGTCTTCCTCGACCGACGCAAGTGCCGAAAATCCTGTTCCATTTCCAGATTCACTACAGCCGCAATGCAGGTGCACACGGCATGGCACGCGTTCACACTATGGCGCGCCATATGCCTTGCGCCCGGCGCCGCGACCTTTGAATGTTGGCGTGGTCCTCCTGAGCGTCGTCGTGGTCGGACTCGCAGCAATGGCTCTCACCGCGAGCGACCGATAGGCGCGCCCGGCTCATCCTACAGATGCCATGTCTCCTGCCCGCGCAGAGAAAACGTCCGCCGCGCCATTCGTTCCCGAAGAGCACAAACTCCCGATCCTCGCCGAAGCCATGCCCGCGTGCAAAGGCTGCGATCTTTACAAGCACGCGATTCAGGTTGTGCCCGGTGCCGGCTCCAGCCGCGCCCACCTGATGCTGGTCGGCGAGCAGCCCGGCAATAAAGAGGACAAACAGGGCGCGCCGTTCGTCGGCCCAGCAGGTGGTGTCCTTCGCCGCGCGATGGACGAGTTGCACATCAAACCCGCCGAAGTCTTCATGACCAACGCGGTGAAGCACTTCAAGTTTGTGCAGCGCGGCAAGCTACGCCTGCACCAATCGCCGCGCATGAGCGAGCTGAACGCCTGCCGGCCGTGGCTGCTCGCCGAAATCGACGCCGTCAAGCCGCGCGTCGTTCTGTGCCTCGGCGCGAGCGCGGCGAAGTCGCTGTTGGGCGGCTCCTTCTCGCTGATGAAGCAGCACGGGCAGATACTCTCGACGCCGTATGCGGACAAGGTGATGGCGACGGTCCATCCGTCGGCGATTCTGCGCAATCGCGACGAGCAGGACCACGAGCGGCTCTATCATTATTTGCTGGAGGATCTCGCTCTTGCCTACTCCACAGCGACCGGCAAACGCTAGCTACAATAGACAGCAATGGCTTCAGTGACACAGACGCAACGCACGCAGTCCACCACGCGCATCATCTCACCGGCGCGCAGCCTGCGCGGCTCCCTGATGCTCCCCGGCGACAAATCGATCTCGCACCGCTACGCTATGCTCGCCGGTTTCGCGAAGGGCACGTCGCGTCTCACGAACTTTTCTACCGGCGCCGACCCGCACAGCTCGCTGGCCTGCATGGAAGCGCTGGGCGCGAAATCGAAGCGCGAGGGCCGGACCATCGACGTCACCGGAACAGCGGGCACATTCCCTCAGCCAACCGGCAATCTCGACTGCGGCAACTCTGGCTCAACGATGCGCATGCTCGCCGGGCTCGTCGCCGCGCAAACCGGCACCTTTCGTTTCATCGGTGACGACTCGCTCTCCAAGCGTCCCATGGAGCGTATCCGCAAGCCGCTCGAGCAAATGGGCGCACGCGTCTCGCTCACCGGCGGCCACGCCCCGATGACCATCCACGGCGGCGAACTCAAGGCCATCGACTTCGACGCGCCTGTCGCCAGCGCGCAGGTAAAGACCGCCGTGCTCTTCGCCGGCCTGCAGGCCAAAGGCACGACATCGTTCACCGAGAGCATTCGCACCCGCGACCACACGGAGCATGCGCTGAAGGCCTTCGGCGCGGAGCTCATCCGCCGGGACGATCGCGTGTACATCGAAGGTGGACAGCAGCTCACAGGGATCGAAGCGACGGTTCCCGGCGACATCTCTTCCGCCGCGTTTTTTCTTTGCGCTGCCCTGCTCTTTGAAGATTCGAATCTCGTGCTTGACTCGCTCGGCCTGAACCCCACACGCGCGTCGCTGCTCGACGCCATCACCACCATGGGCGGCCACATCAAGGTGCTCGATGTGAAGGAGCAGCACGGCGAGATGATTGGCACCATCCAGGTGAACCGCAATCGCACGCTTCAGGGCATCACTATTACTGGCGCGTTGTCTGCGCAACTCATCGACGAGCTTCCGGTGATCGCGGCCATCGGACCCTACACCACCGAGGGCGTGCGCATCCGCGACGCTCGCGAGCTGCGCGTGAAGGAGTCCGACCGCATCGCTCTCGTCGTCAAGAATCTGCGCGCCATGGGCGCCGAGGTGACCGAGCTCGAAGATGGTCTGGACGTCCCCGGCAACCAGCAGCTTCACGGCGCCGAGATCGATTCCGGCTCCGACCATCGCATCGCCATGGCGTTCTCCATCGCCGCGCTGCGCGCCAGTGGCGACACCGCCATCCACGGCGCCGAAGCCGCGAGCATCAGCTTCCCCGAGTTCTTCGACTGGCTCGACGAGCTGGCCATTCGTTAGAGAAGTACTCTAAGCTCTAGCGAACTGATGCCAACTCCGCCGCCCAACTCGCGCATCATCGTCCTCACTGAAATCGAGGCCATGGGCGGCGCGGAGCGCAGTGTGCTTGCGCTCTGCCGCTGGCTCTATCAGCGCGACATTCCCAACCACATCGTCACCTACATCGACCACATCGGTCTCGCCAAACACGCACAACATCCGCTGGAAGTCGTCGAGCTCCGTCCGCGCATGCGCGCCACAAAAAAGATCGCCGCGCTGCGCCGGTACTTCCGCACGCAGCGCAATACACCAAAGCCGCTGATGTCCGGCTACCAACCCGCGCTGCACGCAACGCTCGCCGGCCTGCGCGGCTTTCACTGCCTGATGCACGACACGCCCAGTCTCTTCGAGCATGCATCAAGCCTCAACCTCAAGCGCCGCCTCGCTCGTCGTGTCTCCGACAGCATCACCGCCTACGGTCTGCGCAGCGGCGGCCACACCATCGTGACCAGCGAATACCTCCGCGCCGAGTGCCGCCGCGAGTTCAACGTCCGTGCCGACATCGCGCGCATGGGCGGACTCACCTCGCCTGACAACTTCCGTCCGCGGCCCGTCACTCATGAGCTGCGCATGCTCAGCGTCTCGCGCATCGAACCCAACAAGCGCATCGACTGGATCCTGCGCGCGCTCGAAGGCCTCGAGCATGAATCGCCCACGCTCTCCGCCCGCGTCGACTGGCGCCTGGACATTGTGGGCAAAGGGTCCGCGCTTGAGGCGATGCAACAGCTCGCGGCAAACCTTGGCCTGGCCGGGCGCGTTCATTTCCATGGCTACCTCAGCGACGCGGACCTCGCGCAACTCTACGACACCACCCACCTGTTCCTCATGCCCGCGATCCAGGGCTACGGCATCCCGGCGATCGAAGCGCTCAGCCGCGGCATTCCTGTGCTCCTCCATCGCGAATCCGGCGTCAGCGACATCCTGCGGCGAACACCCTGGGTCGAAGTCATCAGCGGCCGCGAGACCGCCATGCTCGCCGGCCTCCGCCAGGCCATCAACAGAACCATCGCGGGAACGCAGCTCGATTCACCGCTTCCGCATCTGCCCACCGAAGACGAGTGGGCCGCACGCGTTGCGCGGCTCTGCGACTGGCTCTAGCAGTTCGCTCTCGCCGCTCCGCTTGTTTTCTTCTGTTTTTCTATCGAGCTCGCCGCATGAAAAACGCCCTACATCTTGTAGCGGCCCATCTCGTCGTCATTCAGCCCTTCGAGCCATTTGCGCAGGTCTTCCGCCGTCGGATTCAGAGCTCCGCTCGCTGCCTGCCTGGCCTGCTCCAGCACCTGCCTGCTCACAAAGATCGGACAATCCGCGCGGAGCGCCAGCGCAATCGCGTCGGAGGGCCGCGCATCCAGGCCAATCACCTCGCCCTGCTGATCCATCCAGATCGTCGCGTGAAATGTCTCTTCGCGCAGCGAGCCGACCACCACGCGCGTAATCCGCCCATTCAATCCGCGGATCGCATTGCGCAGCAGATCGTGCGTCATCGGCCGAGGCATTGTGGCTTTCTCAATCTCCAGCGCAATCGCGTTGGCCTCGAACAGTCCCACCCATATCGGCAGAACCACCTCACCGGCGAGATCGTTCAGGACCACGATGGGCTGATGGGTCGAAGGGTCCATCATCAGTCCGCGAATCCGCACCTCCACCTCAGCGTCCGCGGTGTGCTCGGCCTCAGGCTCCGGCTTGAATCCCGGCAGATTCATCGCGCCTCCAGTGTACGCAAACCGCTGCGAACTTCGCTACGCTGTTCGCTATGCACTAACCCGTGCGCTCAACGCCTGATGCGCCAGCAGCGCGGCCGAAGGCGCCACCGGAACCGAAACCGCCTCACCTACCAGCGAGTTCGGAAAGATCTTCGTCACCCGCACATCCACATAACTGCCAATCGCAGGATTGCCATCGCAAGTAAAGTTGACCGTTTTGTTCTGCGTCGAGCGCCCGACCACCTGCCCCCGCGCCGAGTTATGGCCTTCCACCATAACCTCCAGCGTCTGCTCCATGTGGCGCTGATAGTTCATCCGTTGGATCTCGCGCTGCCGGTCATTCAATATCGCCAGCCGCTGCGCCTTCACGTCGTCGGCGATTGAATCATGCATGTGGATGGCGGGCGTATTCGGCCGCGGCGAATACTTGAATCCATACACGCCGTCGTAACCGACCACGTCCAGCAGCTGAATCGTCTGCTCGAAATCGCGATCCGTCTCGCCCGGGAAGCCGACGATGATATCCGTGGTCAGCGAGATGTCGCGCGCCGCGTCTTTCGTCCACTGGATGCGCTCCAGGTACCAATCGCGCGTGTACTCTCGCTGCATCGCGCGTAGCACATCGGTCGACCCGGACTGCACCGGCAGATGAATGTGATTGCACAGCTTCGGATGCGAGTCGATCGCATCGACGATATCCTTGGTGAAATCGCGCGGGTGCGACGTCGTGAAGCGCACGCGCTGGATGCCGCTCACCTCGCTCACGGCAACCAGCAGCTCGGCAAACGTGCGCCGCCCGGTCGGATCGCGATAGCTGTTCACGTTCTGGCCGAGCAGTTGAATCTCCGTGTAGCCCAGCCCTGCAATCCGCTGCGCCTCCGCCAACACACTCGCCGAAGAACGGCTGCGCTCCTTGCCGCGCGTGTAGGGAACCACGCAGTACGCGCAGAACTTGTCGCAACCCTCAATGATCGTGATGTACCCGCGGTGCGGGTTCGACCGCGCCGTGAATTCCGTGTCGAAGGTCTCGTCCGTCTGGCGGTCGTCGAGCCCCGTCACGCGTGTCTCGCCCGCCTCCAGCCGCCGCAGCATCTCCGGTAGATTGCGGTAGCTCGCCGAGCCCGCCACCAGCGAAACATACGGCGCTCGCTCGAAGATTCGCTGACCCTCCTGCTGCGCCACGCAGCCCAGCACACCGAACCGCTTGCCCTGCGCCTGCAGCTTCTTGTAGTCGTTCAGCCGGTGAAAGACCTTCTGCTCCGCCTTATCGCGGATCGAGCAGGTGTTGTACAGAATCAGGTCGGCGTCGGTCTCCTCGGCCACCTGCGTGTAGCCCTCCTGCTCCAGCGTGCCAACGACCTTTTCTGAGTCGTGCGCATTCATCTGGCAGCCGAAGGTCTCGAGATAAAACGTCTTGCTCATGCACTCACTCTTCTTCGCGTTCGAATAAAAGTATATTGATCGCCCTTACGACTTTAGTAATGGGACGCGGAACGAAAGGCTCTTTTTTCCCCGCAAAATCTTTCACATAACTTTCGTTAGTTACTGTGGAAACTTCGAGTTTTCTGGGCATTTCTTGGCGGAGAACGACGCAAAAAGTGGCCCAAGGGTTGCTTCTAAATATTGCGAGTTCCAACTCAAATTACTTTCTCTGAGGTCTCTCGCAATGAAAAAAGCGCTCCTTCTGTGTGCGCTGGGCACCGCTTTACTTGGGGTCCGGGCCGCTCATGCCGATGAATTTACCGCATCCTTCACCGGCGTCAACAACATCATCAGCAACGATAACTTTGACGGCACCGTCACCTTCGACGCCACCTACGACTACACGCTGTTCGGGACGGCGGTGTACACCATTAACGATATCGTGGACGGCAGCGTGACCGTTAACGCCCCTGTCAACGAAAAGGGAACGTATAGCGACAACGCTGGTGCACCCCTTACCTTCAGCGGCGCCGACAACCAGCTTTTTGAGACCGGCGGAATCTTCTACTTTGACAACAAGGGTCTTTCGTTCAGCGCGACGGACGCCACCCACACTCTGGACTTCAACCTCACCAGCACCATCATCGGCACGGCGGCGCAGGACAGCTCCTACAAGGACAGCGGCGAGCTGACCTTCCAGAGCATCTGCCCGGACCCAACCTCACCGACTCCTGAGCCCGGCAGCCTTGCTCTGCTCGGCACCTCAATCCTTGGCGGCGCCGGTCTGCTCCGTCGCCGGTTCAAGTTCAAGGCATAGCCAACCGTTCTTCCACAGAGCCGCCTCCCGCACGAGGCGGCTCTTTTTCTTTGCCGGCCAACACACCCGCGCCGCGAATCTCAAGCGCGGTGAGCCTGATCGGCATCTTTTTCATCCAGTCGAAATCTTCCCGTCATAGAGAGTTGCGCGCCTCACCGGCGGTCGCAAGTGAACCCGCCGAAGCGCCCGTCGATTGCGGAGCTCCATGCAGTGGAAGCCGGATCGTCACGCGGATCCCTGACGGCTCGCGATTCTCTGCGTTGACCGATCCATTGTGAGCGAGAACCACCGCCTGCACGAACGACAGCCCCAGGCCAAAGCCTCCGGACGTGTGACCTTTGACGCGAGGCTTGAACACGTCGGACACAATGTCGGCCGGTATGCCCGGACCATCGTCCTCGATCAGAAGCACGGCCGCATCGCCCTCCGTGGACAGAGACAGCATCATGGTCTTCGATCCCGGCAGATGCTTCAATTCGTTGTCGAAAAGATTCGTAATGGCCCGTTGAAGCAGAGCCGGATCGCCCCAGATCTCCACCGGAGAGTGGATGCGCAGATCGAGATGAATTCCCTTCTCATGCATCGACGGCTGATACAACTCGCTCATCGCTCTGATCAGTGCATCGAGCTCGATGAGCCGAGGATGAATCTGGAGCGCGCCAGCGTGCGCCTCGGCGACATCCAGCGACTGATCCAGGACCTCGGTCAGCCGGTCGATCTCATCAATCGCTCTTGCGACGGAGTCGGTGTGGGGAGGGCCGTCACCATCGCCAAGCGCGATCTCCAGCCGCGCGCGGATGGCCGTCAGCGGACTCCGCAGATCGTGCGCCAGAGCGTTGGTGATGGTGTGCAGCTGGTACATCGACTTCTCGATGCGATCCAGCATGCGGTTCAGCGTCGATGCGAGTTGCGCCATCTCGTCATGGCCGCCGCTCTCCGGCACTCGCTGCCCCAGGTTCTCGTCACCGATATGCGACGCTGCGTCGTTGATCTTGCGAACCGCGCCCAGCATCCGGCGTGTGACCCAGAAGATGATGCAGAAGCCCAGAAGGACGCTGATGACCCAAAGGATAAGAAAACGGATGCGAAGCCGGTGCAGCGTGTGCCGTTCATCTTGCTCCGACACGCCCAGATAGATGCGGGACCCGTCAGGCATCGGAGCGACCGCCACGCGAAAGGGTGATCGATGGCCGGCGAGCCTGATATCTACGGGAACATCGACGGCAAATCGATCCTGCGAAAGCGCCGACAAGATTGCGTCCGGGTTCCCCGCGCCCACCCAGAGAGCCGGCGAGTCTTTGGTCGGAGTTTGCAGGAAGAAGACCGCCTGGTTGGGCTCACCCGGCCGCTGCGAGCCCGGCGTCCGCGACGGAATCTCGTGGCTGGCCATCTCCGCGGTCTCGCTTACCACGCGGCTGTACAGCCTGTCCTTGGGCGTGCGGATCGCAACATCGCGCAGCGTCTGCAGCTCGCCGGTCAGCCATGCATCCGTGCGGCGTTGAATGTCGTTGGCAAAGTAATGATGAAGATAGAGGAAGACCAGAAGAGTGCCGCAGGCAAACGCGAGCGTTCCGGGCAGTGAGACGCGCCAGGCTGCGGTGCGGCTGAACCTAGCGGTCGCGAAGGACATAGCCCACTCCACGAAGCGTCTTGATAAGCGGAGGCTGGCCTTCGGGATCGACCTTCCCGCGCAGCCGGTAGATGTGAACATCCACCACGTTGGTGTCCGGATGAATGCGCATGCCCCAAACCTTATCCAGAATCATCGAGCGTGTGACGACCCGGCCGGGGTTTCGGCACAGATACTCGAGCAGAGTGAACTCCTGAGGCGTGAGGCTCAGCGCGCGGCCGCCGCGAACCGCCTCCCGGCGAAGAAGATCCATCTCCAGATCGAGCACGCGCAACCGCGTCGCTTCGGCCACCGTCGCGCTCCGCTTGGTCAGATTGCGCAAGCGAGCCAGAAGTTCTGCCAGCGCGAACGGTTTGGTGAGGTAGTCGTCGCCTCCCTGCTCCAGCCCTCTCACGCGATCGTCCACAGTCCGGCGCGCGGAAAGAATCAGCACCGGGGACTGCACGCCCAGCTGCCGCAGACGAAGGATCAGCGCAATGCCGTCCATGTCAGGAAGGCCGAGATCCACGATGAGAACGTTATAGCGGCCCTCTGCGGCCAGGCGTTCGGCGGTCAGCGCATCGGCCGCGACGTCGACTCTGTAACCCGCTTCCGTCAGGGCGTGCCGCAGAAACTCTTGAATTTCGCGGTCGTCTTCAACTAACAACAACTGCATGCGCTGATGGTAGAGCATGCAGCATTGGCGCAGCCTCAGATGAACAAGATGTCATCTTATGCCACACGCGCTCATGAGCCAGGATTCAGCGCGCCTCCGGCTTCATATCCAGCGTCAGCACCTGGAACGGAGCCAGATCAAACGCGTGCGGCGTTCCCGCGCGAAGATGCAGCGCCGGCTTCCCTGCGTCGTCCTTCCACGGGCTGCTGGCCACATACCTCTGTGCCGCGCCGTCCGGCAGCTCGAACGCCTTCGCCAGATCGACGCGGATCGACTGCGGCTGATCGCTCGGATTGCGCAGCACGAGGATGCCTTCCCGCGGCGCCCATGACGCCCAGCCATAAACCTCCAGCCACGCCGGGTCGCCGCCAATCCAGTGCGTATCCTTCAGCACGTCCGCGTTGGCACGCGACCACTTCGCCGCCTCCGCCAAGTCGTCCCAGTTCTGGCGGCTCAGCAGCGAAGGGGTGATGTACATCTCCTGCAGCTGCGTCCCGGTGCCAAAGTAGGAGCGAATCTCATTGCGGAAGTCGTTATCAGGATCCTTATTCAGCTCCCTGTGATATCTCGCATAGATCATGCCGTGCAGCATCAGCGAGTTCAACGGATACAGCGGCCCCTCTTTCACAATGCGCGCATACGTATCCGCATCGCGATAGGTGATCCACCGCTCGCGGTACGGTCCCACTCCGGCGGTGCTGTCATCCTCACCGCCGCGCCAGATCGAATCCGCATAGAAAAGCCAGAACGGCGAGGGCCGAGTCCCGGTCGTCAGATTGATGTAGATGTCCGGCTTTACCTGCCGCAGTTCCCCGATGAGATGAATCGCAGCGTCGAAGTCGCTGTCGAACGCGCTTCCGGGAAAGACCGAGTCCGCATTTCCGGTGCCGTCGAACTTGAATTGATTCACGCCATACTTGCGGATCATCTCCAGGCAGACATCGCGAAAGCGATCGTAGTACTTCGGCCCGGAGAGCGCGAACCCCTTGGACACAATCTCGAAGCCCGCGGATCTTCCATACGCCAGGCGCTCCTGCTTCGGCTTGCCGTAACCGCCCCACGGCGACATCCACACGCCGGGATCGGCGCCATATGTCTCCGCGGCTGCGCGAACCTTCATAAACCCGTCCGGAAATCCGCTGTTGAACTGCCATAGCGAATTGTGATCGTCCCATCCGTCATCGAAGAGAAACGAATTGAGCGTCACGCCGCGCTTCACATGAAGCTCCTGCCCGAATGCATGGATGCGGTCTAACGCTCCCGCCTCGTCGTACGGCGTAAAGTAGCCGAGGTCATACCACGAGTTGTAGTGCAGGAACGTTCGATACGGATGCGCGCGCTCCCGCTCTATGTACTCAAGAAAATCGCGGCGCAGTTGGCCGGCGCGAACGACGCCGATGACCGAAGAGTATTGAACCGATCTTCCCGCTCGCAGCGGAAGCTCACGATCGATCCACGCCGTCGCTCGGCCCGCCGTCACATCGGAGCTGGAAAGCGGATGCTCGAAGCCGAGATAGAGATTCCCCGCAACAATCGGCGATCCCTTAACCTCGCCCACCACGTGAGCCTCAGGCAGACGCACATCCACCAGTTCCACGCGCTGAATCGGCAGATCCTGCCCGGCTGCCGCGATAGTAAGTCGCTGCCGAATATAACGCGATTCGTCGCGCAAGATGACCGACCAAACGAACTCCGCAGCGCCGTCCCTGCTGGTCAGCTTGACGTCCACTTCCTTGCCCGGCACGCGATCCGACGCACGCGATGCATTCGGATCCGCCGTCAACGCCAGTTCCTGAGCTCCGCCGTCGAGGCGCAGCGTCTCAGGCCGATCGATCTCTCCGTCGCGGAGCAACACAGCAAACGGCGTGGAAAGCGGCACAACGGTATGGTGCAGTTCGTCGACAAAAACAACGTCGCCAAGATGCCCTCCGGAGACGCTCCACGTGAGCCTGACCACACGATTGCCGATCTCCCCGCGCTGCCGCCCAACGCTCGCAATCGCCGTCCCGGGCTCTTGTGCAGCAATCTTTCCGCAAGTTCCGGCGGCGGTCACGAACAGAACAATTATCACGACGCTCCTCAAAGCAAGCCGCATTCGTGAGAACCTCCGCCGTGCAAGAAAACTGCAATCATCAAATCGTTCCTTCTATCGTCGCGACAGCATCGCCGCCGCATTCTTGCGATAGATCTGCTCCAGCACCTCATCCGGCAGCGCGATGCCATAGATCTTCCATCGTCCCTGGCGCGACGCGTGCGAGGGATAGTCGAAGTACTCGTCCTCGGTCTCGAAGAAACGATAGTGGCCGCGATACATCGAGATCTCCGGCAACAGGTCCGTGCCGAAAAGAATGCGATTCGCAAAGCGCAGCAAGAACCTCCGCGCCGTGAACGGCTGCCGTCCGAGCTCCGCCACGCGCGCTGACATATCCAGCTGCACGTTCGGATATTTCTCAAGCATGGCGGCCAGCGCCTCCAGGTCTTCGGGCTGCTCTCCCATGTGGGCCGCGACAAATTGCGTCCGCGGATGCCGCGCAAACACACGGTTTCGCTGCTCCAGCAGGTCCTCTCGTGTGAACTGCGATCCGTAAAAGCTCCAGTCCGGATGCGCCGCCAGCTCTTCGAACCGTTCGTTCTGCCCGTCGGTTGGAAGAAAGAAGGCCGCAGGATCGGCCGTGTGAAACATGACGAAGACGCCAAGCTCCGCCGCCCGCGCGAAGAACGGATCCAGTCGCGGATCATCGATCCGCAGCAACGATCCGTCCCGCTCCCGCAATCGCAGCCCCAGGTCTTTCCATATCTTCATGCCGATCGCACCGGCACTCACGCATTCATCCAGCCGGCTCACGCAGCGCTCGAAGAAACCATCCTCTTGCAGATCCCTCCAATCCATCCAAGCAATCGTTGAAAAGCGTTCGCGCGAGACCGCACGAAGCCGCTCCAGGCTCCGCAGTCCCTCCGTGCCCGGCCTCATCGTGATGTTGACCAGGTGCTCCACATCGCAGGCATCCATCACGCGCAAGACGTCGACCGGATCCATGCCGTCGATGTGATTGTGAAAATCGATGACCGGAAATCTCGGCTTCTCCAGCAAGTGTTCGCGAACGCGCAGCATCGGCTTCGGAGCGAAATCGCTGAGGCTCAGCGCGACCTTGCTCTCTGCCCTCATCATCGAGACAAAGGGATCGTCGTTGTCGCCCGCCATCTCTTCTCCCATTTCCTATGGAACCTGCGCGATGCTCTCGCGATGCGTCTAGCCCGCCGTCTGCCAGTTGAGAATCACCTTGCCAGAGTTTCCGGAGCGCATCGCCGCAAACCCTTCTTCGAACTGATCCCAACGAAGCTTGTGCGTGATAACGCTGCTGATGTCCAGCCCTGACTGCAGCATGACCGTCATCTTGTACCACGTCTCATACATCTCGCGGCCATAAATCCCGCGAATCGTGTACTGGTTGAAGATCACCTTGGCCCAATCAATCGCCAGCTCCGAAGGCGAAGGAATACCCAGGATCGCAATCTTTCCGCCGTGGCTCATGTTCGCCAGCATGTCGCGAAACGCGTGGGCGTTGCCGGACATTTCAAGCCCCACATCAAAGCCCTCCTGCATGTGCAACTTCCTCTGCGCCTGCTCCAGCGTCGTCTCGCGAGGGTCCATCGCCATCGTTACCTTCGCGGCCTTTTCCGCCAGCGCCAGCCGATACGGATTGAGATCCGTAATCACCACATTGCGCGCCGCCGCGTGTTTCACAACAGCGGCCGCCATAATGCCAATCGGCCCCGCCCCTGTCACCAGCACATCTTCGCCGAGCACCGGAAAAGCCAGCGCCGTGTGCACCGCATTCCCCAGCGGATCGAAGATCGCGGCCACCTCCAGCGGAATCTCCGGCGCATGCCGCCAGATGTTGGTCATGGGCAGAACGATGTACTCTGCAAACGCTCCCTCGCGATTCACACCCACGCCCTGCGTATGCGCGCACAGATGCCTCCGTCCCGCCAGGCAATTGCGGCAGCGGCCGCACACAACATGGCCCTCGCCGCTGACCCGATCGCCAATCTGAAAGTCCGTGACGTTCGATCCGATCTCTACAATCTCGCCGACAAACTCATGGCCGATCACCAACGGAACGGGAATCGTCTTCTGCGCCCACGCATCCCACTCGTAAATGTGCAGGTCCGTTCCGCAGATGCCTGTCAAAAGCACGCGAATCTTGACATCGTTGATGCCCACCTTCGGTTCAGGAACATCTTCGATCCACAGGCCACGCTCCGCGCGCGATTTCACAAGCGCCTTCATTCTTCCTCCATCTTTCCTTTTGAAACGTGACTGCCCTCAGCGTTCGCGGGCTGGCCGTCCGCAACCGGCATCCATCAAAAGATAACCGCCTCGCCTATTGTTCCCCACCGCGCCACGGAATGTAAGCCTCCGCCCCCGCGCAAGCATCCGCGAGGGAGCATCAATTGGGTCAGGCGTTACGAACCTACTGCCGCGCGCAACAAACACTGGCAGTCAGCGAGTGCCACAAGCTTGTACTGTGTGATTTTTGTCGTGTGGGAGATTTTGGTAGCGATATCGGGGCTCGAACCCGAACTCTTCGCCTTGAGAGGGCGACGTGTTAACCAGTTACACCATATCGCCACGGGAGCGGCCTGAGATGGCCGCCTGCGACTGATCAAGTATAGCAAAAGTTGCGGCCGCGAAAAGCTCCTACAGCCCCAGCTTCTTCACCTCGTCGTTGTAATACTTGCGGTACAGAATGTCCCACTCCTGCGACCCTTCCGGAATGATCTTCCGTTGCGAAGCAATCTTCTGCCGCGCCGCCGCATCGATCTTCGTCTCCTGCGTCAGCAGGGTTTCCAGCGCCTTGCGCGCCTCCTGGCGGATCGTGTTGCGGTCTTCCATGAACTCGACCTCGTCGATCTCCGCCAGCGTATCGGCGATCGTATGGGCCAGCTTGTTCAGCTTGTCGCGGCTGATCCTCATAGCACCGCCTTATACTTGCGCGCCAGCTCCATCTTCACCTTCTTGAACATCTCCGGATAGCTCGCGCCCGTCTTCAGCATGTCGTCCTGGAACGCCTCCAGGATCACCCGCACCTCTTCATTAATGCGGTCCTCCAGCGACAGCTCCTCGATCAGCGCGCTCGCCACGCGCTCGTTTACCATCTCAGGCTTGTCCGTCTTGATCATCTTCGCCGCGACCAGGTGTTTCGTGGTCTGCCGCGCAAGATAGCCAATATAGTCCTTCGAAAAAATCATGGGCAGCCCTAGGGTAGCACGTCGTTCCCGCCCTCAACTCTTCCGTTATCTAGGCTCCGCACCAGCGCCCGCAATCTGCGAAAATAGAATGATCTATGGTTCTGGAAGATCTCACCTCGGTCAAAGACGACATGATCGCGTTCATCGCCGGCCACGGCATGCGGCGCATGAACGCCTACGTCTCTGAGGACGTTCCCACCGTCATCTTTGAAGCCGACGACGCCGACTCCTGGAAGGACTTCGTCGAGCACGCCAAGGCCGCCAACGCGCCCTTCATCACCATGAGCGAGGTCGTCCTCGAGCCCGAGGACGTCGCCACCCTCATCGAGCAGGTCCGCACCCAGAACTACCCCGACCACGACGCGCCCGAGCTCCACGAAGCCCAGGAGCTCACCGAGCACGTCGGCAAGACCGGCTACCTCCAGCTCGGCTTCTCCACCGGCGGCGTCATGTACCTCTTCGAGACCGCGACCGACTGGTACGAAACCTTCCAGACCCTCATGGAGACCATCACCGAGCTCGGCCAGATCATCGTCGACGACGCCGACGACGACTGACGGAACTGATTCCGTCCCTCTTATCCACCGCGTCCGCCCCGCAGCGCGTGGACAATATCTCTCAGCACGCAGATATGTCCGCCACTCCCTCTGAACTCGCCGCGCCGGGTCCCGCACGTCTCGATTCTGAGACATGGGATCGGACCGCCGCAGCTCCGTATACCCCATCGCCGCTAGCCCAGCCGGACGCCGTCTTCGAGCCTGCAACCACGCGCACTCCCGCCTCCGAAGAACTCGCCCTCGACCTCAACCTCCCCGAGCCCATCGCGCGCCTGCTCATCGCCCGCGGCCACGCGAACATTGCTTCCGCACGCCGCTTCCTCGCCCCCGAGCTCACTCACCTCCACGACCCCTATGCCATGCACGGCATGCGCTCTGCTGTCGACCGCATCCGCCGCGCCCTCCTCGCCCGCGAGCCCATCCTTATCTACGGCGACTACGACGTCGACGGCACCGTCGCCACCGTTCTCCTCAAGACCGCCATCGAGCGCACCGCCGCCGCTCTCGCCGTCACACCCGACATCCGCTATCACATCCCGCACCGCATCCGCGAAGGCTACGGCATGCGCGAGTCCCGCATCGCCGACGCCGCCCTCGAAGGCGTTCGCCTTGTCATCTCCGTCGACACCGGCATCCGCGCCCACGCCGCCGCCGAAGAAGCCGCGCGCCTCGCCCTCGACCTCATCGTCACCGATCACCACCTCCCCGACGAGCTCAACGGCATCCCCAACGCGCTCGCCGTCCTCAACCCCAACCAGCCCGATTGCGCCTACCCCTGCAAAGATCTCTGCGGAGCTGCCGTCGCCTTCAAACTCGCGCAAGCTCTCCTCGAAGGCGCCGCCCGCGACGATTCCGAACGCGATCGCCTCCGCACCAAAACTCTCCCGTCGTTTCTCAAGCTCCTCGCCGTCGCCACCATCGCCGACTCCGTCCCCCTCACCGGCGAAAACCGCACCATCGCGCACATCGGTCTCCGCGAGCTCCGCAGCCCCGCGCAGCCCGGCCTGCGCGCGCTCATGGAGCTCGCCGGCATCGACACCACGCGCCCCATCTCAGCCACCGACGTCGGCTTCCGCCTCGCTCCGCGCCTCAACGCCGCCGGCCGCATGGAAGTCGCCTCGGACGTCGTCGAGCTCTTCCTCTCGCGCGACCCCGCCGCCGCTCGCGCGCTCGCCGAAAAACTTCATCGCCTCAACGACGACCGCCGCGCCACCGAAGCCTCCGCGCTCCGCGAGATCGAGCAGCAGGTCGAAGCTCTCCTCGCCTCGGCCGCCGGCCTTCCCGCCTGCCTCGTCCTCGACGACGCTGCCTATGATCTGGGTGCCCCATCCGTGACGGCATCATCGTCACAGGTGGGATCGCAGGCCGAACCCTCCGCCACCGGCTGGCACCGCGGCGTCGTCGGCATCCTCGCCTCCCGCGTCGTCGATCGCACCAACCGCCCCGCGCTCGTCATCGCGCACGAAAAAAACAGCGAAGCACAGGAAGCCGACGCCAACATCGCGCACGGCTCCGGCCGCTCCATCCCTGGCTTCCATCTCCTCGACGCCCTCACCGCTGCGCACGAGCAATCCGGCAGCACGCTCTTCACTCGCTTCGGAGGCCACGCCCACGCCGTCGGCTTCGCTCTTCCCTCCGCCAACGTCCCTCAGCTGCGCGAATCCCTCGCGCGCATCGCCGCCCAGCAACTCGGCGTCACGCCCGCCGAAGAATCTCTACACCTCGACCTCGAGCTTCGCTTCGCCGAGATCACCCGCGATTTCTTCGCCGCCTTCGAGCAGCTCGCTCCCTTCGGCCTCGGCAACCCCGATCCCCTCTTCGTCACGCGCAGCGCCCGTCTCCTCGCTCCGCCGCGCATCCTCGCCGATCGCCATCTTCGCCTCGCCTTCGAAGACCGCGACAGCCCGGCCCGCATGAGCGGCGTAGCCTGGTCCCGTCGAACTGCATGGCCCGAGCTCGCCCGCCACCAGAATTGGCAACCCGGCGACTGCTTCGATCTCGCCTTCCATCTCCGCCGCAACTGGCATCCCGACTTCGGCGGTTGGGAGCTCGAAATCGTCGCCCTCCATCGCCTCGCTTAATCCATCCCGGACTCAATCTCGTTACCTCATCGAAAAGTCCCGTAATCCCTTTGTCATAAAAGTTTTGGACCTCCAGAGCATCCTCTGGCGTCTTATATACTGACCCTTTGCGTATGGCGGAAAACGGAAAAACACAATCACGCGGCTGGCTCTGGACCGCGCTCTCCGTCATCGTCGTGATCGTGATTTTCTTCTGGATGCGACGCACCCCGGCGATCCAGATTCGCGTCGCGCGCGTCAGCCATCAGGACCTCACCAGCACCATCTCCACCAACGGCAAAGTCGAGCCCATCGTCGACTTTCAGGCCCATGCGCCCAACCCCGGCGTCATCGCCCAGCTCTACGTCCACCTCGATGAGAACGTCACCAAGGGCGAACCGCTTCTCCGCATGGACTCCGCCGATGCCGCCGACCGGGTCGCCACCGCGCAGGCCGGCCTCGACAGCGCCGAAGCCGCGCTCATGAACATGCAGCACGGCGGCACGCAGGCCGAGCGTCTGTCCGAACAGGCCGACCTCACCGCCGCGCAGAATCAGGTCCAGCAGGCCCAGTCAACTCTCGACACCGACCGCAAGCTGCTCGCCCAGGGCGCCGCATCCCCTAATGAAGTTGCGCTCGCCCAGCAGCAGCTCACCACGGCCCGGGACCGCGTCACCCAAGTTCAACAGCGTCTCCACGATCGCTACGGCAGCGTCGATCTCTCCGCGCAGCGCGCTCAGGTCGCACAGGCGCGGGCCGGTCTCTCCGCCGCGCAGAGCGCCTACGCCAGCGTCGATGTCCGCACTCCCTTCGCCGGCACCGTCTATTTTCTGCCGGTCGCACGTTACGACTTCGTCCAGACCGGCCAGCCTCTCATCAACGTCGCCGATCTCACCAAGATCCGCATTCGCGCCTACTTTGACGAGCCCGAGATCGGCCGCCTTGCCGCCGGCCAGCCCGTCGTCATCACCTGGGCCGCGCATCCCGACCAGGTCTGGCACGGTCACGTCCAGCAGCCGCCCACCAACGTCGTCTCCTATGGCACGCGCAACGTCGGCGAGTGCCTCATCACCGTCGATGACGCCGCGGGCGATCTTCTTCCCAACACCAACGTCACCGTCAAAGTCACCACCGCGCAGCACAACAACGTGCTCAGTGTTCCGCGTGAAGCTCTTCACACCCAGGGCGCCGTCAACTTCGTCTACCGCGTCATCAACGACCGCCTGGTCCGCACCCCCGTCCAGATCGCTCCCACCGCCGTCATCAATCTCACCAACGCCGAGATCACCAGCGGCCTTCAGGACGGCGACCTGGTCGCGCTCGAAGCCACCAGCGAGGTCGACCTCACCAATGGCATGAAGGTTAAGCCCGTCGATTAACTCATCCATGCCTAGCCCATCCATGCCTCTTCTTAGCTCTCCATTCCCATCGCATCGCTTCACCACCGCGCCTCGCGTCGCTGCTCTTGCGCTCGGCGGCCTCGCTCTCCTCGCGCTGCCGCTCAACGCGCGCGCCGCCGATCTTCCCTCGGCTCTTCCATCCGCAACCGCCGCGCTGCTCTCCGGCCACGCCGACGCCGCCGTCGCCCAGCTGAAGCAGATTCTCGCCGTCACTCCCGCGAACGATCCCGTCAGCGGCCAGGCGCATCTTCTTCTCTGCCGCGCCTACTATTCACAGTCCCTCGCCGCCCCCGCCGCCTCCGAGTGCACCGCCGCGCTTCGCACCCTCGCCTCTGACAGCTCCGCGCAGGACTGGGCGGGTCGCGCCTTCGGCCTGCAGGCCGAAAACGCCGGTCCCATCGCCGGCCTCCGTCTCGCCTTCAAGGTTCGCAACGCCTTTGAGGCCGCCGTCCGCCTCGACCCCACCAACGGCGCCGCCGTCAACGACCTCAGCGAGTACTACATCGATGCTCCCTCCATCGTCGGCGGCGGCTTCGACAAAGCCTCCCATCTCGCCGACCAATCGCAGTCCCAGCTTCCGCAGAACGCGCACCGCATCCGCGCCATGGCCGCCGAAAAGCAGAAGGACTACGCCTCGGCCGAGCGCGAGTTTCGCGCCGCCGCCGCCGTCGCCAATCAGCCCAACGCCTGGGCCGACCTCGGCGCCTTCTACGCCCGCCGCTCGCAGCCCGATCAGGCCGTCGACGCCCTGCGCCGCGCCATCGCGCTCGACCGCGCCCACACCTCCGCCCTCGTCGACGCCGCCACCACGCTTTCCGAGATCAACCGCGAGCCTCGCCTCGCCGAGCGCGCGCTGCGCAGCTATCTCGCCTCCAGTTTCAAATCCGACTCCGCGCCCGCCTTCAAGGTCCACGTCGCATTGGCCAAGGTTCTTCGCAACGAAGGCAACAGCGCAAACGCTAAGATCGAACTCGAACAGTCTCTCGTCCTCGCCTCCGGCTACGCTCCCGCTCGTCGCGAGCTCGCCGCCCTCGAGCATCAAACCAACCTCGCAGATCGCGAAGCAGGCCGCTGACCCGAGCGAATCAGGAGGCACACCAGACGACGATGCCCACGCTTCCACCAGTCGTTCGAATGCACGCGGCGGTGCTGCTCCTGTTCGCATCTTTCGCCGCCGTGCCCGCGCACGCGCAGATATCGCTCGTCTCCGCCGTCGATCTCGCCCTCAAATCCAATCCGCGCGTCCGGCTCGCGCAGGCCGACGTCGACAAGACCACCGCCGTCCTCAAGGAAAGCAAGGACGTCTATATTCCAGCCGTCACCGTCGGCTCCGGCCTCGGCTACTCCTACGGCTATCCGCTCGGCCAGCCCTCCGTCGTCAACGTCACCGTTCAGGGCGTCATCCTCAGCTGGTCGCAGCGTGACTACATCCGCGCCGCCCATCTCGGCCTGCAGGCCGCCATCCTCAGCCTCAACGACGCCCGCGCCGCCGTCGAAGAGGACACCGTCGTCACTTATCTCGCACTCAACCGCGACCTCGCCCGCGAACAAGCCCTCAACGAGCAGCTCTCGCACGCCGACGAGCTCGTCCGCATCGTCACCGATCGCCTCAACGCCGGCGTCGACACCCAGATCGATCTCACCCAGGCCAAGCTCACCGCCGCCCAAATCCGCCTCGCCCGGCTCAACGCACAGGACGACACCGCCGGCGACCGCCTCAAGCTTGCCAATCTCATCGGCCTTCCCTCTGCCGGCCTCACCACCGTTCCCGATAGCGTTCCACACATCGCCGCGCCCTTGGCCGGCGTCCCCGAAAGCGCGCTTCCTGAAAGCCCCACCGTCGCCGCCGCCTTCGCTAACGCGCAGGCCAAGCAGCAGATAGCCTGGGGCGACGCCAAAAAGCTCTACCACCCGCAGATCTACCTCGCCAGCCAGTACAGCCTCTTCGCCAAGTTCAACAACTACCAGGAATACTTCCCGCCCGGCACCTTCCGGTACAACAACGCCGGAGTCGGCATCCAGGTCTCCTGGCCTATCTTCGACCGCGCCCTCAAAGACAAGGCCGCCGAATCCGCTGCCGACGCCGCCCGCGCCTTCGCCGAAGCCAATACCGCGCGCATCAAGGATCAGGAAGGCCACGCCACCCTCGCCCGCAGCACGCAAATCCTCGCCGCCAAGGCCGACATCGCGGACCTGCAGCAGCAGCTCTCCGCGCAACAGCTTGCCGTCATCCAAACCCAGCTTCAGGCCTCCGCCGCCAACCCCAACGCTCCGCAGCGCACCCCCAAAGACCAGGCCAAGGCCGAGATCGACGAGCGCGGCAAATTCGTGGACCTGCTCAACGATCGCTTCGATCTTCAGCAGGCCCAGATCGAACTCATGCGCGCCCGCGGCACTCTCGACGCCTGGCTCCGCGCCAGCACCCACCCCCTTCCGCAGTAACGAACTGGTAAAATAGGACCTATCGTATGCCGCTAAAGACCCTGCTCTTGAACCCGCCCTCCTTCGAAAACTTCGATGGCGGCGCCAGCTCCCGCTGGCCTGCCACCCGCGAGATCGAGTCCTACTGGTACCCCGTCTGGCTCGCCTATCCCGCCGGCATGCTGGAAGGATCGCGGCTCCTCGACGCCCCGCCCCATCACGTCTCCGCCGACGAGACCATCCAGATCGCCAAGGACTACGAGTTCCTCGTCCTCTTCACCTCCACCGTCGGCTGGTCCGGAGACCACGCGCTCGCTCGCGCCATCAAGAAGGCCAACCGCGGAATCAAGATCGCCTTCGTCGGGCCGCCCGTCACCACCGACCCCGACCGCGCCCTCAACGAGTGCGAAGTCCTCGACTTCGTCTGCCGCCGCGAGTTCGACTTCTCCGTCGTCGAGTTTGCCAACGGCAAGCCCCTCAACGAAATCCTCGGCATCTCCTACAAAGACTCCAACGGCGTCATCCAGCACAACCCCGACCGTCCGCAGGTCGAAGACCTCGACGCCATGCCCTGGGCCACCAAGATCTACAAGCGCGACATGGACGTCACCAAGTACAACGTCCCCTTCCTTCTTCATCCCTACATCGCGCTCTACTCCACGCGCGGCTGCCCCGCGCAGTGCACCTTCTGTCTCTGGCCGCAGACGCTCTCCGGCCACGCCTGGCGCAAGCGCAGCACCGACGACGTCGCCGCCGAGCTCAAGTGGGCCAAAGAAAACTTCCCCCACGTCAAAGAGTTCTTCTTCGACGACGACACCTTCAACATCCAGAAGGACCGCACCATCGAGCTCTGCGCCAAGCTCAAGCCGCTGAACATCACCTGGTCCTGCACCTCGCGCACCACCACCCACCGCGAGACCCTCAAGGCCATGAAGGACGCCGGCTGCCGCCTGCTCATCGTCGGCTTCGAGTCCGGCGACCCGCAGATCCTCAAGAACATCAAGAAGGGCGCCACCGTCGAGCGCGCCCGCGAGTTCGTCAAGGACTGCCACGACCTCGGCCTCGTCATCCACGCCGACTTTATCCTCGGCCTGCCCGGCGAAACCAAGGAATCCATCCGCAACACCATCAACTTCGCCAAGTCGCTCGACTGCGAAACCATCCAGGTCTCCGTCGCGCACGCCTACCCCGGCACCGAGTTCTACGACTTCGCCAAGCGCAACAACTTCATCACCAACGAGCGCATGGAAGACGGCGGCGGCCACCAGATGGCGCACATCGAATACCCTGGCCTTCCCACCGAGTACGTCATGGAGCAGGTCCACCGCTTCTACGACGAGTACTACTTCCGCCCCAAGGCCGCCTTCCGCGTCGTCTGGAAGGCCATCGTCAACCGCGACGTCCCCCGCCTCTATCAGGAATCGAAATCCTTCCTCAAGCTCCGCGCGCAGCGCAACAAAGCCGCCCGCGCCAAGGCCGAGGAGCGCGAGATCAAGCAGCAGGAATCCGTCAGCATGAACGCCTAACTCTGCACATCGTAGCCTCGCAAGGAACGGTCAGCCACGGCTGACCGTTTCGCTTTTGCCATTGCTTTTCCAGCTGTCATTCCCGAAGCGGGATCCCCGGTGAGCATGCTCGTTGGCATGAAGGAATCTGCTCTTCGCATCAAGTAGGCGGCAAGTAGGCGCCGAACTCTTCACGCCTGTATCATCACCACGCCTCTTGAAACCCTCTGATGGAGCTCTCCGAATGAAGCAACTCAAATACTGGCTCGCCCTCTGCGCCGCTTTGCTGATGGTCTTCAGCGCAACGTCCGTCTTCGCCGCCACCGACATGACCGGCACCTGGACTGGCTCGATCCCGTCGCCCGACGGCAACAGCTTCGCGCTCACCTTCGTCTTCAAGCAGGAAGGCGCCAAGCTTACCGGGAGCGTTCAAGGCCCGCAGGGCGACCCCATTGCTATCAGCAACGGCAAGATCGATGGCGACAGCTTCTCCTTCACCGTCAGCTTCAACGGCACCACGATCACCCACACCGGCACCATCACCCGCGACGAGATCAAGATGACCACCAAGTCCGATCACGGCGACTTTCCGCCGCAGCAGATGACGCTCAAGCGGTCCGTGCCCTCGTCGCCACCGCCCGCGACGCCGCCTCCATAACCCAACCGTCACACCCATCGTCTTCTTCGCCGCACGCTTCGCCCGTGGCCCGCTGCGATTCACGCGCGCATCGTCGCGCCCCTAACGCCGTTTGCGCTTTCTCGTCATACTCGCAACACACAGGATTCCCGTCCCCAGCAGCGCCAGCGACGCCGGCTCCGGCGTCGTCGCCGAATTCGCGCTCGTCACGCCGCCCGATCCCCCCGTTCCCGGCGAACTCTGCACCGCCGCCTCCAACTCGCCCGTCCCGCTCAGATCGTCCAACCCATATCCAAAATTCGACGACTCATAAATCTGCATGTACGACGCCTGGTAGCTGTTGCAGTCATGCGCGCTCGCCGTGCACACACCCACATCGCCCGAGCCATCCTGCGCCGTCAGGTACTGAAGTGAAATCTGCCCCACGCCCGGATCCGTGATGTACGCATAATTCGCCGTTGGCGCATACCCCGCGGGCCCGCCCGCCGAGCTGATCTGCGAAAACACCGGATTGCCCAGCGCCCCATCCTCCAGCTCAATCTGCGCCGCATCCACAATCCCGCTCGCGTCCAGCGTCACCGTTCCTTGCAGCTGAAATCCATCCACACTCAGCCCGCTGACGTCATACGTCCCCGCCGGTATCGAGCTCGCATATCCCACTCCACTCATCGCGGCGGTCATCGCCGCCACAACCCACCATCCCACCTTGTTGCGCATTCCGTCGCCTCCACGTTCCTACATCTTTATCGGCCGCAGAGACCATTCCTTTAGCTCCTTGACCTTGCAACTTCGCTCGCATGCCACTGTGCAACGCCGCGCTAGCTCGCTGGCGCAATCGTCATCGCCATGGCAGTCCACATACCGCAGTCAACCGCGGCTGACAAAACGGCGGCAATCACAGCTCGATCCATCTCGGGCCTCTCGTATGCCGGCCCGGCGATCGCACGGGAGTCCGTCGCCGCGCCTGGATTGAATCGGTCTATCATTTTGACGACAGGCCGCCGGCGCAATCCTTCGCCTTCGCCTTTTCACGGGAGAGCTCCCTTGCATCTGCGCAGAATCTACGGATGTCTGCCGCTGTTCCTCGCCGGCCTCTTTCTGGCAGGCGCCTTCCTCTCCTCTGCGAAGGCGCAATCCTGCCCAAGCCACGGCCTCGCTGTTCAGGTACTCGGCTCAGGAGGCCCCGACTTTCGGGACAAGCGCGCATCCAGCAGCTATCTCATATGGAAAGAAGGCCGGGCGCTGGTTCTCATCGATGCCGGCGGCGGAAGCGCTCTTCGCTTCGGCCAGAGCGGCGCCGCGATGTCGCAATTGCAGGTAATTCTGCTCACCCATCTGCACGCCGATCACACCAGCGATCTACCCGCGCTGATTCACTCTTCCCGATTCGAAGACCGCAAGCTTCCTTTACCGGTCTTCGGCCCGCCCGCAGGCCAGTCCTTTCCCTCCACCACGGAATTTTTCGATGACCTCTTCGGGAAAGCTCACGGCGCCTGGCGTTATATGTCCGGCGTCATGGACGACGGCCAGCCCTACCGGTTGGAGCCGCATGATGTCGTCGCCGGAGATGTTCCGGTGCAAGTGTTCCAGAATGAAAATTTCACCGTCGACGCGGTTCGCACCGATCACGGGCGTGCGCCGGCCCTGGCCTGGCGCGTGGAGATCGGCGGCAAACGAATCGTGTTCAGCGGAGACACCGGTGGCCATGGAGAGGGCCTGCCGCGTCTGGCCAAAGATGCCGATCTCTTCGTCGCCCACAACGCCACCTCTCGCTTGTCCAATCCCGCGACCATTGCGATCCTCATGCCCCCTTTGGTCATCGGACAGATCGCCGCCCAGGCTCACGTGAAGCGCCTTGTTCTGTCGCACAGGATGGCCGACACATTGGGAAAAAAACACGAGGCCGCAACCCGCGCCGACATCAGAGAAACCTATCGCGGCCCTTTGGACTTCGCCAGCGACCTCCAGTGTTTTGTCCTGAGATAGTGGTGCAATTCTCGAACGCTGCATTTTGTTATCGTTGTTAGTCACAGACAAATCGCAAACCACGCAGCCACGAAACACAGAAAGGGATCTCAGCAATGCGTATCGGAATGCTCACCGGAGGCGGCGACTGCCCCGGCCTCAACGCCGTCATTCGCGCCGCCGTGCGCAAAGGCATCAACCACTACGGCGACGAGTTCATCGGCTTCATGGAAGGCTGGCGCGGCGTCATCGAAGACAAGACCATGCCGCTCGACCTCTCCACAACCAGCGGCATCCTGCAAAAAGGCGGCACCATCCTCCGCTCCTCCCGCACCAACGTCAAAAAGGTCGAAGGCGGCTTTGAAAAATGCCTCGCCAACATCAAGAAACATAATCTCGACGCCCTCATCGCCCTCGGCGGCGACGACACCCAATCCATCTCCGTCGAGCTCATCAAGCGCGGCGTCCCCTGCGTCGGCGTCCCCAAGACCATCGACAACGATCTCTCCGGCACCGACGTCTGCTTCGGCTTCGACACCGCCGTCACGATCGCCACCGAGGCCGTCGACCGCCTCCACTCCACTACCGAAGCCCACTCCCGCGTGCAGGTCGTCGAGGTCATGGGCCGCGATGCCGGCTGGATCGCCATCACCGTCGGCATCGCCGGCGGCGCCGACGTCATCCTCACACCCGAGCGCCCCATTGACATGGACCACGTCGTCGCGCTCCTCAAGAAGCGCTGGGAGTCCGGCAAGCGCTTCGCCATCGTCGTCGTCGCCGAAGGCGCCCAGCTCCCTCACGTCGAAGGCCAGATCGCCGCCGGCACCAAGACCGACTCCTTCGGCCACGTCCGTCTCTCCGGCATCGGCCAGGCGCTCGCCGAAGAAATCGAAAAGCGCACCGGCTACGAAACGCGCAGCGTCAATCTCGGCCACACCCAGCGCGGCGGCACGCCATCCGCCTACGACCGCATGCTCGCATCGCGCTACGGCGTCGCCGCCATCGACCTCGTCCACGCCGGCAAGTTCGGCCGCCTCGTCGTCCTTAAAGGCACCCAGATCTCCGACATCCCTCTCGAGGACGCCATCGCCAAAACCCGCACCGTCGGCGACGACCTCTTCGCCGTCCAGGCCTCCCTCGAACCCAAGCTTTAGCCAATAGTCTCCGCAAGAAAACGAATGGGACTCTTTCGAGTCCCATTCGCTGGAGGCGGGCTGATCGCTCAGCCGCGGAGGACTCTTCGCCGCTTCGCTCGCGCTCTGCGACGGAAGGATCCAAGGCAGCAGCCGACAGAAGAACCGGGACCCACCTCCGCAACCTGCGTCACGGTGATCGAACCCAATCCGGGGAATCTGTCACTTGCTGTTACACGACACGCTAGCAGAGGTCTCAGTACTTCCGCCGCACTCATTGGTAACTGCTTTCACACTCCTTAGCCGCCATTCTCCGAGGTTCAAACCGGGGTTCGTTCGCGCCTGGCGAACCAGAAAGCACTCCCCAAAATTTTCGGCGTCCTGTTCATTACTGCGAACGTATACTCAGTGTCGCCGCGTGCGGCTCAGTGCTTCCGCCGCTTGCGCCGGCCAGGCTGCTCCTCGTATCCGCCGCCAGTTTCACGGAACGACATCGCCGGCCTGCACGGAGGCTTTATGAGCACCACCGGTTCCCGTCTCCTCACCTCGCTTCTCGCCGCCACATTCTCCTTCACCCTCGCTGCCCAGCAGCAAGGCGGCACCGTCACCACCGAAACCACATCTCCCGCCGACTACACCCCGGACACCACGCCGCCCCACGGCACCTATCCCGAAATCGTTCGCCTCTCGCTCGTCGAAGGCGACGTCCGCATCGCCCGCGGCAAGCAGGACGCGAAGCTCACCGGCAACACCTGGGAGCAGGCCGCCGCCGGCATTCCGCTCGCCTCCGGCTTCAATCTCGCCACCGGCCCCAACGGCCGCGCCGAAATCGAATTCGAAGATGCCTCGACCGTCTATCTCGCGCCCAACTCCGCGCTCTCGCTTCCTGAGCTCTCCACCAAGGACGGCATCCCGCACACCAAGCTCACCCTGCTCTCTGGCACCGTCACGCTTAATCTCAAGCCCAATCTCCGCGGAGAGACCTACACCGTCGAAACCCCCACCGACCGCATCACCCTCAGTGACGGCGACGAAAACTACACCCGCATCACAAGCTATCTGGACGGCCTCCGCGTCACGCCCATGGAGTACACCCACCTCGTCCTGAATGGCCTGGACCGGCCCGCCGACCCCGGTTCCACCTACGAGCTCCGCTGGTACGGTCTCCGCGAGGTGCACATCCAGCCCTCAGCCGATCTCGTCGCCTTCGACGCCTGGGTCAAGCAGCGCGTCCTCACTCGCGAAGCCGCGATGAAGCTGGTCATGCATGAGTCCGGCCTCAAAGAACCGCTTCCCGGCCTCGCCGACCTCGCCGGCAACGGCACCTTCGTTCCCTGCGCTCCCTACGGCACCTGCTGGAAGCCCAACGACGGATGGGCGCCGCATCACGCCGCTCCGTCCGCCGCCAAAGAGAGCAGCCAGTCCCAACCCGCGCCCGCGTTCACGCAGCCGCATATCGTTCTCGCCTCCCTGGAACTCCCCGCATCGGAAGCCTCCATGCCGCAGACCGCCGGCATGTACGATCCCTACGATCCGTTCGACGACCTCGCCGACTTCGACGATCTCTTCCCCTGCAACCCCTACGCCTTCTGGTGGTATCAGCAGTCAGCCTTCTACGACCCCGCCGACTTCTATCCCTACGACTGGGCCGTCTGCCACGCCGGTTACTGGATCAATCGCAACAACCAGTACCTCTGGGTCGCCGGAACGCATCGCCATCACCGCTGCCCGGTTCACTGGGTCAAGGTCAACGGCAAGCTCGGCTTCGTTCCTGACCATCCGCGCGATCGCCGCGGCGGCGTTCCCGTCAACCTTCGCCACGGCATCTTCACTCTCTCGCAAAGGTCCGGCCACACCGGCATCGAGCGCATCGCCTTTGAAGGCAAGTCCCCGCCCCACGCCCTCGAATCCACTCCCAAAGAGTTCCGCAACGCCAGTCTCCCGCGTCTCGCCCGCGCCGACTCGCCACAGCTCGGCGTCCACTTCATGCATGAATCCTCGCGCGCCGCTTCGGCCCTTCACGGCGGATCTGCCCGCACAGCAACCTCGTCGCTCACCTTCGACGACCATCACGACCGCTTCATGCTCACCAGCCGCGTCACCGACGGCGGCCGCACCCGCACCTTCTCCGCGCCCATGAGCAGCCGCGGCGGCAACATCGCCCCGGCCAGCGCCGGCGGCTATCACCAGGGCTTCGCCGGCGGCGCACCCTCCCACGCCGGCGGCGGCTTCTCCGGCGGCGGGTCGCATGGCGGCGGCTTCAGCGGCGGAGGCGGTGGCTCGCACGGCGGTGGCGGTGGTGGCGGAGGAGGCCACTCCGGCGGCGGCGGCGGTGGTGGTTTCAGCGGCGGCAGCCCCTCTGGCGGCGGAGCCTCATCCGGCGGCGGCGGAGGCCACCACTAAAACCGGGTACCCTACCCTTTCACAGTTCCATCGTGAAAGGGTGGGGTATCGTTCGCGGTAGCGAACGATAAAAACCCGACCGTAACGACACTCTTTACCCGCGCGCACACGCGCCCCCCCGAACCCTACCGATGACCCACCGGCCTCGGCCTCGGTCCCGGTCGTCCCGTCAGCACATGAACATGCTCCCGCGTCACGCGAATCCTGCATCCCAGCGGATCCGCCACACCGCCGCACGTCCTGTCGCGCATCACCAGCCAATCCTGCTGGTCCGGCCCAATCATCCACGCCGTCGCATTCATCCGGTAATGCACCTGGTCCAGGTAGTACGCCGCGACCTCATCCAGATCCGCCGCGTCCGCATCCATCTGCTCGCACGCCTCACCCTCCGGCACTAAATTCAAACTCGCGCCCGAGCAGTAATCCTCGTCATGCTCCAGCAGCACGCGCATATTCCCGCCCGTAATGAAGTACCTCGTCGTCAGCGCCGGCACGCCCGAGCCCTGCGCCCACGCGCTCAAATCATCTGCAAATGCCTCCGGCATATCCGTCATCCCCAGCGCCCGCTCCTTTACCTGCCGTGAAAACACCGCCACCGAAGGCGTCGGCTCTCCATTGGTCGGATGAAAATAGAACGCGCCAATCCCAATCCCTTCCTTCATATCGATCCAGATCATCCCGCGCCCGCCCAGATACGGCCCTCGCGATCCCGCAATCGTGAAGTACCTTCCATCCTGAATCTGCGCCGGCACGCGCGAATCGTCCATCACCATATGCAGCGCGCTATCCAATCCCATATCGCGCCCGTAGTGAAACTCGCCCGTCGGCACAAACTCCTTCATCAGCCGCTTGAACTGCCGGTCGCGAATCACCTCGCCCGACGCAACGCCCGCCATCCCGCTCAGAAACGCCATCTCGTCCGGCGGAATCCTCACCTCAAACACATCCGGAACGCCGCCCGCTGGCGCCGCCGGTTCCGCAGCCTGCGCCTTGTCCGCCGCACTCGGCTCCGCCCGGTGCACCGGCTGCTGAGCTGGCTGTTGCACCACCGGCACATTCTTATCCGGCTCCGGCGGAGCATCCGCCGAAGGAATATCCTGCGCCCGCGCGCCCGCCACGCACAGCGCCATCACTGCGAGCACGCCCACCACAAACCTCACCACCCACATCCGCCGAAACAGACACACACCGCCCCGCATCGCCCGCATGAGAACGCCATCTCCCTCTGTGTCTTCTTGCTGCTTTCAGATTCGGACGAATTCTATCGCCTCACGCCCACCTGCACGCGACAAAATCTTCTCAGCCGGGTGGCCTGCCCTTTCACAGCTCCATCGTGAAAGGGTGGGGTATCGTTCGCGCCAGCGAACGAGAAAAACCCCGACACTACCGACACCCCTTCCGCACGCGCGCCGCCACCACGCAATCAACAGTCGCTGCGCTACCATTACTCTGCATGCGCTTCCGTCCCGGATCAGCCAAAACGACCACCTTCTGGCTTCTTCTCATCCTCTTCTGGATCGCCCTTACCCTGGACAATCTCCGCCGGGATCGCATGCATCACGACATCGGGCAAGCCCACTTCCACGAGGTGCTTCTTCTTGTCTGGGTCGTTATCGCCTTCCTTCATCTCTACCTCTACTTCTTCGGCTACATCGAACTCGAACCCTCCTCGCTCTTTCTCCGCCACGGCCTCTGGGGTCCGCGCATCCCGTACGGCAACATCGTTGCCGTCCGCCCCGCCGAGACCGCAAAGGGCAAGCCCATCCCGCATCAGATCGAGATCGAAACCGCCGCCCTCAGCCCCGGCATCTACCCTCACCAATATCGCCGCCTCGCCGTCGCCGATCCCCGCGCACTCGCCGCCAACCTTCGCGAGAAAGCGCCGCACGCCGAGTACGAGTTCGAATGACCCACCGCCTTCAACCCTCGCAGTACGCCATCCTGCTCGCGGTCATGCTCACCGCCTCCGTCGGCGACACCCTCCTCTCCCACGGCATGAAGCAGGTCGGCGCCGTTGACCTCCATCACCTCTCGCTCCTCTGGCGCGCCCTCTTCAATCCCTTCATCGACGTCGGCATCCTCCTGCTCATCGGCTTCTTCGCCTGCTACATGACCGCGCTCTCCTTCGCCGACCTCACCTTCGTCATGCCCGCCACCGCCTTCGGCTACGTCGTCATCGCTCTGCTCAGCCGCTTCTGGCTGCACGAAAATCTCTCCCTCTACCGCTGGATCGGCATCCTCCTCATCACCTCCGCCGTCGGCTTCGTCGCCAACTCCCCCTCCCGCACCGAGCACCCCACCCTCGACCAGATGGACTCCGGCCTCGGCCGCTGATCCTCGTCTCAACGGAAAACTGGAGACTCGCAACTGGAAACTGATCGCACGAACTCGCATCCGCCCCGCGCGATCATCAACCGATCGAGCGCGCACGCATGACCGCACCGGCAAACATCGTCCGCTCCTGGACCTGCATCCTCTTCGTCTCTGCCCTCGCCATCACCGGCGAGTGCCTCATCGCCGCCGCCATGCGCCGCCTCGGCGACCTCGACCGTCTCCGCACCCGCCGCGGCCTGCTCGGCTACCTCGGTCCCATCCGCGCCGTGCTCTCCTCGCCCATCTTCCTCATCGGCGCGCTCTGCATGGCCCTCAACTTCTTCGCCATGCTGTTCACGCTCTCCATCGTCGATCTCTCGCTCGCCGCCCCCGCCATCGGCTCGCTCACCTACGTCGGCAACGCCATCGCCGCCAAGCTCTTCCTCCATGAAAACGTCGACCGCCGCCGCTGGCTCGCCACCAGCTTCCTCGCCATCGGCGTCGTCCTCGTCTCCCGCTAAATCATCGCCAGTCCCCCGGGCGCAAGAGGCGCGCCTTCAACACCCACCCATTTTCGTGGGACGATAGATCCATGCAGACCCGCCGCGACTTCCTCAAGCGTGCCCTCGTTCTCTCCACCGCTGCCGGCTTCTCCGGCGTCTTCTCCGAGACCATTCAGCGCGCACTCGCCATCGACCCCGCACCGCACAGCACCTTCCTTGACGCCGAGCACGTCGTCATCCTCATGCAGGAAAATCGCTCCTTCGATCACGCTCTCGGCATGCTTCGCGGCGTCCGCGGCTTCAACGACCCCCGCGCCTTTCGCCTCGCCAACAACAATCCCGTCTGGCTCCAGACCAACGCCAAAGGCGAAACCTACGCTCCCTTCCGCCTCAACATCCACGACACCCGCGCCACCTGGATGAGCTATCTCCCCCACGCCCGCGAGACCCAGGTCGACGCCTGGGACAGCGGCCAGTACAACCAATGGCTGGAGGCCAAGCGCTCTCACAAAAAAGAGTACGCCGACATGCCGCTCACCCTCGGCCACTACACCCGCGAAGACATCCCCTTCTACTACGCGCTCGCCGACGCCTTCACCGTCTGCGACCAGAACTTCTCCGGCGTCATGACCAGCACCACACCCAACCGCGCCATGTTCTGGACCGGCACGCTCCGCGAACAGCAGAACGCCAAATCGCCCGCCCTCATCCGCAACTACAACTACTCCGCCGCCGGCTCGCACTGGGAAACCTTCCCCGAAATCCTCCAGCGCAACGGCATCAGCTGGAAGTTCTATCAAAACGAGGTCGGCTATCTCGAAACCGGACTCAGCGAAGAAGAGGATGTCTGGCTCTCCAACTTCGGCTGCAATAACCTCGAGCTCTTCGCGCAGTACCACATCAACTATCTCGAGAGCTACCAGCAACACCTTCCCGAAATCATCGCCCGCCTCAAGCAGGAGATCGCGAAGGAAGAAGCCGGCCGCGCCGTCCACGGTCCCGGCGGAATCACCGACCGCACCGTCCCCAATCACAACCTCGCCACGCTCCAAAAATCACTGGCGCAATGCGAAAAAGATCTCCAGCTCGGCCCCAACGCGCTCGCCAAACTCCCGCTCACCGCACGCGAGCTTCATCATCGCGCCTTCGTCACCAACCTCGCCGACCCCGATTACCACCAGCTCACCCAGATCGACTCACCCGACGGCAAAATCGCCGTGCCCAAGGGCGACATCTTTCACCAGTTCCGCGAAGACGTCCGCACCGGCAATCTCCCCACCGTCACCTGGATGGCCGCGCCCGAAAACTTCTCCGACCACCCCATCTCTCCCTGGTACGGCGCCTGGTACGTCTCCGAGGTGATGAACATCCTCACCCAGAATCCCGAAGTCTGGAAGAAGACCATCTTCATCCTCACCTACGACGAAAACGACGGCTACTTCGATCACATCCCGCCCTACACCGCGCCCGATCCGCGCGATCCCTCCACCGGCAAAGCCTCACCCGGCCTCAACTACGACACCGAATACGTCTACCGCGACGACGAGCTCGCCTTCGGCATTCGCCCGCAGGAAGCGCGCACCGGTCCCGTCGGCCTCGGCTTCCGCGTTCCCATGATCGTCGCCTCACCCTGGAGCCGCGGCGGCTGGGTTAACTCGCAGCTCTTCGAACACACCTCCGTCAATCAATTCCTCGAGCACTTCGTCAACACCAAGTTCAACCGCGCCGTACGCGAAACCAACATCAGCTCCTGGCGCCGCGCCATCTCCGGCAACCTCACCACCGTCTTCCGCCCCTTCGACACCGCCGCACACGATCCTCTCCCCTTCGTGCACCGCGACCCCTACATCGAAACCCTCTACAAAGCAAAGTTCCAGCCGCCGCCCTCCGACTTCCACATCCTCAACCCCTCCGAGATCGCCGCCGCGCAGCAGGGCCAACTCTCCACCCTCATGGGCACGCAGGAACCGGGCACGCGTCCGTCCTGCGCTCTGCCCTACGAGCTCTACGCCGAAGTCACCGCAACGCGCACCCACCTCACCCTCGAGTGCCGCGCCGCCAACCAGTTCTTCGGCAAACAATCCCTCGGCTCGCCCTTCAACGTCTATCTCCGCAACCTGAAGTCCGGCAGTCTGCGCAGCATCTCCTACGCCGTCGCTGCCGGCGACACGCTCCGCGACACCTTCCCGCTCGACGCCTTCGTCGACCGCATCTACCACATCGAAATCCACGGCCCCAACGGCTTCTTTCGCGAGTTCCAGGGCGACGCCTCCACTCCCTCGCCCGCCGTTCTCCGCTACGCATCCTCCGCCGGAAATCCCACCGGCAACATCCTGCTCCAACTCTCCGCCAGCGACACTCGCCCACTTCCCATCCGCATCGAAGACTGCTCCTACGGAGCGTCTCCCCTAGAACACACGCTCACCCGCGAACACACCCTCCCACTCGATCTTCAGAAGAGCAGCAACTGGTACGACATCCGCATCACCGCACCGGATCACCCCCGCCTCATCGCCCGCTACGCCGGCCGCGTCGAAACCGGCCAACCCTCCATCAGCGATCCCTTCATGGGCCGCGTAAGCAACACGTAGTGCCAACCGCTATTTGAGCAGCTCCCCGAAACTGTCATCCTGAGCGAAGTCGCGCAGCGGCATCCGCGAACGGGATCTGCTTTCTGCCTCATCCTTTGTCTTTGCCTTTGCCTTACTCACTACTCACTACTCACTATTCACTGCTCCCCACTCACTGCCTCACCTCACATCCACACTCCGGTCATCCTCATGGTGCAGGATGTGGTAGTACGCCTCCCATCCCCAATCCATCGCCGGCGGCACCGGAGTCATCGGGTCATCGATCCACTTCGCAAAGATCTCCGCCGTCTGTTGCGTCCTGTACACGCCGCTCAGCCAATCCCCGCGATACCAGTTCTTCCACTTGCCATACTCCGCTGACTTCCGCGTCGTCAGCAGATGATTCATCGCCGCAACCGCCGACTGCGCCTCACCCTCCGCCTTCGTCTTGTCCCCCGCCTTCAAATCCTCCACCGCGTGTGAAACATCCAGCAGCATCTGGTTGCTGTCACGATTCGTCGCCGCCATCGTCAGCACCGCCATGTTGTAAAAATTCCTTCGCGACGCCGACACCACCGACTCATCCGCCACAGCCATCTTCCACACCGCATCCCATCGCGGCTGCGCCTCGCCGCACGCCACAATCTCGCGCTTCGCCGTCGTGTCCGTCCAGTCCGCCCCGCCATACCGCGTCAAATAGCGCGGCAGCTCCCACTTCGGAGCCTGGCTCGGCACACTCACAATCGGCGTCTGCAGAATCGTCTGCAGCATCAGCTCGCGTCCCTCCGTGTGATACAGCTGATCGCCATACCACCGCGTGAAGTGAATCTTCTCCTCCGGCGGCGGCGGCGCTCCCAACCGGTTCGCCATGCCCGGCGGCAGATGAAACGGTTGCACCAGCGCCGGAGCCGCAAAGTACGCCTTGTAAAACTCCGTCAGCGCCGGAACCGCCTTCGCTCCAAACTCCTCCGTGATCCACTCCTTGTAAAACTCATCTGGAGTCTTCTTGTCCGCGCCCTCCCACACCGCATCCATCACCGCGCGCGTCGTCATCACCACCGGACGCTCGTCGCTCGTGTTCACCAGAAAGTACGCCGTCGCTCCCGCCTTCTGATACCGCCCCAGCTGCTCGTAGATCGTCTCCACCGGGACCATCTCTGTCAGCTGATTCGCATGCCCGTTCATCATTGCCACGTGAAAATAGATCCCCTGTCCCGCGCTCACCAGGCCGTTGTCCTGCGGATCGCCGTAGCCCGTATCCGCCCACACCAGTGTCACCTCCGGCGGAATCTTCAAGTAACCCTCCTGCTCCAGCCGCGATCCCTCCTGCCACAAATCCGTCACAAAATGGGCATCCGGAAACCGCGCCCGCACAATCTTCATCTGCTCATCGATCGCCTTGCTGATCAGCATCCCCAGCCGCTTGTCATTGCCCACCACGCTCGGGTCCATCGACGCATAGCTCACATCCGACAACCCCCTCAGCCCCACCGACCACAGCACCTCCTGGTCCTTCGGCACCACCGCCACCGCGTCCGTCCACGCCCGCTCCAATATCTCCGGGTGCGTCGAGTAGTTGTAGGGCACATCCTTCGGCCACCGCGCCACATTCACGCCCAGCGGCATCGCATGATGCTGCGTCAGGATCAGCCCGCGCTCGCCCGCAATCCGCATCTCCTGCTCATCCGGAAAGTTCCACGTCCCCGGCACCACAATATTTCCCTTCAACCGCAGAATCGTCTCGTCGATCTTCTCCCACACCGCGGGCGCAATCCCCGTCTTCTCATCCGGAGCCCACCCCGTCAGCAGATCCTCATCATTCGGAAACCATCCGCGATACTTGAACACCGGCGCCGGAAACTCCTTGTCCGTTCCCGCCGCCAGTACCACCTCGCTTCGCTTCGCTGGCTCATTGTCCGTCCAGTAGTACATCGGGTCCACGCCCAGGAACTCCTGCGAAAACTCATAGATCGCATAGATCTCACCGCGCATGTCCGCGCCCTCGAGCCGCACCACGCGCTTCCCGCCATCCTCCGCCACACGAATCGCAAACGACTCCGCCGGCCGCGCCCCCTCCGCCTCACTCACCACAATCGCTGACCCACTCGCGTCACCCACACTGGCGTCGATCCTCGGCTTCACCCCAAACACCTTCTGCATATCGCTCGCGAGGTCCTCCGCCGCCAGCCGCACCGGCCCCTTCGCATCCGCGCTCAACACGATCGCCGTGCGCCCATTCACCACCACCCCGCGCCCGCCTTGTGCACCCACCCCACCCGTCGCCTGCGCCAATACTGCGAGTCCCAAACAAAATGCGCCTGTCACAACCATCCACTGCCGCCTTTCGCAATCGGACGAAATCATACCCTCTGGCTCGCACCCGGGTCAGCTATTTTTTCGTGAAGCTCCAAACGGCTACCGCGCGATCCACCCCATCGCTCCACGCCCCGCCAGCTCCGCCTTCAAAAAGCTCGAGCTCCCACCCGCCGCCCGCACCACCGCCTCCGCCGCCATCCGCCCGCTCCGCACCCCGCTCTCCATCGTGCTCGGCCAGTCCGTCTTCGTCCAATCCCCCGCCAGAAATAGTCCATCACCGCAACTATCTGCCTCCGGACGGAAACTCTCCAGCCCCGGCGTCACCGAAAACGTCGCCCTCGCCTCCTTCAACACCCCCGCCCGCAAAATCTTCGCGCAATGCATCGCAGGAAAAAATCTTCCAAACTCTTCAACGCCAGACGCCAGAATCTCCTCACGCGTCATCGTCAGCTCCGCATCGCTCGCGCTGATCACCAGCTCGTAATAATGCTCACCGCCCGAACTCCGCCGGATCCGCGACTTGTTGAACATCCACTGGATCCGCGTATCCAGCAGCGCCGCCTGCTCCATCTCCGTCACCTCGTGGTCCAGCCACAGATGGATCGTCGTAATCGGCGCATGCACAAACTGCGCCAATCCCTCCATCACCTCGCGCACCGCCGCACTCGGCTCCGCAATCGTCGCCAGCAAACTTCGCGCCTGCTCAAACGGCAGCGCCAGCACCATCGCCTTCGCACTCACGCTCTCGCCGTCATTCAACACAGCCCGCCACACATCACCCGCGCGCTCAATCTTCTCCACACTCGCGCGCAGCCGCACCGCAGTCCCCTTCCGCTCCGCCAGCCGCGCCACGCTCGCATAAAAATCCGACATCGGCTCCGTCGGCACGCCCATCCGTCCACCCTCCGCCGACTTCAGCAGCGACTCCCGCATCACCTTCGCCGCATACCGCGTCGAGGTCCGCTCGAACGTATCGTTCAGCGTGCTCACAATCACCGGCTCCCAAAAATGTTTCACCGCCCGCTCCGTCTGCCGCGTCCTCCGCACCCACTCCGAGAACGCCTCGTTATCCGTCGCCGGAATCCCGCGCACGAACTCCATCAACCCGCGCGCAATCCCCGCTTTGTCGCGCAGCCCCAGCATCGGCGCGCCGAAAAAGCTCACCATCGAATGCATCGGCGCCGGCAGATCGCCCGGCACAATCTCGCTCCGTCGCGCCTCGCCGCCATCGCGCCCCGGCTCCAGAAACGGAATCGCGTCATACCACTTGATCTTCCGCTCAATCCCCGCCAGCCTGCACAGATCGATCAGATTCGTGCAGCATCCCAGCAGCACATGCTGCGAATCGATCACCTCATTCAACGCCGGATGCAGATACGAATACGCCCGCCCGCCCACATACGGCTTGCGTTCCAGCAACACGACTCGCGCGCCAACTCCGCTCAGCGCCACCGCAGCCGCGAGCCCCGCCACGCCCGCGCCCACCACCACTGCATCCACTGCCTCACTCACGCCGCGCGTCTCCGCAACCGCCACGCCTCAAACATCCCCCGCGCCAGGATCGCAAGCTTCGTCGCCGTCGGCACCGACACCCTCCGATGAAACACCGCCGCCGGATTCGCCGCAATCTTGTCCAGCAGCCTCTCGTAGATCCCGACCAGCACCCGCATCGCGGGCCGTGCATCCGCATCCAGCAGCGGAATCAGCTCCGCCGCATCGCGATAGAACACGCCCGCGCGCTTCACCTCGCGCCGCACCAGCTCCACCATCTCATCGGTAATCACCACGCCCCGCGTCGCCAGCAAAAACTCATCCAACTCCACGCGCTCATGCTCCAGCTCCGCCAGCGGAAGATACACCCGCCCGCGCTCCGCATCCTCTTTCACGTCGCGCAGAATATTCGTCAGCTGAAACGCAATCCCCACATGCTCCGCGTAGTGCTCCGCCTTCTCATCCGTGTACCCAAAGATGCGTATGCACACCAGCCCGACAACCGACGCCACCAGATAGCAATACCGGTACAGATCCTCAAACGTCCTGTACACCTGAAAAACATTCGCCGCGTGTCCCTGCTCGATAATCCGGATCGACCGCACTTCTTCTACGCCCGGCTGCTGCTCCTGCAAATCCAGCGTCGTTCCCTCAACCAATTTCTCCAGCAGCTCATCGCTGATCCCGAACCGTCGCTGCGCATCGTCCAGCGCCACAAACACCGGATCCTGCCCTGCACCTCCGCCCGGCCCACCGCGAGCAGCCCGCCACTCCGCCGTCCACGTCGCCATCGCCGCGCGTCGCGCTTCAATCGGCACACTCTCATCGTCGGCCAGATCGTCCGCCTTGCGCATGAACGCATACACCGCGCACATCGCATCGGACTTATGCTGCGGCAGCACGCGAAACGCCCAGTAGAAATTCTTCGCCTCGCGCTTCGCAATCTCGCGACACGTCGCGTACGCCTGCTCCAGCTCGCTCAGCTGCACCTTGGCCCGCGCCGCACTCATGCCGCCTGTCCCTGCTTTGAGTCCGCCCCCGCTCGCCGCATCGCACTCTTCCTCGACATCGACGCCGCCACGCGCCCCACCAACGCTCCACCCAGCAGCCTTAGCTTCTTCGCCTTCGTCACCACCGGCCGGTCCTCGAGCGTGTCGTAATCCTGCGCCGCAATCGCGTCCAGAATCGCCAGCCCGCCCTTCACAAACAGTTGCAGCGTCGCCGCCAGGTCGCGCTCCACCATCGTCGTCAGCTTCGCTCCACGCTCCAGCCGCACCCGTGCATCTTCGACAAGAAACTTCATCATCTCCTTGTAGTTCGCGTCGAACCGCCGCACTGCAATCTGTTCGTCCGTCACGCCAAACCGCTGCATGGCATCCGCCGGCAGATAGCGCCGTCCCCGATCCACCCAGTCCGTCACCACATCCTGATAAAAGTTCGCCAGCTGCAGCCCCGTGCAGATCTCATCCGACAGCCGCATCATCGCCTCGTCGCGATATCCGCTCAGCAGCAACACCAGCCGCCCCACCGGATTCGCCGAATACCTCGAGTACTCTTCCAACGTCGCCAGCGATTCATGCTTCGTATACACCTGGTCCTGCTCAAACGCCGTGATCAAATCGTCGAACGGCTCCCGCGGCAGCTCGCACTGCCGAATCGTTGGCTCCAGCGCCACATACACCGGATGCCGCGACCGCTCCGGATGCTCGAAACACTCATGCAGCATCGCTCGCCACTCACCGAGCAGCCGCGACGCCGTCTTCGTATCGCCCACCTCGTCGCCCAGATCGTCCGACGTCCGGCAGAACGCATACACGCTGAAAAAATGCGGCCGCAACCGCTTCGGCAGAAAGAACGTCGTCACATGAAAGTTCTCATAATGTGTCGTCGCCAGCTGCCTGCACCACAACAGCGCCTGCTCCAGCGACGGCCGCTCCACCGGCGTCAAATAAATCTCCGGCGCACCTTCCAGCGAAAACGCCTCGCTCGCCCGACGACTCGCCAACTCGTTCACCCGTTACCCCGCTATCTCGCTCACCTGCCGCCTCGCTGCCTCGTCAACCTGCCGACCTGCTGCCTCGCCAACCCGCCGCCCTGCTGCCCCGCTCAGAATCACCGTCTTGATCTCCGGCGCCGTTCCCTCCGCCGGCCGCGTCAACATCCGCTCGAACACCCGCGGCACCTCATCCAGCGTCGCCGTCCCCGTCAAAAACGCATCGGCATTGAACCGCCCCGACCGCAACAACTCGAACGCTCTCCGCACCGTCCCTGGCGTGTGATGAAAGCTCGCCTTCAGCGTCAGGTCGCTGTAATGAATCTGGTTCGTACTCAGCTTCACATCCGTCCCTGCCGGCGGCCCTCCAAACCAGTTCACCACGCCGCCCTTCCGAACCATCTCGACCGCCCACTCCCACGCCTCCGGAGTCGCCACCGCCTCCAACACCAAATCCGCTCCACGTCCCTCCGGAGTCAGCGCCCGCACCGCCGCCACCGGATCGTCGACATCCGCAATCCGCACCACCTGCTCCGCCCCAAACAGCTTCGCCGTCTCCATCTGATCGGCCCGCTTCACCACCGCGATCACCCGCAGCCCCTCAATCGCCGCCGCATGAATAAACAGCAGCCCGATCGGTCCCGCGCCCAGCACAATCGCCGTCTGCCCCGCCGCCGCGCCCGACTCCTCCAGCCCGCGCACCACGCACGCCAGCGGTTCCGTCAGCGCCGCATGCTCCGCGCGCATCCCCTCCGGAATCCGCAGCGTATTCTTCTCCACAATCCGTGCCGGCACCCGCAGATACTCCGCATACGCTCCGTTGTTGAACAGCAGATCGTCGCAAAGATTCTGCTGCCCGTTCCTGCAGTAAAAGCACGCATCGCACGGCGCCGAGTTCAGCGGCACAACCCGCTCGCCCACCCGAAACTCCCTCACGCCCTCGCCCACTTCCACGACCGTCCCGGCAACCTCATGCCCAAACAGCCGGTCCACCGTCAGCATCTTCGCGTGATACCCGCGCCGAAACACCTTCAAATCCGTCCCGCACGTCAGCGCCGCGTCCACCCGAACCACCAGCTCGCCCGGCCCCGCCTTCGGCATCGCAACCTGTTCCACCCGCAGGTCTTCCTTGCCTCGTAGTACAGCGGCCTTCATTGTGGCTTGCATGCCTCTATTCTCGCACTTCCCGCCGCTTCGCCCCCGCCCCTGTCTGGTACTCTTAGCCACAGCAGACGGATGAAACTTCGCTCCCCAGAGGCTTACGCCAAAGGCATCGTTGCTTCGGTGCAGGAGTACTCCCTGCTTACCTGGCACGCCGTCAGCGCCATCTTCTCGCAGCCCCGCTACATCGCCGACACCTTCACCCAGATGGACTACGTCGGCTTCGGCTCGCTGCCCATCGTCATTCTCACCGGCTTCTTTACCGGCTGCGTTCTCACCCTTCAGTCCGCCACATCCCTGCAGCAGTTCGGCGCCGTCAACATGACCGGCCGCCTCGTCGCGCTCTCCATGATCAAGGAGCTCGGACCCGTCCTCACCGGCCTCATGGTCTCCGGCCGCAACGCCTCCGGCATGGCCTCCGAGCTCGGCTCCATGAAGGTCACCGAGCAGATCGACGCCATGCGTGCTCTCGGCACCGACCCGATCCGCAAGCTCGTCACGCCGCGCCTCGTCGCCACCGTCTCCATGATGTTCTTCCTCACCATCGTCTCCGATGCCTGCGGCATTCTCGGCGGCGCTGGCGTCGCCGTCGGCCTGCTCGGCCTCAAGGGCAGCGCCTTCTTCCACACCGCCTTCCGCTCGCTCATCTTCGGCGACATCATCGAAGGTCTCTCCAAGCCGCTCTTCTCCGGCTTCATCATCGCCACCATCGGCTGCTTCTACGGCCTGCGCACCACCGGCGGCACACAAGGCGTCGGCCGCGCTACCACCCGCGCCGTCGTCGTCTCCTCTGTCCTCATCATCCTGCTCGACTTCCTCGTCACCAAGATGATGATCGGCATCTTCGGCAGATAAGGATCCATGGTGGCCTACGATCTGGGTGGCCTACCCTTTCCCAGCCTCATCGTGAAAGGGTGGGGTATCGTGCGTTAAGACGCACGAGAAAATGCCCGGCGAACACGAGCAATCCGGGGAATCCGTGTCTCGGCATCAGCTCGCTTCCTGAATCCGTAGGAAAATGGTTAAGCCCCAATGGCCGCCACCGCTACCGCCGCCTTCCATCCCGAGCTCTCACCCGGAACACCCGTCGTCGAGTTCTCCCACGTCTCCGTCGCCTTCGACCGCGGCCCCGTCCTCGAAGACGTCTCCTTCACCGTCATGCACGGCGAAACCCGCATCATGCTTGGCCCCGCCGGCGTCGGCAAAAGCGTCATCATGAAGCTCGCCAACGGCCTCATCACGCCCGACTCCGGCGAGGTCCGCATCTTCGGCCGCCTGCTCTCCGACCTCACGCCCCGCGAGATGTTCGAAATGCGCGCCCACATCGGCATGGTCTTTCAGGAAAGCGCCCTCTTCGACTCCCTCGACGTCGAAGACAACGTCGCCTACCGCCTCGAGGAAGAGCACTGCGACCCCGCCGAGATCCACACCCGCGTCGTCGAAGCCCTGCGCTTCGTCGAGCTCGAACACGCTATCAACAAATATCCATCCGAGCTCTCCGGAGGCATGCGCCGCCGCGTCTCCATCGCCCGCGCCATCATCTCCAAGCCCGACCTCATCCTCTACGACTCGCCCACCGGCGGCCTCGACCCCATCACCTCCACCACCATCATCGAGCTCATCGTCAAGCAGCGCGACGTCTCCCAAACCACATCGCTCCTCATCACCCACCGCATGCAGGACGCCTTCACCCTCGCCACCCACCGCTACAACACGGCCTCCAACCAGATGCGCCTCATCCCCAACAACGGCATCGACCCTGGCACAAAATTCCTCGTCTTCAACGACACCCGCGTCGTCTTCGACGGCACCACCCAGGAGCTCACCCACACCACCGACCCCTGGCTCCAGGGCTTCATCTCCTAACCCGCCACCGATCCGGGTGGCCTACCCTTTCACAGCTCCACCGTGAAAGGGTGGGTTGTGGTTCGCGGTAGCGAACGATAAAAAGCCAAACCCGCCGCTCGTCTCACCTCGAACGAACCCCCTACAACGTCCGCCGAAACAAATCCACCGCCATCCCAAAGCACTCCCGCGCCAGCTCCGGGTCATACCTCGGACCCTCATCGCGCAGAAACGCATGCGCCCCATTCACCTCCACCCAATTCAGCTTCGTCCCCGCCTTGTTCAGCGTCTCCAAAATCAGCATCCGTCCCTCCACCGGAATATGCGGGTCCTGCCGCCCCCACACCATCAACAGCTCGCCTTGAATCTCCCCCGCTCTCGCCAGCGAATCGTCCTGCCTTCCCAACCCCAGGCTTCCCTTGTGAATGTCCGTCGCATAAAAGCAAACCGCGCCCCGCACCTCACGATTCATCGCCGCCCGAAACGCCAGATGCCCGCCGATGCAGATCCCCATCGCGCCCATCCTTCCCGTGCAGTCCTTGCGCCCCGCCAGATGCTCGAGCACCGCGCGCGCGTCATCATCGAACGCGCCCAGCCGCTTCGTCGTCTTCAACGCATTTCCGCGGTCCGACCCCGCCTGGTCATACCCCAACACCGTTCCCGCCGGCTCATACTCGTGATAAATCTCCGGGGCCGCCACGACGTATCCATGCCCCGCCAGCTGCGCCGCCAGCCGCCGCACCGGCCCCGTCATCTGAAAGATCTCCGAATAAAACACCACACCGGGAAACCTTCCTTCAGCTGCCGGCCGCGTCACATGCGTGCGCATCGCTCCGCCCGGCGTCTTCAAATCCACAAACTCCTCGACCACAACCATCGTTCCAGCACTCCAGTCTTGCATTCGCAAACAAGCGCACGCCGGCCGCCGTCCTCGCAACCTCAGCACGCCTCTTTGCTTCTTATCCTTATCGACGCAGCCCGCCCGAAAACGTCAGGAGGCCTTTGGTGCCCGATTCCGTAACCGGTTATCCCGCCTACACCGCCGACCAGGTCGCCCGCGCCGCCCGCGAGCTCCGCGAAGCCGCCGGCGCCTCTCAGCAGCTCTTCACCGCGCAGCAAGTCGTCTCCATGCTCTCCGACGAAGTCCGTCTCCTCCGCGAGCGCGGCTTCGATGACCAGCGCATCGCCGACCTCTTCACCGGCTTCGACATCCAGGTCACCGCCGACGACATCGCCCGCATCTAGCGCGATACTCGCAATTCGACATTCTCGACTCTCCAGAGCCGCTCAAGGAAACGGGTTGTCATTCTGCCTGCAATCTTTTGCGCCTTACCCTTGCGAAGAATTTCGTCATCCCCACAACTCGTTCAATCTCCTCGGAGTTCTGGCGATCCAACTGGAACTGCACGTGCATTTACGTCAACAGACTCAAAGCTTCCCTGAAGATCGCAAGCAAAAGGCAAGGAGGAGGACTAGGCATGTCTAAATTCAATTTCAGATCGTTGAGACGGACCGGCACCCTCGGCTTGGCAGTGTTATTGATCTCTTCGGGCTCCGCTTTTGCTTCCATCAGCACCTTCTCGGGACAAGACGATGGCGCATCCACAACCGGGCCATTCCCAAACTCCACCGCAGCACAGGCTGCGTTTGAAACCGCTGCCCTGGGCTTCGGCTCGCTGAACACCATCACCTACGAAAACCTCGCCGTCGGCTATTACTCTCCATTCACCGCCGCGCCGGGAGTCACCGTTACTCTCAACACACCAACTAACTTCGGAGATGGCTTCAGCGGGATTAGCGACACCACCTTGGGCAACCTGTATGGGTTCAACACCACCCCCGGCGGAAACCAGTGGCTTGGATTCCCGGGAGGCTCCGCAACCTTCGACTTTGCGGATCCTACAAACTCCTTCGGAACCTGGATCACCGGTCTCCAGACGTATTACACCAGCACCATCACCATCACCTTCGACGATGGAACCTCTGAAACCCTGGACGTCCCCATCAACGTAAACGGTGGTGCTCAGTACTTCGGCTTCACAGATACAACGGCGTTCGATTCAGTCACCATCACCGATGACAGCGACGACGCCTGGGGCATCGACGACACAACCTACAACGCCGTCGCCGCCACACCCGAACCTTCCAGCCTCTTTATGCTCGGAACCGGCATTCTGGGTCTGGCCGGAGCCGTCCGCCGCAGAATCAAAGCCTGATCGCAGCTCCAACAACTGAGAAAAACCCTCGCAACGAAATTCGCTGCGAGGGTTTTTTCTATCATCGCCAGTTCCGCATCCGTTGAAACCGCCGGCTCCACGGCACCGCATCGCCACCATTCATCCGCGCAGCGGGGCACCCGCCACACCCAACCGCATCACCGCGCACGTCACATTATCCGTTCCTCCGTGCGCATTCGCCGTCGCGATCAGCCGCTCGCAAATCTTTTCCACCGTCGCCTTCGCGTCCCACAGCACCTTCGCAATCTCCTCATCGCGCATATGCCGCGTCAGCCCATCACTGCACAGCAGCAGCACATCCCCTGCCTCCACGGGCTCCGTATAAAAGTCCGGCTGCACATCGTCCTCAATCCCAATCGCCCGCGTAATCGCCGCCGCATACGGCGACCGCTCCGCCTCATCCTCCGTCATCAACCCCTTGCGCATCTGCTCGCCCACGTACGAGTGGTCCACCGTCAACTGCCGAATCTCTCCGCCGCGCGCCAGGTACGCCCGGCTGTCCCCCACATTCACCACCGCCAGCTCGCTTCCATCCAGCCTCGCCGCCACCAGCGTCGTCCCCATCCCGCGAAACCGCGTGTCGTAGCCCGCTCTCGCCCGCACCGCCCGATTCGCCGCCGCCGCCGCTCTGCACAGCGCCCGCGCCGCTCGTCCGCTGTCCGCGCTCCGGCTCGCCTCAATCTCCTGCCGCACCACCTCGAGAAAGCTCTCCAACGCCAACCGGCTCGCCACGTCCCCGCCCGCCGGCCCGCCCATCCCGTCGCACACCACTGCCAACCCCAGCGACTCCACCACCGCAAACGCATCCTGGTTCGAGCGCCGCACCATCCCCACATCCGTCCTGCCCGCGAGCTCCACCCTCAGCGAAACCTTCGCATCGTCCACATCGGATCGCACCGATCACCACCCAGCCGCTTCTTCTCTGCTTCGAAGCCCCACCAAGTATAGCCACCCCGTCAACCCCACCCGCTGCAACGACCGGGTGGCCTACCCTTTCACAAAGTGAAAGGGTGGGGTATCGCGCGTTAAGACGCGCGAGAAAACCGCCCGGCAGCAAACAACTTGGGCTGAGTCGATCAGCCCCCCTCACTCAAAGCTCAAAGCTCGCAGCTCACAGCTCCCAGTCGCCCCATATCCCAAATCCCCAAAACCTCCACTTCCCCTCCGCACCAAACCGTGGTTAACTTACATCAATGCCAGCCGCCGAGATCACCGTCTCCAAAGAGGACTACCTCAAGGCCATCATCGAGGCCGAGAGCGAAGGCCACACCGTCATCCCTGCCTTCCTCGCCCAGTGGCTCGAGGTCTCCCAGCCCGCCGTCACCAAGGCTCTCCGCCGCCTCCGCGAAGACGGCTACGTCTCCTCCGCCGACGGCCCGCTTAAGCTCACCTCCAAGGGCCGCGAAGCCGCTCACCGCACCGCCCTCCGCCATCACCTCGTCGAGCGCATGCTCTCCGAGATCTTCCACATGGAGTGGCACCACATTCACGCCGAAGCCGAGCGCCTCGAGCACGTCATCTCGCCCGCCTTCGAAGCCAAGCTGATCGAGCGCCTCGGCCCCGAAGGCGACTGCCCGCACGGCAACCGCGTCCTCCCCGAAACACCCGCGCAGCTCCAGCGCCGCGGCCTCGTGCGCCTCTCCGACGCACCCTCCGGCCGCGCCATGGTCGTCGCCTCGCTCTACGAGCGCGACGCCCGCCTGCTCGAATTCCTCCACACCCTCAACATCGGCCCCGGCGTCACCCTCACGCCCATCGCCCGCAACTACGACGACACCCTCCGCGTCCGCACCCCCTCCCGCGAAATCACGCTCGGCCTCTTCGCCGCCCATCACATCTGGCTCCGCCCGCCCACTCCCGCAAAACCCCGCAAACCAAAAGCCAGATAAGCCCGACCCGGCAGGCCTCTTATCGCGAGCCATGAAGGCGGGTGGCCTACACTTTCACGGTCTCATCGTGAAAGGGTGGGGTATCGCGTTATGCCGGACGATTCTCCAATCCCGTCCAACCTCACGCCAGAAAGATTCACATAACCACGGTTAAGTCTTTATGGCATACTGCATCTAAGACCTCACGGTCCGCCGCTCGACATGACCCCAGTCTCCCAATCCGTCGCCGAGCCCCTGCCCCACAGTCCTCGCGCGCTTGAGCCGTCCCTCCCCGACGTCTTCGCCTCCGTTCGCATCTCCCGCGGCGCCCTCTGGCGTCGCATCCTCGGTTTCGCCGGCCCCGGCTTTCTCATCGCCGTCGGCTACATGGACCCCGGCAACTGGGCCACCGACCTCGCCGGCGGCTCGCGCTACGGCTACACCCTGCTCTTCGTCATCATGCTCTCCAACCTGATGGCGATCCTGCTCCAAAGCCTCTCGCTCAAACTTGGCATCGCCTCCGAGCGCGACCTCGCACAAGCCTGCCGCGACACCTACTCGCGCCGCACCTCCATCGCGCTCTGGCTCTTCGCCGAAGTCGCCATTGCCGCCTGCGATCTCGCCGAGGTCATCGGCTCCGCCATCGCGCTGCAGCTTCTCTTCGGCATCCCCCTCATCTTCGGCGTCCTCATCACCGGCGCCGACGTCCTCCTCATCCTGCTTCTCCAAAACCGCGGCTTCCGCTACCTCGAAGCCCTCGTCATCACCCTCATCGGCACCATCAGCGTCCTCTTCGGGATCGAAGTCCTTCGCTCCCACCCCGACTGGCTGCCCATCGCCCGCAACCTCGTCATCCCCTCCGCGGCCATCGTCGCCAACCACGACATGCTCTACATCGCCATCGGCATCCTCGGCGCGACGGTCATGCCGCACAACCTCTACCTGCACTCCTCCATCGTCCAAACGCGCAACTACCCGCGCACCTCCGCCGGCAAGCGCGAAGCCATCCGCTTCTCCAACATCGACTCCGCCACCGCGCTCATGCTCGCGCTCTTCGTCAACGCCGCCATCCTCATCCTCGCTGCCGCCGTCTTCCACCGCCACGGTGACTTTGGCATCGCAGAGATCGGCGACGCCTACAAACTCCTCACGCCCATGCTCGGCTTCACCGGAGCCAGCACCATGTTCGCCCTCGCCCTGCTCGCCTCCGGTCAAAATTCCACCATCACCGGAACCCTCGCCGGCCAGATCGTCATGGAAGGCTTCCTCCACATCCGTCTCCGCCCCTGGCTCCGCCGCCTCATCACGCGCTCGCTCGCCATCATCCCCACCGTCTTCGTCACACTCTTCTACGGCGAACGCGGCACCGCCAACCTGCTCATCCTCAGTCAGGTGATCCTCTCCATGCAGCTCAGCTTCGCCGTCTTCCCGCTCGTGCAATTCACCTCGGACCCCGCCCGCATGGGCGAGTTCGCCAACGGCCGTCTCCTCAAATACTCCGCCTGGACCGTCGCCTGGCTCATCGCCGCCCTCAACGCCTGGCTCCTCATCCAGATCTTCCACCCCTCCTGAGCCAAACCAAATCCGTTGTCTTGGCTCGCCGGGTGGCCTACCCTTTCACGATCTCATCCTGCTTTCACGATCTCATCCTGATCGACAGACCCGGGTGGCCTACCCTTTCACAAAGTGAAAGGGTGGGTTATCGCGCGTTAAGACGCGCGATAAATAGTCCGGACTCCCCTCGCGCTCGATGCCCCGCCCCACCCAAATTCACCCCTCCAAACTCCTGTCAAGCCCCTGCAAATGTGGATAACCCATCCAACCCCCACAAACCAAACCATTAACCCTGTTCAAAAATCACTACCAATTAATTCCGCTCCATCTGAAACAATAGATCTAGATAGAAATTCAAGCCGCCCGTGATTCCCAGCCCGGCGGCCTTCGCTTTTTTCAAGCCGAACCACCCAAAGTCCACCCTTAACTCAAATCTTCTGAAGACTTTGCACCAAAACACCCCGGGGAGGGGGTCAGCCACCCATGTCCAGCAAAACCACCACCACC
>DATJSM010000036.1:0-2764 GCA_035504135.1 Candidatus Aquilonibacter sp. | reverse complement strand
TGGAATCTCCTTTTCATTCGACGGGACGAAGTACTCCGCCCACCTTGAAGACAATAGCCTTTACTACTTCACCCTCTCCAACACTTCCGGCCGCACCAGATACAGGAAGATCACCAGGTTCACCGTGACCATCACGATCATCGGCAGCTGATGAAAGCGGAAGAGCACGTAGACGCCGTAGCACATCGAGAGAAAGGCCGCGGCGAGCGTGAGCGCCCATCCCCAGCGGCGCAATTTGAGCAGGCCATTGGCCGAAACCGCATAGAAGACGCAGAGGATCATCACTGCCGGAGGCAGGTTGTGCGTGATGACTCCAATCAGGCCGATGCCGCAGAGAAGCAGATTCCAGATGCAAACGGCAGCTATGCCGGGGAGCAGGCTCTTTGCATCTGGATTGTCAGGCTTCGGCTTCGTTTCTTGCTGTTCAGTCATAGTGTGTGCAGGTAGGCGAGCAGATCTTCAAGCTGCTGGTCGCTGAGAGTGTTGCCGAAGGCGGGCATCATATTGCGTCCGCGCAGGATAACGGCGGTGACTCGCTCGTCGTTCGCTGGCGCGCCGCTTGGCAGATATTTCTGCTTGAAGAGCGCCTGCAATCCCGGTCCATGGAGCGAGTGATCGCTGTTCGCGTAATGGCAGCGGGCACAGTGCGCGACATAGACCTCATGTCCGGCGGCCTCCTGCGGAGTAAGTTCGCTCAAGGGCTTTGAAGGCGGGAGAGGCGGCCCGCAGGCCGTAAGAGCGGGCAAGACCATAGCAGCAAGAATGATTTGGCGAATTTGCCTCAATCATCGATCATATCGAACCGTCTCTAATTGTCAGCGGCGATCGCGGCCACGATCTTGTCCAGGGCGACGCGGGCCGCATCTCCCGACGGGTTGTGGTCGTTGCAGAGCACCGAAAAGACCAGCGTGCGGCCGCTGCCGGTCACCAGATATCCGCTGAGTGCGTTGACTTCGCCAAGTGTTCCGGTCTTGGCGAAGACCCTGCCTTTATGAGCCGGTTCGGCGAAGCGCGCAGAGAGCGTGCCGTCGACGCCGCCAACTGGAAGGCTGGCGCGCCATGCGGCGCCCCATGGCTGGCGATTGGCATAGGTCAGTAAGTGCGTCATCGCGCGCGGCGTCACCATGTCCTGGGCGGATAGTCCGGAGCCGTCGTAGAGCACGATGTCGCCCGGATCGACTCCCGCGCCGGCGAGAAACTGGCGCACCACCCGGACTCCCTGGGCGATCGATCCGTCACCGGCCTCAAGCCGCCCGAGCAGGCGAAGAAACAGTTCGGCGTGCAGGTTCTGGCTCACCTTGTTTGTCACGGTGATGTCCTGCTCAAACGGCGGAGAAACGTGCGTTGCGAGGACGCGCATTCCAGCGGTGGAGGGCTCAAAGGTGCTCAGCGTGAGCGGACGCAGCGCGACTGACTGCCCAACCTCGGCGCGATAGTCCTCTGTATCGGTCGACAACCGGTGCTGCGCCCGCGCCGTGCCCTTCACGTCGATGCCTTTCGCCAGCAGCATCTGACGCAGAGCGATCGCCGCATATTCGGCCGGGTCTTCGATTGCCAGCGAGACATGCAGGCCGTTCTGATTCGTTGTGCCGTACACGCGCACGTTCTTCGACCCCGGGGCGCGATCGATGCCGGGGCTGGGAGGCTGGTTTCCGGGCAGCGTGGTCAGCGAGCTTTCGAGCGTGTAGTACGGCGTGTCAGGATTCCACGGCGCAGGCTGGCCGTTCAGCGGAAGATTCAGGTAGACAACGTTGTCATTCACGGTCAGCGCCGAGACGGGCGCGCCGTAGCCCCACTCAAGGTCATCCCACACCCATCCCGATCCATATGGCTCCCAGACGAACCATGTGTCGTCGCCAATGATGTCTCCATCGACGGCTTTGACGCCGGCCGCGGCGATCTGATCGGCAATGCTCTGGATAGCCATCAGCGGCGGGTTGGGCCGCTCGGTCTTTTGCTGGAACGGGTAGCTGCGGCCGGACATGGTTGGATCGCCAGCGCCGAGGAGAACCACGCTGCCGTGAAGGTAACCGGCTGAGTCGAGGGTTCCGCTGGTGACGGCGTTCGTCGTCCATGTGGCGCGCGGCGGCAGCAGAGCGAGCGCAGTTGAAGTCGTGAGCAGCTTGGCGTTCGATGCGGGCTGGAAGAACTGCCCATCGTTGAGGGCGTAGATCGGCGCCCCATCGAGATCGACGACGGAGATGCCCCAGTGCGCGCGGGAGACCGATGGCTCGCTGACAATAGCGTTAATTGCGGCGGCGAGCGATCCGGCTCTGGCCTTGTGCTTAGGAGGCTGACGATATTGCCCGGCAGCAGTGATGGCTGCAAGCAGAGCAACGATGACCAGCGAGGCGTGCCGTACCTGGGTTCTCATCCCTTGCGCGGAGTTTAGCATTGAAGCGCCATGAGTTTTCGACGCCGCGATGAGTTTATCTGGCGCCTGCGCACGCGCAGTCTTGAATTGGGCCGGCGCACGCTCGTGATGGGCGTGCTAAACGTCACACCGGACTCGTTTTCCGACGGCGACCGCTTTCTCGATCCGCAGGCCGCGACAGAGCACGCGCTGCGAATGCTCGAGGAGGGTGCCGATATCGTCGACATTGGCGGCGAATCGACGCGCCCCGGCAAACACCAGCTGGTCAACGCCGAGGAAGAACAGCGGCGCGTTCTCCCCGTAATTAAAGCCGTGTTGAAGCAGAAACCGGAGGCCGTGCTGTCGATCGACACCTACAAGGCTTCGACCGCCAAAGCTGCGGTGAAATTC
>DATJSM010000035.1:0-6425 GCA_035504135.1 Candidatus Aquilonibacter sp. | reverse complement strand
AGGTATTCATCGACCGACTCGAGCACGCACGTTTCGGCTGTCTCCTTATTTGCCGTGAGCATGAAGGCCAGCAGATATAGCTCCGCCATTTCATCGAGCCAATTCTCCGCGGAACAGGTCGCTGTCCCATTCCAGCTGTTCGCGGCTACGCCCGCTGCTGACAGCGTGACGATCATGATTTCTCCTTTGGGCGCGATCGCCGGCACAGAAGCCAGCGAGACGCGTGCCTCTCACTGGAGGAGTTTGCAATCGCCGTGCCATTGTGAAGAGCGCCTGGAGCAGAAAAGGCGCGTGCTGGAGCCTTATGCTGGTGGAAATCTGTCTGCGGGGAGGCTCAGCGGGGCGGCGCTGACGCGTCTTTGACGTTTCGCTGACTGTATTGACACCGTGACAGTGACACGAGGGCGACGGATGACACGGGTCAGTGGGAGGGGCTCAAGTCGGCGCTCGCCTGGTTTGTTGCGTCGGGCGAGGGAAGCGCGGCCGAACTGAGCCGGTACTGTTGATATTTGATCGTCAGGAGGGCTGAGCCGCCGAGGCGGACCCGGGTCTGGCTGCGATCCTGTTGCGGCAACCAGAAGTCGCCAATCTTCTGGTAGGTGTGATGGATTTCCGTGTTGCGGATCCAGAAGGAGGGGCTGCGTGCCGGCTCAGCATCGATTTTCACGACGGCATAATCCTGCGCGTCAACCCAGATGGTGCCTCGATAGAGGAGCGCCTTCGCGTGCCACGGGTCCACCTGGAGGACATAGAGCTTTCTGCCTTTGTCGGTTTCGGTTCTCTCCAGCGTGAAGTTGTAATTCGCCGGCGTCAGACCGTTGTCACCACGCTCGCGGTCAGCGTCCTGCTCGGCCTTCAGGAGTCTCTTCAGAATGCGATTGGCGAGGAAATGGGAGCCGGATTCGGAAATGACGTGAAACTGGATCGAGGTGTTGCTTTCGCAAGTCACGTCCACGACGAGGGCTGCCTCTGCCGCGTGCGGGAAGCCAATGTATTGCAGGTGGTACTCGCGGAGCGAGGTATATGGGCCAAGAAGCCGGGCGCGTTCCTGGTTGCGGGCCACCAACTGCTGGACGATATCAGCGACAGGCGGAGGCGCGACCGCGTGGAGCTGCTGTGTGGCGGCTTGAGGGGCCGCGACAGCTGCGAGCAAAATCGAGAGGCCAAGGCAGATGTTTACCGCGGAAAGGCGGCGGGTTTGGGCAGCGAAGCGGGCGCGAAGAAGACGCGGATCCCTGCTAATCGCCTGCCGCAGCGACCAGATCATATTCGTCCTCCTTATTTCTGCGCAGGGAACGCTCGAAAGCAGCCATCTGCGCTTCGATGAGACGCTCTTTCCGGTGGCGTTCGATGATGTCCTCGCGATAGCGGCGGAGGAAATAGTCGATGGTCTCCACGCGGATGCGGATGGAACCGGAGGGCTTGTTCTCGTCGAGGTCCTTGAAGGAGAAGTAGGGCGTCCCGGAGCGCTCAATGATGCTCTCGATGACGCCGTAGATGGGAGCGTCGTGGCCGCACTTGAAGCTGGAAACCTCAAGAGCAACGAGGTTGGGGTGGCGCGCGGTGAACTTGGCCGCCCAGACCTTATGATTGGTGCTGGTCGAATAGCGGTTCTTCCAGACATCGCTGATGTCGAGCGGGTGCGTGATGATGCCGGCACGGACCTCCTCGCCGAAGAGGCGTTCCAGCATGTCTTCGTCAATTGGCAGTGTGCTCTGCGAGAAAACCGGATAGCCGAGCTTCTGAAACTCTTCCATGATCTCGTGATTGAGGCCGGGATCGTGGTGGTAGACGCGACCGAGCATGACGATGCCGATGCGGTCCTCGCGTTCGAGCTGATCAAGGACGGACCGCGCCTGACGGCGGATGTCACCTTCGCACTCGGCCAGCGCCTGGAAGCCGACCTCGATGGCGCGGTCGTTTTCCTCGCGCGACAGGCCGAGGATTGGGGACCACACTTTGTACATCTGGTCGGCGCAGATCCTGCGGTCCAGCAGGTTGAGAATGGGATCGAGGTACTGGATGTTGTTCTCGGCGAAGAGGTCGCTCTCCTTGGTGAAGGCGGCCTTGACGGCGTTCGGCGTGGCGGTCACGGTGGGGCAGGCATTCGATCCGGTCAAATTCACGAGATGGGTGTGCAGGACGTCATACATCGGAAACCAGATTGCGTTGAGGGGCTTCTTGCTGTGTTTGGCGACGAGGAGGTTGAAGACGTGGGCGATTCCAATCTTGGAGGGGTAGCAGGGGTCAACGGCGCCGCGACTGGCGCCGGCGCGGTAAAGTTCGGGCGTGGTGTAGTCGGAGTAGACGATGTTTTCGGGCTTGATGCCGAGCGCGGCGAAGTAGGCGTTGAAGAACGGGGCGTAGGTGTAGGTGTTGAGAAGGCGTGGGATGCCGATGCGGAAACCCTTCCGGCGTTCCATGAGGGCCGCGCGGTCCTTGGCCGCTTTCGAAACGAAGACGCCTTTGGCCGATGGGATGGGATCGGCGACGCTCGCGACCTCGCGCGCGCGAAAGACTTCGCGGGCGGCGATGTCGACGAAGTTCGGGTTGGCCGCTTTGATTTTGTCGATGTCGGCCTTGATGCCTTTCATGTCATCCAGGTCCTCGACAGCGCCCTTTTCGCATGTGGCGATGATGAGGCGCTGTTCGCCCATTCGCAGGGGAACTTTCGTTTTGCGCGGCTGGAAGTCGCCGGTGGGCTTCGGAGCTTCGACAGCGGTCTTCGCGCCGGGGGCAGCCTGGATTTGAATGAGGGGCTCGATTTTGGCGCGGAGCGACTGCGATGGGGAGGATCCACAGCCGCAACTGCCTCCGTCGTGCCCGGTGCTGCACGATGATCCATGAGCCGGCAGATTTGCCTGGATCTGCTCGAGGCTGGGGAGATTCGCTATTGCGGCGCTTACCTCCTCGGGCGTGGCCTCGCGGTCTTCGGCGACGGGCGCGGGAGCTTCAGTAGCCTGCGCGGAGCCGCCGCTGACGTCAACGTCGATGAAGGTGCGCAGACAATTGTTCTTGCAGAAATAGCAGCGTGTGTCTTCATTGCGCGTGGTGCGGTAGCGGATCTGGCTGACGGCATCGAGGCCGATGAAGGTGGTGCGACGGCCGTTCTTCCAGAGGCGCAGAGCTTCCTGCGCAGCACCGATGGCCCCGGACTCCCCGCAGTGCTCGTGAACAATGATCTCCGGCTCTTTGCCGTTGGCCCGGAAGCTGGAGCGGATGAAATCGACTTCGGCTTTGACGACGGCGAGGTTGTTCTGGGTTCCACCCTGGAGCACGAAGCGCGAACCAAGAGCGGCGAGATTGGGGATGCTGGCAACGTAGAGGAAGACGTTTTTGGGCAGCACATCGGCGAGGCCGGCCAGGATCTCCTCCGAGCGCCAGCCCTGGCGCTGGAAGTTGACGATGTCGGACTGCATGAAGACGGCGCAGCCATAGCCAAAAGCCGGCATGGACTTCGCGGAAAACGCCACATCGGCGAAGTCCTCGATCTTCATGCCGAAGCCTTCCGCTGTCGACTGCAGGAAATATCCGTTGCCGGCTGAGCACTGCGTGTTGAGCTTGAAATCTTTGACGCGGCCGTCTTTGAGGACAATGAGCTTGATATCCTGGCCACCCACGTCGACGATGACATGCGGATCGTCGTAGAACTTGAGCGCGGATTCCGTGTGGGCGACGGTTTCGACCAGGGCCACGTCGGCGTTCAGCACGTCACGGAGAATGTCCTTGGCGTAGCCAGTGGTTCCGACACCGAGAACCGCGAGCTCCGCGCCTTTGCCCTCGACCTGGGAGCGCAGCTTATCGAACATCTCGATCGTGTCCTGGATGGGATTGCCGTTGGAGAGCTGATAGGCCTTGCACAGGACATCGCCCTCGAGGCTGAGCAGCACGGCCTTGGTGGAGGTTGAGCCGCCATCGACGCCAACGAAACCGGAGACCACCTGGCCGGGAACGAATTCGGCGGGAACGAACTTCTTCCTGCGATACGCGGACCGGAATTCATCGAGCTCGCCGGTGCTGGTGACGAGGCCTTTGCCGCCAGCGGTCGCTTTCTCTTCCGCGCGTCCGTATTCGATGTACCACCGGAGCTTTTTGGTGCCGAGGTAACGGCCGATTTCCGGCTCCTCATCCTTGCCGAACTCGACCGAGCCGAGCGCCGCAAAATACTGCGCGTTGTCGGGAACCTTGATGAGATCTTCGGGCTTAGCCCCTTCGGGGAGCTGGACTTTGCGCTCCTTCCACATGCGCGGGATATTTGCCTGCCACGCCTCGCGCATCCCACGGATGAAGGAGTTCGGGCCTCCGAGGAGCAACACGTGGGGAAGCAGAGTATTGCCCCGGGTGAGCACGCTGAGATTTTGCAACACGATCGCTTCGAACAGCGAAGCCATGAGCTCGTGCGGCGGGGTGCCCGTTTTTTGCAGGCCGTTGATGTCGGTTTCCGCAAACACTCCGCATTTGCCGGCGACTTTGTGGAGCTTGATACCGTGATATGCCTGGTTGGCGAGTTCCGCCGCAGGGATCTTCAGTTTGGCATTGATTTTGTCGATCACCGCGCCCGTGCCGCCAGCGCACTTGTCGTTCATGGACGGAATTTTCTTCTTGCGGCCACTCTCCGCATCATCCTTGAAAACGATGATCTTGGCGTCCTGTCCGCCAAGCTCGATCACGGAATAGACTTCAGGGTGGAGTTTTTCGACGGCGAGCGAGACCGCGTGGACCTCCTGGACGAATTTCGCGCCGAGCATCTCGGCAAGGGTGCCGGCGCCCGACCCGGTAACGAAAATCCGCGTGTTCTCCGGGCAAATACCGGTGTCCTTCTCCATGCGGCCGAGGAACTCCAGTACCTTTTCCGGCTGGCGGGTTTCGTGACGCTCATAATCCTGCCAGAGAATCGTATCCGTTGCCGGATCGACGACGACCGCCTTCACGGTTGTTGAACCTACATCGAGCCCGACCATGAGCTGCTGCATTTGCTTCCTCTCCGTTGCCTGCAAGGTTCGCAATCAGAAGTCAGCCATCTCCCGCCGGCCGGCCGCGGCCACTGATGCGGAAGCGGGTGAAGAGCGCGAGAGCGTTTCGAGGGCTGCGCGTACTCTCGAGACAAATCCCAGGAGGGTCATGCCAAGGCAAGCTTCCAGGATCAGCCGAACGGCCGCACGCATCAGGCCACCTGCCGCGCCGGAATGAGCTTGCCCGGAAAACGCCGAGGCGGATCATCTCGGTCGATGCTGTCGCTGACATGGAACGCGAACTGCGCGGCCGTGCCGGCAATGTCCCTGCGATGCGGCACCTTGTAGAGGGCGTGCTTCATTTCCGGGTGACGGTCGACGTACTCGCGCAGATCGTCGATAGACTTGCCTGTTTTGCGGAGAACGTCTTCGAATTCGGCGCGCGCCTTGGCCTTTGCCGAGGCCAGCGCCATCTGCACCCGGCTGTGGGCGTTGACCTCGCCTTCGCCTGAGGTTTCGATCGGCAGAAAGATCATCTCGTTGTACTTGCTGACCACGCGCGACTGCACAGCATCGGATTGCGTGGATGGCATGCAGCCGAAGGGCTTGAGCGCGAGCACCATGTGGCAGAGGTGATTCACCGTGTAATAGACGTTCTTGCCCACCTCCATGTAGCCCTCGCCTCCGCGGGCGAGCTGGTGATAGAACGGATGCGCGAGCCGCGAGAGCTCTTTTTGCGGGACGAGACGATGAACGGCGCCATCGCTGAGGTGCCTGATGGTCCGGTGATAGAAGTAAGTCCACATCGCGGAACCGGCGCCGAGGCCGCCTGTCTTTTTCAGCAGGGCCACGCCATTGACCGCACGCTTCTGCAGCTCGTACCACTTCGGATCGCGGTGGGGCGCCTGGGCATCGAAGCGCTCGCGGATGCCAGCTTTGGCGACATACATCATGTAGGCGATCCACGTGGCGATCGGCTCGACCAGAACCTGCGCGCCCTCCTTCTCGAGGAACGCAAACATGTTGAAATTGCCGTCGCCCTCGGTGGTCTGCGCCCAGAACTCACCGGTGATCTTGATGACGGGCTTGACGCGCAGGCGGTCGACCTGGATGGAGTCAATCGAATCGCGGCAGGCATGCAGAGCGTCGACGTAGTCCCTGCCGTAGAGGTTGTGCGCCACTTTGCCCAGGGTGCAGGCGATGCCTTTCACCTTCGAATTCTTCGAAAGCATCGGCAGCAACCACTTGGGTGCGGCGTCGTCGACGTGCCAGCGCTTCCGGTCACGCAGCGTATCGGTGAGGGTGGTGGTGGCCTGGCGGATCACGCGATCTGTTTCTCCCCTGTTCACTTCGAATGGCCGGATTTGGTAGACGAGCTCGTTGACGACGTCGCCCAGGTTCAGAGCGTTCAGCATGCCCATGCCGAAATCGACCGTGAACTTGAGTCCCGGCTCACCGCTGGCCGCCTTGATG
>DATJSM010000034.1:0-12300 GCA_035504135.1 Candidatus Aquilonibacter sp. | reverse complement strand
TCGTTCCAAGCGTCACCGACGTATTCCCCGCCGCCACCGCCTGTCCCGCCGCCGTCGTAAACGCCGGCCAGCTCACTACAATCGTTCCACTCGCCGGCGTCCCGTCGGCCAGATACACCGTGTCCTGCACCGTCGTCGTCGTCACCTGCGCCGCCGCATGCCCGCACACCCCGACCACAACCGTCAACAACGTTGCGATCAACGACACCAGGGTCCATCCCTGCCTCACTCCTCGCATCACACCTCGCATCTGTCTTCTCTTTTTTGACCTTGCTTTTCTTTGTGTCATTCCCGAAGGGAATCTGCTTCTGTCTTTGCTTGCACGCACCGCACGTTGCGTGCGTTCCAGCTCACCCGCTACCATCAGCTTCAGCAACATCCTGAAAGGCATCTATGGAATCCAGCACCAGCTCGGCTCGCCGCTCTGAAGACATCGCCCTCGATCTGTTGAAGTTCATCGCTCCGCACGCCAACGTCGGCCGTACAGGAAGCGCATCCACCGGCTTCGGCCCGCCCAGCGCCGGAAAGTCCGAAGACCAGATCAACCAACTGCTCGAGCTCTACGCCCGCTGCCGCGAGGCCGTGGAATCTCCCGCAACCTCCGCAAAGAAGTAACTCCCTTGCCTCCCTTTCAGCCCGCCCACCAGGGCACCAACGAATCGGTTCCGCGCATCGCAGTTGTCGGCGGCGGCGCCTTCGGCCGAAACCATCTCCGCGTCTATCGCGAGCTCGAATCCCTGCAGCCCGGCGAGGTCGAGCTCGCTGCCCTCATCGAGCCCGACCCCACGCGCCGCGCCGAGCTCGCCTCCTTCTACGACATCCCCGCATTCGCCTCCGTCGAAGAAGCGCTCCATTCACGGCAGCACTTCCACGCCGCCTCCGTCTGCGTTCCCACCATCCATCACGCGGCCGTCGCCGAACAGCTCCTCGCCGTCAACATCGACGTTCTCATCGAAAAACCGTTTGCCGCGTCGCTCGCCGAAGCCGACCGCGTGCTCGCGCTTGCCGAGCGCCATCAGCGCATCCTGCAGATCGGCCACCTCGAACGTTTCAACCCCGCCGTCACCGCAGCCGCACAGCGCATCACGCGCCCCATGTTCTTCGAGGCGCATCGCCTCTCCGTCTTCACGCCGCGCTCGCTCGACGTCGACGTCGTCCTCGACCTCATGATTCACGACCTTGACATCGTTCTCTCGCTCACGCAGTCGCGCGTGAAAGAGGTCCGCGCCGTCGGCCTGCCCGTGCTCTCACCCAAGGTCGATATCGCCAACGTGCGCGTCGAGTTCGACTCCGGCTGCGTCGCCAACTTCACCGCCAGCCGCGTCTCCACCGAGCAGGTCCGCAAGCTGCGTCTCTTTCAGCCGCACGAGTATCTCTCACTCGACTTCGCGCGCCAGGAGCTGCTCACCATCAAGGTGGACCCGACTCTGATTGCGCAGCTCAGCAGCGGCAAATCGTTCGACGCAGCGCAGCTCGCCGCCGCCGAACACTCCCATCCTTCGCCCGGACTCTCGCTCGAAAAGCTCGATCCGCCCCGCGCGGAACCGCTCCGCCTGGAGCTCGAAAACTTTCTCAACGCCGTGCGCAGCCGCAAGCAGCCGCGCGTCAGCGGCGCTGCCGGACGCGAGGCGCTCGCCCTCGCGCTCGAGATTAATCAGCAGATCGCCGGTCACGCTGCCCGCGCCGGTCTTGTGTAGTTTTTATTGCAGGTGCTGCACGGTCACGCCCGGCGGAATCTTCAACTCAAATTGATCGTTCTCGAGCGGCTGATTTAGCGTCAGCTTCGTCACCTGCAGCTTCAGCGTGTATTCGTCGATCGGCCGCTTGATGTTGATCAGCATCGGAAACTCGATGCCGTTGAAGTCCTGGTACTTGTCGTAGGTGGCGATCGTCTCCGGCTCTCCCTTGTCGTTATAAATGTCCTGCTCAAACGGAAGCAGCGTCACGCGGCTGAAGTGCACCAACCGCTCGAGGTGCAGCGTGTTGCCCGCTCCGCGCTTCAACACGGCGAGGTCGTAATCCGGCTCTTCGATGGCCGGCGCGTGCTTGGACGGCGGCGCCAGCACCCGCGTCGATTCCGACAGGCTGACAAACTCATCGGGCGAAACGCCGGGCACCAGCAGCGAGTCGAAAAATACCGGCGGCCGCAGGTTCTCAAGGCCGTTTTTGGACGGCGTTGTGACCGTGTTGTTGCCCTGGATCCACACGTCGCCATGGCCCGCCGTGGCGTGCACCAGCGTGAAGGTATCGCCGTTCGAAACCATGTCCAGGGCCCGCGAACCGATCACGGGAAGTTGCATAATGACGCGCAAATCATGCGGTTTGCGCACAAAAATGTAGCCTTTGAACGACGTGTAGGTGACGACTTTGCCCTCTTTGCCGCCGCCGGTCGAAGCCGTCAGCAGAACAGAGGCCGTCAGCGTCTTGATGGCGGCATCGCGGTCGGAGATGATCTTTTCCAGGTTCTCGACCGAGGTCGATCGGTACATCTCCGGGGCCTGGGTCCGCTGCACGATTTGCGTCGTCCGGAAGCAGCCGGTCAAGCCGACAACCGCCAACACGCCCGCCATCGATAAAGCTCGGAGACTTCTTCTCATCCCTGCAGGCCTAAGTATATCGGCGAAGGTCACTTCCGAATCCGATGCGGCAGGACTCACTTTGGTTCAGAATCTGGGTGTTCCGGCTCGAAATCGGCTGTCTTTTGTTCCGGATCATTCGCCCAATTCTTCGAGGAATCGCTGCGCGGAGCCTTTGGTGCGGCGCGGTTCGGGCTTTGCCGACTCCAGCAGCTCCACGGCGAGTTTCATGTGCGCGCAGCCGCCGTTGCGCGCTTCCTTCAAGAATCCTTCCACGATCGCCGGAAACGCGACGGCGAGCGTTCTCTGCAGGTATTTATGACATTGCTTCGGCCGCAACGGCTTCGGCGGCTGGCCGGTTTCGCCGGCCTCCGCCATCAGCTCCACATTTCGCTGTGAAGACCGTCCCATACGCCTCATCCCACCACATCGCACTCCGATTCCCCCTGAAAAATAAAAGCGGGAGACCGTGTGTGGTCTCCCGCTTGATCTTTACTTCTTTAGAATACCAAGCCGAGTGAAATTATCATGTACTGATTTTTCCTCGGCCAAGTTGCGCATTCGAGGCTGGTTATTGAGTTTTCCACCGTTTCAGGGTCTTGACAGCATTTTTTGAGGCTCAAGGAGACGGCCAGCCAGAAAGACCTCGGTCAGCCGATCGAGCGCCCGGCCGTAGCGGAGGACGCACCACTTGAAGCTGAGACCGAGCCGGGGCGCAGCCTCTTCGTGCGTGTACCCCTGGATGGCGATGCGCTGGATGAGCCGCTGATCGTCCTTGCGGAGTTTGGCGAGGCAGCGTTCCACGTCCACGCAGAAGATGACTCCATCCTCGAAGCCATCCGCCTTGTAGTGGGAGACGTTGCCGCGGAAGAGCTCGCGCCCCATCATGGACGGCACGCGGCCGACCTCCATGGAGACCCGCAGATAGCGCCGGAGCATGGCTTCTGTGTACTTGCGATAGAAGGCCAGCTCCAGCTTCGGTACCTGGGGCGCCTGGGGCGCCGGGTGGCTTTCCGCGGCCGGCGCGGCTACCGGCTCGGCGACCGCCCAGATCCTCGGCACAGCCACGGGCATGCCCGTGGTGGCCTCGCGGAGGCCGGCTGTCTGAATCTGCTGCGACACGTGCACCAAACGCAATCCACTGCTTGCTTTCTTCATTCCGGACCCCACCTTCATCGTGCACCCCCTTCACATACGGCCAAGCGAACCTTCCGCTTCCGCCCCGCCCGGCTGCGTCCGCGCGGTATCGGAAACTCCGACAGTCGCAGCGCGCAATGGCGGCAGTAGACCCCATGGCCGAGAGCGCGGAGCCAAAGCCCTCCGCACCCCTCACATACCTTCAATTCAACGCACAAGTGCTTCATTTCTCTTCTCCGAGGCACAACTCCCCCGTCGAGCCTCGTCTGATTCAGCGGTCGGATGGGCTCGTCCAGGTTGCTGAGACCTTCGGGCTCGGGCGGTTCGCACTCTACTTTGGTGCCATCGCGCCCCAGGCCGAAGGCCTGTTTGTCACGGTTGGATCAGGCCGGTCCATGGGAGACCCCAGCCCCAACATCGCTCTGCCGCCCCGACCAAGACCTCAGCCGCCGGACCTTTCCTTCCGAACCGCCGTCCGCGGGGGGAGAGTTCTGCGGTTATAGAGCCGCGCCCCCACCCTGTGTCAACGAAAAATTTCCCACAGATCGTTGGGCGAACTAAAGATTTTCCAGACAATAGGTTAGGCGTATATTGCGAGAGTTTTGCTTTCTAGTTTCGCCTAATTTTCGCTTGCATTGAGGGATAGACGTGCGGCAAACTTCATACCCCTCTTTGACATACAAGCTGTTGGGGGTGCACAACTTGCTACCCCAAGTGCCTTCCTGGTAACACCTCTGGAAATCGTGATCGTGGCCAGCCGATATTCGGCCGAACGGAGGTTGCAGACCAGAGAAATCCTGACCGTAAGGCGGGCGTTTTTCGAACGCAGTCCGGACTTGACCCGAACGTTCCTAGCGGGTCTGCTGGCGATAGATCGCGACGTTGGCGTTGTGCTGATCCAGCTGCTTGGCGAACTTGGTCGATCCGTCCGGATTGGCGACAAAGTACATGTAGTCGGTCTGCGCGGGATGCAGGGCCGCCTGAAGCGAAGCGACACCGGGATTGCAGATGGGCCCTGGAGGAAGGCCGGGATGGGTGTAGGTGTTGTAGGCGGAGTCCGAGTGCAGCTCGCTCTCATGGATGACGCCGGTCCAGGTGCCGTTGAGCAGCGAAGCGTAGATGACCGACGGGTCGGTCTGCAACGGCATTCCTTCGCGCAGCCTGTTTTCAAAGACGCCGGCGACGATGGGCCGCTCGGCGTTGACGTGCACCTCGCGCTCGATGAGCGAGGCCATGGTGACGGTGCGCTCCGCGTCGGCGGGAGCGAGGCGCAGGCGAGTGGCGACCTCGGCGAAGCGCTTCACCATGGCACCCAGCATCTGCATCTGCGAGGTGTGGCGATCGAACTTGTAGGTGTCCGGGAAGAGGAAGCCTTCGAGCGACTGCGCATGCGGACTCCAGGCGGAGATGAGCTCGGTGTGTTGACGCTCGGCGGTGAGAAAGCTGGCGCTGGAGCCGAGGCCGGCGGCCTGGATTGCGCCGGCGATATCGAAGATGTTGAAGCCTTCGGGGATGGTGAGGGAGATGGTGTAGACGTCGCCGCGGCGAAGGCGGTTGTAGACCTCCATCGGCGTGGCTGGATGATCGAACCTGTATTCGCCGGCCTTGAGGGTTCCACCGCGGGTGACCTTCAGGGCTTCGAGCTCGTAGCCGCTGCGCAAGAGGCCAGCCTGCTGGAGCTGGCGGCCGATGGCAAGAGTGCTGGTCCCGGGTGCGATATCGACGAACTGCTCGGTCGTGGGACCATAGGGGACGAGGAACAGAAACGCCACCGCCGCAGCCGCGAGGACGACAAGCACCAGCAGGAGTTTGAAAAGTCGCACCCAGGTCACCTCAGCAGACAGTCTAAGAGCATTTCTCCTGACGTTATGGCGTCAGTAACATCAGCGGATGCCGTTTTCTTCAGAGCAAAAACGGCTTGAATGGTCACACTTCGCGACACACCTTCAGGAGAGGAGCTGCAGTCGCTGTTTGGTGGATTCGGGCGAGGTTGATTCGGGCCGGATTGAATTGGGTCTCAGCATCCTAGATGGTTCGGGCTTCGATCCCACGAAGGTTAAGCATTGCTTTTGTCGTGAGCCGACATAGTAATGCGATAGCCTTAGAGGTACGCGATGGCGGACGAGCAGCCAAACGTAGATCGTTTCATCCTCGATGAAATCGACAGCGTGCCTCACCTGGAGGCGCTGCTGCTGTTGTGGCGGTGTGCGCCGCAGACCTCGACGACGGCGCAGATCGCGGAACAGCTTTACATTGCGGAGGGACATGCGGCAGCGATCGTCGATGATCTGCACCGCCGCGGACTGATCGAACGCGACGTGGCGGCAGCGAGTTCGGCGTTCTACGACCGGCGGTCGGAGGAGCGGAACCGGCTGCTGGCGGCGGTGGAAGAAAGTTATCGGCGCGAACTGATTCGAATCTCCGGCATAATTCACTCCAAAGCCTCCCCAAGTGTTCGTGCGTTTGCGAATGCATTCCGGTTTAGGAAGGGCTGAAATGAATGCGGTGATGGACGCGACAATTTATCTGCTGGGCACGTTCGTCGCGCTGGCGTGCGGCGTGCTGCTGGCGCGCGGCTATCGCCGGTCTCGATTCCGGCTGCTGCTGTGGAGCAGCGTTTGCTTTCTGGGTCTGGCGTTGTCGAGCGCGCTGGCGTTTCTGGATCTCAGTGTTCTTCCGACCGCCATTGACCTTCATCTTCTGCGGCGCGGGGTGACCGCAGTTTCGATATTGATTCTTCTGTACGGGCTCATCTGGGATTCTGAGTGAGGATTCAGAATGCGGATGCGGAGCAGGCATGCTGATTGAAGGGTTCTCGCTGGGATTCGTCGCTACGGCTTCACTGGTGGCCGCGGTTTTCTTTCTGCGGTTCTGGACGCGCACGCGCGACTTCCTGTTCCTCGCGTTCGCCATCTCGTTCGGCGCGGAGGCGGTAACGCGCACGATCATGGCGCTCAAAGATATTCCGGACACCAACTACTCGTGGGTGTTTGTCGAACGGCTCTTCGAATACCTGTTCATCCTGTTTGCGATCCTGCGCAAGAATCGGAAGGCGGGATAGATTGGGAGCATGGCGGAGCGAGTTCTGGCGCTCGATGTCGGCGACAAGCGCATCGGCCTGGCGATCAGCGATGCACTTGGCCTGACGGCGCAGCCGCTGTTCACGCTGCATCGCACGACCGAGCGCGCGGACTTGAAGGCGATTGCGCGCTTCATTCGCCAGCACAACGTGACGACGGTATTGGTGGGGAATCCGGTGCACGCGGATGGATCGCCGAGCGAGCAGGCGGCGAAGGCGCAGGCGTTTGCGAGGTTGCTCGCGGCGCAGCATCCGGGGCTCCAGCATCATCTGCTGGATGAGCGGCTGACGACACGCGAGGCGCACGAGCTGCTGGATCGCGCCGGGCATGATCCTCGCGTGTCTGGGCGCGGCGCTCGCATCAGCCGCCGCGACGTCATCGATCAGGTAGCGGCGACGCTGATGCTGGAGTCGTTCCTATCGCAGCGAGCAGGACCGGCGCTGCTGCCCGATCCGGAGATGGAGCCGTAGCAGCGATGAGGAAGGATTCCGAAGCTGCGAATCTGCTCTCGTATAATGGAGTTTTCACTCCTGAGCCTTAGCCAAGTCCAAGAGGCTGGGAAAAGCAGACCCGCGCATGCAAGACATCATGAAGTCGCTGCAAGAGCAGATCAAGGCTCTCGAGTACGAGCTCACCACCGAGTTGCCCGCCGAGATTAAGAAGGCGGTGGCGCTTGGCGACCTGTCGGAGAACGCCGAGTACCACATGGCCAAGCAGCGCCAGGAGTTTGTGAACGCTCGGCTGGGGCAGCTGAAGAAGCGCATGGCCGAGCTCTCGCTGGTCAACATGGCCAACATTCCGCGCGATAAGGTCGGGTTCGGCTCGACGGTGGTGGTGTTCGACACGAGCAAGGACGAGGAGCTGACGTACAAGCTGGTGACGAGCGAGGAATCGGATGTGGCGAAGGGGCTTATCTCGACGACTTCGCCGATCGGGCGCGCGCTGATCGGCAAGGAGGTGGGCGACGCGGCAACGGTTGTGACGCCGACCGGCAAGCGCGAGCTCGAGATCCTGAAGCTGACGACGATCCACGACGCGGCCGAGTAGTTTCGGGGCAGGGCAGATCGATCCAGTCGTCCAGCGATAAATGTTCGGAATACACTGGGGGATATGAAACGAGCTGCCTTGGGTGTTCTCCTCTCCGCCGTTTTTGTGTCGTGCGCGCAGGCGCAGACTGCACCACAGCCCCAGCCTGAACCTGTACCGCTGCCGCCGCCGCTGCCGGCACCCATCGATAAGCCGTACGTGGGTCCGATTCAGCTGAAAGTGGATGCCAGCGACTTTACCGATCGCGTTGAAAAGGTGCACGAAGAGATCCCGGTCGTGCCGGGGTCAAAACAGATGATTCTGCTGTACCCGGAGTGGATTCCGGGCGAGCATGCGCCGAGCGGACCGATTGCCAACATCGCGGGCGTGGTCACGACAGTCGACGGCAAGCGCGTGCAGTGGACGCGCGATACGACGGACGTCTACGCCTTTCACGTTCCGCTTCCGCGCGGCGCCAAGACCGTTGGCCTGGACTTCGACTACCTCGCCGCGGTCCGGCCAACCGTGGGCCGCATCGAGTTCTCCGACGCCATCGTCGACCTCAAGTGGAACGAGCTGCTCATGTACCCGGCCGGCTATTTCTCGCGGGACATCCCGTTTGAGGCGACGCTCACGCTGCCCTCGGGATGGAAGTACGCCACGGCGCTTGAGAATCCGGATGGAACGCAGAGCAACACGCCTCCGGCGGACGGAGCGATCCACTTTGCGAAGACGCCTTTGAATCAGCTGGTGGATTCGCCGCTCTTTGCCGGTATCCATTTTGCGCGCTACGATCTCTCTCCCACCTCCACCGACATCGTTCACGTCAATGTCTTCGGCGACACGGCTGAGGACGTGAAGATGACACCCAAAGAGCTGGAGATGCACAAGAATCTTGCGCTCGAGGCCGACAAGCTCTACGGATCGCATCACTACAAGCACTATGACTTTCTTCTCCTGCTCAGTGATGTGGTCGGCGGCGAGGGGCTGGAACACCATCAGTCGAGTGAGGACGGCACGGGCGCCGACTACCTGACTCACTGGCGCGGCAGCGACCTTCTGGCACACGAGTACACGCACTCCTGGAACGGAAAATTCCGCCGTCCCAACGATCTCTGGACGCCCAACTTCAGCTACCCCATGCGCGACGATCTGCTGTGGGTTTACGAAGGCATGACGCAGTACTGGGGCAACGTGCTGACGGCGCGCGCGGGCATGCGCTCGCTGGAACAGACTCGCAACATGTTCGCTGCCACCGCGGCCAACTTCGCCGACAGCCCGGGCCGCGACTGGCGTCCCCTGGTCGATACGACCAACCAGGAGACGGTATCCCATCGCCGTCCGGTGAGCTGGGTCAGCTGGCAGCGCTCCGAGGACTACTACACCGAAGGCATGCTGATCTGGCTCGACGTCGACACCAAGATTCGTCAGCTCACCAACGACAAGAAGTCGCTCGATGACTTCTGCAAGCGCTTCCTCGGCGTTTACAACGGCAGCTTCATCACCGATCAGTACGACTTCGATGACGTAGTGAACAACCTCAATGCCGTCGCTCCGTATGACTGGAGCGGCTTCCTGCGCGAGCGCGTCTACGACCTGCACCCCGAGGTTCCGATGGGCGGCTTCACCCAGGGCGGATGGAAGCTGGTCTACACCGACAAACAGAACCCGCGGGCCGACGAAGGCCGGCGCTTTGGCGGCGCAAACTTCTCGACCTCGATCGGCATTGCTATCGGCGGCGGTCGCGGCGAGCGTCCGACGGCCGGGCAGACGGACACCATTGGCAACGTCGTCTGGGACAGCCCGGCGTTCAAGGCTGGAATCACTCCGGGCATGGATCTGGTCGCCGTCAACGGGACAGCCTTCACCGACCCGGTGCTGACCGACGCCATTCTCGCGGCCGAGAAGGACAAGCAGCCGATCCAGCTCGAAGTGCGCAGCGGCGATCAGTACAAGACCATTTCGCTGCCGTATTACGACGGCCTGCGCATCCCCAGCCTCGAGCGGGTTACGGGCACGCCCGATCTGCTGGACGAGATTCTCGCGCCGAGCAAGAGTCCGCTGCCGGCAATGTAACCGCTTCGCCGCAAAACAATCCGGGCGGGTCTGCTTCGCATTTCGCGATACAGACCCGCCCAGACTTTTGCGATTTACTTCATCAGTTTTTCTTTCAGGTAAATGAAGTTCATCGCGTCGGTGTGCGCCGTCTGGGTGGCGTCTGCGCCGGAGCCGTGGCCGCCTTCGATGACCTCATAGAAGTAATACGGCTCGTGGAACTCCGCCATCTTGGCGGCGAACTTACGGGCATGTTGCGGTCCGACACGATCGTCCTTGGTCGTCGTCCAGATGAACGGGTCGGGATACTGCACACCGGGCTTCAGCTGGTTGTAGGGCGAGTGCGCCAGCCAGAACTTCAGCACGTCGGGGTCGCTGATGGAGCCGTACTCGCCCACCCAGCTGGCGCCGGCAGCGATCTTCGAGATGCGCAGCATGTCCAGCAGCGGTACCTCGATGACGACTGCACCCCAAAGGTGAGGGTGCTGGGTCATCTCGACCCCCATGAGCAGACCTCCGTTCGATCCGCCCATGATGCCGAGGCGTGGCGTCGACGTGATCTTGCGACGAATCAGGTCCTCGCCGACCGCGGCGAAGTCGTCATAGATGACCTGGCGCCTGGTGCCGAGACCCGCCTCATGCCACGCGGGACCGAACTCGCCGCCGCCGCGGATGTTCGCCAGCACGTAGACGCCGCCGTGTTCCAGCCACAGCTTGCCGGTGACGGCGTTGTAGGTCGGCGTGCTGGATACCTCGAAGCCGCCGTAGGCCGTCAGCAGCGTGGGGTTTGAGCCATCGAGCTTCATCCCCTTCGGGTGCACGACGAAGTAGGGGATCTTTGTGCCGTCCTTTGAGGTCGCAAAGAGCTGTTCGACCGTGTCCCTGCTCGCATCGAAGCGCGCCGGCGCTTTTTTGATCTCCTTGAGCGATCCCGTGGTGGCGTCGCCGAGATAGAGCACCGTGGGCGCCAGGAATCCGGTCGCGCTGAGCACGTACCGTCCACTCTCCAGATCGGTGGAGACGATGCCGACCGTGGAGTTCTCCGGCAGATCGAGCCGCTTCGATGTCCAGCCGGTCGCTGTCGGCGAATACAGATAGGCGCGGCCCTGCACGTTGTCCAGCGTGGTCAGCAGCAGATGATGCGGTGTGACCCGCGTTGTCTGCAGAAACTCCTTGCTGCTCGGCGCAAAGACAATCTGCGGGTGCAGATGCTGCGGATCGCGCAAGACGTCGGCGAGCTTGACCTCGACAAGCGAACCCGCGGGAATGGTTCGGCCCGCACCCGGCGTCCACGCCTCATGGATGTGAATCAGAAGACGGCCATCGATCATTCCCGCAAGGTTTGACTTCGTCGGGATTGCAAGCTGTTGAAGACCGTTCGGGGTTTCGACGAACTTCTGCGAGGTGAAGAACGTGACACCGCGCTCGAAGGTGACGAGCTTGTTGCCGGAGGCGTCATGGATCACATTCGCCGACGAGCTGAGCTGGTCGGTGGCCTGGCCGCGGAAGACTTCCTGCGCCGAATCCAGCGGAGTGCCGCGCTTCCAGCGCTTGACGACGAACGGATAGCCGGAGGTGGTGAGCGTGCCCGGGCCCCAGTTCCGCGCCACCAGCAGCGTGTCCTTGTCCTCCCAGTCGATGCTCTGCTTGCTGTGGTCGAGGACGAAGCCGTCCGGAACGAACTTCGCCTCCTTGAGGTTGAACTCGCGCGCGGTGGTTGCGTCTTCGCCGCCGTTGGAAAGAGTCGCCACGCAATACTCGTCGCCGGGGTAGAGGCAGTTGACGCCGCGCAGGACCCACTTGGCGTGCTCCTCCCGGTTGAGTGCGTCGACATCCAGCACGCTCTGCCATGTGGGTGAGTCGGTCAGGTAATCGGCCAGCGTGGTGCGACGCAGAAGGCCGCGAAGATGCTGTGCGTCCCTCCACTCGTTGTAGACCCAATCGCCTTTGAGCGCGGGCACGGCGAGCCGGTCAGGGTCGTTGAGGATGTTGAGCGCCTCGGCGTCGTAGGCGGCAAACTGCGGATCGCTTTCGAAAGCCGCGACCGTTCGCGCATTCTCGGCCTTGACCCACTCCATCGTGCGCGGGTTGGATGTGTCCTCCAGCCACAGATACTTGTCCTGGGGCAGTTGCGTCTGCGCCCCGGCTCCGAGGGCCATACCTATGGCACACACTGCACCCCATCGCACTACGTTGCGAAAATTGAACATTGGGCAAACCTTTCGTTGGACCAGTCGTTTTAGATCAGGATTGCCAACACTATACGATGGGGTGCGCTGGACGTGCTGATTTTTCGCCACTCCACTAGACTGAAACTAGACTGAAACAGAGTGATTCATGACCTGGACTAGTACCTTCGGCAAGGGCAGCGGATGGCTGCTGCAGAAGATCGTCAATGGGCTCGCGCTCTCGAAGATCTCGCCGAA
>DATJSM010000033.1:0-57736 GCA_035504135.1 Candidatus Aquilonibacter sp. | reverse complement strand
CCAGCCATCGACCGCGATGGACCGGATGCCTTCGGGCGCGAGTTCGGCGGCGCGGCGAAGGCCTTCGTCGATGCCGGCTTCGATCGTGGCGAGGGGCCAGCGCAGGCCGTCGTCTTCGACGGGGCCGTTGGGGAAGCGATGGACGAGAGTGATCTCTGGCGTGGCCTGCTCACCGTCAGGGCGCCAGCGGAGGAGCGAGACGCGGCAGCTCTCGGCGCCGAGGTCAACAGCCACGAGAGCGCGCTTGTCGATGGGGATTTGTGGCGCTCGCGGGGCTGGAGCCGACGATGCGCTCATCGCAGATAGGCCTCCACGAGGCCGCCGTCGACGGGGATGAGGTGGCCGGTGGTGCAGCGCGCCTGCGGGCCGGCGAGGAACATGATGGCCTCGGCGCAGTCCTTGGGGTCGATGGGCTGATGCGTGAGCGTGCGCGTGGCGTAGAAGCGCGCGAGAACGTTGCGGAGATCGTCGTCGGTGCCGGACTCGTCGAAGGGAAGATTGTACTTTTTCAGCGACGCGATGACGCGATCGCGCGGGAACATTGTCGAGCCTTTGACGACGGTGGCGGGGCTGATGCCGTTGACGCGTGCCTTGGGGGCGAGGCTGACGGCGAGCTCGCGCACGAGATGGCTGAGCGCGGCCTTCGAGACGTCGTAGGCTTCGCTGCCGCGCTTGGCGACGACGGCGTTGGCGGAGCTGGTGAGGACGATGCTCGTGTCGAGGCCCTGCGCGTCGAGGATGGACTTGAACTCGTCGGCGAGAAGATAGTTGGCGGTGACGTTGACCTCGAGGGTCAGAGCCCACTGTGCGTCGGAGATGACGCCGTCCGGTGAGGATGGGAAGAGCGCCGCGGTGTTGATGAGAATGTCGATGCCGCCGTAGCGAAGCGCGGTGGCGTCGAGCGCAGCGCGGATGGCGGCGCGGTCGCGAATGTCGATGGAGGTGAAGTCGGCGGTCTCGCGGCCGAACTTCTGCTGGACTTCTTTCGCGACGGCTTCCGCGCCTTTGACGTCGCGGTCGGCGACCATGACGTGGGCGCCGCGTTCGGCGGCGAGCAGAGCGACTTCGCGTCCGATGCCGCTGCCTCCGCCGACGACGAGAGCGATCTGGCGGGAGAGCTGCTTTTCGGGTGGCTGGCGGCGGATCTTAGCTTCTTCGAGCGCCCAGTACTCGATGCGGAAAGCTTCGCTGGGCGGGAGCGCGACGTAGTTGTCGTGCACGGTGAAGTTGCTCGATGGAATACGCGCGGAGGCCTGGGGGACTTCAGTGCACGGTTTGTTGTCGCCGAGCGCGCCTGCGCCCTGCATGACGCCGATGGCGTTGGTGTAGAACTCGCCGGTGATGCGGGATTCGGCCTTGTTTTTGCCGAAGGAGAACATGCCGATACCGGGGATGAGCACGACGGTGGGACTGGCGTCGCGCTGCTTGGGCGAAGCGGGCAGGGCGTGTGCCTTGTAGTAGTCGGCGTATTCGGCGCGATAGGTTTCGAGCGCGGAGTCGATGAGCGCGGGCAGCTCGGCCGGATCGTTTGCAGGGTTCCACTTCACGAAGAGCGGACGGATCTTGGTGCGGATGAAGTGGTCCGGGCAGCTGGTGCCGAGATGCGCGAGCTGCTGGGCGGCGGCGGAGTTGACGAACTCGAGGACTTGAGGCGAGTCGGTGAAGGTGCCGATGAAGCGCTGCTGGTGCGAGACGGCACCGCGCAGGCGCGGCATGAGCTTTGCGGCGAGCTGCTTGCGATCGTCGCGAGTGGAAGATTGTGAGCCGCCGAAGCGCTTGTAGTTGGGACGTGCGGCGTGGCGCTCGATAAACTGGCCGATCTGATCGATGATGGTGATCGTGTTGACGTAGCACTGGCGCTGCGTGTCGCCCCAGGTGAAGAGGCCGTGGCCGCCGAGGATGACACCGTCGCAGCCGGGCGTTTCGCTGACGATCTGGCGCAGCATCATTCCGAGCTCGAAGCCGGGACGCTGCCAGGGAAGCCACGCGAGCTTGTGGCCGAACTCCTTGTTGAACTCTTCCATGCGCTGCTTGCCGTTGGCGGAGGCCGCGAGGGCGATGGCCCAGTCGGGATGCAGATGATCGACGTGCGGGAAGGGAAGGAAGCCGTGCAGCGGCGTGTCGATGGAGGCCGCGGTGGGATTGTTGCCGAAGGTGACGAGCGGATAGAGCTCGACCATCGCGTCTTCTTCGTCGACGCCGCGGTACTGCTTTTCGAGCGCGAGGAGCTTGTCGAGATAGAGCGTGGCGAAGCCGGAGCGCTTGATGCTGCCGAGGTCGCCGCCCGAGCCCTTGACCCAGAGCACAAGCTTCTTCTGGCCATCGACGGGATCGACGGTTTCAAGCTTGGAGCTGGTGTTGCCGCCGCCGAAGTTGGTGAGGCGGAGATCGGAACCGAGGAGGTTGGAGCGATAGCGCAGGAGCTCCGGGCCGTCGAGGGTGGCGGCGTGGGATTCATCCCATTTGTCTTCGAGGAACTTGAGCGTGGCGGGTGCAGAGGATGGCGGCATGACAGTAGCTCTCTTGGGGGAATGCCCACTTATTGTCACACAGTAAACGGCAATAGAGCAACAATTCCCTATTTGAATTTAGGCCGGCACAACGGCGCCATTATTTTCCTGTAGAGAACGGCGTGTGACCAGACGATGCGTGACGTAGTTGTACGGTGCGACGGTCTGTCCGCGAAGGAGCGCGAGTCCGAGGTTCATGAGTGCGGGACCGTAGGCGCTGGTTTCGTGCGAGACGGAACCGATGAGCGGCGAGGACCGGCGGCGCATCTCGTCGATGGCATCGTGAATGCAATCCTGGCCGACGACGGCGATGTGTCGCTCGCGCTTAAGCTCGCGCGCGGCGTCGATGGCGCCGAGCGCGCTGGAGTCGTTGGCGGCGGCGACGAGGATGTGTTTTTCGCGCGGATGGCGCTGCAGAAATTCGGAGATGACCTTGCGGCTGCGCTCGCGGATGCCGCGGCCGTCGATGCGCACAAAGGCTTCGACGGGGAGATCGGGCAGGGAAGAGCGGATGGCTTCAAACGCGCCTGAGACGCGGCTTTGAACGAGCAAGCCGGCTTCGGGGAGATCGAGGCCGATGACCCAGTCGACGGCGCTGTCCCATTCCGAGTGAGCAAACTGCGCGAGAGCTTCGCCGGCGGTCATGCCGACGCGGTAATTGTCGACGCCGAAGAAGGTGGCGTGGGGATGGGGGATGTCGATGGCGATGAGAGGAATCTTGGCTGCGGCGATGCGGTCGCCGATGATGGGCGCGACTTCGTGCTCGACCTGGAACTCGATGATGAGATCGACGCCGGCGGCGATAAAGTCTTCGGCGTTTTTGACGGCGGTGGGACCGTCGTACTTGTTATCGAGCACCATGAGATCGACACCGGAAGCAGCGGCGGCCTCGATGAGGCTGTTGGTGACCTCGACAGAGAAGGGCATGTCGGCGCTTTGTCCGGCGAAGCCGAAGCGCAGTTTTTTGGGATGCGAGATGTGCCGGTAGGTTCCGTCCTTGGCCTGGGAGATGTAGCCGCGGTGCGCGAAGGTCTTGAGCACGCGATAGACGGTGGTCTTGGAGACGCGCGTGCGCCGATGGATGGCCTCGAGCGTCATAGGCTGATTCTCGTTTTGCAGCAGCTCGAGGATGTCGAGCGCTTTGGAGAGGACGGGAATCAGGTAGAGGCGCGGACTAGATTTGGCCACGGGAGCTCCTGAGCTGTGAGTCTTTTACAGCTCGGATGATACAGTTTCGCTATTGAATCGCGAAAGTGCGCTCTTCAAAATTTTCAGGCGTAGGTGGCAGTCGACTGGCGATTGCGTTCGCCACGGGCCTTGGCCGTGCGATCAACATAGCCGCTGTCTGCGAGGGCCTGAAGGGGATCCGGAGCGAGGCCGCGGCGCTCCCGCCAGGCACGAATGGCAGGACGCACGTCAGTCCAGAATGCGGAACGGAAGCACTCCTCGGCTTCGACAAGGCGGCAGGCGTCCTGCAGTTCAGCGAGGCGATCGAAGTCGATGAGCGCGGCGCGGGCGTAGAGCTCCTGCGCGGTGACGACGCTCTGGATCATGGCTTCCATCTTGCCCTTGAGGTTGTGGCTCTGATCGATCATGAAGGCGATGGAGTCGGTCTGGGCGCCGTCGGCGAGGATCTCGGCGAAGATGCGGAAGAGCTGGTAGGGATCGATGGAGCCGAGGGTGAGATCGTCGTCGGAGTATTTGCGGTCGTTGAAGTGGAAGCCGCCGAGTTCGTTGGAGTGGAGAAGCCAGGCGACGATCTGCTCGATGTTGGTGCCCTGATAGTGATGGCCGGTGTCGACGAGGACTTTGGCTTTGGGGCCGCAATGGCGAGCGAGCAGAAGAGCCATGCCCCAGTCGGCGATGTCGGTGTGGTAGAAGGCGGGCTCGAACGGTTTGTACTCGATGAGCATGCGCTGATTGGGACCGAGCGCGGCGTGTGTGGAGGCGAGAACTTCTTCCATCCAACCGATGCGGCGGCGCATGGACTGTGTGCCGGGATAGTTGGATCCGTCGGCGATCCAGAGGGAGACGTCGCGGCTTTCGAGAGCTTTGCCGATCTCAACGGAATCGAGGATGTGTTGCAGCGCGCTGCGGCGAATTTCGGCGGAGGGATTGGCGATGGAGCCGAACTTGTGTTCCTGCGACTGAAACAGGTTGGGATTGATCGAGCCGGCGCGAACGCCGTGCTCGCGCTCGAGTGAGCGGATGACGGGAACGTCGGCGAGACCGTTGGGCATGTCCCAGAGGACGTGGAGAGCGACGGTAGGCGTGATGCCGGTGAGGCGGAAGACCTCGCCGGCGTCGGCGAACTTTTCGGCGGTCGAGGTAGCGGCACCGTCCTGAATGAATTTTCCGAAGCGGGTTCCGGTGTTGGCAAAGCCCCAGGATGGAATCTCGATGCGGAATTGATCGAGGGCTTTATCGATGCGATCGAAGCTGTGGTCCTTCATGGTGCGCCATCCCGGTTCGTCGAATGAGAAATTCAGTACCTATTGAAATTCAAAGCTTCGCCGATTTTCTGGCGATTGTCAAAGGGATTTCGTGCGTGCGGCGTTACGCGGCGTCGTGAAGCAACAGGATGTGGAGCTGGCGAGGGCCGTGCACGCCCTTGATTCGCGTCATCTCGATATCGGCTGTGGCGGAGGGGCCGGAGAAGAAGGTGAGTGGAAGCGTTGCAGCCGACGCGAGGCGAGCGAAGGCCTCAGGCACTGTAGTGACGATGTCGGCGGCGTTCAAGACGCAGATGTGGACGTCCGGGACGAGAGTTGTGGCGCGGCGGCCCTGGCCGGCTATCCCTTCGAGGATAAGCGTGCCGGTTTCGGCGATGGCGAGCGCGCAGAGGGTGACGGCGGCGTCGAAGTGATCGAGCTCGGCGGGCGACAGGTTTTCCTCGGATGCGAATTCGAATCCGTGCGGCAGGAGATGCGCAGGGAAGCCTGACGGAACGAGCACGCGATGAGCGTTGTGTTGATGGAGCGCAGTCCGCATTGCGGAAGAGAGATCGTCGGCGGTGCAGGAGGAGACGGATGCGTTGTAGTCGACGAGCCGCTCGGTAAGGAGGTCGATTGTTTCCTGATGCGAGAGTGAGGAATTCTGCTGATACGCGCGAGGGATGCGCTCCCAGCCTTCGTTGGCAGCAGTGAGATCGGTTGTGCGGTCATTTGCGGAGCGAATCGCAGCGAGGATGGCGGAGCGGGCGTCAGCGGACATTGCCAGCTCCTGACTGCTCGTTGCTGAGCGGCGCGCGGTTGCGTTGCTCCCACCACTCGCGGAAGGTTTGTTGAGGAAGCGCCCGCAGATCGCGCGACTGCGTCCATCCACCGAGCATGCCGGGGAGCCAGTGGATCCAGCGGGCGCCGGATGTATCGCGGCGGGTGAGCGGACCTTCGGCAGCGCGGGCGAGACGCTGCGCGGCGCGGAAGCGGGATTCGCTAAGGAAGATGCGGCTGGCGGATTTCATCGCAAGAGCTTCAGCACGCAGTACACCCAAGCCCTTGGTCTCCTGCTCGACGACACGGTGGCGGAGATGAATGAGAACCTCTGGGATGTTGATGCGGACGGGGCAGACCTCATAGCAGGCGCCGCAGAGCGAACTGGCGTAGGGAAGGCTGCGCGCGTGATGCATCTGCTGCAGCTGCGGTGTGAGGATGGCGCCAATGGGGCCGGCGTAAACGCTGCCGTAGGCGTGGCCGCCGGTCTCGCGATAGACGGGGCAGATGTTCTGGCAGGCGCCGCAGCGGATGCAGTTGAGCGTCTGGCGGCCTTCGCTGTCGGCGAGCACGCTGGTGCGCGCGTTGTCCATGAGGACGACGTGAAAGGTGCGTGGGCCGTCGTTTTCGTAGACGCCGGTCCATATGGAGTTGTAGGGATTCATGCGCTCGCCGGTGGCGCTGCGCGGAAGCAGTTGCAGGAAGACTTCGAGATCGCGGAAGCGCGGGATGACTTTATCGATGCCGGCGACGGTGATGAGCGTGCGCGGCAGGGTGAGGCACATGCGTCCGTTGCCTTCGCTTTCGACGATGCAGACGCCGCCGGTTTCGGCGATGAGGAAGTTGGCGCCGCTGATGGCAGTGGGGACGCGGAGGAATTTTTCGCGAAGGAAGAGGCGCGCGGCGTCGGCGAGGTCTTCCGGTGTTTCGCCGAGGTCGGGAAGGTTCATCTCGCGCTGAAAGATTTCGCGGATCTGTTGGCGGTTTTTATGCAGCGCGGGAACGACGATGTGCGAGGGCTTGTCGTGGCCGAGCTGAATGATGAGCTCGGCGAGATCGCTTTCGTAGGGGCGGATGCCGGCGGCTTCGAGCGCGCCGTTGAGACCGATCTCCTCGGTGGTCATGGATTTTATTTTGAGGATCTCGGCAGGAGTTGTGCCGTGCTCTTGCTCAACGGCGATGGCTTCCTTCGCGAGACGGACGACGATCTGGCGAGCCTCTTCCGCATTGCGCGCCCAGTGCACGATGCCGCCCGCGCGGGTGCAGTTCTGCTCGAACTGCTCGAGGTAGGCGTCAAGATGCGCCATGGTGTGCTCGCGGATGAGCTGGCCGGCGAGGCGAAGCTGCTCCCAGTCGGGCAGCTCGGCGACGACGCGGGCGCGTTTGTTCTGGATAACGGATGTGGCGTGGTGAAGGTTGTTGCGGAGCTGCGCGTCCTTGAGGAGATTGTGCGCGGCCTTTGGGAAGCTGGGAGCGGATCGAGGATCGAGAAGAGGCCCGCTCATTGTGCTGTCTCCTCATCGCCGGCGAGGATCTCGGCGAGATGCAGCGTGCGGACGGCGCAGCCGCGGCGATGCAGGCCGCCGTGGATGTGCATCAGGCAGCTGTTGTCGCAGGCGGTGACGAACTCGGCGCCGGTGGAGAGCACGGCAGTAAGTTTTTCGTCGAGCATGGCGGTGGAGACGTCGGCGTTCTTGATGGCGAAGGTGCCGCCGAAGCCGCAGCATTGTTCGAGGCCGGGGAGCGGGACGAGATCGATGTCGCTTACAGAGCGAAGCAGCGATGCAGGGCCGTCGCCGAGTTGCAGGGAACGGAGACCGTGGCAGCTGGCGTGATAGGTGACGCGATGCGGAAAGGCGGCGTTGAGGTCGGTGATGCCGAGGCGCTTGGTGAGGAGCTCGGAGAACTCGTAGACGCGAGGAAGAAGAGCGTCGACGGTGGCGGCGAGGCCGGGATGCTTGCCGGCGGCCTCGAGTTGACGAGCCATGGCGGGATAGTGCTCGCGCATGTGCGCGACGCAGCTTGAGGACGGAACGACGACGGCCTCCGAGTCGCGAAATTGTCCGACGAAGCGCGGAAGCAAGGGGAGCGCGTCGTCCCAGTAGCCGGTGTTGACGTGCATCTGGCCGCAGCAGGTCTGGCCGGCGGGGAAGTCAACGGTGTGGCCGAGGCGCTCGAGCACACGAACAACGGCCTTGCCGGTCTCGGGGAACAGCGTGTCGTTGTAGCAGGTGATGAAGAGCGAGATGCGCAGGCGGAGCTCCTTGGCCGGGAGAAATTTCAATACGGATTCTATTTCACAATGGCGTATTCAGTCCGATAGGATGATTGGGACTTTTCGCGATTCAGCTTGCGGAGCTACGGAGATATTGTGGGAGCGAACCCGTTTCTTGGACTGATTTATCACTGGATCGGCGGATTTGCTTCCGCTACTAACTTTATTCCGTTTCGGCAGATCCGGCGTTGGTCGTGGGAGGTCTACTGGATCATCCAGGGATTCGCGGCGTGGATTGTCGCGCCGATTGTGCTGGCGACGATCTTCGTTCCGCATTTGTGGCCGATTCTCGGCGAAGCCTATCGGGCACATCCTCGCGCGCTGCAGCTGGCGTTTCTGTTCGGTGTGGCATGGGGCGTCGGTGGCATCACCTTCGGGCTGGCGATCCGGTACCTGGGAATCGCGCTGGGATACGCGATCGCGTTGGGTTTGTGCGCGTTCTTCGGCACGCTGGTGCCGCCGTTTGTAAATCGCATCGGGCCGCTGCATCAGCGCGAGATCTTCGTGATGGCGCATGCGATGTCAGGCAAGGTGATTCTGCTGGGCGTCGTGATCTGCGTGATCGGCGTCGCGGTGAATGGCGCGGCCGGCTACTGGAAGGAAAAGGAACTGACGCCGGAAGAGAAGGCGGAGGCCGGCGAGCGCGACTACAACTTCGTGAAGGGAATTTCGATTGCGATCCTCGCAGGCTTCATGAGCTCGTTCTTTGCGTTCGGACTGGCGGCCGGCAAGCCGCTGGGAGATATTGCGAAGGCGAGCCTGCTCGCGGCGGGCCATCTTGATCTGTGGCAGAATTTGCCGATTCTGATCGTTGTGCTGTGGGGCGGATTCCTGACGAACTTTGTGTGGTCGGCAATTTTGATCTATCAGAACAAGTCGGTACGGCAGTTTGCGGGAGAGCCGGGGACGAATCCGATGCGCGCGACGCAAACGACAGGCGAGACGCTGATGGACTTCGATCCGAATGATCCTTCGACGTTTAACCGGTTGTCGGGCGGAGCGCTGCTGAACAACTACTTCTTTGCGGCGATGGCCGGCGTGATCTGGTACTTCCAGTTCTTCTTCTACTCGATGGGGCAGACGAAGATGGGTAAGTATGACTTTTCGTCGTGGACGCTGCATATGGCGTCGATCATTATCTTTGCGACGCTATGGGGCCTGGTGCTGCGCGAATGGCGGGGGACAAGCCGGACAACCAAACTGCTGGTCACGCTTGGGCTCGCGCTGCTGATCGGATCGACGGTTGTCGTTGGCTACGGTAACTATCTGAAAGTGCAGGAGACAGCGGCGGCGGCGATACGGCCGTGAGCAGGGATTGGCGCGCCTTTTTCGGAATGCGATATGCTGTAAGGCAGTGACGGCAATCGTCCATTTTGCGCGTCGAAAGGTACTCGATCATGTGATCGGGTTCCTGGTTTGCGCGCTGCTGGTGATCTTTGCGGTGGGCGCAAAGGTGGCCATGTATCACCCCAGCGAGCCAGGAACGCGGCCCATTGCAGCGGCCAAGGCCTGGCAGGCGAAGCAGATGCTGGCTGATACTGCGCCGGCGACGGCAGCGATTGTTCCGCAGACCGTGCTGACGCTGATCACGCTGTTGAGCCTCTGTGTGGTGGTCATGCTGCTTCCGCGCAGCGAAGAGCGACCGGGGTTTCCCATACAGATGCATGGCAACTCATCTGTTGCGGTTCGACCACCGCCAGCCTACTAGACTGCTCACGTAGGCCCTGCTGTGCCAGGAGTGCGCGGCAGGGGTCTGTGTCCAGGCCCCAATACTAAAAAGCGAGTTCAATCTGATGTGTAAGCCTCTTGTCCGTGCGACAGGGTTTTGCAAAGGCGCGCTGCCTTTGGTGTGCTGTTTTTTGTTTCTGGCCGGATGTCATGATGGGGAGCAATCGAGCAAGCAAAACGCTCCTCCGGCGGCGCCGGTTGTGGTGGTGGAGCGCGGCCAGCTTGCAAACACTCTGCAGGTAGCTGGCGAGTTCATCCCCTACCAGGAGGTTGAACTGCATGCGAAGGTTGCAGGCTATATCAAGCGGATCAATGTCGACATCGGCGATCACGTAAAGGCCGGAGAGGTATTGGCGACGCTGGACATCCCGGAGATTGAGGCGCAGGTGCAGGGGGCGAGTGCCGGAGTTCGGCAGACGCGTGAGCAGATTACACGCGCGAAGAGCGAGGTGCAGCAGGCGCAGGCAAACTACGATGCGCTGCATGCGGAATCGGACCGGCTGCAGCAGGCGGCCAAGGCCCAGCCGGGATTGATTGCTGAGCAGGAGCTGGACGATGCGAGAGCAAAGGACCAGGCGGCGGCTGCAGAGGTGGATGCGGCGAAGTCGGCGCTTTCGGCAACCCAACAGCAGCTCGGCGTCTCGCAGGCCGATCAGCAACACTATGCGTCGCTGGCGGACTACTCGCGGATTACCGCGCCGTTCACAGGTGTCGTGACGTGGCGATATGCCGACACGGGAGCGTTGATTCAGGCGGGTACATCGAACGCGGGATCGATGCCGGTAGTGAAGGTGGCGGAGATTGACGTGCTGCGCTTACGTTTGCCGGTACCGGAGGCGCTGGCGCCGTTCGTTCATGTGGGAGACACCGCGCAGATCGAGGTGCAGGCGCTGAACAAGAGTTTTTCGGGGACGGTGACGCGCGACACGGATGCGCTCGATCCTTCAACGCGCACGATGCAGGTGGAGATCGATGTGCCGAATCCGAAGGGTGAGCTGGAGCCTGGCATGTATGCGCAGGTGACGCTGGATATAAAGCGCGCCGGCAATGCGTTGGTGGTGCCGATTCAATCCGTCGATGAGAGTGGAACTCAGCCGACGGTGATGCTGGTCGATAGCTCGAACCATGTCGAGAAGCGGACGGTTCAGGTGGGGATTTCAACGGCGAACCGGACGGAGATACTCAGCGGCCTGAGCGCGGGAGATCGCATCATTGCAACCAATTTGTCTTCGTATCAGCCGGGCGAGCTGGTCCAGCCGAGGCTCGATACGATGACGAGTTTCCATGAAGCGGAGGCGCAGTAGATGTCAGGTTTTGCGCTTCGCTATCCGTTCTTCATCATCATGCTGTGCCTGGTTATCGGCGTCGTTGGGACGACGATGGTCACGCGCATGCCGGTCGATTTGTTTCCCAACATCAATATTCCGGTGGTCGTGGTCGCGACGTTCTACAACGGCATGCCGCCGGAGCAGATCGAGTCGAATATCACGGATCCGTTCGAGCGATTTTTCACGCTGGGTTCGGGAATCGACCATATCGAGTCGCGTTCGCTGACGGGCGTATCGCTGATCAAGGTGTACTTTCAGCCGGGAACGAATCCGGATTCGGCCGTGTCGACGATTTCGAATCTTGCCATGGCGCAGCTGCGACGATTGCCGCCTGGGACTCTGCCGCCAGTGGTGTTGAAGTTCGACGCTTCGTCGCTTCCTGTGTGCCTGATCACGCTGAAAGGGCAGGGACTGAACGAAACGCAGCTGCACGATATCGGCCAGTTCACGGTGCGCAACCAGATTGCGAACGTACCGGGCGCGTCCGTACCACAGCCGTTCGGCGGAAAGTACCGGCAGATTCAGGTGTACGTCGATCCGGTGAAGCTGGAGGCGCATCAGCTTAGCCCCATGGATGTCGTGCGTTCGCTGAACGCGGCCAACGCAATTCTGCCGGCAGGCGACGTCAAGATTGGGCCGAAGGACTACAACATCTACACCAATGCGCAACTGCCGACGACGGAGGAGATCGACCGGCTGCCGCTGCGTACCGTCGGGAACGGGCAGTTGCTGATCTCGGATGTCGGTTACGCGAAGGACGCGAATGCGATTCAGACCAATATCGTGCGTGTCGACGGACAGAAGTCTGTCTATTTGCCGATTTTGAAACAAGGCGGTGGCTCCAACACCATCGAGGTGGTGAATGGAATTCGCCAGGCGTTGAAGCATCTGCTGGATGTGCCGAAGACGCTGGTGACGAGAGTGGTGTTCGATCAATCCGTCTTCGTGAAGACTGCGATTCGAAATCTCGGGTCGGAGGGCGGCATCGGCCTGGTGCTGACCGCGGTCATGATTCTGATCTTCCTCGGGAACATGCGAGCAACGGTGGCGGTCATGCTGTCGATCCCGCTGTCAGCGCTCGCTGCGTTTCTCGTGATGAACATGATGGGCGAGACGATTAACTCGATGGTGCTGGGCGGATTGGCGCTGGCGTTTTCGAGGTTGATCGATAACTCGGTGGTGGTGCTGGAGAACATCTTCCGGCACCTGGAGATGGGTAAGTCGCCGGAGGAGGCAGCGGAGATCGGCGGGCGCGAGGTGGCGCTGCCGGTTCTGGCAGCGACGTTCACAACGTCGATTGTCTTCTTCCCCGTGGTGTTTCTTTACGGAGTAAGCCGGTTCCTGTTCACGGCGCTCGCTCTGTCTGTAGTGCTTTCGTTGTTCGCATCCTATTTTGTGGCGTTCACGGTGGTTCCGCTGTTCTGCGCGAAGTTCATCAAGAATGCGCATCATGAAGCGGGTCATCATAGGGGAGGCAGTTTGTTCCAGCGGTTCGTGCGCTGGTTCAACCACAGGTACGAGCGCTCGCTGATGCACTACGACCGCGCGGTGGGCAAGACCTTGCTGCGACCGGTTGCAACGACGATCGGAGTCCTCGGTATATTTCTTCTTTCACTCGGGCTCTATCCGCTGTTGGGTCTGTCGTTCTTTCCGCGAACCGATCCCGGACAATTTGTGATCAACGTCAAAGCGCCTGCCGGCACGCGCATCGAGCTGACGAACGATTACATCGCGCGAGTGGAGCAGGACATTCGTTCCGTTGTTCCGAAGAAGGACCTCGGAATGATCGTGTCGAACATCGGCATCACACCGGACTTCTCGGCTATCTATACGCCGAACTCGACGCAGAGCACGGCCTTTGTGCAGGTGTCGTTGAAGGAAGGCCATTCGAAGTCGAGCTTCGCGTACATGGACCTTGTACGCAAGAAGCTGAGAAACGATCTGCCGGAGCTTTCGACGTACTTCCAGACGGGCGGCCTGGTCGACGCGGTTGTGAATCTTGGCTTGCCGGCGCCGATCGATATTCAGGTCGGCGGCAACGATCTGAATGAGGCTTTCAACACAGCGACTGCACTGGCGAAGAAGATCCGTGCCGTGAAGGGTGTCAGCGATGTCCTGATACCTCAGGATATGGACTATCCGGGGCTGGAAGTGGATGTGAATCGCGAGATGGCCGGGCGGCTGGGGATTACATCGCAGTCGGTCATCGACAATGTGATCACGGCGCTGACCTCCAACGGCATGATTGCTCCGAGCTATTGGGTGGACCCCAAGACCGGCAACAACTATCTGTTGACGGTGCAATATCCGGAGACTGCGGTGAAGTCGATGACGGACTTTGAGCAGATTCCACTGGCCGCCAAGAACATGGACATGGGCGCGTGGAACCCGTCGCAACCGAACGGGACCGGACCGATGGTCACGAATCTCGGCGCCGTAACAACGATTAAGAAGATCGATACGCCAACAGAGGTTGACCACTATCAACTGCGCCGCGTGATCGACATCTATGTATCTCCTTCGAGTAAAGACCTGGGAGGCGTGGCGAGCCGGGTGGAACGTCTGATCAAAAACACGCACATTCCGTCGAACCTGGTGATCTCCGAGCGCGGATCGGTTGAGGGCATGCGGAAGTCGTTCATGAGCTTCGGCATTGGACTGATTCTGTCGATCATTCTGGTGTACCTGATTCTGATGGCGCAGTTTTCATCGTTCATCGATCCGCTGATCATTCTGCTGGCGATCCCTCCGGGAATTACAGGCGTGATTCTCTTCCTGCTGATGACGGGAACGACGCTGAACGTCATGTCGTTGATGGGCATCATCATGATGACGGGCATTGTGGTGTCGAACTCCATTCTGATCGTTGAGTTCACACGGGCGCTGCGCAATGAAGGCATGCCGATTCGCGAGGCGGTTGCGGTGGCGTGCCGTGTGCGTCTGCGGCCTGTGCTCATGACCTCGCTGGCAACGATCATCGGCATGGTGCCGATGGCGCTGGCGCTTGAAGCCGGAAGCGAGCAATATGCGCCGCTGGCTCGCGCAATCATCGGCGGACTTGCTGTCTCGGTGATTGTGACGGTGTTCGTGGTGCCCGCGGCATATCTGTGGGCGCATCGCAAGGAAGAGCAGCAACCGCCTGCGGATGCTCCAGTGGAGGCTGCGTGATGAAGATCCTGGTTGCAACTTTTCTTGTGGCCGCGAGTTTCGCCGCTCTCCCGGCGGGCGCGCAGACATCGACACCGGTGACGACGAACAACGGAACGCCGCCGAGTCCGCCGGCAACACCACTGCCCTCTGCGCCCACGGTGCCGCTGTCTCCGGCGGTTCCTGGAGTGACGATGCCGGGCGTGCAGACGCCGACAACGACTGCGCCTGCACCGGTGCAACAGTTGCCGCCGCAGTTGAGTACGCCGGTCGTTCCGCCGAATGCCCCTTCGCTAACGATTGGCCAGGCGGAGCAGCTGGCGCTGCAGCGCAATCCGCGCGTGAGCATCGCTCGCTTGCTGGCGCTGGCAGAAGGGCAGGTAACGCGCGAACAGCGCGCGGCGGAGCTGCCGACACTGGCGGGCGAGACGACAGCCGTCGGTGCGGACAACGGAACTCGTATCACAGCCGGCGCGCTGAACAACCCAGTCCTTTATCAGCGTGCCGCCGCGGGCGTAACGCTCAATCAACTGATCACCGATTTTGGGAGGACGCGGAATCTTGTATCGCAGGCGAGCCTCAATGCGCAGGCGGCCGCAAGCACGCTCCAGGCCACACGGGATGACATTATCTTCGCGGTGGACGAGGCGTTTTACCGTGCGTTGGGGGCTCAGGCGCTGATCCGGGTGGCAACGCAGACGGTGAACGCACGGCAGACGACGGCGAATCAGATTCAGGCTCTGGCCAATGCCAGGCTGCGTTCGACACTTGATGTCAGCTTTGCAAACGCGCAATTGGCGCAGGCACAGCTGCTGTTGCTGGATGCACGCAATCAGAGTGTGACGGCCCAGGCGGATCTGTCAGCATTGCTGGGAGACGACCGGAGCACGGTGTATCGGCTGGTTGATGAGACACCCGCGGCTCCACCGACGCCGCCGGCGGATGCTGTCCCGTTGGTGCAGCAGGCGTTCACACAGAGGCCGGACTTGAAAAGCCTTCAACAGCAGGCGGATGCGGCACACCACTTTGCGACCGCCGAGAAGGATCTCTCGTTGCCGACGATCACGGCTCTGGGTGCGGCCGGCGATGCTCCATGGAGAGCCGATCAAATCGGCAGTGGGACGTATGGAGCTGCGGGCGTCAATGTTAATATTCCGATCTTCAACGGATTTTTGTACACGGCTCGCGCGCAGGAGGCGAAGCTGCGAGCGGGCGCGGCCGATCAGCAGGTGGTGCAATTGCGCGATACCATCGCGCGTGACGTGACGACGACGGTGCTGCAGGCGCAGGACAACTTCAATCGCATCGGCGTGGCGCAGCAGCTGCTGTCACAGGCGAACTCGGCGCTTTCACTGGCGCAGACCCGGTACAACCTTGGCCTGTCCTCCATTGTGGAACTGAGCGATGCCGAGTTGCTGCAGACGCAGGCGGAGATCGAGCTGGCGAACGCGCGGTATGCGTATCAGGGATCGCTCAGCGCGATTCGTTATCAGATCGGTCAATAGGAAAAAAGAAGGGCCCCGGGCAGTGAATCCGCCGGGGCCACGAGGAGCTGTTAGAAGTTGAAATGTCCGGCGAGCTCAAACGAACGCGGCTTGTTGGACGCACTGCTGATCGTGCCGAAGGATGTGGAGCCGGCGCTCCAGGTTGCGCTCGGGCTGGAGAACAGCGTGTGGTTGATGACGTTGAACGCGTCGACCTCGATAACCAGAGCCATCTCTCGATGCAGCGGTATGCTGCGGCGGAGATTTGAGTCCAAATCCCACTGGATGGGATTGCGCAGGTCGAACGCGCCGGTGCGCGGAGCGTTGCCGATGAGGTTCAACAGCGTGACGCCAGCATTCTGATTAATGTTGACGGGCTTCTGGAAGGAATTGACATTGAAGTACTGGACCTTGCCCAGGTTCGCTGCCGTGCGGCCACCGGGTCCGCTGCCGAAGCCGCCGTTGATACGAGCCGGACCGGCGTAGGTAGTCGCGACGTCAGGCATGCACTGGCCCTGCAGCGGCGTCGTGCATCCGCTGTAGGTGATCTGCACGGGCGTGCCGGAAGCGTAGGTGTAGATGCTGCCGAATGACCACCCGCCGGCCAATGTACGCACCGCCCAATTGCTGCCGCCGATATGGCCGCGTCCAAACGGCAGGTCCCACACGCCGTAGGCATGAATGACGTTCGGCGTGGAGACTGTCGTCTCGCTGCGGTCGATGCGGTTCATATGGTACGACTGCGAATTATTGGAGACCGAGCCGGAAGGAAGATCGAAGCCGGTGCGATAGGGCCCGTCGTCGCCGACGTTGCGCGCCCATGTGTAGTTGAAGTTGAAGGTGAGACCGTGAGCCAGGCGCTGCTGCAACGTGACCTGCAGCGAGTTGTAGCTGAAGTTGCCGACGTTGCCCCAGGTGTCCGAGACGCCGGAGTATTGCGGGAAGGCGACCAGGCCTTGCCCGATCGTCGCGTTGGTGTCGCCCGCCGAAGCGGCTGCCTGGAAGAACGTCGGGATGTTGACACCCGACATGAGGCCCTGCGCCTTGGCGACATTGGCAGGCGTTGCCGGAGCGGTGAGCAAAGGAAGCTTGCCGGTAGTGTCCGTAGCGGCGCCGAGACCGACCAGGTAGATCGGATTGAGCTGATTGGACCAATAACCGCGCGCCGTGCCGGTGCCTGAGTTGGTCGAGTTGATCAGATGATGACTCTGATTGCCGACGTAGTTGATGGCCAGCGTCATGTTGTTGGTGAAAGCGCGTTCCATTCCGGCGTTGTAGAACATGAAATCCGGAGCTCGGCCTGAGAAGTATGGATCGGCGTAGGAGACCGACTGCGCCGTAACGAATTTGCCGGTGGATGGGTTTACGTAATGACCGGTGTTCAGAATCTCTGAGGCTGTGCTGGGCGCGGGTGCGCTGGGATAGACGTAGCCTTTGCCGAAGAGATCGGTGTTGGCGAGACCGACGGATTGGAAGTAGGAGCTGTTGTTCAGGTAGAACGATGGTCCCGCGGACGCGCCGGTTGTCGACTCGGCAGGTCCCGTTGCGGTGACGTTGAAGCCGAGCTGGCCGGTGCCGTTGAATGCGCCACCGCGGCCACCCACGCCGCCGCCTTGCGAGAACACGCGTCCCACGCCGACGCGCCAGACTGTCTTCGGGTCCGTCTGATACGCGAGGCCGATGCGCGGTCCCCAGTTCTCCCAATAAGTGTGAACCGGCGTGGCGCAGCCGCAGCTCACGCCTGCGCCCCCATAGCTGCCGGCAAACTGCATCGCGCCGGGCGTGCCGGTGGCAGGATTGGTGAGGTTCGGATTCATGAAGCTCCAGCGGTTCTGCACCTCGTGGTAAGGCGGCAGATAATCCCAGCGCACGCCGGCGTCGATCGTGAATTTGTTCGTGACCTTCCAGGTGTCCTCCACGTAGGGTGCGATAGGCCGATAGCGGCCGCCGACCTCGCTGACAGGCTGCAGGCCGATGGAGGGCGTGCCACCGACTGCGCCGAGCAGGAAGCTCGCGTAGGAATAGCCGGTCGCGGTCGTTGAGATTGAATTGCCGACGAACTGTGCAGTCGAATTCGCGTTATAGCCCAGCTGTAGAACGCCAGTGTATGTTGCAGGATTCGCGTTGTTGGCTTCCTGCCACTGGACGGTGATGCCGAAGGTAAGCGAATGCGCTCCTTTGACCCACTGCAGGTTGTCCACCAGCGCGTAGTTGTTCGGCGTGGTGATCTGCGTGGCGACGGAGTTGCCATTGCCCGTCCAAGTCTGGACGGCCGTACCGAATTTGGTTGTGGTGGAGAAGGAAACGCCGGGGAACTCGTCGCCGCCTTGTCCTGCCGGTAGATTGGTCACGCCAAGCTTGGCAATCGAGTAGGTCGGCGAGCCCTGTGTCCAGTCGTGGATGTTCTGGTAAAAGCGCGTGTAGCCGAACTTGAGCTGGTTCACCAGCGAGTTGCTGATCGTGTACGCGTCTTCCACGTCGAAGACCTTCGGATAGATATTGGCGAGATCGCCGCCGGTGTAGGGAAGCGGCAGAAATGGCGAGCCGACATTGTTCAGGTAGTTGACCGTGCCCATGGCGCCTACGGTCGAGATGCGGTGCTTCGGCGTCATCTGAAAATCAACACGCCAGTCGTAGAGGTGATTGTCGAAGCCACCAGGAAAACCGGCGGTGTAGTTGTTCGTCAGGCTGTTGGGGTTCGTTGGCGCAGGAATCCACTGCTCCATGGCCTTGGCGATCGGCGAGATCTCGTCGGCCGGGATGATGTTGTTGGTCAGCACGCCATTCTTCATGGCCTGGAATGGCAGCCGTGTGCAGACGCCGCCGGAGCAGGTTGTTGTGGTGGGATCGAAGATGAGCGGTGGGTTGTTGCTACCGGTCCCCGTGAGGCCGCCCGTGCCGACACCGCCGTTCAATTCCGTGAAGTCGCCGGTGAGTTCTAGCGGCGTAGGAATGGTGTAGGCTGCCGGATTGTTGAAGGTTCGGTTGTGGTAGCGGTCGTACGCGAAGAAGAAGAAGACGCGCTTGGTGCCGGGCACATGTCCGCCGATGGTGGCAGAGAGCTCGTTCTGATGGTCAACCGGCTTAGTCGCGCCTTTGTTGAACTGCCAGGCATCCAGCGCGGTGTTGCGGATGAAGTCCTGTACACTGCCGTGATACTGCAGGCCACCGGATTTCATCGTGAAATTTTCTGCGCCCGCGCCACCATACTCGGCCGGCGGCGTGCTGGTGACCACCTGCATCTGGTCGACAGCGTCGACCGTGATCGACTGCGAAACCAGGCGATTGTCCGCTTGCTGCGTGGAGGTCTCGGCCGGTAGACCGTCGAGGTAGAGCTGGCCGAGATAGTTTCCCGTGCCGCCGATTAGTGGAAGACGGGCTCCGCCTTGCGCGCCCGGAGCTAATGTGCCAAACGCGGTCGGGTCACGTTGCGCGTTATTCATGATGAGCGGAAGACCAGCGTAGGCGGCGTTCTCGATTGTCATGCCGAGAGTGGCGTTGGTGGTCTCTAACTGCGGAGGCGCCGTGCTGACCGTGACCTCGGTGCTGGCTGTGCCGATGGTGAGCGTGAGATCAAGAGGGGTCGTCGTGAGGGCGTTGACGGTAAGGTGCTCCTGCTTCACCGTGTCGAAGCCGGGTGCACTGGCTGTGACGGTGTAGGTTCCGGGCAGGATTGGCGACATGGTGTACAAGCCGGCGCCGGTGGTCTGCCGGGTCGTCACAACGCCGGTGTCGACGTTCCTGGCTTTGACCGTTGCGTTGGGGATGACGGCGCCGGTCGAATCGGTAACGGTGCCCTGGATAGCGCCTTCGCCCCCGGTCTGCGCGAGGGCAGGTTGCAGCGCGAGTCCGCAGAGCAATAACGGAGTCAGGCACAATCCCCGCAGGCCGTGCATGCGAACTGCTTTGGGGAATGGCCGAAAAGCTGACATAAAGCATATGCGTGGCATTTGGCTGGCCTCCAAAATGTCGTGGTGTTGGAACTCGAGGGAGCACTCTACGTTTCCGCAAAGATGCATGTCAATAGGAAAACTATTCCGAAATGATGGAGCGCTGGGCTTGAGTTGTCGGGTTACGACCCGGTGGCTGAGCAAGATGCGGCAGCCACCGAGCGCGCTCTCCAAATGGGAATAAATACCTCTATTGACACATACTTCTCGAGCGCAATAAAGTGCCTCAGAGCCCTCAACCGACGATTGCCTGTGCCTCGGCTGGCGTCAGAGGTGTCAGGTTCGAAGTTTCTATAGGGAGCTGTCTATGCCGCGGTACCGGTTGCGTTCTCAATCCTTCGTGTGGCTGATGGCGGCGATCGCCGCGACCTTCACCAGCGTGGCGTGCGGCCAGTCCGATGTTGCGCGGCTGCGCGCTGAGTTTGCTGCTCCGCCCGCGGACGCCAAACCGATGGTGCGATGGTGGTGGTTTGGACCGGCGGTTGTGAAACCGGAGCTGGCGCGCGAGCTGGATCAGATGCACGCAGCAGGGATCGGAGGCGTCGAGCTGGCTGCGGAGTATCCTCTGGCGCTGGATAATCCGTCGCGGGGCATTCTCAACCTGCGCTATGGCTCACCCGAGTATGTCGACATGTTGCGCTTCGCTAACCACCATGCAACCGCGCTTGGAATGCGTGTCGATCTCACGCTCGGCAGCGGGTGGCCCTATGGCGGCCCCAACATTCCGATCGATTTGGCGGCGGGAAGACTTCGCGTTGTCGCCATTCCGCTGCCATCTCCGGTGTCTGCTCTTCCCACTCTCGCGAAAGGGGACACGTTTATTGCGGCGTTCGTCGCGGATGGAACGCCGCAGCACTATGACGCTTCGACTGCGCGGCGTCTGCCGGGTGACACCATGCCAGAGAGCTTTGCGTCGGCCGGATCGAAACAGCAGGTCGAGCTCTTCTTCATCTCCAGCCACACGCGCCAGCAGGTGAAGCGCGCCGCGTACGGTGGCGAGGGATTCGTGCTGGATCACATGGCCAAGCCGGCGATCGAAACGTACCTGCGTACTCGCGGCGATGCGCTCCTCGGCGGGTTCACAGAGAAACCACCCTATTCCATCTTTTCTGACTCGCTCGAGGTGTATGGATCGGATTGGACGAAAGACCTGCCCGCCGAGTTCGCGCGCCGCCGCGGCTACGACTTGGTTCGGTATCTGCCGGAACTCGCAGAGGGCGGATCGGAGCAGGCGGACCGCGTACGGCATGATTGGGGAGAGACGCTGTCCGATCTGGTGCGCGACAATTATCTTCGGCCGATGGCGGAGTATGCGGCGTCACACTCGACGCGCTTTCGCTCGCAGACGTACGGCGCGCCCGCGGTAACGCTCGAGGACGAGCACATCCCACAATTGCCGGAAGGCGAAGGTCCGCAGTGGCATTCATTTTCTTTCGCGCGCTGGGCGAGCTCCGCGAATCATGTATACGGCAACCGGATTACATCTGCGGAAACCTTTACGTGGCTTCATTCGCCGGCCTTCCGCGCAACACCGTTGGACATGAAGGCCGAAGCCGATTGCATGTTTCTGGAGGGCGTGAATCAGATCGTCGGTCACGGATTTCCGTATTCCGCTCCGGGTGTGAAAGAGCCAGGATGGTCGCTTTACGCTGCCGCGGTACTGAACGCGCACAATCCATGGTGGCCAGTGATGCCGGACGTCATGCGCTATCTGCAGCGCGTGAGCTGGGCGCTTCGGCAGGGAGAGCCGTCGAACGATGTTGCGCTGCTTCTGCCTGAGGACGATGCGCAGGCGGACTTTCGGCTGGGCCACGTCTCTGTAACGGACGAGATGCGAATGCGCATCACGGCGCAGATCATGGGCGGTGTGCTCGACAGCGGCTACAACTTGGACTACATCGATCTTGCCGCCGTTGCGGAGCGCGGACTGCATTATCCAATTGTGGTTGTGCCGCCTACCGAGCGCATGCCGCTCAGCGGTGTTCGGGCGCTCGAGGCGTATGTTGCTGCCGGCGGCAAGCTTCTATTTCTCGGACAGACCCCAAACCGTTCCGCCGGGCTAATGGATGCAGCGGACACGCCCGCCGTGCAGCGCGGTATCGCAGAGCTGCTGCAGAAGAGCATTCATGTCGATACTCCAGATGAGCTTGCGGCCGCTTTGCCCAAGCTGCTGCGGCCGGACGTAGAGCTCGGTGATGCAGGTGGCAAGGTTGGATTCATTCACCGGCATCTGCAAGATGCGGACATCTACTTCTTTGCAAACACTACAGCCCAACCTGTTTCCTTTGCCGTGCGTGTTCGTGCCCAGCGCGCGCAATCCGAGTGGTGGGATGCAGACACGGGTGAAGCTGCGCGCGCACACCCCGGCGAGACTCTGACGCTGCCTCCTTACGGCGCCCGCCTCCTGGTTCTCCATCAGGAGACCTCACAAACGACGCCGGCGCCGATGAAATTCGTGGCTGCACAACAGCCTGCGATCGTTTTGAAGGATTGGACCGTTTCATTTCCCGGCAGCGCAGGATCGGCAGCGCAACCCACCGAACACAACGTCCAGGACACACTGTGGACCGACAACAAGTCGACCCAGTTCTACTCAGGCGAGGTCGGGTATACGACGACATTCCGGGCATCAGGCTTGAGCAAAGGAGAACACGCAGAGCTTCAATTCGCACCGTCTGATCCCATCCCGGATACACAATCGCCAAGGCGACCGGGAATGCGTGCGTGGCTCGATCCGCCAATTCGTGAAGCCGCTATCATCCTGCTGAACGGCAAGCGCGTTGGGGACCTCTGGCATCCTCCCTATTCCCTCGACCTGACGTCAGCGATTCATCCCGGCGAAAACACGTTGGAGGTGCGAGTTTTCAATACGGCGATCAACGAGCTCGCCGGCCAACCGCCGCGTGACTACACTGCCCTGAAGGCAAAGTACGGCGACCGCTTCCAGATGCAGGACATGAACAATCTGCAACCCGTGCCCTCGGGAATTCGCGGGCCGGTGGAGATCGTGTATGGAACGGAGGCTCGATGAGCAACACTGACATCGCGCGCTGCGTGATCTCGCTCAAAGTCCGCATACACTCGAAAGTGTGCACGATTCACAGCCAAACTGATTGCGGCTTGTCCGCCTGCTCAATTTCAACCCGGAGAGGTCCATGCGTCGCTATTGTCAATTGATCCGCCTTCGAGCGGAGCGCCAGCGGGAGTACATCGAGTATCACCGCGAAGTATGGCCTGCAGTGCTTGCCACGATCGAGGCATGCAACATTCGCAACTACTCGATCTTCCTGCATGACGGCCTGCTCGTTGCCTACTTCGAGTATCACGGTGCCGACTTCGACGCCGATATGCGCAAGATGGCGGCGGACTCCGAAACGCAACGCTGGTGGTCCATCATGGATCCGATGCAGCAACCTCTGCCCGAAGCTGCACCCGAAGGGAAGTGGCTCAACATTCCCGAGGTGTTTCATTTTGACGGTTCCCCGGTGACCGGAGGCAAAGCATGAGCTGGCTTAGCAGAAGAAGATTTAACGCATCCATGTTGTTCTCAGCCTCGGCTGTCGCTGCATCGCCGTTTGCTCGAGCGGAAGCTTTTCAGCAAAGCACAGGTTCGGCAACGAGCACGCTGTCAACCTCGGCGGATTTGCAGCAATGGCCGCAGGGTTACGATCCACGCGAGCTCGGAACGAACGTCGCGGAGCATTTCCTCACCTCGCCGCATTTTCATCCTGATCGGATCGTCTATCCGGAGGTGTGCGCATGGTACGGCGCTCTCGAACTCGCCCGCGCAACTTCAAATACAGGTCTGATCGCCAAACTCCAGGCTCGTTTCGATCCGCTCTTCAGCACCGAGTCCGCGCTCCTGCCTCCAGTCGGTCAGCATGTGGACTACTCCATGTTCGGGTCACTTCCATTCGAGCTCTACATCATCACAAAAGACAAACGATATCTCGATCTGGGGCTCAAGTATGCCGACGCGCAATGGGCCAAGCCGGATGCGCAGGGGCTCACGGACGAAACGCGCTTCTGGGTGGACGACATGTACATGATCACGATTCTGCAAGTCCAGGCCTTTCGCGCAACCGGAGATCCCAAGTATCTCGATCGCGCCGCCACGGAGATGGCCGTTTACCTCGATAAGCTGCAACAACCGAACGGTCTCTTCTTTCACGCGCCAGACGTGCCGTTTTTCTGGGGGCGCGGCAATGGATGGTTCGCCGCCGGAATGACTGAGCTGCTGCGCGACCTGCCGAAAGATCATCCGCGGCACGCGCGCATTGAACGCGGTTATCAGACAATGATGGCCGCGCTGCTTCGCTATCAGCCGGCGGCTGGCGCGTGGCGGCAATTGATTGACCGCGACGACGCATGGCCTGAGACCTCCGGCACTGGGATGTTTGCCTTCGCTCTGATCTCTGGTGTGCGAACGGGACGCCTGAGCACCGCCACCTATAGCTCTGCCGCGCGGCGCGCGTGGATCGCACTCGCCGGTTACGTTGACCAGAACAACAACGTAACCAGCGTCTGCGAGGGCACGAACAAGAAGGATGATCTCGAGTACTACCTGCTGCGCAAGCGTCGCACCGGGGACTTCCACGGCCAGGCACCGCTGCTCTGGACGGCGGCCGCTCTGCTGAGATCCTGATCGACGCATCGCACATCATCTTGCGGCAAGTTTTGGCTTGCGCGCTCGCACCTTTGCCGGACGAACGTGTAGCATGGGCCGAAGCACCGCATGGAGGATGGGTGGATGGGTGGAGGTCGTCTGGGCACGGTCGGCTATGGCCGGCTGATGCTGCTGGTTGCGGGATTGGGTGGGCTGCTTTACGGAATTGACGTCGGCATTATTGGCGGAGCCCTGCCGTATCTTGAGGCCACCTCCAACCTGAACCGCGGACAGATTTCGATCATCGTGGCCGCGGTACTGCTCGGCAGCATCTTCTCCACGTTGTTTGCAGGATTGTTGGCGGATTGGATGGGACGCAAGCCGCTGATGCTCATCAGCGGCATCGCGTTTTCAATCAGCGTGCCGATCATTGCGCTGTCCCACGGCTTCACTCCGTTGTTTCTGGGCCGGCTGCTGCAGGGAATGAGCGGCGGCTTTGTCGGCGTAGTGGTGCCGCTGTATCTGGCGGAGTGCCTGGCGGCGAATGTGCGCGGTAAAGGGACCGGCATCTTTCAGTGGCTGCTTACGCTGGGAATCTTTGTTGCTGCGTTGATCGGAATCTACACCAGCTACCACGTCGCCGAGATTGCGAAGATCGCCTCGCCGCAGGCGCTGTTCGCGGCGAAGGACAACGCCTGGCGAAGCATCTTCTGGATGTCGCTGCCGCCGGGCCTGCTGTTTATTGGAACGGCGTTCTTTATCTCGGAGTCGCCGCGCTGGTTGTTCAGCCGTGGACGCGTCGAGGCGGCGCGCGCCGCGCTCGAGCGCTCGCGGGAGCCGGAGCAGGCTGCCCTCGAGATGCGCGAGATGGAGGAGATTGCCGCGCGAGGCAAAGCAGGCGCTGCCGCCAAGGATTCTCTGCTGAGCCGGCGGTATGTCATTCCGTTTCTGCTCGCCTGCGTAATTCTGGCTTGCAATACGGCAACCGGCATCAACTCCATCATCGGGTACAACGTAGACATTCTGATCCAGAGCGGTCTCAGCGATGTGCTGGCGCACTGGGGATATGTCTTGTTTACCTTCATGAATTTCGTGATGACGATTGTCGGGCTTCAGCTGGTCGACAAGAAGGGGCGCAAGTTTCTGCTGACCATCGGGACCTCGGGAATCATTGTCGCGCTGGTCACCGTCGGGACCTTGTTCTCCCGGACCGAGAAGAAGCGTTACGACGCGCGTGACGCGGCCCAGGCGCTGATCGCGAACGGCGATTCGCTGAGCATAAAGTTTGATTCCGCGGAGGCCAGACAGCTTGGTGCGCCCAGCGTGAATGGGCAGCAATCGCTGGCCGTCATCTACTCCTACGGCGACTTTACGTCCAGTACCAAGCCGGCTCTGTTGGGTGATGTCGAGCCGGTGACGATCGATCGCTCCAACTCGATTCCATCAAGCAAGGTCGAAGCGTTCTTTCAGAATCCGTTCGCGAATCTTAGCGCCGCGCGAACAGCTCCGCTGAAGATCGAGCACGCCTACATTACTCCGGTTCCGAGCATCGCGAACGGCTGGGCCGTGGCGATATGCCTGTACGTATTTATCGCGTTCTTTGCGATGGGACCGGGCGTCTGCGTCTGGCTCGCTCTCAGCGAGCTGATGCCGACGCGGATCCGCTCGAATGGCATGAGCGTAGCGCTGGTGCTAAACCAGACTGTGTCGACTGCGCTCGCGGCCATTTTCCTGCCGGTTGTCGGGAAATACGGGTACTCGACGATGTTCTACTTATTTGCGGCGTTTACAGTCGTTTACTTCATCACCGCCGCCTTCTTCCTGCCGGAGACAAAGGGCAAGACACTCGAGGAGATCGAGCACTTCTTTGTGCGCGGACAGCAGAAGAGCGCCCCGGCCCTCGCCCCCTGAGCGCGATCACTCCGGAAGGTGACGCTCTAGGAAATGCTGCAGCACGACAGCATTATTGTGCCCGGAGTCCTTCGCGGCGTACAAGAGCGTCACGTTGCCATGGCGTGCACGCTCAACGATAGGCTGCCATGCTTCGGGATTTTCTTTCAGTTCCGCGAGGTAGCGCTGCTGGAATTCGTGCCATCGGTCGACATCGTGAGCGAACCATTTCCGCAGCTTGTCGCTGGGAGCGACCTCTTTCAGCCACATCTCCGCTGCCAGTGCCTCCTTCGATACACCACGCGGCCACAGCCTGTCGACCAGGATGCGAGCGCCATCGCCTCGTTGCGGAGGGTCGTAGGCTCGCTTGATTGCAATCATTGCGTCGTCTCCTCTTTGCAAGAGTTTCACTCACTGGGCGTCAGCGTCTGTTCGATGGTCTCTTCTTCCATCAGCCAGCGCCGCAGCTGGAGAATATCGTTCGCTCTTGCGATGCCAAGCGGCTTCTTGTTGTTCGTGGGCTCAACGATGATGACGTTCTCCGTATTTTTCAGCATCATCTCCCGGTGCACGCGATCCACCGGTTCCTCCGGGTATGCGATCACATAATCCCGCCTCGCCAATTCGCGCATAGTGAAGTGATGGTCTGGCGGCTCCGTTCGAAGCAAATCGTGCGGCTCAACGATGCCGATGAGACTACCGTTCGCGTCGACAACAGGAATCAGCCCAACGTCACCCGGAACGTATGTCTGCAGCACGGTGCGCAGCTCGTCGTCGGCCTTCAGAAGGTTGAACTGCTTGTGCATCACCTGGTCGATGCGTGCGCGCATCAGCACCGGCACGGAGTAATCCTGCAGGACAATCAAGCCGCGCTTTACAAGCTTCACGGTCATGATGGACTCGCGGCTGAACAGCCGGACGACGCCGTCGGAAATCATCACGCACACCGTCAGGGGAAGAATCGCATTCGGATTGTGGCTCAGCTCGAATAGAAAAACGATGCTGGTCAGCGGAGCCCGAGCGATACCGCCGAAGACCGCCGCCATCGCGGCGAGTGCGTAGAACGCAGGATCGCTTACAAGGTGCGGGGCGATGTGACGAAATCCGACAGCGAACGCCGCTCCCAGTCCGCCGCCAACCACCAGCGACGGAGCGAAAACACCGCCGGTCGTCCCTGAACCCAGCGAGATCACGAGCGCCCAGAACTTCGCGAGGGAGACACCCACCATGTTGCCCGTGCTGAGGCGATCGTTCAGCATGTCGCGAATGGTGTCGTAGCTGGTGCCGAAGACCTGTGGATAGAAGTAGCCGATCGCGCCAAGAATGAACGCGCCAATCACGGGAGACCAGATCAAGGGATTTGGGATCGGCAGCTCATCAAAGAAGTCTTCGAGCCACGAAAGGACGCGGATCATCACGATGCCCACCGCGCCCATCAAGATGCCAAGCAGCGCGAAGAGCCAAAGCTCATTCATGCCGGTCAGCCGGAAGGAAGGCGTAGGGAACAGCGGAGCCCAGCCGGCGAAGTGAATGCGCACTCCTGTTGCGACGGCAGCCGCAAGTGCAACTGGGATGAACGAGCGGGCACGCAGCTCAAACAGAAGCAGCTCGATGGCAACAAGAATTCCGGCCATCGGTGCAGTGAAGGTTGCAGCCATACCCGCCGCCGCGCCGGAAGCGAGGAGCACGCGCCTGTAGTAGGGGCTCAGCCGCATGGCCTGCCCGAAGAGTGAGCCAAGCGCTGCGCCAGTTTGAATGATTGGTCCTTCAGCGCCGAACGGGCCGCCTGTGCCGATCGCGAACGCCGTGGCCAGCGGCTTGAGAATCGCTACGCGAATTCGCATGCGGCTGTGGCCGAACAAGACTGCTTCCATCGCCTCCGGAATGCCATGGCCCTTCAGCGTCGGCTCCCAGAAATGAATCATGATGCCCACAAGGAGCCCGCCGATTGGCGGAATAAAAATGACCCACAACCCAAGATGGTTGTGTGCAGGATTGCTGTACGCGAACGAAAACCTGCCGTAGAAGAAGATATTCGTGAAGAGCTGGATGAGCTCAAGCAGACCTTGTGCAACAAGTCCAGAGACGAATCCCACAAAAAGAGAAAAGCCGCAGATCTTTATGATCTCCGGCTCCAGGGCAACCCCGAACTGTCCTTTCTTGTTCCATTGCGACTCTGGTACTGCAGCAATCTCTGGAATGGGAAACTCGGCCATGCGGTCCTCCCTGAAATGTTGAGCCTGCGCGGTTGCTCATTCGCGCTGAATGATCAACTCGACGGCTCCGGAAGCTTTTCGTGCGGAACGTCTCGTCCTTCTCCATAAACCTTCAAGGCCTGCAATATGTCCGTCTTCGTGACGACGCCTTTCACTTCGCCTTTGACCGAAACTACGAGCAATATCGATTGATGATGTTCGCTGGTCAACAGGCGGAGCGCCTCCATCACGTCGCAGTCCGGATGGATCGTACTCACGCGCTTGTCTGCGATGTCGCACACCTTCGTGCTCGCCCACTTATCCGGCGGAACGCGAGTGATAGAAACGGGGCTCACAGCGCCTATCAGACCGGTATCGTCGAAGACTGGGAAAGCTTCATGCTGCAAATGCGGCGAAAGCATGTGCAGGAACTCTTCGAGGCTGTGGTTCGCCGATGCGGAGACCAGTTGCTCCTGCATGATCTCGCTCACCGGTATGTAACGAAGCTTCCGGGCCCTGCTTGTTTCATGCAGTCTCTGGTCGCCCGAGGCAGAAGCGTCGCCGGAAACTCCGTAAGCCACGGCGGCGCCGATCAGTGCGGGAATGATGAACGCGTGGCCGCCGGTGGCTTCCGCAACGAACACCACTGCTGCCAGCGGCGTTTTATATCCGGCAGAGATAAACGACGCCATTCCAACCGCAGCGTATAGGCCCAGCGCTGGGCTGTGAACGATCGATTGCGCAAATGCGATGCCCAGCGATCCTCCCGTGAGGAACAGCGGAACGAACATTGCGCTGACGCCACCGCAAGCAAGTGTCGATATCGTTGCGCCCAGCTTCAGCCCGCTGAACACAAGAAGCTGCGAGCTGCTGTGATGGCGATGAAGAATGTCTCCAACCGCCTCGTAGTTCGGCCCAATCGGCACCAGCGATCCACCATAGATGTGCAGAAAGATGACCCCGCACAAACCCGTAAGCAGGCCACCGACCACCAGCTTCATCCAGTGAGGAATCGACCACTCGACGAAGAATGTGCGCGCGCGGCGGAACGTGACGACGAACGCCATGGCAGCCAGGCCGATGAGCAGACCCAGCAAGGCACTCCAATAAAGATCAGTGCGGCTGTATGAAGTTCCACCGATGAAATCAAACAGCGGCTTGGAGCCCAGGAATGAACCCAGCGTCACATAGGACACGACGGAAGCGATCAGTGACGGAACCAGCGCCTCGTGCGCCAGATCATCGCGGTAGGGCATCTCCAGTGCAAACACGATACCGGTCAGCGGAGCGCGGAACACCGCGGACATGCCAGCAGCGGCGCCACAGATCAGCATGATACGGCGATCACGATTGTTGAAGCGGAAGCGGCGCAGCTTCGTCCATAACCACGAACCAATCGCGGCGCCGCCGTAGATGCTCGGACCTTCCAGCGCAGCGCTGCCACCGAACCCAACCGTGGTGATGGCCGCAAGTATCTTGGCCGCAAACGGGCGAACATCAATGTCGCCTTCGTGCTCGTGATAAGAGCGGATCACCTCTTCGGTCGAATGCTCATCGGGATCCGGCGTCAGGTACTGCATGATCAATCCTGTCGCCGCGAATCCGAGCACGAGCCCGGGAATGATCGCCCAGTGATGTGTCAGGTAGTAATTGAGCACCCACGGCCACAACCGGCCGAGAAGAACTACGACAATGCCCGTGATCGCCAGCCCCGTTGTAATGCCGATCATCGGAGCCACAAAAAGCCACTTCTGGAGATCACGCGAGTACACCGCCATCAGATCTTCATGGACCAGCGGAAAATACTTGCGTAGCAGCGGATGTTGCAGCACCTTGACTCGTTTCATGAGATCGCTGAACTCAGGCCCTTCCTGCGGACGCTTTCTTCGCCGGAAAGACCGCCCCAAGATCTTCAATCTCCCGGCGATGAAGATCTGAGAGCCGCAAAAGGATGCGTTCTCCACGCGCGGTAAGTTGAACCACAACCACCCTCCGGTCCACCGAATCTCTCTTGCGTTTCACCAGTCCGCTCTGCACGGCGCGATGCACGAGCCCGACAACTGAGTGATTCTTCTCCTGCAGAAACTCCGCAAGTTCGGATACCGTCGCGCAACCCCGTCCGGTGAAACCTGCGACACCAAGCATCAGCTGATGCTGTTGAGGGGTGACTCCGCACTTCCGCGCTGCACTCTCGCTGAAGCGAAGGAACCGGCGGAGCGCATAGCGAAACTGTGCGAGCTCATGGACGGCCCTCTTATTCGCATGCGTAGCTTTCATCAGGGGTCGAGAACCCTGCATTTGTTAGCTCGCTTTCTCAATTCAACAGATCGCGCCGCGATCTATTCTCTCAACACAAATTATACATCGCGCCGCGATCCGTTACTTCTACTGCTCCGCTAGGGCAAAGATCAGATCGTGAAGATCAGATGTGGGAGTGTTGATACCGCTGGAGGACGCCATCCAAGGTCACAACGCCTTCCAGAACCCCGCGGATCGCGCGGTTCGACACAGGCAGGACGGGCCAGCGCTGAAAGTAGGAGAGTGCCATTTCGAGCGGCTGGTCCGGAAAGAGCAATGGCGTGCGATCCCGGCCCAGGCGTTCTTCGATCGGCACACTCTTGTCCAGCGCTGCGTCGGCCTCGCCCAATTCGGCAAACATCCGCGAGAACTCATCCTTGTGGAGCGAATACCATCCGTCGCTGCAGCGAACCAGAATCAACGGTGAGTTCCTGTTCTGTTGAGACAGAGCTTTCATTGCATCTGCAGAGGAATCGGTTCCTTGAATCACAGGACAATTGATCGGCTCCAGGGCATCCTCGAATCGCAACCCGCTCTCTTCGCGCTCTTCCTCCATCGACGGCAGATAGAGGCCGTCCTGATGCGTTAGCAATTCGAAGATAGGAACCGGCTGCAGGCTTCGCGCGATGAGATACGCGATCGTGTTGGCCAGAATCACTGGAAGAATAATCGAGTAATTTCCGCTGACCTCAAGCACCATGAATACCGACGTCAAAGGTACGCGCAGAAACGCAGCGAAAAGCACACCCATACCCACGAGTGCGTACGAGCCAATCGAACCGGTCAGATGAGGAAAGAAAATCTTCTCGAAGGAACCGACGGATGCGCCAAGCATCGCCCCGATGAACAGCGTGGGCGCGAACATTCCTCCCGGCGTTCCGCTGGAAAACGAAATCGTCGTCGCCAGGATCTTGAACAATGCCAGCAGCAGCAGAATCTTCAGTGCAAACTGCGCATGCATCGCCTGATCGATCGCTCCATAACCGGAGCCCATAACCTCGGGCAGACCGAAGTATCCGATGCCCCCGACCAACAGGCCTGCAATTGCTGGCTGCAGCATCTGCATCCACTGCGGCTGGCTGCGCAACCTCGGCCGCAGCCATCCTAGCAAGCGCGCGAAGAGCAGGGAAGCGAGGCCTCCGATAACACCCAGCACCGAGTACGCAAGCAGCTCGCGCGGATCCCGCAGCATAATTGTGGGCACGCGGAACATTGGTTGCGCGCCCCAGAACCAGCGCGCCACCGCCACGCTCGCAACCGCCGCCAGAACAATGGAGCCGAGGACGCCTGCCGTCCACTTTCCGATGACCTCTTCAATCGTGAACAGGATCGCCGAGATCGGCGCATTGAATGCCGCGGCGAGGCCGGCCGCAGCGCCCACCGGCGCAAACAGCCGCAGTCGTTCCCGCGAAAGTCCAATCTTGCGCCCGATGAGCGACGCAACTCCGGCGCCGATCTGCAGCGAAGGATCTTCCGGCCCCAGCGACTGTCCACTGCCGATCGCAAGCGAGGAGAGGAGAAACTTGCCGATCACGGTGCGAACCGAGATATATCCGTTGTGTATGTAGAGCGCAGCTTTCGTTTGGTTCACGCCGCTGCCGCGCACCGCAGGAAACACGTACCGAGTCAGCACGGCGACAACAAATCCAACGATCGCGGGGATGATGAACAGCCGCTTCTGTCCGGGTCCGGGCGCGACGCCGAGCAGCAAGATGCTCAACCACTCAATCGCCATGCGGAACGAAACAACCAGCAGCCCGGAAAGAACGCCGATAAAGATCGAGAGCAGCAGAAATAGCCGCTCCTCGCGCGCGGGAAGCGCATCACCGAGAGGCTCCAGTGATTGTTCCTCTTCGACCGCTATCGAATCGCCATTCATGAATCCGTCGATCTCCTTAATGCGCTGCGCTTGCGTTGTTGGCCAGCACCAGCAGCAGCGCATCGTCTCCGACTGGCGGCCCGCAGAGCTTCGCCGTCACATCTTCCGTATCGAAGACGAGCTTTGTCATGTTTCCGTCCTGGGTCTCATCGTTGAGCGAGGCCTCATGATGCAGAACCGGATCAGCCGCCTGCCACTCGGCATCGAGTGACTGCATCGCCGGCGGCAGCGTATCGCCGAGTTTCGTCTTGCAAACGGTGAAGCGCTGCTTCGCGACCGTCAGATCGGTCAGCAAATGTTCCTCGCGTTCGCGCGCCGGGAGGCTTTGACCGACAGCGAGTTCCTGAATTCGCAGCGAGTTCTCGATCAGTGTTAGCAACTCCGTCGCTTCTGTGCTGCTCAATTTCTTCAGATCGCTCGTTCTGCGGGCTTCCGAGAGCAATTGATACGCTGCGCCGTACTGGGCGTTCTGGTACAGGATGCGGCCCGCCTTCAGCGCCGCGGACACATCCTTCGGATCCAGCTTGATAGCTCTTTCATATTGGGCCACAGCGTCTGTTGGGTCGTTCGCTTCTAGGAAGCTGTCGCCGAGTTCCACGTATGCATCCGTCGTTGCCGGCGCATCGGCTGCTGCAATCAGCAATTCAGCCTTCGCGGCGGGAGAATAATGCTGAGCCAGCAGATAGTTCGCAAGCTCCAGCTGCACCTGAAACCGCTCATCCAGAGGAGCGTTGTTCCAGTTTCCGACCGCCGCGGCGCGGTAGTACTGGATCGCTTGTTGAGGATCATGTTTCTGTCGCGCCAGCCGCGCCAGCTGCAAATTGATGAAGCCATCTGCGGGCTGCACGTCAAGCAGGCTTAGAAAGTAGCTTCTCGCTTCCTCAAAATGCTTCTCCTGCGTCAGCGCCTCGGCCAACAGCAAGCGATTGTAGGCGTCATCCGGAGAATACGAGAGGGAGATTCGAAGATCGTGAATTGCCTGCACTCCATCGCCGCGTGCCAGCGCTTGCTTTCCTGACTCGCCGAACTCTTTCCCCAGCTCCGCTCTTTTTTGCGAGAAGCTGCCAAATAGAAACGCCGTAACGGCATAAAGAACGAGCGTCGACAGAACGAGAATAAGAATAATGGCGCTGTCCCGCAGTATGATTTTGCGCCTGGGTCGAAGCATCGGCCTCAATGCTTCTGCATCCGCGGAATTTGACGGTATATCGATGGCGGTCCTTCTTGAGCGCGTGAGCACCTCTAGTTTATCGCGATACGATAGTGCCGGGGCCAGAGTTTTCTCTTTGAAAGACGCGCTGTTTCGCGCTACCGAGTGTAGCGTTGTTGGTGCCACTCCCACGCGGACGCAAGAATTTCGTCGATCGTCGGCCTCTCCGGCCGCCATCCTAGCTCCGCTTTCGCTCGCTCCGCGCTCGCCACAAGCCGTGCCGGATCGCCCGCTCGCCGTGGCTTGATCTCGACCGGAATGGGATGTCCGGTCACCCGCCGCGCTGCCTCGATGACTTCCTTGACCGAAAAGCCCTGACCGTTGCCCAGATTACAGATCAGCCGGTCGCGCCCGTTCAATGCCTCGAGCGCAAGAATGTGCGCCGCTGCAAGATCAACGACATGAATGTAGTCGCGAATGCACGTCCCGTCCGGCGTATCGTAATCGTCGCCGTAGACAAAAATCTTCTCGCGGCGGCCCAGCGCGACATCCAGGATCAGTGGAATCAGATGCGTCTCGGGTTCATGGGCTTCGCCGCGCCCAGGCAGCGCGCCCGCAACGTTGAAGTAACGCAGCGACGCATAGCGCAGGCCGTGGATTCGATGCAGCCACGTCAGCATCTGCTCCACCATCAGTTTGCTTTCGCCGTAAGCGTTTGCCGGGGCAACCTTCGCGCTCTCGTCGATCGGCACGTGATCGGGCTCGCCGTAGACCGCAGCCGTGGAGCTGAAGACGAGCTTCTTCACGCCGGTCGCATGCATCGCCTCGAGCAGGGCGAGCGTTGAAGCTGTGTTGTTGCGAAAATAAATCTCCGGTTTCTGCATCGACTCGCCTGCTTCGATCAGCGCCGCAAAATGCAGCACCGCGTCCGGCTGCAGTTCACGCAGCAAGGTCTCGACCCGCGGCCGGTCTGCAATATCCGCGTGAAGAAACTCCACGCCATCTGGGACCTCGTCGCGCTTGCTGTGACAAAGGTTGTCGAGCACCGTCACACGGTGGCCTGCCTGCATCAGGATCGTCGCCACCGTCCCGCCGATATAGCCCGCCCCACCGGTCACTAACAGCTTCATCGTCTCCCCCATGTTTCAAGCGCTATAGTGCCGTTTCTTCGAGATCGCGCTTCCCATGTACCGCAGCCAGAGCCAGCGCCGCCAAGCCGCCGATCAGCACCGCTCCTTCCAGATCCACCGACAGCGAGTGCAGGTGTTCGAAATCTTTACGCGCCGGCGCATTGGCCGGGGCCTTGGTGACGTCGCCGCCGAGCGTCAACCGGTCCGTCTCCATTCGCGGCATGATTGCCATCTGCGAGTACAGCGTGAGGACCAGCATCACGACAATCAGCGCGAGCTCAACGATGCGCGCCCGGTGACGATCGCGCGCCGTGGCCAGCAGCCCAAGCGTCGCCAGGATATAGACCACGCCCTCGCCCACAGCGGAGCGATGCAACGCCAGCAACGAATTGCGAACGACGATGCCGGCGGTATGCGCGTCGGGCAGAAACTTGAAGGAGATTCCCGCCACGATGACGAAGAACACTTCACCGCCAACCCACAGGGCCAGCGAGTAGAGCCGGATGATTCGCAGCAGAGTCGTCATTGTTTTATCGCGAAATCAATTCCGGCGTGGTAGCGCCCGCGCGGTTCAAAGCGCGCCGCAGCACGATATCGAGCGCCGCCTTCTGCGCCACGTAATCCTCTTCGGAGATGCGTTGCTGAAGATGCTCGGTCTCCAGCGCAAACATCTCCTCTTTGAGCGCCTGCAGAAGGTGTTCGCTATGCATCTTCGGACTCTGCGGTGCGTCTGCATAAGGCTTCGCGGGAACCGGCGCGCTTTGCTCTGCTGCGGCATCGCCCGGCTTGCGCAGCAGTAAGCCTGCTGCTGCGGCCAGAAGCACGGCCACTCCCGAAAGAATCCACCACTTATACTTCGCCCACGGATCCCGGTTGCCGCTGGCGTCCAGCGGATTGCCCAGGCCGCCACCGGGACGTGTGTCCGCATCCGCTGATTGCGATCCGCCCGCCGATTGGGCGCCCTGTGCCGCGCCTTCCTGCGATTGATCGCCGGCCTGCGCGGGTGCGTTGCTGTCGCGCGGCAGTTGGCCGCTTCCGGTAATCGTGAAACCCAGCGGCGCTTTGGTCGATACCGTCCTCGCCACAAGGGTGTGCGCATTCATTTCCTCGTCCACCGGGCTGTAGGGTGCCCCTGCGGCCGGCTCAAAGGTCATGGTCTTCGGCAGAATGATCGCGACCGTGTCGGTGGGCATCGACAGCTTCGGGTCTAGCGAAATCTTGCCGGTGTAGGGGAGGCGGTACGAGATTTGAAAGCGCGTCTCGCCCGGCCGAATGGGAAAGAGAAACGTGTAGTGGTTCTTCTCCGCCAGCGGCACCGGCGCCTGGCGCACCGGCATGCCATCGGGCGACTGCGCCGCCGCGCCTTCCACCACCGCGCCATCCGGAAGCCAGAAATCAAACGGCTCCTTGGAAAACTGCGTCATCGGCGGATTCGAATCGTTCTTCAGAAAGAAGTTCTCGACGACGTGCAATGCCGTTCCGCTTGGATCGGTTTCGATGCGCATCACCTCGGCCTCGCTGCTCACGCCCTTCACTTTGGCCGCGGCGTTGTAGACATCCATGTCGACGGTCGTCGTTCCCGCCGGCGCCGGGCGAAAGTAGTTCGCAAGGTCGTGCGTCACGCGCACCAGATGCAGGCCATCGTCGGGCACGTCGAGCGTGTAGCGCCCCTGTGCGTTGGTTGTGGTGTGGGTCGCCTCTTCCATCCCCTGTCCCAGGCGGATCAGCGTTACCGTGTCGCCGGCGGAAGGCTTTCCGGTCGTCTTGTTCATCACCACGCCGGTAATGGACGTCGCCGCCATTGCCGACAGAGCAGGGCAGAGAATGATTGGAGCGCAGATGCGGAGGATTTGCTGGATTCGAGGCACAATTCAGGATACTTCAGCGCGAACGAAGCTGCGAAACTGCAGCCCGAGGCAGGCGCGCTAACCGCCCAGCGACTGCATCTCCGCCAGTACCTTCGCCGCCTCGTTCTCCAGCGCGTTGCGTTGCACGGCGTAATCCGACGCCGGATACTTCCCAGCCTTGTACTCGAAGTTCAGATCGCGCAGGTTCTCGTAGATCACGTCCTTGCGCTCGCGCAGATAATCCAGGCGCGTCTTCTCCGGTGCAGCAGCCAGCCGCCGCTGCGGCCAAAAGATGTACACGCCGCATGCGAGCAGCAGAAGAATGGGCGGAAGCGCAATCGAAAGGCTCATTGTCCTCGGGCAGCGCAGCGATTCCCGGTCATCTCGTCGGGAACGCTTTGCGTGCGTCAAAGGTATAGTGTATCTGCGCTTCGTTTTCGCGCGAAGCCGCGGACAGGAGTTCTGGGTGCGACGATCCGGCTTGGCGATGATCCTTGCCTGCCTTCTGACATTTACCGGCGGAGCGCAAGCCCAGGCCGCAGCCCACACTGACCCCCTGAATCTCGATCCGCTCGTCCGCCAGGGCTATGACCGCTTCTACAACCTCGATTTCGACGCCGCCCTCAAGGACTTCAACCAGGTCGCGCAGCAGCATCCGCAGGATCCCATTGCCTGGGACTACATCCTCGTGGTGACCATCTTCCGCGAGCTCTACCAGCAGGATTTGCTCGACACCACGTACTACGCGCACGACAGTTTTCTCTTCAACAAGCGCGAGATCAACATCTCGAAGCAGACGCGCGACCAGATCAATGGCCTCACCGACAAGGTCATCTCGATGTGCAACGCCCGGCTCTCACAAAACCCCAACGACAAGAACGCGCTCTTCGCGCGCGGATACGCCAAGGGCATGCACGCTGCCTTCATCACTCTGGCGGACCACGCCTTCGCTGCCGCGGCGCGCCAGGGCCTGCAAGCCCGCAGCGACAGCGAGGCCGTGCTCAAGATCGATCCTCAGTACGCTGACGCGGAGATGGCGGTCGGCATCCAGCAGTACGCCGTCGCCAGCCTTCCGCGCTTCCTTCGCTTCGTCGTCGGCGTCTTCGGTGTCGGCGGATCGAAAGCGAGAGGGATCGCTCTACTCCGCGACGCCGCGCAGCACGGCACGATCACCAGCGTGGAGTCGCGCACCGCGCTCAGTCTCTTTCTTCGCCACGACGGCCGCTACACCGAGGCCCTGCAGGTGGAGCACTCGCTCGCCGACCAGTACCCGCACGACTATCTTTTCGTGCTCGAGGTCGCCAATCTGCTGAAGGACGAAGGCCACGGCTACGAGGCGATCGCGGCCTACAAGCAGGTGCTGGCCGACGCGCAGAAGCCGGGCTACTTCATCGACCCGCGCCTGCAGATGGCATGGTTCGGCCTCGCCGAAACCGAGCGCGGCTACAACCAGCTTCCCGCGGCTGTGAACTCCTACATCCAGGCCGCCGAGCAGCCCAATTGCAGCGACTGGCTTCGCCGCCGCGCGCAGGTCAATGCCGGCGAGGTCTACGACATGCTGCACCAACGTGCCCAGGCCGTGAGGATGTATCAGATGGCCGCGTCGGGCAGTGACCAGTCGCAGGCGGACCTGGCCCGGAAGTATCTGAAGACTCCTTACGTTGGCAGGTAGCTCATTTCCAGCAAAGGGAACCTCCCATTCATCCCTCGCGTATGAAAGGATGAGTCGTAAGGAGGCCGAGGATGAACTGTCCAGCGTGTCAAACCACCTTGAATGACCAGGCGCGATTCTGTAGCGCCTGCGGCTGTCCGCAAACCGCGACGCCCTATAACCGGCAGTGGCCGCGCCTTGAACGCCCGCTCGTTGGACGAAGAATTGCAGGCGTCTGCGCGGCGTTCGCCAATCGCTATGGATGGGACCCGCTGCTCGTGCGGTTGATCCTCGTGCTGTGTGTCTTCTGCGGAGCCGGCGCTCCATTGCTTGCATATTTCATCGCCTGGATCATCATTCCCAACGAGCCGTACCCGCTTCCAGTGGCGACAGGTGTAACCCATTCGTGAGTGAATTTCCGGCGCCCAGACCCTTTCGCTACGTCACGGTCCCCGGCGAGCCAGTCCAGCTCTGTTGTGGAACCGTTCCACTCACTCAGCTCGCCGCGCAATTCGGAACGCCGCTCTATGTCTACTCCGCCGACGACATCCGCTCGCGCGTCACCATGCTCACGCGCGAGTTCGCCGGTCTCGACCACACAGTCTGTTACGCCGTCAAAGCGAACTCCGCGCTGGCGATCCTCAAGCTGCTCGCATCTCTTGGCTGCGGCTTTGACATCGTCTCCGGCGGTGAGCTCGAGCGCGTTCGCCGTGCCGCGCCGGATGCGCTGCAACGCGTCGTCTTCTCCGGCGTCGGCAAGCAGGCCTGGGAGATCGACGCTGCGCTCAATGCCGGCATCCTGCTCTTCAACGTCGAGAGCGAAGCCGAACTCGATCTTCTCGCCGACCGCGCCCAAGCTCTCGGCAAAACCGCCCGCATCGCGCTGCGCGTCAACCCTGACGTCTTCGCGCAGACCCATCCTTATATCTCCACCGGCTTGCGCGAGCACAAGTTCGGCATCGCCATCGAGCGCGCCCGCGAGGTCTACGCCCGAGCCGCGCAGCTCCACAACATCGAACCTGCCGGCGTCAGCGTGCACATTGGCTCGCAGATTCGCGACACGGCGCCTTTCGCCGAATCCGTGAAGCGCGTTCGCTCCCTCATCGAAGACCTCCGCGCAGACGGCCTCAACATCCGTTACCTCGACGCCGGTGGCGGCTTCGGCATCGAGTACGGGCGCGCGCCCTTCGACCCTGCCCAGCGCGTCGCCGACTATGCAGCCGCCATCCGCAGCGCCCTGCAGGGCCCCGGCGATTCAGCCGGTCTCGACGTGCATCTCCTGCTGGAACCCGGCCGCTTCCTCATCGCCCAGGCCGGCGCTCTGATTTCGCGAGTCCTCTACACCAAGCAGAACGGCTCCAAGCGCTTCATCATCACCGATGCCGCCATGAACGACCTCATCCGCCCCGCACTCTACGGCGCGCACCACGAGATCGTCCCCGTCGTGAAATCGCAGTCCGGCATCAAAGAGATCGCCGACATCGTCGGCCCCGTCTGCGAGTCCGGCGACTTCTTCGCACGCGACCGCGAAATTGAACAACTTCACTCCGGCGATCTCGTCGCACTGCTCGACGCCGGCGCCTACGGCATGAGCCTCAGCTCGCACTACAACACCCGCGTCCGTCCCGCCGAAGTGCTCATCGAAGGTTCCCACGCGCGGCTCATTCGCCGCCGCGAAACCCTGGATGACCTCTTCGCGCCGGAGATCTGCTAGCCAAGGTGATTCACGATGACCTATGACGTGGTGATTGCGGGTGGCGGCCCCGTTGGTCTCTTCCTTGCCTGCGAACTTCGCCTCGCCGGCATCTCTGTGCTCGTGCTGGAACAATTGAAAGATCCGCATTCTCCTCTCAAGGCCGGCGCGATGGGCGCGCGCGGTCTGAACCTGCCTTCGACGGAGGCCTTCTACCGCCGCGGCCTGCTTAAGCCAGTCCGCGAGACCGCACTCGGCTGGATGAACTCGCGCAGTCCTGGAATGAAGATGCCCGACCGCAGCCAGCCTGCCATCGCTGCTGCGCCGCGTTTCGTCGGCCACTTCGCCGGCATCATGCTCGACGCCTCAAGAGTCGACTTCGAGGACCTGCCCTACGTCCTTCCTGGACCCTCGGTCGGCGGCGGTCTCGTCACGCTGCATGGTCTTGAAGACGTTCTGGCCGAGCGAGCCCATGAGCTCGGAGCGCAGATTCGCTACGGCGCCCCTGTCACAGGCTTCGCTGAGTCGGCCGGCGCCATCACCGTCCAAACCAATGGCGAGAGCATCGAAACCGGCTGGCTCGTCGGTTGCGATGGCGGCCGCAGCACCGTTCGAAAAGCCGCAGGCTTCGACTTCGAAGGCACCGACCCCGAGCTCACTGGATGGACCGCCATGGTCGATCTTGCGGACCCGGAAAAGCTTCGCCCCGGCTTCAACCTCACGCCGCATGGCATGTACGTAAACGGTCCTGCGCCCGGCCGCGTCGGCGTCGTCGAATTCGATGGTGGCGCCAGCGAGCGCAACCGCACCTACACCCTCGAAGAGTTCCAGGCCAGCCTGCGCCGCGTCTCCGGCACTGACGTGACGGTGACTGCGTTGCACCTCGCCGGCAGCTACACCGACGTCGCCCGCCAGGCCACGACCTATCGCAAGGGCCGCGTCCTGCTCGCCGGCGACGCCGCGCACGTGCACTCGCCCATGGGCGGCCAGGGGCTCAACCTCGGCATCGGTGACGCCATGAACCTCGGCTGGAAGCTTGCTGCGACGATCAAAGGATGGACCTCTGAAGATCTCCTTGATACCTACACCGCCGAGCGGCATCCCATCGGCGCCTGGTGTCTCGACTGGACGCGCGCGCAGGTCGCCATCATGCGCCCTGACCCGCACGCCCGCGCCATCCAGCACGTCGTCCGCGATCTCATGCAGACCCACGATGGAGCGAACTATTTCGCCCGCAGGCTCTCCGGCATGTGGCTGCACTACGATCTCGGCGGATCGCATCCGCTCGTCGGCCGCAGTGCTCCGGACTTCGAGTTCGAAGACGGCTCCCGTCTCGGCGACCTGCTGCGCGGCGGAAATGGGCTCTTGCTGGAACTCGATGGCGGCGACTCACTGCGTCCACTCGCTGCCGGCCTCCATCCACGTCTCACGCATTGCTCGGCGCATGTGAAGGAGACTCTCGGGCTGCGGGCGCTGCTCGTGCGGCCGGATGGATTTGTCGGCTGGGCCACGGACAAAGAAATCGATACGGCTGAGGTTGCCGCCTCCATCGCGCGCTGGTTCGGCGAAGCGGCCTAGCGGTCTGAAGTGGTAGAATGACCAACGGTGCAGACGCTTCGTTGAGTGGCTTTTTCAGCCCGTTCCGGAGCTTGCAAACAGATTCCCGTACGAGGTTTCAGTCATGTCCGGCCATTCAAAATGGGCGACCATTAAGCACAAGAAGGGCGCACTCGACGCCAAGCGCGGCAAGATATTCACCCGCCTCATCAAGGAAATCATGGTGGCCGCCAAGGCGGGCGGCGGAGATCCCGACGGCAATCCTCGCCTGCGCAGCGCCATCGCGGCCGCCAAGGCCGAGAACATGCCCAACGACAACATCACGCGCGCTATCAAGCGCGGCACTGGCGAGATCGAGGGCGCGAGCTACGAAGACATCACCTTCGAGGGCTATGGCCCCGGCGGCGTCGCCATCATCGTCGAGGTCTTGACCGACAACCGCAACCGCGCCGTCAGTGAGATTCGTCACGCGTTCTCCAAGAACGGCGGCAACCTCGGCGAAACCGGCTCGGTCAACTACATGTTCTCCAAGAAGGGCGTCATCATCGTCGCCAAGTCCGCGGCCTCCGAAGACAAGCTCACCGAGATCGTCCTCGAAGCCGGCGCCGACGACCTGAACGACGACGGCGACTACTGGGAGATTCTCACCTCGCCCAAGGACTTCGAAGCCGTGCGCGACGCCGTCAAGGCCGCCACAATCGAGCCCGAATCCGCCGAGGTCACGATGGTGCCTTCGACGTATCAGAAGCTCGAAGGAACGCAGGCGTCCGCGATGATGCGTCTGCTCGAGACCCTCGAGGATCTCGACGACACGCAGAACGTCTACTCGAACTTTGAGATGGACGAGGCTCAAGTTCCTGCATAGTCGTCTTAATCAGGGAGAACCAAGCGCAGAGCCGCCATTCTCATGGCGGCTTTTCACTGTGAAGGAGCAGCGAGTGAACGTAAAGCGGATTGCAGGTGGGTTGGCATTTTTCGCAGTTCTCATGGCTGGCTGCATATCCGCCCAATCAAACTCCACCCGTCTCTCGTCGCCGGTCGGCGAGCCGGCTTCCGGTGCGAAGTGGGACCTTGGCGGGCTCGTTGAGAGCGGCTTCGGTGTCACCGAGGACCGCGGCAGCTTCAAGTTCCTGTGGATCGGCGGCCACGCCGGCCGCATCCTCACGCCGCAACTCGGTAGCGGCCTGCTCCGCGGTAACTTCGAGTACGGCGTCGAGCTCTTTCCGCTCTGGCAGTCCTACACGCCGAAATTTCAGCGCGCCAACTGCTCGCTCGCGGCCACTCCCGGCGGACAGTCCGGCACCTACGTATCCTGCTCGCCCGAGTACACGGTCGGCGGAACGTTCACGGGGGTGAGCGTCACACCTGCCATCTTCCGCTGGAACTTCACGCACGGCCAGCGGTGGATGCCGTGGATTCAGGGCGCCGGCGGCCTTATCTGGACGAACCACAAGTATCCGGCCTTCGGTGCGCCTCTGCCGGCGCCCGGACCCATCACCATTGGACCGCCCAACGGCCAATACTATCTGGACAACGACGGTCCATCCGCGGACACCAGCGTCTGGAACTTCACGCCGCAGTTCGGGGTGGGAGTGCATTACTTTGTACGCCCGCGACGTTCCATTGACGTGAGCGCAAATGCGGTGCATATTTCGAGCGCAAGTCTCGGCGACAAGAATCCGGGCGTGAACGCAAGCGTGCAGTTATCGATCGGCTACAGCTGGTGGAAGTAGGGAATTAGAGACGGATGAGCAGTCAGGCCGCAGTGCAGGAGAACCAGACGCATTCCACCGCAACACCGATCGTCGAGTGTGTACCCAACTTTTCCGAAGGCCGGGACCGAGACAAGGTCCAGGAGATCGTCCGCGCGATGCACGTCGAAGGTGTGCATCTGCTGGACTGGTCGCTCGATCCCGATCACAACCGTTCCGTCGTCACCGTCGCCGGCGCGCCGGAAGCCGTAGTGGAATCAGCGGTTCGCGGTGTGGTCAAGGCAGCGGAGCTCATCAACCTCACCGATCAACGGGGCGAGCACCCGCGCATGGGCTCGGCGGATGTCGTGCCCTTCGTTCCCGTCTCCGGCATGTCGCTGCCGCAATGCGTTCTGCTGGCGCGGCAGGCCGGCATGGAGATCTGGAAGCGCTGCGCTGTTCCCGTGTACTTCTACGAAGCAGCCGCCTCCCGTCCCGACCGCGTGCGCCTGGAGAACGTCCGCCGCGGCGAGTTCGAAGGCCTGCTCCGGGATGCGGTTGAAGATTCGACGCGGCGGCCCGATATTGGAGGCCCCGGCATTCACCCGACCGCCGGAGCCGCTGCTGTGGGCGCGCGCCAGTTCCTTATCGCCTATAACATCGCCCTGAAGACCCGCGGGGATATTGCCGATGTCGGACTCGCCCGCGCCGTCGCCAAAGAGGTGCGGGCCTCGAGCGGCGGGCTCTATGGCCTGAAGGCGATGGGGGTTGTGGTCAACGGCCACGCCCAGGTGAGCATGAATGTCACGGACTTCCGCCATACGCCGGTGGCCCGGGTGCATGCCGCGGTTGCGGAGAGCGCGGCGCGCCACGGGGCGGCGATCGGCCCGGGCGAGTTGATTGGCCTGATTCCCGAGGAGGCATTTGAGCCAAATGCCGATTGGGTTCGTCAAATAGTGGGGTTTAATCCCGAGGAGAGAGTGCTGGAGCGAAGGCTGCTACATCCTTTGGCGTGGCCTTGAGCCAAAAGAAGTAGCGGCTGTTTCTTGCCGGTTCCTCGTGTTTCACGAAACAATAGATGCTGCGGAGAAACGCGGTTTTTTGGAGTGCAGGCGTGAAAATGTCTGGTTTAGCGAAGTTTCGGATCTGGAAGTACGGGGCGGCGACCCTTATCGCGGGAATGGCAATCGGGCCGTCTTGCGCCGGCGCCTCACAGCTCAGCGCGGATGCGCGTGCCTCGATTCCGCGCGATGTTCAACAGATCATCGTGGTGGACTACCGGGCGATGCAGAACTCGCCGGCGGCGATGCAGCTGAAGGACCGGGTGCTTCCGCCGGAGCTGAAGCGGCTTGAAACGGCGCTCAAGACCTCCGGGCTGAAAGTCGATCAGGATGCCGACACGTTGGCGTTCGCGGCGTTTCGCGCCGGCACGGATTCCACGCGGATTCTAGGAGTTGCGCAGGGACAGTTCGACTATCAGTCGATCCTTGCGCACTTTGCCAAGCAGAAGACCAAGCCGGTCATGCTGCGGAGTAACAGCATTTATCCCATGGGTGTGGCGGGGATGAGCGTGGCGTTCCTGAACCAGACGACCATGGTCTTCGGCGATCGCGACGCGGTGAAGGCGGCGCTGGATGCGCGCGACGGTCTGGCTCCGAGCTTCCTCGAGAACGGCGACATGATGAACGACATGGCCCTGGTGGACAGCCGGCCGGTCTGGAGTCTGCTGGACCAGAAGGGCACGCAGACGATGATGAAGAGCGTTCTGGGCGAGGCGGCGCAGCTGGCCGACTACGATACCGTCAAGAACCGGATGAAGAGCGCCCGCTACACGATGGACTTCTCGAACGGCGTGAAGTTCGACATGGCCGTGGTGATGTCGGACTCGATGACGGCGGCGATGGCGGCGACGCTGATGAAGGGCGTCGCGATCCTGAAGAAGACGTCCGGGACCCCGCTCGAGAGGACCGCGGTCGACGATACGACGATCGATTCGGACTCGGGAACCCTGAAGGTGGATTACTCGTCCTCGGACAGCGAATTTGCCGGGCTGCTGAGCTCGCCACTTTTTCAACAGGTGGTCGTGAAGTAGAAGTCGGCTCTGAACGGTCTGGCAGTGAGAGAGGCGGCCTTCGGGCCGCCTTTTCGGTTTTTTCGGTTGGGGTATCCCCCCTCCCCCCGTTTTTGTGCAAAGTCTTCACAAAAGATACTTTAGCGGTGGACTTCGACCGGTTCTTTCTGGTTGTTAAAGATCAAAACCCGGCGTTGGGCCGGGTGGAATGTTCCTACTTCTATTGTATGGGGTGGTGTCAAGAGGACAGGCGGGGATCTGTGGGAATCGAGCTGTCACTCATTCGAGTCGAGATCGGAATCCCGCGTCTCAACGCGCGATAACCCACCCTTTCACGATGAAGCTGTGAAGGGTAGGCCACCCGGTCTTATGGGGGCATGGGGACACTTGCTGCGGGTCAGGAAGAGGAGCGGGTTTGGGCGTCGCGCATGAGCTCCGCGTGGAGCTTGGCCTTGGCTTCGGCGCCTTCCTTGGAAGCATTGCACCGGGCCATGATGGCGGATCGGAGGCGGTTCGATAGATCGTCCGGGAACTCGTAAGGCTGGCTGTGGCGATAGATGTCGATGGTCTTGCGGGTGGTGTTCACGACCACTTCGCAATGGTGGCAGGTGCCGAGGTGTTCTTTGACTTCTGCGAGTAGATCGGGGTCGATCTGGCCGTCGAAGTAGTCGGTGAGTTTCGCGAGAAAGTCGGTGCAGTTCACTTCGAGCCCTCGTTCGCCTTGCGGAAGTAGCGGCTGAGGCGCTCGCGAAGTTGCAGGCGCGCACGCAGCAGTCGAGACTTCACGGCAGGGACGCTCAATCCTAACGCCTCGGCCGTTTCCTCAGTCGACAGGTTTTCGATGTCGCGGAGGGTAAAAACGGTTCGGAAACCTGGGGGCAAACCCGCAATTGTTTTGCGGAGGATGTCGCCTAGCTCGCCCTGCGAGTAGATTTGCTCGGGATTGGGGCGCCATTCGGCGAAGTCGCGGGGGATGGAACCCTCTTCGGTCTGGACGTCCTGGTCCATGGAGACGGTCTTTGAGGTCTTGCGCTTGCGAAGGCGCATGAGGCTCTCATTGACGGCGATGCGGACGAGCCAGGTGGAGAACTTGGAGTTGCCCTGGAACTGGTCGAGCTTCTGGAAGGCCTTGAAGAAGACGTCCTGGGTGATGTCTTCGGCGTCCTCGCGGTTCTGAGTGATGTGCAGGGCGGTGCGGTAGATCTGGCGGTCGTACTGGCGGACGAGCTGCTCGAAGGCGGCGGTGTCGCCGGCCTTGGCGCGTTCGACGAGGGCGAGATCGGGGTGCGGAGCCTCGACGGAGGCGGCGGCTCCGGGAAGCTCGGCCGGATTGTCTGCGAGCGATGAGGTGTGGGCCGCCATAAGTCTTAGTTTACAGGACGCAGCATTGCAGCCGGGGCTGCGGCAGGTTTGGGAATGGGGAATGGATGGCGGGCAGGATGTGGAACGGTGAAAAGATGCACCGGCGCGGGGGAGTGCGGCATCTGAATGGGGACAAGGAGATTTTTCTATGGGAACCTCGCCCGCGGCGTCTGCCGCAGTGACTACGTGGAAGATCGACCCGGCGCACAGCAGCGCGGAGTTCAAGATCCGGCACATGATGATTGCGAACGTGAAAGGCTCGATCAAGGGCATCGCCGGCGAGCTGACGGAACATGCCACGGATGCGTCGCTCTCGGCGGTGGAGGCGACGCTGGATGTCTCGACGCTGCACACCGGCGACGCCCAGCGCGATGCTCATGTGAAGAGCGCGGACTTCCTGGATGTGGAACAGTATCCGACGATTACGTTCCGCTCGACGAAGGTGGAGAAGAAGAGCAGCGACGAGTATGAGGTGACGGGCGACCTGACGATCCATGGTGTGACGAAGCCTGTGACGCTGAAGGTCGAAGGCCCTTCGGCGCAGCACAAGGATCCGTGGGGCAATACGCGCATCGGGCTGGAGGCAACGACGAAGATCAACCGCAAGGACTTTGGCCTGAGCTGGAATTCTGTCCTGGAGACGGGCGGTGTGATGGTGGGCGAGGAAGTGCACATCACGATCGACCTGGAGTTGATCAAGGGGTAGCGACTGCGGCCGTGTTGACGCAACAGAGTGTGAAGCCTGCCGGTGAACCCGGCGGGCTTCGACGTTTTGGGGACGAATTGGGTTACCTGTGGTGGTTCGGATGACACAGAGGTGTGGATGCAGAGACATTGCGCGCGCCGTAGAGTCGAATAAAGGTGGTAGTGGTGAAGAGTGGTCCTGGTTTCGGCTGGCGGTGGGGTGTGGTTGCGGTGCTGTGCGCGGCGGTTGGGATGGGGTACGCGCAGAGCTCGAGCAAGAGTCATAAAAAGAAGGCGACTTCGGGTAAGAGCGCGTCGGCGAAGAGCAGCGAGGAAAAGGGTTCAGCGCGGCATGCGGCGACACAGCATGTGACGACGCGGCACGCTACGACACATCATGGGAGCGCGCGGCCGAAGAGCGCGAGCTCGCGGCGACGGGCGAGAGCAAAGGTTCGCAGGAGACATATTGAAGTGGCGGCGACGGCGGAGAGCCGGCGGCTGCGCACGGCGTTTGTGGCGAGCGCGGAGTTGAGGCCGATGGCGCAGCAGCTGGTGCAGTTGCGCAGCGCGGCGGCGTATGAGGGCGTGCGGCGCTGGGCGGCGGCGCATCCGGGCGACGGAGCGGCGGCGGCACAGCTGGCGCTGGGCCATGCGCTGATGATGGACCATCAGTACGCGCAGGCAGAGGAGGCGTTTGCGGCGGCGAAGCAGGCGGGCGAGGCGCTGGATGATTATGCGGTGTACCTGGGCGCGCAGGCGGCGTTGCAGGGGAATCGTCCGCAGGATGCGATTGCGGCGTTGAGTCATTTCGCGGAGCAGTATCCGGACAGCCTGTTTGTGCCGAATGCGCCGATCACGCTGGCGCAGGCGTACCTGGCGAATCATGATGCGGCGAGCGCGTTGCGAGTGCTGGAGCCGCTGGCGAACACGCAGGCGGCCGGCCATGTGGACTTTCGCGCGACGCTGGCGAAGGCCTACCAGGCGAGTGGAAATATGGACGCCGCGGCGAAGCTGTATCGCGGAATTTATCTGGGCGATCCGCTGAGCAGCCAGGCAATGGATGCGAAGAATCAGCTGGCGGTGATGAATGTTCCGCTGACGGCGGCGGAGCGCAAGGAACATGCGGACGCGATGTTCAACGCGCACCAGTATGGCGATGCGGGAATTGAGTATCGCGAGTTGGAGAAGGATGACAAGGACCTGACGCAGGCGGACCGCGATGCGCTGGAGATCTATGCGGCGGTGTGCGATTTGAAGCTGAAACGCCTGAGCCAAATGGATGTCGAGCGGCTGCCGGTGACGAGCGACGATACGGCGGCGCTGAAGCTGTATATGCAGGCGGAGCTGGCGCGCAATGTGGGCGACGAGAGCGGGCAGGATACGCTGGTGCAGGAGCTGATTCAGCGGTATCCGCAGAGCCGTTGGCTGGAAGAGGCGCTGTACTCGGGCGGCAATATGTACCTGATCCGGCGCGATGCGGGACGGGCGATTGCGGACTACACGGCGCTGGTGGAGCACTTTCCGAAGAGCATTTATGCGCCGAGCGCGCATTGGCGAGCGGCGTGGCTGAACTATCGCACGCGCAACTATCCGGAAGCGGCGAAGTTGATGGACGAGCAGATACAGAACTATCCCGGAGGCGCGGAGATTCCGGGGGCGCTGTACTGGCGCGGACGGCTGTATGAGGATGTGGAGCACAACTTCGCGCAGGCGCTGAACTACTACAACAAGCTGAACGATGCGTATGTGAACAGCTACTACGCGATGCTGGCGCGGCAGCGGATTGCGGTGATCGGCAAGCGCGACGAGGTGGCGGAGGCGCCGGCGCTGGCGGCGGTGAGGAACGTGGACGATCCGGAGTTGATCGATCAGCTGCCGGAGAACGACCTGCACTTGATCAAGGCGCGGCTGCTGGCGAATGCGGCGCTGAATGAGTACATACGGCCGGAGATTATGTTGAGCTCGACTGCGGATGAGTGGGGTGCGCTGGCGGAGGCGGACATCTACCAGAGCTTCGGCGAGACGACGCGCGCACTGCAGGCGATGAAGCGGAGCAAGATTCCGTTTATGTCGCTGGAGCTGGATGACGTGCCGCATGCGTATTGGGAGATTTTGTATCCGCGGCCGTACTGGACGACGCTGAAGGACGATGCGGCGGCGAATGGGCTGGATCCGTATCTGGTGGCGGCGTTAATTCGGCAGGAGTCGGAGTTCAACGCGGGCGCGGTGAGCCGGGCGAATGCGGTGGGGCTGATGCAGCTGCTGCCCGGGACTGCGAAGGGGATTGCGCGGAGAGATGGCGTGCGGCACTTCAACGCGAATGAGCTGCTGGACCCGACGATCAACTTGAAGCTGGGAACGACGGATCTGAAATCTGCGATCAACAAGTACGGCGGGCAGGTGGAGTACGCCCTGGCGAGCTACAACGCGGGCGATTCGCCGGTGCGGCAGTGGATCGCAGCCAACGACTACAAGGATGTGCCGGAGTGGGTGGAGTCGATTCCGTACAGCGAGACGCGCGAGTATGTGGAGAGCATCTTGCGGAATCGCGAGATGTACCGGGCGATTTACGCGGCGAAGTAAGGCGGGCGCGCGCTAGTTTGCGGTGGGCGGGTGGACGTCGTCGATGACGAGGACATCGACGGGGCCTTTGGCGGGTTCGAGGCGCAGGCCGAGCTGCTCCTGCAGGGCAGTGAAGAAGGGCGGATAGGCGGCGTCGTTGCCGGTGGGTGGGGCGTCGTCGGGCTGCCAGCGGAGATCGATGTCGAAGCGGCCGGTGATGCCGGTTTTGTCGAGGATGACGCGGCCGGCGTCGCGAGCGAGTTCTTGCGCGATGATCGGCATGGTGATGCCCTGGCCGCTGAAGCGATTGTTCCAATGGTTGATGGTGAGGCCGCCAGACTTGGAAGGCTCTAACTTGGGGCCGCCCTTTGCGACGACGAGTTCGTAGATGGGGAGATCGCGCTGTTCGCGGTGGGTCTTGAGGCCGAAGCGGTCGGCGAGCAGGGACTGAATCATGGCGAGCTTGATGGGTTTGGCCTGATCGGAAGGCAGGTCGTGGAGGCGCTGATTGAGCGCGTCGTCGGACTTGGCGTCGATGTCGAACGGTTGTGAGGCGGTCCACGCGGGAGCGCCGATGATGCGGCTTTCGGGCATGTTGAAGGCGTACTGGATGATGGCTTTCAGCGTGACGTTCTGGGTGCGGAAGTTGCCGTCGTTGGAGGAGCTCCAGAGGTGGTTACGCTCGTGGGGCTGCGGCGTGTGCGGGTGGATGGAGGCGACGTCGAAGGATGGAGCGGCGGATTGTGCGGTTTGCGGGGCAGTCGTCTGCGCGTGGGCGCCGATAGTTGCCGCGGCGAACAGCACGAGTGCGAGTGAAGGCTTGCGGAGGCCGATCGTCTGGGTCATGGAGAGCTCTCTTGCGAGATAGACGTTCGAAAAAGATGCTGCGCTCAATAATTGTGGCGGTTATTCGTGGCGGAGGGCGACGACGGGGTCGAGGCGGCTGGCGCGGAAGGCGGGAATGAAGCCCGAGATGATTCCGACCAGGGCGAGGATGACAAAGGACGCGATCATCGTGGCGGCGGAGGCGTGCAGGATGATGTCGCCTTCGTGATTGGCGGTCTTGTAGATGTCGGAGTAGAGCGGCATGGGTGGGATGAGATGGCCGAGAACGACGGCGAGGACCATGCCAATGGCGCCGGCCATGAAGGTGAGGATGAGGCTTTCCAGCAGGAACTGGGCGAGGATGTCGCGGCGGCGCGCGCCGAGAGACTTGAGAATGCCGATCTCGCGGGTGCGCTCGGTGACGGAGACGAGCATGATGTTCATGACGCCGACGCCGCCGACGGCTAGGGTCATGGCGCCGATGATGCCGAGCAGGACTTCAAGGCCGATGGAGAAGGCCATGATCTGCTTGGAGTCGTCGATGGTATCCCAGACGTTGAGGGCCTTGGTGTCGTTGGGGTTGAAGTGGTCGCGCTGCGCGAGCACGGTGCGGACGGCGGCGATGGCGCGCAGATGAAGCTCCGGCGAACTGGGCTGGAAGACGATGGATTGCGGGTCGCGCTCCTGTCGGAGGGTCCGCATGGTGTCGAACGGGATGAAGATGTTTTCGTTGTCGGGGCCGTTGTTGGAGGAGTCCTGAATCTTATTGCGCAAGACGCCGATGACCAGGAAGGGCTGGCCTTCGATTTGAACGGTGAGGCCGACGGGAGGGTAGCCGGAGAAGAGTTTTTCGGCGGCGTGTGAGCCGAAGATGACGACCTGGCGATGGTTAGTGAAGTCGTCGGACTCGAAGTAGCGGCCGGTTTCGACGTCGAGGCGGCGCATGGAGCCGTAGGGGAGATCGACGGCCTTGGACTGGATGGTGACAACCTTGGGACCGTACTTGACGCTGAGGCCGTCGTCGATCTCGTCGGAGACGGCGCGGAGGTAGGGAAGGGCGTCGCGAATGGCCTGGACGTCGCCGTACTTGAGCTGGACCTTGCGGCCGGCACGTTCGCCGCCGGCCTGCATGGAGGTTTGACCTCCCCAGAACATAACGATGTTATTGCCGATGCCGAGGAAGCCCTGGAGGACGGCGGCTCCGATGGCGTCGCCATAGCTGAGCAGAAGGACAACGGTGACGAGTCCCCAGGCAATGCCTGTCATGGTGAGGACGGAGCGCACACGGTTGCGGCGGAGGGAGTCGACGGACTGGACGAAGGCTTCGCGAATTTCCATGATGGTCTCGGGCGCTCAGTCCGTGCGCAGACATTCGATGGGTGTGAGAGAGGCGGCGCGGAGCGCGGGGTAGAGGCCGGCTCCAATGGTTATAGCCGCGAGTGTGGCGAGCGAGGAGAAGACGGCGAGCGGAGAGACGACAGGATGCGGCAGAAAGTCAGGCAGTGGAACGAGACGGAAGGCTGCGATGATGGTGAAGGCGCAGAAGAGGCCGAGGCCTCCGCTGACCAGCGTGATGATGGCGGCTTCCGCGAGGAACTGGCGGCGGATATCGCGCGAGGTTGCGCCGAGCGCTTTGCGGACGCCGATCTCGCGAGTGCGCTCGGAGACGGCGACGAGCATGATGTTCATGACGCCGATGCCGCCGAGGGCGAGCGTGAGAAGGGCGACGGCGGCGAAGAAGAGCGTCATGACGTGGAAGATGCGGTCGGTGAACTTGACGCTGTCGAGCGTGTCCCAGACCCAAAGCGCGTCGATGTCGAGCGGATCAAAGTGGTGGCGCGCGCCGAGGATCTCGCGGACCTCGCGCATGGCGGCTTCGTGTAATTCAGGTTTCACGGGCTCGACGACGATGTTGTTGACGTAGCCGGGGAACGAACCTTTGAAGTCGGGCGGGAAGTCGCGCTGCATGGCGGAGAAGGGAACGAAGAGCTGCGTGTTGTCCGGGCCGGAGCCGTAGCTGCCGTTCTGCTGCTTCTTTTTGAGCACACCGATGACGGTGTAGGGATAGCCGGAGATTTGGATGACCTGGCCGATGGCGGGCTTGCCGGGGAAGAGCTGGTTTTCGGATTCATTGCCGAGGACAGTGACACGCGCGCCGTTGGCTTCGTCTTCGTCGGACATGAGGCGGCCGTCCTCGACTTCGAGCGAGCGGAAGTGCTGGTACTCGGGCCAGACACCGCGCACGGCACGGTTGGAGGCGTTCCACCGGCTGACTTCGTTGACGGTCTTGCGGATTTCGGGCGAGACGGTTTTGACGAGCGGCGCATCGTTCTTGATGGCGATGGCGTCATCGACGGTGAGCGTGATGTCGCGTCCGGCGGCGTAGCCCTGATATGGCATGGCGGTTTTGCCGCCGAACATGATGGCGATGTCCGTGCCGATGGAGCGGAGCTGGTTGCGTTGCTGGATGCTGAATCCGATGCCGAGGCCGACGAGCAGAATGACGGAGGTGATGCCCCAGAGGATGCCGAACATGGTGAGGAAACTGCGGAGTTTGGAGTCCCACAGTGCGGCGAGCGTTTGCTTGAGGATCTCGCGAAAGGGCATGGCCGGGCCTTGCTCAAGGATGAGCGATGAGGAAGGTACGCAGGCGAGGGTGCGATGGTTCCGGTAGGATGAAGTGGCGCGCGTTGATTGATGCCCGGGTGGTGGAATCGGCAGACACAGCGGACTTAAAATCCGCAGACCTGAAAGGGTCGTGGGGGTTCAAGTCCCCCCTCGGGCACCAGAATCAAAGAGTTACAGGGAGTGGCCGCTCAGATCATGAGTGGCCGTTCTGTCTGGTGGCACTTGTGGTGGCACTTTTTCCCTGCTAGCATCCTGGCATGGCAAAGCGTCGAGAAGTGCCAAAAGTGAGGGGCGTCTACGAGCGGGATCCGGGTTCCGGAGTGTGGTGGATTCAGTACAAACAAGGAAGTGTTCGCAAACGCGAAAAGGTGGGCCGTCGCAGCGATGCGATTGCGCTCTACCAGCAGCGGAAGAGCGAAATGCGCGCCGGAGCAAAGCTCGCGCCCAATTTGAGAACTCAAGGGATTCGGTTTAGCCAACTCGCCGACGAAGCTTTGAAATGGAGTGAAGAGTTCCACCCGAAGGGTCTACGCGCGCTCAAAGGAAGGATCAGCAAACTCAAGGATGCCTTTGGCGAGATGCCGGCCGCGGACCTTACTCCACAGATCATTGACCGATGGCTTACTGATCAGAGTGAGTGGTCGCCGGCAACCAAGAACCGCTATCGAGCTGCAATCAGCCTCACCTATCGGCAAGCAATGCGGAACGGAAAGATCCAGAGTAATCCTGCGCGTCTCGTTGCATCTCGAGCCGAGAAGAATGGGCGCATCAGGTATCTTTTGCCCCAGGAAGAGAGTGCTCTCCGCAAAGCAATGAAGAACCGATATGAGTGTCACTACCCCGCGCTGGATGTAGCACTCCATACCGGGATGCGGCTCAGCGAGCAATTCACACTTGAATGGGGAAGCGTCGATTTCGACCGACGTGAGATCCGGCTGGACGAAACAAAAAACGGCAGTGGTCGCACGGTACCGATGAATTCCGCTTGCTTCGCCGCTCTGAATCAACTGTGTAAGGGTTTACCCAGAAGCCCTGGAAAGATTTTGCACGCCTCTACAGTCCGAGTATTTCGCTCCGTCAAGGGAGAGCCTCTCGACAGTCCGAGAGCCTGGTTCGAACAGGCGCTCAAGGATGCCAAGATCAAAGACTTTCGTTGGCATGATCTGAGACATACGTTTTGCAGTCGATTGGCCATGGCGGGCGTTGATATACGGACGATTGCGCAACTTGCGGGCCACAAGACTCTCGCGATGGCGATGCGGTATTCACATCTTTCTCCATCGCACAACCTGAGCGCCGTCGAAAAACTTACCCAACGCCGACAAGCACGCCCGAAGCAAAGCCAGTGATTGGCAAGAGAAATGCTGTTGCTTCAATTCAGCCGGCCAAGCTTTCCGGATGATCTTCTCGGGAGAAGCGTCGCAAATCGGAGACCGGAATGAGTACTCTTGCGCCGATTCTTCTGGCCGTAATGCGTTTGTTCGCGACTAGGTAATCGAGCGCTCGCGAGCTAATCGAGAGCATAGCGGCGGCTTCCTCTCTGCCGACGAGGAGCTTATCGGCTGAAGAAATGGCTGCTCGAGTTGGAAGCTTTTTCCCTGACTGTGCAATTTCATTCATGTTGAACCTGCTCTGTTGAACCTGATGATGAAAGATCAAGCCCCAGCATTGCGCAAGACCTCTATTGCAGTCCAATAAACTTTCGCTATGGACTGTTGCTGGAAATCTATGGCCCTTAAGTGTGCCGATTCGAAGCAGCCTAGTTGAAATTCAATCGCGAGTTCGAACACTACCTCGGCTAAGCAACACTTCGTTCAAAGTAAGCAACTTACCCTTTCAGCATCAAGCCGACCGCCCCCACGGCCTGCCGAGAAGTCAAGGGTTGGTGCGCCATGCATGAGGGTCCCGAGTTCCGGCATCTCATAGCCTTCGTCGCAGTCGCTGAGGAGTGCAATTTCGGTAAGGCTGCGCAACGTCTCCATATCACTCAGCCAGCGCTCAGTTCTCAAATCAAGCAGCTCGAAGATTGGCTCGGAACCAGCCTGTTTCGGAGAGTCCCCTATGGGGCCGAATTGACGGAGACTGGTCGCAATTTTCTACTGTTCGCTAGGCGCATTCTGCACATGCGACAGCATGCCCTAAAGGCAGCCTCCAGGAAGCATTCAGAAGGCGATTGGCCCCTCAGATTGGGATATTCCCCGTTTGTCGATCACCGACTCGTTCAAGAAGCGATTGTCGGCTATCAGGAGCTTGTCCCCGACGGCCAAATCGACTCACTAAGCGACTGCACGGCAAAGTTGCTGGAAATGATGTCTGATGGCCGACTTGATGCCTCGATCGTCACCCTTCCGATTCCGAGCGGCCGGTTGTTCGAACATCATATTTGTGAAGACCGAGTCGCACTCTGCATGCGAGGTGACGATCCCTTTGCCTCTGCTGCAGAAGTGCCCAAAGAAGCAATCGCAAAGCATCTGCGCATCCTGTTCAGTCGGGACTCTCATCCAGATCTCTACGATCAGGTTCTGCGCAAGTTTGCTAAGGCCGGAATCGCACTGCATCCGACGGTTAGTTACTCTGCTCCCGGAGAAATTCAATTTTTGATCAAGACTGTTCGCTGCTTCGGCTTAGTGCGTGAGTGCACATCACTAGATCCTGATCTGATCAGTCGACCGATTCCGGGTGTCGATCTCAGGTATCGCACAGCTCTCATATCGCACCTTGACCAGCAGCGTCCGGTCTTTCCGATGCTTGCTTATCGAATGGCACAAAAATGTGCTGCGGAGAGGAAGATGGCTACGCGCAAGCTGCCACATTCCGTCCACTCGAGCCAGGATCATCTGCCCTTCGAAGAAGCAGGCTGATGGAGGGCTCGTCCAATCTTCATAAAAGTGCTCTATCGGGCGATAGAAAAGGACGATTGGACGCACTGAAGTCCTGCGCCTAGTGTCACGGCATAACACGACTGAATCGCAGTCGAAGGAGATGCCGATGACACTCATCAGGCGCATTAGCACAGCGCGAAGATTGATCCTCACCCCGAACCCCGCAGCCGCCTTCCTGTTTGCAAAACGAAAACTGATCCACGGTCTTCGACTTGCTGCGCCGAGTCTTCTTTTCCTTGCATTCGCCGGTGCCGCCCATGCGCAAGGGACGATGGATTTCTCCGGCGCGCAGACGCTTATGGGGACCTTCAAGACCTTTGCCATGTACGCAGGGGCCGTCATTTGTCTCGGTGGTCTGATCTTCGCCGGGATTCGCATGATGACTGGTCGTTTTCAGGACGCTATTCCTGGGCTCTTCGGCGCACTCTTCGGCGCTGGTGTTCTTGGCTGGGGCGCGGGCTGGATTGGCTCTCTCACCGGGCAGTCGATGTAGGAACTGTCATGCATACGACTAAACGAGGAGAACCGCTAACGATCAATCCGGCTCTGAACCGGGCGAGAACCAAGCTTGGGCTCGAGCTCTCGACGTGGATGGTCATCGTGTTCGTGAGCGTGGCGGTTTTCCTCGTTGGGTTCAGATTGCTGGCCATTCTGAGCTTCCCGACACTTGCCGCGGGCGCGTGGTTTGTTGTCCGCAAACACCCGAAGATGTTTCAGCTCTGGGGCTTGGGCCTCAGCCAGAAGTCCTACTATGATCCGCGCAAACATTGAGCAGCAGAAAAACACGCCATGGTTCGCCAAAGCCGGAGCAGCCTGCAGTATCGTGCCCATCACACGCTTTGTCAGCGAAACCATCTTCGCCCTAAAGGGTGGCGGTTACGGATGTTTGTTCTCTCTTAGCGGTATTGATGAGGAGAGCTTGACGGATCTCGAGCTGGAGTCACGCGTCCGCGCCATCGAAGGGGCATTACGTGGACTCCCAGAAGGTTCCTGCCTGTACCAGTACACCCGTGTTCTGTCCGGCTATGACATACCGGGGCAAGCCGTATACGAGAACGAGATCACGCACAGGTTCGCTCAAGACCGGCTTTCATTTCTGGAGAAGACAGCGGGATTCCGGCGCGTTGACCTGCATTGGTGCGTGACCATCGAGCCGCCGAAGCTTAAGGCGTTTCAACAGAAGCCGACGGAAAACGACTACGAGACCTCCCGCATGCTGGCGGAACTCGAAAAGACCGCCGCGCTACTCGCAGGTCACCTCGAGACGGTCGTCAGTCTTCGCCGGCTCAGCAAGAACGAGGCCTTTCAGTTCTTCAGCTATCTGTTCAATCTGAAGGATTGGGCAGAACGTGATCAACTTCGCGCTGATACCGGAATCGACCGCCAGATTGTAAAGAGCCCGGTCGCCTGGCATCGCGACCATATTCAGGTGGGCAAGCGGCACGTACAGATGTTTTCGCTGAAGACCACGCCGGATGCATCACGTCCCTGCCTCTTCTCG
>DATJSM010000032.1:0-55695 GCA_035504135.1 Candidatus Aquilonibacter sp. | reverse complement strand
CAAGGGCCGACTTATACGCCAGCTCATGACCGAGAGCCTCCTGCTCGGACTAAGCGGGGGTGTTCTAGGCGTCGGAATCGCCTACTGGGGCAGCCGGTCGCTGCTGGCCCTGATGGCACGCGGCCGCAACCCGGTATTCCTCAGTGTGCACCCTGATCTATCGGTACTGGGTTTTGCTTTAATGGTTTCCTTAGTCACTGCGCTTGTCTTCGGCACCATTCCAGCGTGGCGGGCTACGGATGTCAATCCATCAAGAGGGTTGGCGCAGAATACTCGAAGCTCTGGCAGTGCGGGTGAGCGCTATCGGCTGGGTAAGTCACTGGTCATCCTGCAGGTGGCGATTTCACTGGTATTGGTAATCGGAGCCGGGTTGCTCGCGCGCAGCCTTGCGAATCTGAAGGGTTTCTATCCCGGCTTCAACCGCGACAATGTCCTGCTGTTTGCCGTGAATCCACCAGCGATCGGTTACAAGGATGTAGTTCCCATCTACGAGCAAATGCTTAGTCGCATCCAGAATATTCCAGGCGTTCAGTCTGTTTCCCTCTCCGTGCATGAACCGTTGTCCAGCAATGTGAGTGATTCGAATGTGAAGGTCCAAGGTCCTACGCCAGGGCAAAGCGACGATCTCACCCCGGTCGACATTGAACCGGTCGGGCCAGACTACTTCCGAACTATGGAGACACCATTATTGGCTGGACGCGAGTTCGCTGCAATTGATCGCTCGGGATCACCGAAGGTCGCCATCGTCAATGAGAGCATGGCGCGGCATTTCTTTGGCAACACGAACCCAATTGGACGCCGCGTGAGTATTCCTGCCTATCGAGCCGATACAAGCTGGCTCGAAATTGTGGGCGAGGTTAGGGACATCAAGGTTCACGATTTACGTGAAGCATCTACCCTGATGCTTTACGTGCCCATGTTCCAGGCCCCGGAAGGTGGTGCTACCTTTGAAGTCCGTACAGCAATCGATCCCGGCTCCGTTGAGACGACCATCCTAAGTACTGTGAAATCAATCGACGGTCGTCTTCCGATCTACTCCGTCAAAACGCTCCGCGATCAACTGGACGACTCTCTTGTTGAGGAGCGCCTTGTCGCGTCTCTATCAAGTGTGTTTGGCCTCCTCGCCCTGTTACTGACGTGCGTAGGCCTGTATGGCCTCATGGCCTACACCGTGAACCGCAGAACAGGCGAGATTGGCATTCGCATGGCGCTTGGTGCTGAACGAGGCCGGATAGCCAGTATGGTTTTGTGTGAGACGCTCCTTCTCGTCGTCTGCGGTTTAGCAATCGGAGTACCGGCGGCGGCCTTGACGTCCCATTGGATTGCAAGCCAGCTCTTCCGATTGCACCCCGGCGATCCAACGACGTTTGTTGCGGCCTGCGCGGCGATGGCTGCTGTGACAATGATGGCCAGCTATCTGCCGGCGCGTCGAGCGGCCTCTGTGGACCCCATGCGAGCACTGCGAAGCGAGTGAAGCATGCATCGAATCAGGGCCGGAGCAATTGAGGACCTGCAGCTGGGGCACTCCGTCTCAGAATCGGTGGAGACACTGAGTTAGTTCCATACTCGTGCTTCCTCTAATCGCACGAGACCGTTCGCTGGCCCATATTTTCCGGATCATCGCAAGGACGGCGGTTGATCGCAATCCGATACGGAGCAGTCATCCCATGCTAAATTGACGACTTCAGACCACTGCAGCGATCGAGTTGAGGTCGTACTATGGCTTCCTCTCCAAAGACCCGTTGATCGGAGAACCACGCATGTAAGGAGGAGTGTTGTTGTCGATCGCGCGGAACTCTTCACGGCTAAGGGGTAACTCGCGGAAAGCTGCCTCGGCTCGAAGGGGGGTAAAGCTCGTCCAGGCGCCGTCACTCCCAAACAGGATGCGACGGACGCCGACCTGGCGAATGCGCGACACAATGAGCTGTTTCTTGTTCTCCCAGTCGCCGAGCCCTGCCACACCGGAGATATCGAAATACAGGTGGGACACGCGCGGATCATGGTGCGTGATGGCGCTGATAAACACCAACAGGGCTGCGTCGGTTGTCGGATCGTCATAGCCTCCGCTCCCCGCGAGATGAGCTATCTGCACAGGAATGTGCGGCGCAGCCGAGAGTACTTCGCTCAGGAAAATCTGGGCCTCTTTTGCCCCATAGGGCCTGTGATGATCGAAGTTTGGGTGCAAATGCACCACGATCGCCATATGGTGGATATCGGCTGAATGGAAGACCTGACGAAGCTTCCTGACATGTTCAGGATTGTCGAGATCGACATCTGAATTGCCGAAGTGGAGCTTGAGTCCGGTCCTGAGATTTGGATCATGCGAGCAGCGATCGATTTCGGCCAAGGCGTAATCCCGAAGTGGGTCCACGCCACAGAAAACCACCAGACGGCCGGGATACTCCTTCGCCTGTTCCGCCGTCCAGTCATTTTCCCTCCTAACCTGCGCGTATTCATCCTCTACACGAGGACGGTTAGGGTTTCCGAACTGGTAGGCGAGCGAAAGGATGACAGCTCGCCGGATGCCAGCCGCGTCCATCTCAGCGATCAAATCCCGAGCGAGAAAGGGCTTCGGCTGGCCAAGAATCCTGGCGACTGCCGGACTCAGCAGGTGCTCGTGGTAATCGGTTTGCGGGTTCTCCTGTGCCTGTGCGCTGATGGGCATGAGGAGCCAGAAAAGCAGAATGCAACTGAGAGAGATGCTCATTCGGTCGTCCTGATCCCCGAAAGGGGCTCCGACGCCTGCACGGCGTGCAGCTTACCGGAAGAGTATCAAAGGGAAGCCGATACGGTTGGGAGCCAAGTTATTCTCATCTGGCGACTCCAGGCCATGCACTCGTTGAGCAGCAGCTAAAGGCTAATTACCCATAAACGCGCTTACATTCAGTTGAGATACGGAAAGGCCGCGATTCCTCGCGGCCTCTGGGTGTTTTGAGTTGATGTTGGGTTAGACCGCTAGATGTCCTTCACGCCGTCGACGAAGGCCTTCAGCTTGCGCGAACGCGAGGGATGGCGCAGCTTGCGCAGGGCCTTGGCCTCGATCTGGCGGATGCGCTCGCGGGTGACCTGGAAGGACTGGCCGACCTCTTCGAGCGTATGCTCGCTGCCGTCTTCGAGGCCGAAGCGCATCTTGATGACGCGCTCTTCGCGCGGCGTCAGGGTGCGCAAGACCTGCGAGGTGTACTCCTTGAGGTTGACCGAGATGACGGCGTCGCTGGGCGAGACGGCCATGCGGTCCTCGATGAAGTCCCCAAGATGCGAATCTTCCTCTTCTCCGATCGGGGTCTCGAGCGAGATGGGCTCCTGCGCGATCTTGAGGACCTTGCGGACCTTCGCGACAGGGATGTCCATGCGCCGTGCGATCTCTTCGGACGAAGCTTCGCGACCGAGCTCCTGCACAAGCTGGCGGCTTGTGCGGATGAGCTTGTTGATGGTCTCGATCATGTGCACCGGGATGCGGATGGTGCGGGCCTGGTCCGCGATGGCGCGGGTGATGGCCTGACGAATCCACCAGGTGGCATAGGTCGAGAACTTGTAGCCGCGGCGGTACTCGAACTTGTCGACCGCCTTCATGAGGCCAATGTTGCCCTCCTGAATGAGGTCAAGGAACTGCAGGCCGCGGTTGGTGTACTTCTTGGCGATGGAGACGACGAGGCGAAGGTTGGCTTCGATGAGCTCGCGCTTCGCCTTTTCGGCGTCCATGTCGCCCTGGATCATCTCGCGCTGGGTCTTCTTGAGCTGCTCGATGGAGATGCCGGACTCGTGCTCGAGGCGCTCGAGGTCGGTGCGGCAATTGCGCTGCTGGCGGCGGTACTCCTTCTTGAGCTCTTCGGAGCGCGAGGCCTCAAACTTGGCGTCGAGGGAGCGGATCTGGCGCTCGAGCGTGCGCATGGAGTCGACGGTCTTGTTGACCTTGTCGAGCAGGCGCTTCTTCTCGGCGTTGGTGTACTTCAGCTCGCGGACGACGCGGGTGACGTAGATGGTCTCGCGACCCTGATGCCAACGCGACTTACGCTTGTCCTTTTCCTTGGCCTTGGCGTCCTTGCCGTGCGGCTCGGCCAGCCGGGCCTGCCAGTCGGCGGCCTTCTTCTGGTGCTTGAGCAGCGAGTCGATGCGGGCGACGGTGGACTTGACGCGCGCCTGGAGAATCTCCTCGGTGAGCTCTTCCTCATCGAAGGTGACGACTTCCTTGATGTTGCGCACGCCGCGCTTGAGGTCTTCGCCGAGGCCGATGATCTCGCGGATAACGATGGGCGAGCGCGAGATGGCCTTCATGACGCGCATCTGGCCGCGCTCGATCCGCTTGGCGATTTCGACTTCGCCCTCGCGGGTAAGCAGGGGAACGGTGCCCATCTCGCGGAGGTACATGCGGACGGGGTCGTTGGTCTTTTCGAGCGTGCCGGGAGACAGGTCGAGTTCGACGTCGTCGGACTCTTCGCCGGCTTCGTGCTCTTCGTCGCGCTCGGCGCCGCGGCGGCCGTCGCCGGAGAGCACATCGATGCCCTGCGTGTTGATGGTGGTTAGCAGATCGTCAAGATCGTCGGGCGATGTAATGTCGCCGGGCAGGAGATCATTGACCTCACCAAAGGTGAGGTATCCCTTTTCCTTGCCGGTATCGATGATCCGGTCTACGTCTTCTTCGTACTTATCGAGCTCTTCAGCCACAGATTGGCGCTCCTCGCAAAGGCCCACCCACGCATGGATGGACGCATATCAGGTGGGATGCCCGCGGCGCGGACTGCGACGGCGCAGAGGACTCCCTCGATGTAATGGGGTCGCTGAGACTCGGGTGCGGTCAAGGCCGCTGGCGCGGGCGGAAGTCATTGGAATTTGAGTCCGATGCTTCGGCAACTCGGAGGCGCAGGTCTCCAGCAGAGCCAGTTTACATGAATTTAGACGCAATAGGGGGCGAAAAGACTCATTTCGGGGCAGATTTCTGCCGGGAAACGACAAAGTTACCTGCATCGGCTGGGTTATGCAATCCGCCCGCCACGGTGAGGGAGCAGCACCGAAGTTGTAGGCCCGGAACACAGTCTAGGGAAAGGCTTTTGTCCCGATTTGAAACATAGTGGGATGGAGAGTTCCAGCATCTCGCCCAGACCTATGAAGACGATTCCGCAATTCGTTCTCTATAGCGTTCTTCTTGCCGTTCCGGCAGGACTGTTGAGTGGTTGCTCCAGTAATTTCATTCCCAGCCCGGTTCAGCCGGAGCAGGTTCCAATCGGGAATATTCACGGCACGGTGCACGGTGGACAGGCGCCGGTCAGCGGCGCGCAGATTTACCTCTATGCCGCGGGCACGGGAGGCTATGGCACCAGTGCGACCTCTCTGATGAAGGCGGAGAGCAACACCTATGAGGACGGCTCGGGGAATTATTACGCACTGACAGACGCGAACGGAAACTTTCAGATTGGCGGCGACTACACCTGCACAGAGGGAACGCAGGTCTACATGGTCGCGGTGGGCGGCAATCCGGGGCTCAGCGGCACGGTGAACAATACGGCCATTGTGCAGATGGCTGGCCTGGGACAGTGCCCGGCGGCGGGCAATCTGGCGGCGCAGGTGCCGTACCTGGTGATCAACGAGGTCACGACCGTGGCCTTCGCGTATGCGATGGGCGGCTTCGGTTCGTCGGCATACAACATCTCGAGCAACGCGGCCGATTCAACCGCGTCGGCGACGGCGATCGCCAACGCCATGGCGAATGCCAACAACATCGTGAACCTGCACTACGGCCAGGCGCCAGCGGTGACGAACGGCAATTCGAACAGCGTCAATCCACAAGCGACGATTTACGCGCTGGCGAACATCCTGGCGACTTGCGTCAACACGTCCAGCGCATCGTCCTCGCAGTGTTCGAGCCTGTTCAGCACGGCAAAGAGCCCGGCGGGCGTGCCGGCGACAGACGAGTCGAGCGCAATCTTCAACATCGTCCATATGCCGGCAAACACGTCGACGTATCCGACGCACGTCAACGATATCTGGAACCTGGGTTCGGGCACGCCGGTGTTTACGCCCACGTTGTCCTCCGTACCCACCGACTGGACGATGCCGGTGATCTACAACGCCCTGGTCAGCGTGCCCGCGGTCAACGGGGACAACGAGATCATCAGTGGACCATACAACATCGCGTTCGATGCGAATGGAAACGCGTGGATCGGCGATCGCGTGAAGGGCGTCGTGGAAGTAGGGCCGCAGGGAGCGGCCAATACCTATAACAGCGGCTTCGGCATGATCAAAGGAGTTGCGGTATCGCCCGCGGATGGAACGATCTGGGCGGCGGATTATGCCAACAACGTTGTGGATGTGCTGAATTCCTCGGGTGCGGTTGTGGCAACCGTCACCAAGGGCCTGGGCGGCAATAATAACCCTCGCGGACCGATTCTGACGTCGTTCGCTCTGGACCCCACCACCGGATACATGGCGTATCTGGGCATCGAGGAGGTTCCCGGGATCCTTCTGTACGAGGCCAACCCGAGCACTCCTTACCAATACACGAAGAGCGGCAACGCCGAACTGGGGAGCAACGGCTTCCCGGATGTCGACACTCCGGGCTGGATCGCTGTCGATCAAACAGGCCAGGCGTGGATTCCCAGCACGGACACGGAATACGTCGGGAACTGGGCGGTCACCTGGAAGAACGGATCCCGCTCGGCGAACGCCGACGAGGCGGCGGGTCCGGAGTCGTATTCGACGGCCAGCGACGGCAACAGCAACATCTGGCTGACTACCGACACCGGAACGGCAACGCTGGAAGAGATTCGATCCGGGTCCACGACGGTCACCTCGACGGAAACCGGCGGCGGCATGAACGAGCCGTACAAGATGGCGATCGACGGCAATAACACGGTCTGGATCGCCAACGACGGCGCCAACACGGTCAGCGCGTGGAGCACCGCCAGCAACAGCTGGCTGGCGTCCAGCGGGTTCAACACCAGCGCAGCCAGCAGCACGGGCTGTGTCGTCATCGGCGTTGACGGCTCCGGCAATGTGTGGACCGGCAATGCTGATGGATCCGTAACGCAATTGCTTGGACTGGCGACACCGACTGCAACGCCCTTCTATGGCGGCATGACGGTCATCACCGGAACAGGAAAAACGCAAACCACTGTCACCACTGATGGAAATCTTGGAACAAAACCGTAGAGCTGAATGATTCCAATGAAAAACATACGTGAAAAAGGAACAACTGCATGGCTCTCAGGGGTACTTCATTTACCTCCTCCTTCTCCTTGTGTGCGTCCGTAGCGATTCTGTTGCTGTCGGGCTGCTCAGCGAACTTCTCACCTTCCAACTCGTTCACGCCGGAACAGACTCCGATCGGCCCTATCCACGGGCTGGTGCACGGTGGACAGTTTGGCGTCGCGAGCGCGCACATTTATCTGTACGCGGCCGGGACCACGGGGTATGGCAGCGCCTCGACGTCGCTGATTACGACGAGTCCTCTTCCCAGCGGCGTCTCCGTTGACGGCAACGGCAACGGCTACGTCACGACCGACGGTAGCGGCAACTTCTCGCTGAGCGGTGACTACAGCTGCACCGAAGGCACGCAGGTGTACCTTGTGGCGGTGGCCGGAAACCCGGGGTTGGGCGGAACCACGACGGCGACCTGGAGCGGTGGCAAAACCACTTCGATCACCGTGACGAATTCCTTGGTGGTCGGCGTCGGGGTGACGGTCACTGGCACTGGAATCGCCTCCGGAACGACTGTGTCGGCGGTGGACACGACCACCAACGTGGTCACTCTCAGCCAGAAGACCACGTCTACCTCAGGCACCAACGTGACCCTCTCGCTCTCGTCGGCGAATAATCCGTACATTGTCCAGATGGCGGGCCTGGGCGAGTGCCCGAGCTCCGGGAGCCTGGCCCAGCAAGACCCCTACGTTGTCATCAACGAGATCTCGACGGTGGCGTTTGCCTATGCGATGGCGCCGTTTGAAGGCACGGACGAATATCACATTGGAAGCACTTCGACGACCGCTGGAAAGCTCGCCATTCACAACGCGATGGCGAATGTAGGCTACCTTGTCAATCTTGGTTACGGGCAACCGCTGTCGACCATGCCGGGGAACTCGAATGTGGGGATGCCGTCAGACAAGATCCTTCATCTGGCCAACATACTGGCGACGTGCGTCAACACATCCGGGGCGTTGAAGAACGGAAATTCGCAGCAACCGTGCTATTCGCTATTCAACGATACCGGAGCGACTTTCAGCGGAACCGGATCCGCGACGACGACCACCAGCGATGAGGCGCAGGCGATCTTCTACATCGCGCAGAACCCAACGACCAACGTGACGGCGTTGTACAACCTTGTTTCGGGTACAACCGCCTTCAACGACACCATGACCGGAGCGCCGACAGACTGGACGTTGCCGATTATCTATAAGAATGCGGTGAGCACCTTCGCCCAGACGAACGGTTCGAATACGAACGGGCCGTTCAGCATCGCAATCGACGCGAGCGGAAACGCGTGGATCGGCGACCGCATCAATGGCGTGATTGAGATCACGACGCAAGGCGCGCTTTCGACATGGAACCACAGCTTTGGGATGATCAAAGGCGTCTCGATCGATCCGTCCGGGAACATCTGGGCGGCGGACTACGGCAGCAGCAAGGTCTACATCATGAATACCGCGGGTACGATCTCCAAGACGCTGACCACGGGACTTAATGGGCCGGCGTTCGTGGCGTTCAATACCGCCGGAAACGCTTACATCGTCAACGAGGGCGGAGTGACTTTGACGGTGTATGACTCGACGGGCTCCACTGTTCTCGCGAACGCGGTCAACATGAACGTCGGCAATGGGATCACTACGCCGGACTTTGTTGCGATTGATGCCTACGGCAATGCGTGGGTTCCCGACACCGGCGGGGGAACGGTGGGAAGACTAGAAACGAACTATACGACCAGCTATGAAAACAGCAACTCGATTGGCGATGCATACTGGCTGGGTTTCGATTCCAGCCACAACATGTGGATAGGGGACAGGAGCAACAACTGGCTCGACACGGGCACCAGCCTCGGAAATGGTACGTACACGATGGGAAAAGTTAATAAAACCAATGGTGGCGTGAGCCAACCCGATCTCGGTCAGATCGATGGCGCTGGCACTATTTGGATTCCTGACATGATCACTCCGCCAACGCATCCTCCGTCCACGACCGCGTCGGTGATAAGCGCGTACAGCCCGTCGGCTGCCAGCTATTTGGCAACAGGAACCGCAGGATTTTCTACCGGCTGCAGCACGTCGATTTGTCCGAACAGCGGCGGCGGCGGCACAGGAGGCGCGGTCGCAGCGGCGGTTGATCTCTCCGGCAACGTGTGGGTGGCGAACGAGGACGGTACGGTGTCCGAGCTCATCGGGCTGGGTGCACCGACGGCTTCGCCGATCACACCCTCCAATGCCGGCACCGAGCCGTAGACGACACGTTTTTTGGAGGAAGCCTCGGAGGCGCGGCAGCAATGCTTGGTTCCGGGGCTTCGTTGTTTTCAGCTCGAGCGAAGATCGCGCGCCATGATGAGATCGCAACAGCACTGGCTGCCGACCTGAAATGTCCGCTTGCCGGCATCGCTGAAGCCGTTGCGACGATAGAAGTCAATGGCGCGCTGGTTGTCCGCGTTCGTGCCGAGCAGAAGGCGCCGGCGGCCCATCTTCATTGCTTCGGCGAGGGCCGCATTCATGAGCGCCTGACCAGCGCTGAGATCGGGAATCGGCTGGCCGGATGTGTCGAGGACAGGCGCCGTGCGTCGTGAGCGAAAGCGCGAGAGCAGATAGATGCGCTTGAGCTCAATGTCACCGGCCTGCACGTCAAAGCTTGGCAGATCGGGCTTGGCGAGCATGGCGTAGCCGACGGGTGCCGCGCCGTTTGCGGTTACAGCGAGCACGATGCGTGTCTGTCGCTCGGCGAGCGCGGCGCGATACGCCTCGGGCGTATGGTTCTTCGCGCAGTGCGCGACGATGTCGGCGCCGGGGAGCATCCATGTGAACGCTTCGAGAAACGTTGCAGAACCGACGAGCGCGAGCGCCGCCGCGTCGTCCGCAGTGGCGAGTCGCAGCGTCACGGGTTCGATGACAGGCTCTTCGCGGGGTATCACCCACTTGCTTTCAGTGACATCACAGGGCATGGTGTTTTCCGTGATCCGATGGTAGTCCGATCATAGTTCGTCGCCCGGGCTGCGGTAGCCTGAGGCTCGTGAATCGTTCTGCAAAGCGCTTGGGCACGAAGCTGAGCGTGCACGAGAAGGACGCAGTTTATGCGCGGCAGGCCGAGGAGACGGCTGCTGATGACTCTGTGCCGGTGGAGCTGCGGCGAATGGTCGAAGATCCGCGCGTGACCGTGCGCCGAAGCGGCAGACCGGAAGCCGGCGGACGCTGCGTCGTGTACTGGATGCAGCGTGCACAACGCGGGCACGATAATCATGCGCTGGATATAGCAGTGAAGGTTGCGAACGTGCTCGGCCTGCCATGCATCACGTATTTCGCCGCGGTGAAGAATTTCGCGCATGCCAACCTTCGCCACTATGCGTTCATGAATCAGGGACTGCCGGATGCGGAAGAGGACTGCGAGGCGCGTGGCGTGGGCTTTGTCATGCGCCGGACCACGCCGGGAAGACCGGGGTACGAAGATCCGAGGCGATTCTTCGCGGAGGCCGGCGCGGCGATGGTCATCGGCGATGAGAATCCGGTGCGCGGGCCGGAGAGCTGGCGCGTCAAACTGGCGCATTCGATGCGTGTGCCGTTCTGGACAGTTGATGCGGACGTGGTTGTGCCGTCGAAGCTATTGGAGAAGGCGCAGTTCAGCGCAGGCGTGATCCGGCCGCGGCTGCAACGCATGATGCCAGAGTTCCTGCGGCCCTATGAGAATCCGCGTGCCGATGTGAAATGGCAAGGGCGAGGCTTGCACGCAGAGGATGTCCGCGCCGACATTACGCTCGGGTGGCACGACCTCGATCGCAGTGTGCAACCGGTGGAGTCATGGAACGGTGGACGCAGGGAAGCGATGAAGCGTCTGCGTCATTTCGTCGCGAAGTTGCTGGTCGAATACGATCGCGAGCGCAACCACCCGGAGACAGATGGAACGAGCCGGCTTTCTCCCTATCTGCACTTCGGGAACATTAGCCCGTTGACCATTGCACTCGCTGTGCGAGAGGCGGCGAAGCGAAGTTCAAAGCTAAAGCCTGCGGCGGATGGTTTCCTCGACGAACTGATCACATGGCGTGAGCTGAGCGTCAACTTTGTTCGCTATCAACCGATGTACGACTCAGTGGAGTGTGCGGACAACTGGTCGCGGCTGACGATCGCGAAGCACGACAAGGACGAACGAGAGGTGCGCTACAGGCTGAAGGAGCTTGAAGCGGCGCGCACGCACGATGATCTATGGAACGCAGCGCAGCTGCAGATGGTGCACCAGGGATGGATGCATAACTACATGCGCATGTACTGGGCAAAGAAAATCCTGGAGTGGACGCGCGACACGCCGACCGCCATGAAGTGGGCAATCTATCTAAACGACCGCTACTTTCTGGATGGCCGCGATCCCAACGGATACGCCGGCGTCGCATGGGCGATTCTGGGCAAGTTCGATCGCGCGTGGGGCGAGCGGACGGTGTTTGGAAAGCGGCGGTATATGAGCGGCGAAAGTGCGGCGCGGAAGTTCGATGCGGGCCGGTACATCGCGCAGATGAAGGCCCTTGGGCACATGACAGCGCAACGGAGCTAAGCTGGTGGCATGAGGATCCGCAGTGGTCTCCTGCTACTGAGTTGTTTCGTGCTGGTATGCGCAGCGAATGGTGAAAAGCACCCGAAGAGAACGCAACCCGCGGACTACAAGGTCGGCGTAACGACGCGAGTATTCCATCCCAAGGCTGAGCGCAACTGGCGTGGCGCCGAACATCAGGAACTGCGCGCTACGATCTGGTATCCGGCGGCGCAGAACGCGGTGGAGGTGGCGCAGGATATCGGGCCGCCGGGGGCTCCGCTGTTCCTGGCGGGCAAAGCTGCGGAGCACGCCGCGATGGCGCCGGCGCTTGAGCAATGGCCGCTGATCCTGCTCTCGCACGGCACGGGCGGATCGGCGATGCAGATGGCGTGGCTTGGCACTGCGCTGGCGCATGCGGGGTACATCGCCGTCGCGGTGAATCACCCGGGCAACAACGCGCTGGAGCCATACACGGCGGAAGGGTTTGTGCTGTGGTGGGAGCGCGCAACCGATCTCAGTGAGGTGCTCGACGGCATGCTGGCTGACCCGGAATTCGGGCCGAAGATTGACAAAGATCGCATTGGGGCCGCGGGGTTTTCGATTGGCGGTTACACCGCGCTTGCGCTGGGCGGAGCGCGAACGGACATCAGCGTTATTTCCGATCTGTGCGCCAAGCAGCCGGATGCGCCCGTGTGTCATGTACCGGAGATGAAGGGCATGGGTACGCCGGAGCAGATGCTGGCCGCCGTACGCAAGACGAGCGCCGTCTCGCTCGCGCGCTCCGATGAGAGCTATCGTGATCCGCGCGTGCACGCCATCTTTGCGATTGCGCCAGCGGTCGGCTTCACGCTCACGCCCGACAGTCTGCACGCGATGCGCATTCCCGTCGACATTGTCGTCGGCTCAGCTGATCCCATCGCGCCGCCACGCGACAACGCCGACTACATCCGTGCGCACATTCGCGGAGCGAAGGAGACGATCCTCCCAAACGTGGTGCACTATACGTTTCTCGACACATGCACCGCGCAGGGAAAGCAGCAGGCGAGCGTTTATTGCGCCGACCCACCGGGCGTAGATCGCGATGCGGTGCATCAACAGGTGGACGAGATGGCGATCGAGTTCTTCGACCGCGCACTGCGATAGCGAATATTAGCGCGGCAGATGATAGAGTGCCGCGGCATTGTCGTGCATCACCATGTGCGCGATCTGGAGTGCGCGTGCCGGTGTAATCTCGTCGTCGCGCTCCATGCCGGTGAGCGCGATGCCGAGCGCGCGGCGCGCATTACGCGCGGCAAGATAGGTCGACTCCTCCCAGCCGAGACCCGGACTGTAGGGATAGCCATCGGTTCCGAAGAGTACCTTGTCGGGAAACATCTCCAGCCACTCGCGCAGCCAGACAGCCAGCGTGTGGGCGGGGATAACGAGCGCCTGCTGCGAGATGTCGAGATAGACGTTGGGTTTCTGAAGAAGCGCGCCCGTCTCATTCACGAACGGCCATCCGCCGTGCAGCATCACGAAATTTGTGTGCCGCATCGCCGGATCGTTAAAGACCGGTTCCATGTTCATCGGATTTCCGCCCGCAATGGAGAAGTAACTGCCTGCGCCGGCCATGGAATGAAAGTGCACCGCCATGCCGAGGCGACCGCACTCAAGAGCGATCGTGCGAAACAGGTAGTCCTCAAGCGGCTTGTAGGTGCTGGGATCGGGGGAAACATCGGAGTCGATATATTTCGCATAGACCGCGGCCGCTTCGTCGTGAGACGGATTGCTGATGGCGAGCGAACGCAGGTATGCAAGCTCGAATTTCGCCGCGATCGCTCCGTGATCATGCTGGCGGCGAAGCGTCGGTAGAACGATCTGATCGACGTAGCTGTCCAAAGTGGAAGGCAGCTTCGGCAAGCCGGCTTCACGCATATAACGCTCGCGCAGCTTATCCTCCAATGCAAAGAACTGCGTGCGATCCGGCGTCACAGCAGCCATGGAGGTGTTGTTCAGCGGAAAGAGAAGAGCATCTTCATACGGAACCCACAGGAATCGCGGAGGCTCAACTCCGGTGCCCATGGCGACGCGATTCGCAACCATCGTGCCTATCCCTGATTTGTCCAGAATATAAGCGGAGTAATGCTCCCCTTCGCGGGCCTTGACGCGTGCGCGGGCGGCATCAAGCTGCTTCATCTGGCCGGCTGCGAGCGGCGGCTGCAGGTCCACACCGAACAGCGCACGCCACGCGTCGGTGAGCGGGGGCCAGTCCGCACGTAGAGCGACGGGGTCCGTTTGCGGAGCCATGTTGTCGACGGGCAGCGCATCGAATTCGCGGTCGGTTACATCCGCAGGCGGCGAGAGCATCGGATGCGCATGGTTGTCGATGGCCGCAATATTGTCGATCGCACGCGCGATGGCAGGGTCAACGGCGGGCTGTTGCGCGATGGAAGTCGTTGCAGCCAGGAGCAGAACGAAGAAGGTCAGGCGGCGCGTCATGCGTAACAGCATACGTTGCGAGGCGATGGGGACGGGCTTGCGCGGCGTCCGCATGGGAGCTGAGGTGAAAGGCGCGTCGAATACACGCGTCCTAGTCGACGCGACAGATAAGACACTTCAGGTACCGCGTTTCAGGCAGCGTGAGCACTTCAGGGTGATCGGGCGCGGCCGCGCGGATTTCCAGTAGCTGCACGCGCCGTTTCGCGTCGGCTGCCGCGGCGGCGACGGCCTCGGTGAAATCCGCGAGCGAGACGTGATGGGAGCAGGAGCAGGTGATCAGCGTTCCGCCCGGTGCGAGCAAACGAACGGCGCGCAGGTTCAATTCTTTGTAACCGCGAAGAGCGGCTTCGGCGGCGCGCTTCGATTTGGCGAACGCAGGCGGGTCGAGCACGATGGCGTCGAACGCGCCAGCCTCTATCGGAAGCGACCCTAAGGCTGCAGAATTGCGCGCGGCGTCATCGAGTGCACGCAGTAGTGCGAACGCGTCAGCTTCGACCCAGTCGACCTCGCAGCGTGAGGATATGTGCGGATTGAGCGTGAGGTTGCGCTCGGCTGCTTCGAGCGCGGCGCGAGACTGATCGATCCCGGTGACGCGCGAACATACCTGCGCGAGATGCAGCGCAAATCCTCCCTGGTACGTGCAGACATCCAAAGCGCGAAGGCCGCGGCCGCTTGTTCTGCTCTTTCGTCCGGAGGCGAGGACGTGCTGCGCAGCGGCGGCGTAGTTCAGCCGCTGATCGAGAAACGCGCCGGTCTTCTGGCCGGCGGAAGCGTCATACTGAAAGCGCAAGCGGTTCAGTATGAAAGTTGTTGTCGTCGTCGGCGTTTGCTCGGGTTGTGCAGTCGTGAAGAGCGGTCCCGGTGCGGGCGCGGGAAGCTGTTCGAGTTCGCGGATGCGCGGATCGGGACGTTCCCAGATGGTCAGCGAGTCGTCAGCCTTCAGGTGCTCGCGAAGCGCTTGTACCAAGATGTCACGTACGTCGTCCTGCGCTGTCCCTTGCGTAAGCAGTTGCAGCATCACCAGATCGTTATATCGATCGGCAATGATGCCGGGCAGGTTGTCAGCCTCGGCGAAGATAAGGCGATGCGCGTTGTTCTCGGCGCTGAGTGGAGCGAGTTCGCGCCGGAGCGCCAGCGCCGATGCGACGCGTTCGCGAAGTTCAATCAGATACTCGGCGCGTTCGAGCTTGGCCGTGTGCGAGATGAGTCGAGCAGCAATTTGCGACGACGACGAATAAAGCGCCGTGCCCAACGGGATCTCGCGGTTGTCGACGATCGTGACGAGTGCGCCTGGCGGGATGCCGATTTCATGCTCGGCCTCAACATCCGAGCGGTAGACCCACAGATGTCCGGCGCGCAGGCGATCCGAGGCGCGGCGTGTGATGCGAAGCGTCAAGTTCATCCCGTTCAGGATAGGAGATTCGGCTAACTCAGGCGGGGAACATCTTTTTCGAGCAGCTTGGCGAGCGCCGAGATGACAAGGTTGTGATCGTCGCGCTGCGGCAGTCCCGAGACCACGACGCTGCCAACGGGTCCTGTGCCCTCCAGCAAGATTGGAAAGCCGCCGCCGTGCGCGGCGTACTCCGACGCTTTCAGGCAATGGCGAGACTGCAGCGTCTCGTTGTTGCTTTCCAGCGTGAGGCCAATGGCGTAGGAGCTGCGGCCGAAGCGGTGGACAACGTTACGCTTGCGGCGAATCCAATCCGCTTGCCCCGGTGTTGCGGTAGGTGTGGCGCAGGCAAAGAGCACGTGCCCGGCGAGCTCGATTTCTACCGTTCCGCCAGCGCGACAATCGAGGAGAAGTGTCCGCAGAAGACAGCCGAGCTGCCAGGCGGTTTCGGTGTTGAAGCTGGAGAAGCGCAGCACATGTTCCTGCTGCTCGAGAATGGCGAGGTCGTCCGCGATCGACATAATACATACGGACGCAGCTCTCAGCGTTCGGGATGCAGGGTGCGCTCGAAGAAGTCGGCGGCGTGCTGATAACTGCTAAGCCAGTCGCGATGCAGGATGAAGTCGTGCACTTCATCCGGAAAGATAAGCTCTTCAACAACAACGCCGCGCGCGCGCAGCGCATCGGCAAGACGTGGCGTTTGTTGATAGGCCACATCAGGATCGTCGTCACCGTGGATAAAAAGCACGGGCGAGTGCCAGCGGTCGACCTCTGCCATGGGCGAGCTGGCATGCGCCACGGTGGCAATGCGTTCCTGCTCGGCGAGCGTGCCGCGCAGCCAATCGGCAGCGTTGTCCTCGCGGGCCCATTCGTGCACGCCGTGGAAGTCGACGCCGGCCGCAAAGAGGTTGCTGTTGCGCGCCAGCGCGAGCGCCGTCAGGTACCCGCCGTAACTCCCGCCCCACACGCCCACGCGCGCCGGATCGACGTAGGAGGACGAGCGCAGATAGTTCACCGCACCCAGCACATCGTTGTATTCGCTGGCGCCCGCTGCCCCCGCGTTTTCGCACTCACGAAAGATCATGCCGTAGCCGATGCCGCAGCGGTAGTTCACGCTGAGCACAATGAATCCGCGCGAGGCGAGGTATTGATTCATCGCATAGGCATTCGAGTAGTAGTCCATGCCCGGATAGCCGAGCAGCATCTGCCTGTGCGGACCGCCGTGGAAGAAGATCACCGCCGCGTGCGGTGTTTTGGGATTGACGCGCGGAGGAAAGAAGAGCTGGCCGTGCAGGGTAAAGAGCTTGTCTTGGGAAGGGAACAACACCTGCTGTGGAGCGGAGAGCTCGGTGGCCGGGTAGGACGGTGGCAGCGCATTCACATGCAGTGGCTGCATCGCCCCCCGTGGCGTGATGAAGGCCGCATGCATCGGTTCGCGGGCGTTGGAGATCAGCGCGACGAGCGATTCGCCATCGGCCGAAAGCTGAGGATGCGTTTCGATGCCGGCGCCATGCGTGACCTCGTTCGCACTCATATCGGTGTCCGGATTCATGCGCCAGACGTGGCGGCGGTCCGCATCCAGCGGATCATTCACCACCTGATTCGATGCATAGACGAGTGTGCTTCCGTCGGCGCTCAGCGCAGGGTCTTCCACCTCAAAGTCGCCTTCGGTGAGAAGCTGAGGCGCGCGGTCCGGATGCGCCGGATCGAGCGAATAGAGATGCACCCAACCATCCGCTTCGCTCGCGAAGAGGATATGTGCATGTGCGGTCCAAAACAGGCGCGGCTCACCGGTGGACATGTGCGGAAGCACCGAGCCGGGCACATTCGCCGCCGGCGTAAACACCGCGCGCGCTTGCCTGCTCTCGAGGTCGAGCAGTTGAATCGACCATGGATTCGCCGAGGTTCGGTCGGCAGCGAACTCCGGCGGGGTCACGAAGGGTGAACGCAGCCATGCGAGTTGTTTGCCGTCGCGCGAAAATGCAGGTGCAGAGTCGTTGTCGGTGGATGCAGCAGGAAAGGTCAGCACATGCGTGCGTAGATCAAAGAGCGCGAGGTAACTGTGCTCGCGCTGCCCATATCCGCGGGTGCTGATGAACGCCAGCAGATTGCCGTCAGGCGAGAGAGTCAGGCTGGATTCGCGGCCGCGATCGTAGACGAGCTGCGAAGCCGGCGCCGTCTTTTGCAGCAGAGACATCGACCAGATGCTGTGATCGCGAAGAAAAAATAGCGTGTGGCCGTCGCGCGAAAACAGGGGCGAGCTGCCCTGCACGGCCGGTACGGTCGGCACAGCACCGCCGACGGAAACAAGCCAGATTTCGGGCTCGATGTTGCGCTGCAGATGCGCGGGGTTCGACGGCTTCTCGTCGGGTCCGTCTTCCGTGGTGCGCGCGAAGGCGATGACGTTGGCGTCCGGCGACCACGCCAGGCTGTAGAGATCCAGCCCATCATCTTCATCGAAGATGGTGAGCTGATGCGCGGGCGCGTGCGGGCTGCCGAGCCAGAGATTGTGATGTCCGTCGGCATTCTCCACCCAGGCGAAGCGATCTCCTGCGGGCGCTGGGGTCAGCTCCGACGCGTATGGCGCACTGAGCACCTGCTGCAAAGTGAACGGCTGCTGCGCCGGCGCTTGAGAGACGACGAACAGAAACACGAGCCCCGCGGTTACGCAGGTCTGGACGGTCATGGCCGGATGGTAGCAGCGCAGCGGTGGCGATTTGCGCAGAAAACGCCCACACGCCTGCGAGATGCACCAAGCTAGACACAGCCGGTAACCATCCGCCGGTTACGGCAACTTTCGCATGGCAAGCGGGTCTCAGAGGGATGCAAGGGCTCTCGCGAGAGCCATGGAGGACGCATGAAAAACCGGGCACTGGTGGCGGCGGCATCGATGTTGTTGATGGGATCAGGCATGGCGATGGCCCAGTACTACGGGCCGCCGGCTCCGCCACCGCAGTATCAGCCGGGTTATGGGCAGGGCGGATGGGAACAGACTCCGCCGGAGTTTCGCGAAGCAGAAGCGCGTGGATTCCGCGACGGCATCGAAGGCGCGAAGAAGGACTTCAAAAATCATCGTCCGCCGAATGTGATGAACCGCGATGAATATCGCAATCCGCATTTCATTGCGCCGCCGGACCGCAGAGACTATCTCATCGGCTTCCGCCGGGGTTATGAAGTTGCGGTGCGCCATATCTACGGTCCTGGCTACGCGCGCTATGCGGCACCGGGATTCTAAGGCTGCAATCCATCGCACGGCCGCGAGTTACTGAACCCACGACCTGCAGCAATCCACATTGATTCACCGCTCAGGCGGCGGCTTCCGCCTTCAGCCGTTCCGCGGTGTAGTGCGCGATCAAGGCATCGACTGTAGGTTGCAGCATGCCTTCCATCACCATGTTGAGCTGGTGATTCGTCAGCCCGATGCGGTGATCCGTAAGGCGGTTTTGCGGGAAGTTATAGGTGCGAATCTTCTCGCTGCGATCGCCGGAACCCACCTGCGATTTGCGTTGCGCAGCCTGCGCCGCGTGCTGTTTCTCCATCTCGACTTCATAGAGCCGCGAGCGCAAAACACGCATCGCCTTCTCGCGGTTTTTTATCTGTGACTTCTCATCCTGGCAGCTCACCACGGTGTTCGTCGGCAGGTGCGTGATGCGGACAGCGGAGTACGTCGTGTTCACGCTTTGTCCGCCCGGGCCGGAGCTGCAGAACGTATCAATGCGCAGATCCTTCGCTTCAATCTTCACGTCGACCTCTTCCGCCTCCGGCAGCACAGCTACAGTGACGGCGGAGGTGTGTACGCGGCCCTGAGTCTCGGTCGCCGGCACGCGCTGCACGCGATGCACGCCCGACTCATACTTCATCTGCGAGTAGACCTTGTCGCCTTCGAAGATCGCCGTGACCTCTTTCAGGCCCCCCACCTCGCTGGGCGATTCGGAGAGAATCTCAACGCGCCACTTGTGCTGCTCGGCAAAGCGCAGATACATGCGAAAGACCTCGGCCGCAAAGAGCGAAGCCTCGTCGCCTCCCGTTCCGGCGCGCACCTCGATGACGATGTTCTTGTCATCGTTCGGGTCCTTCGGCAGCAGCAGAACCTTTAGCTCTTCTTCAACCACCGGCAGCTTGGGCTCCAGTGCGGCGAGTTCTTCTTCGGCCATTGCGCGCACATCGGGATCGCTGTCATTGGCCATCGCCTTGGCTTCAGCGATGGACTCGCGCAGCTTGCGGTACTCGCGAAACTTGTCGACCGTCGGCTCCAGGTCGCGATGCTGTTTCGCAACAGTCTGGAATTTCTTCTGGTCTGCAAGCAGCGCGGGGTCACCCAGTTGGCGGCCAAGGTCTTCGTAGCGGGATTCGATCTGGTCAAGTTTGTCGAACATATAGAAAGCAGCAGATGCCTTAATAACCGAATGAATGAGTCAGCAGGTTAGCGAGTCAGCGGAGCGATGTGGCTCAAGAGCTGGATAGAGAGACTTGGCGCAGCTATAGAAAGTGCCGGGAGGCACGGGCGTGCACGGTCACCGGATTGAAGCTGCTGAAAGCCATCGCTCTTTAGATGGTACAGCGATCCGCCCGGATTCTCACTCACTCCTTCGGTGGCTTGCCCTTGGCATAGCTGGGGATATGCCTCGCCAGGTGCCGCAACACGAACTCGCGAACCAGGTTATTGGCAGCCTTGTTTCCGAGATCGAGGACCGTCGTGTTCAACACAATCTTTCCCGGGCTGGAACCCGGATGGTAGGTGCTGGCGATGAGCCCGGTCGTCGCTGCTCCAAGCAGATGAGAGTACGCCGGCTGCCAGTGGTAGTTGTCGCCGCGCTGGATCACGGTCGACGCGACGGCATGCCACGCGCGCCGCTCCCAGCTCCCGTTCGTCATCACGAAATAGCGAGGATCCTGGTGAAACAACGACGCGAAGACCACGCTGCCCATAAACCTTCCGATCACGGCGTCGCCATACGCTGCGCCGTAGCGGCGCCAGTAACCGGCCGGCCCCGGCCCATACTCCGGAAAATCATTGCGGGCCTGCTCGATACCGGCGGTGATGGCCGTCGTTCCCAGAAAGACCGGATCGGTTCCAGCGCGCGCTGTAAGCTCGAGCTTCTGCCGCGCATTCAGAGGAGCCGCATGCCACTGGTAGCTCGTGTAGAAGTTCGGCAGCACACCCAGCACGCGCTGTTTCAATTCCAGGTGCAGCTCCGCTTCGGCAAGCTGTTCGGTCGTCAGCGTGACGGTCACATCGGCAGACCTGCGAGCCATCGGTAGCGAAACGGCCGGCAGGGAATAAACCTCACCCGCCCGCAGATGAAGATCGTGCAGCTGATACGTCTCAAGGCCCGGCGAGCTGATCGTTACCGAGTACGTACCCGCGGGCAGGCCACCTACATTGAAGAAGCCCACATCGTCTGCCGTCGCCTCCTCTGTTACCGGCGGCTCTGCGCAGACAATGCGCACGTGTGCGCCGGGAACCAGGCCACCCTGAATGTCGGAGACAACGCCCTTGATGCGCGCCCTGGCCGACACGGGATTCACGGCAGTACCGGAATCGGTCTGGGCTGCAGGCTCCGGTGCCTCTGGCACCGCTCTCTCGGGAGCGCGTTGAACCGCCGACTGGGCGCAAGCCGACCCCGCAACCAGAAGGAGCGTGAGGAGCCGCGCGAAATGTGCGCGGAAGACGACGCAATGGACCCGAAGCTTCAATTTGGAAAGAAGTCCATACCATACATGGATGCGACCCATTCCGGAAGCAGGATTTCGGGGTTGCAAAGCATCACAATTCTGCGGAGGGCAGACGTGAGGTTCGCGAAGCTGGCAGAGTTGGCAGACCGTCTCGCCGCCGAGGGCAGCAAGCTGAAGAAGCGCGCTGCCATCGCCGCGGTCTTATGCGCGGCGGCGCAGGAGAGCGCCGCGGAAGCCGGGCGATTCTGTCTTTATCTCGCCGGGCAGCCCTTCGCCGAAGCCGATCCTCGCAAGCTCAACGCCGGTGGAGCGATTCTTTCACGCGTGCTTAAGGAGATATCCGGTGCCACGGACGCCACGCTCAATCTGGCCTATCGCAGGCATGGTGATCTCGGCGCTGCGGCGTTTGACGTGCTGCAAGACGGAAATCAAAGTCCGGAGTCGAGAGAGCAAATTCCGCTGAGACTCGGCGATGTAGCCGAAGCGTTCGACGTGACGGCGGGCTCGCGGACCACGGCGATTCGGTCCGCCACAATCGAAGCCGTATTGCGCCGCGCCACGCCACTCGAGGTGAAGTACCTCCTCAAGCTGATGCTTGGCGACATGCGCATCGGCGTGAAGCAAAGCCTGGTCGAAGAGGCGATCGCGCAGGCCGCAAACGCAGACGTGGCTGCGGTGCGTCACGCCGTGATGCTTGAAGCCGATCTCAGCCGGGCCGTCGAACGCGCCTTTGCCGGAACTCTCGCCGAAGCGCGCATGCGGCTCTTTCACCCGCTCGGCTTCATGCTCGCCTCACCCGTTGAAACGCCCGAGGAAGCGGTAGACCGTTTCACGGCCAAGCCCGCGAAGTCTCACGCAGCGAAGCCCCCGAAGGCTCTGGGGAAGAAGCGGACCCGCAGGAAGAACATCGCCGACATCCTCCCCGAAGACGCTGCCGAGGAGGGTCTTGCTGCCGATGTCGAAGCCGAGGCCGAGAGCACGTCCCCTCCGCAGGACACCACCATCCACGCGCTGATTGAAGACAAGTACGACGGCATTCGCGCGCAGGTGCACTGCGCTGACCCGGAGCAGCCCGGCCGCGTCGCCATCTACTCGCGCAACCGCGGGGACATCACCGAAAGTTTCCCGGAACTCGCAGAAGCATTTGCGAAGTTCAGCAGCGCCGGCGGTTTAATCTTCGACGGCGAAATCCTCGGCTGGGACATCGCCGCCGAGCGCGCGCTGCCATTCTCCGTTCTCGGCCAGCGCATCGGCCGCAAGCGCGTCGACGATGCCCTTCGCCGCGCCATCCCTGTCGTCTTCATGGTCTTTGACCTGATGTTCGCAGGCGGCGATCTGCTGCTTCCGCTTCCGCTGCGGGAGCGCCGCGCCCGCCTCGAATCAATCGTCGCCGCGCAGCATGAGATCGCAGTCTCGCCGCTCAATGGTGAATCGCAAGCCGGGCTCTTCTCGACGGAGCTCTCCGTCGATGTCCGGCGTCTGCGTCTTTCCCCGGCGAAGCTCGCCGAGAGCGCCGAGGCTATCGACCAGGCCTACCGCGACGCCCGCGCCCGCGCCAACGAGGGCGTAATGATCAAGTCCGCGAGCTCCGCTTATCTTCCCGGCCGCCGCGGCCTCGCCTGGCTCAAGCTCAAACGCGAGCTCGCCACGCTCGACGTCGTCATCACCGGCGCCGAGTACGGCCACGGCCGCCGCGCCGGCCTGCTCAGCGACTACACCTTCGCCGTGCGCGGCCCTGCGGGTCCCGATGGCGAGCCCGCCGAGCTCCTCAACGTGGGCAAAGCCTACTCCGGCGTCACCGACGCTGAGATCGCCGAGCTCACCGAATGGCTGAAGGGTCACACTCTCCAGGACTTCGGCCACTTTCGCACCGTCGAGCCCATCCGCGTGCTCGAAGTCGCCTTTAACAACGTCATGCGCTCCGACCGCCATTCCAGCGGATTCGCCCTCCGCTTCCCGCGCATCCTCCGCGTCCGCGACGACAAGCCGGTCGAAGAGATCGACACCCTCGAGCGCGTCGAAGCGATCTACCAGTCGCAACCCGATAAAAATCCAACAGATGGCGATAACTCCTAAGCAGCGGTCACCCACAAAGTGGTGTTCTCATCTCCCCTACGGGTTGCCCGCTGCGACAAAAGCATTACAGACTTCCCCGCAACCATATGCGAATCTCTGGGTAGAATTGAGGTAGGCAAATGGGAAGTAGCAAATCGCATTTGATCCCTCCCAGACGCCTCAGGCCATCCTCCCCGGAGCTTTTCTTCATGACCTTTTCAAGGCCCCGCTTCTTCCCTATCTCTCTCTTCCTGTTCATTTTCCTGGCTTTAACTTGCACGCGTTCCTTCGCTGCCCCTCCGCTGCTTGATACAGGCGTCATGCCTTCGGCCGACGCGCCGGCCCCCACCGGCCAGCGCTACGAACTCAAGCTCTACCACCTGCACACCGGTGAGCACCTGGACGTCGTCTACCGCATCGGCGACACCTACATCCCGTCGGCGCTCGATGAGCTCAACCACTTCCTCCGCGACCACCGCACGGAGGCCGTCAAGGACTACGATCCCCGAGAATTTGATCTGCTCCACAATCTTTTGACCCGGCTCAACCGTCCGAACGCTGTCATCGACATCGTCTGCGGCTACCGCTCGCCCTGGTCGAACAACTGGCTTCGCACGCGCGGCGGCACCGAGACCCCGTCCGAGACTGGCGTGGCCGAGCACTCGCAGCACATGCAGGCCAAAGCCATCGACATCCGTGTCCCGGGCGTCAGCACCCGCCGGCTCGACCAGGCGGCCTTGAGCCTCCATGCCGGCGGCGTCGGCTACTATCCCGTCAGCCAGTTCGTGCACGTCGATGTAGGCCCAGTGCGCGAGTGGAGCTTCGGCGCGACCACGCATCATCGCCGCCATCATTCGCGCCGCGCTGCATAAATCTTGCAACCGCATCTGCGAGGCCCGCGCTAAGCCGCGGGCTTTGCTGTGTCTGCGGTCATAATTGTGGCGAGGGGTCAGAAGCTCAAGTTGAAAAGCTGGGTTGAGATATCGCAAGCGAAGCTGCGCGCCAATGTCGCGGCGGTTCGCGCTGCCGCCGGCGAAGGCACGGAACTGCTCGCCGTCATCAAAGCCGACGGCTACGGTCACGGAGCCGAACTCCTTGCCCCGGTTCTCGTCGAAGCGGGCGTGATATGGCTCGGCGTCGGTGACGTCGACGAAGGCGCCCGCGTGCGTCAAGCAGTGAGCGCGCAGAACGCCCGAATTTTGATCATGTGCGGTCTTGAGCCCGACGATGCGGCCGCCGTGATCGAGCATTCTCTAACACCCGTCGTCTGGACACCGGCACACATTGAGGCGCTTGAATCCGCGGCTGAGCGCGCCGATGTTCGCGTCGCCGTTCATCTTGAGATCGACAGCGGTATGGCCCGCCAGGGCGCAGCGCCCGGCGAGGATCTCGCGGCATTCCTCGTCGCACTGGAGCGATCCAAGCGGATTCGCCTCGAAGGAGTCTTCAGCCATCTCAGCTCGTCGGAGGTTCGCAACGGCGACCAAACGGCACGGCAGCTTGAGAACCTTGAACGCGCCCTCGATCAGCTCTACAGCTCCAGCGAAGATCCGCCGCTGCCGGAGTGGCTGCACCTCGCCAACAGCTCTGCGCTCGATGAAGGATCAACGATGGAACGGCAGCGGCGCATCGCAGAGGACATTGGCGCGAGCTTACTCGTGCGCCCGGGCCTTGCCCTCTACGGCTACTGCCTTCCGCTCGAAGAAGGAAGCAGCCAAAGCGTCGAGCTCACCGGCGAGCTCCGCCCAAAGCTCCAACCCGTGCTCACCTGGAAGACTCGCATCCTTGCGACGCGCAACATTGCCGCAGGACAGACCGTCGGCTACGGCGCGGCCTTTCTGGCTCCGCACCCCATGCGGCTCGCGCTGCTGCCGGTCGGCTACGCGGACGGCCTTCGCCGCGAGGCATCGTCGTCCGACGGCTGGGTGATGATCGCCGGCCAACGCGCACGGGTCGTGGGCCGCGTCTCGATGAATCTCACCGTGGTGGATGTCACCGAGATCCCTGAAGCTCACGAAGGCGCTGAGGTAATACTGCTCGGCGAGGGCGTTTCCGCCGCCGACCATGCACGGTGGTCCGGGACAATCCCCTACGAAATCCTGTGCGGCATTCGCGCGCAGCGCCGGCTCGTCGAAACCTAAGTCGTAATACATGTGGGTCCTCGGGCCACTTTGCGCAGCGATAAACTAAACAGAATGCTGTCCGGCCTTTATGCAAACTGGATGGTCGCCTGGGAGACCGCGCTGACCACTCGCGACGAGAACCGCGTCGAGCGTCCGCTCGAATGGGGATTCCAGCATCTGGCCGACTGCGGCGGGTCCTACGCGGCAAAGCAGGTGGCGCGCCAGGCGGAAACGCCGCTGGAAGCCATGAAGGAGCTGAACCAGCGCATCGTCGCCGACCCCGAGAGCTTCTTCGCTTACCGCACCCCTACGGACTTCCAGGTGGAGCAGCGCTTCCCCGAGCTGCACCCAACCAACGTGCGCCCGGAGACGCTCGAACAACAGCGCGAATGGCAGCGCAAAGCTGAGGCCGGCGAGCTGCGGCGCGAGCCTTTTCTGCGCTGGACCTCGGCCGTAAGAACCGGCATCCCGCAGAATGATCTCGCGAACGCTCGTTGGTATCCCGCCCAGCCCGGCACAGGGTTTGTCGATCAGCGCACCGGCCGCCGTCGCCGTCAGGCAATCATCGTCATGCCGCAATGGAACGCGGACGCATTCTCGCACAACACGCTCTGTGAGCTGTTCAATCGCTGGGGCATCTCCTGTCTGCGGCTCTCGAAGCCCTATCACGATGTGCGCCGGCCTCCGGAGCTCGAACGCTCGGACTACGCTGTCAGCTCGAACATCGGCCGCACCATCGCCGCGGCGCGGCAGGCGGTCGTCGATGTGCGCAGCGCGGTGGACTGGCTGGAGTCACAGGGTTATGAGCAATTCGGCGTGCTGGGCACAAGCCTGGGAAGCTGCTACGCGTTTCTTGCCGCGGCCATGGACCAGCGCATCGAGGTGTGCGCATTCAATCACGCATCAACATGGTTCGGCGATGTTGTCTGGACGGGACAGAGCACACGCCACGTGCGTGCGTCGCTTGAGCACGCCGGGCTTACACGGGAAGACGTGCGCGAGATCCTGGCGGGCATCAGCCCGATGAGCTTCATGAAGGCGTACTCGCGCAGCGCCGACCGGCACACGCTCGTCGTGCACGCCAGTTACGACCTCACGTTCCTTCCCGAGTTGTCGCAGGAAGTGCTGAAGAGCTTCGATGAGTACGGCATACCGTATGTTTCGAAGGTTTTGCCGTGCGGCCACTACACAACGGGCGAGACGCCGTACAAGTATCTCGACGGCTGGTATCTCGGAAGCTTTGTGTGGGGAGCGTTTCGCCGGCTGGCGTCGCAGAAGCCGCTGAAGCGACGGCGGCGCTGAATCTCTGGCGCTGAGTCTATAGACCGGCCGGGAACAGAGAGTGCACGAAGCGGCGTGTCGTATGCGCCGCGAAGGAACGACCGTGCGATGGAGCCGTCAGAAGATGAAGCTGTCCACCCACGCGCGCTCTCGCCGTCCTCTGTTCGATCTCCCGTTCCACCTGCGCGACGATCGCCTGGGTCTGCGCAAGGCTGTTGAGCTGTTGCGAGACCTTGTGCACGCACTCTCCCGAAACCAGGTGCAAGCCGCGATAGCGCCGCGGAGCTGTGATCAGCCTCGCGGCGCCGGTTGGAGGTGGTGGAGGAAGGGACGGTAGTACGTTTCGCGTGGCAGCAATCCCAGGGGGTGTGGGGAAGGGTATTGTGCGGGCTGCCACGACTCAACCTTTCTTGCGTTACGACTGGCAGAGCTCCCCGGGAGGGGATACCCTGCCAGCGAAAGAGGCCCGACTAACATCTGGCCTGACCCCCAAGATGAGGGCGGGTCGTGCAGCGGTTACTGATGCGGTGAAAAGGAAGCGTGCCGTCTGCCCAGACAGGGGAACAAAGAGCACGCAGGCCCGAACTTCAACAGAGCCAGTTGCGGCTCCAGAGGAAGAATGCATCCGGGGTACGAAAGCGGCTATCCCACGCAAGCCCACTAGCGACTGGCGGGGGTGGCATTACCCTTGCGACCTTTGGGGTAGCCCCGGAAGCTTCGCGTCGTAAAATCACACATAGATATGCCGATTGATTTGAGCGCTCCTCTCGCCGCAGCCGATCCCGATATCGCGGCCCAGATTCACAACGAAGTCGTCCGTCAGCATGAAGGCCTGGAGATGATTGCCAGCGAGAACTTTGTCTCGCGGGCAGTGCTTGAGGCGGCCGGTTCGGTCTTCACGAACAAGTACGCTGAAGGCTATCCGGGCAAGCGTTACTACGGCGGCTGTGAGTTTGCAGATGTCGTTGAAAACCTTGCTCGCGACCGGGCGAAGAAGCTCTTCGGCGCCCAGCACGCCAATGTGCAGCCGCATTCGGGCTCACAAGCCAACGCCGCGGCGTATATGACGCTGCTGGAGCCGGGTGACACGATTCTGGGCCTGGACCTTGCGCATGGCGGACACCTCACGCACGGCCATCGGCTGAACTTTTCCGGCAAGCTCTATCGCGTCGTCGGCTACCAGGTTCGCAAGGACACCGAGACGGTCGACTACGACCACCTTGAAGAGCAGGCGCTTGCCGAAAAGCCGAAGGTGATTATCGGCGGAGGCTCAGCCTATCCGCGCCAGTTCGACTTCGCGCGCATGCGCCAGATCGCCGACAAAGTCGGCGCAAAGCTGGTGATTGATATGGCGCACTTTGCCGGGCTGGTGGCCGGCGGCGTGCATCCCTCGCCGGTGCCGCATGCGCATGTGGTGACCTCGACCACGCACAAGACGCTTCGCGGGCCGCGCGCGGGATTGATTCTCTGCCAGCAGGAGTTCGCCGCCGGTATCGACCGCAGCGTCTTCCCCGGCCAGCAGGGCGGCCCGCTGGTGCATGTTGTGGCAGCGAAGGCAGTGGCCTTTGGTGAAGCGCTGCAACCGGAGTTCAAGACGTACGCGGCTCAGGTCATCACCAACGCGAAGGCGCTCGCAGAGGCGATGCAGGCCGCTGGTTATCGCGTGATCTCGGGCGGGACAGACACGCACGTTGTTCTGGTGGACGTCTTTGGCCGCGGGCTGCTGGGCTCGGAAGCCGAGGCCGCGCTCGGCGCGGCCGGCATCACGGTGAATAAGAACGCGATTCCGTTCGACACGAATCCGCCGCTGAAGCCGAGCGGCATTCGCATCGGATCGCCGGCGCTGACGACGCGCGGCATGAAGGAAGCGGAGATGCGCACCATTGCAGGATGGATTGCGGAGGCGTTGGAGCATCGAAGTGATGAGGCGAAGTTGCGCGAGATTCACGGCCGCGTGCGTGAGTTGACGGAGAAGTTTCCGTTATATGGCTGGCTGCGTCATTAGGCTGAGCAGCGTGTTGTAGTATCCGGCGGAGGCGGGCTCATCCATGGATATGGTTTTGTTGCTCGGCGTGGTGACCGGCATGCGCTGCATGACAGCGATTGCGGTCTTTTGCTGGGCGGTGTGGCTGGGGCTGATCCCGGAGCTCGGCTGGGCGGTGTGGAGCTCCTACCTCATCGTGGCGATTCTTTTTACGATTGGTGCGGCCGGCGAATGGGTTGTGGATACGTTGCCGAAGACGCCGCCTAGAACCGACATCGGGCCGGCGCTGTGCCGGGTATGTGTCGGCGCGTTGGTGGGCTCTCTTGCCGCCAAGGCCATCAATGAACCGATTGCGGGGGGAATCATTTTCGGCGCGGTGGGCGCGCTCATCGGAACCTGGGGCGGATTTTTTGTGCGCATGACGGTGGCCCGCATCTTCCGGCGCGACCTTCCGGCAGCGCTGCTGGAGACGGCCTCGGCGATCGGGCTGGCGATTCTGGCCATCGCCAAGCTGCATCACGGAATCCTGCTGGATTTGCGTAAGGCGGCGAGCTAGACCCCCTCCCCCCTGCTTTGTGTGCAAAGTCTTGATATCAGATTGGTTAGATCCGGACCATGTTGTGCAAAGTCTTGATTTCAAAGGGTCGGAGAGGCGTCAGGGGTGCAGGGCGAGAACAACGCGCGGAATGGACGCGTAGTCTTCGAGGAAGTGCACGTCTTTCCAGTGACTTAGCAGGTCGCTGAGCGATTCGCGCTGGCCGAAGCCGATCTCCAGGGCGAGAAGGCCGCCAGACCGGAGGAGGTCGTAGGCCTGCGGGATGAGACGGCGGTAGATCTCGAGCCCGTCGGGGCCGGCATAGAGAGCGAGGGATGGTTCGTGATCCCGGACCTCGGGGATGAGTGTGGGGGCTTCGGAAAGCGCGACGTAGGGCGGGTTGGAGATGACGATATCGAAGGGCCGTTCCGAGGCGACGGGTGTGAGGAGATCGCCCTCAACGAAGCGCAGGCGTTTACTGAGCCGGTGGGTTTCGTCGTTTTCGCGAGCGATGGCGAGCGCGGCCGGAGAGATGTCGATGGCGGTGATCGAAGCGTGCTCCAAAACAGAGCCGAGCGCGATGGCGATGGCACCGGAGCCCGTGCCGACGTCGGCGATTTGAAGTTTGGCGTTGGGATTGGCGTCGGCTTGCTTATGCGCCCAGTCGAGCGCGGCTTCGACAAGATGTTCTGTTTCGGGACGCGGGATGAGCACATCCGGCGTAACGCGCAGGGCGAGACCGAAGAACTCCTGCGTGCCGGTGATGTATTGCAGCGGTTCGTGGTTCGCGCGGCGAGCGGTGAGGGCACGAAAGGATTCGAGATCTTGAGGCGCGAGCTCGTCTTCGGCGTGCGCCAGGAGCCACGCACGGTCGCGGTGGAGTGCGTGGGCGAGGAGCGTTTCGGCATCGCGACGCGCGATGTGCGTGGAGGCTTCGAGGAGAGCGTCGCGGAGGGTCATCCTGAGTCGAGGATAGTCGGTGGCGTGCGGAACGATTGTTAGCGCAAGCGATACCGAGTCACTTCAGCGAATGAGGCTTCTCTGGCCCCCTTTTTGGTGAGACAGCACGGCTTGCTGGTTTTCGGCTGTTCCAAAATGGGACAGGTCGGATAATTCCGGCGGAGGTCACGGATCTGTTGTGTCGGTGGCGACCGAAGCGCGCGTCTTGTCAGTCGGTTCAGTTGACGATGTGGAACGGCTGCGGGGCGACGGCCTGCGGCGGTGGGAACGGCAGGCCGGGAGCGGATGCGGCGGGCGTGAGTTGGAATGCGGGCGCATTGAGGTTCGGCATCGGTTTGGCCTGGAAGAGCTTGTGGCAGGGGATGGCGATCCAGCGGGCCCAGTGGTTGGCGCGCTTCCGGCGGGCGCTGTCGGTGGCGATGCCGGTGTTGGCGTACATCTGGCGGTAGAGCCTGGAGACAAGAACGAAGGCCATGCGCGCGCGGAGATTCGGTGTGACCGAGGCGCGGTCCCAGATGGCGCTGAAGCTGTAAAACGCGTCCCAGACGCCCTGGGTTCTGCGGCGCATTTCGTCGGGTGACATGGAAGGGTGGGGAAGGATCATTTTGGGGCGCTGCTGCGCGGGGATGAGCCAGTAGCGCGTAACGGGAACGCCGTTGACCTGCGGCGGCTGATCGCCCTGCTCTTTTTCCCAGCGCTGGAAGTCGATGGTGCCGGGCAGAGGCGTGAGCATGACAAATTGCGCGAAGGCGAGGTCAGCTTTTTTGGCGAGCTCCTGCGTGGCGACGAAGGTGTCGGGTTTGTCGGTGGGCAGCCCGAAGATGAAAGAGCCGAGGATGTGGACGCCGTGTGCGCGGAAGACCTTCAGGCGGCGGACGAGGTTGTCGCCGGAGAGGTTGAAGGCCTTGAAGACGGCCTTGAGGCCTTCGGCGGTGACGGCTTCGACGCCGACGAGGGCGCCGAGGATGTGGGCGGAGCGCATGGCATCGAGGTACTCGGGATCTTCGGCAGCCTCCATGGTGATCTGGGTGAAGAAGACGAGGTCTTTGGGGAGCGCGGCGAGCTGACGCATGAGCTGGAACTTTTCCGCGCGGAGGGCTTCGAGCTCGGCGAGCTTTTCGGGGTTGTGCTGCTGGCGGGCGAGGCGAAGGTCGGTGAGGCTGACGGGGTAGAAGTTGTCGTCGGCGAGCGTGATGAAGCGGATGCCGCGGCGACGCAGCTCGACGATCTCCTGGATGACGGGGTCGAAGGGGCGCTGGCGGGGCTTTTGGCCGTCGGTGCGCCAGACGGAGCAGAAGGAGCAGTGCTTGGGGCAGCCGCGGGTGGTCTGAACGGAGCCCCACATGTACTTGCCGTCGGCGAGGAGATCCCAGCGGGCCTGAGAGAAACGGTCAGCCGGAAGGCGGCCGCCTTCATAGAGAGGATTGGGAGCACCGTCGATGCAGTCCTGAATGGCCTGACCCCAGGCGAGGTCGCCATCACCGCGGACGACGGTATGAGCGCCGCCGAGGGCGAACGCTTCGTCGGGGTAGAGCGAGGCGTGAACTCCGCCGAAGACGACCCAGGCGCCGCGCTCGCGGGCGAGGCGGCCGACCTCATATCCACGCAGGGCGTTGAGGGTGTGGATGCCGATCCCGACGACGTCGCCGGGCTGGATGGTGGCGGGGTCAATCTTCTCGAGCGTCTCGTCGATGAGGATGGGGTCGCCAAAGCGCCTGGGCGTCGCGGCGGCGAGAACGAACATCCACCGCGGCGTGATGACTGCGATGCCAAAGGAACTTTCGCTGGGATTTACAAGGTGAATGGCCAAAGTCGGGTCCTTCCCATAATTGCAATTGTTTTATCAAATGCAATTCCATATCTGGTTCGATGCATTTATGGAGGGACACGACGAAAGATCGATTTCAGGGGTAGGAAAGTCTCCCGACGAGGGCGCACGGGGATGCAGCATGGAGAGCCTGGCTAGGGCAGGCTCTCAGAGGTGAACCGGTCCGGGTCGTGCAGACCCCAAGTGCCCGAGGTGAGATCTGCAGCGTGGCGCGTGAAGCGCGGGCTTGGGAGATTCGGTCCTAGAGGGCGCTGCCTTCAACGGCTCCGGTGTGATCGTCGGAGACGAAGGTTCTGGCGTGGGCGAGCTCCGGGCGGGCTGACTGCGCACCGTTACCGGTTGATTTCAGCAGTTCAGCGAAATAGCTGTTGGCGGCGGCCTTGTTGCCCGCCTGCTCGGCGGCGATGCCCGCGTTGTAGAGGCCGTTGAAACGGCTGGGGCTGAGCCGGAGCGAGACGCGATAGGCGGCGAGCGCGCGTTGCGGTTGATGCAGCTCGAGCAGCATGTCGCCGAGCATTTCGCGCGCGGGGATGTCGACTTCACCCTGGCCGACCTTGTCCTGCAGATCGGCGGCGGCGGTCATCTCTTTGATCGCGTCTTCCTGACGGCCGGCGGCAAAGCTGGCCCAGGCGGCGATCTCGTTGCGGGCGATCTGCGTGCCGGTTGAGTCGGCGGCGTAGGCGTCGGGTCCCTTGCGGACTTCGGCGATGAGGGCGTCGTAGTGCGTGAGATCGGTCTCGGCCTGAGCCGCGTGGTGCAGATGGCCGTCGGCGATGGCGCGTGCCCACCAGGTCATCGTGGCGTACTCGGGCGGAGCGCCGGCCACTGGCTGAAGCGCCGCGGCGGCGGTCCAGTTGCGCATCTCGAGCGAGTAGAAGACCGGGAACTTCGTGCGGTAGTAGCCGGTCATGCCGCCCCATCCGCCCATATGATCGCCGGGCTCGGCGGAACGGGCGGCCATGCGGTCGACGACGGTGATGCTTTTCGCGAGCACCTGCTTCGCGCGCGTGTCCTGGCCGCTCTGCAGGTAGGCGTACATAAGGAAGTCGTAGGAGTGCGGCTCGTCCATCAGGCCGGGGATGTGATGGGCCTCGGCGGTCTCGGAGGCCTGGATGGAGGCGAGCTGGGCGTCGATGTCCTGCCGCCACATGCCGAGACGGGCGAAGATGTGGCCGGGCATGTGGGCGGCGTGCGGACCGGACGGCGCGATCTGGCCGTAGTGTTCGGCGGCGGCAAGGCCGTCCTTGGCCATGGCAGGGTTGTCGCAGGCGTGGATGATGTAGTGGTCGACGCCGGGATTGTCTGGGTCTTTGCGGAAGAGCGGCGTGAGGACGGCCATGGCCTCATGGTTGTGCTGCAGGCTGGTGTCGTTGGGCGCGGTGGAGGCAAGCAGAGAGAGCGCATAGAAGGCGCCGGCGTCGACATCGTCGGGATACTTGCGGTGGAGAGCGCCCATCGCGTTGGAGTAGGCGGTGATGCGCGCCATGTAGTCGCGATTGTCCGGCTGGTAGAAGGTGGCAAGTGTGGCGATGTAGTCGCGCTCGCGCTGCGTCTTCGCGCCAAGCGATTGCGCGGTCTGCAGCTCTTTCCAGCCAAGCTTCATGGAGCCGGGGCTGGGACGATCCCAGATCTGCTGGAAGGAGCTCATCGCGATTCCCCAATGAGCCATGGCGCAGGTTGGATCCTCTTTGGAAATCTGCTGGAACTCGAGCGGCGCCTCGGCGTACCAGAAGTCATGCAGCAGAGCGACGCCGCGGTTGAATTGGGTCTGCACTTGCGGCGCGCAGGAGACATGGAACGAAACCGTGCCCAGCCGCTCTCCGGGAAGCGGCGCTGCGTTTGCTGCGGCGTTCATCGGCATCGACGCGTGGCCGAGAGCAGCAACTGCAGATGACATCAGCAGGGAAAGGAAAAAGGTTCTCATGCAGGGATTTCTCCTTGGGAGGGGTCAGAGACACTTTACGCTTCCTGCGACCTGCGCGGAATGGATGTTGGGTTCGGGGAAGTCAAGTTCTTTAGCCTGGCGCAGGGGCGGATATTGAGTTTTCAGGGCCGGATGGAAGATTTTGCATCCTGCGGTGACCCGGGATGCGTATAGGCGAGTGTAAGCATGCGGGGCGCGGCTGAGTTCCGGGGAGTGGTGGAGCGGCACCAGCGGATGGTGTTTTCGCTCGCGCTCCGAGTTACGGGTGAATACGGGACGGCCGAGGAGGTAGCGCAGGACGTGTTTCTGGAGCTGTTCCGGTCCGGCGAGCGACTTGCGGGCGAGGACCACGTGCGGTTTTGGCTGCGCAAGGTGACGGTGCACCGGGCGACCGACGCGCTACGGCGCCAGGCGCACCGTCCAGAAGCGCAGGCCGAGGAGTGGATGGATGATGCGGCTCCGATGGACGGCGATGGAGCCGCGGGCGTCGGAACGGTCCTGGAGGCGCGGCTCGAGGAGTTGCTGGGAAGCTTGCCGGAGCAGATGAGGATTGCAGTGGTGTTGCGGTACCAGGAGGAGATGCTGCCGGATGAGATTGCGAAGCTGCTGGGGCAGCCGGTGGCGACGGTGAAGAGCAATCTGCAGCGTGGGCTGAAGCTGCTGCGGCGAAAAGCCGAGATCACGATGAAGGAGTACGTCAGATGACCGGGCCTGAAGAGAGAGACGAGAGGGATGATCCGCGGATGCAGGAGTTCGAGCGGGCGCTCAGCCGCGCGATGCACCGTGTGGAAGTACGTGCGGAGACGGCGAAGAAGTTTCTGGCGTTGGCCGACGAGGCGGAACGGAAGCGCGTGCACGCCGGCGGCGGACTGCGGCTGATTAAGCTGTCGAGCGGCGGACGGGTGTTTGCGATGCCTCGGCCGCGGGCCTGGATGGGCGGAGCGATTGCGGCGGTGCTGGCACTGGGCTGCTTCGTAGGAGCGCACATCCACACGGAGCACGAACGCAGAGTGCAGGCCGAGCGGCAGTTTGAGGCGTCGCAACGGATTACGGATGAGGCGCTGGCACACATGAGAGAGCAGTTGCGGGCGCAGGGAATTTCTTTGGACCAATAGAACGAAGCGGGAGTGAAAAAGTCAGGAGAGGAGAACACGAGATGAGGATGAAAGAGACGATTGGGGCGTGGCTGCGCGGGCTGGTATGGGTAGCGATGATCTTCGGCTGCGCGTGGGCGAGCGCGCAGAACTATATGGTGCAGCCGGCAGGCGGTCATTATCACGCCGTGGCGATGGGCGCGGGCGAGGGTGTTGGCCTGGGTTCGGGTATCGGAGTCGCGGGCGCGCAGAACAGCGAAGCGCTGCCAAAGGACGATTTGTTCGCCGGTACGGAGGTCTTCGCCAAGAATGCGACCGACGTAACGGAGATCACAATGAATCCGGATTCGCTGAACCTGGTGGGCGGACCGGATGCGTCGAAGGCGCACCGCACCATTCTGAATGTGGTGCGGACGTACAGCTACGACAAGCCGGGGATGTACAACATGGCGGATGTGGATGCGATCCGCAACAAGCTGAATACCGGTGACTGGAGCTGCTCGGTGCATATTCGCGATCTGAAGAACGGTTCAGGAACGGATGTGTGCAACAAGCACCGCACCGACGGGCTGCGCGAGTCGGCAATCATTGAAGTCTCGCCGAAGTCGCTGACGTTCATTCATACGATCAAGCGGCCAGGCGGGCCTGGAGACAGCGAGCTTGGGTTCTTCCCGATGCTGCCCGGCATGAGCGGTCTGCCGGCGCTGGCGATGATGGATCCGGACGCGGTTGCAGACATGGAGATTGGGCTGCATGGCAGGCCCTTCATCATGAATTTTTGGCCGGATTCCGGCATGAAGATGGAGATGAAGCCTTTCGACCAGCAGCAGATCAAGGAGCTGAACGATCAGCTGAAGAACATGAAGGTGAAGCCGTTCGATACGGAAAAAATGCAGAAGCTGCAGGAGCAGATGCAGGAACTGAATAAGGACTTGTACAAGGGCAAGGAAGCGACACCACAGGTTGCTCCGGCCCCTCAGGTTGCGCCGACACCGGAGGTTGCTCCTGTGCCGCCAACCGCTCCGACCCCGCAGTAGATGGCAGAGTGAAGCAAATAGAATGAGGAGCGATGTCGCTCCTTTTTGAGGTGGGTGCGGCGTGCGCAGAGGGCGGACGCCGCGGAAGTTTGACGCTGCCACATGGGGTGGTGCAGACGCCGGTGTTTATGCCGGTGGGCACGGCGGCGAGCGTGAAGGCTGTGCCGCAGGATGTGCTGGAGCGGCTCGGAATCGGTTCAGTCGATAAGGGTCTCGGTGGGCGTGGCGCGGAGATCATTCTTGCGAATACGTATCACCTGTATCTGCGGCCGGGGCATCGGCTGATTCGCGCGCTGGGCGGTGTGCACCGCTTCATGAGCTGGCGACGGCCGATGCTGACGGACTCGGGTGGGTTCCAGGTGTTTTCGCTGGCGAAGCTGCGCAAGATTACCAGCGATGGCGTGGAGTTCCGATCGCACCTGGATGGCAGCAAGCACTTCTTTTCGCCGGACCACTCGATGGAGGTGCAGATTGCACTGGGCGCGGACGTGATGATGGCGTTCGACGAGTGCGTCGAGACGCCGGCGAGCTGGGAACGGACGCGCGACTCGATGGCCCTGACGCATGCCTGGGCGGCGCGGTCGAAGCGGTATTGGGAAGAGCACCGGCATGAGGTGCCGTGGAGCAGTGAGGGGAAGCGGGTCAGCGATTCAGCGGGTCAGCAAGCCAGCGAGTCAGCGGTGACTGCGTTTGAGCGGGAGTACGACGCGAAACATTTCAGCGACAAGCATCAGGCGTTGTTTGGGATTGTGCAGGGTGGGATGTATGCGGATTTGCGGCGTGAGTCGGTGGATCGCTTGGTGGAGATGGATTTTCCGGGATATGCGATTGGTGGATTGGCGGTGGGTGAGCCGCGCGAAGTGACGCGCGAGATGATCGCGCTGTGTCTCGAAAGGTTGCCGAAGGATAAGCCGCGCTATGTGATGGGCGTGGGCTATCCGGATGAGATCGAGGAGTACGCGCGCATGGGCGTGGACATGATGGATTGCGTCCTGCCGACGCGCGCGGGACGGCATGGATTGTTGTTTGCGCGTGAGGATCCCGCGGACCGCAGGAGCGGGGTGGTGCGGATAAATATCAAGCGCAAGGATCTGGCGGAGGATCAGGGACCGATTGACGCGGGATGTGAGTGCCCGGTGTGCGCGCGGTATTCAAGGGCCTACCTGCGACACCTGTTTTCGAGCGGAGAGCCGCTGGGCGCGACGCTGAACTCGATCCACAATCTGGCGTTTTATTTGGAGACGATGGAGCGGGTGCGCGTGGAGTTGCTGGCGCGTCGGTGACGCCAGACGGGCGCGCGGCGATGCGAGTCACGCCGTGGTCGGGATGGGGCATTGACGCGGGACATCCCGTGGGCGGAGTGTTTCTGTGACGGGTCGTGTCGTTCCGCTTGATTTTCATTGCGTGGTGATGGTGTGGGCCGGATACTTGGGGGCATGTCGATTGTGAAGAAGTGGATTACGGCTGTAGCAGTTGTTGCAATGGGTGTTGCAGTTGGGGCGGGAGCGCAGCAGGCGGCGCCGAGCGGAACGATCAGCGGCCATGTGACCTGCAGCGACACGCAGCGTCCGGCGCGGTTTGCGACGGTGCTGCTGTTTGGTGTTCCGGCGACGGTGACAGCGCCGGCGCCGCAGGTGACGGATCAAAATGATGATGCGCAGGTGACGGCGGCGATGAAGGCCGGAATGGCTGTGCTAAACAGCACGACCTATGTGATGACGCAGACGGATGAAAACGGGGCCTTCAGCGCGACGGGTGTGGCTCCGGGCGATTACTACGTGTTTGCGTCGGTGCCGGGGTACGTGCAGCCGGTGAATCTGGTGAAGGCGGCGCTGGAGTCCGGAGCGGATCCGAAGAAGCCGCTGCCGGGCGTGCCGACGGTGCATGTGTCTGCGGCGAGAGAGTCGCTGGCGGATGTGACGGTGGACCGTGGAGCGGCGATCTCGGGCAGGGTGGCGTGGGAGGACGGCTCGCCGGTGACGAAGGCGACGGTGACGGTGGTGGCGGAGAAGGGTGAGAAGGCGTTGCCGCCTCAGTACTCGATGCTGGTGATCGGCAGCATCGGCGCAGGCGGCGTGGCTTCGATCACCGATGACCTGGGACACTTTCGCATTGCGGGCCTGGCGCCAGGCGACTATTACGTGAAGGCGGCGCTGCAGACGAAGTCGCAGTTTTCCATGCAGAAGGGAAAGATGAACTTCAACTTCAGTCAGCTGGCCGCGGAGAAGCCGCTGACGGTGTTTGCGCCGGCGGCGTTTCATCAAGCGAACGCAAAGGCTGTGACGCTGACGGCGGGGCAGAGCGTGGAGGGCGAGGACGTCACGATCAACCTGATGAGCCTGCATTCGGTGAGCGGACAGATTGCGTCGGTGGAGGACCATCATGCGATCAATTCCGGGATCATCTCACTGACCGATGCGAACGATAAGGACTTTTCGCGGTCGGCGAGCGTGAACGACGATGGAACGTTTATGGTGCGGTTCGTGCCCCCGGGGACCTACACGCTGAAGGTGGAGGATGCGGCAGACACGGTGCCTTCGACGAAGAAGCCATCGAAGGGGCTGGTGAACTTCGACTCCGACGAGACGGTCAAGAGCTATGACGACACCAAACAGCCGGTGATCGTGGGCGATGACGACGTGATGGGGCAGAACATCGAGCTGACGCCTTCGGCAACCGTGAAGAAGGGGCTGGATGTCGGAGGGATGCTCGGCACGCTGATGGATTCGCCGCCGCCGTCGCAGAAGCAATAAAGGCGGGTTCAGCGGCACTTTTTCGGGAGTGTGGCGCGTCTGTAGGGATAGGAAATCGAGCGGTGCATCGATGAAGCGAGTGACGCAAGCGGGCCTGGGATTGTGCGGAGTCGTGTGGATGCTGCTGATGGCGCCGAGCGCGCACACACAGGACGGGCCTCCGATCGTCGGCCCTACGATCCAGATCGGGCCGCCGCAGGTGAATCAGCAGCGTGTGCTGGCGACGGTGACGGGCAAGGTGATGTGCTCGGACACGCAACAGGCCGCGCGGTTTGCGACGGTGATGCTGATCAATGCGGACCAGGTGACGGAGAGCCAGGGCCGGGGCGGTTTCGGGTTTGGGCGGCGAGTGACGGCGCGGACGGACTTGAATGGCAACTTCAGCCTGCAGGCTGAGCCGGGGGATTACTACGTGACGGCGACAGCGACCGGATATGCCTCGCCGGTGGCGGAGCTGGCGGCGCGGCTGAACTCGGGCGCCACTGCGGCCGATCTGCTGTCGGCGCTGCCGCAGGTGCATGTGGCCGAGGCGGGCGGGGCGACGGTGAATGTGACGATCGATCGCGGCGCAGTGATCCAGGGCAAGATGCAGTGGGACGACGGGAGTCCGGCGGCGGGCGTGAACGTGAGCGTGCAGCCGACAACCACGGCGACAGGAACGACCGCGAACGATCTGACCAGAGTCGTGTCCGAGCTTGGCGGCGGATTCGGTGGCGGGTTTGGCGGCTTTCAAACGAGCGATGACCGTGGAGTGTTTCGGATTATGGGGCTTCCTCCGGGGAGTTACTGGGTGCGCGCGACGGTAATGACGCCATCGGCGGAGCCGGGGACGGGAACGTTTCAGCGGATGACGTCGGTGACGTTCTATGCGCCGGGAAAGGCGCGGCGGTCGGATGCGCAGGTGGTAACGGTAAAGTCCGGCGAAGAGCGCGACGATGTGACGTTCATGCTGGACCTCAGCTCGCTGCACACGGTTTCCGGTCACGTGAGCGCGACGGATGACTCAACAATTGCGGCAGGGGTGGTGCGGCTGACGGACCAGCAGGATTCGACTTTGACCCGGATGGCGATGATTGAACCGGACGGGAGCTTTGTAGTGCAATGGGTGCCCGCGGGAACGTACACGCTGGCGGTGACCAATGCGAGCAATGTGCCGCGGCAGATGTACGGCGGGCGGCGAGGGCAACAGAATGATGGCAGCTCGACGAGCTACCAGCCGTTCCAGGAAAGTCTGTCGGTAACGGATGGAGATGTGAGCGGCGTGGGAGTGACGCTGACGCCGGCGACGGGAAGTCAGTGAGTCAGGCCCCCCTCCCCCGGGTGAATTCGTGCAAAGTCTTCGAACGGAAAGACTTAGGGGTGGACTTCTGTTTGTAAAGTCTTGAAAAGAAAGAAAATTGGTCCCATCAGGGGATGCACTTTTGTCAGGTCCGCCAGAGTCTTCATATAAGTTCAGGAAAACAAACTGGTTGTAGTTCGATGCCAGACGGTGAGCAGGATGATGGCGGCTCCGATGAGGGCGGTCATGAGGCCGAGCCAGAGGCCGGCGGCTCCGAGATGGAAGTGGAAGCAGAGCAGCGCTCCGAGCGGCATGCCGACGATCCAGTAACAGAGCAGGTGCGTGAAGAAGGGCGCGGTGGTATTGCCGGCTCCGCGGAGGGCGCCGGTGACGGTGATCTGGATGCCGTCGAAGAACTGGAAGCCGGCAGCGATGAGGAGCAGCGGAACGGCTGCGGCGATGACGCTGCGGTCGGGAGTGAAGAGACGGCCGAGGGCGCGCGGCAGCGTGAGGAAGACGAGCGCGGCGAAGAGCATGAAGGCGGCGCCGGCCAGGATGCCGCTCCAGCCGGCGGCTGACCAGCCCGCGGAAGAAGACACGTCCGTTGGGACCCCGGCTGACGCGGCTTGAGGCGGAGCGTGGCCGGCGCGTGCCCGGCCGAGAGCATGACCGACGCGCACAGCGGTTGCGGCCGAGATGGCGAAGGGAACCATGAAGGTGGTGCTGGCACACTGCAACGCGACCTCATGCCCGGCGAGCGGCAGCGGGCCGAGCGTGGCGATGAGGGCGGTGACGGCGGCGAAGACCGAGATCTCGACGAAGATCTGCGCGCCGGCGGGAGCGCCGAGGCGGAAGAGTTGATAGAGATGCTGGAGCTCGATGCGGCGGGAGGTTGAAAGCAGGCCGTAGCGATGGCGGCGGTCGGCGCGCAGGACCGCGATGAGCAGCACAGCCATGAGATAGAGGCGCGCGAAACTGGTGGACCAGGCAGAGCCGACAACCTGGTAAGCGGGGATCGCGATCGTGCGTCCGGCGATGTGCCATTGGTGACCGTAGATGAGAAGCCAGTCGCCGAGGAAGTTGACGAGGTTGGCGGAGACGAGCGCGAAGGCGATGGGCTTGGCGTGGTGCGCGGCCTGGAGATAGCGGCGAAGGGTGAAGTAAAGCAGCAGCGGAAGGACGCCCCAGTTGAGTCCGTAGAGAGCTGGGACGGCCTGGGCGAGGACGCCGCGGTCGACGGGCATGCGGTTGAGGACTGCAGGCCCGACGCTGAAGATGCCGAGGAGAAGGATGCCGAGCGCGAGGGAGAGGACGAGACCGTGGAAGAGCCAGCGGTTGGCGGCGGGCGTGTCGCGGGCGCCGAAGGCCTGGGAGATGAGGGTGTCGAGGCCGAGGAGCACGCCGCCGATGCCGAAGGTGAAGGTATTGAAGATGACCTGCGCGAGCGCGGCGGCGGCCATGGGAATGGCAGAGTGCGGAAGGCGGCCGACCATGCTGGTGTCGACGACGGACATGGACATCCAACCGAGCTCGCCGGCGATGAGTGGCGCAGCGAGACGGAGGAGCGGTGGGAGCTCGTGACGGATGGCGAAGGACGGCACCCCGTCAGGGTAGCGGACGCGGTGGCGGATTGGAGTTCGAAGCGTGGAGATGGGGTGTGTCTTGAGCATCGCCATTGGCGACGACGGTATTCACGCTGGCAACTGATCCCGCTGCGTCAATGGCATGAGACTTACATGCGTACAGCTCGCATGTGCAATGTTCGGGCATGCAAATGGGTAGGGTCAGTTTTCGGTTGGCCGTTCGATAGTGTCGACCACCAGCACCTCTACGGGCTGAGTCTTCACTGGTACAAGCTCCAAGCCCAGCTGTTCTTTAAGAGCCAGGAATATGGACGGCTTATCGCTCGCGTTCGTCAATGCAGCGCTATCCGGCGTGTATTCCAGCGTGAAATCGTATTTTCCGGTGAGGCCCGTGTGATCCACCACGGGCCTTCCTGTCTCTTGCGCAAGGAGAAATTTCAGGTTCGTGAGCGGCGAATTCTTCCACTGCACTTCTCCGGTGCTGCCGTCGAATTGCGAGAAACCGCGGGTGGTGCCGGAAACTCTTTCAATTTCGACCCGCTCTTGGGTGAGGAATGCCTTGTCGAGGCGCGACGGATTGCCGACCCATTTGGGTGGTCTGGTGTCGTTTATCCGGACAAGGTCAGGGGTGGGCGGTGCGGTTGCGACGGAAGAGGAGAAAGCCGCCGAGGAGAAGGGCTGTGGCGAGCAGGATCAGGCTGGTGGGCTCGGGTGTGGGACCGGGGGTGGTGGTCTGGGTGGAGCTGGAGGTGTTGCTGGATGTGAAGTCCACCGGTTCCGCGGTGATGCTGCCGGCGGATTCCTCGAAGCCGTTGGCGCTGTAGAAGGCGTAGACGCTCGAGGTGTCGAGGGTGAAGCGGTTGGGCGATGAGCCGACGGTCTGGGCGAAACTGATGTTGTAGAGCTTGCCGTTGAGGAACTCGACGGTGGTCCAGGGGTCGCCGTCGAGCGAGAAGGTCTGGCCGTCGAGGGTGAAGGTGAGGCCCTGGAGCTGTCCGTTGGCGACGGAATAGGTGGTGAGGCCGTAGGTTGCGGGCGCGGAGGCGAGCGTCAGGGTACCGGCGCCGCCGTACTGGCCGGTGGTCGGGGAGAGCGTGACGTCGTAGGTGATGGAGCTTGCGTGCAGCGCAGGAGCTGCGAAGAGCGCGGCGAGGGCGAGAAGTTGAAGGGCGGACCGTGCGATAGACAGGCGGGATGACATGGGGTCTCCTGAAGCTCAGTCCGCAGGGTAGCGAGGAGACGGCAAACGTTGTTGTCCTTCTTCAAGACAGAAGCGGACGGAAGCGGCAGCGCCCGACGGCGTTGCGCTGAGGTACGGGCTGGAATGACGCGGGATGCGACAGCGGAAAGCGATCGGAACCGTGAGGTGGGTTCCGCGTATTCTCGTGTAGCGCTTTCCCGAACGAAGGAGGCTTTGAATGCGCACTTCCCGTTGGAAGACGGCTGTGCTGATGGTGGGCGCTGCTGGCGCCTCGGCCCAGACGCCGGTGAAGCCGATGGCGGCCGACGCACATCCGTCTTTTGCGGTGGCCACCATCAAACCCCACGATCCGGACTCGAACCGGCAGGGTTTCGATGCGGTTGGCGACCGCTATACGATCCGAAATCAGAGCATCGTCAGTCTGATGACGTTCGCCTACTCCATCCACAAGCATCAGATCGTCGATGCCCCGGCGTGGGCGGGCACCGAGCGTTTTGATATCGAGGGCACGACCGACACTCCGGGCGAGCCGAATCTGCACCAGCAGCAGGAGATGCTGCAGAAGCTGCTGGCCGATCGTTTTGGGCTGAGGTTCCACCGCGAGACGCGCGAACTGCCTGTGTATGCGATCGAGATTGCAAAGGGCGGGCCCAAGCTGAAACCGGCCGCCAACCCCGACGCCGAAGCTGACCAGGAAGCCAGCGGCCACGGCACTGACGGTGACGATCACCAGCGCCACGATGGCCGACTTTATCCTGGGCATGCAGTTCTTCTTCGACCGGCCGCTGGTGGACCGGACGGGAATTGCCGGCCGTCACGACTTTGCGCTGCGGTACACCTTCGACGAGGCGCATGTGACCGATCCGAACGCTCCGCCGGGACTTTTCACCGCCATCCAGGAGCAGCTGGGGCTGAAGCCGGACGCTGTTAAGGCTCCCATCGGGGTGTTTGCCATCGATCACGTCGAGCCGCCCTCGGCCAACTAGCCGCGACGGATGACAAGGGATTTCTTGACAGGGCCCAGCGCAGCGGAGATGCTTAAGGCTTAGGTGTACGTTGCCTTGGGACGGCGAACGTGTGCGCAGGGCTGGAGCGATTCCGGTTCCTGGCGACCCGTTGTGGTGCTGCCTGTTCGGGCGGCGGACCTCCTGAGAGTTTCAAGAGAGATAAGGCCGGGCGCGGTTTGGGTCGTGCGCTTTGGGCCGTGGTGATCAATCCGCGTGATTTCAACTGTTTCGGCATTAGGTTTGGCGGCGGTGGGGTTTGGCTCGCTGGGCGGGCTTCCTCTGCTCCTGCTGTTGTTTATCGGGATGTGGTTTTTGCTGATTGCGCCGAACCAGCGCAAGCAGAAGCAGTGGCAGCAGATGCTTTCGAACCTGAAGACCGGCGACAAAGTGACGACCAATGGCGGCATTCGCGGGACGATTGTGAGCGTGAAGGACGACGTGCTGGTGTTGAAGACCGCTCCGGACAACGTGAAGCTGGAGATTGTGAAGAGCGCGATTGCGGCGGTGACGACGGAAGAGCAGCCGAAGTCGTAGAGAGAGTGCCGGGTTTTGAGAGACAGAATCCCTTCGGGGATGACCGGAAAAGCAGAAACGAAACACACATCCGCTTCGCGAATGACAGAAAGAAAAGCAACGGCAAAGAGACGATGGGAAAGAATCTGAAGGGCAAAGCGGTATTCATCATTGCGGTGCTGGTGATCTTCATCTACGGGATCTTCGGGATTCCGCACGGCAGCCTGAAGCAGATGCTGACGGAACGCATTCACCTGGGCCTGGACCTGCAGGGCGGAACGCACCTGGTGCTGCAGGTGCATGTGCAGGAGGCGATCAGTTCGGAGACGGACCGCGACGTGCAGGCTCTGAATGCGGCGCTGGCGTCGACGGGCGCGACCGCGAGCAAGCCGGACCCGACGGGGCATCCGGAGGTCATTCAGGTTACGGGCGGGTCGCCGTCGCAGCAGTCGGCGATTAATGATGTGCTGAACGGCACCGAGTACTCGGGCTATGACGTGACGAGCGCGCCGAACGGCGGCTTCACGATGACGATGAAGCAGGCGACGATCCGGGACCTGGAGGCGCGAACGCTGCAGACCTCGATCGAGACGATCCGCGAGCGCGTGGACTCGCTGGGCGTGAGCGAGCCGGTGATCGAGCAGTATGGCCTGGGTGACAACCAGATCCTGGTGGAGCTGCCGGGCGTGACGGACCTGTCGCGCGTGGAGCACATTATTCAGTCCACGGCGAAGCTGGAGATTCATGCAGTGCTGCCGCAGGGCCCGTGGCCGGACCAGCAGCAGGCGCTGGCCGCGTTGGGCGGGGCGGTGCCGCCGGATGAGGAACTGCTGCAGGGCACCAACGGTATGGGCGGACCAGACCAGTGGTATCTGCTGAAGCGAGCCTCGATTGTGGAGGGCATGGACTTCCGCGGAGCGCAGCCTTCGACGGACCAGAACGGACGGCCGGACATCACCTTCACGCTGACGACGGATGCGGGCGACCGGTTCTACAAGTACACGTCGGCGAATGTGAATACGTCGATGGCGATCGTGCTGGAGGGCAGGGTTAAGGAAGTCGCGAACATTGAGAACGGCATTCGCGATACAGGAGAGATTGAGGGCGGCTTTACGCAGCAGCAGGCGGACGACCTGAGCATGATGCTGCGCACGGGGTCGCTGCCGGCGTCGATCTCTTATCTTGATACCAATACAGTTGGACCGTCGCTGGGCAAGCAGAGCATTCATCAGGGCGTGGTGTCGGCGATTGCCGGCATGGCGGCCGTGCTGATCTTCATGCTGATTTATTACAAGGGCGCGGGCATCAATGCCGACCTGGCGCTGATTTTGAACCTTGTGATCCTGCTGGGATTCATGGGCTACAGCCATGCGACGCTGACGCTGCCGGGAATTGCGGGCGTCATCCTGACCATTGGTATGGGCGTGGATTCGAACGTGCTGATCTTCGAGCGCATTCGCGAAGAGCTGCGGGCCGGCAAGACGACGGCCGCGGCAGTGCACGACGGCTTCGCGCACGCGTGGGTGACGATTCTCGATACGCACATCACGACGATTGTTTCGGCAGCGATTCTGTTTATCTTCGGCACCGGACCGGTGAAGGGATTTGCCGTGACACTGACCTTCGGCCTGCTGGCCAACCTGTTTACCGCTGTGTTTGTGTCGAGGGTGATCTTCGATGCGCTGCTCGAGAAGAAGGGACGCGCGGCGGTGTTGTCGATTTAGGCAAAGAGACACGAGATGCGAGATTCGAAACGAGTCTTGCTGCGGATCACCGATCGCATCTCGTCTCTCGCATCTCGTACATGTTTGAGGAAGCGACGTGGAATTTTTTCATGATGTAAATATCGACTGGCTGGGGAAGAAGTGGTACTTCCTTGGCTTTTCGCTGATCTTTTCCGTGGCTGGCGTGCTGAGCCTGGCGTTCTGGCATCACCTGCCGCTGAGCGTGGACTTCAAGGGCGGAACGCAGATTACGGTGCGCTTTAATTCCGCGCCCAACGAGGACCATATCCGGTCGGCGATGGACAAGGCCGGCATTCACGATGTGACGATCCAGCGCATCTCCGGCGAAGGGATGAGCGGCAACGACGTAATCGTGAAGCTGCCGCTGACCTCGGCGATGGACACGGCGCACGACCAGGGACGAAGCGAGGTGGAGAACGCGCTGAGTGCGAACTACCATGACTCGGGCTTCACGATTCAGGAGGTCGACATCATCGGGCCGACCGCCGGGCACCAGTTGCAGCGGCAGGCGTGGCTGGCGACGATCTACTCACTGATCGGCATGCTGGTGTATCTGTGGTTCCGGTTTGAGCTGATCTATGGTCTCGCAGCCGTCGTGGCTGTTTTTCATGACACGCTGATCACGGTGGGCGCGTTCTCGCTGACGAACCAGGAGATCTCGCTGACGGTGATCGCGGCGATCCTGACGCTGATCGGCTATTCGATGAACGATACGATCGTCGTGTTCGACCGCATCCGCGAAAACCTGGCGCTGAACCGGCGCGAGAAGCTGGCCGATGTGGTGAACCGGTCGATCAACCAGACGCTGAGCCGGACGGTGCTGACCTCGGGATTGACCTTCCTGACGGTGCTGAGCCTGTACCTGTTTGGCGGCGAGGTGTTGCACGGGTTCAGTTTCGCGCTGGTGGTCGGCATTTTGATTGGAACGTACTCGTCGATTGCGGTCGCGGCGCCGATGCTGGTGGCGTACCAGGACTGGCGGTCGAAACGCGGAAAGAAGGCCTCTTTGCCGCCGGCACGGGTAGTCCGGCGGTAGAACGGGGATTCGGCGCGCGGCGATCCGCCGGCAAAGTCTGTGAAGGGGCGCCGCAATTGCGGCGCCCTACGTTTTTTCAGGCCGGTTTGCTGGCGGGCATTCGAGCAAATCTCTTTGCGATCAGGCAGATAGTGCGCGCGTGGAATTGACGAAGCCGGGGCGAGTAGCCGCGGTTGCGGAAGTCCTGTTATGCTCTTCGTCACCACGCACAAGATTTCGGCGGTGAACAGCCTCTGGCGCCGAATCTGCTTCGGGAACAATTAAACGGGCCGCGGTGTCTAACGCTGGTAGCTCTCCCGCGTGGGAGGAGGTGCTTATGTTTGAAGACTCTATGATGGAGTCAAGCGGACGGATCAAGACCAAGTCCAGATGGTGGATGATCCTGACGTTTTCGATTAATGCCGCGATTCTGGCGGTCATGATCCTGATTCCTCTCCTCTATCCAGAGGCGCTGCCGCACGGCGCCCTGGCGGCCTCGATTGCCGCGCCGCCACCGCCACCGCCGCCACCGCCGCCACCGCCGCCGCCTGCGGTGATCAAGCCGATCAAGATCGTCTCGGAGATCGATCAGGGCCTGCATGCGCCGACGAAGATCCCGAAGGACATCAAGATGATCAAGGAAGAGGCGCCTCCGCCGCCCTCAACCGGTGGAGTCGCCGGCATGAACGGGATGGCGGGCGGAGCTCCCGGCGGCATTCTGGGCGGCATGCCCGGAGGGACCGGCGGACCGAAGATCAACGTTGAGCCGCCGAAGCCCAAGGGGCCGACCCGGATTTCGGGCGGTGTCATGGCGGGCCGGCTGATCAATAAGACCCAGCCGGTTTACCCGCCGATCGCCCGCGCCGCGCACGTGGGTGGAACGGTGGTTCTGCACGCGATCATCGCCAAGGACGGCACGATTCAGCAGCTTCAGGTGGTCAGCGGACCCCCGATGCTGGTTGGCGCAGCGACCGATGCTGTACGGCAGTGGAGATATCAGCCGTACGAATTGAACGGCACACCGACGGAAGTCGATACCACGATTACGGTTAACTTCAATCTCAATGGCGGCTAACAGGGTGCCGCTCAGGTGGCAGATGTGCTACCTGAGCGGCATTGCCTTTGACCCGCATGGTCGATAACGTAGGCGATGTCAAATGACTGACACCGTCTTTCACCCTCCCCGAAGGCGCAGGTTTGCGTCTTATCTAAAGACCTGAAGCTCCGGGCCCCTCCGGACCCTCTTTTCAAGCTTTTTAAGCATTTGAGAGATCTCTCGAATGCTGATATCCCGCATGTCTCCCCAGGAGGAACGAATTCCGTGATTCTCGCTCATCTCGCACACACCCCAACCTCTCTCGCGATGTTCCTGCAGGACCAGAACGCCACCGTCGGCTTCAGCCCGATGGAGCTCTGGGGCCATATGGGCTGGTTCGCCCGGTGCATCGTCATCATTCTTTTCATCATGTCGATCTGGTCGCTGGCCGTGATCATCGACCGCGCCCTTTACTTCTCGGCGGCGCGCAAGCAGTCGCGTGAGTTCGCTCCGCGGGTTGCGGGCGCACTGAAGGAAGGCCGTCTGGACGAGGCGATCAAGGTGGCCGACCGCTCGAAGAAGTCGCATCTTGCGGAGGTTGTGACGGCTGGTCTGACCGAGTTCCGGTCGTTTGGCTCCGGTGGCGCTATCACCGAGGAGCAGATCGAAAGCTCGAAGCGCGCTCTGGAGCGCTCGGAAGGCATCGTTCACGCCAAGCTGAAGAAGGGCCTTGGCGGTCTGGCGACCATCGGTTCGACGGCGCCGTTCATCGGGCTGCTCGGAACGGTTATGGGTATTTTGAACGCGTTCCAACAGATCGCCGTGCAGAAGACCTCCGGTATCGGCGCTGTGGCGGGCGGTATTTCGGAAGCCCTGGTAACGACGGCGTTCGGTCTGCTCGTCGCGATTCCGGCCGTTATGTGCTTCAACTACTTCACCAACAAGGTCGAGGCGTTTGACGTGGAGATGGACAACAGCTCGTCGGAGCTGGTGGACTACTTCATCAAGCAGTCGCACCGCTAAAACTTCAGGGCGCTGATGGCGCCCGAAGTGAACCCAATCTGCGAGATCACGATTTGTGGCTCCGGCTGCCAGCGAGGCGGCCGGAGCGCAAGTTTCAAGATCGCAGGATAGCCAGCAGCCGGACTGGAAAGTGGCCGGCGGGAGTTAAGAGCTATGTCAATTGCAAAGCGGGACGAGGGCAAGAAGGTCAACTCCAACATCAATGTCACGCCGATGGTGGACGTGATGCTGGTGCTGCTGATCATCTTCATGGTCATTACCCCAATGCTGAATAACAAGGTGAACGTCGATCTGCCTGTGGTGACGGCGGCGACGATCATGGACAACGCCAACAAAGAGGACGCCATCACGGTCGCGGTTACGCGTGACGGGCGCGTGTTCCTGGGCGGCGATATGGTTGCGCTGAGCGATCTGGGCCAGAAGGTGGCCGATCTGGAGGCGAAGAAGACGGATCCGGCGGCGGACAAGTCGGTTTACATGCGTGCGGACGAGCGTGCGAATTACGGCAAGGTGATGGACACGATCGATGCACTGCGCACGGCGGGCGTAAGCCAGCTGAACCTGCTGACCGACAACCAGACGCAGTCGTAACGGCGGTTGCCCGGGGACGATCCGGGCTTACCGGCAGAGAGGAGTTGCAGTATGGGAATGGGTGGAGGAAGCGGTCCGGGCGGACTGTCCTCGGATATCAACGTAACGCCGCTGATCGATGTGCTTCTGGTGCTGCTGATCATCTTCATGGTCATCGTGCCGGTAACGCCGAAGGGCCTGGAGGCGCTGGTTCCGCAGCCGCCGAAGAACCCGCAGCAGGACCAGCCGAACGATCGCACCATTGTTGTGCAGGTGCTCTCGAACGGCGCGGCGCTGCCGACGTACAAGATCAATGACCAACAGTTTCAACGCGCGGATATCGAGCCCGAGTTGCAAAAGATCTTTTCGACCCGCGTGGAGAAGGTGATGTTCGTGAAAGGTGACAAAGATCTGAACTTCGGAACGATCGCGCAGGTGATCGGCTTCGGACACCAGGCCGACGTGACCAACATCGGCATCATCACGCCGCAGGTGGAAGCCGGGCACTAAGCCCTGCTGAAACATGATCTGATTCGAGCAGCGGTGGTCTTCGGACCATCGCTGTTGTTTTTAGCGATATTTCCGCCGGCGATGGCGGCTGCTGTCGTCGCTAAGAAACGGCGCCAGGAGCTGCAGCGAAGGCGCATCGAGGCGTATAGGGTTTTGGAACAGTCGCACTCGAGGAATCTGTAAAGCTCAGGTCACACGGCAGAACGGGCGTAGGCTCGCGGTATGCGGCTGTTTGTGGGGCTGGCGATTGGGCGAGGGGTGAAGGAGTCGTTGGAGCGGCTCACGCTGCGCCTGCGGGCAAAGGACGATGGGCTGAGGTGGTCGACGCCGGATCAGTGGCACGTGACGCTGGTGTTTGTGGGTGACGTCGACGATGCTGGGCGGGCGAGGCTGGTTCGCGAGCTCGGCGTGGTTCGGCAGCCGGAGCTGGAGTTGCATATGGAACAGGCCGGCGTGTTTGAGCGCTCGGGGATATTTTTTGCCGAGGTTGAGGTCACTGATGCGCTGCGGCGCCTGTATGAGGCCGTTGCGGAGGCGGCGAGGCGCTGCGGGCTGGCGGTGGAGGAGCGGCCGTACAGGGCGCATATTACGCTGGCGCGGGCGAGGAATCGGGATGGCCGTAAGTCGATCGAACGGCTGAAGCGAGCTGCCGTGTCGCATCGGCTGCGGGCGAAGTGGAGCGCAAAGGAGTTCCTGCTGTACGAAAGCCAGCTTTCGCCGGGCGGGTCGAGGTATGTGGTGCGGGAGCGGTTTCCGCTTGTGTTGCGCCAGGGAAGGGACGCGGACGGGACGGAGAGCCTGACTGACGGCTAGCTGGCGTTCCCTGCATCAGGCGCCGCCGGCGGTGTTGTCGGGACTGGCGATGACGACGATGTAGCCGTCGGGGTCGCGAATCCAGCGCGCGTTGCCGATTCACACGTGGCTCGCGGTAGGCTGGGTTTCATGATTCGTGTGAAGCGAACTCGCAGATGAAGAAGATGAGAGTGTGTTCGCTGCTGCCGTCGGCGACGGAGATGCTGTTTGCGATGGGAGCCGGCGACAAGGTGGTGGCGGTGACGTTTGAATGCGACCACCCGGCGGAAGCGCTCGGGTTACCGCGCGTGGTGTCGTCGCATATGCCGCAGGGTCTGACGCCTGCTGCGATTGACGCCCTGGTGCGATCGACGGGAGCGCAGGGAAAGAGCCTCTACTTCGCAGACTTCGAGACGATCGAGCAACTGGCTCCGGATGTGATCGTGTTACAGGACTTATGCCACGTGTGCGCGATCGACAGTCCGACGCTGGCCCGGGATTTTGCCGCGATGACGCCGCGGCCGAAGGTGATTTCGCTGGGCGCGAGCACCCTTGAGGGCGTGTTTGGCGAGATTGAGATGCTGGGGAAGGTGGTTGGGCATGCTGCAGGCGCAGAGTGCCTGACCACGCAGTTGAGGGAACGCGTTGAACAGGTCCGGCAACGGGCTGCACGAGGTCAGAAACGGCCGAGGGTGTTGTGTCTGGAGTGGCTGGATCCGCTGTTTCAGGGCGGCCATTGGGTGCCGGAGATGGTCGAGATTGCCGGTGGCGAGGCGGTTCTGGCCACGCCGGCGGAGAAGAGCCGGCGGGTCACGTGGGAAGAGGTTGGGGCTGCGCAGCCGGAGATTGTTGTCGTGATGCCCTGCGGATATCACCTGGCGGAGACCGTTGCGCAGTTTCAGCAGATTGTGAGCGGGTATCCGCCAGCATGGGAGGAATTACCGGCAGTTCGGGAGAGGCACGTGTATGCGGTGGATGGGTCGGGGTATTTTTCGAGGCCTGGTCCGCGGCTGGTGGACGGCCTGGAGATTCTGCGGACGATCGTGAGCGGAGAAGGGTGGGAGCTGCTGCCGCCGGCGAGTGTGATGCAGTTGTAGGGTGCAGTACGAAAGGCCTCCCGAAGCGGGAGGCCTTTCGTGTTTGAGGAACGCGATTAGTGGTTGTTCTGCATGGTGATGCCGCCGCCTTCAGCCTTTTCCTTGGCGGCTTCGTTGGCCTTGCGGGCGCCAATGGACTTCTGCACCCACTCATCGGCGAGGGCGAGGTCCGCTTTGCGGGCGGCGTCGTCCGGGCAGTCGAGGTCGGCCTTGCGGCGATAGTCAAGATTCAGGTATGACATCGCGTCGTCATAATTGGGCCGGATCTTGATGGCGCGCTGGAAATAGTCCATCGCCTCATTGACAAGCTGGGTATTGGCGGCCTTCATTTTGGCGCACGTGGCTTTATTCATCTTCACGTTGCCATCACCGTCATCCTGCAGGCCCTGCTCGCCTAGGATCTGAACGGCGTTCTTGTAGGCCTGGGTCCAGTCGATGACGCCGATGGTGTAGTTGGCTTCGGCGTCCTTGGGGTCCAGCGAGATGATCTTCTGCTCGGTGGCCTTGGCAGCGTCAAACTGCTTGATGTTGCGCTGAATGGAGGCGATCTGCTTGAGGGCGTCGAGGTCGTTCGGGTTCTTGGCCAGAACCTCATTAAAGCCGTTCATCGCCTTCTGGGCGATGGCGAGGTTTTCCGGCGTGTCGAGATTGGGAACCACCTGATAGCTGTACGCCGTGGCCAGATAGAGTCGCGTGGTCGGATCGTTTGGATCCAGGGCGACGGAGTTCTGGAAGCGGTCGATTGCCTGCTCGTACTGGCCGGCCTTGAAGGCCTGGATTCCTTTCACAAGCTGGTCACGGGCGCGCAGCTTGTTGCAGCCGACGGTGCTTCCGAAAAGAATGAGCAGCGCGAAGCCTGCAAAGAATCGTGCGCTAAGTTTCATGAGAGAACCTTCCCCTTCGACAAATCTTGCTCTTTCGCGCCGCCGAGGCACGCCTGGTGAGCTTCCAGATAGTAGCCTTGCCGTCCGATTGTAACCCACGACGCAAAGCCTCATCTTACAGCGTGTGCGGGCGCATGGAGCGCGTGATTCGTTTCGGCCGGAAAATTACCGCCGGTCGCGGGTGCTCAAAAAAGCCGCAGAAACAGATTGATAGCATTGAAGGAATTGCGAGGGCAAGACCTAAGGTAAAGCCCCATAGGACTAAGACGATGACACAGGCAAAGTGGACGCCCGCGGCGATGCCGCCACAGACAGGAAAGACGGTGCTGATTACGGGCGCCAACAGCGGGATCGGCTTCCAGGCCGCCCGGCAGCTGGCACGGCACGGAGCCCAGGTGCTGCTGGGCGTCCGCGACATCGCCAAGGGAGAAGCGGCACGGGGGCGCATCCTGACCGAGAACCCCGAGGCGCAGGTGGCGGTTGTGCCGCTGGATATGGCCTCGTTGGCATCGATCCGCGGGTTTGCGGGGGAGTTTGTCTCGAGCGGGGGGCGGCTGGACGTGCTGGTGAACAATGCCGGCGTCATGGCCCTGCCGAAGCGCGAGCAGACGCCGGACGGCTTCGAGCGGCAGTTCGGGACCAACCACCTGGGGCATTTCGCGCTGACCGGGCTGCTGATTCCGGCGCTGCTGAAAACGGAGACGCCGCGGGTCGTGACGGTAGCGTCGCTGGCGCATCGCAACGGCAAGATGGAGTGGGACAACCTGCAAAGCGAGAAGAGCTACACGCCGTGGGGCGCGTACAACACTTCGAAGCTGGCGAACATTCTGTTTGCGCGGGAGTTGGACCGGAGGGCTCGCGAGCAGCGGAGCAGGCTGGTCAGTGTCGCGGTGCATCCGGGCGTGTCGCAAACGAACATCGCAGCGCATGGGACCGATCTGAAGACGACGCTGTTCCGGATCTTCGGTGGCTGGTTTGTCCAGAACGATGAGATGGGCGCGCTGCCGACACTGTATGCGGCGACCGATCCCGCGGTTCAGGGCGGAGAATACATCGGGCCGGATGGGCGCGGCGAGGTGAAAGGCTATCCGAAGGTGGTGCAGCCGAAGCCCCAGGCGCTGAATGAGGCCGACGGCCGCAGGCTCTGGCAGGTGAGCGAGGAACTGACGGGGGTCGTCTATCCGGCGCTGGGGTGAGCTTGGGCTTGACGCACCGGAGCGCCGGTCTTTGCGGTGAGGTGCTCGAAGGTGATGCCTGGCGCGAGTTCGGTGCAGACGAAGCCTTCCGGGGTTACGTCCAGGACGCCGAGGTCGGTAATGACGCGGTGGACGACCTGCTTGCCGGTGAGGGGAAGGGTACAGGCAGGCAAGAGTTTGGGGCTGCCGTCCGGCGCGGTGTGTTCCATGAGGACGACGACGCGGCGGACTCCGTTGACGAGGTCCATGGCGCCGCCCATGCCCTTGACGCGCTTGCCAGGGATCATCCAGTTGGCGAGATCCCCCTTTTCGGAGACCTGCATGGCGCCGAGGATGGCGAGATCGATGTGGCCGCCGCGAATCATGGCGAATGAATCGGCGCTCGAAAAAGTCGACGCGCCTGGGACAAAGGTCACCGTCTCCTTGCCGGCGTTGATGAGATCCGCGTCAATTTCTGAAGGGCGAGGAAATGGACCGGTGCCAAGCAGACCGTTTTCAGATTGAAGAGTGACGGTCATGCCGGCGGGAATGTAGTTGGCAACCAGGGTCGGGATGCCGATGCCCAGGTTGACGTAGAAGCCGTTCTGCAACTCACGGGCGGCGCGGGCAGCCATCTGATGACGGGTCCAGGGCATAAAACCAGCTCTCCGCTTCTAGCTTTCAGCTCGGGTTGTGGAGATCGACGAGACATTCATCGCGGTCGTAGCTCATACTTCGTTGTTCGTGACGCGGAACGATCACTCCTCGCGCACGGTGCGTTTCTCGATGCGTTTTTCTGGATGCGGATTGTGCACGAGACGATGAACGAAGATGCCCGGCGTATGGATTTCGTCGGGATCCAACTCCCCCGGCTCGACCACGATTTCCGCTTCCGCCACGGTAACCTTGCCGCAGGTGGCTGCGTTCGGATTGAAGTTGCGCGCGGTGCGGCGATAAATCAGGTTGCCGTGCAGGTCGGCTTTCCATGCCTTCACCAGGGCCAGGTCAGCCTGAATGCCGCGTTCCAAGATATAGGTCACGCCGTCGAAGTCCTTGTGTTCTTTGCCTTCAGCGACGACAGTGCCGATTCCGGTGCGCGTGTAGAAACCCGGAATTCCCGCGCCCCCGGCACGCATCCGCTCGGCGAGCGTTCCTTGCGGGCAGAACTCCAATTCAAGTTCACCGGCCAGAAACTGGCGCTCGAATTCGGCGTTCTCACCCACATAGCTCGAGATCATCTTCTTGATCTGGTGCGTTGCGAGCAGCAGCCCCAGGCCCAAGCCGTCAACTCCTGCATTGTTGCTGGCGATGGTCAGATTGCGCACGCCTGTATCGCGCAATGCGAGGATCAGGGCCTCGGGAATGCCGCACAGGCCGAATCCGCCGATCGCCAGCAGCATTCCATCGCGCACCAGACCTTCGAGTGCTGCGTGCGCTGTGGGCC
>DATJSM010000031.1:0-2037 GCA_035504135.1 Candidatus Aquilonibacter sp. | reverse complement strand
CCCCGCCCGTCTCCTCCTCATCGGCGACGGGCCCGACCGCTCTGCCGCCGAGTACCTTGCAAAGCGTATGGGAATCGCCGATCGCGTCGAGTTCGTCGGCAAGCAGGAGAACGTGCACGAACTCCTGCCGCTCGCCGACCTGATGCTGATGCCCAGCGAGATGGAGAGCTTCGGCCTCGCCGCACTCGAAGCAATGGCCTGCTGCGTTCCCTCTATCGCCACACGCGTCGGCGGCGTCCCTGAGCTCATCCAGCACGACGACAATGGCTTACTCTTCGAAGTCGGAGACATCGCCGGCATGTCAGAATCCGCCATCGAGCTCCTGTCGGACCCCGACCGTCTCGAAGAGATGGCCGTCGAAGCACGCCGCACCGCGCAGGCGAAGTTCTGTGCCTCCCGCATCATCCCGGTCTACGAGCGCTTCTATCACGACGTAGTTCGCTCTTCTCCGAAGCTCTCCGCCGGTTAATCGTGCGGATGCCGCCAGCCTAAAAAGCAACAAATTGCCTCCGCAGCGGTCCTATCCTTTAAGCACCGGCGCTTGTGCGCGCCGATGCAAGAGGTTTGTATGAAACTCAAACTGACCATAGCCAGCCTGGCGGCCGCCACCGTTCTTCTCCCCGCGGCCCATGGACAGATGACCGGCACCTCGCATCCCGAGCGGCTCGACGACCCGATCACAACGGCGCCCGATCCCTCCACGACGCCACACTACGTAAAGCCCTCGCCTGACATTCCAGCGGCCACCCCTGACACCGCAGCAAGCAGCGTCCAGTCCCCGGCCAGCCCCGCGCCCATCGAATCAATGCCGGCAGCGGTTCCTCAAGATAGCTCGTACGTTCGTCGCCCGCTCACCGTGCCGGCCGATCCTGACGCGAACATCGTCACCTCCGTGCCTGACATCCCCGGCCAGGTGAACGAGGGTGCATCCCTGCGTGCGCGACTGCAGAACCCGCTCTCCACCAAAGACACACACGTCGGCGACACCTTCCTCGCCGCGCTGGTCCAGCCCATCACACAGAACGGCGTCGTGCTCATCCCTGTCGGTGCACAGATCCGCGGCCACGTCACCGAGGTGCACGGAGGAAGGCGTTTCACCGGCCGCGCGTCGATCCGGCTCCAGCCTGACGTGATCACCTTCCCTGATGGCAAGTCCTATCGCCTGCACGCCGAACTCATCGACCTCGACAACTTCGCTGACGCGCACGTCAACTCCGAAGGCACGGTCATCGGCACCGGTCATCCCAAGGCCGCACTTGCCGCCGTCGGTCTCACCACCGCAAGCGCCACCGTCGCAGGCGCAGTCATCGGCGGCGGTGTCGGCGCTGGCGTCGGCGCGGCAATCGGAGTCGGCGCTGGAGCTATCTGGTGGCTCAGGCGCGACGTCCAGCAGGAGCTCCCCGTCGGCACCGGACTCGTCTTCTCCCTCGACGAGCCATTCATGGTTTCCAGCTCACCTGAAACCGCGGCGCTGGCACACTAAGGTTTTCACCGGGCCCTCAACTTCAACCCGCGCAGCAGAAAAGGCCCTCGCATCGAGGGCCTTTCTGTTTCACCTTGCTATCCCAGCAACCGCTTCCAGTTCTTCTGGTTGCGCCGGAACGTCTTCTTCAGGTCTTCAAGAATCCGCTGAAAGTCCGCATTCTCACTCAGCGCTCGCCATGCCGGATTCTTGCTGAACCACGGATAGTTCTCGTTACCGAGATAGATCGCGCGTCGCAGCCAGTGCAGCGCCTCCGACGCATCTTCCTCGACCGCGAAGTACGTCGCCAGCCTGTACGCCATCTCGCTGTCCGCGCCCGCAGCCGACAACACATCTTCCGTGATAAACGTTGCCGCTCGCGAGCGATCGCCCAACTGCACGTAGCACATCGCTATCGTCGGAAAAACAATCCGCAACGACGCATCATCGCGAATCACCTCTTCGAGCGTATCGACCGCACGCGACAACTGTCCCTCGCGCATATGCTGATATCCCTTCGAGATTCGCAGCAGTGGCTGCTTCGGTTCGAGCGTCAATCCCTTCTCAATCTCATC
>DATJSM010000030.1:0-65173 GCA_035504135.1 Candidatus Aquilonibacter sp. | reverse complement strand
AGCCCGATGACGCCGCCCAACGCACAGGCAACCAGCAGCCGCCGAGCCGCCGGCCCGCCCAGCTCCATCTGCTGGGGAAAGCTTATATGCAGTTGCAGCGTTAGCACGGAGCCAGAATACTACCGGGCCTCAGCGCGGAGGCCGCTGCACGAATCCACAGCGTCACCTCGGCAACACAAAATAACCCGTGCCGCCACTGAAGGCAGCACGGGCCACTTGTCAGTTCAAAAGCGAAATTATGCGACGGGAGCCGCGACGTTGATCTGCTCGGAAAGCTCGGTCAGCACCTTATCAGCGTGCTTCTCTTCCTCGAGCGTTTTGTCCAGCAGCGCAGCATGTTCCGCCTCGCCGAGGATGATCGCAAGATTCCGCAGTGTCCCGTAGATGGCAATCTCATGATGCTCCACCTGGTTGCCGGCGGCGATCAACACGACGTCGCGCAAAGTCTGGTCCTTGGCATCTTTGGCCGCAGAGCTTCCTTCGCTGATGAGCGCAGCAGTGACCTTGCACTTCGTCGTGTTGGCTTCGCCTTCATTCTCCCGCAGGATTCTCTCCAGCCGGGAAACATGTTCTTTGGACTCTCCGAGATGGGTACGGAACGCGTTCTTCAATTCGGCGTTGGTGGAGTCCTCGATCATCGCCGGCAGTCCGTCCTCTACAATCTGGCGTTCACTGCTCAGCGAGCGTTGCAGCATTGTCTTATAGAGTTCCCGAAGATTGTTCAGATCCGGTGTAAACATTCCCATTGTTCTTGCTCCTCTCAGCGCACGTGGGGGCGTCTGCCCTGATCGAGAGCGCTGTTGCTCTAGGTTCTGGTTGTTTTGGACCGGCCAACTTGCAGCGCCGGGATTACTCTGGCGTCCCTTGGTATCGCCACTGCCAGATAAGATGCGCGTCCGCTCTATCGCGTGGTTTGTGGGGTCCAATTCTCGGACTGATAAACATGCGCGCAAGGCTGGCCCGTGGTGCAAATCACCTCAAGCTCCTTCAATCCCTCGGGATGCGCCGCCACTGCCTTGGCCACCGGATCGCCCTCGATCGCAATGACAAATGCTGCGTGACGCGACGGATCGGCGAGCGCCTGTTTCCAGGCAACGTCGTCGTCCTCACTCACCATCGTCTTCAGCGGACGTCCCGCAGTTTGCACGGCGCCCACGTGGGCCGTCGTGGACATCAGCACCGGATCCTGCAGCGGAAACTCCTCCAGGATAGTCGCGATGCCTTTCTCCAGCGACATGCGCGTGCGCGCGTTTACCATCCCCTCTTTCAACACCAGAGGAATGAAGTACATCATGGCGATGCAGTTCGCGACACAGAGCAGCATGGCCGCGGGCTGCCAAAGCCGCGCGCTCACCCGGGCCCAGCCCGCCGTCTTCCCGCGCAGCCACAAGTCAAGGCGTTCACCGGCGAGCGCGCCATATAACGCCAACGCGGGCAACATTTCCATGCCATAGCGGGCGTTGTAGTACGAGTGTGGCCATAGCTGCGGAATGAAGATTGGCACGGATCCGAAGGCGACGGAATAGACGTAGAACGGAAGCGGGATCCACAACAACCACAGGCCGGACTCCGCCCGCGCTCGCGCCGCGGCGTCTGCTCGTCGCCGCCATTGCAGCCACGCGCCGTACAGTGCCGCCGCCATCAAGCCGAAGCCCGTCTCCCACGCCGCCGCGTCCACCTGCGCGGTGCGCGTGTAGAACAACAGCGCCCAGCCAGGATTGTGCCATCCGCGATAGTGCTGTCCTGGCGGCGCGGTCTTGCGCTCAATTGCCGCCGCGCTGTATGGCCCGCGCGCGAAGTCGAGCCAGTCGCCCTTGAAGTGCGCGTTGTACCAGAACCAGAACACCGGCCCCGCAAGGCAAAGCAGTGTGAAGATCAGGAACGGCATCCGCAGCCGGAACATCATGCCGCTGCGCCACAACTCCCAGAGAATCCAGCACCAGACCACCGCTCCGATGACCCAGCCGTCGTAGCGAGTCATCACCTGGCACAAAACGAGAAATCCGGCAGCAATCATCCCCGCGCTCGCAGCGCGCGCTCTGCCCGCACGCAATGCGGCGACTGTTTCGGCTGCCGCCACAACGGTCCATACCAGCAGGCAGAGGAACAGCGCCTCCGTCATGGCCGTCGTTGCAAGATACAGAAGATTCGGATTCAGCGCATAGAATGTCGTCGCCACCAGCGCCCACCGCGGCCGCATAATACGCCTGCCCAGCCGCCAAATGCCGGCAACGCTCAACGCAAAACTCAGCAGCGACATGGGCACCGCGGCAAAGCCGGTCTGCCACATCTGCATGTTGCCGATGAACGGCAGCATCAGCAGATGCGGCAGCGGCAGCCACACGCCGCCAAGCTGCGCGATTCCCGGATAATGCGCGTCAATGATGCGTCGCGCAATCCCCAGATGAGCTACGGCATCGCCATACAGCAGCAGGTAGCCCTTCGAGTAGCAGACCAGCAGCGAGAAAAACCCCAGCACCACACCCGCCGCCGTAAATGGAAAGACCTCATCCCGCGTCGCCGCCGAAATCGCATTTGGGTCCCACGGCGGAGGGCTCGCCGCGCGCCGTCCCCGCCTTGGCACGGTTCTTGTGATCGTCTTCGATCCGTCCGGCTTCTTTGCTGGCCTCGGCACCCGTGGCTTCCTTTGCTTCCTTCACGACATTTGCGTAAGGGTCATCGTCTTTCGCTGCCCGATCGTCTTACAAGTGCGAGATCTCGCGCAGCAGATCGACGCGCTCGTCGATCTCAGCCCGAGTCGCCTCCTGCAGCCGCTCTGTGCCGAAGCGCTCGACCGCAAGCGATCCCATCGCGCTGCCGTAGAACATCGCGCGCTTGAAGACCTCCGGCGTGAGCTTGCCTTGTGACGCGATGTAGCCGTAGAAGCCGCCCGCAAACGAATCGCCCGCGCCGGTTGGATCGACAACTTCGTGCAACGGCAGCCCTGGGGCGCGGAACGGCCGCCGCTTCAAACCGTCGCCGAAGCTGCGCTCGCTGAAGTAAGCCGTCGCTCCATACTCGCCATGCTTCACAATCAGCGACTTCGGCCCCAGCGCCATCACCGCCTCCGCCGCGCGCAGTCCGTTGGTCTCGCCGCTCAGCATCTGCGCCTCTTTGTCGTTGATCAGCAGAACGTCCAGCTCACGCAGTGTCTTCAGCAGATTCTCGCGGTGCGCGTGGATCCAGTAGTTCATCGTGTCGCCGGCAACCATCGCCACCTTGGGCATCTGCCGGCGCACACGCAACTGCAGCACCGGATCGATGTTCGCGAGAAACAAGAATTCGGTGTCGTCGTAGGCCGGCGGAATCTTGGGCTCGAACTCCGCAAATACGTTGAGGTCCGTCGCGAGCGTGTCTGCCTCGTTCAGATCGCGCAGATACGCCCCCTTCCAGTGGAAGCACTTGCCCGGCGCGCGCTCAATGCCCTGAGTGTCGACGCCTTTGCACTTCAGCACCTCTTCGTGCTCCGGCAGAAAGTCTTCGCCCACGACGCCCACCACCCGCACCGGCGCAAAGAAGCTTGCGGCCAAGGCAAAGTGTGTCGCCGCTCCGCCAAGCACGCGCTCCCGCTTCCCGCTGGGCGTCTCCAGCGAATCAAACGCCACCGAACCCACCACCAAGATTGCCAATCCATCTCCTCCGCTGACTTTCTGACTTGCTGACTCGCTGAATTGCTAGAAATACTTCCCGAACAAAGCGTCCAGCTTCTTCTTCGTCTCGGCCGGAATCACGGCGCGATCGGTCATGATTGCGAACTTCGCCGCCGTCTGCGCTGGGGAAGAACTCAAATCCTTAGGCATCAAGCGCACCGCCGTCTTCACCACATTCTGCGCGTTCGCAGAGTTCTGGTGCATCACCGCGATCACCTGCTCCACTGTCACGTCGTCGTGACCCTCGTACCAGCAGTCGTAGTCGGTGACCATCGCCAGCGTCGCGTAGCTGATCTCCGCCTCGCGCGCCAGCTTCGCCTCCTGCAGGTTCGTCATGCCAATGACGTCCGCTCCCCAAGAGCGATACAGGTTCGACTCCGCGCGCGTCGAGAACTGCGGACCCTCCATGCACACGTACGTCCCGCCGCGCTTGCCGACGACGCCGACCTCTTCGCAGGCCTTCACAAACGTGTCCACAACGATCGGGCACACCGGATCACCGAACGCCACGTGCCCGACGACACCGTCTCCGAAGAACGTTGCATGCCGTGCAAACGTTCGATCGATGAATTGATCGGGCACGATGAAGTCTGTCGGCTTGTGCTCCTTCTTCAGCGAACCCACCGCACTCACGCTGAGGATGCTGGTCACGCCGAGCTTCTTCATCGCAAAAATATTCGCGCGAAAGTTCAGCTCACTGGGCAGAATGCGATGCCCCTTGCCGTGCCGCGCCAGGAACGCCACGTCGCGCCCCTCGAGCTTTCCCAGCACAAACACCTCGCTCGGCTCCCCGAACGGCGTCTCAACTTTTTCTTCACGAACGTCGGTCAGCCCGGCCATCCCATACAGTCCGCTGCCGCCGATAATCCCAATCTCCGCCTTCGTCAAACGCCTCTCCTGTGCGCGAAAAATCAATCCAGAACCATAGGATCCAGTATATCGTCCGCTCACCGGCCGAAGCTGTAAGAGACCTTGTACATCAGATTGTCGACGCCCGGATTTTCCTCCGCGGTGTCGCGATTCGAAAAGTGATGAAATCTGCACTCGATCGAAACCGATCTCGTTTTGCTCCGGAACATTTCCACTCCTGCTCCAAAATCGAACTCGAAGTTGAAGGCCTCCGCATCCGCCAACGGTATCGGCCTGCTCGAGTACATATAACCGAGCGTACCGATGACAAACGGCTGTATTCGCCGGTCGGTCATCAGCGAGTACTTGAACCCCAGCGGCGAAAACGCCTGCGCGAACGTCCACTGCCGGCCGCACACCGTGCTGTATGTGATCGTGTCCGACGAGATTCCAGGGCTGGGAGGAAGACTGTACATCCCGCTGGCCGGCTGACAGGGAGGCGTCGTGGTCACACCTTCGATGGTGGTGAATGACAACGGTCCCGTGGTCGTCTGCAAGGCGTCCGTCATCGTCGCGATGGAGAGCGGATCGCTCTCGAACACGACCGGACGAACCTCGGCCTGGAAGTTCAGTTGCGAGTCCGCAAAGCGCGCCACACGCCTCGTATATGCTCCGCCCAGCGTGACGAGCCTGCGCTGTCGCGCCGCGCCCATCAACATATGAGTTGATGTATTCGAGTATTCCGCGAAGATCGTCCAGCCATTCTTTCTGCTGTACGGTCCATCTTTCGAGTCAGCGCTCTGCGCGACGCAAACACCGCTCATCGAGAGGCACAATACGGCTGCCAGGCATTTGGTAAGGCCCATTCTCCTCCGCTACTCCAACCCTAAATCTTTGCAAATCTTCGCCACGCGTTGCTTCACCGCATCCGGCATCGTCAGCTCTGCCGGCCACGGGCGCGTGAACCCTTCCGCCGCCCACTTGCGTGTCGCATCGATCCCCATCTTGCTGCCGAAGTTCGGCAGCCGCGATGCATGGTCCAGCGAGTCCATCGGGCCCAGCGTGAACTGAATATCTCGCTCTGGATCGATGTTGTTGGCAACGCGCAGCGTCACTTCGCGGAGGTCCTGTACGTCGCAATCCTCATCGACCACGATGATGCACTTGGTAAACATGGCCTGCCCCATCGCCCAGATGCCGTTCATCACCTTGCGCGCGTGGCCTGCATAGCTCTTGCGAATCGACACGATCATCAGGTTGTGAAATACAGCCTCCGGCGGAAGGTTCACGTCCACGATCTCCGGCAGCGTCAGCTTCATCAGCGGCAGAAAGATCCGCTCCACCGCCTTGCCCATCCACGCGTCCTCCATCGGCGGCTTGCCCACAATCGTCGCCGCATAGATCGGATTCTTGCGGTGCGTGATGCAGGTGATGTGAAATACCGGATACTCCTCCTGCATCGTGTAGAAGCCCGTGTGATCGCCGAACGGCCCTTCGGAACGCAGCTCGCCGAGTTCGACATAACCTTCGAGCACGATCTCCGCCGTCGCCGGCACCTCGAGATCGACGGTCTCGCACTTCACAATCTCGACGGCTTTGCCGCGCAGAAAACCTGCGATCAAGTACTCCTCGACATCCGGCGGCGCCGGCACAACCGCGCCGAAGGTCACCGCCGGCTCGGTTCCGATCGCAACCGCAACCTCCATGCGCTCGCCGCGAATCGTTGTCACCACATGCTGGGGGACGCCGCTCATATCCACCGCCGCAGTCGTTCCACCCGCCGTCCGCGCCATCACATCCACCGCGCCCGTCGCATCTTCAGCCGCTGCGCGCAAACGATCGCGAAAGTGCTCCGCCGCGACTTTCTGCCGCTGCCAGTGCATACCTGTCGTCTTGCCGTCGTAGACCTGCATGCGATACATCCCGACGTTGCGCTTGCCGCTGCGCGGATCCTTCGTCACCACGCAGGGCAGCGTGATGAACGGTCCTCCGTCGCCGGGCCACGTCGTCAGCACCGGAAACTTCATCACGTCGACATCCTCGCCGCGCAGCACAACCTCCTTGCACGGCGCGCGCTTCGCATCCCCGATCTTCGGGAAGTACGATCCCACCTCGGCGAGCATCGGCAGCATCTTCAGCTTGTCCATCAGGCTCGTCGGCGGCACGGGATGCAGCAGTGCTTCAATCCGCTTCGCCACATCGTCCAGCGACTCCACTCCCAGCGCCATCTTCATGCGCCGCTCGCTGCCAAACTGATTCATCAGCACGCGCGCGCCCTTGTAGCCCGCAACGTTCTCGAACAACAATGCCGGGCCACCGCCTTTCACCGCGCGGTCCGCCACCTCCGCCATCTCGAGCACCGGCGACAGCTCCGCCTTCACGCGCTTCAATTCGCCCGCGCGCTCCAGCGCTTCCATCCAATCCCGCAAACCCTCGTAAGCCAAGACATCTCCCTGCGAATCCAAAGCTCTTCGTCTATCTTTCTATAGCTTCAAGAAAATCCTGCGCCGCCACAGCCACCACACGGGAAGGAAGCACACCGCAACAAAACTCACGGCAAACGCCAGCGATGTCCAGTCATTCGATCCGCCGCGCGCGAAAACATCCCAGTACATCAGGTACCACCAGGTGCGCCGCACGCCGTCCGCGCCCGTCGCGTGCAGATACAGCATCGTCTTCACGATCACGACCGAGATCGTGAAGGCCGCAATCGCATTCGATCCAAATACCAGCCACGGCCACGTCACCACGCGCAGCCAGCGCGGCCACGGCTGCGGACGGTCATCCGTCAGCCACGAGCAGGCCGCCAGCACCACCGCTGCAATGCCCGCACTCATCAGAACGTAGCTCGATGTCCACAAATTCTTGTTGATCGGAAACCACCGCGACCACACCTCACCTGCGGCAATCCCCGCAACACCCCACGCCACAAGCCGCAGCCGCACACTCCTCCACCGCTCGCGCGCGGCGCCCGCCGACTGCATCGCCAGCCCGGCCAGAGCGCCCAGCAGCGTCGTCGCCACCGCCGGCAGCGTGCTCAATATCCCTTCCGGATCGCGCGTGTGGTTATAGAGTGTGCCCGTGTGCAGCCAGCGCTGCGTCCATCCCATGGCCGCGCGGTCCAGCCACGCGGCGAGGTTCAGGTTCTTATCCATAAACGGAACATCGCGTCCCGGCATGCCGATGCCCGGCACCGGCACCCAGCGCAGCAGCACCCAGTAGCCCACCAGCAGCAGCGCAATGATCAACACCAGCCAGCGCACACGCTTTGTCGCCAGTACAATCAGCGCGCCGATCAGATAGCACACCGCGATCCGCGTCAGCACTCCGTAGATTCGCAGCCCGCCCCAGTGCATGCGCGGAAAGTACGCCAGGATCAGATCCAGAAGAAAGATCTTTCCCGCGCGCACGAAGATGCGTCCGGTCAGAGTCGCCTTGCAATCGCCGCGAGCCTGCCGCGCGAGCATCGAAAACACAATCGACGCGCCCACGAGAAACAGAAACGTCGGGAAGACGAGGTCCGTCAGCGTCCATCCGTTCCACTCCGCGTGGTCCAGCTGACGAAACAGGTGTCCCCAGTCGCCGGGATCGTTTACCAGGATCATCAGCGCAATCGTCAGCCCGCGCAGCACGTCCACCGACAGCACGCGCTCCGGCTTCACCACCACGCGCTCCACCGCCGTCCCCTGGGCTGCAGCAACACTCGTCGCCATAACAGCCATCATCCACGATTGCCCGCCACCCCGCCAGCCCTTCAGGGGAACATCGCCACAATATCCGGTGTCTATATCGCCAGACGCGCGTTCCTCGCCGGACGCACATCGAGATCGCAGGCTCGAGGTGCCGTCATGTTTGAGGACTCACTGGTCGAATCCGCCGCCCTGCTTCGCACGCACAATCGCTGGCCCGCCATCATATCCATCGCTTCGCAGTGCGCCATCGCCGTCGCCATCGTGTCGCTTCCGGTCCTCCACCCGGAGCTGCTGCCCATGCCGCACATCCTTCCGGCGACTCTTGCGCCGCCGCGCGCACCGGCACCGCCGCCCGCGCACCTCACTACACGCTCGTCCGCCGCATCCACATCACCGGCCGCTCCCACCACAGCAGTTCGCAGCGCACCGCTGGCGCCCACTCTGATTCATCTCACCGGTCCTGCAATCGACGCGCCGTCATTGCCCGCGATCAACCTCGGCGACCCGCACTCCTCGTTGCCGCCGGGCATCAACACCGCCGCGCCCGCAGGTCCGCACGTCAGCATTGCGCCGTCTGTTGCCAGATCCGCTCCGGCTCGCATCTCCTCCGGCGTCTCCGCCGGCAATCTTCTCGCGCCCATCCGGCCGGCCTACCCGGAGATCGCACGCATCACGCACACCGAAGGCACCGTCGTCATCGACGCCATCATCTCGCGCAAAGGCTCCATCGAAAGCGCTCGAGTTCTCAGCGGGCCACCCATGCTGCAGGCCGCCGCGCTTGAGGCCGTCCGCCAGGCGCGCTATCGTCCCTTCCTGCTCAACGATCAACCCACCGAGGTTCAGACCACCGTCACCATCGTCTTCCGAATCGGCGGCTGACGCCCTGACGTATCACACAACCGCGCTCACCGCGTTCACCAGCACCGGCTCCAGCGGATACCCTGCATCCTTCCACCCCTGCAAACCGCCGCGCAGCGGCCGGACACGAATCACGCCCAACCGTCGCAGTTCCATGGCGACCTTCGCGCTCGTCTCCTCGCTGGGGCACGTGCAGTACAGCACGATCTCGCGGTCTCTGGGAATCTCGTCGCGATGCAGCTTCAACTCATCCGGCCCGATGCGCAGCGCTCCCGGCAGCACCTCGGGGTCCGTCAGGACATCCAGCGGATGACGCAGATCGATGATGAACGGCGGCTCCGCAGCGTTCGATCGCGCCGCATCCATCATCGCCAGCAGTTGCTCCGGCTCCAGCCGCAGGCCACGCAGCTCCGCCATAAATCTTCGCCGCTGCACGTAGCGATAAGTGATGATCCCCGCGACCATCAGCACGACGACCGCGACCGCAAAGTGCTCCAGCGTTCCGAAAAACTGGGTGGACCGCCTCGCCAGATCGCCGAAGAATCGACCGGTGAACAGCCACGTCGCCGACCACACCAGGGTTCCGACGATGTCGTAGACCGCAAAGTCCAGGAACGTCATTCCAGCCTGGCCCGCGATCGGCGCCGCAATCGTGCTGACGCCGGGCACGAACTTGGCAAACAGCAGCGTCAAACCGCCGCGCCTCGCAATCGACCCCTGCGCGCGGTTCACGCACGTGGAGGCGTCCAGCGACATCTTGCAGAGCAGGTCCAGCACGCGGCTCCCAAACCGCCGTCCCAGCCACCACCACATGGAGTCCGCAAGCAGGCACGCCAGAAGGATGAGCGGCATCATCATCCCCAGGCTCAATTCGTGTGCCGCACTCATGGTTCCCGCCGCCAGCATGAGAGGGACGCTCGGGATCGGCACACCCCCCTGCTCCACCAGGACCCAGCCGAACATCACGGCATAGGCGTGCCGCAGAAACAGTATCTTGACCAGACCCATAAGGGCTCCCTGCCAACTCTTCGCGATGCTGTGTAGATGTCCCGCGGCCTTTCGCCGTTGCAAGAAAAGATATCGCTTAAACAAGAAGGTCCGGCAAACCGCCGGACCTTTATTTCACGGCCGCTATTTCACGGCCGCCCGACCTTACACCGCATGGGTCAGCGGCATCTTCACCAGGTGCTGCCCGATGAACCACGACTGAAGCTCGTTGGGCCGCAGCACATCGCTGACGACCAGGTCGTTGGTGCCGTTGTCGCCGGCATCGTCGGCGGCCTCGGCAATATCCCCGCACTGCTTCATGATGATCTTGTGCGCCTCCAGCAGACGCGCGATCTGCACCGGAACCTCCTCGCGCCCGCGTGGCGGCCGGGCGATCTTCGTCACTTCGCCCACATCCGCGCCCATCGCAATCGACACCCCACCCAGAAGCTGGATCCGTTCGGCGATCGTGTCCACAATCTCCACCTGCTCCTCGAAGTGCTTATCGAACAGCAAGTGAAGCTGATAGAACGTCGGCCCGGACACCTGCCAGTGGTGCTTCTTGTACATGTCGCGCAGCGCAATCGAATCCGCCAGCAGCTGATTCAGCTTGGCGCACATCTGCGCCCGCACCTTCTCCTCCAGCGGATGCGGCAGGTCCTTCACCACGTCGCCGTACTTCTGAATCTCTCTGGCGCGCTGGTGCCAGCGTTCCGTTACAAAATCATTCTTTCCGTTCGCCTTCTTCATCGCTACAGCCATGGTTCTCTCCTTTTTCGTTGTGATGCAACCATACGTGCCCACGTCGCTGAATAAAAAGGGCCGAGCGCGTCGCCCGGCCCGTTGTCTCGAATTTTTCGAGACGAATATCGCTCGCTACTTCACCCGCACCTTCGGCTCAACGGACATGCCGATGCGCAGCTCGTGGTTCTTATCCTGCTGCTGCAGATCCTTGAAGTTGATTCGCACCGGAATTCGCTGCACCACCTTCACGTAGTTCCCGGTCGCGTTCTCCGGCGGAAACAGGCTCAGCGACGAGCCCGTGGCTCCGCCGATCTGCTCCACATAACCGTCGAACTTCTTTCCGCCCAGTGCATCCACCGAGATCTCTACCGGCTGCCCGACGCGCATCTTCTCCAGCTGCGTCTCCTTGAAGTTCGCCGTCACCCACAGGTCCTCAAGCGGCACAATCGTCAGCAGCGACTGTCCCACGCTGAGGTTCGCGCCCACGGCCACCGTCTTGCGGCTCACAATGCCCGTAATCGGCGCCGTGATCTTCGTATAGCCCAGATCCAGGTTTGCCTGGTCCAGCCGCGCCTGCGCCTGCTGTACCGCCGCCAGCGCTGCTGCCTCGCGCGCGCGCTGCACCGCGACCTGCTTGGGAGCGTTCTGCTGGCTCTGCGCCTGGTTGCTGAGCGCCTGCGCCAGCCGCGCGCGCGCCTGCCGCACCTGGTCCTGCGCCGCATTCGCATTCCGTTCAGCCTCGTTCAGCGCCGCCTCGTCTGCCGTCGAGGTCGCCACCGCCTGGTCGTACTGCTGCTTCGAAATCACATCGTTCTTCACCAGCGGCGTATAGCGGTCCACGTCGATCTGCGCCTTCAGCGCGTTCGCCTTGGCCTGCGCGATACGCTCATTCGCCGCCTGCACCTGCGCCTGCGCCTGTGAGACCGCAGCCTCATTCGACTGCACATCCGAGCCCGACGTCAGCACCTGCGTATGCGTCGTCACGCTCGTGATCGGCACATTCACCTTCGCCTGCTCGTAGTCCGCCTCGGCGTTCGCCAGGTTTGCCTTGGCCTGCTCCACAGCCACCTCAAAGTCCCGCGGATCGACCTCCGCAATGGGCTGGCCCTGCTGGACCATCTGCTGCTCCTCGACATCCACATGCACGACCTGCCCCGCCACGCGCGAGCTCACCTGGTACAGGTTGCCGTCCACCTGCGCATCGTCTGTGTCCTCTGTGTAGGTCGAGCGCCAATAGAACAGGATCGCAATCGCCGCAATAATGGCCACCACGATAATGATGATGATCCGCCGCCGGCTCTTCTTCTCTGGCGCATCTTCCGTCTGCTCAGCCTTCTGGTTGCCGCCCTGCGGACCTTGCTGACCGGCCTGGCCACCGCCTTGCGGCTTGATCTGCACCGTGCCGCTTATCTCCGCAGTCTGGGCCTGGTCTCCGCCCTGTTGGCCCTGCTGTCCGTGCTCATTCTGATCGGCCACGTCTACTTTCCTCCGAGATAATCCTTGTAGTTCGTCGCTGCCACGCCCAGCGCGCGCGCCAGCTCCAGCTTCGCGACGTTGTGCTGATACAGCGCACTGATGTACTGATCGTTCGCCTGTTCGTCCTGCGCCAGCGCCTGCGAAACCGGCAGATCGTCACTCACGCCTGCCTTGAACCGCTGCTGCGCCTCATTCAACGCCTCGCTGGCAAGCTGGACATTGCTGCGCGTCGCCTCCACCAGCTTCGCCGCGCTCTGAATATCCAGAATCGCGTCGCGCACATCCTGGTTTACCTGCTGCACCTGGTCGGAGAGCTTGGCCTTCGCCTGGTCGACCTGCGCGTCCGCCACCTGCTCGTCGCCGTGCGTCTTGGCAATCTGCAGAATCGGCGCGCTCACCTGCCCGGTCGCCGAATACGTGCCGTGCGAATGCCCCGGAGTTGTTCCCAGATCGCCGAAGTCGCCGGAGAAACTCGCCGCCGGCAGCTGTTCGTCGAACGCCGCCTTCTTTCCGGCCTTCGTCGCCTCAAGTTGCTCGGTCGAAGCCGCCAGGTCCTTGCGCTGCTTTAGCGCCTGTTGAAACGCCTGCTCTGGATCCGGCGTGTCCAGCGCTGCAAACGGCTCCTTGTCGCTCAGGTCGAACTTCTGATCCAGCGGTAATCCGATCGCCCGCGCCAGCGCCAGCTTGTCCTTCGCAAACTCGTTCTGCGTGGCAATCAGCTGCTGCTGCTCGTTCTGGTAGTCCACCTGCGCGCGCAGCACATCCAGCCGCGGGCTCGTGCCGGCCTGGTGCGCCTGCGTGGCCTGGTTCAGCGAGACCTTGCTCGTCGCCATCTCGGCCTGCACCGCGCCGATCCGCGCCTCGTCCGCGAGGCACAGCAGATACGCATTGCCCACCGTCAGCACCACCAGATCGCGCGCATCCTGCGCCGTCAGCTTCGCTGCTTCGAAGTTGTGCTTCGAGGCCATGTAGTTCTCGAACGCCTGCAGGTTCACGAGGTTCTGCGTCAGATACGCGCGGAAGTCCACCACCTGAAACGGCCCGACGATCGGGTTAATGCCCGGAAACTTCAGACCGTAGGCCGCCAGATTCACCTGCTCCACCTCGATTGAGGCCGCACCCGTCACCGTCGGCAGCAGATGTTGCAGCTCCTGCAGCCGCTCGCCACTGGCGTTCTTTTCGCTCGAGCTTTGCAAGATCAGTCCTAGATTGTTCTTCAGTCCCCGCTGGATCGCGTCATCCAGGCTCAGCGGAAGCACCTCCGCCGTCGCCTTCCCGCTCACCAGGCTGCCATGAAAGCTCTGATCGACAGCTCCCGCGCCGCCCTGCGGGGCCACCGGAGGTCCGGGTGTCTGAAGCTGCTGCTGCACCTGCTGCACGCTCTGCAGATTGGTTTGGCCCGGGCTGGTCTGGTTCAGCGGAATCCCGCTGCCCGCGCCCTGCGACTGTCCGCTCGCAGCCGCCGCCACAGCAAGCAAAAGGCCCGCCGTCAACGCGGCCGCGCTTCGCGACGCGCGTCTCCTTGTTTCCAACATATCTCTCATGCTAACCCGTAGAGCAGTTCTCCTGAGGATGCAACACGGCCAAGATGTCCAGCCGTTTTTCTCTCCAGGAAAGCGGCGCTGTTTACCTCAACCGGAGCCGCCGTATCGGGAGAACTGCTCCAGCCGACCTCCACGCGCGCGGTTCTCGTCCAACCCAGAAAGGTTTCTTCCTTCATACAGATGCAGCACGGCAGGACGGGTATTCAAAAGTTTCTTAGGACGCATCCAGTGAATGAGTCGTGGCTTTGAAAACGACGCGGCTTCAACCGCGCCGCCGGCAACGCGAAACCAGGCAACGGGGCCTTAGCCCCTGAGGGAATCTCCGATTTAGATGTCCACCACATTCCAATTCGCAGCCTCTACACTGTTTTCTTTAGCGCCCATCGCCCGCTTCAGGAGTCCCTCCCCATGTTTCTCGGCATCGACGTCGGCACCGGCGGCACCCGCGCGGTTCTCATCGACCGCTCCGGCAAAGTCCTCGCCTTTCATTCCGCCGAGCACGCGCCCATTGCCTCCGCCCACGTCGGCTGGGCCGAGCAGGACCCCGAAGACTGGTGGCGCGCCGCCCAGCAGGCCATCCTCGGCGCCCTCGAAGCCGCCGCTCGAGACGGCCACGGCGACAAGGTTGAAGCTGTAGCCCTCACCGGCCAGATGCACGGCTGCGTCATGCTCGACGCCGACGGCCGCGTCCTCCGCCCTGCGCTCATCTGGTGCGATCAGCGCACCCAGCCCGAGGCCGACTGGCTCAATCAAACCATCGGCTACGAAAAGATCATCCAGCTTGTCGCCAACCCCGCGCTCCCTAACTTCACCCTCACCAAGCTTCTCTGGGTCCGCGAACATCAGCCCGAAATCTTCGCGAAAATCCGCCACGTCCTCTGCCCCAAGGACTACGTCCGCTATCGCATGACCGGCGTCTACGCCATGGACATGCAGGAGGCCTCGGGCACGCTCCTGCTCGACGTCGCGCATCGCCGATGGAGCAAGGAAGTCGCCGACGCCGCCGGCATTCCGATGTCCTGGCTCCCGCAGCTCTTCGAAGGCCCCGAAATCTGCGCCCGCATCTCCGCCGAAGGCGCCGCCGCCACCGGCCTCGAGCCCAACACACCCGTCGCCGCCGGCGCAGGCGATCAAGGCGCAGGCGCGGTCGGCATGGGCATCCTCACACCCGGCTCCGTCTCCGCAACCATCGGCACCTCCGGCGTCGTCTTCGCCGCCACCTCGCAACCCACGCTCGATCCCAAGGGCCGCCTCCACACCTTCTGCCACGCCGCGCCCGGCGTCTGGCACGTCATGGGAGTCACCAACGGCGCGGGCCTCAGCTTCCGCTATCTCCGCGACACCTTCGCCCCCCGCAATTCCGACGGCTCGCTCGCCAGCTACGACCAGCTCACCGCCCTCGCCGCCGTCGTCCCTCCCGGCTCCGACGGCCTCCTCTGGGCACCGTATCTCTTCGGCGAACGCACCCCGCACCTCGACCCCAACGCCCGCGCGGCCTTCGCCGGCATCACCGCCTCCACCACCTTCGCGCACTACGTCCGCGCCGTGCTTGAAGGCGTCGCCTTTTCGCTCGAGGACACCTTCACCCTCTTCTGCGAACTCAAAATCCCGGTAGAGAAAATCCGCCTCGGCGGGGGCGGCGCGCGCTCAAGACTCTGGGCGCAGATCCAGGCCGACGTCTACAACCACCCTGTCGAAATCCTCGAAGCCGAAGAAGGCGGAGCCTTCGGCGCAGCCCTTCTCGCCGGCACCGGCGTCAAGGCCTGGCCCTCCGTCGCCGCCGCCTGTGACGCCACCATCCGCCCCGCGTCCGCCATCGCGCCCCAGCACGCCGATGCCATGGCCGCCGCCTACGCCCGCTTCCGTAAACTGTACCCAGCCCTGCGGCAGGTCTTCGCCTAGCCGCGACTCGTCGCTCACTCCCGAAACACCGCTAATTAATCTCACCCAAATTCAACGGAGTGACCGATGAGATCTCTCGCGCCCGCCACGCTCGCCATCGTCCTTGCCCTCGCGCCCGCCGCGGTCCGAGCCCAGCACTGGACCTGCACATCGCACGCCTCGCATCACGCCATCCAGCTCACCGCGGCCACCACCTTCACACCCGCCGCCGCCGGCTGGGACGTCCTTCCGCCCCCCGAATCCATCACCGCCTCCGGCTGCAGCTCCGCCAAATCCTTCTTCTTCTCCGCTCCCGTCGCCGAGGGCAACTATGAGGTCACCGTCGAGCTCGGCGGCAATACACCCGCCGTCACCACCGTCAAGGCCGAAGCCCGCCGCATCATGCTCGCGCGCATCGCCACCGCCGCCAACCAGACCACCACCGAGCGCTTCATCGTTAACGTGCGCGTTCCGCAGATCGCCGGCGACGGCGAAGTCCACCGCAAACCCCGCGAGATGAACTCGCTCGACTGGGACAACAAGCTCACTCTTGAGTTCGCCGGCGACCACCCCTCCGTTCGCAGCATCGCCATCCGTCCCGCGCCCGCATACACACACACCGTCTACCTCGCCGGCGACTCCACCGTCGTCGATCAGGACCTCGAGCCCTGGGCCGCCTGGGGACAGATGCTGCCCGCCTTCTTCGACTCCCATATCGCCATCGCCAACAACGCCGAATCCGGCGAGACCATCCGCAGCTTCGAGTCCGAAAACCGCTTCGCCAAAATCTTCTCCGTCATCAAGCCGGGCGACTATCTCTTCTTCCAGTTCGCGCACAACGACCAGAAGCCCGGGCGCGGCTACGTCTCGCCCGAGCAGTACACCGAGCTGCTCGACAAATACATCGCGAAGGCCCGCGCTGCCGGCGCCACGCCCGTGCTCGTCACCTCGATGAACCGCCGTTCCTTCGACGCGACCGGCCACATCACCGACACCCTCGCGCCCTACCCCGAAACCATGCGCAAGGTCGCGCAGGATCAGCACGTCGCTCTCATCGACCTCAACGCCATGAGCAAGCAGCTCTACGAGGCCATCGGCGAGCCGCACTCCACCTCGCTCTTCGTCTACGCTCCCGCCAACACCTACCCCAACCAGCCCGTCGCTCTCCACGACGACACCCACTTCAACGCCTACGGCGCATGGGAGCTCGCTCGCTGCGTCGTTCTCGGCATCCAGCAGGACAAACTTCCGCTGGCGAAATTCCTCCGCCCGCAGCCACCCTTCGATCCATCCCACCCCGACGCCGCCTCCGCCGTCGCGCTCCCGCAAACGCCCTTCTTCGACGCAACCAAGCCCTACGAGCGATGAAGCATCCACATGAGCCTCATCGTTGCACTTGGCTTTCTCCGTCATTCCCGCGGCGAGGTCCGCTTTTGCCAGTGCGCTGCGTCCCGCTTCTGAGAGGCGAGTTCGCGTAACTCATCTCAACAACGGTTAAGCTGTTACCGGACGCATGATCACTCGCTCGCTCGCTGCCCTTCTCGGCCTCTTCACCGCTCTGCCCGTCGCACATCCGGCGCGGCAGTCGGAGTCCTCGCAGCCGCAAACCAACACCCCCGCGCTCACCCTCCACGCCGAATCCCGCATCGTCCTCGCCGACGTCTCCGTCACCGACCGCCACGGCAATCCCGTGCACGGCCTCACCGCGCAGGACTTCCAGGTCTTCGACAACAACCAGCCGCAGCGCATCGCCTCCTTCGAAGAACACAACGCCACAACCGAATCCACCACCTTCACTGCGCCCCCACCGACATCAACCCGCAGCAATAACTATCAGCACTTTCCGCCGGTCCTGAACGCGCTTGTCATCGACACCACCAATCTCGAGCTGCCCGACCAGATGTACCTCCGCCTGCAGCTCCTCAAGTTCCTCGGCAATCTTCCGCCCACCCAGCCGCTCGCCGTCTTCGAGCGCCACGGCGACTTTGCCGTACTCCTCCAGCCCTTCACCGCCGACCGCGCACTCCTCGAAGCCGCCGTCAACCGCGCCCTCCCGCGCTTCATCCTCAACGGCCGCGGCTACCGCACCGACACCCAGACGCTGCAGCAGATCGCCGTCTATCTCAGCCAGGTCCCCGGCCGCAAAAACATCCTTTGGTTCTCCGGCGGATCGACCGCCTACCTTCTCGAAGGCCTCTCCGCGCTGACCGTCTCGATGCCGCAGGGCCCGCCACCCACCTCTGCCGCGGCCGCCGCAGAAGCCGCAGCCACTGCGCCCTCCATGCCGCTCACCGCGCCCGCCGAAGGCGAGAGTCCCGACGCACTCCGCCAGGTCTTCGACGAGCTCGAAGCCGCGCGCATCGCCGTCTATCCCATCGACGCTCGCGGCCTCACCACCGAAGGCGACATCGCGCTCGGCCCGCAGCAAAGCCAGATGGCCCAAACCGCCGAAGCTACCGGCGGCGAGGCCTTCTTCAACCGCAACGGCCTCGCCCAGATCGCCGCGCACATCCTCTCCACCGACTCCAGCTCCTACACCCTCACCTGGTCGCCGCGAAACTTCCACGCCGACTCGAAGTGGCACACCATCCGCATCGTCTGCCGTAACCACGACTACCACCTCAGCTACCGCCGCGGTTACTTTGCCGACAAGCCTCACGCTCCCGCCACAAAGTTCAGCAAGCACAGCACGCTCTTCGCCGGCGGCGCCACACCTGCCCTCGCACCGGATCTGCGCAATCCTCCGCTCCGCTTTGAAGCCACCGTCCAGCCCGCTCGGTCCGCCGCAACCGACGCGAACTTTGTCGCGCTCCGTCCACCTGCGCCTCCCGCAAAAGGCACCTCAGCCTTTCACATCGACTACGCCCTCTCCACGGCCGGTCTTTCGTCTGCCACCGTCGACGGCTCGTCTCGCGCTACGCTCTTCTTCGCCGCCATCGCCCTCGACGCCAACGGCGAGCGCATCGGGCAGGCCATCGATCGCGTCCGCTTCCCGCTCGATCCCTCCGCTCCCGCCCGCAAGCTCCAGGTCGCCCAGCAGATCGATCTTCCCCGGGGGAGCAACTTCCTCGCACTCGCCGTCTGGGATCCCGTCAGCGGCCATATGGGCACCCTGCAAATCCCCGTGACGGTCGCTTCCCCGCAAACGCGCTAGAGCGCCGCAGATTTAAATGCGAAACCGTTCGCCTTTGCGATACAGTTCCTTTTGCGTAGTGCCGCAACGGCCCCCAATTCCCTTGAGGTGCCCTCATGAGCACATCTGCCCCCACCATCGACCAGATCAAAGCCGGCATGCGCTCCACATGGATGGCCGGCGACTTCGGCGTCGTCGCCAAAACCGTCGAAGTCGGCGGCGAAGACTTCATCGCCTCCCTCGACATTCCCGCCGGCGCCCGCGTCCTCGACATCGCCTGCGGCACCGGCAACACCGCAATCCCGCTCGCCCGCCGCGGCTGCATCGTCACCGGCGTCGACATCGCGCCCAATCTCCTCGAGCAGGCCCGCGCCCGCGCCGCCGCCGCAGGCCTCGCCATCACCTTCGACGAAGGCGACGCCGAAGCCCTGCCCTACGCCGACGCCTCCTTCGACGCCGTCACTACCATGTTCGGCGCCATGTTCGCCCCGCGCCCCGAACTCGTCGCCTCCGAGATGGCCCGCGTCCTTCGCCCCGGCGGTCTTCTCGCCATGGGCAACTGGGGTCCCGGAGCCTTCGTCGCTCGCATGTTCAAGATCGGCAGCACCCACGTCCCGCCCGCACCCGGCTTGCAGCCGCCCATCCTCTGGGGAGACGACGCCACCGTTCGCGAGCGCCTCGCGCCGTACTTCGCTGACATCGAAGTCCAACCCATGCCCATCGACTTCGACATGCCCACCAACGCGGCCGGCTGCGTCGACTTCTTCCGCACCTACTTCGGCCCCACCAAGGTCGCCTTCTCCAAACTCGACGAAGCCGGGCAGAAGGCCATGGCCGCCGACCTCGAAAACCTCTGGGCCTCGGAAAACATCGCTCCCGATCCCTCCGGCCACACCCTCATCCGGCACCACTTCATGCGCATCACCGCGACGCGCAAATAGCCCGCCCGGATTCCCGGTTCGAACCAGCGCTGCGCTGGACTCCGCTAGTTTGGCGTCGGCTTCTGCACGCTTTCGATCACCATCACCTTCGCCGGCGCTTTCATTGCGTCCAGCTTCAGTCCAAGCTGCTCCTGGATCGCCGTAAACAGCGGCGGCGGCGCATCCGCAGCCGTGCTGTCGGTGTTCGGCGGCGGAATCCTTCCGCCATACTGCGACTCATCCGGCGTCCATCGCATCGTGAAGTCATACCGGTCCTTCAATCCCGTCTGGTCCACCACCGGCCGGTCCAACATTCCCTGCATCACCTGCGCAACCTCTTCCATGCTCGCGTTGCGCACGAACAACCTGCCCGGAGGCCCACCCAGCCCCGGAGGACTGCTCGGGTCGCTGGAGCTCTTCGTAAACTTCGGCCCCGTCTTCGCCACCGACAACACATACACCGACAGGTCCTTCGTCTCCTCGTGGAACTTCAGGCCGAACCGGTCCGCCAACAGCTTCCGCACGATGCCTCTCGCCTGCTCCAGGCTCGGCAAGCCCTCATGATCCGGCAAAACATCCATGTCGAAGTGGTCGCTTGTGATCCACTCCGGTCCTCCCGTCACCTGCTTCGGGTGCAGGTTATACGCCAGCGTAATCAGGCCCTCGACGGTGAAGTTCCTCGCCACCAGGTGTCGTCCCTGCAACGTGAATCCGCGGCCCTGTTCATCCGGCGCGCTCGGCTTAATCGTCGCCACCTCGTACCCCGGCTGCAGCTTGGGATCCATCAGGCTCAGCGCCGCCGTCCGCTTCGGAATCTCCCACGCCTCATCGGCGTTCACATGCTCCAGCGTCAGCGGAGTGTCCTGCCCATTCTGCTTCCACGTTCCCACCGCGCTCTTTCCATCCGGGCTCACCTTGCCCTCAAAGGCCACATCCATGCCCACGATCGTGAACTTCAGGAGCCCGCCATCCAGCGACAGCGTCGTCGTTGCCAGACCTCCCGGCCCCGGCATGTCGACCGGATAAAGCTTCCCCTGCAGCGCTCCGCCGGCCTTCGTGATCTGCAGCTCCAGGCGAACGTTCTGCTGGCCTGCGTGCAGCGTCCCCTGCCACGTATCCGCAGCATCCTGCGCCTGCGCTCCCATTCCACACAGCGCCAACGCGCTGACCCACAGCAGCAGCCTCTTCACAGATTCCTCCCGGAAGGTACCGTCCAATCCTAGCGCGATCGTGTCGCGTTGTATTGTCTCAATCGTTCACGAAGCACGAGCGCATCGAAGCACACGCCCGCGCCATTTCCTCGCTCTCCCGAAACCCGATTGCTCGCGAAACCGTCCACTCGTAATATGGCCGGCATGAGTCAGAGCTTCCGGGTCCACCGCTCCACCCCAACTCTTCCTCACGGATTCAAAGGCCGCCTCAAACCATTCGTAAATTTCTCTGTCGCGCTTGCCCTGGCGCTCTCGGCAGGGCCCGCGGCACGGTCTGTGGCGCAGCAGAACCCAGCGCCCGACTCCCAATCGCCCTCCTACACGCTGCACACTTCCTCGCGCATCGTTCTCACCGACGTCACGGTCAAGGACCGCAAAGGCCACATCGTTCATGGCCTTCCTGAATCAGCCTTCCACATCTTCGACAACAACCGGCCGCAGACGATCAGCTCCTTCGAGGAACACGACGCCGCGCCCACCGCCATTCAGGCTAGTTCTGTTTCAACTCCAAACACCTACTCGAACGACTTCCTCCAGCATCTTCCTCCCGTGCTCAACATCGTCGTCCTCGACACCACTTCGCTCAGTCTTCCGGACCAGATGTACCTCGCCTGGGAGTTCAACAACTTTCTCAAAACTCTTCCACCCAACCTTCCGCTCGCCATCTACGCCCGCACCGGTGACGCCGTCATCCTCGTTCAAAGCTTCACCGCCGATCGGAAACTTCTCCTTGAGGCCTCGCGCAAGGTCATGCCGCACCTTCCGCCTCCCGGCCGCGATCCGGTTGTCATCAGCGACTATGCCCTGCTGGATGAAATTTCCATCGAGCTCGCCCAGCTCCCCGGCCGCAAGAACGTTCTCTGGTTCTCCGGCGGCGAGCGTCTTCAGACCTTCGATCCGCGCACCGTCAGCGACCCCGGCGATCTCCGCCAGGCCTACGACCTGCTTGAAAAAGCGCGCATCTCCATCTATCCCATCGATGCCCGCGGCCTGCTCGTCTCCCACAGCCCCGGACTCGCCCTGCAACACCTGCAGATGGAAGAGACCGCCGCCGGCACCGGCGGCGAAGCCTTCTACAACCGCAACGGCCTCAAACTCGCCGCGCAGCAAATCCTGTCCTCGGACAACAGCTTCTACACTCTGGTCTTTTCGCCCAATGATTTCGAAGAAAACAACAAATGGCATGAGGTCAAAGTCAAGGTCGAAGGTGGCGACTATCAGCTCTCCTACCGCCGCGGCTACTTTGCCGACGGCTACAACATGGATGGAGCGCCGCGGAAGTCCAACACCATGCTTCTCACCAATGGCGAAACGCAAACGCTTCCCGCCGATCTGAGAAGCTCGCCTATCATCTTCACCGCGTCGGTCGTCCCCGCCAACGCACCGTCACCGGACCCCACCACCCAGTTCCGCGCCTTCAATGACGCCGTCAACCTCAAGCACGGCGAAAAGCTCTACACCATCCGCTACTCGCTGCCTCCCGACGTCTTCGCGTCCCGTCTCGTCGATGACCGCGAGAACGCCGCCTTCGAGGTCGCCGTCCTTGCCTTCAATCAGGCCGGCGAAAAGATCGACGAACGGGCCGACCGCGTCCGTGTCAAGTTTCCTGAAAACAATCCCCACATGCCCATCAACGTCGCGCAAAACATCGCTCTGCGTCGCGGCGATCTCTTCCTCTACATCGCCATCTGGGACACCACCACCGGGCGCGCCGGCACGCTGCAAATCCCCTTCACGGCTCACTAGCTCCGCTTGGCTCCTCGCCCGCGAAGCTCACCGCAACCCCAGCCGTCGTCATCTTCAAGATCCGATCGGCTACCGCATCCGGTACAGATCGCCCTGGATCTCCCGGATCACCTGGTAGCAGTCGCAGGCCGCCTGCTCCAGACCCTTGCGGTCCAGTATCTCCACATGCCCCCGGTGATACCGGATCAGCCCCGCCCGCTGCAGCGCGCCCGCAATGATGGTCACCGTCGCCCGCCGCGCGCCCAGCATGTTGGCCAGCAGCGCCTGGGTAAAGTGCAGATCGGCCACCTGCGCCAGGTCCTGCGCCGTCAGCAGCCATCGCGCCAGCCGCTCCTCGGCCGAGTGCAGTCGGTTGCACCCCGCTACCTGGCTCAGCACCATCGCCTCCTTCTGCACCAGCTTCAGGATCGCGTCCCGTATCTCCGCCGACTGCTCAAAGATCTTGCGCACCTCCTCGAGCGGCATCCGCAGCGCCGTGCCCTCCATCTGCACAAAGCAGTGCGTCGGCGCCGGCACCGGACCCAGAATGTGCATCGCGCCTACAATTCCTTCCCGCCCGATCATCCCCACCTCCGCCATCGCACCGTCTGCCATCTCCAAAACCACCGAGGCGATCCCCGAAGTCACGAAGTACGCATACGTAGGCCGATCGTCCGGCTTGTACAGCCGCATCTTCTGGCGCAGAGCCACCGCCGTGCACCGGCTCATGAGCAGCTCACGGCTCTTGGGGGAAAGCGACGAAAGAAAAAAGCTCCTGGTCTTTGAGGGCATGGGGTTTTCAGCCGAACTCAGCTGCCCCTTCTGCTCGGACTACACGACTTACTCCGAAGAGCCGCCGCTTCTAGATCAGGGTTCGCTGTTCGGAGGCTATCGAATAACCAATTTCGTTTGTGTACGTTGCCGTACCGAGTCTCGCGAAAAGCGTATCCGCTGCCGGAACAGGCAAACGCGATTGCCCGCCGCCAACTCGACGCCTGCGGCCTTCCGCCACTCGCTGCCGCGGCCTTCGTTGAGCAACGAAGATCCTCGGAAAACCCTGAGATGTAGATGGAAATAGGAGATGTAGTCCGCACGGGACGTCCTCGCTTCAGCTCGCGCAAAGGACGCCCAATTGAGGTCGTGGATTACGTCTCTGACGTTGCAGGTGATTGGATCGCCCGCCGTACCCTAATACTACGCGTCCCCCCCACGTTTCACGGCATAAAAACATTGCGGAATCGTTCGCTACCGTACCAATTCACAATTCCCTGCGGCGTTACCTTAGTACCGTTTTCATGGATTTGAACTCCTTGCGGAACTGAGCCGTATGAAACATCAAGTTCTTATCTATGGGCACGATCCGCTCCTGCTGAGGACGCGCGAGCTACTCCTGAGGCAGGCAGGCCTTGAGGTATGGGTCAGCGATGTCGGCGAAGAGATCCACCAGATTCTCTCCGCCCGTCCGATCGACCTGCTGATCCTGTGCCACACCGTTGACTGCGACGAACGCGCCGCGACTCTCGCCGCAATGCGCGCCTCTCAGAAAAACCCGGCGATCCTCTTTCTGACGGCTGATTACCGAAACCCCTTCGTCCCCGAAGACGCTTCTGTCTTCAGCACCCTTGACGGCCCTTACGGCCTCCTGCAAACCGTTTGCCGGCTCACCCACGAGCCTGCTCCTGCCCCCTACGCTTCCAACCAATCCAACTCAGGCCAGGTACTATGTCACGACTTACAGGCACGGTAAAGTGGTTCAACAATGCGAAAGGCTACGGCTTTCTCGGCCGGGACGACGGCGGCCCCGACGTCTTCATGCACTACAGCTCCATCGTGAGCGATGGCTACAAGACTCTCCGCGAAGGCGAATCGGTGACCTTTGAGATCGTCGCCGGCGCCGGCGGTCGTCCGCAAGCCGACAAGGTCATCCCGCTGCGCGGCGAGAAATACCATCAGCCCTCCTCGCCGGAGCAACTCAGCGCCTGACGGTCTGCCTCCTCGAGCAGATCGCAAAGTTCGCTCCTCGGGGCTCCTCCCCGCCCGAGGGGCGACCCGCGGCGGTACCTGAGGTCGGAGCGCACGCACGCTGCAAATTCCCTTCAGCGTCCAGCAAGCGCTCCATCGTACGATAGCCGCATGAGTCAAACGTCCGGCTCCCCCATTCGCTGCGCGGTCCTCGGCTTCGGTCTCGCTGGCAAGGTCTTTCACTGCCCCTTCATCGCCGCCGTTCCCGGACTCGAGCTCTCCGCCATCGTGCAGCGCAAAGGCGACGAAGCCGCACGCGCCTATCCCGAAGCGCGCATCCTCCGCTCTGCCGAAGACGCCATCCGCGACCCCGACATCGATCTCATCGTCGTCGCCACGCCCAGCGAAACCCACTTCGATCTCGCCGCGCAGGCTCTCCAGGCCGGCAAGCACGTCGTCGTCGACAAGCCTCTCACCTCATCGTCGAAATCCGCGCAAGCGCTCACCGGCATCGCCAAAGCCCACAGCCGCATCCTCGCACCCTTTCACAACCGCCGCTGGGACGGCGACTTCCTCACCCTCCGCAAGCTCCTCGCCGAAGGCACGCTCGGCCGCGTCGTCGAGATCGTCTCCCGCTTCGACCGCTACCGTCCGCTCCAGCGCCCCAACACCTGGAAAGAGGTCGCCAGCCCGGCCACCGGATTCCTCTACGACCTCGGCCCGCACCTCGTCGATCAGGCGCTCGCGCTCTTCGGCCCTCCCGCGCGCGTCACCGCCTTCATCCATCACGACCGCGAGATCACCGAGGTCGACGATGGCTTCGACCTCATCCTCGACTACGACATGCCCTTCGGCCGCGCGCTCCGTTACGGCTGCCACGGCACCATGCTCGCCGCCGATCCATCCCCACGCTTCCTCGTCAACGGCACCCACGGCAGCTTCCGCAAATATGGCGTCGACCCGCAGGAGCCCATGCTCGTCTCCACCGGCCGCCGTCCTCCCGTCCTCGGTTCTTCTGAACCCTGGCTCCCTGAACCCGAAACCGCCTGGGGCACGCTGACCCTCTGCCCCGACCTCGCCCAGCCCGCCGACCTCACCCACTCGCCCCTGCCCACCATCCCCGGCGACTACCGCCAGTTCTACGCCAACGTCCGCGACACCGTCCTCGGCAAAGCCTCGCTCGCCGTCTCCGCCGAGGATGGCTTCCGCACGCTCCGCATCCTCGACCTCGCCCGCATCTCCCACCAGCAGCGCCGCACCATTCCCATCACCTGGGACTGACCGCCGCGCGCTAAACTACTACCAATGGCTACGCAGCAAAGCTCTCCGCTCAAGTTCGTCATCGCCGGCGCAATCATCGTCGGCGTCATCCTCTGGATCGCGATCTCCGCGGGCGAGCAGGCTAAGAGCTACTACGTCACCATCGCCGAGCTGCAGCAGATGGGCAACAAGGCGTACACGCGTCATCTCCGCGTCGCCGGCAACGTCAAGCCCGGCACCATCGAGCGCGACGGCACCAACGCCACCTTCACGCTCATCGAGCTCAACAAAACCCTCCGCGTCGACTACCACGGCGCCGAGCCTCCGCCCGATACCTTCAAGGACGACGCGCAGGCCCTCGCCATCGGCACCTACGGCCGCGACGGCGTCTTCCACGCCACCGAGCTCCAGGCCAAGTGCGCCTCCAAGTACGCTCCCGCCAAACCCGGCGCCGCGCCCACCGGCAACACCGCGCCCATGGCCACCACCGCCTCCCTCGCCCACTAAAATTCCGCCCCTACCGAACCAGTTGGCCAAACGAAAGCGGGTGGCCTACCCTTTCGCATTGCGAAAGGGTGGGTTGTCGTTTGCGGTAGCAAACGATGCCCCGCTCCGGCAACCAGCGACAGGAGGTGGCAGTATCAGCGGTAAGACCCGCGACCCTGTTGATGCATCACCAGCCGTCTCCGAACAAAAAGCGTCCCCACCGAAACCACCTCCTCCGCTGCAGCGCGCGCCTCCCCTCGCTACAATCTCCCCGTGAAGCCCACTCTCCTCCTCGCAACCTTTCTTCTCGCGCAAGCCGCCGCAGCGCCGCGCCTCACCTTCGACGTCGTCGCGATTCATCCGTCCGATCCCAATGCCGTCAACGGCATGATCAAGCCCATTCCCGGCGATCACGGCTACGTCGCCCAGAACTTCCCCGTCCGCCTGATGATTGCCCTGATGTACAAGATCCCTCTCCGTCAGGTCGATGGCGGTCCTGAATGGATGAACACCGCCCGCTTCGACGTGGAAGCCCGCTCCGACGGCCCACACTCCATCGACGATCTCCACACCATGTACCAGAACCTCCTCGTCGACCGCTTCGGCCTGCGCTTCCACCACGACATCCGCGAAGGCAACATCTACGCCCTCACCGTCGATCCCTCCGGCCTCAAGATGACGCCCAACATCTCTCCCGAAAACGACAAGATCCCCGTCAACGGCCCGCCCGCGCACGTCACCGGCACCCGTGTTCCCATGATCTATCTCACCTGGTTTCTCTCTCAGCTCGTGCAGGCCGACGGACGTCCCGTCGTCGACGAGACCGGCCTCAAGGGCAACTACGACTTCACGCTCAGCTACCGCCCCATCCTTCCACCCGACGCACCGCCCGACGCGCTCTCTCCCGAAGACCGCGACCTTCCCACGCTCTTCGACGCCCTCCGCACCCAGCTCGGCCTCCGCCTCACCGCAACCCGCGGCCCCGTCGATCATTTCGTGATCGACCACATCGAAAAACCCACCCCTAACTGACCCGGATTCCCGCTGCAAATCGATGGCAACTCCGTCAGGCATCCAGCAGCGCTCATAGTTCCTTAGCTAAGGGAACTTTGGTGAGTTGGTCGTCGTAGCTCGTCCTGTGTCTACTCATTTCAATGGGCGCTTCTTCGCCGTCGCCCGGCATGCGGCGGCGGCGGCTGCTGCAATGGCTCTTGTCCCATCGCACGTTTGTGCTCAAACGGCGAATCAACCCTTGGCGTTCGACGTGGCTGCCATTCACAGGAATGTGGACAACATCGGTTATTGCAGTACGGACCAGATAGAGCCTACGCAGAACGGATTTCACATGACGAACTGTCCTCTGCTCATGGCAGTGGGGGCCGCGTATGTTCCTACCACGGGCAATCCGCTGGATTACATGGTGCAACAGCGCATTGTGGGGATGCCGAAAGAGCTATCCGAAGAACGGTACAACATCGACGCACGGATCTCTGACGCAGATGCTCAAGCCTGGCGGAGCCCAACGCAGCGAAACGCGATGTTGCACGCGATGATGCAAACGCTGCTCGCTGAGCGCTGCAAGCTCGTGGTGCATCGCGAAATGAGAGAAAAGCCGATCTATGCACTGGTGGTGGCGAAGAATGGGCCAAAGCTGACGCTGGCGAAAGAGGGTGAAGCGGAGGCTATCCGCGCAAAGCACTCAGACGCGGTTAGCGTTCCCGGCGGCAGCGGAGTCTTTGTTCGTGGGCAGACAAACGGGCACATCGATATCTATGGAGCAACCACAGGGACCCTTGCGCTGCTGCTGTCCGGGCCTGCGGGCCGGCCAGTCGTCGACAAGACGGGGCTGACCGGTGTCTACGATATGCATCTGGACATGGGACAGCCAGGACTGCCGGCGGCAGATGGGTCGGCGAACCCTGGACCTTCGGTATTTTCATCGCTGCAGGAGCAGCTTGGGTTGAAGCTGGAGTCGCAGAAAGACAAGGTCGAATACCTCGTCATCGACCATATCGAAGCACCCTCGCCAAACTAGCGGCCAGCGCGGCTCGATTCTGAGACATGGATGCGCCGGCTCGTTAAGGGCACCGCCTCAGCTCACACCTGCGGGCGGGCCCTCCTGCGCATTCACTGCTACCGCGGGTAAGGTCTGCTCCACAAACCCAGTCAACTGCTCCGCCACCCGTCCCTCTACGTTGTAATCGTGCAGATGGTATTGGAAATAGATCGGCCCAAAGAAGAACGTCATCAAACCATTCAGTGGAATGTCGATCGGCGCCGCTTCGAGCAGTTGCTTCGTTCCAAATACAGCCACAAGATACAGCACGATACTGGCGAGTCGGATTAAGTCGGAAGCAGTGGCCATATAGACGTATATGGAAATTGAATCGGCGCCCATTCTCGCCGCCACCGCGCCCCCCAAGCCGAGCAGAACCGCAAACGGAAACACCAGCATGTAGGCCAGCGACCACCAAAACGCCGCCTCACATATCGTTGCCTTCTTGATCCACCAGCCCACGACAACCATCCACACCGAAAGAAAAAGTCCCAGCGTCAGGACGGACAGAACAAGGACCCATCCCCAGTGCAAACGCGGCGGAGCCGGAAGTGCCCGGTACATCGGAGGCGCGGAGGGATACGCATACTGCGGCGGATAGCTGTAGGTCATAGGTGGCGGCAGCTTAATGGAGCCACCGCTCCTCGGCAAGAAATTTCTCAGCCCCACCAATTCGGGCCCGCACGACTTGACAAAACCACCCGCGGGAAACAGGGGCTCAACGCCCCGGCCCGCTGACCGGATCGCGAAGTCCACCCCTAAAGTCTCTCGGCTGAAGACTTTGCACAAAAATAGGGGGGAGGGGGTAACCCCGACCTCGGACTGATTATTGGGTCAGCGCCTTCATGTACAGATAACGAAACTCCACGCCTTGGTAAAACGCCGCGACACGAATCCTCTCATCGCGTCCATGCGCCCTGTCGTCGTTGAAATCCACACCCATTCCGCTGATGCCATAGCTCGGAATCCCCGCCGCCATCGTAAAGATGGAGTCGCTCGCCCCGGTCGACATCACCGGAATCACCGGAACCCCCGGCCACATCCGCTCCACCACCTCATGCAGCGGCCCGAAAACATCCTTTCGCACCGGCGGCGGGGGCATGCTCTTGTCGCTCGATCCCAATCCACTCACAACTCCCGCGCTGTCAACGTAATCCACCTTCAGCTTCGGGTCGTTGAAGATGGAAATCAGCCGGCTCCTGACCTCCTCTTTCGAGTGCCCCGGCAGAATCCGGCAATTCACGTTGGCCTGCGCCATCCCCGGCAACGCATTGCGCGCATGCCCGGCCGTCACCATCGTCGCCACGCAAGTCGTCCGAAGCGTCGCGTTATCGGTCGGATCATCGGAGAACCGTGCAATCGCCTTCGGGTCCGGCGGGTTGGCCAGCACGCCACGGATAATGGCCGCGCGCGCCGGATCGGTTTGTGCCGCAATCTTTTCCTTCGCCTCCAGCTCCTCGCGCGTCACCGCATTCAATTCCACCGGAAACGGCGCCGCCTCCAGCTTCTCCAGCGCATGCATCAGCTCATAGATCGCGTTGTCCGGGCGCGGCTGTGAGCTGTGGCCGCCCGGATTCGTCGCCGTCACCTCATAGTCCGAGTACAGCTTCTCCGTCGCCTCCACTTCAACCTCAACCGGCTTGCCGTCGTTCAACTCCAGCCCGCCCGCATCCGGGTTGATCACAAAATCCGCACGCATCAAGTCCGGACGATTCTTGAGCAGCCAGTCGACGCCATTCGATGCGCCGCCTTCTTCGTCGGCCGTCAGAGCGATCACCAGATCACGGTCCGGCACATAGCCCTCGCGCTTCATGCGGATGAACGTCTCGACCAGTGCCGCGTCCTCTTCCTTGATGTCCTGCGTTCCGCGCCCGTAGAAGAATCCATCCTTCTCCACAAACTGATATGGATCGGTTGTCCAGTCCGCCTTGCGCGCCTCAACGACATCAAGATGGCAGATGGTGAGGATGGGCTTCAGCGTCGATCCCGGCTTGCCGCGATAGATCGCCACCAGGTTCTGCTTGCGCGCGTTCGGCCCCGCGAGAATGAGGTCCTGCGCCGGAAAACCCGCGTCGAGCAGCCGCTGCCGCATCTCCGCGGCCGCGGCCGTCACGCTCCCATTCGAATCCTGCGTGTTCGTTTCGATGAGCTGCTTGAAGATGTCGCGGGCGAGAGCGCGGTCCTGCTCCGGCAACGCTGTCGCGTTTTGCGCCGACATCGTTTGCATACTGCACAGCAGCATGAAGCCCGCTGCCGCGACACTACAGACGGCTTGTCTCGTATCTCGCATCTCGCCTCTCGTGGCATCCTCCCCGTACTTCTTCTTGTGTGTTATGGCTCTATACTCGCATAGCAGCGATGCCCGCAGACTCCGAAATCCAACCCGCGGTCGAACTCACCGGTGTCTCGCGGCTCTTCGGCAACTTCGCTGCGCTGCGCACCCTCTCCATGCGCGTGCACGCGGGCGCCTCAGTGCTTCTGCTGGGCGAGAACGGCGCGGGCAAGTCCACGCTCCTGCGTCTCATCGCCGGTCTCATCCCGCCCAGCGAAGGCAGCGTGCGCGTCCTCGGCGGAACGGCCCGCGCAGCGCACCAGCGAATGGCCTTCATGAGCCATGCGCCGATGCTGTACGACGAGCTCACCGGCCTCGAAAACCTGCACTACTTCGCCGCGCTCTACGGCACAGACCGAAGCGGCGCGGAACGCGCGCTGCGCGATGTCGGGCTCGACCCGCAGCTTCCGCGCCATGTTCGCGACTACTCCCAAGGTATGCGGCAGCGCGCCTCGCTGGCACGCGTGCTGATGCTCGAGCCCGATCTTCTCCTGCTCGATGAGCCGTTCTCTAACATGGACATCGCTTCGGTCCAGATGATGGTCACGCGTCTGCGCGAGTTTCTGGCGCGGCCTGGACGCAACGGCGCGCCGCGCACGCTGTTCATCACCACTCACCAGGCCGATCTCGCGCGTCCGCTCGCGACCACCATTCTGACTCTCACGCAGGGACAACTCGCGACCGCCGAAAGCGCGGCGCGCAACTGAACCACGCATGAAGACCAACGCCGCACGCCTGCTCGACAAACTCGGCATCAGCTACGAGATTCGCACCTACGAGGTCGACCCCGACGACCTCACCGCGATCTCCGTCGCGCGCAAGATCGGCATGCCCATCGAGCAGGTCTTCAAGACGCTGCTGACCCACACCTCCGACGGCGAGCACCTTTTTGCCGTGATTCCCGGCGGCGACGAGCTCGACCTGAAGAAGCTCGCCGCAGCCGCAGGCGCACGCAAGGCGGAGCTCGCCGCACTCAAAGAGGTCGAGCCGCTCACCGGCTACGTCCGCGGCGGCGTCACCGTGCTCGCGGCAAAGAAGCCCTTCCGCGCCTTCGCCGACGAAACCATCGAACTCTTCGACGTCGTCTCGATCTCTGCCGGCCAGCGCGGAATTCAACTGCTGCTCTCCCCCGCGGACTATCTTCGCGCCACCGAAGCCACGCTCGCCGACCTCACCAAAGCGGCTCCAGCGGGAGCGCACCCATGACCTACGCCGGCTATGTGCTGACGCATCTGCGCAAGGACCTGAAGCTGGAGTGGCGCGCGCGCGAGGTACTCAACGGCATGCTGTTCTTCGCGCTGCTGGTGGTTGTGGTCTTCTCGCTCGCCTTCGATCCCACCTCGTTTCCGACAGTCACGTGGCAGATCAGCGGAGGACTGTTGTGGGTCGGTCTGCTCTTTGCGTCGATGACCGCTTTGAACCAGAGCTGGGCCCGCGAGCTTCAGAACCACGTGCTCGATGCGCAGCGAATCGCGCCCTCGCCGGCCTCGGCGCTGCTGATCGGCAAGTCGCTGGCAAACTTCATCTTCGTGTCGGTGATCGAGATCGTTCTCGCGCCGGTCTTCGCCATCTTCTACAACCTGCATCCGCTGGGGCAGGCGTGGCTTCTGCTGATCATTCTTCCGCTGGGCACGTGGGCCCTCACGATGAACGGAACATTCTTCGCCGCGCTCAGCCTGCGCACGCGCAACCGCGAGCTTCTGCTTCCGCTGGTGCTGTGCCCCATCGCCCTGCCCGCACTGCTCGCCATGATCCAGGCGGCGACCAACGTCCTCACCGGGGAGCTGGACCCGGGACTCTGGATGAAGCTGCTGTTTGGTTATGACGTTGTCTTCACGATCGCCTGCGTGTTCTCCTTCGAGACGATTCTGAACGCCGGCGACTGAGCGATATCCAATCCGGGCCGGGCCGACGATCACGATAGAATCAAGAAGAAGTGAACGATCGCAGCCAATCGCAACGGTTCCCACGCTGGGCCGGACTCTATCTCGCGGCCACATTCGTTGTGCTCGCCGTCGGATTCTACGAGGCGATGACGGCGCCCAAAGAAGCGACGATGGGAAACCTCTATCGCATCTTCTTCTATCACTTCCCGCACGCCATTCTCAGCTTTGTCTTTCCCTACCTGAACTGCATCGCGGCGTTCCTGTTTCTGTACTGGCGCGATCGCAATCAGCAACGCGCTCTGGTGGCCGACGCCTTTGCGCTCGCCTCTGCAGAGATCACGGTGCTCTATGCCTCCGTCGGTCTCGCAACCGGAATGTTGTGGGCGCGTGCGGCGTGGGGCATCTGGTGGACGTGGGATGCGCGGCTGACAACGTATCTGCTGCTCTGGCTGCTGTATGTCAGCTACCTGCTGCTGCGCAAGTTAACAGCCGGCGACCAGAAGGCTATCTTCTCGGCCGTGCTCGCGATCTTCGCCGCGATTGATATTCCCATCTGCTTCATGTCGATCCGCTGGTGGCGCACGCAACATCCGGCGCCCGTCTTCGGCGGCGGAGCCGACTCCGGCATCGATCCGCACATGCTGCCGGCGGTCTTCTGGAATCTGGCCGCGTGGGCCATGTGGGGAGCGTTCGTGCTGGGCCTGCGCTATGCAATCGAGCGGCGCCGGCAGCGTCTTGCTGCAGCAGACTCAATCACACGCGAGATAGCCCACCCTGCACCCGCCACTCTGGAGGTCCGATGATTCCCTTCTCCACGCTCTCGGAGCGGCATCTGGTCTACGCGTACTGTGCCGTGTGGATTCTGCAGTTCGGTTATGGAATCTGGCTCGCAGTGCAGTGGCGTCGCAGTCGGCCGGCGGAGAAAAATACAACGGAGCAGAGCGGGATTTGATCCTTTGCGCTCTTGCTCCGTTGGTCCGAGGAGTCGCTTGCAACGGGCGGCTCGGCATTGGCTGCCTCGTCCATCTGGTGAACCCGGCGCGTCAAAATCAGTTGCGGCGAAATTCTTCCACATTGCGACATCTCCATCTCACCCATAGACTTCGGGAGACGTGCCCCTGACGCCATCAACTCGAATGGACCGCGTTGCCGCCGCGCTGCTCGGCGGCTGCATGCTGCTGCTGGCCGGCTGCCAGCAGCACGGATTTTTGGATTACCCGCCCAACTACCACGAGTTCGCCTACATCTCCGACGGCGGCTCCAACACCGTCACCGTCCTTGACCTCGTCTATCTGCGCCAGGACCGCGTGCTGCAGGTGGGGCGCGATCCAACCGGGCTGGCGGTGAACCCCGTGCGGAATGAAGTGTACGCCGTGAACACCGGCAGCAACTCGGTAACGGTGATCGATGCGACCAACAACACGGTCGCCGCAACGATCGGGGTGCGCCAACGGCCCTACTTCATCGCGGTGTCGCCGGATGGCCACCGGGCTTACGTTCCGGATGCAGGATCGAACACGGTCAGCGTGATCGACCTCGATGCGCGCCGGCAAATCGCCGTGGCGGCCACCGGCGAGAGCCCGGGCATGGCGGCAGTGGCGCCGGACAACCGCACGCTGGTCGTGACGAACGAGCAGGCGGGCAGCGTCTCGGTTTACTCCATCAACGAATCGAAGACCGCGCCGCTCACGCTCCGCGACGCATTCGCGGGCTGTCCGGGAGCGACCGATGCGGTGATTCTTCCGGATTCGACGAAGGCGTTCATCGCATGCTCGGGTGGCCGCCAGGTGATGGACATCTGGCTGGCGGCTGCACCGAATTCGTGGCGCGGCAAGCAGGATCCGTCGCTGCAACATGATCAGCTTTTAGCGTTGCTGGACGTCGGCCAGACGCCGACACACCTGGCGATGGAGCCGAACGGCTACGAGGTCTTCAGCACGAACTTTGGCTCGGATTCCATCTCCGAGATTTCAACGTGGACCAACGAGGTTCTGGGCACGTACCTCATCGGATCGAAGCCGGCGCGCGCCATCATCAGCCAGGATGATTCCACACTGTGGGCGACGAACTTCGGCGCTGACTCTGCAAGCTTGTACTCGATCGACGACGGTCGTGTGGAGGCAGGCATTCGCACCGGACCAAAGCCGGATGCGCTGGCATTCTCAACCGACGAGCGGCTGCTGCTGGTGGCGGATACAGGGTCGTCGGACGTTGCGGTGATTCGCACGCAGAGCAAGAACGGACCAGCGCTGGTGACGATGCTGCCCGCAGGAGATCGTCCCAACGATCTGGTCGTAAAGTCGTTCCGGTCGCGCAGCGCTCTGCTCCACTGACGCTTCAGCTCTGCGGTTTCAGCTCCGCTTCGCGAGCTTCGCGCAGCGCGTGGCGCGTCGCGGAGACGTAGGCGCCGCCGAGCAGCAGCAGGCCCGAGATGAACGCCCACACCATCAGGCCGACGGAGACCTCGAACGGGCCGTAGACGGCGGCGAAGTCCAGGTGCGGCAGCGCAAAGATGTAGGCATACTTCGCTGCGGTCCAAAGGAGGCCCATCACAACCGCGGTCGGCAGCACAGCGAGCGCCGGAACCTTGCGGTGCGGAAGCCACCAGTAGATGAGGAAGAAGAGCGCGATGCTCGCCAGCAGAGCGACGATCTGCAGAAACCCGCGCGCGATCAGGGCGAAGAGCGCATTCTGCGTGTGGCCGAAGAAGACCCAGTCAAGCACGGTGCGCTGTGCGGCCGAGAGCGCGACCGAGGCCAGCGCCAGCAACGCAACGCCGGCAGCAAGCACGATCGCGACCAGCTGATTTTCAATGTACGAACGATTCTTCTTGACGCCCCAGACGCTGTTCAGCGCCACCTCCAGCGGAAGAAAGATGCCCGTCGCCGTAATCAGCAGCATGATGATGGAGACGATTCTGGTCTTTGCATGCGGCGTTGCGAGAAGGCGCATGTTGCGCATCACAAACGCCTGGTTGTTGGGCAGAAAGTTGGTCATCATTTCACTGACAACGTTTGTCATCTTCGCCGAATGGAAGACGTGTTCGGAGATCGTCAACAACAGCACGATGAAGGGGAACAGCGACAGGATCGCCTGCGCCGCCACACTGAAGGCGTAGGTGTGGACCTCGGTCTTGGTCAGATAGTAGCCGAGCGCCTTAATCTGCTCCCACGTTCCGCTCTCACTCACCGGAACCGCCGGAGCCGCGTCCAACGCGGGGGAAACGTCCTCCTCGCCGGCCTTCACCGCAGCCGACGACGCCGCGTCGCGGCGGGTTTCGGCACTGGCGGAACGTGAGCTCTCTTCTGCGCTCATTGCTTCAGTCTATCGAGCGCCCACTGTGCGGCGTCCGCAAGCACAGGCTCTTCGCCGGCGGCCCACTCGCGCAGCTTCGGAACGAAGCTCTCATCGCCGCTGTTGCCCATCGCAATCGCCACGTTGCGCTGCATACGTTTGCGGCCGGTGCGTTCCACCGGCGATCCGCGAAAGGTGCGATTGAATTGCGGCCCATCCATCGACCCAAGCCATTCGAGCGCCGGGTTAACGAGTTCCTCGCGCGCCGGCAATGCGCCCGAAGCTGCAACAGGGGCCCTGCTGTTCCACGGGCAGACATCCTGGCAGATGTCGCAACCGAACACATGCCTGCCCATTCGCGCGCGCAGCGGCTCGTCGATGGCTCCTTTCTTTTCGATCGTGAGATAGGAGATACAGCGCGACGCATTCATCATGCGCGGAGCAATCAGGGCCTGCGTGGGGCACGCGTCGATGCAGCGCGTGCAGCTGCCGCATCGGTCTGCGGCCGCAACCGCCAGCGCGTCTGGCCCAAGCTCAAGCGAGGTGACAATAGCTCCCAGCAGCAGCCACGACCCGAGCGATTCATTCAGCACGCACGTGTTCTTTCCAATCCAGCCGATGCCCGCACGCTGCGCGTATTCGCGTTCCACGATGGGGCCCGTGTCCACGTAACAGCGGCTCTCCATCGCGTCGCCAAAGCGCTGGCGCAGGTTCGATTCGATCTGCCGGAGCCGCGGAAGCAGCACATCATGGTAGTCGCTGCCGCGATAAGCGCTCGCAGCGTAAGCCTCGCGCCCGCTCCATGCATAGCGCGCAATCCATCCGGAACCGGCGGCCGCGGAATCGATCGACTTAGGCTGGTCCACGTTGTAGTTCATCGCGCAGACAATAACCGATCGAGCCCACGGCATGGACCGCTTCAGGTCTCCACGCAAAAGGTCGCCGCTGGAGCTGAGCCGCTTCAGCCAGTTCATCTCGCCGGCGCGCCCGGCAGCGACCCAGTCGGCGAAGCGGCGGCTCGATTCTCGCTCGGTCACGGAACCCTCAGTGGGGACGGAAGCGACACCGGCAAGATCGAAGCCCGTTGCGCGCGACTGCTCCTCAATCCAAAGCCGGTCTTTGTCATCCATCGTCATCGAATCTACTTATATCGCCTAACGAGCCTTTCGATCTCACCCAGATTGCGGGCGTTTGCAGATAGGATATTCTTCCATCTGATTTGATTGCCGTTGCGTTGTGGCACCGTTGAGGTCTTTGTGCGTCCCTGTCCGAGTTGTGGTCATCAAGAATTTCGACGGCTTCCCCGCGAAAGCGCAATCGAGCGCTCCATCCTTTCGTGGCTGGGACTGTTCCCGTGGGAGTGCCGCATCTGCCAGCGCAAGGTATACATGCGCCTGCGCGGTGCAAAGCGGCTTGCGCAGAAAACCACCCTGTAAATGATCCTCCCGCTGGAAAGCCCTGCTGCGCACCGGTTCTTAGCATAAAGTTCCGACGTCAAACAATTCCGCGCATCATTCCAACCGTGAATTCCCGGCAAATCGGCTATTTCCCATGAATCCAGCAGTTTTCGGGTGTCGCACAGTGAAATGACTTTGCTCATGCTGTAGACTAAGTCCGCCTTTCAGACCAGCCGGAACGCGTGCTGAAGATTTGGCGGACATCGCCCACTATGCGACAGTATCTTCCCTCAGAGCGGCAGAGCGCCTCGAACCGGACTCCACGCGAGATCAACCGTAATCTGATTTTGAATCTTGTTCGCAAGCAGCAGCCCATCTCGCGCGCCGACCTCGCGCGTGTCTCCGGGCTGCAGCGCAGTACCGTCTCGCTGATTATCGAAGAGCTGATCGCGGACCGGCTTGTGGTCGAAGGCCCCACGGGCCGGCTTCCGCGCGGGCGTCGCCCAACGTTCCTGCAACTGAACTCACAACGGGCCGTGCTCGCGCTGGACATTCACCCGGAACAGATCACTCTGGCCATCTCGGATCTCGGCGGTAAGATTCTCGCGCAGAAGCTGGTGGATATCCCGGAAAGCAAGCGCTCGGTGGCGGCCATCGTCTCCGCGATCAAAAAGATGATCGCCGAGCACAAACAGAAGTCCTTTGACGGCATCGGCGTCTGCCTTCCCGGCCGCACCGACCCAGTGCGCGAAGATCCGATCTTCGCCCCGAATCTGCACTATCCCATCCGCGACATTCGCAAGCGCATCGTCAAGGCGACGGGGCTGCGCGTGGAGATGGATAACGTCGCCAACGCCTGCGCCCTTGCGGAGGTTTGGTTTGGCGAGAGTGACGGAGCGCACGATCTCGTCGTCGTGAACGTCTCCGAGGGCATCGGCACCGGCATTCTCGCCAACGGTCGCTTGATTCGCGGAGACAAGGGAATGGCCGGCGAGTTCGGGCACGTGCAGCTCGATCCCGATGGCCCTCCCTGCGGCTGCGGCAACAACGGATGCTGGGAGACGCTGGCGTCCAACCGCGCCGCCTTGCGGCATTTTGCCGAGTCCGGAGGCGCGCCCGGAACATCCTTCGGGTCCCTGCTCTCACTCGCACATTCGGGAGACGAGACCGCCATCTCCGCGCTGGAGCGAATGTCGTTGAACCTGGGGCGCGGTCTGCGCATGATCGCCACCGCTCTCGCGCCCAAGGAGATCGTCATCGTCGGCGACTTCACCTCTGCGTGGTACCGCTTCGGCCCGCTCATCGAGGCCGAGATGCGCCGCCATTCGCTAAGTTCGGCAGCGGTTCTCAGGCCCGCCTACGATGGCGGTTCGGCGCGGCTGCGCAGCGCGGTCGCCCTTGTGCTCAACTCCGGCATGCTGCAGTAGGCACGCGCTCTAGCTTGGCTGGCTCACCCAAAGCACCGGTTGGCGCACCGGAAAGTTGCGAATGATCTCCGGCACCGTCGGATCGGGGTTCAACGTCTTCCAAAGCTCGATGTACGCGGGATCGTTATAGGCAATCCCCGCGAACAGCAAACTCGGCTGCCGCACCGGCAGATCGTCAAAGTATTCGACGTCGTGCGGAAACGGCCACTTCGACTTGTCGCGGATATACGGGACCATGAAGTCAATCGTCTTGCGGATCCCGCGGCCATCCGGCGTTGTAAACGTCCACAGGTCGTCACTGGGCCGGCTCGCAATCTCGCAGATGAGCGAGAGCGCGTCCATGTCGAACAGCGAGTAGCTATACGGCTTTGTGCGCGCCAGTTCCAGCGGCAACCGACCGTCGGGTGCAATCTGGTTCGGCACCAGCACGGTGCGAAAACGTTCGCGGCAGTCGGCAACCTTCGCATCGTCGCCGGTGAAGCTGGCGAACTCGGCGACCTGCGCGACCCAGCAGGTGCCATGATTGTTCTTGGCGGCGCGCTCCTCCAGCCCGTTCTTCGAAGTTGTCATCCAGGTCACGTAGTCGGCGAACCAGCGCCGCACCGCATCCATCTCCGCGGGCTTCATGGCGCCGGACCGCGCAATCCACGACGCCGCGCGCGCAACCTCAACCAGATGCAGCGTGTCGATGATGCCGATGCCGCGGCCCGGCGTCACTCCGTGAATCGCCTGCGCATACTGAAGGTTCGGATTCATGCGCGTGTCAGGATCTACAAACCACGCGCGCAGATGGGCGGCGGCATGGTCCGCATAAATCTTCTTACGCGTGATGACCCACGCCGCGGTCAACGCCGGCATCTGCACGCTGAGTCGTATCAGCAGCTCACGATGGTCGTTGAAGTTCGCCGGATTCGAGAATCCGTCCCGGCGAATGTATGGCCCATTGGGATTTTTCGGGTCAGGCCACCAGTAATCGCCTTCGGAAAAGTAGTCGTGCAGGCCACCCTCGCTCCTTGAGGCACGGACGCTGGTTATCGTCCGCGGCTCTTCGCCCAGGTAACGATTCGCTGCACTTAGAATTCGCGCCCGATCAATCCGGGCCACGTCGACGCGGACGGACGCCGGCGATTTCAAACTCCACAGGGTCGCCGCCGAAGCAGCCAGGAACTCTCTCCGGTCCATTCAGGAAGTCTAACGGAGCGCTCCTCCCTGCGTCCGGAGCGGCCGCGCCACACCCCGATGCAGATTATCCTTGCCAAAGGAATAATCGATTTAGTAAAGGATTCTGTCTACTCTCTTTGTGCACATACACTCGATAGTGTCACGCCGCGATGTCGGGAGGACTTAATTTGAGGAACACCTTTTCCAGGCGCGCCTTCGCTCGCCTCGTCGCTGCACTCGCCGGTTCGTCGTCGGTCCCATCGGTCTTCGCAGAACTGCCGGAACATTCCGCCGACAACACATCGAACATGCGCAGCTTCCCGGCAGACTTTCTGTGGGGATCCGCCACCGCCTCCTACCAGGTGGAGGGTGGCGTGCATGAGGGTGGCCGCGGGCCCTCGATCTGGGATACGTTCAGTCACCGTCCCGGCGCCATCGCCAACGGCGATACGGGCGACGTCTCCACGGACCACTATCACCGCTACAAGCAGGACATCGCCCTGATGAAACAGCTGGGCCTCGAAACCTATCGCTTCTCGGTTTCATGGTCGCGCATCTTTCCCACCGGCGCCGGTGCTCCAAATCCGCAGGGCCTCGATTTCTACAATCGTCTCGTCGACGAACTGCTCGCGAATAACATTCAGCCGTTCTGCACGCTCTATCACTGGGATTTGCCGCAGGCGCTGCAGGACAAGGGCGGGTGGGAAAACCGCGATACGGCACAAGCATTCGCCGACTATGCCGGCTACATCAGCCACGAGCTCGCGGACCGCGTCCATCGCTTCATGACCATGAACGAGATCCGCTCCTTTGTGGAGCTCGGTTATCAGCAAGGCACGCATGCTCCGGGCCTTAAGCTCGATGTCGCTCGTGTAGCGCAGCTGAATCACTATGCTGTGCTGGGCCACGGACTCGCCGTGCAATCAATTCGTGCGTCGACGCGCCCGGACACCCAGGTCGGCATCGCCGACAACCCGCAGGCCGCGACGCCGCTGATCGAAATCTCCGATGACTTTGCCGCGGCACGCGCCATGCGCGAACAGAACGCGCAGTACCTCACCGTCATCTGCGAAGGCCAATACACCGACCACTATCTCCGCAGCCTCGGCGCCGCTGCGCCAAAGTTCACGGCGGAGGAGATGAAAATCATTGGCTCGCCGCTCGACTTTATCGGCCTCAACATCTATCAGCCCACCTACGTGCGCACCAGCGCGTCGGAGCTCGGTTATGAGGTGGTCACGCCGCCCGCATCCTTCCCGCACATGTACAGCCCATGGCTGTATGTCGGCCCCGAGGCCATCTACTGGGCGACGAAGCTCGTCACCCAGCTTTGGAAACCGAAAGAAATCTTCATTACCGAAAACGGCGCGTCTTCATCCGATGTGCTACAGGCCAACAACACGGTGATCGACTCCGATCGCATCATGTATCTGCGCAACTATCTCGGCCAGCTCCATCGCGCGGTCTCTGAGGGCGTGCCGGTGAAGGGCTACTTCGTCTGGAGTCTGCTCGACAACTTCGAGTGGGCCGACGGTTACTCGAAACGCTTCGGTATTGTCTACGTCGATTACCCCACGCAGAGACGCATACCGAAGATGAGCGCGAAGTTCTACCACGACGTTATTGCGCGCGGCGGCCTCGCCTGACGGCCTTGCCAGTCGCTTCCCTCTTCACCGCTTGATCGGGAGTGACCGCGATGGTGGATTCGCGCTGCATCAGTTCGGGTTCAAACATGATCGTGTCCGGGAAGGCGTCAGATGGATTTTGAATTCGCTTCAGCAGTTGCTGCGCCGCCATCTCTCCCATGCGCCGCAACGGCTGACGAATCGTCGTCAGGCTGGGCGTGTGATAGGCCGCGCTGGCAATGTCATCGAAGCCCAGCACGGAGATATCCTCCGGGCAGCGCAATCCGGCATCCTTAATCGCCCTCATCGCTCCGATCGCCGCAATGTCATTGAAGCAGAAGATCGCCGTAAAGCGATGCCCCGCGGCGAGCAGCTCGCGCACCACCGGATAGCCAAGCTCCGGCGACCAGGAATTGTTGCGAATGTGCACGCACAGCTCCGGCCGCATCCGTATCCCGATTCTCTCCGCGATCTGGCGAATGCTCTGCCAGCGCCACTCTGAATCCAGCGCATGCGGCTGGCCCTTCATGAACGCGATGTCACGATGGCCAAGATCGTAGAGATGCTGCAGCGCCAACGCTGCGGAGTGGTCATGGTCCAGCATCACATTCGTCACGCCGCGCATCTTCTTGTGCCCCGAGATGGACACCACCGGCACATTCACAGACTCATGCAGCATCGTGTTGACGAGGATAAAGCCGTCCACCGCGCGCTCCGTCAGCAGCCGCGGATATCCCTCCAGCAGATCCGACCGACCCTGATGACTCACGACAAAATGAAGATAGCCGGCCTGCAGCAGATGTTCCTCGACGCCATTCATGACCATCGTGAAGTAGCCTTCGCTGAACTCCGGTACGATGACGCCGATGGTGAAGGTCTGCCGCGTGCGCAAAGAACGCGCCAGAAAGTTTGGACGGTAGTTCAGCTTCTGTGCGGCGGCGAGAACGCGCTCCCGCGTCTTGGGTGCAATCGTCTTCGCACCCGGCGCCCCATTCACGACCAGCGAAACAGTCGCAGGCGACAGGCCAAGATACTCTGCGAGTCCCTTCAAGCTGATCGGGCGATCGTCCGCGCCCGTGTTTGGTGTACGCGCCATGAGATTGCATCAGTTGTATCATCGCGAACGCACGCTCGTCGCGCGATGCCAACTCACGTCGTCATGTCCCAATACACCGCGTATCGCTGATCTTTGATTCGATACATCGGCATCACGCTGCGCACTCCGTTCACACCCGCTGTGCGAAAACTGAGATCGCTCGCCGAAACGCAATCCACCCACTCCGCCCTCGTGCCGGCGGAATGGCCCGCGTGCACAACTGGATTCGCCAGCGGCGCGCCCACTCCCTTCGGCGTTGTACCGCGGCCGTGAAGAATCTTCGTCGGTCCGCTGGACGGTCCATCGCCGAGGTCCGCCGCAAGAACCAGCGGCCCGTAGAGCACTGCCTGCGTCGCCTGTGCTCCCGAGAGCGGCTCCGTCGTCAATTGCATCGGAAGGTTCAGCTTCACACGATCGCCCGCCCGCCACACGCGCTCCAGCGCAAGATACGATCCCGGCTCGGCGAACGCCTCCAGCGGCCTGCCATTCACTTCAACGCTTCCGCCTTGCGCCAGCCATCCCGGTATGCGCAGGCAAATGGTCTTCTTCTCCACCGGAGCCGCCGTGATGACCAGCGTCGTCGCCTGCTCTGCAGGAAACGCTGTCTCCTGGCGCAGGCTCAGGCCGGCGTCCTTCCACTCCGCCGTCGAGGCGATGAACTGATTCACCCACAGGCCGCCGCGGCCCGTGAAATAGATGGTGTCCGTAAACTTCGCGAACTCCTCCGCGCCGGTTCCTGTACAGCACCAGAACGAATCCTCCGGCGAGTTATACACGCGCCAGTATCCTGCGGCGAGCGGAAAGAAATACTGCTTAAATCCTTCTCCGTTCTGCGTGCCCAGGCGGCAGTTGAACAGCGATCGCTCGTAGGCATCCATCCATCGCGCCTCGCCGCTCCAGCCAAAGACATGACGCTCCAGCTTCATCATGTTGTAAGCCACGCAGCACTCTGCGTTCGTAAGACTCAGCGTGCCGGCAAGATCTCCCGCACGCGTCGTCCAATGCTCATCTTCGCTAGTATTGCCGATCACGTAGTTGCGCGCCGCCAGCACCTCTTCGAGAAAATAATCTGCAATCCCGCGATACCGCGGATCCCCCGTCACTTCATAGCTTCGCGCCGCTCCAATCACCTTCGGCACATTGGTGTTCGCATGCAAACCCTGCAACTCATCGCGCCGAAGCGCCAGCGGATCGAGGAATGAAGGCTGCTCAAACAGCCGCGCCGCCGCAAGATGTCGTTCGCGTCCGGTAAGCGCATACAGATTCACCAGCGCCTCATTCATTCCGCCATACTCTGTACGCAGCATGCGCTGCCGCTGATCGTCGCTGATCCCGGCAAAATACGACAGCACCCATCCGCTCATGTTCTCTGCAACCTGCAGCGCCTCTTCGTTGCCCGTGTGCACATACATGTCAATCAGGCCGGCGAGGATCTTATGCTGCGTGTAGAACGGCGCCCACACCGGCTCTCCCCGCGCAAGACGTTCAAAGAACGATGCCGGATAGGCGCTCAAATACCCGTTGCCATTCGCCTTCTGACACGCCGCCAGCGCGGACACCATCGCGTTGCCCCGATCGCGCAGCGTGTCGTTGCCCGCCGTCGCATACGCCAGCGCCGCTGCGGAAAGATAGTGCCCGCCCGCGAAGTGTCCTCGCAGCTCGCAGGTCGGCTCCTCCCACCCGCCCAGCGGCTCAGCCTTTGACGATATCCCGGCCGTCAAGCGAAACATGTGAAGCAGACGATCGGTCGAGAGCGACTCGAGATAACCTTGATTAATCTCAGCTCCGTCCCGAAACTCGCTCTTCAAAAGCCGCACAGCGTTCAATGGCAGCGGACGCAGCAGAGAATCTTCGCCATGCTCCTCCGTTGTCGCAAGCGCGGTCCGCGCCATCGGCCAAACAGCAATCGTTGCGGCACAGGTGAGGCTGCGCAATACCTCTCGGCGACTCAGCGATTTGTTCAGCAAATTCATAGATCGGATTCGGACAAACTCTCTACGGGACTATCTAGGGGAAGGATACGCTTGGTCACGCCAGCCTCGACCAGATAGTCTCTAGACAGGGAGTATCCAGGTCGAATGAATCCTTCACGCGACGTGACATCGGCGACTCTATCACCGTCGCAGGCCAAGCACTTCGCCGCCCCGGCTCGCGTCAACCTTATCGGCGAACACACCGATTACACCGGCGGTCTGGTCATGCCGATGGCCATTCCGTTCACTACTGTCGCCCATCTCCGCGCCGCCGCCGACGGCAGGCAGACATTCACCAGTGAGCAGTTTTCCACCTCGAGGTCCATCACTCCGGAGGAGCGTTCTCCTCGCATCGGGGACTGGAGCGACTATCCCGTGGGGGTGCTGCGCGAGCTTCAAGCGCTCAACATCGACGTCCCGCCCTTCGAGCTTCATATCAACGGCAACGTTCCGCTCGGCTCCGGACTTTCCTCCTCGGCGTCCATCGAAGTCGCCACCGCGGTTGCGCTTCTCTCGCACGCGAAGACGAATCTTCCGTCCGAACAGATTGCAACTCTCTGCCAGCGCGCCGAAAACAACTACGTCGGCTCGCCCTGCGGCATCATGGACCAGTTCGTCATCACCGCAGCCCGCGCCCAACACGCGCTCCTGCTCAACACGCGCGATCTCACCTTTGAGCTTCTGCCGATGAACCAGGGATCGCTCGCGTCCTGTCGCATCGTGGTTGCGAACTCCGGCGTCAGGCATTCCATCGCCAGCGGCGATTATGGCGTACGCCGCCGCGAGGTTGAAGCCGGCCAGGCGAAGCTGCGCGAACGCTTCCCTCAACTTCGCGATCTTGGCGACGCAACCCTCGAGCAACTCATGGCCTGCGAGCGCGAACTCACGCACGAGAGCTTCCGTCGTTGCCGTCACATCATCACGGAAAATCGACGCGTGCTCGCGGCGCGCGACGCAATGCTCGCCGGCGATCCCGTCGCTCTGGGCTCTGTGATGACGGCAGCCCACGCCAGCGAGCGCGACGACTTCGAATGCAGTATTGCTGAGATCGACTTCCTCGTGGACACTGCAGTTCAACTGCCCGGGTGCTTCGGCGCGCGGCTCACCGGCGGAGGTTTCGGCGGTTGCACCGTCAACCTCGTCGATGTCGCTCACACCGACGAATTCGTTTCGAATCTGCGCTCCGCCTATCTGTCGCGATTCGGAATTCCTCTCGAAACTTACATCTGTACCGCAGTCGATGGCGCCGTCGCACGCGCCGCGATGCGTCCCAACGCCGCGAACAAGGAGCGCTGAATGCTCGAGCTTTTCAAGGAATCGCCACACCGCCGCTGGAATCCGCTGCGCCGCGATTGGGTCATCGTCTCCCCGCATCGCACCCAGCGCCCGTGGCAGGGCCAGACGGAAGAAGCCGCATCCGCGCCCGCGAAGCGCTACGACCCGGAATGCTATCTCTGCCCCGGAAACACGCGCGCCGGCGGCCACCGCACGCCCGCCTACACCGAGACCTACGTATTCGAAAACGATTTTCCCGCTCTGAAGAGCGATGTCGCACCCGCCGAGTTTGATCTAAACGATGCCGGCCTGATTCGCGCGACCAGCGAGCGCGGCGTGTGCCGGGTGCTTTGCTTCGATCCGCGCCACGACCTCACCCTCGCCACGATGGATGTCGCCGCGATTCGTCGGGTCGTCAATGTATGGGCGGAACAGGAGCTTGAACTCGCTTCGCGCGAGGACATTCGCTACGTCGAGATCTTCGAAAATCGCGGCGCCCTGATGGGCGCCAGCAATCCGCATCCGCACGGCCAGATATGGGCGACCGAACACATTCCGAATGAACCCCAGGCCGAGCTGCTCGCGCAGAAAGAGTATTTCGCTGCGCACGGCCGTCAGCTCCTCCTCGACTACCTCAAGCTCGAACTGGAGCAGAATCATCGCATCGTCGCCGAGAATGAATCGTGGGTCGCGCTCGTTCCCTTCTGGGCGATCTGGCCCTTCGAGACGATGCTTCTGCCGCGCCGGCACAACGGCACCATCAGCCAACTGGACGCCTCCGGCCGTGACGACCTCGCCGCCATGCTGAAAACAATCACCGCCGGCTACAATCACGTCTTCAATGCGCCGTTCCCTTACTCCATGGGCTTTCACGGCGCGCCCTGCGATAGCGAAGACCACCCGGAGTGGCAGCTGCACGCGCATTTCTATCCGCCGCTGCTGCGCTCCGCAACCATTCGCAAATTCATGGTGGGCTTTGAACTGCTTGGCTCGCCGCAACGCGACATCACACCGGAATCCGCCGCCGAGACGTTGCGCTACGCCGTATCGAAAGCCGTCTGATCTCTACTCCGGCGGAGGCAGGCCGCCGAGATAGTACACGCGCAGGCTCTTCGCATTGGCAATCAGCTTTGAGAGCTGCGCATTCGGGAAGCGGCGCACATACGGTGGCGCCCATCCAATCTGGTCGCCGCTCACCGACTTCGGTACCTCCTGCTGCACGCCCGTCGCCTTCACAAACAACGACGGGTCTGCCAGTCCCGCAATCGATACATTCACCAGCCGATGGATCGCGCCATGATCGCGCGCATACAGATCCAGACCATTAGCCTCACCAAACTCCGCCAGCATCACGAGCGGCGCCAGCGCATACAGATGATAGTGCAGCGCTCGCTGCCCGCGCGCCATCTCCAGCGGCAGCGTCCCGTCCGGACGAATCTGGTCCACACCCGCGTCATAGGTTCCCATCGCCCAATTGAAATCGGCGCGGTTGTTCGCCACAACTCCGATCGCCGCCAGCTCCACGCCCGCCCAGTACAGATGATTGTTGTGCGCGTCGCTCTTTCCCTCCGTGCGCCGAGGCTCGAAGTATCCCTTCGACTCATTGCCCACCGCCACCAGCCAGTCGGCGATCTGCTTCGCCTCTTCCGGCGTCGCCAGGTGCGCGTCGCGAATCTTCAAATACGCGATCGCAACCGCACCCGCCACCCATCCCTGCACATAATAGGCCTGGTTCGAGGACATCGTTCCGGTCAACGAATGCTCCTGCGCCATCGCAGCAACGTGCTTCAAGGCACACTCTGCAGCCGCGCGCGATCCCTTCGTCCGGTACGCGTCAGCGGCGGTCACAATCTTTTCTCCGGCGGCCTTCACCGGTCCGCTCGATCTCTGATACGCCGCCTCCCGGGCCGGATCGACGATCGAGTGCGTCGGATCGCCCAGCTTATAGAAGCCCTCCGTCGTTAAATCCGGCGCAATCTGCGGCACCGCAGGACACGCATACGGCGCGTCCGTCATCTTCACCGGGCTTCCATCCCATGGCGATCGCAGCGCCGGCTCCGCAATAGCTGCAAAGCCAACTAACAACGCCACTCCCAGTACAGCGCCGCCCCGCAGCATCGTCCATCCGTCTCGCATCCGGCTTTTCCTTTCGTACGAACTTCAAACATAATATGCGCCGCACCCCGTCTTCGGCCAACTAACCACCAGTGCTCATGCTCAGTGCCCGAGATTTCCGTTCGCCAGCTTCCCCGGCTCACCTCAGGTCGACGCCTGATTCTTCTGCGTCCTCACGCCGATCCCCGCGAGAAACGCCTGCTGCACGCGGCTGAAACTCCGCCCTCGCAGTACCGCGGCGACAATCGTTCGATTGGCTCGCGCATCGCTGAGGCGAACATACCGGCAGCCCGCGCTGCGGTCGACCGCCATCTCCGGGACAAGCGAGATCCCCACGCCCGCTGCCACCATTCCCAGAACGCTGCTGAACTGATCGCTCTCAAACGCAATGTTCGGTGTGATGCGCGCGTGCGTGCAGGTGGCGAGGCTGAGGTCGCGGAAGCAGTGCCCATCGCGCAACATGACAAACGGCTCTCCGCGCAGACTCTTCAACGCAATGGCCTCCGCCGAAGCCCGCGGATGATCCTTCGGCAACACGGCGAACAGCGGCTCCGTGCGAAGCGTGAACACCTTCAGATCCTTGTGCCGCAGAGGCAACGCCAGAATTGCAAAGTCGATCGACAGCTCCCGCAGACCTTCAATAAGAACCGGCGTTGTCTCTTCCACGATGCGCAACTTCGCATCCGGATACCTCCTCGCGAACCCCGCCGTATAGCGCGGCATCAGGTAAGGAGCCACCGTCGGAATCGCGCCCACGGCCACGCTCCCGCGCACATCCGCATTCTTCTCGGCGACGCTCGTCCGCGCTGCCTCCATCTGCTCCAGGATAGACCGCGCATGAGGCAGAAACGCCCGGCCTGCCTCCGTCACGCGAATGCTGCGCCCCAGCCGGTCAAAAAGCCGCGCGCCTAAATCCTCTTCGAGCTTCAGCACCTGTTGCGACAGCGACGGCTGGGCAATCTCGCAGCGCTCCGCCGCGCGGCTGAAGCTTCCCGTCTCCGCCACAGCACATACATAGCGCAGTTGGTGAAATTCCATAGGCTATCCCTATACCTCGCATGCCCGCTACATATTGGAACTATCTGTCCCCATAATGCTACATTCAGCCTTGTCGAGGTCGATGCCTGGGTTTCATGCGAACCCCACTCATTGCACTGAACAATTCCCCCCAAGGAGAGGACGCATGGCAACCGAAGCGAAGTGCCCATTCCACGCCCCCAGCGAGAGCAGAACCAACCGTGACTGGTGGCCCAATCAACTCAATCTCGAGATCCTGCACCAGCACTCCTCGAAGTCCGATCCCATGAGCAAGGACTTCAACTACGCCGAGGAGTTCAAGAGCCTCGACTACGCCGCGCTCAAAAACGATCTCGCCGCGCTGATGACCGACTCCCAGGATTGGTGGCCCGCCGACTTCGGCCACTACGGCCCTCTGTTCATCCGCATGGCATGGCACAGCGCCGGCACCTATCGCATCGGCGACGGCCGCGGCGGCGGTGGCCGCGGGCAGCAGCGCTTCGCTCCGCTCAACAGCTGGCCGGACAACGTCAATCTCGACCGCGCTCGTCGCCTGCTCTGGCCAATCAAGCAGAAGTACGGAAAGAAAATCTCCTGGGCCGACCTCATGATTCTCGCCGGCAACGTCGCGCTCGAGACCATGGGCTTCAAGACCTTCGGTTTCGCCGGCGGACGCGCCGACGTCTGGGAGCCCGACATGGACGTCAACTGGGGCCTTGAAGATAAATGGATGGGAACGGAAAAGCGTTTCTCCGGAGATCGCGAGCTGTCCAAGCCGTTCGGCGCCACCCACATGGGCTTGATCTACGTGAATCCCGAAGGCCCGGACGGTGTTCCCGACCCCGTCAAAGCCGCCAAAGATATTCGCGAGACCTTCGGCCGCATGGCGATGAACGATGAAGAGACCGTCGCGCTCATCGCCGGCGGTCACACCTTCGGCAAAACCCACGGCGCCGGGCCCACCGAGCACGTCGGCCCCGAGCCCGAAGGCTCTCCCATCGAAGAGCAGGGCCTCGGTTGGTCCTGCGCGTACGAGACCGGCATCGGCGGCGACGCCATCGGCTCCGGCCTCGAGGTCACCTGGACCACCCAGCCTGCCCGTTGGACCAACGACTTCTTCCACCACCTCTTCGACTACGACTGGGAGCTCACCAAGTCCCCCGCCGGCGCGCACCAGTGGAAGCCCAAGGGCAACGCCGGCGCGGGCACGGTGCCCGCCGCCCACAACGGCAATGGTCACGGCCCCAACGCGTCCGCCGAGAACAAGCCGCACCAGCCCGGCATGCTCACCACCGACCTCGCGCTGCGCTTCGACCCCGCCTACGAAAAAATCTCGCGCCGTTTCTACGAGCACCCCGACCAGTTCGCCGACGCATTCGCCCGCGCCTGGTTCAAGCTCACCCACCGCGACATGGGCCCGCGCCCGCGCTACCTCGGCCCCGAGGTGCCGAAGGAAGAGCTGCTCTGGCAGGATCCCGTCCCCTCCGTCGACCACGAGCTGGTCACCGAACAGGATGTCGCATCGCTGAAGAAGCAGATCCTCGCCTCCGGCCTCAGCGTCTCCGAGCTCGTCTCGACGGCGTGGTGCTCCGCCGCCACCTTCCGCGGCTCCGACAAGCGCGGCGGCGCCAACGGCGCGCGCATCCGTCTCGCTCCGCAGAAAGACTGGGAGGCAAACGAGCCGAAGAAACTCGCCAAGGTTCTTGCCGCGCTTGAAAATATTCAGCGCGACTTCAATGAAAAACAATCAGGCAGCTCCACCGATAAGAAGCCGAACGGCAAGAAAATTTCACTCGCCGATCTCATCGTCCTCGCCGGTTGCGCCGGCGTCGAGCAGGCGGCGCGCAACGCCGGCATCAACGTCACCGTCCCCTTCACTCCGGGCCGCACCGATGCCTCGCAGGAGCAGACCGACGTCGAATCCTTCGCCGTGCTCGAGCCCGGCGCCGACGGCTTCCGCTCCTTCACTACCTCCGCCAACGGGCATCATCCGGCTGAAGTCCTATTGCTCGACAAGGCCCAGCTGATGACACTCACCGCTCCCGAGCTCACCGTGCTCCTCGGCGGCATGCGTGTGCTCAACACCAACGTCGGCCAGACCAACTACGGCGTCTTCACCAGCCGGCCCGAAGCTCTGACCAACGACTTCTTCGTCAATCTGCTCGACATGCGCTATGCGTGGAAGGCGACCTCCGACGACGAAAAAACCTTCGAAGGCCGCGACCGCAAGTCGGGCGAGGTGAAGTGGAAGGCGACTCGCGCCGACCTCATCTTCGGCTCCAATTCGCAGCTCCGCGCGCTCTCGGAGGTCTACGCCAGCTCCGACGCGCACGAAAAATTCGTCAACGACTTCGTCGCCGTCTGGAACAAGGTCATGAACCTCGACCGCTTCGACCTCGCAGCCGCCCACAACTAGATGTCTCGGCTTTTACAGACAAAAGCCGCTGATTCGATCTACTTTCGTAGCGAATCAGCGGCTTTGTAATTTCTGGCGGAGAGTGAGGGATTCGAACCCCCGATAGCCTTGCGACTATGTCTGATTTCGAGTCAGGTGCATTCAACCGGGCTCTGCCAACTCTCCGGCCCTGAAGCTATTTTACCGCACCCAACTGCAAGGACGAAGCCGTTCCTTCCGCCGGCCACGGCTGCCCTGGATCATGGAGTTGGCGCCGGGTAAGTCTCCTCGGAGACCTTCGCCAACGCGATCGTCTCGCATCAGTTCCGCCGCGACTTCACCGCCTCCGCGGCCTTCGCCGTGCCATTCATCGGCACCTCGGGAATCTCCACTTCCTCGCTCGCCTTGATCCCCAGCTTCTTGCGCAGCTCACTGTCAATGCGGGCGAAGATGTCCTTATTCTCCTTCAGGAACCCGCGCACATTCTCGCGTCCCTGCCCAATGCGCTCGCCGCTGTAGCTGTACCATGCGCCGGACTTCTCCACGATGTTATGCAGTACCGCCAGGTCCAGCACATCACCTTCGCGCGAGATGCCCTCGCCGTACAGAATGTCGAACTCGGCATCACGGAACGGCGCCGCCACCTTGTTCTTCACAATCTTTACCTTGGTGCGCGAGCCGACGACCACGTCGCCCTCTTTCACCGCACCGATCCGGCGAATATCAATGCGCACCGACGAATAAAACTTCAGCGCGCGCCCGCCCGTCGTCGTCTCCGGGTTGCCGAACATCACGCCAATCTTCTCGCGGATCTGATTAATAAAGATCAGGCACGTCCGCGACTTCGCCACCGTTCCCGTCAGCTTGCGCAGCGCCTGCGACATCAGCCTCGCCTGCAGTCCCACATGGCTGTCGCCCATCTCGCCATCGAGCTCCGCCTTCGGCACCAGCGCCGCCACCGAGTCCACCACCAGCACATCCACCGCACCCGACTTCACCAGCGCTTCGGTAATCTCCAGCGCCTGCTCGCCGTAGTCCGGCTGGCTCACCAGCAGGTTGTCGACGTCCACGCCCAGCTTCTTCGCGTACGCCGGGTCCAACGCATGCTCGGCGTCGACAAACGCCGCCAGGCCGCCGGCCTTCTGCGCCTCCGCAATAATCTGCAGCGTGATCGTCGTCTTGCCCGACGACTCCGGCCCGAAGATCTCCACCACCCTGCCGCGCGGCACGCCGCCCACGCCCAGCGCCGCGTCAAACGAGATCGAACCCGACGAGATGACCGAAATCGGCACAATGGCCTCTTTCGCCCCCAGCCGCATCACCGATCCCTTGCCAAACTGCTTCTCCAATTGCGAAAGGGCGGTCTCTATTGCCCGGGTGCGGTCATCGGCCACGTCATTCTCCTTTTGCCACGCATGCTGCTCTTGGTGGAGTTCGTAACGCGAGTCTAGCAGCAAAATCGCACAAGAGCAAAAGAAAAGCGAAAGTTTCGGCGGAAATCCAGTACCTAATTCGTGCCATTACTGCCGTACCGATCCCCACCCCGTCCGCCCGACAATAAGAACTACTTCCCCGCCGAAATCTCCTTCAGAAACTCCGGGCTGATCGTCCGTTTCGCCCTCGCCACACCAATCAGCGTCGGGTAAAACTGCACGAACGTCGTGTCCACCGCGCCGTGCATCTCGTGGCATGAATAGCAGCTGGCCGGCCGCGCCACAATCTTCGCCGGCTCATGCTTCTCATCGAACTCGAAGAACCCGAACCCGCCCGGCAGCCGCGCATCCTTCACGTGCACCTCGTATCCCATCACCTCGGGCGACTGCGTCAGCCCTCGCTGATTAATCGACACGCCGGGCTGCGCGCCCCGCACCTCCAGCACAAAAACCGTGTGGTCCGGCCACTTTCCCGTCTCCAGAAAATTTCGATACGAAGCCGGCGTCACAAACACGTTGTCGAACATGTGATGGTCCGCCGCGCCGGTCGTTGTGTAACTCATATCCATTCCCGAGGTCACATAGGTCCACTCGCGATAATTCGCCGGAAACAGCATCCGTCCATCGCTCGTGTAGCTCAAACGGCAGCACCAGCATCCTTCGCCTGTGCTCTCGCCAGCACCGTGCCAGTCAATCCACAAGAAACCAGGACGACAATCACCGCACAAACCAAACGCATGCTCACCTCACCCCAGAACCCACTCGTTGGAGATGAACCCAAATACGATGCCCGCTGCCGAACAGTTCCTTCACCGCTTCAGCAGATCCACCGCCTCGTTCACATCCTGCACCCGGAACATCCCCGCCAGCGCCGGATGCTTCACCGCAATCGCGCGATACATCTCCCACGCCACGCGCCTGTAGCTGAAGTGCCCCGCCGCGCCCGACCGCAGCTCCGAGATATACAGCGCCTCCGCGAAATCCATCTTGAACAGCGACCTGCACCTCGTCCCCAGCGGCAGCAGATACTGCGCGCTCTGCTTCGCCTCTGGCTCCTCCGAATCGCACAACGCCCGATACGCCGCCAGCGCGGCATCCATCGCGGCCTTGTACTTCTCTGCCAACCCCGCCTCTTCCAGTGTCGGCTGCCCCGGACACACCGGCTCCTCCACGCCATGCACATCGCTGAACGCCTGCATCAACTGCACGCACCGCCGATGCCGATGCATGTCCCTGAACCCGCCCACGTCCATCAAAATGTCGAACCGGAACCCATGCCCCGCATGGAACGCCCGCAGCAGCTCATCATGCCGCCCGCGATGCGCCGTGCCCAGCGCCAGAATCTCGTTGCGCCTTGTCTCCGTCAGCGCCGCCACCGTTCCCCGCAGCTGCCTGTACGAGTAATGGCAGTGCGGATACAGCAACGACGTCGCAATCTCAATCTCAATGTCTTCGTCATCATCCAGCAGGTCCACCACCGGCGCCGGGTACACCGGAGCGTCCCGCATCAGCTCGCGCACCGCCTGCGCCAGCTCCCTTCGGCTCTCCATCGTGTACGCATTCGCCTCCGCGTACTTCACCAGCGTCGGCGCCGCCTTCACCGGAGGCATCAAGTCCCCCAATATCTCCGCCGTCGCCGCCGGGTCGACGCTGCCCTCGCCCGCCATCTCCTCCAGCCGGTCGCGCAGCACATTCCACGCCGGGTCGCTCGCCGCCGCCCGCAGCTTCGCCCCCAGCTCCCGAATCTCCCCAAACTCACTCGACAGCAGCCGCGCCACCTGCGTCTCCAGCGTCCGCGCATTCACAATCTGCCCCAGCGACGTATTCGTCGCCAGCGGCAGCAGATATCGCGCCGCATCGAACGCCCTCGCCTTCAGCGTCCGCGCATAGCTCTCCGGCTTCATCTCCGCCGGCTGCGCAATCGCCCGCTTCAACGCCTCAAACATCCCCGCGCCAATCTCGTCGTAGGCGTGAAACAGCGCCTCAATCGCCGCCGCATACTGCTTGCGCGCTCCCTTGCTGAGCTCCGGCGTGTACCACCCCGAGCGCCTGAAGTCTTGATATCTTGTCGACCGCTCCTGCCCATCCCACCTTGTCTCGTCCACCAGCGCAATCGCCGCCAGCAAGCTCAGTCGCTCCACCGCAAACGGAATATGCGCCAGGTCCGCAATCGACCGGTGCCCATACTGAAAGTAAAACGTGTTCAGAAACTGCTCAGCCTTCTGCGAGCTGATCTCCGTCAACGACTCCCGCATCGTCAGTGCCGACCGCGAGTACTTCGCCATCGCATACGCCAGCACCTCCGGCTCCGCGCCATGAATGGCATACACCTCGGTCGTGCTTTCAGCACCGGGCTTCGCTTCAGTTGTCGAGGTCACAGGGAGGTCAGGGGCAGCGGCAGGCGAGGACATGTCCGCACAAGAATACAGCGCCCGCCCCATGTTGGAATCTCGTCCCTTTTCCTCTGGAAGTCGGGCTCCCCCCGTCCCCGCCCTGCTCGCCTGTCAGAACCCGCCCAACGAGATCGATCGACCAGGCGCAACGAACTCTGTCGCGAATTCGTGCCGACAAGCCGACCTATATATGGGTACCAATCAGTTGTCGATGAGCGCATTGCCGATTTGGCGCTCGTCAGAGTGGGAGGCTCGTTCGCTCCAGGACTCAGTCGCGCCGGCTGGAGGCCTGCGCCGGTGTCGTGCGCCGGCGCGACAGACAGAACCACGCCTTTGCATTGTGATCGTGGAACTCGGCTGATCGAAACTCGACGATCTCCAGCACAGGCTCGATCGCGTAGATGACATCGGCCGCGGAGCGACGCGGCGGCCCTTCGTGCGCCGGACCTTCAGTGCTTCCGATCAGGCTGAGCCACAAGCCGCCCGGTGCCAGTATGGAGACAACTCGTGCAGCGAACCGCTGCCGTTCGTCCGGCTCATCGAACACATGAAAGCAACCGCGATCGAAAATGAACTGGAACGGGCCACCGGGCACAGTCCCTGCGAGAAAATCCAATGCTTCAAAGCGACAAGGCAAAGGACGCGCTCCCATCTTCGCCCGCGCTTGTTCTACCGCTATGGACGAGACATCGACTCCGAGTACGTCGAAGCCGCGTTCCGCCATCCAAATCGCATTCGTGCCCGTACCCGCGCCGATCTCAAGCGTCGGTCCCGGCTTAACGCCGCTCGAAGCGACGAACTCGACAAGCAGAGACTCTGGTTTCCCGGTGTCCCATGGCAGCTGTCCGGAGGCGTAACTCTCATTCCATGACGGGTGTGGCATCGCAATGCAAGTTTAGCTCCGTCCGCAACAGAGCGAATCGATGCAATCATCTCCACGACTAACCTTTTTCATGAGCTCCTCATAACAAACTTTGGAATCAGTTGTCTAACCCAGCGAATGGAAGCTTGGGAGCAGCAGGCGATACGGCGTGTCTTAGCCGGGGATCGGGAAGAGTACCGCGTTCTGATGGATCGTCATCTTCCGTCGGTTCTGCGCATGACGCTACGCGTGACCGGCAACCTCGAGGACGCAGAAGAGGCCGCCCAGGAAGCTTTTCTCCTTGCCTATAAAAAACTTTCCGGGTTCCGCGAACAGGCGGCTTTCGGCACATGGGTATATCGGATTGCTATGAATTGCTCTCTCAATCTCGTCAAACGCCGCGCGCGCAATCCGGAGTGGAATGCCGAATCGCTGGACGGCATCGCAGGTGCACAAGAAGCTGTTGTCTCGCAAGGTCCCACCCCGGAGGCAGCCTTGCTCGATGCCGAAGCTCACCGGCAACGCGAGCGTGCCATGGCTGCACTCACGCCAATGGAAAGAACAGCCTTCGTGCTGCGCCATGTGGAGGAGCAACCGGTGGAGGTGATTGCGAGCGCTCTCGGCATCACTGCAAACTCCGCGCGGCAAGCGGTCTTCCGTGCGGTGGCCAAACTACGTCGGGAGCTTGCACCGTCACGAAACACACTGGCGCCGTGCCCGCTTCTCAAGGAGCTGCAATGAAACTCTTCGACGACCAGGACCTGATCGCCTATCACATGCATGAGCTTTCGCCCCAAAGAAAACGTGCGTTGGAGCAAGCGCTGGAGGCAGACCCAGCCCTCGCCGCCGAATCCGAAGCGTACGCAGCTACATTGCGCGCTTTCAAGCCCGGAAGTACCTTGCCCATCGATGATCATGTGCTCGAACGCAACTGGAGAACGCTGCGGGCTTCGCTCGCGCCGTATCGCATTCGTCCCAGCGCCTCTCGCTGGTGGGGCCTCACAGCATTGACTGGCGCCGGCCTTGCGCTTGCAGCAACGTCGTTCTTCATCGCAAAGCACTATCACGACAGCGGTCGCCATCCACGAATCGTCTCCAGGCATCCGGTTGGCGACCGGCCGCTGCCGGTTCCATCATTCGAAGGCCCACTCACGCCAAGCGCTCCGCTCGACGTTCCAATCACAGAAGCCCAGGGTCATTTCCCGAAGGAACGCTACTCTGTAAGCCCTTTCCCTCTGTCCTCCAACGATGGCCTCCAGGACTTGCCCCCTCACAGAATTGCGGCACCGCTCCTCGCGGAACGTCCCAGCGTTCTGCATTTCATTCCTCTCGCTCCGGGCTCATCGCCTCCATTGCCCGAACCCATTCCTCTTTCCATCACCGTCGGTCCGCCCGCCGGCCAGACAATCGGCCGAACGAGTTCTTTGAAATCGAAGAGCGCGCGCAACTCCACTCACCACGAATACCCGTCCGACCTGACCCTGGCCATGGGCGGCACTCTCATCGGTACGCGGGACGCCGGCAGCGCCGGAACCGGGACGAGCTCTGAGGGGGCCACGCATGCGGTCAGTGCGCTCGCTGCCTTTCATCAGCAGCTGCGGCCGGCAGTCGGATATCGGATCGCCTTCTCTTACACCCGGCCCGATTTTCTCTACAACTACGTCGCCCCCGGCACCACGGGCTCGCAGATCGACATCGATGGCCGCGTCTTTGAAGTGGCAGGCACCTACGTCATCCAGGGACCGCATACCCAACGCCTCAGCACCGCGGTGGAGGCTGGCGGAGGACTCATGGGCTTCGAAACGAATACCCAAAATTCCTACACCAGCTCCAACATTCGCGGTGCCGCAGTCGCTGGCGTCTCTGCAGAAATAGCACTCACAAAAGAAATAGCCATACACGCTGCATTTCGCGCCCAGGCCTTCAAAGGGCCCGACTTCCACTACAGTGGCAACGCCATACCGCTCTCCACAGCCACTCTGTTCAGCAAGGAACCCATGGTGGGAATCACCTTCCGTTTCTCTGCCAGATAGCTTTCACAACCCCTTCATGGAGCTTTTCTCGTGAACCTGTTCACTCAGCATTGCTGCCGTACTGCCCTTCTTCTTGCCATCGGTCCAGTTCTCTTCTCCCCGCGTATCTTCGCTCAGACCGCGTCCGCCGGGCCCACAACCGTTGTTGACTGCACAGCTTCAGCGCCGAAAGCGCAACCGCCCGCACATCGCATCGAAACCTCCGTCTCCGTCGGCGCGGCCGCGCAACTGTCGGCCACACGCATCGACGATACAAAGACCACTTTCATGACGCAGAGCCTGGCGCCCTCGGCGGAAGTGTTCGCGACGTTCCGGCAGAGCTTCCAGCCATGGCTTGGCTACTCGGTCAACTTCGGCTACACCCGCCCAACCTATCGCTACATCGTGTCCGCGCCCGCGTCCTCTTCGGGCCCAACCAACCAGACGTTCGTCCCAACCAACATGTTCGAGATCAGCCTCTCCTACATCGCTCAAAAACATCTGACGGAGAACGCAGCCGCCTTCGCTGAGCTGGGAGCCGGAACCATAGCCTTCGAGGCAATCCATGGTGCAGGCGACTTCCAAAATCGATCGAATGCGTTTCTTCCTGAGGGCGTCACGGGATTTGGCATCGACTATCGCCTCGCGCATCATCTCGGTTTACGCGCGGAATACCGTGGCCTGTTTACCAGGTATCCCTATCCCGACTATGTGGACAGCACCAGACTCCACACCCTCATCAGCGCGCCTACGCTGAGCGTCACCTATAACTTCGGCAAACATTCCCAACGCTGACCTCGAAGAGATCTTAGCGGCGGATTTCGTTTACCGGGGGGAAGACTCGATCCGCAACAGGCGGACCGATTACGATGCGATTCGCGTCTTTTTCGGCGCCGCGTCGAATATGGTCGTTCGCACTTGCGAGGGTAACCTTATTGCGTACCTTCGAACAATCGCGGCAGTGCTCTAATACCAGAGACCACACTAAGGAGAACTGCATGCTCAATTCCCTCACCGGCAAAGTCGCGCTCGTCACCGGAGCTTCCCAGGGAATCGGCCGCGCCATCGCTCTCGACCTCGCAAGACACGGAGCCGCGGTCGCTGTAGCGGCGCGAAGCGTAGACAAACTCGAATCGCTCGCGCAGGAAATCTCATCAACCGGAGGCACCGCCAAAGCCTTCGCCCTTGACGTCACCAGCGAAGACTCCATCAAGTCCTGCGCGAAAGCCGTCCTCACCGATCTCGGCGCCTGTCACATCCTCGTCAACAACGCCGGCATCACCCGCGATGGCCTCGCCCTCCGCATGAAACTCGCCGACTTCGACGACATCCTCCGCGCCAACCTCACCGGCAGCTTCCTGCTCACCCAGGCCGTCATCTCCTCCATGATGAAAGCCCGCTGGGGCCGCGTCATTAACATCACCTCCGTCGTCGGCGAAACCGGTGCCGCCGGCCAGGCCAACTACGCGGCTTCGAAGGCAGGATTAATCGGACTCACCAAATCGCTCGCGCGCGAGTTCGCCTCTCGCAACATCACCGTCAACGCCATCGCTCCGGGCTTCATCGCCACCGCCATGACCGATGCCCTCACCGACGAGCAAAAATCGTCCATCCTGTCCCAGGTCCCGCTCGGCCGCTACGGCACCGTCGATGACATCGCCTCTTCGGTAACCTTCCTCGCCTCCGACGCCGCCGCCTACATCACCGGCCACACCCTGGACGTCAACGGCGGCCTGTACATGGGCTGAAGACTCCTGCTTTCAACGACTCACAGAACTCACGAATCCGGATTGGTACAGCCATCAAAACTTCTTGAAGATAATGCTTGCCTCTACTACCTTCGGTGGTTACTTTACGGCTAATGGCAAACATGCACACAGCTCTGCCTTCTGAACCTGCGATCGCCGCGGTTCCTGAACCGATCAACATTGGCGTGACGATTCGCGGGTTTCGGCTGCAGAAGGGGCTGTCTCAGGGTGACATCGAGAAGCGGACGGGGCTGTTGCGGTGTTATCTGTCGCGGGTCGAGAACGGTCATACGGTGCCCTCGCTGGAGACGTTGCAAAAGATTGCCGGGGCTCTCGATATCTCCTTAAGCCATTTCTTTTCAGAAGATCCAGTCCGCGATGTGTCCGGGATTTCGCTCTCGGAAGATGAGATTCGCTTCCTCACGCAGGTGCAGCGCTACGCCGCCAATCTGACGGAAAGCGACCGCCGTCTGCTGCTGGCGATGGTGCGGAAATTTGCGGCAACCGTCTCCACCACCTTCGACTAGTCGCGATACGACGATTGCATTTTGCGTCGTTTTCTTGCGTTTTAAAGCGATTTAAGTGCGTTTTGACGCACTCATTTTGGCCGATTACCGGCCAAAATCAGCGCCGCGCCACCTTCGACAGGGCGTAGCCCACCAGTGCCAGGATGAGCGCCGCGACGGCGAAGGTCACCCGCTGCCGCGCCCGGTAGCTCGCCTTGCCGGTCGTCATCTTGGGCAGCAGAGGAACGCCGAGCACCAGGCCCGAGAGCAAACCGCCGACGTGCGCCGAGTTGTCGATGTGCGGGATGTTCGCCGGGTTGACATGGAGCTTCGCCCAATCCGCCACGCTGAGCGTGGGTGAGAACTGCGGCGCGATGCCCAAGGCGAGGTTGATCACAGCAAACAGGATCACCTGCCCGCGCAGGCTCTTGAGCTCGGCCCAGGGCAGATTGAGCTTGCGGTTGGAGAGCAGCACGATCAGGATCCCGGCGATGCCGAAGATTGCGCCCGAGGCACCGACGGCGATTGCGTCCGTGCGGGAGAAGACGCTAAAGGCGGCCGAGAGCAGGTTGCCGGTGACGCCGGTCAGCAGGTAGACCCAGGCCAGACCCCAGCGGCCGAGCAGCGGCTCACCGAACAGCCCGAGGTTCCAGAGGCACCAGAGATTCACGCTGATGTGCAGGATGCTGGCGTGCACGAAACACGCGGTAATCAGGCGCCACCACTGGCCCTGCGCGATCGCGGCCCAGTTGTCGCAGCCGCCGAAGTAATAGAGGACGTTGCCGTTAAACTGCGCGGTGAAGATCTGCCCGAAGTCGTGGGCCCTCACCAGCGGAATGACGGGGCCGTAGCGGAACATGATGAGAAAGACGAGGATGTTGATTCCCATCAGGATGGAAGTTGCGGGGTAGGACGCAAAGATCGAGCTTCTGGGGCGGCGGGTATCGCCGCGCGTCACCTCGCCGGCACGCGCCGCGACGGCAGACGCCCGCTCATGCGCCTGCGCGTAGACAACATCACTCGAGGAAGGATTCGGCACTTAAGGAAGGGTTCGCTCTGACGTCTACTGTACTTCGTATCATAGCCGCTCAGGAAAGCAGCCTGAAAGAGAAAAGCGTTGCGGCGCGCGAGACTACGCTGCCTGCTTGAAGATTCGATCGCGGAGCCCGGGCGAGACGTGATCGCGGACCATGGCCGAGATCATGCCGGGGACCGGCGTCGCCATCGCCACCAGCGCCCACAGCAGAAGCGAGAAGAAGACGCCCGCCACCGCAACCCACTCCAGGCTGATGGTGATGCTGGGCGGAACATGCGCCAGGGCCAGCGCGCGATCCGTTCCCAGATGCACATGCACGCTGCCGCTGAGGTGCTTGATGGCCTCAAGTTTGTGCAGAACCAGTGAGGCCAGAAGGAACGCCCCGCAGGCCAGCGTGGTTACGGCCAGCAGCAGGAGGTCGACCGTACGGTGCACCCGCTGTTTTCTGCGGCAGTGCGCACACCCGCGGAGATGCATCTCGTAGTCGCCGCGCAAATCGACGGGAATACCGGAGATGTCATACCGCCATCCGGAAAGGATGGCGCCGATGACGTGATCGGTGCAGGCGGTCTGTCCGTTTTGGTAAGCGTGTCGGGGGAAAGTGCTCATCTGTTTACGCTAGGTTCATTTTACTTCACTGCTTCCGGCCCGGAAAGCGTCAAGTTTGAGTCGCTGCGTACGGCGATGGAACCGCCCATCTGACTGCTGAACAAGGTTTTACCACTGTTTTTGTGCTCAGAGACCTTTTTTATAACCGAATTGACTCGAGCGCAACATCCTGCTGGGCCAGCAGGACGCGATTTCCGAGCAACGTCATCCGGTCCCCGATGGCCTGCTCGGCGGCCAGACGGGCCAGCTCGGGCAGGTTGTTCTGTTCACTTAGATGTCCGAGAACGATGGTGTGGGCGCCACCGTCGTAATCTCTCATCAAAAACTCGGCTGCAGCGGCGTTGGAGAGATGGCCGACGCGGCTGAGGACGCGCTGCTTCACGCTCCAGGGATAGGGACCGTCCTTGAGCATCTCGAGGTCGTGGTTGGATTCGAGCAGGAGAACGTCCACGTTTTTGAGCGCGAGCTTCACATTGGGAGGAACATAGCCGAGGTCGGTGGCCACGGCCATGCGGATGGACTCGCCGGGAGCGTAGAAGACGAAGCCGCAGGGGTCAGCGGCATCGTGGGGGATAGTGAAGGGGCAGACTTCGAGGTCGCCAATGCGGAAGCTGCGGCCGGCCTCGAAGAACTCGAGCGCGGGCAGCGCGGTGGGGTTGGTTTTGGGGGTTTCTGGTTCGGGTGTTGTCTCGGCTGCGGGGTCGCTGCAGGCGATTGCCTCTTGTTCGGCGGCGCCGGCTTCGACGCAGGCGCTTCCTGTGCCGGCTTCCATGGCCTCGCGCTCGCGCTGCATCTTTTCCAGCCACTGCTTGTAGCTCATCCGGCGCTGCGGCGTGAGCATGCGCACCCAGGCGCGGTGTGTCGCCTCGGTGAAGAAGACAGGAATCTTGAGCTTGCGGGCGAGGACGGAGAGCCCGGCCACGTGGTCGAGGTGCTCATGGGTGATCAGAATGGCGTTGAGCTGGGCGGGGTCTTCGCCGGCGGAGGCCATGCGGCGCAGAATCTCGCGGCAGCTAAGTCCGGCATCGACGAGGACGGCGGTGCCTCCAGCCGCGACCACCGTGGCGTTCCCACGCGATCCCGAAGCTAGAACCGTCATCCGCACGGTATGAGGATACAGCGGGAAGCGGTTCAAAACTCGTCCGCAATCTAGACTGGTACCCTCGTCGCAATGTCCAGCGCGTGATTGTCTTGTGGCGCGGCGGCTCAATTTCGAGCCGCGGGTTCGTTGGCTCCAGAAAGAAAGATTGCCAAAGAGCTCTCGCGCGTCTTAACGCGCGACACCCCACCCTTTCACGATGAAGCCGTGAAGGGATGGGCCACCCGGATTTGTGGCGGGCGGTCCGGCGCATCTCGTCGACGGCAGACGAGAGGACAGCGAGAGCGATCAGAGAACAGAACCGCTGGCTTTGACGTTCCTGTTCCCTGACTCTGCTGCGCAGATTCCTTCTACCGCAGCTTGCGGCGGAGAACTCCAGCCAGCCCCAGGGCGCCGGTTCCGAGCAGCATGAGGCTCGAAGGCTCGGGGGTGAGCGGGGTTCCGGGAATCGTGCTCACGTCCTGCGCGACGGCCTGGTTGTCGGATTCGAACTGCCCGACGGCGGGGTCTTCGGTGAAGACGATGGTGTTGAATGTGCCCGTCGTATCCAAAAAGTTGAGATACGCGTAGAGCTGACCATTGTCCTGGTTGAGAAACGCACTGTTGGGGTTGCCGCAGTACTGATTCGACGCATCCGGGCAGGCGCCCACCAGGTTGGTGTAATCGGAGGCCGAAAAGCTGTAAACCAGCGTCGTCCCGTCATAGAAGGAGAGCTGGTTTCCGGCATCGAGCGCGGAGAACCAGAGACCGAAGTAGTTGACATTCTGGCTCAGCGTCAGCGTGTAGGAACCGGGATTGCCATTGGGCGTGGTCGTATCGATGAAATAGCCGGTTCCGCCGGCGCCGCCGTACTCGTCGGCCGGGTTGATGACGAAGTCGCCGGTGTAGGTTCCGGTGATGCTGCTGCCGTTGAAGTTCGTCGTGTTGGTGAATGTCGAACTGTACTGCTCATAGTTGGATGTCGTCGACGGCGTTTGTACCCCGGCGCCGAGATACGTCACGCTGAAGATGTCATTCGCACGAGCCGCCGCGGGCGCGAGGCCGAGTGTCAACGCACAAGATAAGACCAGAATTTTTTTCATCGCTCCCCTCACCACGAGAAACATGCCTGCAGGCTGACGCCTGTACAGGGGCCGACGCGGCGTGGCGCTCTCATGCCGAGAGGCCGCCGGTGTTCACTCTTCTTTGGGGGTTTGCCCGACTTCCTGAATGGCCGCAGACTCAAGACCCAATTTCAGAGCCCGGTGCAGGAGGGGACTATAGTACCCTTTTCGGGCCACTTTTCCACAGTACCTTCGGACAATCTTCAGTAATCGTCGAAGGTGACGGAAGTCGTGGAGGCTGCGGCGGTGATGGTGGGGTGGTGGAGCGGGGCGGCCCTAGTTCACGGGATGCCGCAGCGGCGCGAGGAAGGTGACGATGGAGCGCATGACAAGCTCGTTGCGCTGATTGAAGACCGTCGTGCGCGAGCGGACGACGCCGTACTCGGGGCGGGAGCGGGAGTGGCGCACGGTGAGGATTTCGGCCTCGGTGCGGAGCGAATCGCCGGGGCGGACGGGCGCGGTCCAGCGCATCTCTTCGACGCCGGCGCCGAGCATGCCGCCGGCGATGGGGATGGACTCGACGCGGAGGCGCATGACGATGGCGGCGGTGAGCCAGCCGGATGCCGCGAGGCCTTTGAAGAAGCTGCTCTCGCCGGCCGACTGGTCGATGTGGAAGGGTTGCGGATCGTAGCGCTCGCCAAACTCCTTGATCTCCTCGGCCGTGACCTTGTAGGAGCGGCTGGAGTTGAAGGTCATGCCGGGGTGGAGGTCTTCGAAGTAGAGTTCTTTGGTGCTCACGGATGCTCCTGGGGGTTTGAGTCGGTGAATCGTGAATAGTGAATAAGGCTAGCTGCTGACTGCTAACTACTTGTTCGCATAGTTGTAGAACCCTTTGCCGGACTTGCGGCCCAGCCAGCCGGCGTCGACCATGCGGATGAGGAGCGGGCAGGGGCGGTACTTGGGGTCGCCGAGGCCGGACTCGAGGACGCGCATGATATCGAGGCA
>DATJSM010000029.1:0-46880 GCA_035504135.1 Candidatus Aquilonibacter sp. | reverse complement strand
ACCCAGTCGGCGGACTTGATGATGTCGAGGTTGTGCTCGATGACGAGGAGCGAGCCGCCGCCGTCGATGAGCTTGCGGAAGGCGGCGAGGAGCTTGGCGACGTCTTCGAAGTGCAGGCCGGTGGTGGGTTCGTCGAGGATGTAGAGCACTCGCGAAGAGACGCGGCGGGGCTGGCCGTTTTGCGATGCAGGCGATGAGGAGCGGATGGAGCCGAGGTGCTGCGCGAGCTTGACGCGCTGGGCTTCGCCGCCGGAGAGCGTGGTGGCGGATTGGCCGAGGCGGACGTAACCGAGGCCGACCTCGTCGAGCACGGCGAGCTTGTCGACGATCTTGGGGTGGCCGGCGAAGAAGTGGATGGCTTCGCGCACGGTCATGTTAAGGACGTCGTGAATGTTTTTGCCTTTGTACTTGACCTCGAGGACGGTGGCTTTGTAGCGCGTGCCGTTGCACTCTTCGCAGGGGAGCTCGACGTCGGCGAGGAACTGCATCTCGACGGTGACGGTGCCGTCGCCTTCGCAGACGTCGCAACGGCCGCCGGGGACGTTGAAGCTGAAGCTGCCGGCGGTGAGGTTTTTGCGGCGGGAGTCGGGCTGCGCGGCGTAGAGCTCGCGGATGGGGTCGAAGGCCTTGATGTAGGTGACGGGGTTGGAGCGCGGCGTGCGGCCGATGGGCGACTGGTCGACGAGGACGACGTCGTTGAGGTATTGCGTGCCGGAGAGTTCACGGAAGATGTGGGCGATGTCGGGCGAGTCGGCGGAGGGGCTGTCGCCCTGGCCGAGCGCTTGCAGCAAAGCGCGGTAGAGCACCTGATGCACGAGCGTGGATTTGCCGGAGCCCGAGACGCCGGTGACGGCGACGAGCAGGCCGAGGGGAATTTCGACGTCGACGCCGCGGAGGTTGTGGATGCGCGCTCCTTTGAGGACGAGCTTTTCGCGGCCGGTTTCGCGGCGGTGCTTGGGTACGGCGATCTGCGCGCGGCCGGAGAGGTATTTGCCGGTGATGGAGTTGGGGTTGTTGCGGACTTCCGCGACGGTGCCTGCGGCGAGGAGCTTGCCGCCGAGCTCGCCGGCGCCGGGGCCGAGATCGAGGAGATAGTCGGCGGAGCGGATGACGTCGGGGTCGTGCTCGACGACGAGGATCGTGTTGCCGAGGTCGCGCAGCTCTTCCATGATGCGAATGAGCTTGGCGGTGTCGCGCGTGTGCAGGCCGATGGAGGGTTCGTCGAGGACGTAGAGCGCGCCGACGAGACGCGAGCCGAGCGAGGTGGCGAGCTGGATGCGCTGCGATTCGCCGCCGGAGAGCGTGGAGGCGAGGCGATCGAGCGTAAGGTATTCGAGGCCGACCTGTTCGAGGAAGCGGATGCGCTGCCGGACTTCTTCGAGAACTTTGCCGGCGATTTCGTGCTGCGAGGGCGTGAGCGTGAGGGCGTTGAAGAAGTCGCGGGCTTCGGTGATGGTGAGCGCGGTGGCTTCGCAGATGTTTTTCGTTTCACCGGAGTTGCTGGTGAGCATGACGGCGCGGGCTTCGGGACGGAGGCGCTGGCCGCGGCAGTCGGGGCAGGTGGCGTAGCCGCGGTATTTGGAGAGGAAGACTCGGACGTGCAGCTTGTACTTTTTGCGCTCGAGCGCATCGAAGAAGCCGCGAATGCCGGGCCAGGAGGCGTTGCCGTCGAAGAGAAAACGCTGCTGCGCTTCGGTGAGGTCGTACCAGGGGATGTTGATGGGGATGCCCTCGGCCTTGGCGGCGCGCTTCATCTCGGCGTGCCAGGGCGAGCGGTATTTCGGTTTGGTCCAGGGATCGATGGCGCCGCCGTCGAGGGAGCGCGAGCGGTCGGGGATGATGAGGTTGGGATCGAAGTCGATGGTGTTGCCGAAGCCCTGGCAGCGCGGACAGGCGCCGTAGGGATTGTTGAAGGAGAAGAGACGCGGCTCGGGCTCGCGGTAGGCGCGGTGGCAGGAGCTGCACTCAAAGGCGGTGGAGAAGCGGTACTGCGTACGGCAGACTTTTTCGTCGGCCTCGTCTGCGGACGGGACAGACACAACGCGGAATTGGATTTCGCCGGATTCGCGGTAGCCGGTTTCGATGGCGTCGACGAGGCGGGAGCGGATGTCGGGCGAGAGAGCGAGGCGGTCGGCGAGGACGAAGATGGGGCACGCAGTGGCGTCGGTGCGTGCAGCGGCGCCGAAGTCGAGCTCGAGGAGGGATTCAGGAGTGGAGAATTCGACGATCTTGCCGGGAGATTTCGGATCGGCGTCGGCTTGCCAGAGGCGGTTGTAGCCGCGGCGGCGGAGTTCGGCGAGGCGCTCTTTGAGGGCGTCGGTGAGATCGAAGGCGGGCGCGATTTCTTTCTTCGACTTTGCGGATTTCTTCGTGGCCTTCTTCGGGATGGATGCGGAGACGATCTCTTCGGCAGAGATGGCAGGGCCCTGCATGGGCTCGAGTTTTACTTCGCGGCGCTGGATGGGGAAGAGTGCGTAGACGCGCGTGGATTCCGGCAGTGCGAGGATGCGGGTGACGATCTCGTCGACGGAGTCGCGGCGGACGGTGCCGCCGCAGTGCAGGCAGGTGACGGTGCCGCAGCGCGCGTAGAGCAGGCGGAGGTAGTCGTAAATCTCGGTCGCCGTCGCCACTGTAGACCGCGGGTTGCGTGTCTGATTTTTCTGCTTGATGGCGATCGCGGGTGCGAGGCCGTCCATGAATTCGACGTCGGGCTTCTCGATGCGCTCGAGGAACTGGCGCGCGTAGGCGGAGAGGGATTCGACGTAGCGGCGCTGGCCTTCGGCGTAGACGGTATCGAAGGCCAGCGAGGATTTGCCGGAGCCCGAGACGCCGCTGACAACGGTGAGGGCGTTGTGCGGGATGTCGACGTCGATGCCCTTGAGGTTGTGGGTGCGCGCGCCGCGGATGGTGATCTGGTCGAGCGCGCTCAGCGTCGCGGGTTCAGTTTCAGTCAGTTCTGCAATTAGGGCCACACTCCATTATCGAGGAGATTGGGGTGTGGTGGCGAATGGCCTACTTTTTCGCGCCGTGCTGGGGACGGAGCATTTCGATGAGCAGGAGGCAGGCGCCGATGCAGATGCAGGAGTCGGCGACGTTGAAGTCGGGCCAGTGGTAGTGGATGATGTGGACCTCGAGGAAGTCGACGACGTGGGAGTAGCGGACGCGGTCGTAGAGGTTGCCGATGGCCCCGCCGAGGATGAGCGCAAGCGAGAAGCTGACCAGCGTGAACTGGCGGCCGTATTTCCAGATCAGCGCGAGCACGACGATGACCGCGAAGACCGAGAGGGCGATCAGCAGGTTGCGCACGGTGGCAGGCGAGGTCGAGCCTTCGAAGAGCGAGAAGGCGGCGCCGGTGTTGAGCACGTGGGTGAGGCGGAAGACGTGCGGGATGATGACGCGCGCGTGGCCGATGCGGATGTGGTGCTCGATCCAGAGCTTGGACCAGCGGTCGAGTGCAATGACGACGGCGGCGATGATGAGAGCGATGATGCGGGCGTCCCGCAGCGTTCCACGTGCGGGCATTAGCGCGCGCTTTCCTTTGGTTGGGGCTCACTCAGCGGAGCGAAGTCGATGGCATCGAGGGCTTCGGCGCAGCGGGCACAGACGCTGGGCCAGCGGGCATCGGCGCCCACGTCGGGAACGACGCGCCAGCAGCGCTCGCACTTGGCGCCGGCGGCGACCTCGACCTGGATGAGGATGGCGGCGGAATCTTTGGTTGCGGCGACCGGCTGCACCGTGGCTTGCGACACGTTGAAGAACTCAGGCAGAGCGTCTTCGTAGCGGCGCAGGACGAGGTTCTCGTCGGAGCCTTCGGTAACGATGAGCGTCACGGCGGCGTCGAGGCCTTTCCCGATAGACTTGTTAGCGCGCAGCGCTTCGAGCTCGATGTTGACGAGCTCGCGGATGCGAAGCAGGTGCGCCCAGTCGTCTTCGAGGCCGGCGACGCGGCCGGGGACGATGTCGGCTACGTCGGGGAAGAGCGCGAGATGCACGCTGGGCTCGCGGTTCGGCACTTGCGGAAGGAACTGCCAAACTTCGTCGGCGGTGAACGAGAGGATCGGTGCGACGAGTCGCGTGAGGGCTTCGGCGATGCGCCAGAGCGCGGTCTGTGCGCTGCGACGCGCGGGCGCGTTGGGCGCGAGGGTGTAGAGGCGGTCCTTGACGACGTCGAGGTAGAGCGCGCTGAGGTCGGTGTTGATGAACTCGTTGAGGGTTTGATAGGCGCGGTGGAATTCGAACTCGTCGTACGCGGAGCGGAGGCTGGCGTCCAGCTCGGCGGTGCGGGCGAGGATGTACTGGTCGAGAGGCTGCATCGCCGAGAACGGAATGCTGTCCGTCGCGGCCGTGAAGTCGTAAAGGTTGGAGAGAAGGAAGCGGAGCGTGTTGCGCAGCTTGCGATAGTTTTCGGCGACGCGCTGCATGATGTTTTCGCTGGCGACGACGTCCTCGCGAACGTCGACCGAGGCGACCCAGAGGCGAATGATCTCGGCGCCGAGGCGGTCGGCGACCTCGACGGGATCGACGCCGTTGCCGATGGACTTCGACAGCGCGCTGCCGTCTTCGGCGAGCGTCCAGCCGGAGGTGATGGTCATGCGGTACGGCGAGCAGTCGCGCAGGCCGACGGCGTTGAGCAGCGAGGACTGGAACCAGCCGCGGTGCTGGTCGCCGCCTTCGGTGTAGAGATCGGCGGGGAAGCTGAGCTCGGGTTCCTGCTCAAGAACGGCGAGCCAGCTTGCGCCGGACTCAAACCAGACGTCGAGAATGTCCATCTCCTTGCGGAACTCTTTGCCGCCGCAGTTGGGGCAAGCGGTGTTCTTCGGCAGCAGCGCGGCGACGTCGTGCTTGTACCAGGCGTCGGCGCCTTCCTTCTCGAAGAGCGCGACGATGGACCGATTGATCTTCTCGTCATTCAATGGCTCGTGACACTTTTCGCACAGGAAGACGGCGATGGGCACGCCCCAGATGCGTTGGCGGGAGATGGTCCAGTCGGGACGCGTGGCGACCATGTTCGAGATGCGCTCTTCGCCCCAGGCTGGATCCCATGTCACGCGCTTGATCTCGTCGAGCGCGCGCTGGCGGAAGGTGGTTTGCGTCTTCTCCTTGGGCGAGAGCACGGGGGTCTCCATACCGATGAACCACTGCTCGGTAGCGCGAAAGATGAGCGGCTTGTGGCAACGCCAGCAGTGCGGGTAGGAGTGTGTGAGATCGTGGCGGCCCATCAGCGCGCCGCGCTCTTTGAGCAGCTCGACGATGACGGGGTTGGCCTTGAAGATGAAGAGGCCGTCGAAAGGAAGGCCGGGGTAGTTCTGCAGCTTGCCGTGCGCGTCAACGTTGCAGGTGAGCGGCAAATTGTACTTCTGGCCGGTGGCGAAGTCGTCGGGGCCGTGCGAAGGCGCGGTGTGGACGGCGCCGGTGCCTTGCTCGGTGGTGACGTAGTCGGCGAGGACGCCGAGGATTTGGCGGTCGAGAAAAGGATGCTGGAAGCTGACGCGATCGAGTTTCGAACCGGGGAAGCGCGCGACTTCAGTCCATGAAGCGATCTCGCAGGCGGCTCGTGTGGCTTCCTGCAACGCTTCTGCGACGATGTACACCGCGCCGTCATCTGTCTGCATCGCGACGTACTCGATTTCGGGGTTGAATGCGATCGCCATGGACGCCGGCAGCGTCCAGGGCGTGGTCGTCCAGATGATGGTGTAGGAATCCCGACCGCGCAATCTGGGGTCGATGTGTTCGGCCGGCGAGGTGAGCTTGTAGCGGACGTAGACACTGGGCGAGGTGTGCTGCTCGTACTCGACTTCGGCCTCGGCGAGCGCGGTGCGGTCGTGCCAGCACCAGTAGACGGGCTTGAGGCCTTTGTAGACAAAGCCTTTCTCGCAGAAGCCGAAGAAGGCTTCGGCGATGCGGGCCTCGTAGGGGAAGTTCATCGTGGAGTAGGGATTGTCCCAGCGGCCGAGGACGCCGAGGCGCTTGAACTGCGAGCGCTGCAGGTCGATGAACTTGTTGGCGTAGTCGCGGCAGGCCTGGCGGACTTGGATGGGGTTCAGCTCGAGCTTTTTGCCGCCGAGCTTCTCGTCGACTTTGATCTCGATGGGCAGGCCGTGGCAGTCCCAGCCGGGAACGTAGGGGGCGTCGAAGCCGGCCATGGTCTTGGTTTTGACGACGAAGTCCTTGATGCACTTATTAAGCGCGTGGCCCAGATGGATGGCGCCGTTGGCGTAGGGCGGGCCGTCGTGGAGGATGTACTTCGCTGCGCCGTCGCGCGGGCCTCCGGCGGCGTAGAGGGCGCGAATTTGTTCGTACAGGGCGGCCGAGTCCCAGGCGGCGAGGCGTTCGGGCTCGCGGGTGGGCAGGTTCGCCTTCATGGCGAAGTCGGTGCGCGGGAGGTTCAGGGTGTCTTTGAGCCGTTTCTTCTGGGCTTCCGCATGCTTTGGGGGCTGGCTGGCAGCCTGGGGCGCGTCGGGCAATGGTCTCTCCGTCGGGTCTCCGGGAGCGTTCTCTGCTCGCTGGGGTGTCGTGGCACGGGATGCTTCGGGAAGCGCGTCCGCCGGGCATCGCGGCCAAACTCCTATTGTAAGGTGAGCGCGGCGACGGAGTTGCGGCCGCGTAGCAACTCAGGTGCCGATCGCTCTGTACGGCGCGTTACGCTGGCCACGCCGCGAACCACAGGTTTGAAAAAACGCGACATCCACGGGCTTTGCTACGTCTATAGGGGTAAGCAGCAAAACCGGGACCGCAGTCTGTACAATTGTGTTCCGGAGGTCGCGGCGCCCACCAACGTAGCGCGTGAGCTCAACCGCAGAAGGAACAGGAAACACTCGCCGCTCAGACCGTCCTCCTCATGGCCGATTCAAATTTCCTCCCGCCTCAGTACGATCCCAACACACCGGCTCCGGAGCTGCGCCCGGCGTCCGAAGAACTGCACCTGAGCGGCGAGATCAAGGGTGGAGAGGGCGTCTTCCAGTCGCTGTTTGCAAATGTTCGCGACGCGTTCTTTGCGCCGAAGCTGCCGCCGCTGCAGCTGGAGTCGAAGCCGATTGCCGTGCCGGACCGCATGGCCGTCAAGCGGGGCTCGACCTCTACGTGGGTGGCGGTTGGCATTCATGCGGTGATCATCGGGATCATTGCGATCCTGATTGCGGCCAAGGTTCCCATTGCAGCGCCGGTGAAGCAGGCGTTCATCGCCCTCACGACACCGCCCCCTCCGCCCGTGGCGCCGAAGGCGACGAAGATCGGCGGTGGCGGCGGACAGCATGATCTGGCCCCGGTGTCGAAGGGACGTCTGCCCAAGCTGGCGCAGACACAGATTGTTCCGCCCAAGGCTCCGCCGACGATTCCTCCCAAGCTGGCGGTTGAGCCCACTGTGGTGGTGCAGAAAGACCTGAACCTGGCCAACAACACCATGCCGAACCTGGGCATGCCCAACTCGAACCTGAAAGGGTTTTCGATGGGCAACGGTAATGGGACGGGCATTGGCTCGGGCAACGGCAATGGAATTGGGCCGGGCTCGGGCGGGAATATTGGCGGCGGCGTGTACCAGGTGGGCGGATCGGTGCGGCCGCCGATTGCGATCTACACGCCGGACCCCGAGTTCAGCGAAGAGGCGCGCAAGGCGAAGTTTTCAGGCAACGTGGTGGTGTCGCTGATCGTCGACGCCAGCGGCAATCCGAAGAACGTGCACGTGCTGCGCGGGGTTGGCATGGGACTGGATGAGAAGGCCGTCGAAGCAGTGCGGCAGTATAAGTTCAAGCCGGCCCTGCAGAACGGCAAGCCTGTGGCCGTCTACCTGAACGTCGAAGTCAACTTCCAGATCTTCTGAAGAGAGCGAAGAGTGAGAAGTGAAAAGTGAATAAGGCTGCCTTTGCCGCGGTTTTCCTCACTGCTCAGCGTTCAGTATTCACTTGCTAGGCAGTGACGGGAGACGCGATCTCGTCGAAAGTCAGGTTCTCGGCCGGACTGTGATTGCGCGCCTTCCAGTCGAGGAACATCATGCCGTAGCTTTCGGTGCTGCATTGCTCGGGCTTGATGCCGAGCTGCTCGCGCATGGATTCGATCCATTCCGGCGGCCCTTCGAGCTCGGCGTAGGTGCCGATGGGTGTCTCGTCGAGGAAGATGTGGCCTTGGCCGCCATCCCATTCGGTGCGGAACTTTTCATAACGGAAGACGGGCTTGTAGCCAAGCTGCGCGAAGATTTCGGCGAGCGCGGCAGGATCTTCGACGAGGCTTTCGGTCTCGATGCGGACCTTGTAGCGGGCGTCTGCGTCTGTGGAGGCCACACGCTTGTGCGTGACCACGGAGCGGCCGGCGTAGTCGCGCAGGCGAAGCACCTGGCGGCGGGCGCGGAGGTCGCGCTCGGGCGTGTCGTAGAGTGTGTTGGCCTCGAAGGTGCGCGGCGTGATGAGGGTGAGGCCGAGGGATTCGACGGAGGCGCGGAAGCGGGCGATATCGGCGACGGCGAACTTGAGCTCGATCTCGGGAGCGTGCATGGCAATGAGTATACGAGGGACAAGAGATACGAGAGGCGAGAAACGGGATACGACTTTCGCGGCGTTGGCGGCCGGTACGATGGAAGGATGCTGAAGACGGCCAGGCTACGCGCGGAGGACGCTGCCGATGTGCAGCGTGCGGCAGAGATGCTGCGCGAAGGCAGGCTGGTGGCGTTTGCGACGGAGACGGTCTATGGCCTGGGAGCGAATGCGCTTTCGGCAGATGCGGTTGCGCGGGTATTCGAGGCCAAGCAGCGGCCCAGCTGGGACCCGTTAATCGTGCATGTGGCAGGAGTGGAAGACATTGCACGTGTTGCCGTAGTCGACGGTGAACTGAAAGATCGCGTGGAGCGGCTGGCGCGGGCGTTCTGGCCGGGGCCGTTAACCCTTCTGCTGCCGAAGGCTGCGGCGATTCCGGCGAGCGTGACGGCCGGGCGCCAGCTGGTCGGCGTGCGCGTGCCGGGGCATCCGGCGGCACAGGCCTTGCTGCGGGCCGCGGGGGTGCCGGTCGCCGCGCCGAGCGCAAACCGGTTCGGGCACACGAGCCCGACGACGGCGGAGCACGTCCTCGCCGATCTGGACGGAAAGATTGACGCTGTGCTGGACGCCGGGCCGACGACGGTGGGCGTGGAGTCCACCGTGGTGGACGCGACCCAGACGCCGATGGTGCTGTACCGCCCCGGCGCGGTGACAGCCGAGCAGTTGCGCCAGGCGAGCGGCGTGCAGGTCGATGTGTTTGCGCCGGTGAACGACCAGCGCACGCCGCAGTCGCTGCCGTCGCCGGGCGTGGGCATCCGGCATTACGCTCCGCGCGCGAAGGTGGTGTTGGTTCCCTCAACGGATTTCATCTCACTGGCGAAGGCCGGCGCGAGGCAGCAGGCGCTCGGCAGCACTGTGGCGTTCCTGCTTCCGTCCGGTTGGCCGTCGCCGGTCTCGGGCGCGTTTGTCTTCAACTGGGGCGAGTGGGGCGACCCTGCCGCTCTGGCGCGCAATCTATTCGCCGGACTGCGCGAGCTGGATGCAACCGGCGCGGAGACGATCCTTGTGCCGCTGCCGCCGCCGGGAGAGCTCTACGACGCGATCCGCGATCGTCTGATGAAAGCCGCACGCGAGTGACTCGTTCGCAGAGAGCTACTTCATGATGCTGTTGTGCGCGTGGAGCTCGCTGGTTTTGAACAGGTACTTGATGCCAGCCTTATAGATCAGCACGCGCTGGCGGCCCGCGCGCAGCTTGATCACGCAGCGGTCGTACCACTCGAGCACACCGTGAATCTGTTCGCCGTCTTCGAGCACGACGGTGAGGCCGGTCTGCTGCTGCATCTGCTTCTGAAAGTAGAACGCCTCGGCGTGCGAGGCCTCGAGGCTGGGCATCGTGTCCTGCAGCGCGTGAGAGAGCGGATCCTCAGCGAACGGCGCTTCGTAGCGGCGGTCGCGCGCCGGCAGATGCGGGCGCACGAGCTTCCGCGTGCCGTTGAAGGAGTTGGCGTCGGCCGAAGGGGAGTCGAGAACGTCAGTCACGGAAGAGGGATCCTGTTCTGCAAGGCCTTTGCGATGCCTGAATCACAATGGAAGGATGCGGAGGCGCCAAGGCGGTGGACGTTTCAGGTGTTCGCTATTTGGATGCAGAGACGCACGCAACGGGCTGAATGTTTCATGTTTGTGAGGAAGCTTTCAGAAGCGCGCTGTTTCCAGCTCCAGGGCAAGGGCGTCAAGAGAGACGTTGCGCAGCAGGTTGCGTCGCATGCCGCTGTAGGCCGCATCGACGGCCCGCAGCGCGGCTTCGATCCACGCAAATGAGACGGTCTGCGCAATACGGTTGAGATCGGCGCGGCGATCGATGTTGCGGATACGGTCCGGAGCGCCGGACTGCAGAAGAAGAATGTCTTCAAGAAGACTGGAAAGAGCGCGCAGCAGCGCCGCGGTTTTGGCCTGTCCCTCCGCGCCCGCGCGATAGGCCTCGGTGGTGCGGAAGAGCGTGGAGTGATCGTTGGTTTGCTGAACGCCGGCGAGCAGGGTAAACGCGTCGGCGCGGGCTGCGGTGTACGCGGCGAGATCGAAGGCGAGCGCGCGGCCGGCGCTTCCTTCGCTGAGCCGTCCGATGAGCTCGCGGTCGGTGCGCGTCCACTCCGGATGCTGCGCGGCCAGTAGCTCGGCGATCTCTTCGGCGGGAAGCGCGCCGAGACGGGCGAAGGCGCAGCGCGAGCGGATGGTTGGCAGAAGCTCGCCGGGATTTTCCGTCAGCAGGATCAGATGCACGTGCGCGGGCGGCTCTTCGAGAAGCTTCAGCAGAGAGTTCGCCGCCTCCTTCATGAAGGACGAAGCCGTGATGAGGAAGACCTTCGCCGGCGCTTCCGTGGGAAGATACTGCGCGCGCGAGATGACAGTGCGAATCTGTCCCAGCTTGATGAGAAGCTGGGGCGGATCGGGCGGAACGATGAGGACATCAGGGTGCGTCTGGACGAGGACGCGCGTGTCGCGCTTGTCGGTCTCGCGCATCTCCTCGCGCGCCGCAATCGCTTCGTCCACGCGGGCTTCGAGATCGGCGCATTCAAGGATGCGCGTGCAGTTGCGGCAGTGGCCGCAGAAAGAGGCGAGAGCTCTATTGTCGGAAGATGTCTCGCGCGGCTGGTTCTCGCATTCGAGCGCCATGGTGAGCAACAGCGCGAGCGTGTATTTGCCCGAGCCGCGCGCGCCGGCGATGGCAAGCGCATGCGGAAGACGTCCGGCGGCGATCGCCGCGCGAAGATTGTCGACGACGGCGGTGTTGCCGAGAAAGCCGGCGAAGCTGGAGGGAAGAGACATCTGCTTTCAAGGGTAGCGCAGCGTGGCGGCTTCGCACGTCGCAGCATTCCGCGTACGCAGCATTCTGCCCGGCAAGGTCTGCAGGTTCAGCTTGAGCTGTCAGGTTTGGGCTGTCTGCTTTGAGTTGGTCAGACTGCGCCGACGGGAGCGAGGCGTTCTCGAACGATCGTGAGGATGCGGGCGGCGATCTCGTCGATGGTCGCCGGATCGTCCAGCAGCACGATGCGGCCGGGTTCGCGGGCGGCGATCGCGCGGTACTGGTCGTAGACGCGGGCGTAGAAGTCGTCGCCCTCGCGCTCGAAGCGATTTTCGTCCGTGCCCTCCTGGCGCACGGTGCGGTCGTTGCGCCGGCGCGCGCGCTTCAAGGAAGCTTCGAGCGGCGGAAACAGCAGCACGGTGAGGTCCGGTTGGATGTTGTCGCAGGCGGCGCGGTGCATGGCGAGCACCCGCTCGACGCCGAGACCGCGGCCGGCGCCCTGGTAGGCCTCGGAGGAGTCGGTGTAGCGGTCGCAGAGGACGACGTCTCCGCGCGAAAGCGCAGGCAGGATGACCTGGTGGAGCGACTGCGCGCGGTCGGCGAACATCAGCGCCATCTCGGCCGCGGGAGCGATGTCGCCGAACTCGGCTTCACTGCGGGAGTCAAGCAAAAGGGCGCGGATGCGGTCGCCGAGCGGTGTGCCGCCGGGCTGGCGGAGAGTGACGACCCGATGGCCCTCGGCCTGCAGCGCAGAGGCTAAACGGCGGAGCTGGGTAGTCTTACCCGCGCCGTCCAGGCCTTCAAAGGTGATGAAGATGCCGCGTGTCACGGATTCGAGTCTACTGCACGGGCCGCGGAGGCATCTTATAGAGGGTAGAGGCTTCCGGTCCAAGGTCCGGCACGCCAAAGGAGCGAGGAATGGTCACGTTCATTCTTCTGGCAGTATTTGCCATTATCGGGATTGCGTTTTTTGTGGTGGCGTATTCGGCGAACCAGCGCAAGCGCGCCGGTCAGAGCGGAATTGATGCGGTGCAGAATCAACGGCAGACAGGACCACGCGCTACGCCGCCGGGAACCTAGGCGCAGGTTTATTGCGTGAGATGTGCAGACCATGAAGCGCCGGCAGGTGTGAGCGCGATCGCGAGCTGACCCTGCTGGCCTTCGTGTAACTGGGGGCCGGATGATGTGTGGTCGTGATGGTGCACGTCGGTCCAGGAGATCTTCGTCGGTCCGCTGCCGATGATCTTGAAGCGATAGCGGAAGGTTGCGCCGGCAGCGAGTGCGTCGGTGCCGAAGCTGGCGCTGGGGTAGTCCACTTCGATCAGCGTGACCGGATCGGCGCTTTCGTTTCTCACGGAGGCCGCGATGTATCGCGACTTGCAACCTGTGAGCGCAACAAGGCCGATGGCGAGCGGAATCAGAACGCGAGAGCGCACCTATCAAGGGTAGCAGTTCACGGGATAGCAGCTTCGACAGCTCGTCACGATTCGCGTTTGTCGAGCGAGCGCAGCTTGCGGATGAGATCGGGCAGACGATTGACGGCGGCAACCGTGCGCAGCCACGCCTTGTTGTCCATCGCGGGATAGCCGCTGACGACCGCGCCCGGAGCGACGTCGGAGGGGATGCCGGTCTGCGCGGTGGCGACTGCGTTGTCTCCGATGGTGAGATGACCGGCCACGCCGACCTGTCCGGCGAGAATGACGTTCTTGCCGACAGTCGTAGAACCGGCGAGTCCGACCTGTGCGCAGAGCAGAGAGTTCTCGCCGACCGACGAACCGTGGCCAACCTGCACGAGGTTGTCGATCTTTGCGCCCTTCGCAATTCGAGTCTCGCCGACCGACGCGCGGTCGATGCAGGCGTTGGCCTGGACCTCGACCGAATCCTCAAGAACCGCGGGACCAGTCTGGAGGATCTTCGTCCAGCTTCCATCGGCCGCCTTGGCAAAGCCGAAACCGTCGGCGCCGATCACCGCGCCGTTCTGCAGGGTGACGTTGTCGCCGAGTTCGCAGCCTTCGCGCACCACGGCGTGAGCATGCGCGAAGAATCGGTTGCCGATGCGGGCGCCGGGATAGAGAACGACGTGCGGAAGGATAACGGCATCGTCGCCGAGGATGACGTCGTCGCCGATGACGGCGTAAGCGGCGATGTGCGCGCGGGCGCCGATGCGGGCCGACGGACTGACGACGGCGGTCGCGTGAATGCCGGGAGCGAAGCGGTGGGAAGGATGGAAGAGCTCCAGCGCGCGGGCGAAGGCGAGGTACGGGTTCGTGACGCGCAGGGTGGGAAGCGGAAACGCCGGCGCGTTGGGATCGACGAGCAGCGCCGCGGCTTTGGTGGTGCGGGCGAGCGGGCTGTAGCGAAGATTCGCGAGGAAGCTGACGTCGTGCGGTCCCGCTTTTTCGAGGCCGGCGACTCCGGTGATCTCTCGGGTGGAGAGCGCGGAAAGGTTGGCGCCGGGCGCGGGGGTGAGGATCGCGCCGAGCTGCTCGGCCAGGGCTGCCAGCTTCATGGCGCGATTGTAGCGAAGCCACAGAAGTTTGGGCGGAGCGAAAGTGAAGCGGCCCGGCGAAGCGAAGTTCAGCGAGTTGGAGGCTGGTCGAAGAGTGTGGGTTCAGGCTCAGGTTTGGGACGGGCCGGTTTGGCAGCGTTGGGAATGATCAGGCCCAGGGGCTCGAGCGACTCGACGGCGGAGCGCGGGATGAACAGGCGTTGGGTGTTACCCCGGGTATCGGGCGGAGTGAGGAAAATGCCCTGCGAGTCGGAGAGCGAGTCGAGCAGGCTGCGGTTGGCCTGGCACAGGCCCTCGAGAAGGTCGCCGTCGGTGAAACGGAGCCGGAGCCAGAGGCCTTCGGTGCGGGGACGGGCGGCGAAGCGGCGGCGGTCGAGCCGTTCGGGGACGTGCGGATCGGCGAGGTTGAAGTCGCGGACGTAGGCAATCCACTTGATCTCGGTCAGCAGGAGCGGGGTGACGCGCGCCGCGGGATCGATGAGCTCCACGTAGCCGTGCAGAAGGGTAATCTCCTGTGGGAGATAGCCCCAGTGGAGCTGGTCGTTGAAGCGGCGGACGATGACCTTCTTCTGCCCGGATGCCATGCGCGATGCTCCCTGCGATTGTCGCACTCAAAACATGCACAAAACGCGCTCAAAGTTCACCAAAACGCCCTAATTGTTGTACAATCGGGAGTTGCGGCAGACGAACGAAGTCGTCTAAACAGCTGAAGGATCGGGACTTAGCTCCGGTCGCGCAGCTCGCACCGGAGTTAAGCAAGCCGATGGCCGATTACATCTACCTTCTGGAGACGAGGCTGAATCCTGCGCAGCGGGACGCCCTGGCCAAAGTGCGGGATGTGGCCCGTTCCCATGGACTTACCGTATTCCTCGTGGGCGGCGCGGTGCGCGACCTGGCGAGCGGGATGGCGATCCGGGACCTGGATGTATCGGTTCAGGGAAATGCGCTGAAGCTGAAGAAAGACCTGGAGAAAGCCGGCGGGAAGGTGGTCGGAACCAACGAGGCTTTTCAGGCGCTGCATTTGACCTTTCCGGCCGGTGTGCGGATCGAAGTGGCGTCAGCTCTGACGATCACGTACCCGAAGCCGGGACGGCCGGTGGCCCGGTCGGCGGGCATTCTGGATGATCTGCGAGGACGGGATTTCACGGCCAATGCGATGGCGGTGTCCCTGAATGAGGGGTCGTACGGACTGCTGATGGACCCGCTGAACGGGATGGCGGACATTGAAAACCGCGAGCTACGGCTGGTGTCCAATTATGGGTTCATCGAAGAGCCGTCGCGGATGATTCGCGCGGCACGCCTGGCGGCGCGGCTGGGATGGGCGCTCGAAGAGCGGACCCAGCAGCGGTACGAGACCGGGAAGGCGGAGAATTACATTGCGGCGATTGGGCCGTGGGAGAAGAGCTATGAGCTCGAAGAGATCTTCCACGAGGACGATCCGCTGCTCATCGCGCGACGCCTGGAGGCCGAGGGGTGGAGTAAGGTGCTGTTTCCGCAGTGGACGGCAGCCAAGGCGAACGAGGCAGATCTGGACCGGCTGCGGGATGCGGTCGGGCAGTTGAATGTGATGGGGATCTATCCGGATCCTTCCGCCGCGTTCTTTCCGCTGCTGACGGCGAAGCTGGGGCCGAAGGAGACCGCGGCGCTCAAGAAGACGTTTGCGCGCGAGGGTTTCGTCGCGGAGATTGAATCGCTGGAGGGCCGGACCAAGGCCCTGGCAGCGCAGATCACGGGCAAGGACGCCTCGGTGCCGTCGGCGGCATGGAAGATGATCTACGCGGCCGATCCGCAGGCCGTGCTGTCGCTGGTGTTTGGATCGAAGAGCGCGCCGGTGCAACAGAAGTTCAAGCGTTTCTTTGAGGAGTGGCCGCAGGCTCGCACGAAGATTCCGTATGCGCTGATGCAGGAGATGCGGATCACGCCCGAGATCGCGGGCTACAACGAGCTGCTGGAAAAGCTGTTCTTCGCAATCATGGATGCGAAGCTGGAGACGCCGGAAGCTGCACGGGCGTTTCTGGAGCCGTACTCTCCGCCGGCGCCACCGCCGCCGCCGAATCTGCGGCGCAGGCCCGCGAAGCGCGAAGGCAAGGCTCCGAAGAAGGCGGCGAAGGCTGCGGCAGCCCCGGCCGAGCAGGGCGCGGCGGCCGCGGCAGCGAGCGCACCGGCAAAGGCGGCGAAGAAGCAGGCCGTAGCGGAGCCTAAGGCGGCGCAGAAGCCGGAAGCTCCAAAGAAGGCTGTTCCCGCAGCGGCCAGCAAGGCTACCAAGATTCCGGCGAAGAAGGCTGTGCCGGCCAAGAAGGCACCGGCCAAGAAGCCTGCCAAACCGGTGAAGGCTGCGGCGAAAAAGAAGGCAAAGCCGGGCTCGAAGAAGACGGCGAACAAAGCAGCCCCGAAGAAGGCTGCAAAGAAGCCTGCTAAGGCTGTTAAGAAGACACCCCCGAAGAAGGTCCCGGCGAAGAAGAAAGCAGCGGCTAAAAAGGGACGGCGTTAGGTATCGGTTCTCAGTTAAGAAAGATGGTCCAGGTGACAGGACGCAGTTGCGTCACTGTGAAGCACAGGTGACAGCACTGTGGCGCCGCCTGGACCGGCGAGCGACGCGGATGCGAGCTGCATCTGATGCGCACTCGCCCCTCATGTTCACCCCTCTTCGTAGAAGATGTACCAGTGATCTCCGATTGCTTTGTACACGAGAACGTGGCTTCGATCTGTCCCGTTCCAATACTTCTCCGGGGGCTTCGTGTCAAGGGATTCCAGAACAGGGCGCAGAGGCGATTGACTATATACCAGGCCCTTCGCGGCGCCGCTCGGAACTGAGCCTACTGTAAAAATCGGGAACTCGATCCGAGCAGGCTTATCGCTCTTAAGAATTCCCAGCGGGTCACCAACCTCTCGGAACAGCTGTTTGTAATCGTTCCAGCGCTTCTCCGAAATGCCGACGTTGTTTCTCGGCCACGCAGCGTCATCGTCCAGCCAGGTAAAATCGGACGCGATCCGGGTCAAATGGCTATCTTCGTTCGCCATCGCTACGAGCTTTTCGAAGTCACCGCGATGGGCGAAGAAGCGAGTCCGGAGCGCCTTATCTGATGAAGAGGGACGGCTCGTGGCGGCAGGTGCAAGAGCCGCCACAACGCTGAACCCGAGCGCGACCACCACGATCTTCGTCCGGATGTTCATCCTCCTCCGAATCTCCTTCCATCGTTACTCGCGGGAGCGTTTGCGGACCTCGATGTTGAGGCGCTTGATCTTCTGGTTGAGGGTGGAGAGCGGGATGCGGAAGTACTCGGCGGCTTCGGTCTGGTTCCAGTTGCAGCGCTCGAGGCGGTCGGCGATGATGCGGCGCTCGATGTCCTCCATGACGTCGAAGAGCGAGGCCTCGGGGCGCTGCTCGAGCAGAGTGGTGGAGTAGGTGTTGCCGCGAAGCTGCGCGGGGAACAGATCGGCGTTGATGATGGCTGGGAGGCTGCCGGTGGAGAGGACGACGGAGCGCTCGATGACGTTTTCGAGCTCGCGGACGTTGCCGGGCCACTCGTACTCCATGAGGACGCGCAGCGCGTCGGGCGCGAGCTCGGGCGTGGGAAAGCCGTTCTCTTCGGCGTAGAACTTGAGGTAGTGCGTGGCGAGCAGCGGAATGTCTTCCTTGCGGTTGCGCAACGGCGGAAGCTCGAGCGAGATGACGTTGAGGCGGTAGAAGAGGTCTTCCCGGAAGCGGCCCTCTTTGACGGCCTGCTGCAGATTGACGTTGGTGGCGGCGACGATGCGAACGTCGACTTGAATTTCCTGCGTGCCGCCGAGGCGCATGAAGCGGCGGTCCTGCAGGACGCGGAGAATCTTGGCCTGCATGTCGATGGACATGGTGCCGATCTCGTCGAGAAAGAGCGTGCCCTGGTCGGCGACCTCGAAGAGGCCCTTCTTGACGGCGATGGCGGAGGTGAAGGCGCCGCGTTCGTGACCGAAGAGCGTGGACTCGAGCAGGTCGGAGGGAACCGCGCCGGTGTTGACCGGGATGAAGGGCTTGTCTTTGCGCGGCGAGTTGGCGTGGATGGCTTTGGCGATGAGCTCCTTGCCGGTGCCGCTTTCGCCTTGTATCAGGACGGTCGACCGGCTGGGGGCGACCTGCGAGACGAGGTCGAAGAGCTTGAGCATGATGTCGCTCTTGCCGACGATGTTCTTAAACGAGTAGCGCTGCTTGAGCGTGCGCTTGAGCTGGACGACTTCGGTTTCAGCGCGGCGGCGGCCGATGGCGGCGCGGATATCGGCGAGGAGCTTTTCGTTGTCCCATGGCTTCTGGATGAAGTTGGAGGCGCCGGCGTGCATGGCATCGACGACGTTGCCGACGGTGCCGTAGGCGGTGATCATGATGATCGGAAGATCGGGCGCGAGCGAGCGGATGCGCGGCAGCAGATCGAGACCGCTCTCGCCGGGCAGCGCGAGGTCGAGAAGCAGCAGGTCATAGGCGTTGCGGGTGATAAGGTCCATCCCGGCGGAGCCTTCGGGCGCGAGATCGACGGCGAAGCCTTCGAGGGTGAGGAGCGTCTCGAGAGAGTCGCGGATGCCGGCCTCGTCGTCGATGATGAGGATGCGCACGTTGGCGGAGGGTGGAGCGAGCGGCGTTTCTTCAGAGAGCTGTTGAACGCCAACAGCGGAACTAGACATGTACTACCTTCCCTTCGTCGAGGGTTGATCCGGAGGATGAGGTACGACCCGGGGACTCGGCGGCGGGTACGGCAGCAGATTCTACAGCGGGCGCGGCGGCGTGCTCTACGGCTGGAAAGCTGACCTCGAAGACAGAGCCTTCACCTACGGTGCTGGAGACATCGATGGTGCCGGCGTGCTCCTGCACGATGCCGTAGGTGACGGCGAGACCAAGGCCAGTGCCTTTGCGCTGGCCGTGTGCGGGGTTGCTCTTGGTGGTGAAGAACGGATCGTAGATGCGGCGCAGAACCTCTTCGGGCATGCCGATGCCGTTGTCTTCGACGCGCAGGCGAACAGTGGAGGCGGTGTGCTGGGTGGAGACGCGGACGCAGGCGCCATCGCGGCCATGCAGCGCGTCCTTGGCGTTGAGGATGAAGTTGACGAGAACTTGCTGGAGCTTGCCGCGGTTGCCCGAGATCGCTGGCAGCGAATCGTCGAGCGAGGTGACAACCTGGACGTTGGCGGAGCGCAACTGGTGTTCGAGCAGAAGGGTTGTGTCGCGTACGACGGCGTTGAGATCGACGAGCGAGAATTCGCTGGATCCCATGCGCGAGAAGTTGAGCAGGCCGTTGACGATCTCGGAGGCGCGGAAGGTCTGCTGCGTGATCTTGTCGAGGATGGGCTGCAGACGAGCGTGCATGGCTTCGTCGAAGGCGATGGCGTTGCCGTTTTGCGGACCCGAGGGCTTGCTGAGCTGCTTGCTGAGCATTTGGGCGTAGCTGGAGATGACGGCCAGCGGCGTGTTGACTTCATGCGCGACGCCGGCGGCGAGAAGGCCGATGGAGGAAAGTTTTTCCGACTGCGTGAGCTGCGTCTCCATGTTGATGCGGTCGGTGATGTCGTCGACGATGACGATGCGGCCGACGGCCTGGAAGTCGCGATTGAGCAGGGGAGCGATGGTGATGTTGGCGGAGCGAAGCTCTCCGGCGGGCGTGGGCAGGCGGAACTTGTAGAGCGTGGCAGCGCCCTGCTCGGCGCGGACGCGGTCGAACTCGGAGAGGAACTCGGGCGGGAAGACCTGCGCGAGTTTGCGTCCGATGGCTTCGGCGCGCGGCGTGGCGAGCATGACTTCCATCTGCGCGTTCCAGCTCTCGATGCGGTCTTCGAGGTCGACGGCGAAGACGCCGACGTTGATGGATTCAACGATGTTCTCGTTGAAGTCGTGCAGACGCTCGTACTGGGAGACCTTCTGCTCGAGGCGGCGATAGAGCTGGGCGTTCTGGATGGCGATGCCGATGTAGCCGGCGAGCGATTCGAGCAGCACCATGTCTTCGCTGGAGAGGAAGTCGCCGTCGGCGGTGCGGCCCAGGCCGAGCACGGCGACGGTGGTGGAGCCGGTGCCCTCGTGGCGGGCGGCGCGGCAGGCGATGTAGTAGTTCAGGTCGAGGGTGGCTGCGGTGTGGCGCTGGGTCTCGGGAAGGCGCAGAAGAGCGTTGGGCGATTCAAAGAAGAGATGATTGCCGGCGTCGGGGGTGTTGAAGGTGAGAAAGCCGAGATCGAGCCCGGAAGGCTGCGCGGAGGAGAGGCCGTTCGAGGCGGCGAGTGAGAAGTGCTGCGGCGCGCTGTCCATGGCGTCGGGTTCGGAGTCGTCGGCGAGGAAGACGGCGACGCGCGTGACGAGCAGCATCTGCGGGAGCTTGGTGACGATGGAGTCGACGAGGGCGCGGAGGTCGGTCTGGGCGTTGAGATCGCGGCCGAAGCGGATGAGGGTGTCGCGGTAGTCGAGGCGCTTGGGGTCGAAGACGCGATCGACCCAGGACTGAATCCAGTTCTTCAAGGGGTCGAAGAGCAGGCCGGTGACGATGATGGCGATGACCAAGCCCCAGTCGCGCAAGGCTTCGCTCTGCTTGAGCTGGTTGTGAACGAACTCGGCGGAGAGCGCGATGGCGCCGAAGTAGAGACCGACGAGGGCTCCGGTGACGAGTGTGTAGGTGACGCCGCGCTTGAAGATGAGGTCGACATCCATGAGCCGGTAGCGGACGATGGCCCAGCTGAAGGTCAGCGGCAAAAGGATGAGCGAGAGGATGGCGACCTTGGTGAAGATGTCTGGCGCGTTCCATTCGAAGAGGAACGGAATGACGTAAAAGACGGTGAAGGGAAGGACGGTGAGCAGGGTTCCGCGCGAGAGCCACTTGAGCTGCTGACGCTGCAGGGGCTGCTGCTCGCGGCGGTAGCGAACCCAGAAGACGACGGCGGCGATGATGTAATACGCCGCGAGATAGGCGTAGTTGACCTGTTCGAGACGATGCTGGAGCAGCTCGGTGGGCGACCAGTAGTGCAGTGACAGGAAGCGCAGCAGAACGAAGGCAGCTGCGGGAAGATAGAGCGGCGCGTAGAGCAGACTGCTGCGGTCGCGGCGGCGGCGCTCGCCGAAGCTGAGCGCAAAATGCAGGAAGAGCGCAGGCTGCAGCGCGGTCGCCTGCACGTTGGCCCAGAAGATGACCTGGTCGAGTCCGTCCAGCTCGCCGGTGTACTTGAAGGCGTAGAGGATGAAGGACATCAGGCAGAAGATGTAAAAGTGCGTGGACTTGGGCGCGGTCCAGCGTCGGAAGAGCACATACAGGCCGATGGCAAGGTAGATGAGGCCGATGAGCCGCTTGACCTGGTAGTCGGTGCGATCGGTGGGCTCGAGGATGACGCCGATGTCGATGGCGACGGGCTTCGACCAGGAGTCGGAGGTTGGGCGGAGGACGGAGTAGGTGGCGTGGCCCCAGACGCCGGTCTGATACATCTCGCGGACGGCGGTGGCGACCATCGGCGTGGGGACGCCGTTGATGGCGGTGAGAATGTCGCCCTGGTGGATGCCGGCCTTGTCGGCGGGAGTTCCGGCGGGGACGATGTAGGCGCGGAGGCCACCGTCGGTCTCGATCCAGCGAGCGCCGTCGGTGGGCGCGGGGTAGCTGGCCTCCTGGACAAGATTGGCGATGGCCAGACCGATCGCGGCGAGCGTCACGACAGCAAGAAGAATTGCCAGCAGACGAGTTTGGGAGCCGCTTCTCACAGGGACACTCTTAATTTGCGGACCGCTTTTCCTTTGCTAGAGCAACTTGGCTGCCAAAACATTTAACGGCTGATAACGGCTTGATACAGAGGCAAGCCGATCTATGCCTGCATAAAACCATAGACTGCTATGGCTTTTGGGAGCCTGCGTCGTTTGCGCTACTTGCCTCTAATATTCTGCCGCATCCACCCTGATTCCGCACCTTTCGTTAGCTTGACCGACTGCCCGAAGTCTTGTGAACTGGGAGAATCATGGTTGATTTACGGCAAAATGCCGAGGCCCGTTCCATTCTGGAGCGGGACACAGATTATTTACTCCCGGTTTATGCACGCTATCCGGTGGTGATGGAGCGTGGCGAGGGTGTGTACCTGTTCGATAGCTCGGGGAACCGCTATCTGGACCTGATGGGTGGGCTGGGGGTGAATGCGCTGGGTCACGCGCATCCGCGGATGGTGGCCGCGATGGCCGACCAGGCGGCGAAGCTGGTGCATCTTTCGCCCCAGTATGCCAACCGCTATCCTGGCGAGCTGGGCGAGCGGCTGTGCGCGATGTCGGGGATGAAGGGGGTCTTTTACTCGACCGGCGGATCGGAGGCGGTAGAAGGCGCGCTGAAGCTGGCGCGGACGCACGCGCGGCAGAACTACAAGCAGCCGAAGCATGGCATCGTGGCGCTGAAAAACTCGTATCACGGGCGAACGTACGGGTCGTTGAGCGTGACCGGACAAGACAAGTACCGGCTGGACTTTGGGCCGGGACTGCCAAATGTGACATTTGTGGAGCGCGAGAATGTGGCGCAGCTGCGCGCAGCGGTGACGGACGAGACGGCCGCAGTGCTGATGGAGCCGCTGCTCGGCGAGGGCGGCGTGCATGTGCTCTCGGCGGAGTTCCTGCAGGAGGCGCGAAGGTTGGCCGACCATCATGGAGCGCTGCTGATTCTGGATGAGATTCAGACCGGGCTGGGCCGTACGGGCGAGTGGTTTGCTTCGACGCGCACCGGCGTGAAGCCGGATGTTCTGATCCTGGGCAAGCCGCTGGGCGGAGGATTGCCGTTGAGCGCCATCCTGGTGAATGAGAAGCTTTTCGACGCGTTCGGCGTGGCGAAGCACGGGAGCACGTTGGGCGGCAGCCCGTTCGCCTGCCGGCTGGGGCTGGAGTTTTTGAAGATTGTCGAGGACGAGGGGGTGCTGGAGCGGGTTGAGAGTACGGGCAGCTATCTGCTGGCGGGACTGCGGGAGTTGGCGAGCGAGCTGGGAGTGGAGGCACGCGGACGCGGGCTGCTGCTGGGGCTCGATCTAGGGCGGCCGGCGCGCGCGGTTGCCGAGCAGGCGCTGGCTGAGGGCTTCATGCTGAATGTGGTGCAGGGGAATGTGCTGCGTTTCCTTCCGCCGTTCCTGCTGGAGCGTCAGCACGTGGACGCGACGATGGAGCTACTGCGCAGGTTGCTGCCCGCGCGAGGGCGCAGCGTTCCCACCGTAGAAGCGATGGCCGCCGCGACCGTTTCGTGATGCGAGGGTGAGCGCGGCTGCGATGACGCCGGTGGGGTGGACGCGGCGCGATCTGTGTGTGAGCGGTGTTCGGCTCTCTTATTTGGAGCGGGACTTGCGCGAGCCGGCGAAGGGTGCACCGATCCTGATGCTGCACGGGCTGATCGCCGGCGCTGAGTGCCTGTGCAGACTGGGCGAGGAGCTGCCGGCCGGACGGCGTGTGGTCGCGTTGGATCTGCCGGGCGGCGGATACTCCGAGAGGCCGAGCGGGAGTGACGCGAGTTTTCGCGGTGTCGCAGAGTTGGTGGGCGAAGTCATCGCGGCGTTGGGGATGGAGCGGCCGGTAGTGCTGGGGCATTCGTACGGCGGGGCGATTGCCTTGGAGCTCGCGACATGGCGGCCGGAGCTGCTGCAAGGAATGATTCTGATCGCTCCGGCGCACCCGTTTTCAAAACGAGAGGAGCCGCTGGTGCAGTTTTACCTGAGCCGGCCGGGGCGATGGTTTGCGAGGCTGCTTCCGCATGTACCGCGGCGATTGATGCTGGAGGCGTTCCGCCGGATGCCGGGCGACCGCCGCGGCGTCGGCTATGCGCAGATCGAGCCGTACCTTGGGACGCTGCGCCATCCGGGCACGACTGACTATGTGCTGCGACTCCTGAAGAGCTGGGCGCGCGATATGGAACGGCTCGGCGACGCGTTGCGGGAACGCAGGACGGAGGTGCCTGCGCTGCTGCTGTGGGGCGAACTCGATCCGGTTGTGCCGGCATCGACGTCCGAGGAGCTGATGCAACATCTCGGACCGAGCGAGAAGGTGGTCCTGAGCGGTGCGGGGCATCTGCCGAATGACGAGCAACCGGCGGAGTGCGGCGCGTTGATTCGAGCGTGGCTAAAGAGCGATTGAGCCTCCACTGAATGCAGCCGATTAGGGCGTCGATTCAGCTCTGCGGTGTGGCGGGAGTCGGCTCCGGCAGATTGAGATAGAGAAGCACGATCCCGAGGATGGCGATGAAGAGATGGACGAAGAAGTCGCGCTTCGTCATGGGCGTGTTGCGGCGGGTGGATGTCGATCATGGGTGCGTGCTCTCCTGGTCGGCGGATGGGATGTCGAGGGCGGGAGGCTGGTTGTTGGGGAAGGCGCGGCGGGTGAGGTCATCGCGGTCAGTGGCGCCGTCGAGGATGGCGCGGGCAACGCGGTCGAAGAAGTGAACGCGTACATTGATGCGGTCGATGGCTTTGATGTAGGCGGCGAGGAGGGTCTCGTACTGGGTGAGGTCGGCGGGAGACATGGCATCGAGGCTGGGCGGCGGCGCGGGATAGCCCATATCGAAGGCGCCGTGCGTGTCGATGAAGCGCTCCTCGAAGCTTTCGAGGGCGAAGGCGCTGTGCTGGAAGTCATCGAGCGCGGCGAAGGTGAGGTCGTGCTGGAGAACGACGCCGTTGAAGAGATCGATCTCTCGTGAAGGAAGGAGCGTAATGGTGGCGTCGAGCTTGGCAGCATCCCAGATGGCGATGGAAGGAGCGAGAGGAATCCGGTGGCGGCGGGGATCGTTGGGCGCAGGCGTTACGGGTGAGGAGTGGCCGATGCGGCGAGCCGAGACGGCGGACTTCAGTTCCAGCGTGTAGGCGCGGATGTCGGCCAAAATGCGAAAGTCAGAGGCGTCGCGGCGGAGATCGGCGCGGAGCTCGTTATGCAGATTGTCTTCGAGCAGGTGGCGCTGGTGAAGGTGATGGACGGCTTCGAACGTTTGCTCGAGACCGATCGCGATGAAGATGCCGATGGTGATGATGGCGATGTGGATGAGGAAGTCGGTCCAGGTGTGGGTGGATTCGTGAGGTGCGTGGATGTCGATCATGCGGGCTCTCCGAATACGTGGAACGTTACTGTTGACGGGAAGCGACGTTGGCTTGCTTGATGTCTTCGGCCATGTCGGCGCGGGACTGGACGCCGCGAAGGACACTAACGGAAGCGCCCTTCCACCATGAGAGCCAGAGCCTCTCCTGTTCGAACTGGACGAGGTGATTGTCGAAGATGGCTTCGGCGTCGTCGCGCTGGGCGAGGGTGAGGTGAATGGTCGCTCCAGTGTTCAGGGGAGAGCCGGTGCGATCGCCGAAGCTCTTCACGCGCTGGAAAGTGGTGGTGGCGGGCTGGACCACGTCGTTCCAATGCGCGCCTTCGGTATCGACGCGATCGAAGATCTCGGCAAGGTTTTCCGGCAGGAGGTCGACCTTCCCGCTGGTCTTTGCGACCGACCAGACCGAGCGGGATGGCGCCTGGAGGTTGTCTTGCTCAGGTGGTCGAGGCATGGTGACGGTGACGTATCCGCCGCTCGGCTGGGCAATGCGGAGGGCTGCAAGCGAGGCGTGCTCCCAGGCAATCTCGTGGCGAGCTACATCGAGATCGAAATCGAAGACTTTCAGGTTTTCGGCACACTCGCGATGAAAGTCATCGATCAGGGCCTGGCGCTCCTGATGGTGATGGAAGGCCTCGACGGCCTGCTCGAGACCGATGGCGATGAGGATGCCGAGGATGACGATGAAGAGATGGACGAAGAAGTCGCGTTTCGTCATGGGGGCATGTTGCGGCGGGTGAACGTCGATCATGGCTGGGCCTGCGAGTGGATTTGAGTTGGAAGCAGAGTGCGATTGGAGATTGCAGACAGAGTACACGGGAGGTTCATCCCAGCGTCGCGAATTTAGCGGAACGGTTCAGCGCAGGGCGTTGAGGAGGCGTTCCCGTTCTGCGGCGAGGACGGCGCGTGCGGGGCCGTGCATGGTGATGCGGCCGGCGTCGATGTGAAAGATCTGGGCGTCGAGCAGCAGCGCCTCGTCGACATCGTGCGTGACGGAGATGCAGGGGATGTTGCGCGCGGCGAGAAAGTCCTTCATGCGCGGAAGGAGCTGGTCGCGGAGAGCGAGGTCGAGGCCGGTGAAGGGTTCGTCGAGGAGCATGAGCTTCGCGTCGGGGACGGCAAAGGCGCGGGCGAGATTGACGCGCTGGCGCTCGCCCCCGGAGAGCCGGTTGGGGTTGCGGTCGAGGAGCGGATGGAGTTCGAAGAGTGAGAGGACATCTTCGAGAACCGGGGACGATGGCCGTGAGCGAATGGTGTGACTGAAGGCGATGTTGTCGCGGACGGTGAGGTGCGGAAAGAGCGAGGGCTGCTGGGGAGCGTAGGCGATCGCGCGGTGATGGGGAGGCAGTGGCGTGAGGTCGATGTTGTGCTCGCCGGGCGGGTCGCCGCGGAAGACGCGCGCGTGGGCGTTGGGCAGAAGGCCGCAGAGGGCGCGGAGGATGGAGCTCTTTCCGCTGCCGGAGGGACCGAAGAGGATGCTCCATGGATGCTCAAATGCGGGACCAACGTGCAGGTGCAGATTGCCGAGAGTGCACTCGAACCGGAGGTGGTGATGGTACGGCACAGTGCGAGCCGTAAGCAGGCAGCCGGTGCTAGGCGTTTCGTCCGTCATGCGTCGATGGCCTGCGGGCTGGCGCTGCGCCAGTAGACGAGGATGAGGGCGGCGAAGGAGATGGCGACGAGGGTGAGGGCGGTCATATCGGCGGCGCGGTAGTTGAGCTCCTGGACCTGGTCGAAGATGGAGATGGAGAGGGTGCGGGTGAGGCCGGGGATGTCGCCGCCGAGCATGAGGACGACGCCGAACTCGCCGACGGTGTGGGCGAAGGTGAGGACGGCGGCGGTGAGGAAGCCGGTGCGGGAGAGCGGGAGAATGATGCGGCGGAAGACGGTGAGCGGCGAGGCGCCGAGGGTAGCGGCGACGGCGGTGAGGTTGGGATCGACGTGCTGGAAGGCGAGGACGAGCGGCTGGACGGCGAAGGGAAGGCTGTAGATCATGGAGCCGACGACGAGCCCGCTGAAGGTGAAGGCGAGGGGGTGGCCGATGAGATGGATGAGCGCGCGGCCGGGGGCTCGTGCAGGGCCGAGCCAGACGAGGAGGTAGAAGCCGAGGACGGTGGGTGGGAGGACCAGCGGAAGAGCGACGGCGGCCTGTGCGATGCGTCTTGCGATGGTGTGGGACTTTGTTGAAGAGCAGCCGGCGATCCAGAGAGCGAGCGGCGTGCCGAGAATCAGGAGCAGGACCGTGGTGACGGTCGCGAGGCGGAGGGTGAGGCCGAGCGCGGCGAGGTCCATGTGGGGAAGTGTAGCGGGTGCTACGCCGGCGGAGGGATGACGCCGAGCTGCATCATCATGCCGAAGGTGTCCATGAGGATGCGGCTGTCGGTCATCAGAGAGTTGACAACGCGGTCGATGACGACGCCTTTGACGGTGACAGGGCGGCCGGTGGCGGGGATGCCAAGGAAGTCGCCGCGCTGGGTGCCGGTCCAGGTGAAGCGCGTGACGACTTTTTCGCCCGAGGAGATGGACTCGTCGGTGACCCAGTGGATGTCAGGGAAGGCGGAGCGGAACATGGCGATGACCTCTTTGAGGCCCTCGCGGCCCTGGCGCTGGCCGGGGAGCGGGTCGAGCTCGAGGAAGTCCTCGGCGACGATCTGGTCGCAGACTTCGTAGCGGCCTTGGTTGATGACCTCGTCGATGAAGCGCTGGATGATGGCGGCGTTGTCCATGCGGGAAGTGTACGGGAGCAAGTCTTGTTCTCGATTTTGTGGTGAGCGCATTACCTTGCGGGGTCGAGGCCGAAGGAGTGGAGTTGGTGCTGGATGGCGGGGCTGGTGAGCCAGTCGAGGAACTGACGCGCGAGTTGCTGGTGTTGGCTGGATTTGAGGATGACGCCGGCTTGCTGGATGGGGGAGTAGGCGTCAGGTGGGATGGGGACGAACCGGCCGAGCTGGCGGAAGTGTGCGCTCGAGGCGATGGTGAGCGAGATGAGGCCGGCCTGGGCGTTGCCGGACTCGGCGAACTGCGCGGTCTGGCCGATGTTTTCGGCGATGGCGAGTTTGGTCTGGAGCTGCGTATAGAGGCCCATGTGTTGAAGCGCCTGCTGCGCGGCGAGGCCGTAGGGCGCGTGCGTGGGGTTGGCGATGGCGAGGCGCGTGAGTCTTGGCGATTTCAGCGTGTTGAGCGAGATGGGCTGGAGCGGGGAGTCGTTGCGCGCCCAGAGGACAAGGACGCCGTGGGCGTAGGGCGTTACGGGGCCGAGCGCGACGCCAGCCGCGACAAGCTGTTGCGGGTGGGCAGTGTCGGCGGAGAGAAAGACATCCTGCGGAGCGCCGTTCGAGAGCTGCTGGGCGAGCGTGGCGGAGGATCCGAAAGATGTGACGAGATGGACGCCGGTGGCGCGCTGGTATTCGGCGGCGAGGGTGGGGATCACGGGCTCGAGATCGGCGGCGCAGGCGAGCTGAAGCTGCTTTTGTGCGTGCAGGATGGGGGCGAAGACGGCGACGACGACGGCGGTGAACAGAGCTCGGCGCATATAGCTACGGTAGTCTAGGAGGACGCATGAGTTTGTCAGTTCACAGATTGAGGTGCACCGGATGCGGCGTGCGCATTGACGGCGCAGCGGCGGCGAGCAACTTCCGCTGCGTGGAATGCGGCGAGCTGTTCGAGGTGGAGTACGCATGGAGCGAAGGAGCTCCGAAGACGAAGGAACCGGTGTACCGGCCGAATCCGGGCGCGCTGAAGCATCTTTGGCAGGAGCGCAAGACCTCGACGATGGCGGTGGACCAGAGCGGCGTTTGGCGCTTCCGGGAGCTGCTGCCGATTGTGGCCGAGGACCGCGTGGTGACCTTGCGCGAGGGCGATACGCCGCTGTATGCGATGCCGCGGTCGGCGAGTGCTCTGGGATTGAACTGGCTGCTGGCCAAGCACCAGGGGATGAACCCGACGGGGAGCTTTAAGGATACGGGGATGACGGCGGCGCTGAGCGTGGCGGTGTCGCGCGGATTTACATGGGTCGCGTGCGCCTCCACCGGCAACACGAGCGCGGCGATGGCGGCGTATGCGGCGCGGGCGGGTCTCAAGAGCCTCGTGCTGATCCCGGAGGGAAAGATTGCGTGGGGCAAGCTGTCGCAGTCGATGGACTATGGCGCGACGACGATGCAGTTGAAGACAGACTTCGACGGCTGCGTGAAGGTGCTGGCTGAGATTGTGAAGCGGGCGCCGATCTATCTGCTGAACTCGGTGAACCCGTACCGGCTGGAAGGGCAGAAGACGCCGGCGTTTGAGATTTTGGAGCAGCTGGAGTGGCAGGTTCCGCAGCATTTGATTGTGCCGGGCGGGAACCTGGCGAACAGCTCGGCGCTGGGCAAGGGACTGATGGAGATGAAACACCTGGGCTTCATCAAGCGCGTGCCCAAGATCAGCGTGATCCAGGCGGAGGGAGCGAACCCGCTGTATCGCTGGATGCAGAAGGGCGGCGAAGGCGATCTGGAGCCGGTGCAGGCGGAGACGCGGGCGAGTGCGATACGCATTGGCAATCCTGCCAGCTGGAAGAAAGCGGCGCGGGTGATTGCCGCGACCGGCGGATGGGTGGAGCAGGTGACCGAGCGGGAGATTGCGCTGGCCAAGGCGGAGATCGGCGCAGAGGGCATCGGCTGCGAGCCGGCCAGCGCGGTGACGCTCGCCGGGTTGAAGAAGTTGGTGGCCGATGGACGTGTGGGGCCGGAAGAAACCGCCGTGCTTCTGCTGACCGGGCACACGCTGAAGGATTCCGAGTACACGATCAAGTTTCATCGCGGCGATCTGCTGACGGACGAAGAGATGGCGGGCGCGACGGCGGCCGAGCAAGCGGAGTTTGCGCGGCTGCAGCGTGAGCCGCTGGTGCTCGAAGCGGACGTGGATGCGGTTCTGCGCGCTCTGGAGAAAGAAGCAGGGCAGCCGGTGTGAGCGGGCTCGGCGAGCGGGGGAGGCGTGGGATACGGTTGCGGTTGCCGGCGACCTCGGCGAACCTGGGGCCGGGGTTCGATGCGGTGGGGCTGGCGCTGTCGATGTGGTTGACGGTGGAGGCGTGGCCGGCGCAGGAGTGGAGCATTGAGGCGACAGGCCGCGATGCGGAGCTCGTTGGAAGCGTTGATGGCAACCTCATCCTCGAGACGTACAAGAACGTGATTGAGAATCTCTCGGTGGAAGCGCCCGCGGCGTTGCGGCTGAAGATGAACAATGAGATTCCGCTGGGGATGGGTTGTGGTTCGAGCGCGGCGGCGATCTGCGCGGGTGTGGTGCTGGCGGACCATTTCGCGGGTTTGCAGTGGAGCGACCAACGCAGCGTGAGCGAAGCGACGATGCGCGAAGGGCATCCGGACAACGTTGCGGCGTGCTGGTATGGCGGGTTCACGGTTTCGGCGATGACTGAGAGCGGTGTGAAGGCGGCGAGCTTTACGGGGAATCCTGAATGGGAGCTGATGCTGGCGATGCAGCCGGCGGCGCTGGCGACGAAGGAGGCGCGGGCTCTGCTGCCTGATTCGTACTCCAGGGCCGACACGGTTTTCAATGTGCAGCGCGCGGCGCTCTTGACGGCGGCGTTTGCGCAGGGAAGGCTGGATCTGTTGAAGGCCGGCATGCAGGACCGGGTTCATCAGCCGTATCGGCTGAAGGCGTGTCCGCTGCTGGAAAGACTGTTGCCGCTGGCGAAGGAGCCGTACGTTGCGGGCGTGGCGCTGAGCGGGGCGGGGCCGTCGGTGCTGGTGATTCTCAACGAGGGAATCACGCCGCTTGAGAAGACCGAGCTTCTGGTAAAGGCGGGCGGCGGGATTGAGTGGGTTCCGGTGAAGATCGCGGGCGGTGTCGAGCGCACGGTGCTGCAGGCCGCCGAGACAAGTGGGACGGTTTGAGTTGAGAAATTCCGGCTATGAGCTTGGTGGGAGAGGATTTGGGGTAACTGCATCGTTTTCCACGGGTAAGCATCTATTATGAGTGGGTTGATGAGCGCCCTGCGAGCGCAGGGCCGAGAGTTCGAAGGAGAATGCGATGGCAGCGACGAGTCAGTTTGTGACCGAGGTAAACGACGCCGATTTTGAGAAGCAGGTGCTTCAGTCGGAGAAGCCTGTGCTGGTTGACTTCTGGGCGGCGTGGTGCGGTCCTTGCCGGGCGCTGGCGCCGGTGGTGGATGCTGTCGCAGAGGAGTATGACGGCAAGCTGAAGGTGATGAAGATGGACGTCGACCGCAATAACATGACGCCGGGACGGTATGGCATCCGCGGCATTCCGGCGCTGCTGGTCTTCAAGGGCGGCAAGGTTGCCGAGCAGATTGTGGGCTATGTACCGAAGGAGCACATCGACCAGACGCTGAAGAAGGTACTGGTGTAAGGAAGCGACTCAGCAAGTTAGCGTAGCCCGTGGGCGTTGCTCACGGGCTTCGTTGCGTCTAGGCTTAAGGGCACATGCTTGAGTGGCTGCTGGTGCACGGAACTCTGATCGCCTTCTTCATCCTGGCGAACAGTTTTTTTGTGGCCGCGGAGTTCGCGCTGGTAAGCGTGCGCGAGACGCGTGTGGAGCAGTTGATTGCGGCCAACAAGCCGGGCGCGCGCACGGTGCTGCACCTGAAACAGCATCTGGATGAGTTTCTTTCCGCCGTACAGCTTGGTGTGACACTGGCGGCGCTGGCGCTGGGCGCGCTGGGCGAGCCCGTGGTGGCCGAAGGACTGATGCACGAGATTCAGCGGCTGCAGTGGGTCTCGGCAACCCAGGCGCTCGTGTATGCGCACGTGATCGCGGTGGTGATTGCGTTCGTGCTGATTACGTACTTTGAGGTGGTGCTGGGCGAGCTGGTGCCGAAGGCCCTGGCGCTGCGCCGGGCGGAGCGCATCGCCTTGGCGGTTGCGGGCCCGGTGGATGTGTTTCTGCGCATGACGCGGCCGGCGGTGATGGCGATGAATGTTTCGGCGAAGGTTGTGCTGCGGATCTTCCGCGCGCAGCTGCGCGGTGAGACGCCGGCACATTCACCCGAAGAGTTGAAGCTGATGGTGACGGCCACGCGGAGGGTGGGTCTGTTGCCGCGATTCCAGGAAGAGATGATTCACCGCGCTATCGAGCTGAAGGATGTGTCCGTGAGCGAGATCATGACGCCGCGGGGAAAGATCTTTTCGCTGCCGGCGAATATGCCTCTGGAGCAGGCCAGCGGACGGATTGTGGAGGAGCAGCATACGCGCGTGCCGGTGTACGACCCGGAGCGCGGCCGCGAGCACATCATCGGGCTGGTGCACGCGATGGATGTGGCCCGGCTGATGCACTTCCGCAGTGTGGCGCAGGGGATGGGGAACAAGTCGGAATCGGGGCTGACACTGCGCCAGGTGATGCGGGACGTGCAGGTGGTTCCGGAGACGAAGCTGGCAGTGGACCTGCTGCGCGAGTTTCAGGAGTCGCGAAGGCAGCTTGCGATTGTGGTGGACGAGTTCGGATCGACGCTGGGGCTGGTGACGGCGGAGGATGTGCTTGAGCAGGTCGTGGGTGAGTTGGAGGACGAGTTCGATACGGGCCGCGCCCTTCCGCTGGCGGCTCCGGGTGGAGGGTTGTTGCTGGATGGGAGTGCCAGCCTGCGCGACCTGGTGACCCAGCTGCACTGGAAACTTCCGCGCGAGGCGGGCGTAGAGACGCTGGCGGGTCTGCTGCTGGCGCGGCTGGGACATCTGCCGGAGCCGGGTGAGAGCGTCGAGATCCAAGGCCGCCGGTTTACGGTGGTGGATGTGGAGCGCCGGCGCATCGCGAGGGTGCGGGTGGAGGAACCGGGCGCGGAGAAAGCAACGACGCCGAGCCACGCCGCAGGTATGGTGGGAACGGGCCGATGACGATTGCCACAACAACGATACCGGACAAGCAGACGCGGCGGGTCCGGCAGATGGGATGGAGGCTGTTCAAGCGCACGGCGACGACGCTGCCCGTGCTGTGGCTGGTGGTTACGGTAGTGTTTCTGCTGATTCACCTTGTGCCGGGCGATCCCATCGTGCAGATGCTGGGTGAGGGAGCGACGGCGGCGGATATTTCGGCGCTGCGGCACTCGTATGGACTGGATCAGCCGCTGGGCATGCAGTACATGCACTATTGGCGCGGCATTGCGCATGGCAATCTGGGTCAGTCGCTGCGCCTGCACGATTCGGTGATGCACCTGATTCTGCAGCGGTATCCGTACACGCTGGCGCTCACGGCGGCGGCGATGCTGCTGGGTGCGGGCGTGGCCATTCCGGCCGGCGTGTACTCGGCGACGCGACGGGACAAGTGGCAGGACCGCGCGGTCGGCGTCACCAGCCTGTTCGGGCTGAGCTTTCCGAACTTCGCGCTGGGGCCGATTTTGATCGTGGTCTTTGCGATCGGGCTGGGCTGGCTACCGGTCTCGGGCGCGGGCACCGGCGGATTTGATTTTCTGAAACATCTTGTACTGCCGGCCATTACGCTTGGGCTGGGTGTGGCGGCGATTCTGACGCGCATGGTACGAACGTCCATGCTGGAAGAGTTGGGCCAAGATTACGTTCGTACTGCGCGAGCCAAAGGACTTCCGGAGCACACTGTCGTGTACAGGCACGCGCTGAGGAACGCACTGAACCCGGTGCTGACGGTTCTGGGGCTGCAGTTTGGCTCGCTGCTTGCAGGAGCGGTGGTTACGGAGACGATCTTCGGATGGCCAGGGCTGGGGCGTCTAACACTTTCGGCGATTTCCAATCGGGATTATGCTCTCGTACAAGGGTGCATCCTGGCTGTCGGGCTGACGTATGTCGTTGTCAATCTGCTGACCGATTGGATGTATTGGTTGACCGACCCGCGGATGCGACGATGAGAAGAATGGGTCTTTTGGCGATACTGTCCCTGGGGATAACCCTGGTGGGACTTCCATGCGTGACTGGGCTTCCGGCTGCCGCGCAGCAAAAGATGAGAATCACGGTTCCGACGGCGCCGCCTTCGACGGCTACCCCGCAAAACTTCAAGGATGGGCACTTTGGCGTGAAGTTCAAGGTGCCGCCGGGCTGGACCTTGAACCGCAAGGACGGGCTGGTGAGCACGTTCCACAACGACGCGCGCACGGCCTCGCCCGAAGCGAAGGTGCGCGGGATCGCCAGCATCGATTTCAATCCCTATCCATATTCGACCTTCAGCGGAGCGGTCTTCTATTACAGCGTGACGCCGCATACGAACGACGTGGAGTGCGCGAAGGAGGCGGCTCCGGTCGACGCGCCGCCGGAAGATTCGACGGACACGCAGGACATTGCCGGCATGCGATTTACTCATGGGCATGATGAGCACGGCGAGATCTGCGTCGAGGCGCGCGATGAGGTATACACGGCGTATCGCAAAGGTTCGTGCTACCGGTTCGACATGGAGATCAACACCTTCTGTTCGATCTCCAGTGGAGCGCAGGAGATTACGGAGCGGCAGCTGCAGCGCCTGAACCAGCGGATGGCGGACATTCTTTCGACCGTAACGCTGGACTGGACGAAGGCCCCGCCGCATCCTGTACCCGCGCCGGTAAATCCGGTGATCGTGCAGAAGCCGACGCCGAAGCAGCCATCGAAGCCAGTGGCGGATCCGCGATCAGCCGTTGCGATGCGGTAAGGTCCAGCGCAAACTCAAACGGAGAGCCGGACGATCTCGGCGCGGGGTACAGCGTCGCCGACGCGCAGGTGCGCGACGGTGACAGGAAGCGAGAAGCGGCGCGGGCCGCAGCTTCCGGGGTTGAGGTACAGAACGCCGTTGCGAGTCTCGATCGTTGGCTTGTGCGAGTGGCCGGAGATGACGACGGAGATGCCGGCCGCTTCGGGCTTGAGGTCGAGATCCGCGAGGGAATGCAGCATGTAGATGAGGCGGCCGTTGAGCTCGATGGCTTCGGTGGCGGGAAGTTGCGCGGTGGGACCGCCGGTGTCGATATTGCCGCGGATGGCGGTGACGGGCGCAATTTTTCTTAAGGCTTCGAGGATGGCGATGTCTCCGACGTCACCGGCGTGGAGGATGTGCGTGGCGCCGCGGAGCGCGTCGAGCGCTTCGGGTCGGAGCAGCGAGTGTGTGTCGGAGAGGACGCCAATCATAAGGGACAGTGAATAGTGAGTAGTGAATAGTGAATACGAAAAAAGCAAAGGCGAATGACGGTCAGGTCAGTTCCGCATCATAAGACCGAATCGCGGTCAGTGGCGCGATTTGTTGTCGCCTTATTCACTATTCACTACTCACTATTCACTAACTCACATTCCTTCGCGAATGCGCGTGCGCGGATCCAGCAGATCGCGTAATCCATCGCCGACGAGGTTGAAGGCGAGGACGCAGAGCGCGACGGCGGCTGCGGGGAAGAAGACGAGATAAGGGGATTCGAAGAGGTGGGAGCGGGCGTCGTTGAGCATGGCGCCCCAGGTGGCCGTAGGCGGTTGCACGCCGAGGCCGAGGAAGCTCAGCGTTGCCTCAGCGAGCACGGCACCTGCCATGCCGATAGCCGCCTGCACAAGCACGGGCTGGACGATGTTTGGCAGAATGTGATGCAGCATGAGGCGCAGGTCGGAGGCTCCGAGCGAGCGCGCAGCTTGCACGAACTCGCGCTGCTTCATCGCCATCACCTGGCCGCGAACGAGTCGCGCATAGTTGACCCAGCCGGCGAGCGCGAGAGCGACGATGAGATTGACGAGCGAGGGGCCGAGGAACGCAACGATGGCCACGGCCAGAAGGATTCCCGGCAGCGCGAGAAAGGCGTTGGTGAGGTAGAGATTGATGAGCGTATCGGCCCATCCTTCGTAGAAGCCCGCGATGCAGCCGAGGACGCCGCCGACGAGAAGCGACGAACCGACGACGGTGATGGCAACGAGTAGAGAGACGCGTGCGCCGTAGATGGTGCGCGAGAGCACGTCGCGGCCGAGCTCGTCGGTACCGAACCAGTGGGCGTGCGAGGGCGGCAGCAGGCGCTGGGTGAGGTCGAGCTGGGCGGGGTCATGCGGCGCAAGCAGCGGAGCGAAGATGGCGCAGAGCGAAAAGAAGACGAGCAGGATGACGCCGGCCGCAACCATCGGGTTGGTGCGCAGCATGTGGCGCAGCGAGGCGAAAGCGCTTGGATGCGCGGGTGCGTTGCGAGTATGCCTTCGGCGTTGCGGAGCGGCTGCGACCGTTAATGTCATCGAGAAGTCATCGATCTGTCATTTGGCAAGCTGGTCCCACAGAACGGGGAGATACGAGCGATGCGTGGATCGGGATAAGATTGAGGGAAACGCTGAGTGGGTTGATTTTGCGACGCGGAGAGTGAATGAGTCTGAAGGGCGAGAAGGCGGTCGTCTGTGGTGCAGGTGGATTCATCGGCGGCCACTTGGTTAAGAGCCTACTGGAAAACGGCGTGAGCGTGGTCCGCGCGGTGGATGTGAAGCCGTTGGAGGAGTGGTACCAGGTGACGGACGGTGTGGAGAACCTGTCGCTGGACCTGAAGGATCAGGACAACTGTCACAGGGCGGCGAAGGGCGTGACGCTGGTGTATCAGCTCGCGGCTGATATGGGCGGGATGGGCTTCATCGAGAACAACAAGGCGCTGTGCATGCTAAGCGTGCTGACGAACACGCACATGCTCATCGCGGCCAAGGATGCAGGAGCGAAGCGGTTCTTCTACTCTTCGAGCGCGTGCGTGTACAACGGCGAAAAGCAGACGGACGCGAATGTGGTTCCGCTGAAGGAAAGCGATGCGTATCCGGCGCTGCCCGAGGACGGTTACGGGTGGGAGAAGCTGTTCAGCGAGCGCATGTGCCGGCACTTCGAGGAGGACTTCGGGCTGGTGGCGCGCGTGGCGCGGTATCACAACGTGTATGGGCCGCATGGAACGTGGAACGGCGGGCGCGAGAAAGCGCCGGCGGCGATCTGCAGGAAGGTGATCGAGGCAAAGATCTCCGGCAAGCATGAGATTGAGATCTGGGGGAACGGGCAGCAGACGCGAAGCTTCATGTATATCGACGACTGCGTGAAGGGAACGCAGATGATCATGGAGAGCGATATCGATGAGCCGATTAATCTCGGATCGAGCGAGCTCGTCACGATCAATCAACTGGTGGACATTGTCGAAGACATCGCGGGCGTGAAGCTGGAGCGCAAGTACAACCTCAGCGCGCCGAAGGGTGTGAACGGACGCAACAGCGACAACACCATGATCCTGGAGAAGCTGGGTTGGGAGCCTTCGACGAAGCTGCGGGATGGAATGGAGACAACCTACCGCTGGATTGAGGGCGAGATCGCGCGCGGCGCATCGGGAAAGTAGGGGCAAGCAAAGATGCTGCCGGAGTTCGTGACGTGCAGGAATTCGTAAGGATCTTGGGCGTGCGCTTCTTCAACGGATCGGTTGAGGACGCAGTCGAGCGTATAGAGCGTGGCGGGCTGCTGGTGGTTCCGGCGGCGCCGGCGCTGAAGGACATCGACCGCAATGTGGGCTACCGTGAGGCGCTGCTGAACGCCGATCTGTGCCTTACGGATTCCGCGTTCATGGTGCTGATCTGGAACCGGATCTCAAAGCAGAAGATTCACAGACTGTCGGGGCTGAAGTACCTGCGCGAGCTGCTGCGAAGAGACGACGCGCATCAGCCGGGGAATGTGGTCTGGATTATGGCCAGCGCGGCGAGCGCGGAGAAAAATCTTAGGTGGCTGCGCGGGCAGGGAATCGAGGTTCCTGCGGAGTGCGTGTACGTAGCGCCGATGTACGGCAAGGAGATTGAGGATCCTAGCTTGCTGGAACTGCTGGAGCGCGTGCGGCCGCAGCATGTGATGGTGACGGTGGGCGGCGGAACGCAGGAGCGGTTGGGGCTCTTTGTGAAGCAGCGGCTGTCGTACCGGGCGTCGATCCATTGCATCGGCGCGGCGATTGCGTTTTTGAGCGGCGACCAGGTGGGGATTCCGGTGTGGGCTGACAGATTCTATCTGGGATGGCTGTTTCGCACGCTGGCCGATCCGAAGCGATTCGGGCCGCGCTATTGGGATGCGCGCAAGTTGTTGAAGTTGATGCTCTTGTATCGCGATCGACTGCCTGAGCTGGTAGAACTACGGTAGTACGACCTTCGTGGAGTTGGCGCAGCGCGGGCCCTGTAGTGGGATGGGAAGAGGTCGCTACTTTTCATCTTCGGCAAGGGTTAATGCGAGTAATGGGCCGTATCCGTGGGATCTCAGTTGTGATGGGCGCGCTGATGGTAGCAACGTCAGCGAAGCCGGCCTCGCCGCCTCCGCCTAAGGTGATCTCGGTGGCGGAGCAATATCTGTTCAATGCGGCGAACGCGGAGCGTGCTGAGCGCGGGATTCCACCACTCAAGTGGGATGAGACGCTGCATCGCGCGGCGGAGCGGCATGCAGGCGAGATGGCGGCGCGGGAATCGATCTCGCACCAGTATCCCGGCGAAGCAGAGCTGGCCGTTCGCGGCCGCGATGCCGGGGCAAGGTTCACGGTCATTTCGGAGAACGTTGCGGAGGCGTGGAGCGCGCCGGAGATTCACGATGCGTGGATGCACTCGCCGGACCATCGGGCGAACCTGCTGGACCCGCGGGTGAATTCGATTGGGATCAGCGTGGAGCGGCGGGATGGACAGTTGTACGCGGTCGAAGACTTCGATCGTTCGATCGCGAGCCTGCGGTTTGAGGATCAGGAGGCTGCGATTGCCGACTTATTGCAGACCGAGGCGCGCGTCAGCCTGTTGCCGGATGCGGAGGATGCGCGGCGGACCTGCGAGATGGACACCGGTTATGCCGGAGCGCGCAAGCCGTGGTTTGTGATGCGGTTCACGACGGCATCGCTGGACCGGCTGCCGAGCATGCTCCGCGCGAGACTGGCGACGGGCAAGTACCACGCCGCGGCAGTGGGCGCGTGCAATGCAAAAAGCACCGGCCCGTTCACGGCTTATGCGGTTGCCGTCATGCTGTTTCCATAGCATTGTCGATGCAGATAGGCGGCCTGTGCGACGGGGCTAAGCCGCGGCGCAACCAGCCTGAAGTCTTTGACCATCGATGGTGCATTTGCTATAACAAACAAGGAGCAGCCGCAGTCTTTTTGACTCCAGGGGCGTTTGCCCAGGCTGTTGTCGCCAAGCGATCCTGAGTAGCTCAATGGCAGAGCATTCGGCTGTTAACCGAAGGGTTGTAGGTTCGAGTCCTACCTCAGGAGCCATTCCTTCCTGCCAATTTGGTTGCGCGAGCGTAAGTACCCCCTCCCCCCTGTTTTTGTGCAAAGTCTTCAGCCGATTCGGCTTAGGGTCGGACTTCGTGCGTCGGCCGGCTGCCGGAGCTGGGACAGGCAGGTCTTCCGAGAGATCATTTGTCAAGTCGGGTCACTGGGATTTGGGGCGAGTGGTTCCGCGGGCCGGGGTAAGGAGGACGGCTCCGACGCTGGGAGGCGAATCAGTCGGTGAGCACGCGCAGCCGATTGCGCTCAAAGAGAACAAAGAGAACTTTGTGACTCTCGCCGGTGACGTAGCGGTGGACGTCGCCAATCAGAGGTAACTGCTTGATATCGCGCAGACGATCACGATGCCACAAGCCTGCATCGGATGCGCTTTGAGTCTCCGTGTGAACGCCGAAGGGAGACGCGACGCATTTAACGAAGTCGGCAAAGACTGACCCGAAGGCGCCCGAGGCCTTGATCTTTTCCTGGTCAGACCACGAGCGCTGAAACATCGACATCAGGCGTTGCCGACGGAAATCGGTTTCGGCTACAGCAGAGCGCGTTGCAGCGGTCGAGCGGATGTGATGCGGGGTGTCCATGAGTGGAGTCCTCATCTATTCGATGCCGGATGTACGGGAATGACCGCTCGGAGACACGGCGAATTATGAGCCGGGCTGCTGTGTCCTCGATTGCGTCGCCGGCCAGCGTGAGGTCGATGAGCGTAGTCTGGAAGTGACGCGGGAGGTCCGCTATGTCTTCTCCCGGCTTTTTCGAAGTGCACATTGCAACTCATCAACAAGGCTCCTCTGCAACTGACTACAGGGCCGTACACAAGCACATGGTGGAACAGGGATTCGAGCGGGTTGTCCAGACTACAGCCCAGGTCGCGAACGAGGTTCCGGGGGTGTACCGCCTGCGGAACGCTCAACTCTCGATGCCGCAAGTGATAGAGAAGATTCGGCTGGCTCTTACTTCCCTGGGCCGAGGGATGGCGGTGAAGGTCCTGAAAGTGGAGGAAGAGTTCCTGTTCAACTTCGTTCCATCGGCTGCCACGGCAGATGCCGGCAGCAAGACTCCATCCAATCGATCTGCCTCGAGCGGCGGCGCGGTGAAAGCGGAGCCCGGCTACCTCACGTGGAGGCGTCCGCGATAGGGGCAATCTAGGCTGTCTCTTGCTTAGGCGGTGAGCACGGCGCGGTAACGGACCTGGTTTTTCCGGACGCGGCTGACGGCGGTGTTTGCATCTTTCATGGGAAAGCGCTCGGTGACGGCTTTGATGTTGTGCCGGGCGGCGACCTCAAGCATTTCGCGGATGTCGCGCGGGCTGCCAATGTTCGAGCCGGCGACGGTGAGCTGGCCGCCGATGAGGCTGGCCCCGGAGATCTGGAGCGGCGACGGACCGGCGCCAAGGACGACGAGCGTGCCTTTTGGGCGCAGAGCTTCGACGATGTGAACGAGGTCCTGGTCGCCGGAGACGGTGGAGAGAATGAGGTCGAGGGAGCGGGCGAGCTTCTTTACGGCTGCGGTCTCGCGGGTGTTGACGAAGGCGTGAGCGCCGAGCGAGAGGGCTTCCGCTTCCTTGTCTTTGGAGGAGGAAAACGCGGTGACCTCGCTGCCGAAGGCGCGGGCGAACTGGATGGCGAGATGACCGAGGCCGCCGATGCCGATGACGCCGATGCGCGACGCGGGACGGGCGTTGTGATTGCGCAGCGGAGAGTAGACGGTGACGCCTCCGCAAAGCAGCGGCGCGGCGGTGAGGCTCTCGAGCGACGCGGGGATGGGGACGGCGAAGCGGCTGTTGACGCGGACACATTCTGCAAAGCCGCCGTGACGGCCGACGCAGGTGGGCTGCGCCTTGGGGCAGAGGTGCTCTTCGGCGGAGCGGCACCACTCGCAGATGCCGCAGGAGTCCGCCTGCCAGCCGATGCCGACGCGCTGGCCGAGCGAGTGTCCATGGACCGCGGAGCCGAGTGCGACGACGGTGCCGATGATCTCGTGTCCGGGAACGAGCGGGTAGCGGCTGATGGTCCAGTCGTTGTCGATGAGATGGATATCGGAGTGGCAGACGCCGCAGTGCGTGATGCGAACCTCGACGTCGAATGGGCCAAGCGGACCAGGAGAGTAGCGAAAGGGAAGAAGCTGAGCTCCGGCAGCGTGAGCCGCAAGTGCCTGGATGTCCGACATGGCAATGAATCTCCGGCGTCGTGAGCTTGCGTGCACTCTTCAAGCTGAGTGCCATTGAGCTTATATCAGAGTGATGACGGAAGGATTTTGGCGTATGGCGATAGATTGTGCAATAATCGAGGCGCGCCTCTGGTCGGGACGATCCCCCACCGATCGCTTCCCTTGATAGGAGGCGCGAGATGCAAGCGAAGGGCCGCTGGCACCCCCCGGCGGCCTTTCGTGCGTCTGCAGGACGGCGGAATTGAGGCCGCTGGGTTGGGAGTGCGTGCAGACCGAAACGGCGGACGCGGCGTCTCGTCTTAAGCAAGAGATAAGGCGTAAAACTGAAGGATAGATTTCGGGTCCCCGAAGGGCGTTGGAGCAGCGGCAATGAAGAAGGTTTGGGTCTGTGCAGTCGGCGTGATGGTGGGTCTGACGGTAGCGGGTGCGGCGCCAGGGCTGGCACAGAGTACACCCGCGACCGCGCCTGCGACCCCTCCTGCGCAGCAGCAGAAGCCTGCACCGCCGCCGGCGACGAGCGACGACGATAGCGGACCGGTGACGGGGACGGACGGCATCGTGCTGCCGAAGAAGAACACGGAGGAAGCTCCGCCGCCGGCGCCTGCCGAAGAGAAGGTGAAGAACCCGGACGGTGAGACCTTCTCGATGCGCGTCGATGTGCCGATCGTGAACCTTGACGTCAACGTGCTGCTGGACAAGACACACCAGTTCGTTCCCGGACTGAAGCCGGATAACTTCCTTGTGGTGGAAGATGGTGTGGAGCAGAAGGTGACGTCACTGCGGGTAACGAAGACGCCGATCACGGCGGTGATGCTGCTGGAGTTCGCTTCGAACTCGTACTGGTTCATCAACGATATGCAGAACGCGGCGGCGGCGTTCTTCCGTACGCTGCAGCCGGACGACTACGTGGCGGTGGCGACATACGACATGCGCACGCACATTCTGTGTGACTTCACGAATAACAAGGACGTGATTGCGGAGTCGCTGCAGAGCCTGATGATTCCCGGGTTCAGCGAGACGAATGAGTTCGACGCGCTGTACGAGATGCTGGATCGGCTGAGCCGCGTGCAGGGACGCAAGTACATCATCCTGATCTCGAGCGGGCGCGACACGATGTCGCGCATCACGCTGGACCAGATGCTGAAGAAGATCAAGGAGACGCCGAACGTGACGATCTTCACGATCAGCACGGGCGGCATGCTGCGCGAGATGTCCGACGGCGGCATGGGGATGGGCGGAGCGTCGCGGCGCATGGACTATCTGCAGGCCGATAACGAGATGCGGACTTTCGCGCAGATGACCGGAGGGATGTGGTTCGAGCCGATCTTTCAGGGCGCGCTGGGCGACGTCTTTTCGCAGATCAACGAATCGATCCGCAATCAGTATGTGCTGACCTACAGGCCGACCAACCAGAAGAACGATGGATCGTACCGCAAGGTGAAGGTGTATCTGGTGGACAACGAGGGCAGGCCGCTGAAGATGCAGGATGAGAAGGGCAAGCCGTTGAAGTATTCGGTGATTGCGCGGGATGGCTATCGCGCGCAGTTGCCGGTCCAGTAGGGCGCGCGGAGGGAACGCCGGTGGGGCGGGCCTCTGCCAGGATTCTTTTGCCTTGGAGTGCAAGGCGGTGGGCGAAGGTGTACTATATCGGACACCGATATAAGCGACTCCTGAGCCGCTGCCGAACCGCGGCTTAGCCTCGCGGACCTCTTGTAAAGGAGGAAGTATTCCATGGAAGGCAAGGGAAAGCAGATGTTGGCGGCGGCCGCGCTTGCATCGTTCTGCCTGAGCGCAGGGGCGCAGATGGTGGTTCACGCTGTGAGCGGGATGGTGAAGTCGATCAACGCAAACGCGAAGACGATGGACGTCGTGGTCGACAACGGATCGACCAGTGAGTTCAAACTGCCGAGCGATGCGAAGGTCAATCTCGACTTCGATAACGCGCTGCGGGAGGACTCGATAGAGGCGAATAAGTTCGAGCACGTTGGCGACTACGTGGTTCTGTACTACTACGGTTATGACGACAACCGTACGGCCGTGGCAGTGAAAGATCTCGGTGCAGGGCCGTTCAAGAAGGTGCAGGGAACGGTGGTCTCCTACGACAAGCACGACCACACGATGACGGTGAAAGATGATGGAGGGAAGTCGGAGAGTTTTGTGCTCAACGACCATCTGGTAGTCGATCGTGGAATCAGTGTGGACAGCGGACGAGGCTACAGCCCGCACCGCGGCGACGACGTCACCGTGACGTATTCCCCTTCGAGCGGCAAGAACTCTCCGGTGTTCATTCGCTCGCGCGAGTGAGAACTGTGCGGGCATCATGGTTGCACATCGCTGCGGCGAGCCGGCGCGGTCGGCGGATGGGATGCGTGCGCGGTTCTCCCGTTAGAATCGGCGAAGGGTGACCTGAAGATGCAGGAAAAGATTTCGGGAGAGGCGCCGGACGGACTTCATTCGAAGCCCTGTTGCGCTCCCGCTTCAGCCAGAGCGGCCGCGACTCCCGACAGTTGTCATGCGAAGAGAGCGAGCGAAACAGCTGAGGTCGCTGGGGCGCAGACGGCGTCGTTGGTTGAGGCTCGCGCGCAGATCCGCAAGCGGATGATTGCGCTGCCGGGGGGACGGTTCCTGATGGGGACGGACAATCCTGAGGGATTTCCGCTGGACGGCGAGGGGCCGGTGCGCGAAGTTACGCTCGATCCCTTTTTGATCGACCGTCACCCTGTCACGAACGAACTGTTCGCGGAGTTCATCGACGCTACGGGGTACCGGACAGAGGCGGAGCAGTTTGGATGGTCGTTTGTTTTCTGGTCGCACATCCCGAAAGAGCGCTATCGCGAGCTTGTAGAAGATACGGTGGCTGCGGCGCCGTGGTGGTGCAAGGTGCGCGGCGCGAGATGGAATGCTCCGGAGGGTCCGAGCTCAAGCGTGGCAAAGCGCGGCGATCATCCAGTAGTGCATGTGTCGTGGAATGATGCGCAGGCGTTTTGCGGATGGAGTGGACAGCGGCTGCCCACAGAGGCCGAGTGGGAGTATGCGGCGCGCGGTGGGCTGGAAGGGAAGATTTATCCCTGGGGGGACAAGCTGCGGCCGGGAGGAGAACATCTGTGCAATATCTGGCAGGGAGAGTTTCCTCGTGAGGACACCGCCGAGGATGGATATGCGGGCACATGTCCCGTGGAGGCATTTCCGCCGAACGGCTTTGGGCTGTACTCGGTGACGGGAAATACGTGGGAGTGGTGTGCCGACTGGTGGAGCACGAATTTTCACGTCTCCGGAACGCGGTTGAATCCGCAGGGACCGCCGGAGGGGCAGGCTCGCGTGATGAAGGGCGGATCCTTTCTCTGTCACAAGTCTTACTGCAATCGATATAGGGTGGGGGCGCGGTCGTCGAATACCGCAGACAGCTCGACGGCGAATATCGGGTTTCGTTGCGCGATGTCGTTGTGAATCTGGCCGCGAAGGCGTGAGCTTGCGCGACACGGCGAAATGCATTCGCAAATCGCCTGTGTCGCGCAACGCGCGGGGGAGGGAAGCGCGCGAGCTGCTAGAAATTGATTCGCAGAGCCAACTGCACGAGCCGCGGATTGAGTGTTGAGCTGAGCTGGCCGAATGTCGCATCGGTTTCCGCATTGCTCGACGAGTTAGCGTTTGCGAAGGTGGCCGTGTTATTCAGGCCGCTGAACTCCGGATGATTGAAGGTGTTGTAGGTTTCGAGGCGGAACTGCAGGACCGCTTCGCGATAGAACGGAATGTTCTTGAACAAGGCCGTATCGAAGTTGGTGTCCGCGGGCAAATAGTAATTTACCTTCGGCGCATTTCCGGGATCGCCCGGAGTGTAGCCGCTGGTGGCGCTGGTCGCCGCCACACCCGCAACCGGAACCGTGACGCAGCCCGGATTGAACCAGTGCGCAAAGGTCCGCGGAGCTCCGGACATCGGATCACAGACGAGGCGCACTCTGGCTCCGTCGCCGCCGCCCGTAATGTTCGCGCTGTTGCTGGTCTTAAGCCCGATGGACCCTGGAGCTCCGCTCACCCGCGACGCTATCCCCGATATCTGCCAGTTGTCCAGCACCCCGCGTGTGAAGAAGTTGTTCCACACATGGCTCACGTTTGGAATGCTCCACAAATAGTTCACGACCAGGTTGTTGCGAATATCCCATCCTGCAGGGCCGTAGTTCCAGGCGCGCAGATTCTGGTACATCGCGACGGTTCCGTTGTAGCTGTCCGTATAGTCCATGGCACGGCCCCAGGTGTAGGCCACACCGAACTCCAATCCCTGATGGAAGCGATGCGTCAGCTTCACCTGCAGCGAGTTGTAGTTCGAGGTCAGGTTGAAGTACTGCATATTGATCGTGCTGAAGCCCGGATAAGGACGGAAGAAGTTGTCCGGCAGGATGCCTCCGGCGGGACTGTGGCTGGTCCACAGAAATTCCGCGCCGTAGGGAACCTCGTTGATCGGCGTGTAGTCGCTCAAATGGCGGCCGAAGGTTCCGACGTACGCTGTATCGAAAACCGTGCCCCAGCCGAGCTTCTGCTGAATTCCAAGGCTGACGTTTTCGGTGTAGACGGTTTTCTGGTGCAGCGGAATTGCGTGGCTGACGCTGAAGGGGCCGTTCAATCCGCCAGCGTTCTGGAAGGTGTTGATGTTTCCATAGAACTGCTCCGGCGAGTTGGTCGTGGGCGCGTTGTTCGTCAGGTCGCCCTCCTGCCCGCTGCGCGCGCGCACGTTGTAGAAGATGCCGTAGCCTCCGCGGATTACTGAATTGCCGCGACCTGTAGGATCAAACGCGAATCCTACGCGCGGAGCGAATAGAACTCCGTTGCCGTAAACGGTCCCTTGCGGGAAGCCTTTCGTATTCACATAGAGCACACCGTTGTTCAGGTTTCCGGTGTTGGGGACGAAGAGGCCAGCGTAGGCAGCCGGATACTTGGTTCCAGTTGTAGGGTCTACGGAGTTGGTGCTGTTGAGGGGTTGATAGAGAACCGGAGCCGCGGAAGCCGTGTAGAGCTCCGGAGCGAAGTTGTTACCGGCAGACAGCCTTTGCGCGAGGTCCCACGAATAACGGATTCCGTAGTCCATGAGCAATTTCTTGGTCGCCTGCCACTGGTCCTGCGTATACCACTCGAATGAATTGGTGCGCGGTTTGTAGTTCACGAGTTGCGTCACTTCGCTCATTGTGTCGAAGTAACCGAGAAGCGTATTCGCATACGCAAAGTTGTAGTTGTATGGGTTCTTCGTGTCGGTTGAGTAGGAGAAGCTTCCGACGCGGTTGTGGTTCACCTGCAGATAGGAATCTGTCTGGGCATCCACGCCTGCTTTCAGCGTGTGACTGCCAAGGATCCACGTCACGTTATCGGTAGCACTGAAGGAGCGGACCTGGTCCGCCATGGGGAAGCGGCTGTCCCAGCCAAAGTTCGCCGAGTCTGTGAGGCCGAAGCTCACAGCGGGGAGCAGGTTCAAGGGATTGACGCCGCGATACAGCGCGGGGACGTCATAACCATTCGGATTGAGCTGCGCCTTGGCCAGATCGGACGAGCTATAGAGCTGTGTCTCGCTCCAGCCTGCCGTACCGAGATTCAGCTCGTTCACGAGCGTCGGTTTGAATGTATAGATGACGTTGAAGACGAAGTTAGGATTCGTGGTGCGGTAATTCACGCGCATCAGCCAGGGAAGATCGTTGGCCGGTGAAGAAAAGTCGTTGTCGTTGACTGTTTCGAGATCGCCGCGGCCGAACATGTGGAGCTTCTGTGTGGGGGCGTA
>DATJSM010000028.1:0-107734 GCA_035504135.1 Candidatus Aquilonibacter sp. | reverse complement strand
TCCGGGAACGGAGTTCTTCAACGTCTATCCGTACTTTCATACCAAGGCGCTGTACGACGGCTTTCGCCGCGATCTGCCGGACCGACGGGCGCTGGTTCTCTCTCGCGATGCCTACCTTGGAGCGCAGCATAACGGAGCGATTTTCTGGTCCTCGGATATCTATCCCACGTGGGACACGCTGCGGCGCGAGGTGCCGACTGGGCTGGACTTTGTTGCCTCGGGCATGCCTTACTGGAGCACCGATATCGGCGGCTGGCAGTACCTTCCGTACTCGCATACGCCGGCGCGGCCGCCGCTGATTGATCCGAGCGACGCGCGCGAAAACGTGGGCCACTACGATGACTATCCGGAGTTGTACGCGCGCTGGTTTGAGTATGCAACCTTCCAACCCAACATGCGCGCGCATGGCAGCCGCAACTTCAATGAGGTCTGGTCGTACGGGAAGCAGGCGGAACCGATCCTCGAGAAGTATCTGCGCCTTCGCTATCAGTTGATGCCATATATCTATTCGCTTGGCTATTTCTCTCACCAGACGGGCGCGCCGTTCATGCGCGGCCTGTTCATGGATTTCGGAAGCGATCCGAGGGTTGCGAACATTGGCGATGAATACATGTTTGGACCAGCGTTGTTGATTGCGCCGGTGGTCGAGCAGGGGCGGAATAGCCGGCAGGTCTATCTGCCGGCCGGAACGGACTGGTACAACTTCTGGACGAACGAACGCTCACATGGCGGCCAAGAGATAGAGGTCTCAGCCCCAATCGACACCTTGCCTATCTTCGTTCGCGCGGGTTCCATCCTTCCGCTGGGCGCACCGATTCTGAGCACGGACGAAAAACAGGCGATTGCACAGGTGAGGGTGTATCCGGGCGCCGACGGTGATTTCACGCTCTACGACGACGATGGCAAGACATACGCGTATGAGCGCGGAGAAGCGCGCATCACACACCTGCACTGGAACAACGCGGCACGGAAGCTCACGCATACTGGCCCGGATGCGTGGCCCCGAGATGAGTCCTCAATTGTTCAGGTCATTGAACCCCATTGATTCAGAGCGGACTCATCGACGTGAGGCGTTACAGATGTTGTATAAACTAACGATTGTCTAGGGACCTAAACGGAGTGCCAGTAGATAGCCGATCAACAGGGAGGTGTGCAGGGCGATGAGGCTGATCGTATTTCTTGCAGGGCTTAGCGTATCCGCCGCGGCAGCGTTCGCGCAGGCGCCAGACTTCGGTCCCAATGTCAGCATCTTTAGCCCGAACACGCCGCGCGCGACAATGCAGCAGGAGATTGACAAGGTCTATGCGATCGAACAGCACAATGAGTTCGGCACGGAGCGGCACGCCTTTCTCTTCCTGCCCGGCGAATACCACGTCAATGTGCCGATTGGCTTCTATACCGAGGTTGCAGGGCTCGGAAAGACACCGGACGCCACTCATCTTATCGGCGACGTGCATGTTGACGCCGCCGCGCGAAATAACAATGCGACGACGACCTTCTGGCGCGCCGCGGAGAACTTCGCGGTGACGCCCACAGGAGGCACAATGCGCTGGGCTGTCTCCCAGGCGGCGCCGATGCGGCGTTTGCATGTTCTCGGGAACCTTATGCTGCATCAGCACGGATGGGCGTCAGGCGGATGGATGTCGGACACTCTCGTCGATGGCGAGGTTGACAGCGGACCACAACAGCAATGGATTTCGCGCAATTGCGACTGGAAGATCTGGAAGGGGTCGAACTGGAACATGGTGTTTGTGGGCGTGCCCGAAGCACCGGCGGGTAATTGGCCCCAGCCAACGTTTACCGAAGTCGAAAAGGCCCCCCTCGAACTTGAGAAGCCTTATCTCGTTGCTGTCGATGCGCAACACTGGAGCATCGTGGTCCCGCAATTGCGCCGTGATACCTCGGGAACGAGCTGGGACCATGGCGTTCAACCTCCCGCAAGAACCGTTAGCTTTCGCAATGTCTATGTTGCTCACCCGGGGACGGATACCGCCGCCTCGCTCAATGCGCAGCTCGCGAAGGGCATGAACCTCTTATTCACGCCAGGCATTTATGAGTTGGAACAGCCACTGAAGGTCACGCATGCCAACACCATCATCATGGGCCTGGGTTTCGCGACGCTCAAGCCGATGCGTGGAAACGCGGCCGTTGAAACATCGGACGCGGACGGGATTGTCCTCACGGGTCTGCTGATCGATGCAGGTGAGCAGAAGTCTCCGGTGCTGGTGCAGATAGGCCCGCGTGGCAGCAGTCGAAACCATCATGACCACCCGATCGCAGTGGAAGACGTCTTCTTCCGGGTCGGCGGAGCCGGCATCGGAAAAACAAACATCAACCTCGAGATAAATAGCCGGGGGACGATTGTCGACCACACATGGATTTGGTGCGCGGATCACGGCGATGGGGTTGGATGGGACAAGAACGTGAGCAACAACGGCATTGTCGTCAATGGCGACGATGTGACGATCTACGGCCTGTTCGTTGAACATCATCAGCAGTTCCAGGTGCTTTGGAATGGCAACGCAGGACGCACCTACTTCTATCAATCAGAGATTCCCTACGACCCGCCCAATCAGGCTGCCTTCAGCAGCGCCCCAGGTGTCAATGGATGGGCGTCCTACAAAGTCAGCGATGCAGTGAAGCAACACGAAGCGTGGGGGCTGGGCGTATACAGCGTGTTCACACACCCAGACGTCTTTCTCTCCCACGCGATCGAGACGCCCCAAAGCCCGCAGGTGCGCTTCCATCACATGATCACCGTCTGCTTGGGAAATAACGGAGGCATCCGCCACGTCATTGATAAAGCCGGGGACCCTACAGAATGCGCTCCGCATCGCGTCGATTCCAAACTTGCGGAGTATCCCATTCCGCGAAAGTGAACACCGAGACGACCGCGTAAGAAGGGAACAGGCCCTCTTCGAGCAGAATCGGCTGGTGGAGATTCCCGCGCACCCACGGCTTGAAATGAGCCCGCGCTCTCGCTTTGCGAAGACCTAACGTTTGGCCTGTGAAACACCGGCCCATTGACTCGAAGCCTTAAGTCCGCTCAGTGCGCCGCGCGGGATGTCCGTGGTTTGTCTTACGATCAATCGAGTTCCAATTCGATTTTCAATACTGCGATGCGCGTCGCCCGGAGACAACTTCGCGAGAAGGATTTCGACTGCCTTCCGCGCCAAATCTTTGCAGGACATGCGCACCGTTGTGAGCGGCGGAATCGTATACTCCGCAAGGTGAATGTCGTCGAAACCAATGAGTGATAGGTCCTCAGGGACACGCAACTTCGCTTCAAACAGAGCATGCTGAACGCCGATGGCGGTCATATCGTTGGAACAAATGACGGCACTTGGCTGGCGATCAAGCGCCAGTAACTTCTGCATCGCGTCACGGCCGCCATCCAGCGTGTGATCTCCCTCAATAATCCATCGTGGATTCACCGCCAGTCCCGCCGAGCGAAGACAGGTCAGAAACGCCTTCTTACGCGCCTCCGAGGAGCGCATTCGAAGTGGCCCGCTGATGAAGGCAATATCGCGATGACCAAGTACGGCAAGGTGCTGCACACTCTCGAAGATCCCGGCGCCATAATCGACGTCAAGCGCGGCGTTCGCTGACCGCGAGGGTAGTGAATCGATATAAACGGTCGGGATGCGTTCCGCGTCGAAGCGATCAAGAAAGAACTCTTCTTTGCCAAACGTCATAACGGCGGCTCCGTCCACCTTGCGCTCGAGCATGCGACGGGCGCATCGTTCCATCTGCCGCGCCTCGTGATTCGTGGACCCGATCAGAATCTCGTACCGATGCGCCACGGCCACCTGCTCGAATTCATGAATGAGTTCCGGGAAGAATGGATTCGTAATCTCGGAGACGATGAGTCCAAGCAGGCGGCTGCGTCCAGAAACGAGAGCTCGTGCCTGTGTGTTGGGCAGGTAGTTGAGGTCAGAGACGGCCTTCCAGACACGAGCAGCCAGTTTCGGATCGACCGTCGGCACATGGTTAATGGCACGCGAGGCGGTAGCGATCGAAACGCGGGCGCGAGCGGCGACTGCGCGAATGTCGATCCGGGGTGAGGCTTCGCCGCTATTTTTCACAATGCATGGCTCCCGCCGGCGAGGCTGCCCAGTTGGCGGACATTGGACTACGGATACAGTATCAGATCAGGAAACGTTTTCCCGTAAGAAATTATTTCCAGACTGCAACGAGAGCACCAGCCAAAAGCCAGCGCGGCATCGCTTTTTCTACTCGTGACGCGTGCATCACAAAACGGGTTGACATTCCATGATCTGTCTACGTACTATCGGCCTCCGAAAACGTTTTCTCAAAACGTGCAGCTCGCTAAAAAGGCAGAAAGCTCATGAAAGCATTCCGATTCTTCCATCAATCGCCCTTTGTAATCAGGTTGGCCACCCTCGCTCTGGCAGCAGCTTGCCTGTTGCCGCGCGCCGTCCATGCACAGGCCACGTCGGGATCTATTTTGGGCCATGTCACCGATCCTTCTGGTGCGCTGATCATCGGTGCGGATGTCACGGCGACCAACCTCGATACGCGCATTACGTTTCACGGCCTGACGGACGCCACCGGAACCTATGACCTGCTCCACGTCACGCCCGGCCACTACTCGATCACCGCTTCGCGCACTGGCTTTGCGAGCGCGACAACGCCCGATGCAGCCGTGGCGATCGACCAGCAACTTCTGCAGAACTTCACGCTGAAGCCCGGCGAAGTCCAGACTGTGACCACGGTCACGACGGCTCCCACCCTGCTGCAGACTCAAACCGCCGAAACCGGCACCGTCATTGGGACAGCCGACATTCTCGATCTGCCCCTCCTCGGCCGGCAATTCACGGATCTGACCGCTCTGGTTCCAGGTGTCGCTCCGGCGGCCGGAAACATGAACGCCTATAACTACTCTGTGAATGGGGAGCGCGAATTCGCTAACTCCATCCAGCTCGATGGAATCGAGTCGACGACGAACAGAACCCAGGACATCACCGTGACTCCCAGCGTGGACTCGATCCAGGAGTTCAAGGTGACGACCTCCAGCTATAACGCAGAGTTCGGTAATGCCGGCGGCGGCATCGTATCCGTGCAGACCAAGGCAGGAACCAACCACATCCACGGGGATGTTTACGAGTTCTATCGTCCCAACTTTCTGGCCGCGGAGGAGTACGCGTTCGGCCCTGGGACTCCGTCCGTTCTGAAGCAAAACAACTATGGCGGCACCATCGGCGGACCGATCCGCAAGGATCATTCGTTCCTCTTCATCTCGTATGAGGGGATGAAGCAATCTACCGCAGCCAACGGCCTGGATAGCGTCCCTCCGATCGGCATGGTAAATTTCCTGCCGGACGGCTCGGTAGACCTGTCGCACATGGTGGACCCCTGCGCGGGGCATCAGTGCAATGGATCAGGACCTGCTGCCGGATTTGTCGTCCCACTCTTCAACCCCTACGCGTATGTATCCAGCGGCTATGTAGCAACGCCTTTTCCAACGAATGATGTCATTCCGGCGAACTTGGTGAGCACGGCAGGCAAGAACACGTTACTGGATTTCTTTCCCAAGCCAAATCTTCCGGGTATTGAGAACGGCTGGTTCGACAACTACGCCTTCCACCAGCCGCGCACGATCAAGAACATCAACGTCGATTCCCGATTCGATCAGAAGCTTTCGAGCCGCGATCAGTTGTTTCTCGTGTACCACTACAACGATCAGGATCAAGACACAACGGATATCTGGGACAACCAGGCAGTGGTCGCCGGTGCCGGCGACGCCGATCAGGCGCAGCGCGAGATTGTTCGCGGTCAGACGCTGTCGGCAACCGAAACGCACCTGTTCACGCAGCATCTGTTGAATGAAATTCGCGCCGGCTATTCCCACTACTATCAAGGCCAGTTCAGCACCTTGAACGGGCATGACTATTCAACGCAATATGGCTGGGGAAATATTGCAGTCAGCGGATATCCAGCGACGATAGGCTATCCCGACATCTATCTTGGGTCCGGGTATCTTGCGGGCGGATCTTCCTATAAGCCATTCTTCATCAATGACGACAACACAGAGATCGATGACAATCTGACGATCAGTCAAGTCGGCCGGCATGATCTTAAGTTCGGCATTCTGTTTCGCAAGCTCAATTCGCATCCGTTGTTCAGCCTTTTCCCGACTACCTATCAATACTTTGGAAGCTTCGGCTACTCGATGACCAACGATCCCAACTACGGGACCTACACAGGAGGCTTTTTCTGGGATGGTGGAACAGACATCGCCGATCTGCTTCTCGGTCTGCCGCTGGATGTGTACAGCGGACTGCAACTGACCGACCCGCACACCAGGAGCTGGGAGTTTGACTGGTACGCGCAGGACACCTTCCGCGTAAACGATAAACTCACCCTGAACTATGGTTTGCGCTACGAATTTCAGAACCCTTACACCGAAGCAAAGAACCAGATGTCTAATTTCGACTTGTCGAGTGGAGATCTTCTCGTCGCCGGTGTGGGAGGGAACTCGGACGCTTTGTTAGAGGCGCGCAAGAATGATTTTTCTCCGCGGTTCGGGTTCGACTATTTGATCACACCGAAGACAGTTATCCGAGGTGGATACGGCATCAACTACTCGCCGGAGAACGATGGGCGAGAAGATTTTCTCACCAAGAATCTGCCGTTCGCCTCCCAAAACACCTATTCGAACAACGTATACGCAGGACCGCCATTCACCTATCAGGATGATGTGGGTGTCCCTCGCAATACCACGATCACAATACCGTCGAGCGGCCGCATCGCTCCTTCCACCCTGCCGGACGGGAAGAATGTCACCAGCTACTACGTGAACCCAACGATGAAAACCGGCTACTCGGAGATGTTCAATCTGACCGTGCAGCGGCAGATTGGACAGACGCTATCTTTGGAGGCCGGCTATGTGGGATCGCTGAGCCATCACCTGTCGTATCGGTTGGGAGATATTAATTACATCAATTCCGCCAGCTCGGACGGATTGATCAACTCCAACCTCGGCGTCATCCAGGAGTTGACCGACCTTGGAGACGGAAATTACAACTCTTTGCAGGTGAAATTCACCAAGCGCGAGTCGCGCAACCTAAGCTTCTTGCTCTCGTACACATACGCGCACAATCTGGATAACGGGGCTGCTCCGTTTGACGCGGGGGTGAACAATGATCTGCCTCAGAATCCGAATAACCTGCGCGCCGAATGGGCATCGGCCGACGACGATGTCCGGCATAACATGGTCTTCAGCGGGCTCTATCGCCTTCCGATCGGCCAGGGTCAACGCTTCTTCAACAAGTGGGGGCGCCCGGAGGAACTAATTCTGGGAGGATGGCAGATCAACAGCATCTTCACAATGCGATCGGGCACACCGATCAATGTCGTGGATGAGCCGGACCCGAACTCGCCAAGCAATTCGCGGCCGAATGTGGTCGGCAATCCAAACCTGCCTCGCAGCAAGCGAACACTGAAGATGTATTTCAATACGGCGGCGTTCGTGGAGAACACGGAGACGGTCGGCGGACAACCCGTAATCGCTCCGGGCGACGCAGGCCGGAATATCGTCAGCGGTCCCGGCTATATCAATCTGGACTTCTCCTTATTCAAGGAGTTCGCCATGACCGAGCGTTACAAGCTGCAGACGAGACTTGAAACCTTCAACACCCTTAACACACCGCATTTCAATAACCCTGGCGGGAACATGACCGATACGACGAGCTTCGGTGTCATCACCGGAACGAATGGCCAAAATCGCGTGGTTCAACTGGCTGCGAAGTTCCTCTTCTAAATAACGGAGGACGGGGCGGCGGCTGCTCGGGCCGCCCTGCAATCATTTTTTCGAATTCGGAGTTGTCAAAGTGCATCGCTGTCACCTGCTTTTTCTCATCGCGCTGGCCATCATGGCCGTGCCGGTCGCGACATCGCAATCGTTCAGCCTGCACGACGGGGACAGGGTCGCCTTCTACGGAGACAGCATCACCGCTCAGCGCTTCTATACGCGCGATGTCCAGGACTTCGTGGCGACTCGTTATCCCACGCTGAACATAGCGTTTCACAATGCAGGCGTGCCCGGTGACAAGGTGACCGGTGGCTACGCCGGAGACGCGGCCACCCGTGTGAAACGCGATGTAAAACCGTGGGACCCCACCGTGATCACCGTGATGCTTGGAATGAACGATGGCGATTACATGAAGCCGAACCCCAAGGTCTTCGCGGACTACCAGGCTGGCTATGTGAAATTGCTCTCGATGCTTCGCGACGCAGCGCCCAAAGCCCGCATCTTTCTGCTCGAAAACACTCCCTATGACGAAGTGACGCACGGTACCGAGTTCGCGGGATACATGGAAACCACTACGCAGAATGCTCTTGCAACGCCTGCACTCGGCGAGCGCGAACACCTGCCGGTGGTAGACACGTTCACGCCGATCATGAATTTGCTCAGGCACGCCAAAGCGGCCGACCCTTCTTACGCATCTCTTCTTGTGACCGACAGAATTCATCCCGCTGAACCGTCACATTGGGTCATCGCGGCCACGCTTCTGAAGGCGTGGAACGTGGACCCTGTAGTAACGGCGGTTTCGATGTCGGCAGTTAACGATAACGCACCAGAAACGAAGCGGACCTCCGTGTCTGCCCTCACAAGGACGGGCAATGCGATTTCCTGGGATCAGATGGATCAGGCGTTGCCGCTTCCGTTCAATTTTGACAATGAGTTGATGAATTTCGTGCTCTCAGTGAGCGATCTGTGGGCCTGTGATCAGGAGACGCTGCGCATAACCGATCTGCAGCCCGGAGATTACCGACTGCAAATCGACGCTATGAAGATCGGCACATTCTCTGCGCAACAACTCGCCGAGGGGATCAACCTGGCAACGATGAAGACGCCGATGTGGCAGCAGGCACGGGACTACGATGGCGAGCTTGCGCAGCGATCCACCCTGGAGCAGGCCGACCTGCTCCTTACTGCCAGCACGCACGTCGCAGATCGCGCTGAAGGTAGCCATATTCTTCGTGAAGGCGAAGCGGAGTTCCAGCAAAGCGCGCGGGAGAACCTTCGCCTCACTGCGCACCACTATCAGCTGACTCCGATAGGTAGCATCGCGACCGGCGGTGTGACGCGATGAATTCAAGGAGCCTTCGCGGCTATGTGGTGCTCCTGGCATGCGCAATCCCGTTCGTGTGCTGCGCTCAACATCGCGCGTTCTACATCGACTGCAGCCTCACTCAAAATGGCAGTGGGGCAATCAATTCTCCATGGAACGACATCGCCAGCATCAATGGCGTGACGTTTCAGCCAGGCGACACCATCTCCCTGAAGCGAGGAACCACGTGTCATGGCGTCCTCGCCCCGCTCGGCTCCGGCTCGTCCGGGCACGCCATCCGGCTAACCGCGTACGGCGTGGGCGCCAGGCCTCGTATCATTGCCGATGCCAACGCGGAAGAAGCTCTGCATCTGTTCAATCAGCAATATTGGGACATTGATTCGCTCGACATCTCCGGTGGGAGCACCTACGGCATCTTCATCAGCGGAGACGACGGCATTCTTCATCACATTCACCTGACCAATCTTCTCGTCCATGATGTAATCGGCGGCAAGATGAAGCATAAGGAGAGTGGACTCGTTTCAATCTCTCCCAGCAGCGCGAAGGCACACTTCGATGACGTTGTCGTCGACGGAGTCAATGCGTGGCATACCAATCAATGGGTCGGCATTCTCGTAGGCGGCGGTGACCTCGGATTTCCGCCGGAGAGTGACTGGAATACCAACGTAGTCATCCGCAACTCGACAGTGCACGAGGTGCAGGGCGATGGCATTGTCCTCTTCCGTGTTCGCCACGGCCTCATCGATACAAGCGTCGCCTGGAATATCGGCATGCAGGACACTCAAACCATTGGGACACCCAACGCCATCTGGACGTGGATGTGTGACGACTGCACGGTGAGCCATAGCGAGGCTTATCTGACCGACAGCCCCGGAGTCGACGGAGGATCCTTCGATATCGATTACGGCAACACGAAGAACTCCGTGCTTTATAGCTACGGGCACGACACGCAGGGCTATTGCGTCGCCATATTTGCCGCCGGTTTTGTGACGCATGACAGTGTGGTTCGGGGCAATCTGTGCATAAACAATGGCCGCAGTCCTAGGATGGCTCTATATCAGGGTGCGATCTTCATCTGGACCTGGAACGGAGGTTCGATCGACGGTCTGACAATCGAGAAAAACTCCATCTACTGGAACCCACTCGAGAACACGCCTGCCGTATTGAACCGAGGCCGGGTGAATGCGAGAACGGCGAGCTTTCGCGACAACACAATTTACTCCACATCGCCGCGGATCATAGAAAGCAACACCGCGATGTCGCTCTCCGGCGACGCATACTCTTACTTCGGCCGGCGAAGTCCAGCATGGAACTACGGCGGCCATGACTATGCGAGTCTGGCGGATCTCCAAACCCAGGTAAAGCAGGAAAGCGGAGCAACGATAACTCGGCTTCCGCTGAAGAACTGGTCGCAGGTCTTCGTTGAGCATGACACCTCATCCCTCTACGCGCTGCAATGTATCCTTCCCGTCACGTTCGACGCCAACGGCTTGCTCGACGATCGAGCTCTTCAGCAGTTGGTTGTGTTGAAGAGTTTCGCTCAGCAATATGCGCCTCAAGGACTCAAGGTTTCCGTCGTGCTTGCCGGTGCAGATGCAAAGTTGTTTGCGAGCGAAGCTTTCCGCAACGCGTTCACAGACCTTGGTCTCTCCGAGATTGATGTGAAGCAAAAAGCCATGGCGTCGGACGCGATCACGATTAATCTCAGCCGCTCAGACGGCAAAGCAATCGATCACTGGGAAGGTGAGACGGGCCCCGTCCAGCTCGGCCTCGCGCTGCGGAAGATTCTCGGAGAGCCAATCTATGCGCAGATGGCAACCAAGTAACAAGAAACAGTGCATTGGGTTGACTGGCCTCCGGTGGATATCAACGGCCGTGTTGATAGCTGCACTTCCGTCTGCTTTGCTTGCGCAAACCAGCTATGTACGTACCGCGCTCGCATCGCCGCTCATCCCGGATCCGATCTCGGTTTATGACAATTGGGCGGCCTATGACGAGCTCTCTGACAATGTTCCGCTGACCGAAGACCTTTCACTCAAGGAACTGGAGAACATCATCCGACTTAAGCGTGATGGCGTTCGCTTCGACTACTATGTCATGGACGCATTCTGGTTCGATCCAAACGGTGGGTACCGGACGTGGAAGAAGCCGAATTGGCCGAACGGTCCGGACCAGTGGATTCAGATGTGCCAGAAAAACGGCATCAAGCCTGGTCTCTGGTTCAGCACCAACACACTCGTGCACCTCAAGGCGGTGCCGCAGTGGCACGACTCACTGAACAAAAGTGGAACCGCAATGTCAATGTTCGAAGGCGGTTTCCTGCCGGACTTCATGGACGTGCTGCAGCTTTGGTACAACCGCGGCATTCGCATGTTTCTCTTTGACTTCGCCGATATGTCCGCAGCGACTGCAACAGGTGAGGCCACCCTCACCAAACAGCAGATCGTTCGCCGCAACGCTTCCGCACTGCGCGAGGCACTGGCTGCATTCCGCCGCAAGAACCCTGATGCCGTGCTGGAAGCATTTAATGGCTTTGGCGGTGTGATGGACACGACCTACTATTCTTTTCCATTCAAAGATCCTGTTGATCTGCGGTGGCTCACTGTCTTCGACTCGCTCTACTGTGGCGATCCGCGTCCCAGCGATGTTCCAACGATGGACTTCTGGCGTTCTCTCGACATCTACAGCGATCACCAGATGCGCCGATACGAGCAGAGCGGCGTTCCGCTGGAACGTATCGACACCACCAGCTTTATGCCCGGCAAGACCGGGACCATCTATCACCGCGCCTTCGCTGATTGGAAGGGTTCACTGCTCCTGATGATGGCTCGCGGCGGCTGGATTAACACGACGTACGGCAACCTCGAGCTGCTCAGCGACAAAGACGCCCATTGGCTCGCACGCGTCCAGTCACTCTTCCTGCACTTTCAAGCCGAAGGCAGAATCAAGACATTCGGCGGAATTCCGGGCGATGCCCAACCCTACGGCTTTGGCGCGCTCGACGGTCAGGGAAGCGTCTACACCGTAGTCAACCCTACCGAGACGATCGCATCCATCACCCTCCCCATTCTTTCGCAGGAACAACCTTCCATTTCGCACGGAAGTGTTCTCTTCCGTGATGCCGGCTTTGTTCCGAAGCTAACTGGCAACAGCATTCAGCTTGGCCCGGAGCAGATGGCCGTCGTCGGGTTCGGCAAATATTCCGCGTCTCAATACCAGTTTGGCGTTCAGCACGATGTTGTGATCCCACGATCGCTTCGTCTCTTGAGTGTGCCATTCCACGGCGCCGGCAAAGTCATCACTGCAACGCTGCATGCTCCGGCCGGCGCGGACCTTCGCCTGATACTGCAGCAGTATTCGCCCGATGGGAGTCTGCGGCGCACGTGGGCAGGCGGCGATCCAAACGGCACGCCAATGGGCAAGGTCTTCATCCTCAAAGCGGAGCAGGGAGGGCGTGAGCTTCCGATTCGCGAAGACTACAACCGCGTCATATGGGCCGGGCTCTCCTGGGGCGAGGGCGAGATCAGCCATAAGGATCTGCGGCCTGACGAACCTGTGGTTCTCACGTTCCGCACCACTGAAAAAGACCCCGTAACGATTCAGGGACACGTTTACGCAGTCACTTACTGATTCGCCAGTGGCTTTTCGAATTCCACCGGCCCAGGCTATTTCTCCTCGACGATCGCTAGATCCCACGGCCGCAGAGTGATTTGCTGCGATGCAGCGACATGCCGATCAGTCAGCAAGTCCGTCCCTGCTGCATGCGAATATGCGAACGTCGTCGTCGATCCGGAATAGTTAAAGTAATAGTGCAGCGTGTGGCCGAGCCGGTCCACGCCACTTACCGTATGCACTGCTGCCGGCAGTGACTTCTCATAAATCACGCCGGCCTCATCCAGCGACCTGCGAAGGATTGAAGTCTGCAGAGTGTCACTCAGATAGGTTCCCTCATACAGCAGCGTTCCCGAGCCGAGGTCATTCTCTGTAATCGCCGGCCATTGTCCAAAGAATGGATGATCGTAATACGCGAGCGGTTTTGCGTGTTCTGGCTTCAGAAACTCCGCCCAATACATCACCTTATTCTCCCGAGTCCCCACGTCAAACGGATCGCCCTTGAGCGCGAGCGGTTTTTCAAGATTGGAAAATTCTTGGTAGCTGAAGCCTGCGGCCTCGCGCAGCGGCCCCGGCGCTCGCACCCAGCGCACCGCGGAGTTCTCATTCGCGAATCCGCTCTTGAAGGTCATGACAACATGGCCGCCCGATTTCACATAGTCAGAAATCTTCTCGAGCAGCGCGTCGTCAGCGATATACAACGCCGGAATGATGACCAGCTTGTATCGGGAAAAATCCGCGGTCTCGGGAAAGATGAAGTCGACACCGGTATTGAGGTCGTAAAGCGAATGATGGATCTGTCGCACAAGCGAGCTATAGTCCGCCGTCGGCGGAGCAAAACTCCACTGCGGTCCGCTTGAGGTGAAGGGCATGAAGTTGATCGCGTTCATCGAATCGCGACTCCACAAAATCGCAACCTCATTGTGAAGCCGCATGCCGACAAGTTCCGGTCCGATGTGTTGCAACTCATGCGCCGTACGCACGACCTCCGCATAGGCGCGGTTCGGCTCATAGTCATGCGAAAGCACGCCCTTCCAATACGTCTCCTGATTGGCGTTGATCGATCCCCAATGCCAGTACTCCACCATATCCGCCCCATTTGCGATGTGCGTGTACACATCCTCGCGAAGCTGACCATCATAGGGTGGATACTGGAACGCTGAGGTCCAATCCGTCGTCTGCGCATTTGTCTCTGTCACAAGAAAGTTACTGCGCTTCAGCGACCGCGTGTAATCCTCGACTAGCGCCTGCTGCGACCCATCGTAGCTGTCCTGCGTCCCGTGATAGTCATTTACCGCTGCTATATCCAGCGATTTCGATACGGCCTCCTCATTTACGTCAGGCTTCATACCGCCCGCAAAGTCCGTCGTCACAAACTGGTCGGGCCGGTCATACTTGCGCACCAGCGCCGCCTGCCACGCGAGAAAATCGGTCACGCGCATCTGTTGCCAGCGCGTCCACTCCAGCTTGTATCCAGTCGCCTGCGCACTGTCGCGCGTGGGCATGTCGGCCCAGTTGTAGACGTCCTCGCCCCAGTAATTGAGGAACCATGCCTTGTTCATTGCCTCGGGCGTGCCAAATTTCTGTTTCAGATGCTCTACAAATCCCTGGAATACGTCCGGGTTCGACGCTCCGTAAGACGACGTCTCGTTGTCTACCTGCCACCCGATGACATATGGGTTGTCGCGATAGTGCGCAACCAAATGTGCGATCAGCCGCTCGCAATATTGCCGGTAAGTTGGGTTGGAGATATCCATGTTCTGTCGCATGCCATAAAAGACTGGCGCGCCGCCCAGCGGCCGAGCGAGTATCTCCGGATGCTCGTGATACAACCACGTTGGAATTGAGTAGGTTGGCGTCCCCATGATGACCTTGATGCCCGCCTTGCCCATCGCATCGACCACCCGGTCCATCCACGCGTACTCAAACCTCCCGTCCGCCGGTTCCCACAGGCTCCACGTCGATTCGCCCATGCGCACCACGTTCAGTCCGGCATCCTTCATCATCCGCACGTCTTGATCGAGCCGCTCATACGGCTCGTACTCGTGATAGTAGGCAGCCCCGTAGAGAACCGTAGGGAAGTTGATGTCGCCGCTATGCGCTTGCGACACGGTTACAGACGTGGCCTGTGCCCGCACGCAGGGAACGCAGAGCAACTGAAGGAAAATGGCAGAAGCCAGAAGAACTGAAGATTTGATCACGCAGCTAGACCCTCATCCGAATGGACAGAATAAGGGTACACGCAACTGTCGACCACGAAGCTCGACGTGCATGGATCAGACGATCGGAGTTCCAGCCGCTTTGTAAATCGCCTCGATCGCCAGCATGTCTGCCAGTCCTTCTTCGCCAGGAGTTTTCGGCGTCTGGTTATTGCGAATGCAGCTCGCGAAGTGGTCGGCCTCTGCCGTGAACTGATCGAATTGGCCCGTAACTGGAAAGCCGCCCGAGACATCGCCATTGCGCGTGTGGCCAGTGAATATGTACTTCACGTCGCCGTAATAAAAGGCTGGCTCAATGTGAATACGTCCCTTCGCGCCGTCGATCTGCAGGAACGCCGGCCCATCCATTCCGTACGACGATCCGCAGTTGGCAAGAATGCCCGATGGAAACTTCATCACCCATTCCACTGTTTGCTCCACCTGTGCGAAGCGCGGTCCTTTCTCCATCGTGGAGACCATCGCGCGAAAGTCGTCCGGCTCTTCGGCGCACAGCCAGCGAATCGCATTCAGCGGATAGATGCCCAGGTCCAGCAACGATCCGCCGCCGGCCAATGCCCGATTCAGTCTCCACTCGCCAGTCTGCTTCTGACCGTAGAAACCTCCCTGGAACCCGACCACTTCGCCGATCTCGCCCGCGCGCAGCATCTTTTGAATTTCAAGGAACGTCGGATCATAGTGCACGCGGTAGCCGATCATCAGCTTCACGTTGGCCCGCTTGCAGGCATCGATCATCTTGCGGCACTCGGCGGAAGAGATAGCCATGGGCTTTTCGCACAGTACGTGCTTTCCCGCTTCCGCTGCGCGAACGGTGTATTCGCAATGCATCGAGTTCGGAAGGCCGATATACACAGCTTCGATCGCCGGGTTGTCGCGAATCTTGTCATAGGTCTCGTACGTATAGATAGAAGACTGTGGCACGTTATACATCGCCGCATACTTTGTGCCCTTTTCCGCCGGATGGCCGGTCACAAGCCCCGTGATCGTCGCGTTGGGCGTGCGCGCACAGGCCTGCATGAAGATGTCCGAGATGGCGCCAAGGCCGACCGGGGCAAATCCGACCGGCTTATCCAGCGTTGGCGCTCCCGTAACAGACTTCGCCGGCTTCTGCGCGAGCAGGCGGCTGGCAGCAACGGTCATGGCAGAGAGGGCTGTGAATCGGCGGCGTGAGATCGAATTCATGTGCACCAATGTACACCTGCTGCGTCCAACACTCAGAGGATGCCGTTTGTTCGAAGCCTCTTCGATTCCATCCGTACGAGGCACAAGAATTCCTCATCGGTCGCATCTAATTTGCATAGGCTTGAAGGTCGTCTGGTCTTATCGTCGTTGAGGTGATGGTGGTGTCCCGGCTTTTCGTTGCACAGCAGCAGACGCGTTTCGTTTCTCCTCGGTTGTTCCATCAGACCCAACAGGACGTCGATCAGCACATCCTGCTTCGAGGCCGCATCCTCGTCGTGGACGACGACGATGACCTTCGCAAGCTTCTGCGTGCTCTTCTTGAAGGAGACGGTTATCAGGTCTTTTCATGCCGGGATGCCGCGCGCGCACTGAAGATATTTGCAAGCCGTGGCGACATTGACCTCTTGCTGACGGACTTTCGCATGCCACAGATGACCGGCGTCGAATTAGCGCAGGAAATCGCCAGGGCAAGACCTGATCTGCCCGTGCTGATCCTCTCCGGCGCCATCTTGCCGGACGACGCGCTCGCAGCAATCGCAGCCCACGGATGGGACCTCATCGCGAAACCCTGCCAGATCCCGGCGTTGCTTCAGACCATCGCCGCTCGTTTGCAGAGGGCAGATAGGCTCAGTGCGGCTGCGAAAACAGAGGCATGCGTCCCATAACCTTGGTGCGCAGCTTGTAGACGCTGTGCGAGGCGCAGATGTAAAGCGTCTTGCCGTCATCGCCCCAGGCGAGGTTGGCAGCAACCTCCGGCAGCTTGATCTGGCCCAGCACCTTGCCTTCGGGCGTGATGATACGGATTCCGCCCGGGCTCGAGGCCCAAAGGTTTCCGCGCGAATCCAGCTTCAGGCCGTCCGGAACGCCTTTCTCCGGGCTGGGCTGAAAGTCAATGAGCATGGTGCCGGCGCCCACGCTGCCATCCTCGTGCACCGGATACTTCATGTACATCATGTGCGGCCCGGAGTTGGCCACGTACATCGTCTTGCCGTCCTCCGTCAGTGTGATTCCGTTCGGAAGCGTCAGGTCGCGAATAATGAGCGTCAGCTTGCCATCCTTGTAATGGAAGACGCCATTAAAGGGCAGCTCCTTGTCGGGACTCTTGTCCATCCCTTTCAGGCCATACGGTGGGTCCGTGAAATAAAAGCTGCCATCTTTGGCAAAGATAATGTCGTTCGGACTGTTGAGCCGCTTGCCCTCGTACGTTTCAAACAGCGTCTCCACCTTCAGCTTGTCGTCCGGCCCGACCAGGCGCACGACGCGGCGGCCATCCTGCTCGCACATCACTACGGAGCCATCCGGCGCCGGCGCATTCCCGTTCGGACCTTTGAAGTTCGCAAACCCGGAGTCCGAGGTCAGCAGTTCCGTCACATGCCCATCCGCCGTCGTGGCTCGCAGCTTGTTCGTCGGCCCGTCGACGAACCACAGGCGGCCGTGGCGCCACTCCGGTCCTTCAGTAAAGCCAAAGCCGGTCGCGACAAGCTCGGGCTTCGTGCCAGGATCGAGCAACGCATCGAGCGCGGGGTCAAGACGAACAACGGAAGGGGAGGCAGGAGCGGTCGTGCCGGAGCTCATAGGAACTGAGATGGCAATTATGGCTGTGGCGGCGAGTCGGAAGAACAGCATGCGAGCCATCCTAGCTCGCATCCGGCCCCATGTGTATCAGAAGAGCATGTCCGTCTCGGATTTGCGCCGTCCGTCACGCGCACACCCAGAGAAATGCCAGCCTGACGCCGCCAGTCTCCAACTTCAAGAAAATTCCTCATTCTGCGGCTGATATCCTCGCCTGAGGATGGCGGACGGAGTAACGGCAAAACCAAAACTGTCGCGCGGGCACCTGGCTGGAGCCACCATGGCGCTGGCTCTGCTCACCGCCATGAACTTCGTCAACTACCTTGACCGCTACATCCTGCCTGCCGTGCAGGAGCAGATCAAGCGTGAATTCACACTGACGGATAACCAGATCGGCTCGCTGACCCTGTGGTTCATGGTGGCTTACGTCTGCGTGTCGCCGATCACCGGCTGGCTCGGTGACAGGTTCAAGCGCAAGCCCATGATTGTGATTGCCGCACTGGCCATCGCAGCCATGAACTTCTTTACCGCCAGCGTCCATAACTATCTTTCGCTCAATCTGCGCCACGCGGCGCTTGGAATCGGCGAGGCCTGCTTCGGCATCTTCGCCCCCGCGCTGCTTGCCGACTTCTATCCCGAGAGCCAGCGCAATCGCGTCATGACCATCTTCAACATCGCCCTGCCCATCGGCGCGGCTGCGGGTTACGAAGCCGGCGCGTGGGTGGCCGCGCACCACGGCTGGCGCATGAGCTTTATCTCGAGCGCCGTCCCCGGTGTAATTGTGGCGCTGCTCATTCTGTTCTTCATGCGCGAACCTCCGCGCATCAGCGAGCGCGAGAAGGCGAAGACAGACCGTGCCAGCGTGCTCTCGCTCGCCCGCAACGGAGCCTACCTCACCTCGATTCTCGGATATGCCGCCGTGACTTTCTCGCTCGGGGGAATCTCCTGGTGGATGCCGTCGTTCCTGCATCGCGACGCCGGCTACTCCATTGAAGCGGCGGGCGCGATCATGGGGCCGATCATTGTCGTCGCCGGGCTGGGAGGAACCGCGCTGGGCGGATGGCTCGCGCAATGGTGGTCGAGAAAGACACCGAAGGCGCTGTATCTCGTTCCCGCCCTGAGCGCCGCTCTGACCATCGGTCCTGCCGTCGTATGTTTCTTCGGCCCGCGCAGCACGGTCGTCCCGTCGCTCGCCCTGGCTGTCTTTTTGATCTTCCTCGGCACCGGCCCCATCAACGCAGCAACGTTGAACGCCGTACCCGCCGGCCTGCGCGCCACCGCGATTGCGGGCCAGCTCTTCGCGATCCATGTGCTTGGCGATATGCCGTCGTCCAAGGTCATCGGCATCATCAGCGACGCATCCGGCCTCCGAACCGGCATGGCGGCCACGCTCGTTGCCTTTGCAATCGGCGCGGTCATCTTCTTCATCGGCGCAAGATACGCCCCTCCGCTGCACAATGAGCTGGAGGATGCGTCTGCGGCATGATCGCGACGGCATGGTGGCGGCTCGCAGATTGCGCGGAATGGGCGCTGGCCGCGCTTTGGATGTGGCGAACCAACGAGGCCATCCGCCGCATCGGCGAAGTGACCGACATCTCCACTCCCGCATGGGACCTCCTTCCGCCCGACAATGCCGGTCCATCCCTCACCGTCGTGGTTCCCGCCCGCAACGAAGCTGAAAACATCCGCGCCACGCTCGACTTCCTCCTCGCCTCGCAGTACAGCTCGCTTTACATCCTCGCCATCGACGATCGATCGACCGACGCCACCCGGCAGATCGTGGATGAATTCGCCCGACGGTTCCCCGATCGCGTCGGCGCCATTCACATCGACTACCTTCCCGAAGGCTGGCTCGGCAAGACATTTGCCTTGGAGGTCGGCGCCCGCAACTCCTCCAGCGACTACATCCTCTTCACCGACGCGGATGTGCTCTTTTCGCCATCGTCTCTGCGCCGGGCGATGGCGTTTGCCGTGACCACTCGCGCAGATCACGTCGTCGTCATGCCCACGCCGCAGGTCAAAGGGCACGGCGAAGGAATGATGCTCGGCTTCCTCAGTCTGCTTGGCGTCTGGTTGGTGCGGCCGTGGAGGGTCAGCGACCCCGCCGCGCGTCGTGATGTGCTCGGCGTCGGCGCCTTCAATCTCGTCCGGCGCGAAGCACTCAACGTCCTCGGTGGATGGGAGCCACAGCGTCTGGCCCTCGTCGAAGACGTAACGCTCGGCCGCCGAATGAAACCAGCTGGGATGCGCCAACGTGTCGCCTTCGGCGCGGAACTGGTGGTCATCCACTGGGCCAAAGGAGCCCGCGGCATCGTCCGCGGCCTCACCAAGAACCTCTTCGCCAGCGTGAACTTCAACTCTCTGGCCATGCTGTCAACCTGCCTGATCATGCTGATACTGTTTCTCGGTCCGATCGCCGGCCTTGCGTTGGGCAGCACATTCGTGCCGGCTCTTCTGGCGCTCTGCTCCATCGCCGCCAGTTATCGGCTGCTCAACGAACGCAGCGGGGTCCGTGCACGCTACGGCTGGTTGTATCCAGTCGCCGTGATCGTCATGGTGTGGGCCGTGCTGCGCTCCATGCTGTCCGTTTGGATACGTCGTGGCGTTATGTGGCGAGGAACGTTCTATCCGCTCCGCGAACTGCGGCTGCACAACAGTCCCTGGCAGTGGGAGTTGACTGCAGCCGAGGCGCGCCGCACAGAAGAGATGGGAACTGCCCGGTTCCGGGCAAAACTGCTCGCACTCTGGCCCGCGCTTCGTCGCAAGAGAAAGAAGACGCGCTGAACACTCGCTTGCGTAGCGAGAAGAACTCCATCAAGCTGAATCGCGGAGACTAAACCTCAACCACCTGCCGCCCATAGCGCTTCTCGACATACTCGTCCAGAATCACCTGGAACTCTTCGACAATATGGTCGCCCTTCAGCGTCGTGAAGAGTTTGCCATCGACGTAGACCGGAGCCTTCGGCTCCTCAAACGTTCCCGGCAGCGAAATTCCGATGTTCGCGTGCTTCGACTCGCCCGGTCCGTTCACCACGCATCCCATCACCGCGAGCTTCAACTCCTCGACGCCCGGATAAGTCTTCTTCCACTCCGGCATCGACTCCGCAAGATACGTCTGGATCCGCTGCGCGAGCTCCTGGAAGTACGTCGAAGTCGTGCGCCCGCATCCCGGGCAGCTCGTCACCTGCGGCATAAAGCTGCGGATCGAAAGCGATTGCAGAATCTGCTGCGCGCAGCGCACCTCTTCCGCGCGGTCGGCGCCCGGCTCCGGTGTCAGCGAAACACGAATCGTGTCGCCGATGCCGTTCAGCAAAAGCGGCGCCAGCCCGGCCGTCGAAGCCACCACGCCCTTCATGCCCATGCCGGCCTCGGTCAAGCCAAGGTGCAGCGCGTAATCGCATCGCCGCGCCAGCTTCGTATACACGTCGAGCAGGTCGCGAACGTTCGACACCTTCGCCGACAGGATGATCTGGTCCCGCCGCAGCCCGTATCGCTCCGCCGCCGCCGCATTGTCCAGCGCCGAAACCACCATCGCCTCCATCATCACGTCGCGGGCGTCCAAAGGCTCGCTCGCCTTTGAGTTCTCATCCATCATCCGCGTCAGCAGCGCCTGGTCCAGCGATCCCCAATTGACGCCGATGCGAACCGGCTTCTGATTCTCGACCGCGCACTCCACCATCGTGCGAAAGTTATCGTCGTCCTTTCGCCCAATCGACACATTGCCCGGATTGATGCGGTACTTCGAGAGCGCCTTCGCGCAGTCCGGATACTTCCTCAGCAGCAGGTGCCCGTTGTAATGAAAGTCGCCGACAATCGGCGTCTCCCATCCCTTCTTCCGGATGCCCTCGACGATGTAAGGCACAGCCTTCGCGGCATCGTCGTTATTCACCGTGACGCGCACAAGCTCAGATCCCGCCCGGGCAAGCGCGGCGACCTGCTGAACTGTTGACTCCACGTCGGCGGTGTCCGTATTGGTCATCGACTGCACGACAACTGGGGCATCGGAGCCGACGTGGACGCCGCCCACATTCACGGTGACGGCATGGCGGCGTTTGATCTGCGGCATATATCCATTTTACCAGCGCGGGTCCCACCCCCCCCGAAAGGCGGCCGCCATGCCCTCTCATGTCCCGAAAACGGACAACAAGCAGCGCTGAAGGGTACTTATCGGCCATCCGGTCACTCAACAGCGGTTACTACACACTTGGCAGCTTGTTACCACGTTGTTGTGCTCAGCGTCGCTGGCCGACGTACCTTACCAACAGAAGACGAGACAGCCAAAAGGCGAAGCATACGCCGAGCCGATTCGCGCATGCTTTGCTTCATCGTTCACACACTGTTGCGACCGCGCGACAGTGAGGCGCGCGTGTGTCGATAGCTCGCGTGCGGACAACAGTCGTAGCGGCCCGGTGCAGGAGGCAACTTCTGCATTGGAAAGCGACGCGCAAAAGAAATTGCCGGCACCGCGCCGGCAGGGGGCTACGAATGCTTAAGAACTGGATGGCCATTACTGCAGTCGCAGTCTGTGTGGCCGGTTTCACCAAGGCGGCGTGCGCAGATAGCACGACGCTGACACTCACGAGCACCGGCGGAAACGTCGTTAGCGCCGGGGGAGAGTCCGTATACACCTATCCCTATTACTTCACGGTAGGGTCGGGGGCGACCGCGGAAACCAACGTTCCCCTGATGTGCGTCACGTTCCAGAATGAGATTACCGAGGGCGAGTCCTGGACAGCCAATATCGACAGCGTGGCGCAGGCAGCAGCCGCCAACGGCGTTTCGCTGACGGCCTACGAAGAAGACGTTTGGCTCTTCTCGCAGATGACATCAAGCAATGAAACCAACACGCAGTTGGCTGTGTGGGATACCACCGATCCCGGTGTATACACCTCAAGCGCTGTCACCACTCTGCTTACGGACGCGCAGAATGCCGTAAACGGAGGCCTCAGCTCGAGCTTCTACAACCAGTACGTCTTCTATGTGCCGGTCGACGGCACGCAGTCCTCGGGCGGCACGCCCCAGACCTTCATCGGTCCCGCTCCCGAACCCGGTAGCCTCGCGCTTCTCGGAACCGGTCTTCTGGGCATGGGCGGCGTCCTGCGGCGCAAGCTGCGCAAAGCGTAACCCGATTCAGTTGCACCATGGCCCGCGCCGATTCATCGGTGCGGGCATCTTTTTTGCGAGACCATACCGCAAAAGCAATCAACGCTTCGTGCGTTAAACTTCCACCCATGAGAGCCGCTCTTCCGCTCGCGTTCTGCATTCTCTTCACGGCCTGCAAAGCGGGTCCCCGCATCATCGTTCAGGAGAAGGACGACACTGTGGCTCAGCCCAAACCCGCTTCCGCATGGGAATACAAAACGGACCACGGCGCCTCGTGGGCCTGCGCGAAATCCATCGACAACGCCGCCGAGCTGTGCTTCCGCCGCGAGCAGGGCCACCTCGACAGCTTCATCCATCTGCCCGAAACCGGCAATCCGTTCTTCTGCCAGCGAGGACGTTGCGACACGAAGATCAGCATCGACTCCGCCGCCGAACAAACGGTGCAGGGAACAGACGATGAAAACGGAAGCATCCGGATCCTGTTTCTTCCCGATCCGCAAAAGCTGCTCAGCCAGGTGGAGCAGGCCAAACAGGTCCGCATCAAGCCGCCGATGTTCGGCCTGGACCAGCAGTTCGTCTTCAACGTTTCCGGCTTGCATTGGAAATAACGGCTACTTCATCTCGCGCCGCTTCACAAACACCAGGTATGTCGCATTGTCCCAGGCGTGATGAATCCCGATGAAGAGCAGGGCCAGAACCACAAATGCCACCTGAAACAACGCGGCGCCCTCGTCCAGCCAGCTCACCCACCACGCCGCTGCCAGTGCGATATAAATCGCCGCGGGCAGAACCACGCGAAAGATCCAGTCTTCTGCAACCGGCTTATAGCTGGTTTGTGTGCGCAGCCGCCATCCGGTAAACGCGGTGTACCCCAGGCCTCCGAGGCCCACAACTCCCCACACCACAGTCAGAGGATGAAGGCCATGCCAGGGCATCTCCATCGCGGCGCCCACCAGAAGAACAACTCCAAAATGAACAATGCTCGGTGTCGAAAACGCGGTGACCGCCTGTGACTCTTCGCCTTGCATCGGCATGTCCGCGATCAGCGCCATCACCACAAACTGCAGCCCGATCAGCGCGCCTGCCGCGGAGCCCAAGATGACGTAGAAGTTCTGCCACTCGCTCAATCCGTTCATGCGCGGAGTCTAACGCAGAACTCGTCCGGGGAGCCGGTTTCATCCGCAGCTTCTAAACAGTGGCCCGGGCAGGAATCCTATCCCGGAGAGTGATCCAGTCCGTCTTAGCTCTTGGTGGCCCGGGCAGGAGTCCAACCTGCGACCTTCGCGTTAGGAGTGCGCCGCTCTATGCATCTGAGCTACCGGGCCATTCCCCTCAGTGTATCGTGCCGCCACGCCTGCTCAGGCGTCTGTCACGATTTCGCCGGGCGATCCGGCGCTAGGGCGTATCATCAGAGCGTGCCGAAGTATTCCATCGTCGTGCCGTTTCACAACGAGGAGGAAAGCGTCACACGCCTCTACGACCGCGTGAAAGAGGTCATGGAGCACGTCGAGGCCACCTTCGAGATCGTCTTCGTCGACGACGGCTCGCGTGACCGCACCTACCGGCTCCTTGAAGAGATCGCCGCCGTCGACTCCCGCGTCCTCGTCGTCAAGCTGCGCAGAAACTTCGGCCAGACCTCCGCGCTCGCCGCCGGTTTCGATCACGCCTCCGGCGAGTACATCCTGTCCATGGACGGCGACCTCCAGCACGATCCCAGCGAAATCCCGCGTTTTCTCGTCAAGCTCGAAGAAGGCTACGACGTTGTCAGCGGATGGCGCGCCCAGCGTGCCGACAACTTCGTCCTTCGGCGCGTTCCATCGCGCATCGCCAACTGGATGATGGCGCGGCTCTCCGGCGTCGACATTCACGACTTCGGCACCACCTTCAAGGCCTACCGCCGCGACCTCATCCAGAACATCCCGCTCTACGGCGAGATGCACCGCTTCATCCCCGCGCTCGCCAGCTGGTACGGGGCCACCATTTGCGAGGTTCCTATCTCGAACCCCGCGCGCGACTCCGGCCAGAGCCACTACGGACTCGGCCGCACCTTCCGCGTCTTCTTCGACCTCCTCACCATCCGTTTTCTCCTCAAATACATGACGCGCCCTCTGCACTTCTTCGGTGGCCTGGGCTCCATCGGAGTGCTGTCCGGCGGCGGCATCGCCCTCTGGCTGTTGATTCACAAGCTGCTCTCCGGTCATGACGTCGCAGGCGAGCACGCGCCATGGTTCATCATCGCCAGCGTCCTCATCGTCGCCGGCATGCAGCTGATCGGCGTTGGCCTGCTCGGTGAGTTGCAGGTGCGCCACTTCTTCACCCAGTCGCAGCGCTCGCCCTACGCGGTCGAGCGCGTCGTCCGCATGCGTTCGTCGGAAGAGAGCCTGCTGCGATAGCCTTGCAAGCAGCGAGGCTGCTCATGCATGCAATTCAGGTAAAGAAAACAGGCGGTCCCGAGGTCCTCGACCTCGTCGAAATTCGTTCGCCCGAGCCCAAACTCGGCGAGGTCCTCGTGCGCGTCGCCGCGTCCGGCGTCAACTTCATCGACACCTATCTGCGCGAAGGCCGCTATCCGGCAGAGCTTCCATTCATTCCCGGACAGGAGGCCGCGGGCGTCGTCGAAAAACTCGGCGCAGGCGTCACCGGCTTCTCCGTCGGCGACCATGTCGCCTGGAACGGCACGCGCGGAACCTACGCCGAGTTTGCCTGCGCTCCCGCAAAGGATCTGCTGCATGTCCCTTCCGGCATCACCCTCGAAGACGCCGCTGCGGTTCTTCTTCAGGGCCTCACCGCACACTATCTCGTGCATGACACCTATCGCGTCCAACGCGGCGACACAATCCTGGCGCACGCCGGGGCCGGCGGCGTCGGCCTGCTGCTTACGCAGATGGCGAAGAGGCTCGGCGCGCGCGTCATCACCACCGTTTCCACCGACGAGAAAGCCGCGCTTTCCCGCGAAGCCGGTGCCGACCACGTCGTGCTCTACACCCGCGAAAACTTCACCGACGCAGTTAAACGCATCGCACCCGAGGGCCTGCCGGTCGTCTTCGACTCCGTCGGCAAAACTACCTTCGAGGACTCGCTAAAAAGTCTTCGTCCCCGCGGCCTGATGGCGCTCTATGGTGGATCCAGTGGCGCGGTTCCGCCCTTCGATCTCATCCGGCTTTCAACCATGGGCTCGCTCTACGTCACGCGACCAACGCTGAAAGACTACGTGCAGACCCGCGCCGAGCTCGAGCGCCGCGCCAACGACATCTTCCGCTGGGTCTCCGAAGGAAAACTCAAAGTCCGCATCGGCCACAGGTATCGCCTCGCCGACGCGCAGCAGGCCCACATCGATCTACAGGCCCGCAAGACCACCGGCAAAGTTCTCCTCATCCCGTAACCGCGAGTGGTCTGAACAACATGTACACTGGGCTCAACCTGCGCCGCTGACCTTTCAGTGGCGCGCAACGGACAACTGCTACCGCTTGGGAATGTTCGGGAAGCGCGGTGAAACTCCGCCACTGCCCCGCAACTGTGAAGCGCGCACCATGCTGAACATGGTGAGGCTGGTTCCGGCAAACTCCACTGAGGTCACTCGGGAAGGAGCTGCCGTTCACGGACCCGCTTTGAAATCGCGCCAGTCAGGAGACCGGTTCTCGTGCGCTGCCTCTGCCACGCTTCCGTCGGGGAAGCGGAGGAGACCTCAATGAGCACACTGCACCGCCTGCGGGCGGCCGTCAACCTGTCGCGCATTCGCTTCGTCGCGCGCACTATTCTCTCCACAGTCGCATTCGCACTCCTGGCAGTTCCGGCAAACGCCGTGGTCGTTCGCGGCCGCGTCACCGACGCCCTCGGCCGCGCCGTTCCCGGCGCGCGTGTTCAACTCATCGAGCATGGCCAGGTCGCCGCCATCGCCTATGCTTCCGCTGACGGCTCCTACGAAATTCGCTCCGCGGACGCCGGCCGCTTTACCCTGCTTGGCTCCGCCGGCGGATTTCTCCCTGCCATCGGAGAGGAGTTTTACGGTGGCGCGACAGACGTCATGGAGCACGACGTCGTGCTCTCCGCCGTCTCTGTACAGCAGGCTGTCAGCGTCAGCGCAACGCAGATCCCCACGCCCATCCCGCAGCTCACCGCTCCCGTCACCGTCATTTCCCCCGAAACTCTCGCCACCCACGAGGGCCTCGTTGACTCGCTTCGCCAGTCGCCCGGCGTCTTCCTTTTGCAGAGCGGGCAGTACGGCGGCGTCACCTCGCTCTTCCTGCGCGGCGGCAACTCCACCGCGAACCTCGTCCTCGTCGACGGCATTCCCGCCGAAGACGTCGGAGGCACCTTCGACTACGGCACCCTCAGCTCCACGGCGATCTCGCGCATCGAAATCTATCGCGGACCGGACTCCGCCATCTACGGCACCGATGCTGGCGCGGGCGTCATCAGCATCGAAACCCCGCACGGCTACACGCTCAAGCCATTGCTTACCTACTCCGGTGACGCCGGCACGCTGCACTCCTATCGCAACGAGGCCACGCTCGGCGGCACCTTGCGCAAGCTCGATTACTTCGCCGCCTTCTCGCGCTTCGACACATCCAACGCGCTGCCCAACGATGAGTTCCACGTCGCCACCTCAGCCGCCAACCTCGGCTATGCCTTCAACGGCAACGGCGACATCCGCTTCACGATTCGCGATCAGGTCGCGGCACAAGGGCTCCCCGGCGCCTACGACTTCTACAACATCACCAACACCGCAAAGCAGGGCGATCAGGATCTCTACTCCGGCCTCACCGCGCAATACCGCACGCAATCCAACTGGCACAATCTCATTCGCTACGGCATCGCCCGCAAGCGTGAGCAGGAGACGCAATTCGGCAACGTCGGCAACCCCATCACCTATAACTTCGGCACCGAAGACGATCCCGACTACTACACCGAATACTTCGGCAACATCGTCAACATCCGCGGAGCCAACGGATACACGGCGACCGGACAGGCCGCGTTCCTCACCGGCTCCGACGACCAGTCCTCCAACCGCGACCAGCTCTACTATCAGAGCGACTGGAGCCCGAGCCCACTCTTCAACGCGCTCTTCGGCTTCCGCTATGACAACGAGCGCGGCAGCTACAACAACGCCGCCTACTTCGAGCACGAGGTCATCAACCGCACCAACTTCGAATACAACCTCCAGTTCCAGGGCGAGCTGAAAGGCCGCTTCTCCTACTCGCTCGGCGGCGCCGTCGAAAAGAATCACCTCTACGGCATCGCCGGAACGCCGCGCATCGGCCTCACCTATGTTCCTGTGCGCCCATCACGCAAGCTTTTCCATGGCACGCGCCTCCGCGCCAACTTCGCCACCGGCGTGCAGGAGCCCACACTCGCACTCGAATACAACAGCCTCTACACGCAGCTGCTCGACTCCGGCGACACCACAGACATCGCTCTCTACCACATCGGTCCGCAGGGCGCCGAGCGCTCCCGCACCTACGACATCGGTGTCGACCAGAACATCCTCGGCGAAAAGCTAGTCCTCCGCGCCGGCTACTTCCACAACATCTTCGACCACCAGCTCGAAGGCGTCGACTCCTCCGCGCTGCTGCAGTACTTCGGCATCAACGTCCCGCAGATCTACACCGCCTACGTCAACTCGCTCGCGTACCGCGCTCAGGGCGCGGAGCTCGAAGTCCAGTGGCAGCCCACAACCCACATCATGCTGCGCGGCGGCTACACCTATCTCTCCACCGTCGTCCTGCAGTCCTTCGCCTCCGACGCCGTCGCCGCCAACCAGGGCACACCCACCGAAAACCCCAACCTTCCCGGCATCGCCATCGGCGCCGAGAGTCCGCTGATCGGCGCGCGCGTCTTCCGTCGCCCACCGCACACTGGATTCCTCACCGCCGGCTATACACGAACGCGATTCAGCGTTCTGTTTCAGGGAGCCTTTGCCAGCCGCAGCGACGACTCCACCTTCCTTGACGGCCTCGATCCAAACTTCGGCAACTCACTTCTGCTGCCCAACCGCGATCTCGACTTCGCCTACGCCAAGCTCGACCTCGGTGGGACCTTCCGTCTGCAAAGAAACATCGCGGTTTTTGCTCAGATCAACAACCTGCTCAACGATCAGCACATCGGCCCCATCGGCTACCCCTCGCTCCCACTCACCGTTCGCGCCGGGCTGAAACTCCGCCTTGGAGGCGACTAAATCCGACCGCGCATCGAACCGGCGCAGCCAAACTGGCTCCAACGAACGCCAGAATGGCTGCGCCCGCAACCCCGCCCGTTCTGCCGCGTCTCTTATATAGAAGGATGGTGACGAAACGATGCGTAGAAGCATTCGAACGATTTGTCTTACGGCCGCCGTGGCAACCTTTGCCGGAGCGGCCATCTCCCAGGAGCTTCCGCCGGAGGGTCCGGTCCCGACGACAGCCCTGATTTCTGTGCAATCGAAACAGCCGGTACAGCTCGATCCACATGCACTTAGCCTCCAGGTGAACGGACACGAAGCTCCAATCACCTCCGTTCGCGCCGCTGACTCCGGCCCCATCGAAATCGCGATTCTCATCGACGACGGCTTGAGGACGTTCTTCGGCCAGCAGCTCACCGAGATTCATGACTTCATCAACAGCCTGCCGCCCAACAGCAAGGTCCTCATCGGCTACATGCAGAACGGTATGGTTCGTTCCACAGGCCACTTCTCGTCCGATCACCAGGAGATCGCCAATCAGCTGCGCATGACTACTTCGATCCCCGGCTCCAGCGCCAGCCCCTACTTCTGTCTCTCGGACTTCGTCAAGAAGTGGCCGTCGCATGACCATGCGGCGCGGTTCGTCCTGATGATCACCAACGGAGTCGATCCCTACAACGGCCGGCCCTCCATCATGAATCAGGACAGCCCCTACGTGCAGGCCGCGCAGGAGGACGCACAGCGCGCCGGTGTCGCGGTCTACTCCATCTACTTCCCGGATGCAGGCTTCCGCCGCGCTTACGGCAGCTTCAGCGGCCAGAGCTATCTCCAGCAGGTGGGCGATGCCACCGGCGGCGAGCTCTTCAACCAGGGTCCCATTCCACCGGTCACCATCACGCCGTACCTCGATCAGTTCAGCAAAGCCATCAACGCCAGCTATGAACTCGGCTTCATGGCTAATGCCAATGGCAAGCGCGAACTCACTCACATCCGGGTAAAGACCACTCAGCCCGGCGTGAAAGTACACGCCCCCGACGGCGTTCGTCCGGGACTCGTCACCTAACCAGCTTTCATCTCACGAAAGAGGCCCTGCATCCGCAGGGCCTCTTCTTTGCCACAGGAAAACTCTACGATGGTACGAAATCCAGATCGCTGGAATCGATCTGCACCGCGGCAATATCGCTCGCCGTTGCCCGGTCGCGCACGCTGAGCATGCCCGCCGTAATCAAAATCGCAAGCTCCGGCTCAACCGGCTGCCGATAGTCCACCGAAGCATGCGTCAGGTAGTAGGGAATCGGGAACAAGATCACGACCGCGAGAAACGGCAGCAACCGTTGCCGGTCGCGCCGCCACCACCCAGCCAGGCCGCAGATCATAAACAGTGACAGCGTCGTGCAGAACGGCACATTCGGCAGGTCCAGTGGCTCATGTTCCAGGTACGCCGCCGAAAGGCTCCAGTAGCCTGTCCAGTAGCGCAGGAATCGCCGCGCCGTCGCCGTAACAAATAGCTGCTTGTGCTCGCGTACGGATTCCAGCGAGAGTGTGTGCTTCTGCGCCATGTACGCCGGCTCGCCCATGCGCTCGTACAGCGCCATCTCCTCGGGGTTGCTGGCCGGGTGCGCGGTGGGCGAGTTGCTGTTCGTCGGATCGCCGATATTGCCCGCATAAAACTCCAGCCAGAATCCATCGCGCAACGGTGCAGCAACATGCAGAACACGCTCGTTTCGGATCGTCCACGGAAGGATCGTCACCACAAAGCCCAGGAACGCGACCATCGCGCGACGAAACGCCGGCATCCCAATCTGCCGCGCTCTCCAAACCGCGATCAGCAGAAGGAACGGCAGAATCGACACAACGGAGGGATTCGAAAGCGCATTGATCCCGAACAGCACTCCAAAAAATAGCCACGCGTAAGCCGAGACCGTACGATGCAGCCGCATCGCCCACCAGAAAGCGCAGGCGAACAACAGCGAGGTGAGCGCATAATCCCACACGCGTGCCGCCGAGAAGTACACCGCGAACGGGTAGATTGCCCACCCCAGCGCCGCCCATCGCGCCAGCCGTTCACCCGACGCATCACGCGCGATGCCGTAAACCGGAACACACGTCAGCGCCGAAAAAAGGCCGTTAATCGACAGCGCGACAAACGCCGCCATCGGCGTGTACAGCCCGAAAATTTTGAACACGCCCGCCAGCAGGTACGGATAAATTGGAGGCACAATCGCGGTCGGGCCAGTCATCGGTTGAAACGGGCACGAAAATCCACGTCCCAGCGCAATACAGCGCGCCGTCCATCCCATCTCGAAGCCGAACTCCGCATGCGTGTTCACCGGGTCCGCAATCCCGCGGAACGCGAAGCAGACAACGACGAATCGGATCAGAAACGCAGCGATTGTGACCGCGCAGAGCCAGGTCGCGGCAGGCCGGCTCCGGACGAAGTCGCTAATGCGTCGAGAGACCGGGACTTTTCTCTCGAGTCCTTCCAGGACGATCAAACGACCTCCACTTGGCCCTGCGCGAGATACTGACGAGCAAATCCCTAGACGTGGAAACAGCGCGCCATGTCTACGTTAGGACGCTCCTGTGTGAAAAAGGCTACCAAGGATTCTTTTGCCGAGAAAGAGCCCGACATGGTTCTTCCAACATGCCTTTTGGAGCAACCACACTTCGAGCACCTCAGATTTAGACGCGTTCTATTGCGAGCTGATTCTCAACCCGTAAGAAGCAATAAGGCAAGCCTGTTGAAAGATGTTCATAAAAGCAAAAGCCCCGGATCGCTCCGGGGCTTTTGTCTTTTCTGTGGCTTCTGCGGCGAAGCCGCGTCTCGCCGTTCCCGCAGAATTAGTACATGCCGTCCATGCCGCCGCCGTGGTTATGTCCGCCGCCCGCAGCTTCCTTCTTCTCCGGGATCTCAGCGATCATCGCCTCGGTCGTCAGCATCAGCCCGGCAATCGACGCCGCGTTCTGCAGCGCAGTCCGCGTCACCTTCGTCGGATCGATGACGCCGGCCTTCACCAGGTCCTCATACGTGCCCGTTCCGGCGTTGTAGCCGAAGTTCGGCTCCTTCGACTCGTTGATCTTGCCGATCACAACTGAGCCTTCCTCGCCTGCGTTCTGCACGATCATGCGCAGCGGCTCCTCAAGAGCGCGGCGGATGATCTGTGCGCCGACCTTTTCGTCGCCCTCGAGGCCCTTGATGAGGTTGTCGACAGCCTTGCCCGCACGGACCAGCGCCACGCCGCCGCCCGGAACAATGCCTTCCTCGACCGCCGCGCGCGTCGCATGCATCGCATCCTCCACGCGCGCCTTCTTCTCCTTCATCTCGGTCTCAGTCGCCGCGCCGACCTTGATGACCGCAACGCCGCCGACCAGCTTCGCCAGCCGCTCCTGCAGCTTCTCGCGGTCGTAGTCCGAGGTGGTCTTGTCGATCTGCGCGCGAATCTCCTTCACGCGTCCCGAGATCTTGTCATCGGTGCCGCCGCCGTCCACGATCGTCGTGTTGTCCTTGTCGATCGTCACGCGCTTCGCCGAGCCAAGATCCTCGATCTTCACCCCCTCAAGCTTGATCCCGAGATCTTCAGTGATCGCCTTACCACCGGTCAGCACCGCGATGTCCTCGAGCATCGCCTTGCGACGATCGCCGAAGCCCGGAGCCTTTACAGCAGCCACGTTCAGTGTGCCGCGCAGCTTGTTCACGACCAGCGTCGCGAGCGCCTCACCATCCACGTCCTCCGCGATGATGACCAGCGGCTTCGCCGTGCGCGCAATCTGCTCGAGCAGCGGCAGCAGGTCCTTCATCGTCGAAATCTTCTTCTCGTAGATCAGGATGTACGGGTTCTCGAGCACGGCCTCCATGCGCTCCGCATCGGTCACGAAGTAAGGCGACAGATAGCCGCGGTCGAACTGCATCCCCTCGACCACATCCAGCTGCGTCTCCATCGTGCGCGACTCTTCCACCGTGATCACGCCATCCTTGCCGACCTTCTTCATCGCCTCGGCAATGATCGTGCCGATCGTCGAGTCCGAGTTTGCCGAGATCGTGCCGACCTGCGCAATCATCTCGCCCGAAACCGGCTTCGAGAACTCATTGAGAGCGCCGCCCTGCACGTTGCCGTTGTCGTCGCGCTTGCCCACGATCGCCTCAACTGCCTTATCGATGCCGCGCTTCAGCGCCATCGGGTTCGCGCCCGCCGCAACCGTCTTCACGCCCTCGCGATAGATCGCCTGCGCCAGCACAGTCGCGGTGGTGGTGCCGTCGCCGGCCACATCCGAGGTCTTCGAAGCAACCTCCTTCACCATCTGCGCGCCCATGTTCTCCAGGCCCTCGGGCAGCTCCACTTCCTTCGCCACTGTCACACCGTCCTTGGTGATCGTGGGCGATCCAAACTTCTTCTCGATGACCACATTCCGTCCCTTCGGACCGAGCGTCACCTTCACCGCGTTCGCGAGGTGGTTCACACCGCGCAGAATCGCCTGACGCGAATCTTCTCCGTGCAGAATCTGCTTTGCCATTTCGTTTCTCCGTCTTGGAATCGTTCGCAGGGCCGAACCCCGCTCAGAACTCGTTGATGTCTTCAATCAGCGAAGGGGCGCCGCAGGCGCATCCGCTGCATGCAATGCCTACTTGAGGATTCCGAGAACCTCTTCCTCACGCATGATGAGGTAGTCCTCGCCATCCAGCTTGATCTCCGTGCCCGAGTACTTCCCGAACAGCACGGTGTCGCCGGCCTTCACGTCCAGCGGGACGACCTTGCCTTCGTCGTTCGACTTGCCTTTACCAACCGAGATGACCTTCCCCTGCTGCGGCTTCTCCTTCGCCGAATCCGGGATAATAATGCCGCCGCGAACGGTCTCGCTCTCTTCCAGGCGCTGGACCAGAATGCGGTCGTGCAACGGCGTGAATTTATTGGCTGCCATGTTCCTCGTATCTCCTTGTTTCTACGTAGCCAGATTGCGGTTTGCAGGAAATGCCGGAAGACCGATTTTGGGGTCGGCCACATCCTCTGGCACTCACTGCTGCCGACTGCTAATGTACGCCCCGCCTTACCCATAGTCAAGGCTGGAACGTAAAATGTGAGTGAAACTCACGCATATTCCAACCGCCGCCCCGCCCAAGCCATCCCTCCCGCCCTCGCGGTAAAATGCTTGCCATGCGCTTCAGGATTCTCTCGCTGTCGGCAGGCGTCCTCGCAGCCGCCGCTGTGCCCGCACTTCACGCCCAGGAACACGGCCGCAAATGGCAGCCGCCCCCACCCACCGCCTCGGTCGTCGTGAACGTCGTACGGGCCTTTGACGGCAAGCCTTATGAGAACGCCGGCGTCGTCTTCCACGCCGTCCGCAACGGCAAGGATGACGGCAACCTCGAGGTCAAAACCGACCCCGACGGCAACGCCCGCATCGACGTCCTCGAGGTCGGCAGCCACGTCCTCGTTCAGGTCATCGCCACCGGCTACGCCACCGCCGCCACTGAGTTCGATCTCCCCGCCGACGGCAAGCACCTCAGCATCAAGCTCAGACGCCCCCAGGCTCAGGTCTCCGCATTCGAGGACAACGACGGCAAGCTCTCGCAGACCCAGCCCGGCACCCAGGAGCGCGTCATCCCCAAATCTCCGCCATCCTCCACCCAACCTCAGTAAGCGACCGAACTTATGGGCTTCGCGCGCCGGCAACGGTGGATAAACTGCCGATCACCTTCGGATCCTGTCTCAAAGCATGATCTTCAGCGAAAGTGCTCGATTAGCATTAAGTTGCTCGCTGGATCATCGAGCTGCGCATACACCAGGTAACGTCCGTCCGGCGAGACATCGAGCCCATACTCAGGCCATCCGATTTGCAGCAGAGTTCTTGTAGTGCCGGTGGCGAAGTCGTAAAACCTCAGGGTTGAATCGCCCGATTTGCCCGCGTGAGTCATGTAGTAAATGCCGCTTCTTGCGATGGCATAGTTGGCGCGGTAGAGGGAATCGGCCAGCTGCTCCTCCGAGCCCCCTGCGATCGGCATCCTCCACAGCGATCCTGAATCGGCGCGCAGAATGCGGGTGAAGTACAGCGTCTTCCCATCTTCGGACTCGGTGCCGAACTCTCCGCCATTGTGGGTTATTTGGACTGCCGTGCCGCCGCCCGCCGGCATCTTCCAGACTTCCGTGCGGCCCGTCCTTGTCGAGGTAAAGTAGATCGATTTGCCGTCGCGCGACCACGATGCGCCGAAGTTATCAAACGAGCCGCTGGTAAGCTGCTTCATCGTTCCGCCATCCGGATCCATCGTGTAGATCTGGTATTTGCCGCTCGTATTCGAATCCAGCTCCAGCGTGCGTCCATCCGGGGACCAGCGCGGTGTGCCCGCCAGCCCATGCTCCACAAACGTAAGCTGTCGTGCTAGGCGTCCGTCGGCGTCGGCGACCCACACTTGGTTTTTCTCTTCGCCGCGCATGGACTCAAACGCGATTTGTCTGCCATCGGGTGAGTATCGAGGAGCGACGTCGCGAAAGACCGAAGCGATCAAGCGTTCCGGCTTCAGATCCCTGGCGCTGAGGTCGATCCTCCAGATGTTCGAGTCGCCGTGTACTGCCGCATATGCCAGCCGGCCAGCCGACCTCGAAATTGCGACGTCCGCGATATCGGAGCCAATCCCCGGAACGGGCTGCGCATCCCCGCCCTCTACCGGAACGCGATACAGTCCTCTTGGAGTGCCTGCCAAGATCTCTTTCCCGCCCGGCATCCATGCGGCCCCCGCGACCGGGAGGGTTTGGGAGGGTATCGGCTTTGGAGCTTCGGCAGGCTTCGCATTCTCGTCCAGCCGAACCGTGTACAGCGTGCCATCGCGATAGAACGTGGGCCGTCGATTAAACAGGAGCGTCTCGCCATCCGGAGAGATCGCCGGATATTTGTCATCAAATTCCATGCCTGGTTCGGTGATCTGCTCCTGATCCCCCGTTTTCACGGACATGCGAAACAAAACAGTGTGCTGTTTCACCAGTTCAGACAAAATCAGCCATCGGCCGTTGGGAGACCAGGCGGGCGAACCTCCCATTGAGTAGGCGGAGGAGTCGTCAGACACGGGAATCTCCGCAAGTTTTCGCTCGGGGCCGCCGAGCGCCGGGATCAAAATCAGCTCTGCCCGCCCGGGAGCCATGATCCGCAGGAAGGCAATCGTCGACCCATCCGGCGACCAGGACGGCATCTTGTCCGGCAGCGGGTCTGTCGTCAGCCGCAGCGGAACCGCGTCCGCCCCCATCGTCTTCACATAGATGTCGAAGTTGTCCTGGCTCTCGCCATTCCATTGAAACGCCACCATGCTTCCATCCGGAGAGAACGACGGAGACTGTTCACTGCCTCGGTAGGTGGTGAGCGGGACCGGCGCTGAAACAGCGAGACGGGGTGCCTTCGGCCAGACCCGCAGCGCCGTTAATCCAGCCGCCGAAACAACAAGAACAGCGACCACTGCCCAGACGAAAATCGGTGCCCGCTCCCGCCGCGCCTTGCTCGCCGGTACAGCACTGTCCTCGTCATCCAGTCTCCCCACGAATCGATAGCCGACGGTCGGAAGCGTTTCGATAAATCGAGGCCGCCTGGGATCGTCATCCAGTGCTTTTCGGATCTGCGCAATCGACCGAGTGAGCGCATTGTCGGTGACATTGGTCTCGTTCCAGATCGTCTGGAAAATCTCTCTCTTCCCGACCACCCGGTTGCGATTCTCGATCAGGAACTCCAGCAACCGAAGAGACTTCGGCTCCAGCAACAGGTCCTCATCGCCACGGTGCAGACGTCTCGCGGCTCCATCCAGCACAATCCCGTCAAAACGATAGGTTGGAGGGACTTCCATGGGGATCTTGCCTGACCTGCGGCGAGTATAGCGCCGGGACCGCGCCTGGGCGTTTCCGTCACGCTCAGATCACCTTCCAGCAGAGGAGCATCACGACTTGCGGCTCTCGTCCGGCGCACCGTCGGCACATGAAAACTCCGTGGTTGGCGCTGCCCATGCTCTTTTTCGCCACGCTGGTCCCTTCCGCCGTACTGGAAGAGACACCGCAGCCCGGCATCCCGCTGAAGCTCCTGGCGGGAAAGCCTGTCGTCGACACCGTCTTCATCAACGGACAGGGCCCCTACCGATTTCTTCTCGATACCGGCAGCCAGAGCAACCAGATCGACGCGGAGCTTGCGCGCAAGCTGGGGATTGCGGACACACTGCGGTTGGACCTGGAGACTCCGTCCGGTGAGTCGACGGTTCACGGCGGACACGTCAGCGAACTGAGCCTCGGACCCGCTCAGGCCACCGAGCAGGAGTTCCTGTTCACGCGGTTCGCCGATCTCTATCCGCTCCCGCCGGACATCCGCGGGATCCTCGGGCAAGAGTTCCTGTCTCATTTCGATTACCTTCTCGATTTTGAGCATCACCGCTTGATCTTTGGAGTGTCCTCGGCTGTAGGCATGCCGACCACCTTCCGCCTCATCTTCGGACGCATGGCGGTCAGCACCAGTCTCGGAGATCTCGTGCTCGACTCTGGCGCGGAGATGCTCTTTCTTTTCCGCCCCTTCCTGCATCCGGCCGTCGCTCAGGTCGTCGGCGCCTCGGGAGTCGGCGTGCCCGTCTCCATCGAAACCGCGCCCGAAGTCCGCATCGGCAACCGCCGCTATTATGCCTCCCGCGCCGAATTCCGCCCCGTCCCCGCAGCCGAAGAGGCTGGACTACTGCCCGCAAATCTGTTCCACGCAATTTTCATTTGCAACTCAAAACGATACGTCGTCTTCAATCCCTTGCGCTGAAGTCCACGTCAAGAGCGCGTAACGGAAACTGTCCTTCTCGCCAACTTCGAATCACGATTGGCGCATCATCGCCAGTGCACTCATCGAAACCCGATTCGTCCCGGCAAAATCCTCTTGTCGGCGCAGAAGCATGACCGCGCCCCCCACAGCTTGCCACCGCTCAACGCTGATCTCCTCAGCCCGTTCTCTCGCACAAGCTATCCTGTCTGCATGAGTTCACCTCAAGGCGCCCTTATGGGTCGTCGCGCGCTGGTCACCGGCGGAGCCAAGCGCATCGGCCGCGGCCTCGCTCTCGCTCTCGCCCGCGCCGGCGCCGACGTCGCCATCACCTATCGCGACTCCCGCCAGGCCTCCGAACAAACCGTCGTCGACCTCGGAGCCCTCGGCGTCAAAGCCCTCTCCGTCCCCTGCGACGTCCACCAGGAATCGAGCGTCGCCTCCGCCATCGAAGAAGCCGCGGCTGCCCTCGGCGGCCTCGACATCCTCATCAACAACGCCGGCCGCTTCGAAACCGAGGCCCTAGAGAAGATCACGACCGCGCAATGGGACGAGATGTTCGCCACCAACACCCGCGGCCCTTTCCTTGTCGGCAAACACGCCTATCCGCACCTCAAGCGCACCCGCGGCCGCATCGTGAACATCGGTTCGCTCGGCGGCCTGCACCCCTGGTCCACGCACGCGCACTACTGCACCTCCAAGGCCGCGCTGCACATGCTCTCCCAGACCATGGCCAAGGCCTGGGCGCCCGAAGTCAGCGTCAACTGCGTCGCTCCCGGCATGATCGTCACCTCCGGTGAAGTCACCTCCGGCTACGAGCACTTCGCTGAAAAGACTCCCATGAGGCGCAACGGCACGGTCGAAGACGTCGCCGCTGCGGTCCTCTTCTTCGCGACCGCGCCGCACTTCATCACCGGTCAGATACTCACGGTCGACGGCGGCCTTGGCCTCTAGCTGCCGAGTCTCTTAACCCACCTCGGGCAGCGAAACGCTTGACACCACCGATACAATAAAGATGTAGACACAAGACCCGGCCCAGTGCCGGGTTTCGTCATTCTGCTCCTTGAAATCTCCGCCGAAGTCCACCGCTAAAGTCTCTCGCCTGAAGACTTTGCACAAAAACAGGGGGGAGGGGGGAGGGTCACCGCCGGAAGAGCCGGGACAGAAAACCGCGAGGCTTTTCCTCCTCGTCCAGAGCCTCGTCCTCGTGGGCCTCAAAAATATTCTGTGGAACTTCCTGCGCCGGCAGATGCCGGTTATCGAAGACAGCCTGTGGATTTTCGGTGCAAAGCCTCTGCGCGTACTCCTCGCCAAAGCGCGACGCGATGTGGTCCCGCGCAGCCCGCATCTGCGGCGGCCGCGTACTCACATTGTGCGCATCCGTTGCGATGAAGTGCACCCAGCGATCGGCCAGCAGGCGCTCCGCAAGCTTCTGCGCCTTCCGGCCCATCATTCCGGTCACGGACGCCGCCGTCACCTGCGTCAGCATGCCGTCGCGCACCCAGTTCGCCAGCCGCGACGCATCCTGCTGCAGCGAAGGGTTCCGCTCCGGATGCGTCAGGATCGGCGTCATCCCGCCCAGCCGCAGCGAGTAAAACGTCTCCTCCAGCGTCGGCGGAAGCGCATAATCGGGCAGCTCGATCAGCAGGTATTCGCCTCCATTCACCGTGTAACGATGCGGGTTTTCAAGCGCATCCCGCACATTGTCATAGCTCAGGTGAAAGTCACATCCGGTACCCAGCACCAGCCGGATCCCCGCATCGGCCAGCGCCTCGCGCAGCCGCGCCACAGCCGCCGCAATTTGCGCCGGATCGAAGCGATAGCGGCTGTTCGCATGGGGTGTGCAAACCACATGCGTGATGCTCTCTTCGGCGGCCATTCGGGCCATCTTGATGGAGGTGCCCAAGTCCGGAGCTCCGTCGTCCAGTCCGGGCAAAAGATGGTGGTGCAGGTCAACCACGCTTTGAGAGTAGCACCGTCTATCTCTCAGTGCCGAAGGACGTTAAACACTAGAACCAAGCAGCGCAGCCCTGGACGAACGCATCACACCGGGATAGGATAAGCTGCGTTCCACCGGTTTGCCTCCCGTATCATTGTGCATGTGGGCGCGTTTGAAGAACGGCCTGCGGAAGGAAAATTCTCTTAGGGACCCCAATGTCAGAATCCAACAGCAACAGTTCGAAGCCCCGTGTTCTTGTCGCCGATGACGAGCAGGTGATCGCAAACACCCTCGCCATCATCCTGAACCAGGCAGGTTTCGAAGCGCGTGCAGTCTACAGCGGCGAGAAGGCCATTGAAGCCCTCGACACCTTCAAGCCCGACATGCTCATCAGCGACGTCATCATGACCGGAATGACCGGCATCGAGGCCGCGATTCAGACCCGCGCCAAACTTCCCAATTGCAAGGTACTATTGTTTTCCGGACAGGCGGCAACAGCCGACCTTCTGGAGAAGGCACGGGCCCAGGGCCACGAGTTTGAGATCCTGGCCAAGCCGGTGCACCCAACCGATCTGCTCGCCAAATTGCGCGGGTAGAGAGGCGAGAGGCGAGAGGCGAGATACAACCGCGGTGGCCCGACGCTTCTCAGCGCCTTCGGCACTGACACCGATATCTCGCTTCTCGCCCTTTCGTTTCGAGTGAATAGCGAATAAACATCTCTAGGCGCGCCAGCGGTGATGCGCTTTATTCACTACTCACTACTCACTACTCACTACTCACTGTTTTCAGATCGGCAGCCCCTTGCGGCGGCGCAGAATCTCTTGCCGCTTCACCTCGATCAGGTACTCATAGAAGCTCTGCAGGGTGGCGTACATCACCCCCGGAGCTCCATCCAGCACCGCTCCGCGCGCAAACATCATGTAAAACCACTTCAACAGCGGCCTTGCGGGCATGCGATAGAACAGCGCTTTCTGCGCCGCGCGACGATCGTGAAAGTCCGAAGCAAACAGCGCGTCCTTGAGCGACGCATCCCGCACCGCATCGCCCGACGCCAGCAGCTCCGCTTCGCTCGTCGAGTACTGGTTATGTTTCGCGACCCAATGGCTCAGCCCCTTGGAAAACGCCAGGTGATCCAGCGGCGCTGAGAGCTGGCCGGTCTCTCCTTCGACTTCCACGAACTCGTTGATGTCGCGCGTGTAGCTGACCCTGCCGACGCGCAGCAGCCGCACATAGTAGGGCGTGAGCTGCGCATGCTTCAGCCATCTGCCCCAGAGGAAGTCGCGGCGGCGTATGCGGAACGCGCTCACGTTATCGGCGGCGTTGGCCGTGGCCGAGCGCACTTCAATGCCAAGCTCCGGCGTTGCGCGCTCGTCGGCGTCCAGAACCAGCACCCACGGATGACGAAAGGGAAGCAGCATCGCGGCGTTTCTCTGCCGTGCGTAGGAATCGAACCGGCGTGTCGTCACTGTCGCGCCACGCGCCTGCGCGATCTCCGCGGTTCGATCCGTCGAGTGCGAGTCGAAGATGTGGATGTCGTCGCTCCACGCGACCGAATCCAGACAGCCGGGAAGATCCTGCTCCTCGTTCAGCGTCAGGATGAGGACCGAGACGTTGGGCAGCGATGCCGGATTCGAGCTCACGGCGCCGTCGTCTCCGCAGTCAGGCTGCTGCCGGTTGCAGCATGCTCGCGCTTGCGCACCGGCTGCGCGGGATGACCTGAATACACCGTCCACGGATCGAGGTCGCGCACCGCCACCGACCCCAGGCCGAGCACTGCGCCCTCACCCACGCGCACGCCGGGCGCCACCGAAGCGCGCGCGCATATCCACGCGTACGGCTCGATCGACATGGAGTAGGCGATCAATGGAAAGTTCGGATCGTTGTAATCGTGGGTTGCGCCGCAGAGGTAGCAGTCTTGCGAGAGGATAACGTGCGATCCCAACTGCAACGGCGACGGATTGTAGATCTCCACCCCATCGCCCGCCGCCACATGATCGGCGCAGTGCAGATTCCACGGCGCCCACACACGCGACGCCGGATAGAAATGGCAAGCCGGTCCCAGCTTCGCGCCGAAGAGCCGCAGCAGCATCGCGCGCCATCCGTGGAAGGGCCGCGGGGATGGACGATACAGCAACAGCCACGTGACGTTCCACAACAGCCGCCTGGCGCGGTTGCCGAATGAAAAGGCGGGTCGCGTGTAGGGGTCGGCGCCGTGTGCTTCGGTGATGTGATCGTCGGCCCGATACTCCGGCAGGCGCGGCATCAGCGGGCCTCCGGGACCGCGCGGATGTTCGCGGTTGATGGTTGGGGCCTCTCGAAGACGCGAAGGATTGTCTCTGCGTTGCGGCGCATGTCGTAGCGTCTGGCAAAGATCTCCTTCGCGCGAATCGACATCTCCGATCGCTGCGCCGGTGAAAGATCGAGCCAGCGCGCGAGCAGACGGGTGATGCCCTCCTGCGTGTCCGGCTCGACCAGCGCACAACCGTCGGCCTCGAGGTCTGCCGATATGTTGACCGGATGCGTCAGCAGGACCGGCCGCGCCGACGCGAGCGCCTCCACAACCGCCACGCCGAAGTTCTCCTGGTGCGACGGCAAGACGAACGCCTCGCAGGCGGCGAACGCTCCCCATTTGGCCTCTCCCAGAAGCATCCCAGGCCAATGGATGCGGTCCGCACAGTTGCAGTCCGCGGCGAGTGCTTCCAGCCTCTGACGCCACCCGCTCGGATCCGGCCCGGCCATCACAAGATGAAGGTCGGGATGGCCGGCGCTTAGTTCGGCGAAGGCGCGAACCAGAAGATCGCAGCCCTTCTTCTCGTTGATTCGTCCGAGGAAGAGCAGGAAACGCCGCCCTGACACCGCGGGGCAGGCAGCCGCAAACGCGCGGATCAGCGACGCCGTGTCGGCCGGCGGTGGTTCCGAGCCTATGGGCACGACCATGGGCGTCCAGCGGTGCAACCAGAAGCTCTGGGCGGCGAGGTCGCGCTCCGCGGCAGTGGTGAACAGAACGCGCCGCGCCCGACGGAGCACCCAATACTCCGCCGGAATCCAGTAAAACCATTTCTTGGCGTGCTTCGCTGGGAAGGCGCGCTTAAAGTATGGGTCGAGCATTCCATGGGTAAACACAACATAACCAGGATTTTTTGCAACGGTCAATGCGGCCGCGAATCCGGTAAATTCCCACAGGCCATGCACAATCACTCCGTCGAAGCGCCCACGGTTTTTCCGCAGCCATCGGAGCAGTGCAGGACGGAACCATCGCTTGCGGGACGATCCCGAGGCGTGCACGGGGAATGGCAGGTCGCGTAGAAAGGCGGCGGAGGGATCGTCGAGCGTCGCCAGCTCACTCGTGTAGCCCGGCGGAGCGTAGCGGACGAGCATCTTGATCACCTCTGTCGGGCCGCCGGCCGCGGGGCTGACGGTGCCCACGATGTGCAGGATTCTCATACGCTGAGACAGAATAGCAAGCGCAGTGCCGCGATGCTGTGCGTTCTAAGTTGCAAGTCTTGAGCTCCAAATTGCAAGGCGCGAGCGGTGGGAGCCCCATCGACAAATTGGATCGTAGAACGGAGAACCTACAACTTCCGAGTCCCGAACCCGGAATCGAGATCCGTGTGAAGCCGCTTCGTGACCGCCGCCAGGGCTGCGCGAAGACCGCGAACATCGGCTTCAAAGTCCCAGCCGGCGATGCGGGAGCGGGCGGCTTCTCCCATGCGGCGCGCCTGTCCCGGAACGGAAAGGACTTGGCGCAATGCATTCGTTAGGGCCTCGATGTTGCCGGTGGGATAGACGAAGCCCTCGACTCCATTGGTGATCAGGTCGGTGTGCGCGCCAACGTCGTCGGAGACGACCACGCAACAGCCGCAGGCCATCGCCTCATTGACAATCAGTCCCCAGGGCTCGTGCCGCGAGGGCAGAACAAAGACTTGTGCCAGGGCGAAGAACGCCGGGAGCTCCGACTGGTTGCGGAAGCCGGCGAAGCGAACGCCGTCGAGGCCCAACTCCGTCGCGCGTGTTTCGAGCGGTTGCCGTTCTTCGCCGTCGCCAACGATGACCAGATAGGGCCCCGGATCCGAAGAAAAGCAAAGGCGGTGATAGGCCTCGAGGAGATGATCGGCATGCTTGCGCTGCTGCAGCTTCGAGGCGAAGAGGATGACGGGGCGGTTCGGCGAGAGCTGCAGCTCGGCGCGAAGCTTCGCGGTGTCGGCGTTCTGAGCCCGCGCGGCGAAGTACGCGTTATCGACCGCGTAGGGCATGAGGAACTGGGGCATGTCCGGCCCGAAGTACCGGGCCCAGTACTCACGATTGCGCGAGCCGATGGGAAGCGCGGCCGCGATGGCCGGGCGAAGCATCCGGAAGAACAGCTCTTTGGCGGCGAGCGTAGCGGGATGGCGCGGGCGGTCAGCCAGCCATGATTCGGCGCGAAGCAGCACGGGAATGCCCAGCGCGCTGGCGGCGAAAATACCCTGCAGTGCGTTGACGCTGGCGTAGCCGTGGACCCAGAGCGCGTCGAAGGCAGGTGCGCCGTCCGGCATGCGCAGGCGCTGCAAGATGCCTCGGCTGATGGGGTTGAGGGGGGAGACGGTTCCGGAGTCGCGAAGGCGCGGAAGGAATTCGCTGCGATAGCCGTCGAGAAGCGGGACGTCCCACTGCACTTCAACGTTGAAGCCCTGGTCCTGATAGCCGCGGACTGAAAAGTCCGAGCCGAAGAACACGGTGAGGTCGATGCCGGGCTCGCGCGCGATGCGGCGCAACAACGGCGCCTGGTACTGGATGGGATGGGAGACCAGGTAAGCAAGGCGCACAGACGGATATCCGGCACCGGATGTCTGCGAGACTGCCATGTGGGCCACCTTACTTAGTAGCGAATTACTGAGATCAACAGCGAGACGATGCCCAGAAGAGTGCCGAGGCTGCCGTTGCTGATCGATGCCTTGAGGGTGCTGTCGGGCAGGAAGACGATGTCGTTTGGTTGAAGGATCGGATCCGGGTCCTTGCCGTGCATGATGCGCTGGATGTCTAGCTTGACCACTGTCCGATGATCGCCGACTGTGCGGATGAGCCGGACATCGTTGAACTTGCCCTGGAAGTTGAGGCCTCCGCTGAGGGCCGTTGCTTCCATCAGCGTAAGCGGGCTGTACTGGTTCAGTGGGATAGCCCCGGTTGTCCTGAACGCGCCCACCATGTAAACCACACCGATGCGGCTGACGATGATCGTGTCGCCGGGAAAGATCGGGATATTGGCCAACTGGCTGTGCAGAGGATCCGTTCCGAGATCGACGACGATCGGTTGCGGAACTCCGGGCCGGCTGATAGTGATTACGTGGCTGGCTGTAGCCGGAAGGCCGCCGGCGACGGCGAGCACATCTAACAGACGTCGCGAGCCGATGATGGGCACAACCGCATGTACCTCGCCGGCGACCGTCGCGGCCTGATTCGGGCCTTCCGTAACGTCGATGGTGACCTGAGGATTGCGATAGATACCGGCATCCCTGAGCTTCTGTTCGAGCAGCCTTTCTGCCTGGGTGACGGTAAGGCCATTTAGATTGACCGTGCCGACGAGTGGGAGAAGTACGTTGCCGTTGGTGCCGAGTCTCACCGAAGGCGTGTAATCGGGCTGATCGAATACGTGGACTGTGATCAGATCGCCCGGAGCGAGAAGGGGATCTTGAGCCGGCGGATACAAAATGGAGCGGTCGGTGGTAACGGTGGCCGTTTCAGGCGTCGAGATAGTGGGGCCCGGGCCGCTGAACTGGGCTCCTGCAGGCCGGGCGAGCGCCATCCCAAGAACTGCCAGAGCAACGGTGCTGACGCAGCGGCGGAAGGCCGCGCCGCGAATGTTATTTATAAGGCGCGCCATCAGCTCCGTCCTCGCTTGGAAGGCTTGTCGTTCGAGCGCGACTCCCAGCCCTTGCTGTCCACACCGCCGGAGGCGTAACCCGAGTATCCGGAGTAGCCATAATAGGCGTAGTACTCCGGCGAGTTGAGATCGACCGCGTTCAGTGCGGTACCGGTGATGCGTGTGCCGGCGCGGAACAGAAGGTCGCGAGCGCGCCGAACCGCGTGCTTGTTGGACTTGCCCTGGCGGACGACCAGTACGACCGCGTCCGCGTCATGAGCCAGGACAACGCTGTCGGTAATGGAGAGCAGCGGCGGCGAATCGAGAACAATATGCGTGTAGATGCCGCGGCATTGTGCGATCAGCCGCTTCATTGCATCGGAGGCCAGCATCTCGGTGGGGAATGGAGGCACCGGACCGCTGACCAGAACATCGAGTGTTGGGACCTCCGGTACTCGCTGGACGGCCTCCTCAAGGCCGACACTGCCGGTGAGAACCGAGCTCAGCCCGACCTTGCCATTGATATTGAAACGGTGGTGAACCGTCGGGCGGCGCAGGTCGGCATCGATGAGCAGCACCCGAACATCACGCTGTGCAAAGACACACGCAAGGTTCATGGCGACGGTTGTCTTGCCCTCGCTGGGCGTTGCGCTGGTCAACAGAATGACCTGCGGTTCGCGGCCTGCGACGGACAGCAGCAGAGACGTTCGCAGAGCACGGAAGGCCTCCGCAAACTGGGACATCGGAGCGCCGACCACCGCAAGGTTTCTCTGAACATGGTTTTGCGACGCGACCTCGGCTGCGGACCGGCGGATACGCGGTATCAGCGCGAGTGACGGCAGGCCGGAGATCGATTCGATCTGGGCGACCGTGCGGATGCCGGTATCGAGGCTCTCCAGGACGAAGGCGATCACGATGCCGAGGGTCAGCATGATGATGCCGTCCACCAGCATCATGGTGGAGCGCGGCTGCAGAGAAGGAAATGTGGGCGGAACCGCATTATCGATAATGTCGATTTCTGTTGATTCCAGCCCGGCCTCGATGCCAGCAGTACGCAGCCGCTGCGAAAGGCCCTCGTACAGCGTGCGGTTGGATTCAAAATCGCGCTGCCGGAGCGTGTACTCGACGAGATCGTCGCGGAGCCGGTACGCCTCCGCCTTCTCAGCCTCCAGCGCCGCCCGAACCTGCTGCTCGTTGTCATTGGCGGCGACGTAGGCCTCGTGGGCCTGTGTCAGCAGCCGCTGCTCTTCCTGCGTAATTTGCTTATCGATCTCCGCGATCTGATCGTTCAGCGCTGTAAGGCGCGGATGATTGGGCAGCAGCGTCGCGCTCAGCTCGGCCTTCTGGGTCAGCAACTGTTCCCGCTGCCCGCGCAGACCGGCGAGACTGGTCGGAAGTGCGCCCGCGGCCTGCGCTCCAATCGACCCATCCAGCGCATCAGGATTCATGTTGGTCAGCGTTTTGTCCCGGGCCTGCTGCTGAATCCGTGCGATCTCGGCCGCACTGACCGCGCGGGTAAGGTCATCCAGTGTCGATTGGATCTCGTTATGCTGCGGATCGAAGCCGAGCACGCCGATGCGCTTCTGCAGGTCGATCAGCTGCTCCTGCTCGGTTTCGACCTGCTGCTTGAGGCCGCGCAGCTGCAGAGAGAGGAAGTCAGAGACGCGCTGCTCTGCCTCATAGCTCGACTGCAGGCTGCGCTGGATGAACTCCCGAATGAGACGGTTGACGATGTCTGCCGAAAGCTTCGGATCGAGGGTCTTGCAACTGATCTCAACCAAGTCTGTCTTGGGAACGACGTCGACCGAGACGTCGGCATCCAGACCGTTCAGGGTGGCCTGCCGCACGTTTAGATCGTCCAGGCTGAGATGGCGGTCCGGTCCGTTGTAGCCCGTGAAGGAGGCGTTGTTCGGCAAATCCAGATCGCGCGCCACGGTCAGCAAAACGGTGTCGCTCTTGATGATGGCGACCTGCGTCTGCAGGGAAGAACTGGAATTGCCGTATGCCGAGCTTCCATTCACGCGGAACTGGTTGGAGGATCCGCTGCGAATTTCAATCGTTCCGTGGGCTTCATATAAACGCGGTTGCGTCGTGCCCTTGTAAAAGCCATACAGGATCCCGAGCAACGCAATCGCGGCAATCAGAAACTTCCGTTTCCGGAGAGTCAGCAGCGAGTCCGACAAGGTCGAATCGGCGGGGTTATTCCCGGCTCCATCTGCCTGGGCGAATTCTTGCGGCAGTGGTGGGCCTTCAGGCCTTTCGGAGATCATTGGTCCTTAGTCTACTTGAAAATATACCCGCTTCGGCGCCTGGCATCAGCCGGAGAACCCGGGTTTGGAGGCAGGCTCTACAATGCCAAGACATACAGGTTGTGTCAGACAGGCGACGGGGGGTACCGAGATGGAGGATGGATGTCGGATCGCGGTGGTGGGTTCCGGTTATGTGGGCCTGGTGGCGGCCATATGCTTTGCTGAAATCGGCCACAAGGTAATCTGCGTCGACAACGACGAGCGCAAGGTGGAGGCGCTCCGCCGCGGCGATAGCCTCATCCACGAGAAGTACCTGCCCGAGCTGTTGGACCGGCACCGGAACAGCAGAATCCGGTTTACGAGTGACCTTGCCGAAGCCACGCGGGAGTCCGACGCCGTCTTCATCGCCGTAGGCACGCCGCAGGCTGAAAATGGCGATGCCGACCTCTCGTATGTCGAGGCGGTTGCCAGCGAGATCGCCCGCCACGTCAGCGGTTATAAGGTCATCGTGGAGAAGAGCACCGTTCCGGTCTACACCAATGAGTGGATACGGCGGGTCATCGAGCGCAACGGCGGCAATCGCGATTCCTTCGACGTTGTCTCCAATCCTGAGTTCCTGCGCGAAGGGACCGCGGTAGAAGACTTTCTGCATCCCGATCGCATCGTCGTCGGCGCCGACAGCGATCGCGCCGCAACGCTTCTGAAGCAGATTTATTCACCCCTGGTGACCGGAGCCTACTACGAGAAGGCGGATGCGATTGAAGGCCACTGCTCCACGCAGACGCCGCCACCGCTTCTTCTGACCTCGACCAAGAGCGCCGAGATCATCAAGCACGCATCCAACGCGTTTCTCGCGCTCAAGATTTCGTTCATCAATGCCGTCTCCAATCTTTGCGAGGCCGCCGATGCGAATGTGGAGCAGGTGGCGCGCGGCATCGGGCTCGATTCCCGCATCGGACCGCGTTTTCTGCGTCCGGGCATCGGCTATGGAGGCTCCTGCTTTCCGAAAGACGTCGCTGCCTTCCGGTCGGTCGCGCAGCAGATGGGCGTTGAATTCAATCTGCTGTCCGAGGTGGAGAAGATCAACGCTCAGCAGAAGCGCCGGTTCCTGGGCAAGGTGCGTTCTGCGCTGTGGACGCTGCGCGGCAAGCGCCTGGCAGTGCTTGGGCTTTCCTTCAAGGGCGAGACCGACGACGTGCGCGAGTCGCCGGCGATTGACCTGATCGAGATGCTGCTGGCCGAAGGCTGCTGTATCGTGGCGTATGATCCGGCAGCGATGGAGCGTGCCCAGCGCGATCTCCCGCCGTCCGCGGCAATGAGCTACGCCGCCGACGCCTATGCCGCGGCCAGGGATGCCGACGCGCTTCTGATTCTGACCGACTGGAAAGAGTTCGGCGGGCTTGATCTCGACAAGCTGCACGGGGCTCTGCGCTATCCCATCGTCCTGGACGGCCGGAATATGTTTGACCCGGCGGAGATGCAGAAGCACGGGTTTACCTACATGAGCGTTGGCCGCCCCACGGCCACACCGGCTCGCGAAGCTGCGACCATCGCGAGATAGTCTGTAGCTGTCGCAGCTACCTTCGCGCTGCGGCTGTCGGCTATCGTTGAGGAGTCACGATCACAATGGGTTCAATGAAAATTCTGGTGACCGGCGCGGCAGGATTTCTCGGTTCGCACCTGTCCGATGCGTTGCTGGCAGAAGGCCACGAGGTCATCGGCGTCGACAATCTTTCGACCGGCAACCTCGCGAACATCCGACATCTGGATGACGAGGCCAGATTCACCTTCAAACAGCTGGATATCTGCGAGCCCTTCGATCCTGGCCGCGTCGACTACATCTTCAATTTCGCTTCGCCGGCGAGCCCCGTGGATTACATGCGGCTCGGCATCGAAACCCTTCGCGTCGGCTCCGCTGGAACGATCAATACGCTGGAGCTGGCGAAGCGATACGACGCAGGGTACCTGCATGCTTCTACGTCGGAGTGCTACGGAGATCCAGAGGTGCATCCGCAGGTTGAGAGCTATTGGGGCCATGTGAATCCGATCGGTCCGCGCTCGGTGTATGACGAGTCAAAGCGCTTCTCCGAGGCCGCTGTCTCTGCCTACCGCCGCTATCACGGTGTGAACACGCATATGGTGCGCATCTTCAATACCTATGGTCCAAGGCTGCAGGCGAACGACGGTCGCGTCATCTCCAACCTGATGATGCAGGCGCTGCGTGGCGATCCGCTGACTGTTTACGGCGACGGTTCTCAGACGCGCAGCTTCTGCTACGTGTCCGACCTCATCGACGGCATCGTGCGGCTTTCGAAGTCGGAGGAGCATGACCCGGTCAACATTGGCAATCCGACCGAGTGGACCATCCTCGAATGCGCGCGGGAGATCCGGTCGCTCGTCGGCTCGCGAGGCGAGATTGTCTTCCGTCCGTTGCCGCGCGACGATCCGAAACAGCGCCAGCCCGACATCACGCGCGCGAAGTTGCTGCTCGGCTGGGAGCCGAAGGTGCCGCTGCGCGAAGGCCTCGCCCGCTCGCTCGAGTACTTCAAAGCAGCGGTTGCAGCCGAGAAGGCACAGCCGCGCGATCCGAAGTCCGTCGCCGAGCAGGATGAAGAGTACTTCAGGCTTGCCTCCGGCCGCTGACAGCCCGCAGCGAGCTTATTGACCTGCAGGCTGCGGGTTCGAGTGCAGCTTCGGGAAGAACTTGATCTGCGCCGCCACAACCACATCGCTCTGCGGTCCGGTCTTCCAGATCGGAGCCTTCCAGCGCTCGTATTGCACCCACGCGTTGAGCTGAATCGCGCGGTGTACGTTCTTCACCACGTCGACGGTGAACTGGTTCTGTGTCGTGCCCATCGGGATAAAGTCCTTGGGCGTCTTCTTGTTCATGTACTCCAGCTGCACCCACTCGTCGCTTGAGAGGTGATATGTCAGCCACGCGTTGCCGCCCTTGGCTTCACGGCCGATCCAGTCTCCCAGCAGGAAGCCTTTGTTGGTGTAGGCCTGCCGCTGCACCGTCTCGTAATAATTGAACTGGCCGCCCAGACTGCGCAGCGTGGATGTGTCTGTGCTCGAGGCTTCGACGCGCAGGTCAAGCTTCGGCATATGCGGAAACTGCGAGAGGTAGAGGCCAGGACGGTAGGCTGCCCGCCGCGGTGCGCTGATCGGCGTCACGTCGTCGTGGCAAATGGAGTCGGTGTAGAGCGTCACGTACTTGCGCAGGAACGGCAGCCGGTAGGAGAAGGTGAATGCGCTGTAGCGAGCGCCCGGATCGTCGCGCGAATACTTCTCGTAGACATTCGTATCGCTGGTTGAGAAGAAGCTCTTCAGGAATGTGTGCAGAGTGATGGGCTCGTCGCACGGCGTGAGGATGCCGGTCGTCGGGTCGAGGCATCCATGGCCATGACCACCCCAGACCACGCTCCGCTGGAAGCTGAAGTCGAAGTTCTTCGTCGGCTTGAAGGAGAAGACCTCCGAGTGAATCCACGGCTCGTTCGGCGACGTGTGGCCCTTCAGCGAGCCAACCATGAAGTCATAGCGCAGGGGTCCCAGAACTTTGCTCAGCAACGGAATGTACAGCGGCTCTACGCGATTGATGCGGAAAGAGTAGATGTCCTGCGCATTGTCGTCATAGGCCATGCCGCCACCCATGCCCGGCCCCAGCCACGAATCCGACTTGCCGATCGAGATCTCATGTCCCCAGACGTGATAGGAGAGATTCGCTTCCAGCAGCGCAAAGGTGCTCACCTCATTGTTGGTGCTTCCAAACGGAATCGTAGCCTGCGGGTTGTTCGGCCCGGCAGACAAAAATGGGCCGATATTGTTGGAGCAGCCGATCTCGTCGATGCAGGAAAGCTGGTTCGCCAGAGCGGCGCTGTAGCCTTGGTACGTTGGAGCGTGTTCGTATTCGCCGCGAACGTAGAGCGAGAAGCGGCCGTACTCATTCACGCTGGAGAAGCCGGTGACGTTGTTAAAGCCGGTCGAATACGGCCGGCCGTAATCGTTGTAAACCGATTGGCCGAGGTGATAGCTGTCGCGCAACACAGGCCCGCCGATTCCCATCAGGCGCGTGTAGGTCGATGCGATGCCGTAAACCGCGCCGCGGTGCATATTGCCGCCCGGCGCCTCGTCGGAAAGATAGTCCTGAAGCCGCGCAAGGATCTCCTCCGCTTCCGGATTGCCGTCGAAGGTTACATCGTCAGCCGTCTTGTCCAGCGCGTGCAGAAGACTGCGCCGCGTCCACGGACGCATTGCAATGAACTCCGTGTCCATGTAGCCCATGGAATAGAGCCGGAGAACCATCGGATAGATGATGCTGTCCACGGGAATGTAGGTCGAGCCCAGCGCATCCGTGTGCGGGCCTGAAACCGGACCATAAGCCGGATAGCTTGGCACGGAGGCAACCGTCGTAGCTGGAGGAATCGCGGCGGGCGCCTGCGCAGTCGGCTTGCTGACCTGCACCGGCTGCTCCAGCTGATCCGGCGCAGCTACTGTCGGCGCGGTCGGCGGTGCGGGTTGCGGCGTGGCCTGCGGTGCCGGCGCTTGCTGCGGCTGCGCGGGCTGCTGCGGCTGTGTCGTCTGCTGCGGTGTGGTCGGCTGCTGCGGTGTGGTCGGCTGCTGTTGCTGTGTTGCTGGCTGCTGCTCAGGCTGTGGGGTTGTATTCGCTGGAACCGGCGCGGGAACCGACGGAATGCTGCTCGCCGGGGCGGGCGTAGCCGGTGGCACCGCCGCGGGACTCTGCGCGCATGCCGCTCCGCAAAGGAAGATGCCAATCAGCAGCGCCGGCAGCGCTGTACAACAAATCCGAGGGCGGGGGAGCCGGGAAAAATGCATGCTGTCAGTGTACCGGCAGAGCCGTGGGCAGAATGTCGCTCCGTTCATCTACTCAAGCTGTTCAGCGAGATTCCGCGCGCCGTCATATATTCCTGCAGCCGCCGCAATGGCTGCTGCCCCGGCGCCGGGCGCTCAGCGTTCAGCATGGCCCAAATGACGGACGGTCCGCCGTGCGCGCGGGCACGCGCCGCTGTTTCCTGCACGACGCGGAAGACCGCCACGGCGTCCTCGCCATCGACGGGAAAGTGCGGCAGATGCAGCTTGCCGGCCACCTTCGTAAGCTTGGGCCAAAGCAGTAGACTCTCTGCCGACTGCCTGCCCGCCACATTTCTTCCGGTATCGGCTACAACCAGCAGCAACGGAAGCTCATCGCGATGAGCCCATCGCAGCGCGTCCTCCCATCCCGTCTCGGACGTTCCGGCACTCGCGAACGCAACGGCGACGCGGTCGGTTCCGGCGGTCTGCAGGCCGCGTGCCGCCCCGGCACACAGTGGAATGCGCAGACTTGCCGGCAGATGATGCGCTGCAGCACCGCCGGGTGACTTCGGCGCCAGCGATTGCAACGTCGAATCTCCAGGCGCTGCGCAGACCAGATCGCCTGCAGAGAGATGAATCAGCGTAGCCGCAAGCAAGGCTTCGCGCGCGACCTTTACCTTGCGGCGTTCCATCGCGTGAACCCGCGACATCAGTGCATACAGTTCGCGGAGGCGGTCCTGGGGCAGCAGGGGATTATCGGCCAAGCGGCGGTTCCTCTTTTTCGTGAGTGAGCGTTCGGGTCGAGCTACCGATCAGGCCGTGGCTGCATCCGCGGCTTCGGCGTTCAGCCCGAGCTCTGCCAGAGCCTGCGTAGCCACCTTCGACTTAACCACGCCTTCGCGTGCAAGCTTCGAAAGTGCGGCCGCGACGATCGACTCCGCGTCGATCTCAAAGTGACGGCGCAGGTGCGCGCGGTTGTCCGAGCGGCCGAAGCCGTCCGTGCCGAGCGACACAAGTCGCGAGCCGAGCCATGGCGCGAGCACGTCCGGAAGCGACTTCATGTAATCGCTCGCGGCCACAATCGGCCCCTTCGCATCGCCAAGCGCGCTCACCACGTACGGCACGCGCTCCTTCTCTCCGGGATGCAGACGGTTCCAGCGCTCGACGGCGATGGCATCGCGGCGCAGCTCCGTATAGCTGGTCACCGACCACACATCGGCTGCGATCGAATACTTCTCCGCCAGAATCTGCTGCGCCCGCAACACTTCATTGAGCACCGGACCGGCGCCGAAGAGCTGCAGCTTTGCCTCGCCCTTCTCTGCAGCCTTGAACTTGTAGAGTCCACGCAGAATGCCGTCGCGCACGGCGTCGATATTCTCCGGCGCCGCCGGCTGCGCGTAGTCCTCGTTGTACATCGTGATGTAGTAGAAGCGGTTCTCGCCGGCCTCGTACATCCGGTGCAGCCCGTCCTGAATAATGATGGCCATCTCGTAGACGTAGGCCGGGTCGTAGGTCCTGCAGGTCGGGATCGTCGAGGCGAGAATGTGCGAGTGGCCGTCCTGGTGCTGCAGTCCCTCGCCGAGCATCGTGGTGCGGCCGGCCGTTCCGCCCATCAGGAAGCCCTTGCCGCGCGAGTCCGCAAACGCCCACGCCATGTCACCGATGCGCTGGAACCCAAACATCGAGTAGTAGAGATAGAACGGCACCATCGGCACGCGGTAGTTCGTATACGCCGTGCCCGCGGCCGTGAAGCTTGCCATCGAGCCCGCTTCGGTGATGCCCTCCTCGAGAATCTGTCCGTTCTTTTTCTCGTTGTAGGCCAGCAGCATGTCCGCGTCGTGCGGCGTGTACTTCTGTCCCTCCGGCGCATAGATGCCCACCTGCTTCATCACGGACTCGAAGCCAAACGTGCGGCCCTCGTCGGGAATGATGGGCACGAGCAGCTTGCCGATCTCCGGATTCTTCAACATGCCGTTCAGCATGTTCACGAAGCCCATCGTCGTCGAGATCGCGCGTCCGTTCGAGCCGGTCAGCCAGGTTTTGAAAAAATCGAGCGGCGGAGCCTTGAAGTCGAGCGCAGGCACCGTGCGCGCCGGCAGAAATCCGCCCAGGGTCTGTCGTCGCGCCAGCATGTAAGCAATCGCAGGATCGGAGTTGTCGGGTTTGTAGAAGTCGACGTTCTTGGCGGTCTCTTCGGGAAGCCCGCAGTCGAAGCGCTTCACGAACGCCGCGATGCCCTCGTCGGTCAGCTTCTTTTCCGAGTGCGTCGGGTTGCGCGACTGCGCGCTGGCGATGCCGTAGCCCTTCACCGTCATGGCGAGAATGACCGTCGGTCCTCCTTTGTGTTCCAGCGCCCGCTTGTAGGCGTTGTAAATCTTCACCGGATCGTGGCCGCCGCGATGCAGGTTCGCGAGCTCCTCGTCCGTCTTGTCCTCAACAATCTTCAGCAGCTCCGGATACTTGCCGAAGAACTCCTTGCGCAGATACGCCCCGTCCTTCGCCTTGAAGCGCTGCAGGTCGCCGTCAACGCACTCCTCCATCCGCTTCAGCAGCAGGCCCTGGTGGTCGCGCGCAAACAGCTCATCCCAGTCCGATCCCCAGATCACCTTCAGCACGTTCCAGTTCGCTCCGCGGAACATCGCTTCCAGCTCATCGATGATGCGCGAGTTGCCGCGAACCGGCCCGTCCAGCCGCTGCAGGTTGCAGTTGACTACGAAGATCAGATTGTCCAGCTTCTCGCGCGCGCCCAGCGAGATCGCGCCCAGCGTGTCCACCTCATCCGTCTCGCCGTCGCCAACGAACGCCCACACCTTGCGCTCCGTGTGCGGAATCAGCCCGCGGTTCTCCAGGTACTTCATGAACCGCGCCTGGTAGATCGCATTCAGCGGCCCGATTCCCATCGAGACCGTGGGGAACTGCCAGAAGTCCTTCATCAGCCACGGATGCGGATACGAGCTCAGCCCGGGCTTGTCGCGCAGTTCGTGGCGAAAGTTCTTCAGATGATCGGCGTTCAGCCGGCCCTCAAGAAACGCCCGCCCATAAACACCCGGCGATGCGTGCCCCTGGAAGTAAATGAAGTCGCCCGGCTGCTCGCCCTTGTCGGTCGCGTAGGAGGCATGAAAGAAGTGATTGAATCCCACCTCCAGCAGCGTGGCCTGCGAGGCGTAGGTAGAAATGTGGCCGCCAATGCCCGCGTCATACTTGTTCTGCTTGTGCACCATCGCCATCGCGTTCCAGCGAATCAGCGCCTCGACGCGGTCCTCCAGCGCGCGATCGCCCGGATAAGCAACCTCATCGTGCTTGGGAATGGTGTTCTGGAACGGCGTAACGACGTCGCCGGTCGCAGGCACGCCGGCCTCGCGCGCCCGCGTCCGCAGAGCCGCCAGCAGCGCCGCGCCCTGCTCCCAATCCTTGGCGACGACCTCGTCGAACGCCTCGATCCACTCGGCGACCTCAGCAGTCATGTCCTGCTTGACGGCCCCCTCAAGATTCGTCGCCAGATTCGTCGCCATCCCACCCTCCTATTACGCGCGCTTATAGCTCTATAGCCACTCTCTACGATAATTCGGACCGTGAATTTCTGCACGGTTACTGCCGGAATGGTCTGCTTATGTCGAGTAGTCGGCATTGATCGAAACATATTCATGCGTCAGGTCGCACGTCACGAACCTCGCCTTGCCGTGCCCGTGTCCTAAGTCGATGGCGATCGTGTACTCCCGCGACTGCATCGCCGCATGGGTCGCGGCTTCGTCGTAGGCAGCATCACGCACCCCATGGGCGAACACCGGCAGACCGCCGATCGTGATCGTCACCCGCGCCGGATCGAACTTCACGCCTGCACGCCCCGCCGCCGCCAGCAGTCGTCCCCAGTTTGGGTCGGCCGACGACCACGCCGTCTTGCACAGCGGCGAGTTCGCAATCGTCCGCGCAACGTCCCGCGCGTCCGAATCGCCTTCGGCTCCCGTAATCTGCAGCGTCACGACGTGGGTCACGCCCTCGCCGTCGTCCACCACCTTGTACGCCAGCGAATCACAAACTCCCTGCAGCGCCGCCTCAAACATCCGCAGCGCCTCGCCTTCCGCCGTCACCTCGCTCCGTCCGCTCGCCAGCAGCAGAACGGTGTCGTTGGTGCTCATGTCGCCGTCGACCGAAATGCAGTTGAAGCTCGCATCGACCGCCTTCGTCAGCATCGCCTGCAACTGCTCCGCGCACGCCGCCAGATCGGTGAATAGATACACCAGCATCGTCGCGTGCGGCGCCTGCGGCTGAGAAGAAGCCAACTGCGGCCCGACCATCCCCGCGCCCTTGCAGCAACCGAAGATCGAGACCGTGCGGCCCCCGACGTCGAAATTGGCGCGTGCGATCTTCACCTTTGTATCGGTCGTGAGAATCGCATTCGCAAACTGCTCCGCATGCTGCTCTGTATCGCCGAGCCCAGCCTTCGCCGCCGGCACAGCAGCGACCAGGTTCTCCACCGGCAGCGGAACGCCGATGATTCCGGTCGAAGAAGGGAAGACCTCATCGAAGATGCAATGAAACTGTTCGGCCACCGCGATGCAGCTCTCTTTGCACGCATCGATGCCCGGCTGCCCCGTCGCGCAGTTCGCATTGCCTGCGTTCACCAGCACCGCAGTCACGCGGTTAGCGCTTGCAATCAGATGCCTTCGCCCCACGGTGATCGGCGCAGCGACAACCTGGTTGCTCGTAAACATTGCCGCGGCGTTCGCTCCGCCGTCGCAGACGGCCAGCGCAACATCCGGCTTGCCCGAAGCCTTGATGCCGGCGGTCACAGCCGACCAGCGAAATCCGAGAGGAAGAGAATGTGCAGGGGAACCGTTGCTCACGATCAGATTGTACTGACTGCGTACCGGATCGCTCCGATCTGCGCTTGCCGGCATCGCAAAAACGGGTCGTCTCCGCGGCGTATACTCATTCGATAACAGCGGCGGTGGGCCGCCCCTTCAGGAGTTCAGGCCAATGAGCACAAACGAAAATGGGCACGCGACGAACGGCCACGCAGCCGTGAGCAACAACTACACCGTCCCGCAGCCGCGAGCCGAGTGGATCGTGAAGCGCCGCGAAGAAGCCGCACGCACCGGCGACACCAACATGAGCCAAATGCACTTCGCGCGCAAAGGCCTCGTCACCGAGGAGATGGCCTTCGTTGCCCATCGCGAAAAAGCCGCGCCCGAGTTCATCCGCGACGAGATCGCACGCGGCACCATGATCATCCCCGCGAACATCAATCATCCCGAGCTCGAGCCGATGTGCATCGGCGTCAACTCGCTCTGCAAGATCAACGCCAACATCGGCAACTCCGCCCTGGTCTCGAACGTCGATGAAGAGCTTCGCAAGCTCCACACCGCCGTCCACTTCGGCGCCGACACGGTCATGGACCTCAGCACCGGCGGCGACATCCCGATGATCCGCGAAGCGATTCTGCGCCACTCGCCCGTGCCCATCGGTACCGTGCCGCTCTACGAGGCACTCTCCCGCGTCAAGCGCGTCGAAGACCTCTCCATCGATATGTACCTCGAGGTCATCGAAGAGCAGGCCCAGCAGGGCGTCGATTACTTCACCATCCACGCCGGCGTGCTCATCCAGTACGTGCCCATGGTCGCCAAACGCATCACCGGCATCGTCTCGCGCGGCGGAGCCATCATGGCGCAGTGGATGACCGCACACCACAAGCAGAACTTCCTCTACGAAAACTTCGACCGCATCACGAAGATTCTCGCCAAATACGACGTCAGCTACTCGCTCGGCGACGGCCTCCGCCCCGGCTGCGTCGCCGACGCCTCCGACGAGGCGCAGTTCGCTGAGCTCAAGACCCTCGGCGAACTCACCCGCCAGGCCTGGAAGGACGACGTCCAGGTGATGATCGAAGGCCCCGGCCACGTGCCGATGGACAAGATTAAGGAGCAGGTCGACAAGGAAGTGGAGATGTGCGACGGCGCGCCGTTCTACGTCCTCGGCCCGCTCGTCACCGACATCGCGCCCGGCTACGACCACATCACCTCAGCGATCGGCGCGGCGATGATCGGCTGGCACGGCGCGGCGATGCTCTGCTACGTCACGCCCAAGGAGCACCTCGGCCTGCCGAACGAGAAAGATGTAAAGGATGGCATCATCGCCTACAAGATCGCCGCCCACGCCGCCGACATCGCACGCCACCGTCCCGGCGCGCGGGATCGCGACGACGCCATCAGTCACGCCCGTTACACGTTCGATTGGGACAAGCAGTTTGCGCTGTCGCTCGATCCGGACACCGCCCGCGGCATGCACGACGAGACACTGCCGGACGACTACTACAAAGAGGCTGCGTTTTGTTCGATGTGCGGACCGAAGTTCTGCTCGATGAATTGGTCGAGCAAGGTCGACAAGTTCAATGAAGAGGTCCACGGCCTCAAGAAGCCGGACCTCACGCAGATCGTTACCGAGCAGATGGCGCTGCGGAACTGACGGTCTGCGAAGATGTCGCATCGGGGACCCACGCGCCGCGTGGGTCTTTCTTTTGGGGCCGCGAGGCCTCGCGCCGAAGCGCGATCCGCTCAGCCCAGTTCAGCCCTGCATTGATCACGAAGGGCGATAGAACGACGAGGAAGAAAAGCAACGCAAGCATCATGTCGTACACCTGGACCCTCCAACGAACTTTCACGTCTAGGGACATGCTGGCATCGCTTCTCTCGCCCTGCCATTCAACAGCGCGGGTACGGAAAGGCTTCTTTTTGCCAGGTTTGTTGCACAATGCAACAAACTCGCTCGTTTTCGGGACCAACGAAGGGTATTCGACTCAATACTTCTTGGCAAGAAAAATCTGTGATATCGGGCCCCAAACTATTTGCCGGCCGATTCCAAAATGGAAGCCGAACGGTTCAACGCGTCCGTAAGTGCTGTCAATTGTGCAGATGTGCGCCCGGCGTCCTTCGCCTCAATTCCCTCGTTCACGCCCGGAATCACCACCGCCGCATAGCCCGTGTACTCGCCCGGCGCGTAGATCGTGTGCTTATACCAAGGCCGGTGAGGAAGGCCCGCCTCGTTCAGCAAAGCCTCCTCCGCGTTGCGTAACGAGTCGTTCAGCCGCGCCTTTGCTGCCGCATCCAGCGAGCCCGGAGCCGACTGTACGGTTTCGATACGCGCGCCCGCCGCCGCAAAACGGGCGGCCGCTGCATTGGCCTGCGCGAAGTCCACATCCAAGTGCTCCTCCGCGGCATGCCTCTCGGCATCCTTCAAATACCCGACGACCTCGGTCCCATACGTCTTGTAGTCGTACGGAAGCACGTCAGCGTCCGCCATGTGCAGAATCTCCAGCCCGAAGACGCGCGCCTGTTGTTGCTCGTAGACGAAGGTTGGGTCCGCATTCCGGATGAACCAGTTGTAATCGTCAAACGCCGAGTGATACACGCCATACGGCCCATCCGACCCGATGTCTGTCGAAGGCACGCCCAGATGCTGGATAAACGGCGTGTAGTCCGAGCCCGATCCCAGGTCGCCCACACGCACGCTCTCCGCGTTGATCGTCGAGTTCGATGCCGCCGTGAACGGATTTGCGGCCGTGCCTCGCCGCCGTGGATTCTCGGACTGGCTCTTCTGCCACTGCTCATAGACGGTGCCACCCTTGGGGCTCGGCACCTGCCGCGTTACATCGCGCACGAACTCCTTCAGCGAGGGAACCGCCGACGCGTTGAAGTTCGGTCCCGAGACGCCGACGTCCGTGTTGAAGTACGCGACCGCATGCGCGAGCTGCGCCGCATGGTCCTCCGCCCATTCCGTCGAGCCCATCAGGCCCTCTTCCTCCGCGTCCCACGAGCAGATCACAATCCGCCGCTTCGGCTTCCATCCTTGCTGCAGCAACTCGCCGAGCCCGTGCACCGCCTCCAGCATCGCCGCCGTGCCGCTGTTCGGATCCACCGCACCGAAGACCCACGCATCGCGATGATTGCCCGCGACGACCCAGTCATTCTTCTGGTCCGGGTCGCTGCCGTCAATTGTGCCGATGACATCCCAGATCGTCCGCAGTTGATAGTCCTGCTCTAGGTGCATGTGGACCTTCACCGCGCCGGTTCCGCCAAGGTGATAGGTAAAAGGCAGCCCGCCCTGCCAATCGCGCGGCGTGGCCGGTCCGTCCAGCGCCTCGAGGATCGGCGCCGCATCCTTGTAACTCAGCGGGTTCGATGGGATCGACGGCTGATTCATCTTCGCGGGATCCGTGATCCTCTTCGAGTCGGGCAGATCGGGCGTCGATGCGATGCCCGGTGTGGTCGGATCGCCCGGATAGATCGGCAGAAACTGCACCGACCCGCGCTGTACCCCCGAGTCCGGCCGCATCGCCCCGCGCGGATACTTGTCGCCGCGATCATAGCCATCGTCGGCCGGGTCCGAGTAGATGATCACGCCCGCCGCGCCGCGCTGCTGCGCGATGTACACCTTCACGCCGCGGAAGTTCTGCCCATAGCGAACGATGACGATCTTTCCCTTCACATCCACGTTGAGCTGCTTCAGACGGTCGAAATCCGCCAGCGTTCCGTAGTTCGCGTACACAACGTCGGCGGTGACATCACCGGAGGGAGACGACCCGTTGAACGCCGGCAGAATGTCCGGATTGTCCTGGTATGGGTCGCCGCCATAGGCCTTCGGATCGACGTGCTCCGGCGTCGGGCCGGACATCAACTGCTTCCCGTCGGCGTCAAACGCCGTGATTTCGATCTTCACCGGCTTGTTCAGCCACACCCGGAACGGAACGATCTCTGTCTGGAGACCCGCGGCCTTGAACTTTTCGGCAACATAGTCAGCCGTCTTTTTATCCTGCGGTGAGCTTGCCCAGTGCGGCTCCGCGGTCAGAATCTTCAGCTCTTCGCCGGCCAGCTTCGCATTCGGAACGGCCATGAACGTCGCATCCCACTTCGCCTGTTGGCTGAAGTCGACGTACCCGAAGACCTTGGCGGACGAAGTGTTCTGGGCCAAAGAGGGCAGAGAGCCGAAGGCCAGCCCGAGGCCGGCGATCGAAAGAAAACGAAGATGTCTCGCCAAAGGAGGTCTCCTGGTCGGTGCATTGTTGATTTCGTCGAATTGTACGACGGCTCTAAACCGGCTGCGTGCAGAACTTGCAGCGTGTTGCATCGATCGGGATATCGCTCTTGCACTGTGGGCACGGCTTCGTCGTCGGAGGTTCTGCCTTCTGCGGCTGAAACTTCTTCAGCAGCCACTGGGTCGGCAGCACGAGGAAGAAGTACACCACAAAGGCAAGAATGAGGAAGTTGATGACGGCGGTAATAAAGTTGCCGTACATAATCTTGCCGCCGTGGACATAAGCGACCAGATACCCGAAGTCCGGCTTGCCGATGGTGGCGCCCAGCAGCGGCTTGATGATGTTTTCCGTCAGCGCCGTGACGATCGCCGTAAACGCTGCGCCGATAATTACGGCCACAGCCAAGTCCATCACGTTGCCACGTAGTACGAAGTCGCGGAATCCTTTGAACACGTTGACCTCCTTCTCTTTCAGTTTTCTGGTGTCCAGCGAAGTTGCCATGAGCCCGGATTCTGTCCCATCCCCGATGTGCACGCGAGTATATCGCACGCAAGGCAGCGCGTTTTCGGTGCTCCTCTCGCCCTGACGTATCCTTGCTGACATGCGTGTGCGCCTGCTGTCGTTCGGTCCCCTGAAATCCGCTCTTCCGCCCGAAGGAGCGTGGCTGGAGCTGGCCGGCGAGCGGCGCGTGGCCGACCTTGTCCGCGCTCTGATCGAAGACGGCACCTTCACCCGCGACGCATTGCGGTCTGCGGCTGTTGCCGTCAACCGCGAGTACGCCGCTCCGCAACAGCTCCTCCGCGATGGTGACGAGGTGGCGATTCTTCCGCCTGTAAGCGGAGGCTCAGCCAGCCTCGTCCAAATCGTCAGGGAGCCAATCGACGCGGAGACAATCGTGAGCGCGGTAAAAGGCGGCAGTGACGGTGCGGTGTGCGTCTTCGATGGTGTTGTTCGCGACAACACCCGGGGCCGCGCCACGCTCCATCTGGACTATGAAGCCTATGAGGAGATGGCGTTGAAGCAGATGCTCGCCCTGCGCGACGATGCAATCGCGCGCTTCGGCGTTCGCGAGGTCGCCATCGTGCATCGCCTGGGCCGTCTCTTCGTCGGCGAAACCAGCGTCTTAATCGCTGTCTCTTCCGCGCATCGTGCCGCCGCCTTCGATGCCTGCCGCTACATCATCGACACCCTGAAGAAGACGGTGCCCATCTGGAAGCGCGAGCAGTTCGCCGACGGCGCCGTCTGGGCGGACGGCGAACCGTTCCCCGCAAGTCTGCCCGCACCGGGATCCGGAGCTGTTCGATGAGCTGTTGGCGTTCGTTCGTCTCTGGCTCCATCGGGCTCGCTCTGCTGCTCCCATCCGTGCCGCGCGCACTCAACGCGCAGCAACAGTCGCAGCCTCCCGCGCCGATCGAACGCCGCGATGGGCAGACTCCGACGATCCACGTCGAGAGCCGCCTGGTGAACGTGGCTCTGAATGTGGTCGACGAGACCGGAGCTCCCGTCGGCGGCCTCACGCGCGACGACTTCCAGATCGCCGAGGATGGAAAGCCGCAGAAGATTGCGATCTTCGACCGCGAATCCACGACGCCGCTTGAGATTGTGATCGCCGTGGACGCCAGTGGCAGCGTGCTCGGCGACGAGCCCCTCGAGCTCAAGGCGGCGAAGAAGTTTGTGCAAACCATCCTTCGCCCGCAGGACGCGATTGATGTGATGGAGTTCGCCGATGACGTGACCGAGCTGACGCCCTTCACCAACGACGAGCACCGCATCGACAGCGCGCTCGGACACATTTCGCCGGGCGACGCTACGGCGCTCTATGACGCGATCTATCTAGCCAGCCAGCGCCTGGGCGAGACGCCCTCGAAAGAAGGGCAGCGCCGCGTCGTCGTGCTGATCACCGACGGCGAAAACACCACCCGCCACGGCGACTACGACAGCGCCCTCGAACAGGCCGAGCGCGCCGGCGCAATGATCTACTCGCTCATCATCGTGCCCATTGAGGCTGACGCCGGCCGCAACACCGGCGGCGAACATGCGCTCATCCAGATGGCGCGCGACACTGGCGGCAAATATTACTACGTCAACGATCGGCACGATCTCGCGCCCGCCTTCGCTCACGTGTCCGATGACCTGCGCACGCAGTACACGCTCGGCTACTATGCTCCGCAGCGTGGCGGCGACGAAGACGGTCTGCGCCACATCCAGATCCAGTTGAAAGACCCTGCGCTTCGCGCGAAGTACAAGCTGCGCTATCGCACGGCGTACTACGGCAACCGCTAAAGCTGCAGGTTAGCGTGGCCGTCTTGCGTCTGCTCCGCTATCCCTTCGGCCCCAGCTCTGCCGCCATCTGCACATCCTCGAACACCATTGCCGGATCACCCGCGTGTGCCGCTGTGCCGGTCACACCGCTCATCACCACGCCGCTGCATTCGTGCATCTCGATCGCGGGACCGTAGTAGCTCGCCGTCTGCGCACCCCAGCCTACGCGCACGTCGCTGAGCGTCAGCCCGTTGACATCGGCTGCGAAGAAGCCCGCGGTCGTACGCTTGTCGAGGCCGCTCGCTCCGGGCGTATCGTCCGGACGAACGTCATAAAATCCGCCGGGAATCGCGGTCGTCTTCTCGATCTGCAGATCGATGCCGCGGAAGCTGAGATCGCGCAGTGGAACGTCGCGTGTGCCGCGCAGATAGATGCCGCTTTCGCTGTGGCAGGCGAGGTTCGCAAACTGGATGCCGCGAAATTGCCCGACCACGGCGCCGGTCGTGCGCGGCGCGGCCGAGACGAACACCGGCTCGCCCGAGCCCCACCACATCATGGTGTGCATGCGCGTGTCGATGGTCATGTCCGTGAACAAGAGATCTTCCACCAGCTCGCCGTCGCGATTGGTGAGAGAAATGCCACGATTCGTCCGTACAATCGCGCAGTTCGAAACCGTCGCCGAGCGCAGCGGATACGGTCCTTCGTTCCCGATCTTGATGCCCGCTGACGACGACTCCAGCGTGCAGTTGGTGATCGTGATGCCTTCGCACGGTCCGTAATCGCCGAAGTTGCGCGAAGCTTTCAGCACCAGGCAATCGTCTCCGGCAATGATATTGCAGCCCTCGATCCGCACGTCGCGACAGTGGTCGATGTCGATGCCGTCGCAGTTGGGAATCTCGAGGCTGTTGAGGATGGAGATGCCGCTGACGTGCAAACCGTCGCAGCCGATCGGATGAATCGTCCATGTCGGACTGTCGCGGACCGTGAAGTCCGCAAGCTCTGTGTTGCGGCAGTTGACCAGCAGAATCATACGTGGGCGCCCGTCGGGCGGATTGAGCGCTGCGGGAGCGTAGAGCGGATCGTAGGGCCCCAGAAACGGAGACGGAATCGCATAGCCGTTTGGCCCCTTCGGCGGAAAGAAGGCTGCGAAGTTGCCGTCGATCGTTCCCGTGCCGCCGATGCGCACGTTACGCGTGTCCTTGGCGAAGAGCAGCGAGCCGAGCGTGCGGAAGTCATCGCGGTTGGGGCTTGCCAGCAGCGTCGCGTCGCCGGCCAGGTGCAGCTCGATGTTGCTCGCCAGCGAAAGCGTTCCGCTCAGAAACGTGTGGCCGGACGGCAGAACCACTGTTCCTCCGCCGGCGCGTGCGCACGCATCGAGGGTGCGCTGCAGTGCGGCGGTATCGTTGGTTGCTCCGTTGCCCCGCGCTCCGTATGCCAGCGGATTCCACAGGCCGAACTCGCCGCGGCCCTCGCGCATCGCCGGCGCGCGCGAGTGTTGGGCCAGAGCATCTAGGCCCGGCCATGCGAGCAGCGGCGATGCTGCCGCGAAGCGTTTGAGCAGTTCACGCCGGTTCAGCGCACAAGACTTCCTGGCCGAGGACATGGCCGAGATTGTACGTGGTGCGATCTTGATCGCCGTACAATCGTGTCATGCCAACGAAGAGACGCAAGGGACCACCGTCCAACGAGACCGGCCAGGAGGCGCTCTACCTGAAGTCATTGAGCGACCGCCAGGTGAATGTGGCGATCAAGTTGCGTGACGGCGAGGTTGTCAGCGGATGGATCGAGTACTTCGATGACATGATGCTGCGGCTGACGCGCGAGGGACGGCCGAACCTGTTCATCTACAAATCGCAGATCCGCACGATCACGGAGAATGCGGCTGGCGCCCGGCGAGCCCCGCGTGAGACCGCAGATCAGGATCGATAAGACAAGATCGAAGTTGCTCGAAGGGACGCAAAGTGGCGGAGTTGGTTGCGAAGGCTGAAGCGATTGCACGCGAGGCGGGCGCGTTGCTGCGCGAGTACTTTCATCGCGGCGTGCACACCGAGTACAAAGGCGACGTCGATCTGGTGACAGAGGCCGACCGCGCCAGCGAAAAGCTCATCACTGAGCGGCTGCACGCGGCGTTTCCCAATCATGGAATCTACGGCGAAGAGGGAACGCGGCGCGGGCTCGACAGCGAGTATCGCTGGTACGTGGATCCGCTGGACGGCACCACAAACTTCGCGCATGGATTTCCAGTCTTCTGCGTGGTGCTTGGCTGCGAGCGACGAGCCAAACAGTTGGCAGCAAGGGAAGACGGCGAGATGGTTGCCGGCGTGATCTACGATCCGCTCCGCGACGAGATGTTCACCGCCGAGCGTGGCAGCGGCGCTCGCCTGAACGGCGCGCCCATTCGCGTCTCACCGACGCGGACACTCGAAGAGTCGCTGCTGGCAACCGGATTTCCGAGTCGCAAGCGCCACGAGACGCCTAACGTCCACTTCTACCAGGAGTTCACCCTCCGTTCCCACGGTGTGCGCCGCGCCGGCTCGGCTGCCATCGACCTCGCGTATGTTGCTGCAGGCCGGCTGGATGCGTTCTGGGAGTTCAACCTCAATCCTTGGGACACCAGCGCGGGCTATCTGCTCGTCGAGGAAGCCGGCGGGAAGGTGACGCACTTCGACGGCCGCAGGTTCACGCTCGACTCGCGCGAGGTGCTGGCCACCAACGGCCTGATTCACGAGGAGCTGATGGGGCTTTTCGCGGACATGTTCGCCGGCCGCAACCTCCAGCCGATTCCGACACCGGCGGAGTTTGCCGCGCGCAGAATGGCCGCCGCGGCGAAGCAATCCTGACGGAGCGTGAAGCAGTCCTGAGGGAATTTTATTGTTAGAATTAAGTCGACCACCTAACTAGGACTTAGGCAGCCGCTCGAATCAGGAGATTGACGTTATGGCGTATGTAATTGCGGAACCGTGCATTGGAACCAAGGACCGGGCGTGTGTGGACGCCTGCCCGGTGGACTGCATTCATCCCAAGGCGGATGAAGCAGGCTCGGACACGGTGGACCAGTTGTTCATTGATCCGGTCGAGTGCATCGACTGTGGCGCCTGCGTCCCGGTGTGTCCGGTTTCCGCGATCTACGCCGGTGACGACCTTCCGGAGAAGTGGGAGAACTTCAAGGAGAAGAACGCCTCGCACTACGGGCGGTAGAGCTTTCCAGTTTGTAGGAATGAAAGCGCGCAGCCTTCGGGCTGCGCGTTTCGTTTTGCGGTGTACCCCCTCCCCCTGTTTTGTGTCAAAGTCTTCAAAGAAGAGACTTTAGCGGTGGACTTCGGCACACAGCCCCGGGCGGATGAGCCTTCACGGTCGCCGCTGCGCGAGGCAGGAGCGGGCAAGCAGGACTTGTCTCAAGGGGATATATCCAGTTTAACAAGTTGAGTGGAATTTCCATGTACTGATTTTTCCGCTGAGTTTGTGCTTTGAGTTGTGCGCCTTACGGCGATTTCCACCGTTCGAGGGGCTTGACAGCATTTTTTAGGAGAGCGCGTGGCCGAGGGCCGACTGATTCCGCACCATGACGAGGCGATTGTGCTGCGGACGTGGCCGTTCCATGAGGCCGATCTGCTCGTCAGCCTGTTCACGCGCGAGCGCGGCAAGGTGAAAGGCGTCGCGCGCCACGCGATGAAGTCGCGCCGCCGCTTCGGTGGGGCGCTCGAGCCGGCGACCCAGGTCATGGCGCGCTACACCGAGCGCCCGCGGGAAGACCTCGTCCGCATGGACAGTTTCGAGATCGCATGGTCTCCCTTGACGGCCCCCGTCGACGCTCTGCGCGCAGCCGGCCTTGCACTTGTCGTCGAGGTGCTCGAGGAGGCAATGCCCGATCTGGCTGCAGACGACAACGTCTTCCGCCTGGCGGTGGCCGTGCTCCGCGGCATGGTCGAGCAGCAGACGTCAGAGAGCAAAGATCCGAGAAGCAAAGATCAGACAAGCGGAGATCAAAGATTGGATGCCGTCTGGCTCGCCGTGACCTACTTCTGCGTATGGATGGCGCGCCTGATGGGCTGGTGGCCGGAGCTGGGCCACTGCGCCGTCTGCGGTCTCGATTTGAAAGGGCAGGATGTGTGGTGGTCTCCCGTGGCCGACGGCGTGACCTGCGCCGACGATCGCCGCCCGCAGAGCCGCAAACTGTCCGCAGCCGGTGTTTCGGAGAGCCACCGCATGGCGCGCATCTCGCTCGACCAGGTGCTGGCCGAAACCGTGGCTGGCCGCGAGCTCTTCCACGACCTCGGCGTGTTTGCCGTGGCGATGCTGGAGCGGCACATGGAGCGGCGAATCCGAAGCGCCGCGGCGTTGCGATAGCGCTCGCGCTCGCCGGCAATCAGGCAGTCTTCTTCTCGTGCCCTGCGGAATCGGCGTTTCCCTTCTGAAAGACGCTCTGCATCACAAACTCCGGCGTCACCTGCTCGCCGGCCAGCAGCATGGCCGTCAACTCGCCGCCGAACACCTGCGGCGCGACCACGACATCCGGCTGCACCAGTTTCACGCGGCCAAGATGATGTGCATCGTTGACGGCGGCCACCGTACGCACGCTGGGGCTCAGCTCCTTCACGGCCAGAACCACAAACGCGTTCTCGCTGTCATCGGCCAGCATCGCCAGCACCGCTTGCGCATGTTCGGCTCCCGCATCGCGCAGCACCTCGATCCTGCTAGGGTCGCCCACCAGGAAGTCGACGTCCTTCATCTGGCCCTCCTCCGGCGCCTCGCGCAGCACCCGGGTTACGGGAAGCCCGCGCTTGACCAGCTCTCTCCACGTGTTGATGGCCAGCGGTGTATTGCCGACGACGACAAAGTGATTTTCGCGCTTCATGAATTTCCCTTTGCGGTTGATGATGCGCTGCAGGCTCTGGCTTACCAGAGGCGCAATCACAGCAGTCAATGAGGTAGCGAAGACGGCAACCCCGAGCACAATGATCGACATGGTGAAGAGTCGCGCCTCCGCCGTTTGCGGCGTGATATCGCCATAACCCACCGTGCTCATCGTCACCATCGCGTAGTAAAGCGCAGTGACAAGGTCTTTGATCGGAGGGTGAAACTCCGCTCCCAGGTAGAGGCTTCCAAACGTCGAGTAGAGCAGCAGCATGGCAACCGACGTGAGCGCAAAGATGGTGCTTGCAGCCACGCTCGAACGGTCGAAATGCCGCCACGCGAACAGGAGCCCTGCCAGGATGAAGGCGAAGTAGGCCAACAGAATCGATACGTGGGCGTGCGCTGTAAGAAAGATGTTGACCGTGGCCGTCGCCGCCAGCAGGATCGCCATGATCCACGCCAGCCGCGATCGCCACAACAGACCGAGCGCCATGGTCACCATGCCGCCGCCGATCAACAGCGAAGGCAGCAGCCTGAGCCTCAAGTGAAAGCCGTTCGCGACCAGGATCCAGATGGAGTGCGCCCAGTGCGGCCCGAAGCTGTTGTGCAGCGTCCAAAGGCCGCCCAACGCAAGCAGCAACGCGAGTGGAACGTGCGGAAACCAGTAGTGGCCGGCCAGCGAATGGAGAATCCGCTGGAAACGCATGCGAGCTCGCTGCGGAATGGTGGGCAACATCGAAATACGATCTTCGGCCGCGAACGATTGCCGGCCTCAACTCCGGAAACAATTGTTGTTGTCTTCATTCACCGCGCCAGCCGCGGTGGATGTACCGTTAGATGCCGGGTTGGGAAGCCGGAGCAAGAACAGCCGTCAACGCGCTCTGCGGGAGCCGCATTCGAAGCCCGCAGAGGATTGGCTACACTGGAGGGAATGAGTTCAGTGAATCAAAGCAAGGCTCTGACGTTTCAGGAGCTGCTGTTTGTGCTGGAGGACTTCTGGGCGCGGCGCGGGTGCGTGCTGACGCAGCCGTATGACTTGGAGGTCGGTGCGGGGACGATGTCGCCGGACACGTTTCTGCGCGTGCTGGGGCCGCGGCCGATCTGGATTGCGTATGCGCAGCCTTCGCGGAGGCCGGCGGATGGGCGCTATGGCGAGAATCCGAACCGATTGTTCAAGCACACGCAGCTGCAGGTGATTCTGAAGCCGCCGCCGGAGGATGTGCAGACGGTGTACCTGGAGTCGCTGAAGGCGATTGGGATCGATCTGCGCGAGCACGACATCAAGTTTGAAGAGGACAACTGGGAGTGGCCAGTGGGCGGCGCGTGGGGCGTCGGCTGGCAGGTGATGCTCGACGGCCAGGAGATCACGCAGTTCACCTACTTTCAGCAGTGCGGCGGCATGGACCTCGATCCTATCTCGGGCGAGATTACGTACGGCATGGAGCGCATCGCGCAGTTCCTTCAGGACAAGGATTCGATCTACGACATCGTTTGGTCGCGTGATCCCATCACCGGCAAAGAACGGACCTACGGCGACGTTCGCCTGCATGAAGAGCAGCAGTTTTCGACATACTCGTTTGACTATGCGGATGTCGCGAGTTTGTGGAAGCGGCTGGAGTCGTACGAGGCAGAGTGCAAGGCGCTGCTGGAGCGGGCGAAGGAGCTTTTTAGCGAGCCAGCCCAGCAACTGGATGTCATCCGGTTTCCGGTGCTGGGGGCATATGAGCTCGCGTTGAAGTGCTCGCATACGTTCAATCTGCTGGATGCGCGGGGCGCGATCAGCGTGACGGAGCGCGTGGGTGTGATGGCGCGTATTAGGAACTTGATTGTCGGCGTGGCGAAGATCTATGCGGAGCAGGAGCGGTTGAAGAGCGAGTTAGCGGGTCAACAAGTTAGCGAGGCGGCAAGCGTGGTGGTGGGATAGTGGCGAGTTTTCTTTTTGAGATCGGGTTGGAAGAGGTACCGGCGCGGATGATTGCTTTTGCTCAAGAGCAACTTGGAAAAACTGTCATCAATATGTTGAGCAGGGAACGACTAATTGATCTACAGGGTGCAAACAGGTGGACACCTAATGGCGGTCTGCTGATTGACCGAGAGGTGTTCTCAAAAACATATTCAACACCACGTAGGTTGGCGGTTTGGGTGAAGGAGGTTGCTGAACGGCAACAAGATGTCTCTGAGTGGATGCTGGGGCCTTCGGTGAAGATCGCTTATAAGGATGGCGCGGCGACCCCGGCCGCACTGGCGTTTGCGAAGAAGGTTGGAGTGGATGTTGCGTCTCTGAAGACGGTGACCAATGCCAAGGGGGATTATCTTGCGGCGACTTTGGTGAAGGCTGGGAGAACCGCCGCCGAGGTGATTGCGGCGGAGCTGCCGAAAGAGATAGCTTCAATCCATTGGGCGAAGAACATGTACTGGCGCGCGGGCAAGCCGGAGCGCTTTGTGCGGCCGGTGCTGTGGATGGTTTGCCTGCTGGATGGCGATGTTGTTCCGCTGGAGTTTGCGGGGCGCACGGCGGGGCGCGAGACGTTTGGGCATCGCGTGTTGAGCGATGGGAAACCGGTGGTGATCGCGAAGCCGGGCGATTACGCAAAGACGCTCGAGGATGCGTTTGTCATTGCCGATGTGGAGGAGCGAAGGCAGCGCATTCGCAAGGATCTCGACAAAGCGACGCGCGAAGTCAGCGGAGCGCGTTGGCGTGAAGATGAGGCGCTGGTGGATACCGTCACACACCTGACGGAGTGGCCGGCGGTGCTACTCGGAGGGTTCGAGCCCGCGTACCTGCAGCTTCCGGAGGAGGTTCTGGTGACCGTGATGCGTGATCACCAGAAATACTTTGCCGTGGAAGATGCTGACGGAAAATTAGCACCGCACTTTCTCGCGGTATTGAATGTGGCATTGAATGCGGAGAACGAACAGATTATCCGGCAGGGCAATGAGCGCGTGCTGCGCGCGCGGTTCAACGATGCGCGGTTCTTCTGGGAGTTCGACCAGCGCGTTCCTCTTATGGAGCGATTGCCGCTGCTTGAGAAGGTCACGTTCCAGAAAGACCTCGGCAGTTACGCGCAGAAGACAGAGCGCGTGCACGCGATTGTGGTGAAGCTGACGCAATTGCTGGCGGTGCGCGGAACGATGGTCGACGCAGAGGCGGCGCAGGGCGCGGCGCTGCTCGCGAAGACCGACCTCACAACGGAGCTGGTGAAGGAGTTCACGGAGCTGCAGGGCGTCGTCGGCGGCTTGTATGCGCGGGCGCAGGGATTGAAGGCCACGGTCGCGGAGGCAATCTACGACCAGTACAAGCCGGCGTCTGCGACAGACAGCCTGCCGCGGTCGCTGGAAGGTGCGCTGCTCGGGATCGCGGACCGCGTCGATACGCTGACCGGAATGTTCGGGCTGGGGATGGAGCCGACGGGATCGAAGGATCCATTTGCGCTTCGTCGCGCGGCGAACGCCGTGGTGCGTCTGTTGGCGGAGACCGGCTTGCCCCTGACGCTCGACGATGTGCTGCAGGCCGCCGGGCCGACGCCGGATGCGGTGATGGCGCGGCTGCGGCTCTTCTTCGCCGAGCGCGTGGAGTTTTATCTGCGCGAGGTGCGCGGGCAGGCGTACGACGTCGTCAAGGCGGTGATGGTCGTTGGCTATGACGACCTGCGTGATCTTCTCGCGCGCAGCGAAGCGGTAAGCGCAGTGCGGAGCGGCGAGAATGCGGCAACGTTTTTGGCCGTGGCTGCGGCGTTCAAACGCATGCAGAACATTCTGGAGCAGGCGCAGGAACGCAACGAGGAGTTCGCGGACGAGGTTGATCCCGCGCTGTTCCAAGATGAGGCCGAAGGCGCGCTGAACGAAACGGGCACGATGATCGCCCAGGATGTTCGATCGCTGGCCGCGGCGCGCGAGTATGGTCCGGCGCTGATTGCGATCGCGGGACTTCGGCCGGTCGTCGATGCGTTCTTCGATCGCGTGATGGTAATGGCTCCGGAGCCGGAGCTGCGGGCGAATCGCCTGACGCTGGTGGGCAGAACCGTGAAAGACTTTTCACGCATCGCGGACTTTTCGGAGATTGTGGTCGGCTGAAGCGCGGCGGGAGTGGAAAGCGCCGGCCGGTTGGCGTTGAATGGTGGGTGTGAGGAGATGCGATGGCGCCGAAGGAGCGGACGGCTGGGCCGGAAGTTGTGAAAGAGAATAAGGAAGCGCGGGGCGTGCAGCCGCCAATTCTTTTTGAGCGGACGCAGAAGGTTTTGAAGCGGCTCGAGAAGGAACTGGGCGAGCCGATGCTGACGTACTGGAACTCCAACAAGGGGTCGATCTGTCAGAACGATGTTGCTGGTTTATATGGACTTCTGCAGCGGGTGGGAAAGGTGGACCGGCTGTCGATGTTCATCAAGTCCGACGGCGGATCGGGCCAGGCGTCGCTGCGGATGGTGAATTTATTGCGGCAATATACGCGATATTTGACGGTTTTAGTGCCGTTTGAGTGCCAGTCGGCGGCGACGATGCTGGCGCTTGGAGCGGACCGCATCCTGATGGGGCCGATTGCACATCTGTCCGCGGTGGATACGTCGCTGACGCACGATCTGTCGCCGATCGATCGCGACAACGATCGCGTGAGCGTGAGCCAGGATGAGCTGCAACGCGTGGTGGGGTTGTGGCAGAAGCAGGCGGGCACAGAGCAGGTGAATCCGTATGAGTCGATGTTCCGATATGTGCATCCGCTGGTGATCGGAGCGGTGGACCGGTCGAGCGCGCTTTCAACCAAGCTGTGCCTGGAGATTCTTTCGTATCACATGGATGATTTAGAGAAGGCGACGGCGATCAGCGAGGTGCTGAACTCGGGCTATCCGTCGCACAGCTATCCGATCACGTTGCGCGAGGCGCAGCGGATCGGACTGCACACGGAGCCGATGGCGGACTCGATCAGCCACCTGCTGTTTGAGCTCAACGAGATTTATGCGGAGATGGGACAGAACGCGTACGTGGACTTCGATGAGCGGAACTCGCACGATAACAGCATCTCGAACGTGATGGAGGCGAACGGCTTCCAGGTGTTCTTCCAATTGAACAAGGACTGGCACTACCGGACCGAGGAGCGGCGGTGGGTGGCGCTGAACGATCGCAGCGGATGGAAGCGAGCGCAGGTGGTGGACGGGGCCGTGTCGGTGACCGCGTTTCACGTGCGTTGAGGCGTGGAACGGGAGTGTTCCGCGTGGAACATTCATTTTTATGGCGCTAAGAAATGTGGGAAACGCATCTTTCTGTGGAGATCGATTGAGAACGTTTCGATTTTCGGACGATTGTTGCGACATGACTCTGCCAACGACTGCCCCGGACACCGACCAGATCTAACGGACGTTGCTGGGTTCCGCGCGAGAAGCGGTGCCGCGTCTTAACGCGCGATACCCCACCCTTTCGCTGCGTGAAAGGATGGGCCACCCGGGTGCTTTCTTCTTCACCGGGGTGAGATTTCTTCTTAGCGGGCGTGGGTGGTGATTCGGCCGAGGAATTCCTGGGCGAGGGTGTTGGCGGCTCGGCCGGCGGAGAGGACTGCCCAGTTGGCGAGGAACAGGTGCGCGCCGCGGTTCACGGAAGGGTAGTAGGTGTTGGCCAGCGCGGCGGAAGCCATGTCTCCGCCGAGACCTGAGTAGTTGAATTCGATCCTGCCGTTGTCGCCGTGAGTGAGGAAGACCGCGCTGAGCGCGTGAATGATGCGCTGCCGCTTTGTGCCCTGGCCATCGTAGAAGTAGCGCGGGTCCTGATGCAGAAGAGTGGGCAGGATTGCGCCACCGATGAGGATGTCGGAGACGCCACCGGCGTAGGCAGCGCCGTAGCGCTGGCCAAATCCCTTGAGACCCTGTTGGTAGGCGGGGGTGTCGGCGGCCTGATGGATTCCGGCGAGGAGCGCGGCTCCCATGAAGGTAACGGTGTCGGTCTCAGCTTTTATGGCGAGATTGAACTTCAACGAGGCGGGCATCGCGACGGGGTTTTTGGCGTAGACGACGTAAAAGCTGGGAACGACACCGAGGACGCGCTGGGTCTCCTCTCCTTTCACCTGCTGGGCGGCGGCGCGCTCGGCGAAGACGGCGGTGACGCTGGTCTCGACGGCGGAGATCTTCATCTCGATATTGTCGAGACTGAGGCGCTCGCCGGGCTCGAGGGCGATGTCCTGGGAGTGCCACGCGGTGAAGCCGGGAGCGGTGACGGTGAGGCGATAGGTGTTGCCGGCAGCGAGGTCGTCGAAGGCGAAGTGCCCGGTGGCGTCCGCGGTGGAGCTGGATTTGTAGGCGCTGTTGTCTTCGACGATGGAGACCGCGGCGCCGGGAATGCAGGCGCCGTCGCGGTCACTCACGATGCCGTTGATAATGGCGACACCCGAATTCGCCGGCTGCAGCGCCTGGCCCGGCGCGCACTGCGGCGCAAAGGCAAGCGCCACGCACAACGGGACAGCTGCAAGAAGACGCATCGGGGAACTTCTTTCCGAATCGAAGATGCCGTCTGACCGGGGGCGGCCTGCTTCCAGAGTAGACCCCCGGGACGCCGGGGACGGGGATTGCATCTTCGTGTTAGGAAAATCCCCACGCGGGTCGGACGGCGGAATGCGTTCCGCTAAGGGCGAACGCTTTGAATCGAACGCTATGAATCGAACGCTATGAATGTTGTCGCGTGGCCGGTTAGTTGAGGCGCTGCAGGCGGGCAATGAGTTTTTCGGCCAGGGGCTCGCCGGACTCGGTCCAGAGGAGGCGGCTGGAGATGCCGCAGTGTTTTTCGACGGAAAGGGTGAAGGCGAGGAGTTTTTCGACGTTCTGCTGGACGCGTTTGGCGGCGTCGGCGTCGAGGGATTCTTCCTCCGAACCTTCGAAGGTCCAGGGGGTGTCGAGGCCGAAGTCGACGCGGATGTGGCCGTTCTGCTCGTAGCTGCCGAGGTCGAAGTCGGGACCGAAGCCGACGATGCGGACGCGGGTGGGTTCGAGACGCCAGGCGGTGTCGAGGCCGGCGGGCGACGGTTCAGGGACCCAGAGACGCCAGCGCATCTCGAACTCGTAGGCGCTGTCGTCGTGGAGCTGCTCGGTGGCTTCGGCGACGGCGTTGTCGGGAGTGGAGGCGTCGGAGTCGGAGGCTTCGCTTCTTTCGTCGTTGACGTAAATGCGCTGGTAGATGGGCGACTCCGTCCAATCGATGGGATAGGCGCTGGCAGCGGCGACGCGGGCGAGTTCGGGATGGGAGCCGGCTTCGCGGGAGACGTTGATGAACTGACGCAGGACACAGACCAGCGCGGAGGGAAGCGACTGCAGACGGAAGTTGGGAAACCAAAGACTGAGGTAGAGCTGGTCGGCCATGGGGTTCTTTATCTGGAGCATACCAGTGGCGGCTGAGGAAGCGAGGTGAGGTGAGAAGATGGCGAGAGGCAACGAGATGCGTCCGTCAGGTTTGTCAGTGGAGAGATTGCGTTGGGGTCTGCTGGCGGGGGCGCTGTTGCTGGTGGGCGTGCTGGCGGTGCTGCTGAGCTATGGACGGTATCGTGCGGTGCAGGCGTGGAAGCAGATTGTGAAGCGGTCGGGCGCGACGATTACGCATGAGACGAACGGAATTGAATGGTCGCAAGCGGTGGGCGGAAAGACGGTGTTTGTGCTGCACGCGTCGAAGGCGCTGCCGCATGGCGAAGGACGATACACGCTGGAGAACGGCACGCTGGTGCTTTATGACGCGAAGGGACAGCCGGCGGACCGGATCTCGGGCGCGGAGTTTGAATACGACGAGAAGCAGGGCGTGGCGCATGCGGCGGGCGAGGTGGATATGGAGCTGGAGCTGCCGAAGGGACTTCTACCCCAGCGAACAAGTTCGCCGGGGGCTGCCGGATCGACAGCGCAGAGAGTGACTCCGGCGGGCGCCGCGAAAAACGGCGGCGCGGCGGGAGAACAGACGATTCATGTGCGGACGAGCGGACTGACGTATGTGAAGAAGCTGGGCGTGGCGGCGACGAATGAAGAGGTGGAGATCTCTTACGGCGGGATGCATGGATGGTCGAAGGGAGCGGAGTTCGATACGGGGCAGAGCGTGGTGCATTTGCTGGCGGATGTGCGGGCGGAGACGGAACTGCATGGAGCGCCCGTGACGCTGACCGCGGCGAAGGCGGATTTGGATCGCGATACGGAAATGATCGATTTGACGGCGCCCCGGATCGAGTCTCGAGGGAGGATTGCGACGGCGGGGACGGCGGTGTTGCATTTGCGCAAGGATGGGTCGCTGGAGACGGTGGATGCGCACGGCGCGGTGACGCTGCGACAGGGGACGCGGACGATCTCGGCGCCGCAGTTGCATGCGGCGATGGGGGAGGAGTCGCAGGTGCAGCGTGCGGAGCTGAGCGGCGGTGTAGCGCTGGTCGATACGAGCGCGGTGCGGCCGATGCGGGGATCGGCGAAGACGGTGCGGCTGGTATGCGATGGCAGAGGCAATCCCTTGAACCTGGTGGCCGAGGGTGAAGCGAGGCTGAGCGCTACGGAGGACGGGAGCGGCGGGCTGCCTTTGGGACGTCAGATGGGCGCGGACCGGATGACGCTGACGCTGGCGAAGGCCGCGGGCGGCGGAACGAGGGTGTCGGCGGTGGATGCCGAGGGGAATGCGTGGGCGAGCGGAGAGTCGACGGCTCGCGGAGCGAGCGCGAAGCCGGTGGGACTGAAGGTGGCGGGTGCGAAGGTCGCTGGTGTAAAGACGACCAGGGTTGCGGCGGATGATCTGCGCCTGGTGTTGGAGAGTGATGCAGCAGGGAAGGATGAGCCGCAGAGTTTGACCGGAGCGGGGCATACGCAGATCGAGCAGCGGATGCCGGATGGGACGGTGGAGACGAGCGGAGGGGACTCGCTGCAGGCGACGTTTGTGAAGGGGGCCGCGGGAGGGTTGCAGATTGCGTCGGCGGTGCAGACGGGCAATGTACAGATCAAGAGTGTGCCAGGCAAGCAGGGCGAGCAGCCGAGCGACGGTGGGGCAGAGCGGGCATCGCTGGATGGCGCGAGCGATGTGCTGACGCTGAGCGGGGGGTCGCGGATGACGCGTGGGGACACGAGCGTGTCGGCGTCGACGATCCAGGTGACGCAGACGACAGGCGACGCCGTTGCCGAGGGCCATGTGGCGGCGACGTTTGTAAATGCAAATGCGAAGCCGGGCAGCCCGGTGACGCATGTGCTCGCCCAGCGGGCAACGCTGCGGCGCGCGGCACAGACGGTGGAGTTTACAGGGACGGATGCGGCACCGGCGCGGATGTGGCAGGGAGCAAGCCAGGTGCAGGCGGCGAATCTGCTGCTGGATGGCGCGAAGGACGCGATGCAGGCATGGCCGCAGGCTGGCGGTGTTGTGACAACGGTGTTTGCGAGCCAGGGCGTGGCGCCGGCGGTGGGCGGTGGATCGGCGCGGGCGACGGGCAAGGGCAGCGCGGTGAAGCTGAGGGGCGAGCGAGTGGTTCGGGTGACGAGCGCGCGGCTGGATTACTCGGGCACGCTGCATGAGGCGGTTTTTACGGGCGGTGTCGTAGCGCAGGGCGAGGATGGGCAGGTGCGGGCGCAGCGGGGCGTGGCTTTTTTGACGCAGGCTCCGGAGCCTGGCGCGAAGGGCTCAGGATCGAGGACGAAGGGACAGCCGGATCCGGTGGCGGCGTCGCTTGAGAAGATTGTGTTGTCGGGCGCGGTGAAGGTGGAGCAGCCCGGCCGGGTGGGGACGGGCGATCAGTTGCTGTATACGGCGGCGACGGGAGAGTTTGTGCTGACGGGGACACCGGGGCATCCGCCGCACCTGGAGGACGACAAGCAGGGCAGCATCACGGGCGCGACTCTGCTGTTTCGGTCGGCGGATAGTACCATCGTGGTGGCGGGGGAACCTGCATCGCATCGTGTGCATACCGAGACGACGATAAGAAAATAAAGAGATGATTGCTGTTCCGGAAAGAAGAAGCAGTGGCGGGGATGCGGGTACCTCGATGAGAACGCTGACAACCGAACACATCACCAAGGCTTACGGCGGCCGCGAGGTGGTGCGCGGTGTGGATCTGGCGATTCACCAGGGCGAGGTGGTGGGGCTGCTGGGACCGAACGGCGCCGGCAAGACGACCAGCTTCTACATGATCGTCGGGCTGGTGCGGCCGGATGCGGGCAGGGTTCTGACCGACGGCGTGGACATTACGCGCACCCCGATGTATTTGCGAGCCCGGGAGTACGGGATCAGCTATCTGCCGCAGGAGCCCTCGGTTTTCCGCAAGCTGACGGTGGAGGAGAACATCCTGGCCGTGCTGGAGACGCTGCATATTACGTGGGAGGCGCGGCGGATGCGCACGGAGAATCTGCTGTCGCAGCTGAATCTGGGCCATGTTCGCAAGACGAAGGGGTATGCGCTTTCAGGGGGCGAACGGCGGAGGGTGGAGATCGCGCGCTGTCTGGCGATTGAACCGGCGTTCATTCTGCTGGACGAGCCGTTTTCGGGCATTGACCCGATCGCGGTGCTGGATCTGCAGCAGATTATCTTCGAGCTGAAGGCGGCGGGGATCGGGGTCCTGATTACGGACCACAACGTCCGGGAGACGCTGAACGTGACGGACCGGGCGTACATCATCAATCAGGGGTTGATTTTGGCGGCCGGGACGCCCGGGGAGCTGGGGCGAAATCCGGAGGTGCGGCGAATCTACCTGGGTGAAAACTTCTCGCTGGAGTAGGGGTTTCCGTAGTATGGCGCGGCGGTATCACCGTCGTGTCCGGACAGTTCCCCGGCGCTGACCCGTTTTGGTGAGAACGGTTTCCTGATATGGCGCGATAAACTGGCCCTGAACTTGCTTATGGGGCGAAACTGCCCGGGAGCAGGTTCAGTACGCGCCGGGTGGCGCAGTCGTGAGGTCCCTGTTGTTACAGCCTCGTTTGAACTTGAAGCTCTCCCAGCGCCAGGTGCTGACACCTGGCCTGGTGCAGATGGTCAGCGTTCTGGCGCTCAACAAACTTGAGCTAAAGAGCATGATCGACGGAGAGCTGGTCGAGAATCCGGTCCTTGAAGAGGTGGACGAGTCCAACGAGACCCTGGATGAACGCGCGGCTCGTGAGGGCGACCGGGAACGCAGCGCAGAGGAGCTTGCGGCGGAGCGAAGCGAAAAGGACCCGTTCGACGAGGTCGACTTTGGTAACTACTTTCAGGAGTATCTGGACCCGGGCTACAAAACCGGGGGCAGCCTGGACGAGGACCCGGACCGGCCGTCCTTTGAGAATTTCCTATCGCAGCCGAGCACGCTGACCGACCATCTGCAGTGGCAGGTGGGATCGATGGTGCTGTCGCCGAAGCTGCGGGCGTGCGTTGAGCTGATCATCGGCAACCTGAACGAGGATGGCTACCTGACGGCCAGCGACGAGGAGCTGGCGCAGGGACTGGCGGGGCATCCGACGAAAAATGAGGAGATGCTGGCGCTGGTGGAACAGGGCCGCGGGTTGATGCGGCAGCTGGACCCGGCGGGTGTGGGAGCGCGGGATCTGCGGGAGTGCCTGCTGTGGCAGATTGAGGCCCAACGGCGGGAGGCGGAACTGGCGATCCAGAGACAGCAGGCGAGCGGGCTGGAACCGAACGGCCACGTTGAGGTGCTGAAGGTTTTGGACGTGGCGACGGTCATTGTGGACAGTCATCTGCCGCTACTGCAGCGGAAGGACCAGCGCGAGATTGCGCGGCTGACTCACAAACCGGCGGAGATTGTGCAGGAGGCGGTGGATTACATCCGGCGCCTGGATCCGAGGCCCGGGCAAAGATACAACCAGGCGGCGACGCGACTTATCGAGCCCGATGTTGCCTTTGTGAAGCGCGGCGATGAGTACGTCGTGGTGATGAACGATGAGAACATGCCGTCGTTGCGGCTGAACACCGGATATCGCCGCATGCTGCGCGAGAAGGGAACGGACCGCGATGTTCGGGAGTATGTAAAGGAGCGTTACCGGTCGGCGATCCAGTTGCTGCGAAATATCGAGCAGCGAAAGAACACCATTGTGCGGACGTGCGATGCGATCGTGCGGCGGCAGCAGGAGTTTTTGGAGAAGGGCGTCGAGGGATTGCGGCCGATGATGATTAAGGAGGTCGCCGAGGAGATCGGCGTGCATCCTTCGACGGTGAGCCGCGCGGTGGCGAACAAGTATGTGCATACACCTCAGGGAGTGTATGAGTTACGGTTCTTTTTCTCAGAGGGTGTGAACGGGCCGGAGGGTGGAGAGCTGCCGCTGGTGCTGTTGAAGCGTCGCGTGAAGAAGCTGATAGAAGAAGAAGATGCGCGCAAGCCGTGGACGGATGAACAACTTGCGGCGGAACTGCAGCGGCAGGGAATCCAGGTGACGCGACGGACGGTGGCGAAGTATCGCGAAGATATGCAGATTCCCTCCACACACCAACGTCGAGTACGATAGCGGGCATCCAACTCTCTCAAGGAGAGGAGATGTCGATGATCGTTGAGTACACGGGCCGGAAAACCGCAGTAACGCCGAAGCTGAAGCAGCTAACAGAAGAAGGTCTCGCACGAATAGAACGTGTGACCAACCGATGCACAAGCGCCCACATCATCCTCACAGAAGACAAGTACAGACACATCGCAGAGATTACGGTGCAATGCCGGAATGAGAGCCTCGTAGCGAGCTGCGAGGCGACGGACATGGAACAGGCACTGCGCGAGGCGCTGGCCGCCATCGAGAAGCAGGCCGTGAAATCAAAGGAGCGATTTACAACGGTTCGGAGCCATCCGAAGCCGGTCCAAGCGCTTTCAGCTTAACGAAAGAGTGCAAAAGAGTGCAGTAGACGAGCGAATCTCTTCGCGGGGTTACGGGGGTGGAGAGATTCGCCGCAACGTGCGCCCGGTGGCGATCGGGTGAGAGTTTGAGGTGTGCCCGGTGCTAGGATGGCGCGTATGGTGGAGCGCCGGGCGGCGGAGCGACGGAAGACGAGCAAGACAACGAAGGCAATTTCTTCGGCCGGTGGCCGAGCGAATGCCCGTGAGCTGGTGGTGCTGACGGGTATGTCGGGGTCGGGAAAGCTGTCGGCGCTGAAGGCCTTTGAGGATCTTGGCTATTACTCGGTGGACAATCTTCCGCTGGAGTTGCTTCCGCGATTTGCGGACCTGGTGCAGAAGTCGGCGGAGATTACGCACGCGGCGCTGGTGATCGATGTGCGCGAAGGCAGCCGGCTGGACAGGTTTCCGGAGATTTTGGAGCAGGTGCGCAAGGAACTGCCGACGCGCGTGGTGTTTCTGGAAGCGAGCGAGGATGCGATTGTGCGCAGGTTCTCGGAGACGCGCCGGCCGCATCCGCTGGGGCGCGGCCAGACGGTGATCTCGCAGATTCGCGCGGAGCGAAAGCGGCTGGATCCAGTGCGCAACGTGGCGGACATTCTGATCGACACGACGAAGTTCACGGTGCACGATTTGCGCGCGCATATCATCGCGCAGTTTGAGCGCGGCGGGAGCGACGAGAAGAACCTTACGATTTCGGTGACGAGCTTCGGATTCAAGAACGGTGTGCCGACGGACGCCGACCTGGTGTTCGATGTACGGTTTCTGCCGAATCCGCATTTTGTGCCGGAGTTCAGGAAGCTGACGGGCAAGCATCCGAAGGTCGCGAAGTATGTCCGCAGCTTTCCGCAGACGCAGGAGTTTCTGGATCGCGCGGCGGACATGATGACGTTTCTGCTGCCGCACTATATCAAGGAAGGCAAGAGCTATCTGACGGTGGCGGTGGGATGCACGGGCGGGCAGCACCGCTCGGTGATGATTGCGGAGGAGTTGAAGAAACGGCTGAGCGAGGCGGGTTATCGCGTGAAGGCGGCGCACAGGGATATCCCACGGTGAGGCTCGGTTGGGTCGTAGACTAGGGGATTGATGAACGCAGAACAAAGCCGGCATCAGCGGGGCGAGGCATGAAGCGTATCGGGCGCCTGCTGCGTTATCTGCGGCCGTATGCGCTTCTGTCTGTGTTCGCGGTGGTGCTGGCCGCGGTAGTGGGCGCGATGCAGGCGTTCCGCGTTCTGCTGATCAAACCGATCATCGACAACGTATTGAGCGCGAAGGCCGCGCCGGACAAGGTGCTGGTCTTCACGATGCCCGGCACCCATCACCGGATCAATCTGCAGGCATTCATTCCGCACTACTTTCACAACGCGTGGACGGTGGTTGCGGTCGCGCTGGTCGGCTCCGCGGTGATCAAGTCGGTTTGCGACTACAGTGGGACGCTGCTTGTGAACAAGGCAGGGTTCGGGATGGTCACCGACCTGCGCAATGAGCTGTATGACGCGTTGCTGCGGCGGTCGACGGCGTTCTTCCAGCGGCATCGCACGGGGATCCTGGTTTCGACGCTGATCAACGATATTGAACGCGTGCAGAATGCGATGTCGACGGTGCTGGCGGATTTTCTGCAGCAGGTCTTCACGTTGCTGTTCATGATCGGCGCGGTGATCCTGGTGGGCGGGCGGATGGCGTGGGTGCTGCTGCTGTTTGTGCCGGTGATCATCAGTTCCGCGCGGCGGATTGGGCGCGGCGTTCGCAAGACGACGCGCAAGGGGCAGGACAAGCTGGCGGAGATCCAGAGCATCGCGCACGAGACGATTACGGGCAACAGCATCGTGAAGGCGTTCGGCATGGAGCTTTGGGAGATGACGCGGTTTCGTAAGGCCGCGGACAGGCTACTGACGGCGAATATGCGCGCCGTGGCGGTGCAATCGATCTCGTCGCCGCTGATGGACTGGCTGGGCGCGGTGGCGATTGCGCTGTTGCTGTTCTTCGGACGAGATCGCATCCAGCATGGCAACTGGACGGCGGGAATTTTTGTGGCGTTTCTGGCGGCGGTGATTCTGCTGTACGACCCGGTGCGCAAGCTGCCGGTGTACTACAACAGCTTTCAGCAGGCGGTGGGCGCGAGTCAGGAGGTTTTCCGCTTTATCGACGAGCAGGACGAGGTCGTCGAGCGCAAGGGTGCGGTGAAGCTGAAGGCGTTCCACGATGCGATCGAGTTTCGCGATGTGCACTTCCGCTATGAGGTGGAGAGCGAGTCGGAAGCTCGGCGAGTCAGCGAGGCGGCAGGTCAGCAGCGCAGCAAGGCAGCGGGCCGGCGGGGCGGTGCAGGGGGTTTAAGAGCCGAGCCCCAGGAGGCGCTGCGCGGAGTTTCGCTGACGATTCGGCGTGGCGAAGTGGTGGCGCTGGTGGGGCCGAGCGGAGCGGGCAAGTCGACGCTGGTGAATCTGCTGCCGCGATTTTTTGACGTGAGTGAGGGCGCCATTCTTGTTGATGGGCATGATGTGCGCGACCTGACGATCGCTTCATTGCGGAAGCAGATCGGCAAAGTGACGCAGGAGACGGTGTTGTTCAACGACACGGTGCGGCACAACATCGCGTATGGCCAGCCGGATGTGCCGATGGAGAAGATTGAGGCAGCTGCGCGTGCGGCGCGGGCGCATGACTTTATCCTGCGATTGCCGGAGGGGTATGACACACACATTGGCGAGCGCGGCGCTCGGCTTTCCGGCGGCGAGCGGCAACGGCTGGCGATTGCGCGGGCACTCCTGAAGGATGCGCCGATCCTGGTGCTGGACGAGGCGACGTCGTCACTGGACACGGAGAGCGAGGCGATGGTGCAGGCGGCGCTGGCAACGCTGATGCATGACAGGACCGTGCTTGTGATTGCGCACCGGCTGTCGACCGTGCGAAGCGCGGACCGGATTGCTGTGCTGGAAGAGGGCCGGATCACGGAGCTTGGCTCCCACGAGCAGCTGCTGGAGCGGGGCGGAACGTATAGCAGGCTATATCAGCTTCAGTTTGGCGGAGATGAAACGCTGGTGGGAGCGGGCGATGTTCCGGCAGTGGACGTCGAGGGAACCGCGTAGCGGCGGCAAGGGCGATATTTCCTGAGGGAAACGCGGGTGTAATTCGGTGTTCGCGCGGTTTGTGGGATAGACGGCGCGGTAGACTGATGTCAATACTCAAGACGAATGGCCGGACTTTTATTCATCATCTCGGCACCCAGCGGCTCAGGCAAGTCCACCCTTGTGGCGGAGGTGAGACGGCTGGTCGAGGGCCTGGAATTTTCGATCTCGTATACGACGCGGAAGCCGCGCGGATCGGAAGAAGACGGGCGCGAGTATCACTTCACTACGCGCGAGAACTTTATGGAGATGGTGCGCCGCGGCGAGTTCCTGGAGTGGGCTGAAGTCTTCGGAAACTTCTACGGGACGGCGCGTGGTGCGCTGGAGCATGCGCGGCGGGCAGGCAAGGATCTGCTGCTGGACATCGATGTGCAGGGCGCAGTGCAGGTGATGCACAAGATGCCGGAGGCAGTGTCGATCTTTATTCTGCCGCCCAGCCCCGAGGTGCTGGAGCGGCGGCTACGTAATCGCAGCCAGGCGGAAGGCGTGACCGACGAGGCGGTGATCCAGAGAAGGCTCTCGCAGGCGCGCAAGGAGCTGCTGACGCTGGATGAGTACAAGTACGCGCTGATCAACGACGTGCTGGATGAGGCCGCGGCGGAGATGCGCGCGGTGGTGATGCACGAGCGAGGCGAGGGCGGAGCCGAGGCGGCGGAGGTTGCGGAACAGTGCCGGACAAGAATTCATTCGCGGCGTCTGGAGGCGGTGCTGAGCAGCTTCGGTGTATCGGTTGCGGGTGTTTGAGGTTTTCGTGCGGCACTTTTGGTGTTGCGCGAAGTGATGGCCCGGTAGGATGATGTGTCAGCCTGGGAGGCAAAACGGTATGTCAGCGGATCAGTCACTATTCAACAACAAATACAGCCTGGTGAAGGGCGCGGCGCGGCGGGCACGGCAACTGCAGTCGGGCGCGCCGCCGCTGGGTGTGTCGAACTCGATGAAGGCGTGCAAGGTGGCGCAGGACGAGATCAAGGTGGGCAAGGTGACGTACAGCGTGGTGGAGAAGAAGCCGACTCCGCCGCCTGCTGTATCGTTTGATTGATGGCCCTGTCACCAGAGCAGCAGCTGCGCGCCTATGTCGAATATTTTCGCGACCTTGGCGTGTATGAGATGTATTGCCGCGAGACGTCGCAGCTGGCGATGCCGGAACGCTGGCGTGAGTTGCTGTTGCAGCCGGTGAGTGCGGCTGAGAAGGCCGATGCACCGCAGGTGCGGACCGCAGCAAGGGTGCCTGTGCCGCCGCCGCGGTCCGGTGTGCAAGCGTCACTGTTGCGAACTTCGCCACCGCCTCCTGCGGCGGTGGAACCGGCGCGATCGTATTTTGAGGCGGGGCTTCCGCCGGAGCTTGCTGCACCCATGCCAAAACCTGTTTCATTCGATGCGCTGGCTCCTCTGCCGGCGGAGATTGTTCCTGCGGCGCAGCGCGCGGCGGCGCTGGAGGCTGTGCGCGAGGAGATTGGCGACTGCACGCGGTGTCCGCTGGCTTATGCAGGGCGGCACAAGATTGTTTTCGCGGATGGAGATCCGAACGCGACGCTGATGTTTGTAGGCGAGGGACCGGGTGCGGATGAGGACGCGCAGGGGCTGCCCTTTGTGGGCAAGGCTGGACAGTTGCTGAACAACATGATCGCGGCAATGGGACTGAAGCGCGAAGAGGTTTACATCGCGAACATTGTGAAGTGCCGGCCGCCAGGGAATCGAACGCCGGAGTTTGCGGAGGCGAGCACGTGCTCGCAGTTTCTGGTGAAGCAGATCGATATTGTGCGGCCGAAGGTGATTGTGGCGCTGGGCTCAACGGCAGCGACGTATCTGCTGGGCGTGCGGCAATCGCTGAGTTCGCTGCGCGGACGATGGCATTCGACGCGCGGAGCGAAGTTGGCGGTGACGTACCATCCGGCATTTCTGTTGCGCGATCCGCGACAGAAGGCGGAGGCGTGGAAGGACCTGCAGATGGTGATGGCTGAGATGGGGCTGAAGGCGCCCGCGAAGAAAAGTTAGCGAGTGGCTAGGCGTGACGAAACGACGCGACGCGAGTGCGTTTGGTCCGTTTGGAGCAAGGATCGACTCCTGATAGACTGATTGGGTTGCAGATCGCGCGAAAGCGCTGGATGTGCAGGTGTGGGGCTGTAGCTCAGCTGGGAGAGCGCCTCGTTCGCAACGAGGAGGTCAGCGGTTCGATCCCGCTCAGCTCCACCAAAAAGATCAAAGGTTTTCCTCGAAAATCTGGGTCACGAAAGATGCGCTTTAGCGGCGCGGGTCAGATAGGGGCAAGCTAAGCAGCTTTCCCACCTTCCAACACAAGCAGCGCGACTTTCTCTCCGGCATTGCGCTTCTCGTCGCCTATGCTCTGAGCGTAGCTGCTCAACGTCATCTCTGATGCCCGATCGTTCGCGTTCCGAATCACGGAATCACGGCGCCATTCGCCGCTGCCGAAACTTTGCGACGTGATGGCAGTGAAGACGAGCATGCGCACCAACGTGGAGTTAGGCCACAACCGGTCGATACGGCAACAGCAGAACGGGACGATGTCAGGTTCCATTTTCGATGAAGCATGTCTCTGGGTGCGAGTCGAATCACGCAGAGAATTCATATCCCGCACGAGTTTCGGAACAAAGAGCGCTTGCGACAAATTCGTTCTGAACCGCGCCAGATAAGTGACAAACTGTGGTCCGATTTCGCGTCGAGCGGGTTCCGAGCAACGGAATATCAACGCTGAAAATCTGTGCTTGAAAGCGACCGTTTGCGGCGATCCGCTTCATCCAGTGTCTGCTTTCTGTGAAAGATCGGTTTTCACAGTTGACACTGGGTTTTTGCTTTGCCTACTCTCGCCAACCGTACAGCAAAAGCTAGTTTCGTTCGGTGCCAGCGTTGATGAAGCTGACTCAAATCCGAAACGTTCAGCAATTGCGATGCACCCGGCGTAGAGGGAACTTACGAGGGCGCACGCTCAGGTCTTAGCCCCCTGTGCCGCCGTCGACGATTTTTCGATGTGGAGACGAATGTTCAAGATCGACCGCGTCCATAACGCGACCCAAACGCTTGAGCGCCAGCAGAGGTCATTGCGCCGAGCCATTCCAGAGGACCAAATCCAAATAAGAGGTATTGGGAAAAACAAAATGAGAAAGATCACATTCATTGCAATCGTCATCCTGTGCCTCGGAAGCTATGCGCCATGCCAGGAGACCCGCGCGACGTTGACTGGATTCGTAACCGATTCAACCGGCGCCGCTATACCCGGCGCGGCCATCACAGTGGTCAACACGGCCACTGGAGCTACAGTTCACGTGAAGTCGAACGGCCAGGGGACTTATACCGTTCCGTTTCTTCAGCCCGGCCCTTACAAAATCAGTGCACAAATGAACGGCTTCAAGGCTTATGTGCACTCCGGCCTGGAACTACAGGTAGACGCAACTGTAAAGGAAAACATTGTGCTGCAGGTCGGCAGCGTCGCTGAATCAGTTGTCGTGACGTCCGCCACTCCATTGATCGATACTTCCAATGCCGACACTGGCCAGTCGCTTTCACGCGAAGAGGTGATCGACCTGCCCAACAACGGCAATTCCGCGTTTGCACTGGAACGCGACGAATATGGCGTCATTCCCGTTGGCGCGCAGGCCACGGCTCAAATCACCCCGACCAGCAATACGAGCGCGAGTCAAGTCTCGATCGGCGGCGGTCAGTCCGCGTCCGCTGAAGTTCTGCTTAACGGCATCCCGGACATGGAATCATCGAGCCGGCAGATCTCGTACTTCCCGATGCTGGACTCGGTCGATACGGTCCATGTAGATCAGTTCTCCGCCAATGCAGCGTTGGGAGATACCATCGGCGGCACAGTTAATATCACCACGAAAAGCGGCACGAATGAGTTTCATGGCACCCTGACGGAGTACTACAACGGCTCCCGCCCGTTTGAAGCGAAGCCTTACTTCACGGCGCCAGGCGCCACGCTGGCGTCCTCGCACTACAATCAGCCCGGCGCGACGATCGGCGGCCCGGTCTGGATTCCTCATCTTTTCAATGGGCACAACAAGCTGTTCTTCTTTTTTGCATGGGAGGGCTTCTACACCAACAGCGCTTCGCCGGTCATCTCCAGCGTTCCGACTGCGGACGAAAGAAACGGCGACTTCCATAGTGTGCTCGCCGCCGATGGAGCTTCGGCGCAGCTTTACGATCCGTATAGCGGCAGCAACCAGACGATCGGATCAGGCCAATATTGGATTCGGCCCGCGATTCCGAATAACTGCCTTGCCGCCATCACGTCCTACTGCTCTCAGAACGCACACAACACCGATCCCAACCTCACGATGAGCCCCATTGCGCAGAAGTATCTCGCGCTTCTTCCGATGCCGAACTACAGCGGTTCATCCACCAAGGCCGATGGAGAGAACAACTTCATCTCCTATCCCCAGAACTCCAACGTCTACAACTCGTACATGACCCGGATCGACTGGAACATAAGCGATACAGATAAGATCTTCGGTGAACTCCACCAGAGCTATTACAACGATATCTCGAACAACTACTACGCCAACCCGCTGATGAGCGGTTCGAAAGCGACCTTTCAGCAGCCGGGCGGACAGATCGACAACGTTAAGACGTTCTCACAGTCAACGAGTCTTGAGACCCGCCTGGGATTTCAGCGTTATTACCAGATCAATAGCCCCCTCAGCCTGAACACGTCCCCGACGACATTCGGGTTTCCAGGCTATATCGCCGCCAACTCCGGCTCCCTGGCCGTGCCTTACGTGACCTTCTCCGACGGTGCGAGCATCGAGCCCTTCAGCCAGCAGACAAACGGGTACGGAATTATCGACTACCTGACTGGCTATGCTGTTTTGAACAAGACCATCGGGCGTCATTCCATCAAAGTGGGAATCGACGCGCGTACATGGAAGAAGTCGGGATTCTCGCCTATGGAGGCCAGCGGCAACTTTGCGTTTGCCGCGTCGACAAACGGCTTCTTCGCTGAGTCGCCGAACTATAACCTTGACGAAATTAAACAGCCTTTCGGCAGCTCTTTTGCGATGTTGGACGCAGGTCTGCCCAGTAGCGGCACCTATCAAATCACGCAGAAGTTCCAGTACGACAACTGGTATGAAGCCTATTTCCTGCAGGACGATTGGAAGGCAACCAAGCAGCTGACACTTAGCCTTGGCCTCCGGCTCGACCACGAAACGGCGGTGGTTGAGAGCAACAACCGCATGCTCCAGAACTTCTATCCCAACCAGCCGAACACCACGTCGAGCGCGGCCTCCGCTGCCTATGCCAGCCAGTACGCCGGGGATGTTGCGTTGCTCGGGTCCAATCCTTCTTACCTGCCGTCTCCCTCTTCTCTCAACACGAACGGCGCCACTGTCTACGAAACTTCCGGTAACAGAGACCCCTACCACCCCGCTCCGTTGTATGTCAGCCCGCGCATCGGTTTTGCGTATGCTCCCGCAGCATTCAACAACAAGCTCGTCATACGCGGCGGATTTTCGATCATGAATCAACCGTTTGGAACCTATACAGCGCAGGCCACAACGGGCTACTCACAGGTCACCAGCATGGTCCTGTCCAACAGCAGCGTAAACGGAGGCTACTCACCGATTACGACCTGGGAGAACCCGTTTCCGGAAACTGCAGGGCAAGTCAATTACAATCCGATCGCTCAGCCTGTCGGGAGTGCGTATGGTGCGGATGCGGCCCTTGGCAGCGGCCCATTCTTTTTCCCGCAAGTCAAAGTGCCTTACACGGAGAAGTTCAGTCTCGACGTCCAAAAGCAGTTTGGCCATAACTGGATGGTGGAGATCGGCGGTCTGCATTCGCTATCGCTTCATAACAGCGCCTACCTTGCTGTGAACAACTTCCCGTACCTGCCGTACCTGGTTCACGCGCCGAATAACCAAGGCGCATCGGCAGTGTCCAACGCCATGGCGGTTCAGGTCACCAATCCGTTCTACCATCTGTTCCCCACGTTCACATCTACATCGGGCGCTTCGGTACCCAACACCACGGCGCTCAATACCAACCCCAAAGTTGCGGTAAGCCAGTTGGCGACGGCCAATCCGGAGTTCACCGGCGTCACGGAGTTTTATGCTCCTGCGACGACCATCAACTTCAATGCCCTGACAGCGCGAGTGGAAAAGCGCATGGGGAATGGCCTGGAGATGAACGCCAACTTCGAGTGGTCGCGGCAGCTGGGTAATACGGTCCAGATCAACCCCAACCAGTGGTGGTATGGAGAGACCACATCAGACTTCCCAATTCATGTGGCGATCACGTCAATCTATGAGCTGCCGTTCGGAAAAAATCGTCCGTTCATGACCCACGCCAACCCGGTTGTAGAGGCTGTGGCCGGAGGATGGAAGGTCAGCGGCGAGTACCAGTATCTGTCCGGTTCGCCGATCTCCTGGGGCAACGTCGATTACCTTGGCACCACTTTCAACGACTTCAACATGCACCCGCACGTGACCAATGCACCAGCCTTCAATACGTCAATCTTCGACAAAGTCGCAGCAGATCAGCCGGGTTCCTGGAACTACAGGACCTTCCCGGAGTATTTCCTGCGCACCGATCCGACCAACAACTTCAACTTCTCCGCCTTGAAAGATTTCTTCCTGTACGAACGGTACATTCTGTCGTTCCGCGTGGACGCGTTCAATGCACTCAACCATGCGCAGTTGTCCGGTCCCAACGTCTCGCCAACTTCCTCGACCTTTGGCTATATCACGGGTCAATCGAACAAGAGCCGCACACTTGCCGGCGGGCTGCATCTTCGCTTCTAGCGCCCTGTTTGGACAAGCTGTAATGGACTCGCTGCATATTCTCCGGCCCGGCGCTCGATTGGTAAGACTCATCAGCGCTGGTCGGCTGCGGCATCGACGCTGTACGCCGATGCCGCAGAGAGGGACGCTGACGGCGAGACCGGAGAATACTGCGCCCTTGAGCAGGAACATGACTTCTTGCGCTATCCGCGTAAGCGATGACGTGACCGTCTTCATGTTCCGATGGAATACGGAAATGAGGACAAGTATGACCCGCGCGCTCACGCTGCAGTCCACACATGGAGCAAATCCGAGCACATTCGGCAACCGTTCTTATGCATTCGAAAACTCGAGAGATAAATCGCGCCGATTATGAGCGTTGTCACCATACATTCCCGCCGCACCTCGAAGTCTGCTTCCGAAGCCGCGGCGCCGTCTCCACAAACGCCGACGCGGCGCAGCGACCGCAACGAGTCCCAGACTGTGCTCCGCGCCTGCGAAGTACTCAAAGCTTTCCGCGTCCGCGGAGAAGAGCTCAACCTGGCCGATGTGATCGACCGGACCCGTCTGCCCAAGACCACCGTCTTCCGTCTGCTGCGCACGCTGGTACACGGCGGTCTGCTGGAGCGCGTCAGCTCCGGCATCTACCGCAACCGTTTCAGTCCTGTCACAGCGCGGCCCTTTCGGATCGGATTCGCCGCGCAGGGTGACTCCGGCTTCTGCCGCGCCGTAATGCAATCGGTGGAGAGGGCCGCCGCACGCGAGCACGTCGATCTCATCACGGTCAACAACCGCTACTCCGCGAGCGAAGCCCTGCGCAACGTGGATCTCCTGATCAAAGAGCGTGTCGATCTCGTCCTCGAGTATCAGACCCACGAGCGCGTGGCGCCGGTGATCGCGTCGAAGTTTCTCGAGGCCAACACGCCCGTCATCGCCATCGAGATCCCTCACCCCGGCGCCACTTACTTCGGCGCCAATAATTACAAGGCCGGTCTGATTGGTGGCAAGGCTCTTGGGCGCTGGGCGCGCGAACACTGGAACGGCAAGGCGGAACAGATCGTTATGCTCGAGTTGCCGATTGCCGGCTCGCTGCTCGAATTGCGCATCACCGGCATGATGGATGGCCTGCGCGCCGAACTTCCCGGCGCCGCCGGCATCCCTGTCGCCCACCTGAACGGCCGCGGCGACTACGAGCAGGTGCTCGAGGTGATGCGGAAGTATCTGCGCCGCGCTCCGGCGCGCCGGACGCTCATTGGATGCGTCAACGACATTTGCTCCCTCGCTGCGCTGCGCGCCTTTAATGAGTTGGGAGTCAGCGATCGCTGCGCGGTTGTGGGTCAGAACGCCATCCCCGAGACGCGCAATGAGCTGCGCCGCCCCGGCACCCGCCTCATCGGCACCGTTGCTTACTTTCCGGAGCGGTACGGTGACGAACTGATTGCTCTGGCGCTCGGAATACTGCAGAAACGATCTGTGCCGGCCAGCGTCTTCGTCAAGCACCGGCTCATCACGCCCTCCAACGTCGACCTGCTCTATCCGCTGGATAAGAGCTCCGGCCTCAAAATGAATCTTGCTGCGGCGCAGAATCACAATGCTACGCAGCGCTATGCTCTGCTATAGTCTCGCGATGAAATTTTCAGTAACGACAGCCGCCGCACTGCTCTTCGCCCTGGCAACTCCAACGGCCGTGCTGTCCGCTCCGTCCGCGCCGCCGCAGGACTCTGCACGCAACATCGCGCATGAGGTTGCCAAGGTCCACGCCGCGAACGCCAGCCACGCCGATCGCTTCCACGCCAACTGGGATTCACTCGCGGAGTACCGCGCTCCGGAATGGTACCGCGATGCAAAGTTCGGCATCTTCCTCCACTGGGGTGTCTACTCTGTGCCCGCCTTCGCGAATGAGTGGTACTCGCGCAATATGTACGTACCTGGCAGTCCGGCCTATGAACATCAGATTGCCACCTACGGCCCTCAGTCGAAGTTCGGCTACAAGGACTTCATCCCGATGTTTCGCGCACAGCATTTCGACCCCGCCGCATGGGTGGATTTGTTCGTTCGCGCCGGTGCCCGCTATGTCGTGCCTGTGGCCGAGCATTGCGACGGCTTCGCCATGTACGCGTCTGATATGACTCCATGGAACGCTGCCGCCATGGGTCCTCACCGGGACGTCGTCGGTGAACTCGCCAAGGCGACTCGCGCACGCGGCTTGCATTTCGGGGTCTCCTCGCACGTTGCCGAGCACTGGTGGTGGTATGGCGAGGGTCGCTCCTTTGACTCTGATGTGCGTACAGCAATGTCTTCCACGCCTGCTCCGCTCGATGCTCAGCTCTATGGCCCGGCCGAGGCCATGAACCCTCCCGGTCCAAACGGCGATGTGGTCGGAACGCCCGCAGACGCCAAGGAGCCCAACGGCTCGCATCTCGAGCTTTGGTACCCGCCCAATCAGGCGTGGCTCAACCAGTGGCTCGCGCAGTCGGCCGAGCTCGTCGATAAATACCACCCCGACTTTTTCTACTTCGATTGGTGGATCGGCCAGCCCGCCTTCAAGCCTGCCCTGCAGCAGTTCGCTGCCTACTATTACAACGATTCCGCGAAACGGAACCAGCAGCCAGTTCTGACCTACAAGGGCGAGGACATGCCGGCGAACACGGCGACGCTCGACATCGAGCGAGGCGGTGTGAACACGCTGCGCCTTCTTCCATGGCAGACCGACACGTCTGTCTCCATTCATTCCTGGGGCTACGTGGAGCACGACGAGTACCGCACAGCAGATTCGCTCATCCAGCAACTCGTCGATACGGTCTCCAAGAACGGCAACCTTCTTCTCAACGTGGGGCCGAAGTCTGACGGCACCATTCCCGACGAGGCGCGCACCATCCTGCTTCAGATCGGCGCATGGCTCAAGGTGAACGGCGAAGCGATTTACGGTTCGCGACCATTCACAGTCTTCGGAGAGGGAAACGTGAGTCGACGGCCGAGGAATCCGGCCATGAAGGGCTCCGACATCCAGACATTCACCGCCGAGGACATCCGCTTCACCACGTCGCACGACGGCCGCATCCTTTACGCAACCGCGCTCGGCTGGCCTTCCGGCGGGTCGCTGCTCATCCACACTCTCTTCCGCGGCAATCCCTACCTGCCGACTCCCGTCTGCCGCGTGCGGCTTCTTGGCTCGCCTGGAGACATCGAGTTCGCAGAGCAGCCCGACGGGCTTCGCCTCACGCTGCCCGCTACGCCGCCGAAAGAGGCCGCCTACGTTTTCCGCATCATGACGCACTGTGAGCAGGCAGCTCATTCGTGATCGAGCCCCGGCTGCCATGGCGCGCATCTCCTCGCCAACGTCGGCGCCGATTCCTTCGCGGCATGCGAGTTCCACTACGCGGCACGCAATCCACGTTTGTCCTTGATTCGCAGGTGTTTTCGCGCATTCGCCCGTTTCCCACGCGCGCCTCGCGTGGTAACAATTGGTGCCTATGAGATCGTGCGCTTGTCTCGTCCTCGTCGTCCTGCTGACCTTCGCCTCTGCTCCTGCGCAGGAAGCCGCGCCTAATTCTACGCTCTCCGACTTTCCGATCGACCACTTCGCCACCGCCGCCTCGCCCGCGGACGTCCGCTTTCTTCTCGATGCTCCCGCCGGCAAACACGGGTTTATCGGCTTATCCGGCGGACATCTCGCCACGCCTGACGGCAAGCGCATCCGCTTCTGGGGCGTGAATCTTGCCGGCTGGACCAAAGGCTCGGCGCTGCTACCACCTCACCACGACGCCGAGGTCTACGCCTCCACACTCGCGCGGCTTGGCATCAACTGCGTCCGCTTCCAGTTCCTTGATCTGCCGGACAGCCAGCGCTCGCGCCCCGTCAGCGCGCGTGACGAGCATCGCACCCGCGCGGTAGGTGGTGAACCACAAAGACCGCTCGGCCTCATCGACGGCTCTCGCGACGACACGCGCCACTTGGATCCCGAACAACTCGATAAGCTGGACTACCTCGTCTATCAGCTCAAGCTCAACGGCATTTACAGCGACTTCAACCTCAATGTGGGTCGCACGTACAAAAGCGGTGACGGTGTCAAAGATTACTCCCTCATCGGCGTCGCCAAGGCGATCACGTACTTCGATCCTCGCCTGGTGGAACTGCAGAAGGAGTACGCACGCGAGCTTCTGACCCACTACAACCCCTACACCAAGACCAGCTACAACGACGAGCCAGCTATCGCCATCGTTGAGATCGTGAATGAGAATTCCGTGCTCGAGTTCTGGCAGCGCGACTGGCTTCGTGGCAACCTCACCGCCGAAGAGCGGCCACGATATCAGCTCGACCTCACGCCCTATTACAAGAAGATGCTGACCACGCAGTACAACGCCTGGCTGGCCAAGACCTATCCCGCCCCAACTCTTGCGCGCATTCGCTCCGCCGCACACGTCGCCGCCGGCGAAGACGTACCGATTCTCCAGCGCCAGCAGTTCGACACGGCACCCTCAGTCCGCTTCTACGCGGAAGCGGCCTTCTACACGCATGTTGAAACGAGCTTCATGGAGGAGATGCGCGACTTCATACGCAAAGATCTCCGCGTGAAGTCGCTGCTCATCGCTACGGCTGACCACACCTACTTCATCGCCGGCATGCCGCTGATACGCACCACCTCGCGCTTAGACATCGTCGACGCGCACATTTACTGGTGGCCTCCCAGTCAGATGTCGCACCGTGGACAGGAGCCCATGGTCAACTATCCGCTGCGCTCCATCGAGGTCAGGCTGACGCGTTCGACCATGGCCGGCAAGCCCTTCACCGTCAGCGAGGTCAATGAGCCCTTCCCGAGCGACTACGAGTCCGAGATGATACCTTTGCTCGCCTCGTACGGCGCCTTTCAGGATTGGGACGGCATCTTCATTTACGCATTCGAACCCAAGCTCTCCGGCCAGTGGCAGCCCATGATCGGTGACCACTTCGACATCAGCGAGGACCCCGTCAAGATCGCACAGATGCCCGTCGGCGCATTGCTTTTTCTCCGCCATGACGTTGCTGCCGCTCGCCAGACGATCGAACGCACCTACTCCACCGCGCAGATCGACGAAAGCATGCGCCTTCCTCCTTTGGCAGAGCCTTACTGGACGCCCGGCTTTCCCCTCTCGCTGCCGCTTGAACACGGCTCGCGCATCCGTTGCCTGGACTGCGCGCCTACCGCGAAGTTCACCGACACACCTACGAACCCCATCGTCTCCGATACACATCAACTGTCCTGGCAGCTTTCCAGTAAAACCGGTGACGGTGTGGTCACCGTCGATACGGATCGCTCCACCGCGCTGGTCGGTTTTGTGAAAGAGAACAACGCAGAGACCTCGCACCTGTCTGCTGATGTCGAGAATCCCTTTTGCGCCATCACTCTTTCCGCTCTGGACGATCAGCCGCTTTCACGCTCCGGCACAATGCTGCTGACTGCAACCGGGCGCGCTGAGAACACTGGCATGGTCTGGGACGCGCGACACGCCAATGTAACCGACTGGGGAACGGCGCCAACGCGCATCGAGGTCATCAAGGGATGGCTGCTGCTCAAGGACATCGAGGGCGCACTGGCCGTGGAGGCCACGCCGCTTGATGGCGCAGGCCGGCCGCTGTCGGTCCTGCATGGTCGTCTGCTCGCCGAGGGCGGATGGGAGATCGAGATCGGCCAAGTCCCCGCGACAACCTATGTGATTAAAGTCATCCGCTAAATTCTCGTTTGCGTTTGCGCTAATGCAGAGGAATCGAGAGCGGTTGCGTCAGCTGAAAGCTGAGCCGCGATTCTGACGGCAGAGTGATGTCACGATTTCCGGTGGCTGCGCCTGCGGTTCCGGCGCCGGCGCCAATCAGGCCGCCGATCAGCGCGCCTTTACCGCCGCCGGCGAGTCCGCCGATCAGTGCTCCCCCCGCGGTGCCGCCGCCGATGAAGCCGGCGGTGCGCTGTCCTTTGCCCTTTCTAGCTTCCTCGAACAGTGCGGTGTGGATGGGATAGCTGTCGCCGTTCATGCGGATGCGGTTGAGATCGAGGCCCAGCGTTGCGCCACCTTTGAAGCGGCCCGACGCGTGTGCCTGCGTGACGGTGCCGATGACCGCCGTGCCGGCGGGAATCATCGTGTGCCCGTGAATGACGACCGGAGCGGCAAGGGTTGCGTCGAAGCGCTGGCCTTCCTGGCTGATCTTCGATCCGAGCGCCTGCGTGGTTCGCACGCGCAGGATTGTACCGCGGGGAATTTCGACCATCTGCGGCAACGGCGGTTGTCCTGCTGAAGGCGTAACGCTGCCGGGAGTGGGCGCGGGTTGCGTGGCGACCGGTGCCGCCGTCGCCGTAGCTGTCGCGGATGGCGCAGGTGCGTTCGACGGGGTTGCGGTGGAGGAAGATGCTGCCGGGGTCGAGCTACTGTGGCATCCCGCGCAAAACAGCGCTGCCGGAAGCGCCAGGCTGATAAGCATCAACTTGCGATACATAATGTTCCTCCTGAGTGAGGCTTGGTGAGTGTCGCTGACTCAGCCCGACCGAATCTGCATATCCCTGCGCTCCTTGAGCCGGGACGTCAATCGTGGGACTGCGAAATCATGGTGTCCTGTTGTATCGCGCCGCGCGGATGTGCCGAGTGTCATACGCGGTCCGTTGTCATTTTGAGCCGCTCGCGCGATACTGACTGAACAAGTGCCGCGTTGCCAGAGCGGGAGTAGTTCAGTGGCAGAACGTCAGCTTCCCAAGCTGAATGTCGCCGGTTCGATCCCGGTCTCCCGCTCCAGAGTTTCGGCCATTCTGCATCACCCGCCCATATCGTTCCCCAGAGCGAGGGGGAGCTTGAGAGTCATGGTGGTCCCTTTGCCGGGGCCTTCGCTAGCCGCGCGGATCTCGCCGCCGTGCTGGCGAACGATCGTTCGAACGAGAAACAAACCAAGGCCCGTTCCTTTTATCTTCACCCGGTCGTTGGACGAAGCGCGATAGAAGCGCCTGAAGACCCGGCGCAGATCCTGCGGCTGGATGCCCAGGCCCTTGTCCGTAATGGTGAGTACGGCCCAGGTGTAATGCTCGATAGTGAGGCGGCAGCGCACCTTGACCCCTTGCGGCGAATACTTCACGGCGTTATCGAGCAGGTTGAGGATCGCCGTGCGCAGGTCGTCGTGGTTGGCCGAGATGAAGAGCCGCACGTTGCCTGGCACGTCCTCCAGATGAATGGCCTCAGCGGGAAGATGATTGCGGCTGAGAGTCGTGGCGATGCACTCGGCCACCAGCGCGCTCAGTTCAATGCGATCGCGCCGCTGCACGCGCTCGCGCTGGCCGAGTTCGCCGGCTTTGAGCACTTGCTCGACAGTGGCCAGCAGACGGTCCGTATCGGAGCGCATGGTTGCGTAGAAGCGCTGGCGCTGGCTCTCATCCACCGGATGGCGCTCGAGCGTGTCGAGATAAAGTCGCATGCTGGCGATCGGGGTCTTCAACTCGTGCGTGACCGCGTTGAGGAAGGAATCCTGCCGCTCGTTGCGGCGGATCTCGCGCACCAGGAAGACGGTGTTCAGCACGACGCCGGCGATGAGAATCGCGAAGAAGATGAAGCCAAGGACATCAAGGGCGATGCGGCGTCCGTTGATGTGAATCCATGTAACGTTCAGCACGATGGCGAGGATCGTCAGACATACGCCAAGGGTGATGAAGAATGCGATGGCTCCGCGGCGGCGCGTAAGGTTCATGCCTGCTCAGGAGTATACGGAATGCGTCTCGCTTGGCCGCGCAAAAGAACGAAGGCCGCCCGTGTGGGCGGCCGACGAAGGGAGTTGGACTGGATCACGCGCCTGCCGGTCGCGGATCCTTTGGATCGAACTTCGCGATCTGCACCCTCTTGGCGAGTCCGAGCCTCTCCATCACCCAAATGCCGTAGTAGTTGATGTCGAACTCGTACCATGCGAGTCCGTGGCGCGCGCTGACGGGATGCGCATGATGGTTGTTGTGCCAGCCTTCGCCTCCGGTGAGCAGCGCGACCCACCAGCTGTTGCGCGAGTCATCGTGCGTCTCAAATCGGCGAGAACCCCACAGATGCGTTGCCGAATTAACCAGCCACGTCGCATGCAGGCCAAGCGTCGTCCGGAGGAACGTTCCCCACAACAACATGCCGAGCGCTCCAACGATGCGGTGGCCCGGGGAAACTGCGGCGCCGAGTGCAACCTGGAGGACTGCCGCGATGGTCAGCGGGAGCCAGTGATATTTGGAGAGCCACACCTGAGCGCGGTCGCGGGTGAGGTCGGGAGCATAGCGGCCAAGGAGTGCGGTCTCGGAGTGGAGTGCACGGCCGGAGAGGATCCAGCCGGCATGTGCCCACCAGGTGCCGTCGTGCGGTGTGTGCGGATCGCCGTCGTGGTCGGAGTTCTGATGATGCACGCGATGCGTTGCCACCCAGAAGATTGGTCCACCCTCAAGCGCCATCGTCCCGCAGGCGGTGAGAAAGTACTCCAGCCAGCGCGGAACCTTGTAGCCGCGATGCGTCAGCAGGCGATGGTACGCCATGCCGATGCCGACGTTAATCGCGAAGAAGTACATCACGGCGGCGACGATGAGGTTCTTCCACGAGAAGAAGAAGAGCGCAGCGATGGCGCCGATGTGAAAGAGTGCCATGAAGGCGCTGGTAATCCAGTTGATGCGGCCTTCCTGGAACTCGCGACCCATCCGCAGGTCCTGCTTGAGCCGCTTGTTGGACTCGCGGATCGAAGCAAAACGGTCTGCTTCGGGAGGAAGGATGGGGAGTTCGATGACGGAAGTCGCGACGGAGGAAAATCTCTCGTCAAGGTCGGTTGCGGCGGTATCGATCAAGTTGTAGCCCTTTATTGAAACTTCTTTCTTGACAATACATCCTTGCTTTCAAGCGCTGTGTAAGACTTTTGTAATGGACTTTCAAAGGCATAACACTCCAGTGGCAGCCATTCAGCTTGCGCTGGTGATGGTGGTCGGCGCATTTGTGTTGACGGGCGCTGCCGGTTTGCGGGCTTTGGCGCAACAGACGATTAACCTGCCCACGAGCAAGCAACTCTTCGCTCCGGCGCCTGGCGATCCTCGGCGGGTGAACAGCCTTCCGATCTCGCTTGCGGTTTCGCCGGACGGAAAGTGGATTGTTTCGCTGAACGCGGGCTACGGAACGGCCGAGTCCGACTACATGCAGTCGCTGTCCGTGCTCAACGCCGCCACCGGAACGGTCGAGGATGTTCCGGACCCGCGCGTCGCGTTGCACGCCCCGCAGACGTTCTTCTCGGGGCTGGCGTTCAGCGCCGACGGAAGGCGCGTCTATGCGAGCCTTGCCTCGACCAGCAAGCCCGAAGGAGATGCAAAGGGGGCGACCGGCAACGCCATCGCCGTGTTCAGCTTCGCGAACGGCGTACTGAAGCCTGAGACGCTGCTGAAGCTGCCCCTGGTTCCGCTCGCCGAGGGAAAGACCACAACGTTGCGATCTGGGGATCTGAGCCGAAAGGGAATTTCATTCCCGGCGGCCATTGCCGTGATCCCCGGCGCGAAGGAACGTCTGCTCGTCGCCGAGAACCTCTCCGACAGCGCGGTGGTGATGGATGCAACCAGCGGAACGATCGAGCACACCTTTGATCTGAGCTCCGGCCCGGAGATCCCCTCGAGCTACCCAATCGCGGTTGCAGTCAGCAGGGATGGAACGCGGGGATTCGTCGCGCTATGGAACCAGAGTGAGGTCGTCGAGCTCGACCTCGCGCATAACAAAGTCGCTCGCAGCCTGGAGTTGATGAAGCCGCACACCTCCACATCTCCTGGGTCGCATCCGTGTGCACTCATCCTCGATGAGCACGCCGGCCTGTTGTACGTCGCGCTCTCCAATCGCGATGCTGTCGCAGCCGTTCGTGTGATCGGCAAACATCATGAAGCGGAACTATCGACGGCCGGCTACTTCGACACGCGGCTCCCGGGACAGAGTTACTTCGGCGCCGAGCCGGATGCTCTGGCGGAGAATGCAGACGGCACGCGGTTGTACGCTGCGAATCTTGGCTCGGACGCCGTAGCCGTGATCGATACGCGGCACCTCAAATCCATGGACGATGAGCGGGGCATGACGGAACCGATGGGTTTCTTCCCGACGGAACTGATGCCCACAGCGCTCGCCTTCTCCGGCGACACGCTTTACATTGCAACCGATAAAGGCAAGGGAACCGGACCGAACGATATGCCACAGGCGCCGGGCCTTCATTCGGGCGTGGCGTCACAAGCGGCGCGCGGCGGCTTCACCTACTCGCCCACACTCATCCACGGATCGCTTGCATCGTTGCAAGCGTCGGCCATCGAGGCCAACCTGAAGGCCTCCACTGATACGGTCCTCGAGAGCAATCGCATGAAGGCCGCGCAGGAAAAGATCACCTTCGCCTCTGGTCGAGATCCCATCCGGCACGTGATCTACATCATCAAAGAGAATCGCAGCTACGATCAGATATTCGGCGACCTGGAGAAGGACGGCAAACCCGTCGGCAATGGCGATCCGAAACTGACGATGTACGGCGCGTCGATCACGCCCAACGAACACAAACTGGCGCTTCGCTTCGGCGTGCTGGATAACTTCTTTGACTCAGGCGAAGTCTCGGGCGAAGGTCACGTTTGGTCCACCGCTGCCATCGGCACGGACTATCTGGAGAAGACCTGGCAGATTAACTACCGGGGTGGGCAGCGTACCTACGACTACGAAGGGATGGTTGCGGACGGATATCCGCTGCTGCAGCATATTCCGGATGTTGCCGAGCCGGCCAGCGCATACATCTGGAGCGATTTCGCCGCGCACGGCAAGACGATCTATCACTTCGCGGAATATGTCTCGTCGATTTTTTGCGGAAACCGCCGCGCAGTTGAGCGGGCCCGGCAGGCGCACAGCATGGATCCTCGTCAGGGCGCGATGTCGGGCGGCGAGACGATCTGTCCCTCACCGGACATCAAGCCCGGCGACCCGTTGCCCGCAGAGTGGGGAGGTGGGATAAACCGGTGGCCATGGGCGATTCCGCGGCTTGCCGCCAATATCGCTACAAAGCCGGAGCTGGTGGGACACTTCGCTCCCGAGTCCCCGGACTTCAATCTGCGGGTTCCGGATCAGATTCGCGTCGAAGTTTTTCTGCGCCACTTCGAGCAATGGAAGAAGGATCTCGCCGCTGGTCATGACACGATGCCGGACTACATCATGTTGCGCCTGCCCAACGATCACACGGCGGGCACAAGGCCCGGCGGCCCGACGCCGAGGTCTTCGGTTGCCGATAACGACCTTGCGGTTGGCCGCGCTGTCGAGGCCGTCTCACACTCCGCGTACTGGGATGACACGGCGTTCTTCATCCTGGAGGACGATGCGCAGAACGGAGCCGACCACGTGGATGCGCATCGATCGATCGCGCTCGTCGTCAGCAAATACGCTCCGCATCCCAAGCCGGGAGAACCTGCAGTCGTTGACAGCCACTTCTACTCGACTGTGAGCGTGTTGCGCACGATGGAGGCTCTGCTCGGCGTTCCTCCGATGAATAACAACGATGCGTTCGCGTCGACAATTGCGAGCCTGTTCACCGGCCCCGGCGATCAGCCTCCGTATGATGCCGACTACTCCAACCGCGACAACGGACTCATCTATACCGCGAACAAGCCGAACGCGGTTGGCGGGGCCGCATCCATGAAGATGGATTTTACGCACGCCGATCGCGCGCCCACCGACAAGCTAAACCTGATTCTTTGGCAGGACGCGAAGGGAGCCCAGCCGCCGCCGCCGACGCTGCTTGAAAAACATCCGAAGCACAAGGATGACGACGACGATTAGGCTCCGCAGCCGTCGCAGCCTAGCGCAGAAAGACGCTTAGCTCCGCGGCCGCGGCGCGCAGATGCGGAAGGAACCGCGTCTGCATGTCCAGCATGGGCATCCGAGGCGCATGACCGCTAAGATTGACGCACGCAACCACGCGTCCGTTCGGCGCCTGCACCGGAACCGCAAGCGAACGCAAGCCGACCTCGAACTCCTGATCGCAAAGCGCGTAGCCGTTGCGGCGCACGTTGCGCAGCGCCAGCCGCAGCTTGTCCACCGAGGTAATCGTCTTCGGTGTGTACTGCACCATGTGCACGCGCGCGAGATACTGCTCCAGCTGATCCTGCGGAAGATACGCCAGCAGCACGCGGCCCATGCTGGTGCAGAAAGCGGGCAGCCGGGAGCCGATGTGCAGATCGACCGACATCACGCGCGTAACGGTCGTGCGCGCGATGTACACGATGTCTTCGCCGTCCAGCGTTGCTACGGAAAAGCTCTCGCCGAGCTGCGCGGACATGCGCTCCAGGATGGGCTGCGCGGCGTTAGCCAGCGTGCTTGATGCGGTGTAGGTGTTGGCCAGCGTCAGCATCTTCGGCCGCAGGGAATAGCGCTGCGCTTCATCCGCGCCGGCGAAACCCAGCTTGCAAAGCGTATACAGGCAGCGCCGCACAGCCGCGCGTGAAAGTCCGGTGCGCAGGCTCAGCTGCGAGATCGTCATCTGCGGCATCTGCGGCGTAAAGGCCTGAATTACCACCAGGCCGCGCGCGAGCGAGGCCATGAAATTCGGATCGCCCGCATACACCTCCAGCGCCGTGGCTGGACTGACCTTGGTCTTGGCGGGCGAGGCGGCGGAGGGAGCAGCGGGAGCGGAAAGCGTAGCTGTAGTCATAATCTTGCCGGGCGGCGGAACGATAGCCGCTCTGCTACAACGATAAACGCACAGCGCCCGGACTGCAAGAGAACGGGCAGATCCATCGATCTGCTCGTTCTCCTGATCGCTTGTGGCGTTACTTCCGCGAACGGTACCGCTGAATCAGATTGTTCGTGGAGCTGTCGTGCGCCAGCTTTGGCTCGTCCTGTGCCTCAAGCTCTCCGATGATCTTCTGCGCGAGCACCTTGCCCAGCTCCACGCCCCACTGGTCGAACGAATCGATATTCCAGATCACTCCCTGCGTGAACACCGAATGTTCGTACAGCGCGATGAGCTTGCCGAGCAACTCCGGCGTCAGCACGTCGGCGATGATCGTGTTCGATGGACGATTGCCCTCGAAAACCTTGTGCGGCACCAGCCAGTCCGGCGTGCCCTCGGCCTTCACCTGCTCGGCAGTCTTGCCGAACGCTAGGGCTTCGCCCTGCGCGAAGACGTTGGCCATCAGCATGTCATGATGGCGTCCCAAAGAATTGAGCGTGCGGCAAAAGCCGATGAAGTCGCACGGAATCAAACGCGTTCCCTGATGTATCAGCTGATAGAAGCTGTGCTGTCCGTTCGTGCCCGGCTCACCCCAGTAAATCGGCCCGGTCTCGTACTTCACCTGTTTCCCGTCCAGCGTTACATGCTTGCCGTTCGACTCCATCGTGAGCTGTTGCAGGTACGCAGGGAAGCGCTTTAAATACTGCTCGTAGGGCAGCACCGCAACCGTCTCCGCGCCGAAGAACTCCGTGTACCACACGGTCAGCAGTCCAAGCAGCGCGGGCAGATTCTGCGCAAACGGAGTCGTGCGAAAGTGCACATCCATCGCATGGAAGCCATGCAGCATCGCGCGGAAGTTCTCCGGCCCGATGGCGATCATCGTGCTCAGTCCGATCGCGGAATCCATAGAATAGCGCCCGCCGACCCAGTCCCAGAAGCCAAACATGTTCTGCGGATCGATACCGAACTTCTTCACCTCTTTCTCGTTCGTCGAGATCGCGACGAAGTGCTTCGCGATCGCCGACTCATCGCCGCCGAGCCCCTTCAGCGCCCACTCGCGCGCGCTCTGCGCATTCGTCATCGTCTCCAGCGTCGTAAAGGTCTTGGACGCGACCAGGAACAACGTCTCGTCCGCATGCAGATCATGCACGGCCTCGGCGAAGTCTGTTCCGTCCACATTCGAAACAAATCGGAAGTTCAGGTGGCGGTCGGAGTAATGCTTCAGCGCCTCATACGCCATCACCGGTCCCAGGTCCGATCCGCCGATGCCGATGTTGATGACGTTCTTCACGCGCTTTCCGCTGTGCCCGCGCCATTGGCCCGAGCGCACGTGATGCGCGAACTGCGACATCTTGAAGAGAACCTTGTGCACCTCCGGCACAACGTCCTCGCCGTCGACGAAGATGTGCTCCGACTTTGGCGCGCGCAAAGCAACGTGCAGAACCGCGCGGTTCTCCGTAACGTTGATCTTCTGTCCGGTGAACATCGCTTCGGTGCGTTCGCGCAACCCGCACTCCTCGGCGAGCTCCACGAGCAGCTTGAGCGTCTCGTCGGTGATGCGGTTCTTCGAGTAATCGAGAAACAGTCCGCAGGCCTCCGCGGTCAATCGCGTGCCGCGCGCCGCGTCATCGGCGAACAATTGCTTGATGGTCTGACTCTGCATCGACTCCGCATGGGCCTTCAGGGCCTTCCATGCTGGACGGTCGGTCAAAAAAACCGCGTCATGGCTCATCTCGTGGGTCTCCTGTGACGAGTATTCTGGCCGCTCAAAAAAGCGGCGCGCCTCTTGCATTAGAACACCCAGACCGGAGCCTCTGCATGAACTCCGCTGCTTACGGCGGCGGTATACGAACAACACGCGCGCGGCAGGAGCGCACCTGGCCGCACGCGACCGGATGGAGCTGCTTATCCAGGCAAACCTCGACGGCGGTCAAATAATTGTTGCCGCAGCTGAGCGCCAGACTGCTCGCCGGCAGGGAGGGATTACTGTCCGTCACCAGCGACAGAATCTGACTGGGCGCCATCGAGATTTGCGTGTTGAGCTGCGCCAGTTGCGGCGGCACCCTGAACGAATCAAACGCAACGCGGGCCGTCTGAAAGAATGCATCGGCCGAGAGCCCCGAGCACGTGCCATGGGTCTGCCACTCATGTTCCAGCAGGCCGGCGTCGGGATAGATATCGCTGTACTGCGCCGGGTCCGCCGGCCCGGGAGCGTTGCTGCAATCCTGCGGATAAGTTCCGTCAGAGTTTTGGGGCCACAATCCGTGCAACACGAACGTCGTGTGGCGTCCGCACTCCGGCGCACTACGATGCGAATAGCAGAACTCCGACGACCACGAGAGATTCAGCAGGTAGTAGTCAAAGTTCTGTGGTGCGCTCGGACCCGGCAACGCATTATTGGTGTGAGTCGTAGCGGCGGGCGCCGGGGAATGAACCGGCGCCTTGCAACCGCACAGCAGAATCAGAGCGACCGCGATGGCAATCTTTTTCATCTGTCGAAGGATACGCCGTCGTAATCGTGTTGATGGTACGGGAAGCTGCGCACGCCGGGCAGCGCTCTCCGGCGAAACCTCATCCAAGTTGCGAGGCACGTTCTCGGGTGAGGCAGGTGATACAGGAAGCAGGGCAAAGGAATCAAATCCGGATCGATCCACTCACTGAGCCACCCGCTCCTCGGGAATCGGCTCAGGCGGCGGGCCTGCGCTATGTAACTGATGTAAAGCCCGGCATCCGCCGGTTTCGATGTGGCAAAGGATTTCGCTATACCGCGCCCGGCGGGACGCCGGTCAATGACGAAGAGACGTTAAAGCGCATCAAGTCGCTCGCCATTCCTCCCGCATGGAAAGGCGTGTGGATCTGCACCTCGCCAAACGGTCATCTCCAGGCCACCGGCCGCGACGCGCGGGGCCGCAAGCAGAGCCGTTATCATCCGCGCTGGCGTGAAGTTCGGGATGAAACCAAGTACGAGCGCATGGTGCAGTTTGCGCAGGCGCTGCCAACCATTCGTGAACATGTGAAGCGCGATCTTGCACTGCCGGGCCTTCCGCGTGAGAAAGTGCTCGCCACAATTGTGAGCCTGATGGAGCAGACGCACATCCGCGTCGGCAACCAGGAGTATGCGAAGGAGAACGGCAGCTACGGCCTCACAACGCTGCGAAACAAGCACGTCGAGGTGAAAGGGTCGAAGGTTATCTTCAGCTTCCAGGGTAAGAGCAAGGTCCACCACACCGTCAGCCTTGAAGACCGCCGCCTCGCGCGCATCATCAAGCAGTGCGAAGATCTTCCAGGGTACGAGCTGTTCCAATACATCGACGACGACGGGGAGCGCCGCTCTGTCGATTCGTCCGATGTGAACGAGTATCTGCGCAGTATTACCGAACAGCATTTCACCGCGAAGGACTTCCGCACGTGGGCGGGTTCCGTGCTGGCATGCGACCTTCTGCGCGGCATGGGATCCTTTGAGAATGCTTCCCAGGCAAAGAAGAACGTCGTGGCGGCGATCAAGGCCGTTGCGGCCAAGCTGGGAAACACGCCGGCCATCTGCCGAAAATGTTACGTACATCCCACGGTACTGGAAGCATATCTCGGCGGTATCTCCATCGATGAAGCGAAGAGCGAGATCAACGAGGAAATTGGCGAGCATTCAGGCGCGTTGCGTAAAGAGGAGCGAGTCCTCCTCACGCTTTTGGAGCAACGCTCTCTTCTCGACAAGGCAGCCTGAACGTTTACA
>DATJSM010000027.1:0-62362 GCA_035504135.1 Candidatus Aquilonibacter sp. | reverse complement strand
TGTGCCCCCGGGTTAGCCATGTATGTTTATACCTTTGCACCAAAACAGGGGGGGAGGGGGGGGTACCCACAAAAGAGCTCTTAAAGAAGGTGGGAGAACTACCGTCTCGGTCGCGGAAAATAAACGGGAATCAGCCGCGGGCCGATCATCCTCGGCCCAATCAGGCCCAGCACCCGGTCAATCGACTCCTCCGTCCGCATCCCCGCCGCATGCGTCGCGCGCATGCCCTTCGCGGTCATGTTGCAGATCTCAAAACGGGCATATCCATGGGACAAAGCAATATGAATCTTGTCGGAACGCACAGTCTCTCCAGTCGTGCAGGTGGATGCAGCGTGTGCTTCGGACTCATCTGAAAATTTGAATGAGAATGACAGGGCCGCGAATCTCCAGACTACGCCCTTTCCTCCGGCTGTGCCGCCGCATCGCTCACCATCTCCCAAATCACCGCATCGCCGCCGCGTTTCAGTTGTCTGTCGGCGGATCAGCGCGGTCGATCAGGATGACTTCGACCGGAGCCTTGTCCGACTTGAGGCGCAAGCCGAGCTGCTCGGGCAATGCAGTGAAGAGTGGCGGCGCGTCAGCTGCATCCAACAAGCCGCCTGGCGAAGTCCCGGCAAGACTTTGCCGCATCCAGCGAAGAGAAAAGTCGTAAAGTCCGCTGAGGCCCGTCTCGTTCACCACAGGCCTTCCTCCCACCTCGGAGTAGCCCGCAAACCAGCGCGCAAGATCGTCCATCGAGGCCTGCCTCGCAGTCATCTCGGCCATCTGGCCGTTGTAGAGAACAAGGATGCCGTGCCGCAGGTCCTCGGGTTTCGATGGCAGTCGAATGGCCACATCGTTTGCTTGTGCGCTGGACTCCGACGACTCCGATGACTCGAAATGCCTTGTGCTCTCGACGAGCCCCGGCTTTGGTCTCGCGACAACCAGCGCATACACGGTGAGAACCTTGGTTTCGAAGTGGACCTTCAGATGGAAACGCTCGGCGAGCAGAGACTGGAGCATCAGGCTGATCTGCCGCTTCTGTTCATCGCGCGATAGCTTCTGTTGCGCCTCGGCGAGGTCACCGGGGATGCGCGCAACGATGTCGTAATGGTTGGCGTCCAGCCACGCTGGACCGCCGAGAACGCGTTCGTTCTCCGCAGACGTCCACGGAACACCGTAAGCCTGCTCGACAAGGTTCCGAACAGTCACGTTGGAGATGCGGACCTCGGCCGGAGATGCGCTCGAAGGCAGCGGCTGGGGCGAAGCCGGTTTAATGGTCGCAACTTCGAAGGACGGAAGCGGTCCGCTCGCGTGAATGATCTGCGCGGAAGCGCTGATGGCGAGGCCGAAGCATGCGGCAGCCAACAGCAAGAGGCGCGCGCAGCTCTTCTTGAACGGCATGCCGCAGGATACGCCGTAGCGCGCCGCCCGGTTCCCACTCATCGACTGAACTACGCCTCGGGCGCCCATTCACCGCGGCCGCCCAACGAGAGTTGTTCTTTACTTGTCGACCGCCCAACAAGCGACGCGCTCGCCGGGAAAACGAAGTCCAAAGCGGGCGAGCAGTTCGGGAACACTCTCGGGCTTCATCTCCAGCGCGTATTTCTGGCACAGCGTACCCATCGTCGCCGGCTCCACGTTCGTCACACCGCCCGCCTCATCCAGCTCGCGAAAGAACTGCTCAAAGCCGGCCGGAGCGATGATTTCAAGGATTCTCGCCGGCGTATCCCCGGCATTCCAGAAGGTGTGCCATTGGTTCCGCGGCTTGAAGATCAGATCACCGGGCTTGCCGATCAGAACCTCTTCACCCAGAAGCGCCCCGACCGAACCCTCCAGAACGAAACTGTATTCATCCTCGCGCGCGTGCCGGTGAAGAGGCGCCGCCAGCGCCTTGGCGGACATCGGATGTTCGATCAGCGAAAACCCACCGCCCGATTCGAGCCCGTCGATCATGAACCGCACGCCAATCGTACCCAGGAAACCAATTCGACCCTCTCCCGGCCCCAATACCTTTGCAGAAGTGACACTTGCTTCAGCCGATTCCAAAACGATGGCCCTCCCAACAGCAAAATATTAATGAGCGGCCAAAATATTCGATCTTCGCTGCCTCGTCAATCCCTTTCCCTACAGAGGCAGAGCGATGACCGGCATAGGTTCCCGCCCATCTCTTCTGAAAACGCTTGCATGGCTTTTGCCGAAGGCTGCCCTGCGCTTGCTGGTCCGCGACCTACCGGCAAGCACGGTTCAATGTCTCAGAAATCTCATGTAGATCGCGCCGAACGCCAGAACGATAGCGATGTTCACGATTAGCCGCGGCCAAAATCGGTCGCGAAGGAACGCGACGTCCACACCGACGATCAAGCCCACCATCACCACAAGATAGAGGACGAGAGCTACCGTTCTTCCCATCCGGCCCTCTCACCCGTGCTTGAAGTACTGGATGTCCCGTTCGTGTTTCTCTGCCGCCTGGCGCGAAGAGAACGTCCCCAGATTCTTGCGCTTGCCCGTCTTCTTATCTGTGTGACGACTGTAGATACGATATTCGCCGGATTTAAGCTTACGAATCATGCCTCGTTAGATGCGGCTCGCCCCAGCGATCGCCATCCGACCTCGGCGCCCTCAGGGACCTGGAATCGGGCAGCAAATCGCCGCCAAGCGGCATCGCACACGATGTACACTCAGCCTATCGGAGAACGATTGTTCACCCCGGACCCACACGCGTTTACTCTCTCACCCGATGGTCACGCCCGCTCGCACTCGGTGGATTTCTACGCCAACGACGCCGCCTTCCTCGACAACTTGAGTGACATCATCGGCAGCGCGCTCAAAGCGGGCGGCGTCTGCCTCGTCATTGCCGCCGCCCCGCACCGCCAGGGGCTCGCCCAACGCCTTCGCGCCTCTGGCATCGATCTCTCCCTCGCCGTGCGCAACAATCAGTACCTCCTGCTTGATGCCGAAGCCACGCTCGCCCGCTTCATGGTTGACGGCTCCCCCGACCGTGAGCGCTTCTTCACCACCTTTGACCCCCTGCTCCTGGACGCGAAAGCCAACCTCGCCCCCGGCGTCGCCTCGCCCGTCGCCTTCGGTGAGATGGTCGCGCTGCTGTGGGCGGAAGGCAACCGCGACGCCGCTCTGCAGCTCGAGCAGCTTTGGAACGAACTCGGTCGCCGGCACTCCTTCCACCTTCGCTGCGCCTATCCTCGCGACGGATTCAGCCGCGGCCCCGACGATGCATTCTTCGCGCGCATCTGCGCCGAACACAACCACGTCCTCTCTTCCGAACCCCGCTCTTAGTCCGGCGCCACTGTCGCTCCCTGCCGGAACTTCCGCCGCGAACCGACAGAAAATGCTCCGCTGAATCCTCCGGCTGCTACACTGGCCCGCATAACGCGCACTAGCCCGCATCGCGCGCCGCGAAGTCTTGATCGCCGTCGCACTGAGAGAATCCGCTTCACAGCCTCACAGGAGCAGCGCTCGCCTTGGAGATACCCGACGCAACACCCGACGCACCCACCGCCAATCCCCCTGACAAACAGCTCATCGCTCCCCTCTGGCACCTCGTCTGCGTCTTCCTTCTGCTCGCCGGCTGGGTCTCGCTCAGCCTGTTTCCGCGCCAACATCACTTCGGCGCCCTTTCGCCGCGCATTTCCAGCTATCTCGCGGTTCTCTTCTGCGAGTGGTTCATCTTCGCCTTCATCTGGTGGGGTCTCCGCATTCAGCGGGTTCCCTTCGCCAGTCTCTTCGGTGAAATCTCCGCGAGGCTCCGCAAAGTTTTAGTAGACATCGGCATCGCCGTCGTCTTCCTCATCGTCGCCAACATCGTGCTCAACATACTCGGCGTGCTTCTGCGTACCGCCAGAGACAACCAGGGCGTGAAGCGTTTGCTGCCTCACACCCCGGCCGAGATCGCCGTCTATCTGCTCGTGTGCATCACCGCCGGCATCTGCGAAGAGACCATCTTCCGCGGCTATCTCCAGCGCCAGTTCACCGCGCTCACCAAGAGCGCCGCTGTCGGAGCGATCCTCCAGGGCATCATCTTTGGTCTCGCGCACGCCTATCAGGGATGGAAGATGATCATCATCATCGCTATCTACGGATGCATCTTCGGCGCGCTTGTGCTCTGGCGCAGAAGCCTTCGCCCCGGCATGATCGCCCATTTCCTGCAGGACAGCATCGCCGGCATCTTCCTTGCCCGGCACCTGTAATCGCGTCCGCCCTTCGCGCAGTTAGAACGCCGCCAGCTCGCTCATCGCCTGAAACAGCCGCTCCGGCTGCGGCAGAATCACATCCTCCAGCAGTGGCTGATAGGCCACGAACGTATCCATCGATCCCACGCGCCGCACCGGCGCATCCAGATCATGGAACAGCTCGTCGCCGATCCGCGCCGCGATCTCCGCGCCGTAGCCCCAGCTCAGCATATCTTCATGCGCCACGATGACCTTGCTCGTCTTCTTCACCGATGCCGCGATCGCATCCCAGTCATAGGGGCTCAGGCAGCGCAGATCAATGATCTCGACGTCCACACCCTTTTCGCGCTGCATCCGTTGCGCCGCCTGCAATGCGCGCGGCACCACGGCACCGTAGGTGATCACCGTCAGGTCCTTACCCTCGCGCACCACCTTGGCCTTGCCGAACGGGATCATGTACTCCGGCCCCGGGTACGCCGCACGCCCAAACGTCTCGCGATACAGCCGCTTGTGCTCGAGGAACAACACTGGATCGTCGCAACGAATCGCCGTACGCAGCAGCCCCGCCGCATCCAACGCATTCGACGGCATCACCACGCGCACCCCCGGGGTGTGCGTAAAGATGCTCTCGCCCGACTGCGAGTGATAGATCGAGCCGCCAGTCAGATAGCCGCCGATCGGCACGCGCATCACCAGCGGGCAGTTGAACTGCCCGTTCGAACGCCACCGCATCACGCTCAGCTCATTGCGCATCTGGTGCATCGCCGGCCAGATGTAATCGAAGAACTGGATCTCCACCACCGGCTTCAGACCGCGCACCGCCATCCCAATCGCGCGGCCGGTGATGTTCGCCTCGGCTAAAGGAGAGTTCCAGACTCGATCGTTGCCGAACTCCTTCTGCAGCCCGGCAGTGAGCTTGAAGACGCCGCCCTTACCCTTCACCTGGCCCTGGCGCAGCGCCTCGTCGCGCGTCGCGTCGGCTACATCTTCGCCGAAGACCACAATGCGCTCGTCGCGCCGCATCTCGTCCTTCAGCGTCGCGTTGATGAGGTCCGCCATCGTGCGCTCGGTATCATCCGCCGTCGTCGCAGGCTTGGTCGCGAAGCGCGCATCCGTCGGCTTCAGGTCCTCCGAGTACACATGCTTCAGAATCGTGTCCGGAGTCGGCAGCACCGCGGCCAGCGCACGGTCCGCCGCATGCTGCACCTCTTCATCCACCTTGCGCTCAAGCTCGTTGATCCCCTGCGCGTCGAGCACGCCCTCGCGCAGCAGCCACATCTGCATCCGCGAGATCGGATCGCGCAGCGCGTCGGCCTCAATCTCTTCCTTCGAGCGATACAGCCGCTCATCATCGCTCAGCGAGTGCGAGTACGGCCGCGTCACATGCCCATGCACCACCGCCGGCCCTTCACCCGATCGGCAGTACGCTACCGCCTCGCGCATCGCCTCATAGCTCGCGATCGCGTCCGTTCCATCCACCTCCCAGAAGCGGAAGTTCGGAAAGTTCGCAATCAGCTTCGAAATATTCCCGCCCGGCGTGTTCGCCTCCACCGGCGTCGAGATCGCGTATCCGTTGTCCTCGATCACATACACCACCGGCAGCTTCTCGTTCGACGCCGTATTCAGCGACTCCCAGAACTCGCCCTGGCTCGTCGAACCCTCGCCGATCGATACGTACACCACCTCATCGGCCTCGAACTTCACGTCCTTAAAGCTGCGGTAGTCGCTCCCATCCGTCAGCCGCTTCGCCGCCTCGCGATGATGCTTGTAGTAGCGTCCCGCCTCCGCACACCCCACCGCCTGCAAACACTGCGTCGCGGTCGACGACGACGGCGACACAATATTCAGCCGCTCGCTCGTCCAGTGCGAAGGCATTTGCCGTCCGCCGCTGGAAGGGTCCGTCGCCGCGCCCACCGCCTGCAGCAGCTGGTCCTCAACCGTCATGCCCACTGCTAACCCAAGCGCGCGGTCGCGATAGTAAGGGAAGAACCAGTCGTAGCCCGGCTTCATCGCCAGGCCCGCAGCCACCAGCAGTGCCTCGTGCCCCGCGCAGGAAACCTGGAAGAAAATCTTCTGCTGCCGCTTCAGCATGATCTCGCGGTCGTCGGTTCTCCGCGAGAGATACATCAGCCGATAGAACTCGATGAGTTGCGCCGCCGTCAGGCCCGCAGCAATAACGTTCTCTGCGGTCTGCTCCTCGGCCCGAACTGCCAGCTTGCCTGTCGCCTTCCTCTCGGCCAACTCCTTCTCTCCTATCCAGCCTCGATGATTCTACTCAACCCCCGGGCCGATGTCCCGTTTCGCAACACGACCTTCAGACAAAGCGTTCATGCCGATACACTCCCCAGCCGCCACCGCGGCCGGAACCCAGCCGAGTGCGCCGCTCTCTCGCCTTCTTCGCCAGCTTTCTGCTCTGCGCAACGCTCCATGCGCAGCAACAGCCGGTCTCGCTTTCGCCAGTCTCGCCGGCCGTTCCGGGCGGGCTCGTCGTGCTCTACCGCAACCACATCATGCCGACGAACGCGGACGAATCGCCGCTGCGGCCGGAGCGAAATCCGAGCATCATCTTCGCCGCCTCGGCATGTCTTCCTTAACCGTATCTCCCTCTGCCATCGCCGCGCCCTAGCGCCGCTCGCCGTTCGCCCCGCTCAATTCTTCATCCGGCTCTGCACATCGTGAGCCAGCTTCTCAATCTCCTGCGCCTTGCGGATGACGTCGAGCGACAACTCATCCTTGTTCGTCTTGTCCATCTCGGACTTCAGCTCGTTGCTCAGCGCGACCAGCTTGTCCACATCGGCCGCCACCTTCTTATGACGATCCGCGCTGGACGCATTGGCGCGCAGCTGCGCATCCGCTGGGCTCTCTGTCGAGTTCCCCAGGTCCGGCGAATACGCTGGCACTCCTGTAGGTGGCGGGTCGATCGGCCGGCCGGAGTTCATTGCCGGACTTCGTTGCGCCGCCATCACTGCGCGGCCGCTCCGCGCACCTGCATCGGACAACAACAGAGGGACCGCCGCACACAGCACTGTCACCCGGAGAACCTGGCCGACTCTCATCGATCGCATGTCACCCTCCTGCAAGCCGCTTGTCCTCTTACCAATGGCGGCGCAGCGGATCGCCGCAGAGCCTGTATCCACAAAAGGGCTCAGGACCAATCTCGCCGCACCGTCGCCGCGCCCTGGCGCCGCGAGCCGACGTTCGCCCCGTTCAGTTCTTCATCCGGCTCTGCACATCGTGAGCCAGCTTCTCAATCTCATTCGCCTTGCGGATGACGTCGAGCGAGAGCTCATCCTTGTTTGTCTTGTCGACGTCCGTCTTCAACTCATTCGTCAGGCTGATGAGCTTGTCCACGTCCGCCTCCAGCCTCTTGTGCCGATCGTCATTGGCCGCCTTCAGCCGCTCGGCGTCCATATGCGCGCGCACTCCCGGATCCATATTGACGCCGGGCAGATCCGCCGAGGGAATCATCGTCGGCGGCTGTGTCGTGCCGGGCGCCATCGGATCGGTGGGATTCGCACTGGTGGCGCTGCCGCTGTGCTGGCCCGAATGCTGACCCGCCGGCTCCTTGCCTGTCGCAAAAATGCCGACAGCCAGCATCATCCCCAGAAGCGCCATGTTCTTCATTCCGGCCCGTCGCGATCGTTCGGTCTGCTGTAGTCGCATAACCGCTCCTCCGGACGACTATCGTTCGATCACGATCGCCGTCCTACTCTGGGACCACTCCCGTATGCTCGAACTAGAAACCTGATCCCAGGATGCCCTACATGATCACCCTTCCCGCCACCCTTCCACAAGAGGAACGAACTTTCCTCTCCGTCGAGCACGGCTGGCACACCGACCTGCTGAACTTTGTCCAGAACGGCGTGCCCAAGATCATCGTCGCCGTAGTTCTCGCGATCATCGCGCGGCAGCTCCTGATCTTCTTCGTCAAACGGCTGCGCAAACGGGCCGGCCAGATGGTCGGCAACGCGCGCCGCGCCGCCCAGCTCCGCACCCTCGCCGGCATCGTCCGCGCCACCGGCTACGGCCTCATTGTCGCCTATGTCTTCATCGAGATCCTCGGCGCGCTCGAGGTCCCGCTCGGCTCCTTCATCGCCGCCGCCGGCGTCGTCGGTCTCGGCATCAGCTTCGGCGCGCAGTCGCTCTTCAAGGACATGCTCACCGGCCTGTTCATCCTCTTTGAAGACCAGTACGCCATCGGCGACACCATCAAGATCGCCGGCCTGCAGGGCACCGTCGAAGACCTCACCCTCCGCGTCACCAAGCTGCGCGACGGCGACGGCACGCTGTACGTCGTGCCGAATAGCCAGATCACCACCGTCTCTAATCTCTCCCGCGACTTCGCCGTCGCCACCCTGCCCGTCAGCGTCAGCACCGGCGAAAACCCCGACCGCGTCATGCGCATCCTCACCGAGCTCGCCTCCGGGCTGCGCCTCGACGAAGCCTTCAAGGACGTCGTCATCAGCGATCCCACCGTCCTCGGTGTGGACAAGATCAGCGGCCACGAGGTCATCTACCCCATCAACATCCGGGTACAGGTCAATCAGCGCGACGCCGTGCTTCGCGAGCTGCGCCGCCGCATCCTGCTCGCCTTCGAAAAAGAAGGCATCCAGTTCGGCAGTACCACCAGCACCCTTGTGCTGGAGCGCCCGAACACCGCGGCCGTACCCTCCACGCAATAACCCGTGCCGCGGCCTGCTACCATCGCCCTGTGAAAGATGCGTTAGAGCTCTGGGACTCCTTCTTCATCGCCTTCAGCGCTCTGCTGCCGCTCATCAATCCGCTTGGCACCGCGCTCGTCTTTCTCGGGCTCGTCGGCGACGCGCCCGCCGCAACCTACCGCTCGCTCGCCCGCAAGATCGCCTTCAACAATATCGTCTTTCTCGGCATCATCGAGCTGCTCGGTTCCGCGATTCTGCACTTCTTCGGCATCTCTCTGCCCATCATTCAGTTTGCCGGCGGCATCGTCATCGCCAGCATGGGATGGTCGGTTCTCAATCAGACGGATGCTCCCCTCACCAGCGACAGCAGCGCGGGCATCCAAGCCGACCCCGACACCCGCCTCGCATCCTTTCAGCAGAAGACCTTCTATCCGTTCACCTTTCCCATCACCTCCGGCCCGGGCACGCTGGTCGTCATGCTCACGCTGGCCACCCGCGCCGAAGGCCGCAGCCTCACCTTGAACACCATCCGCCACTGCGGGCTGTTCCTTGCCGTCATCGTGCTCAGCATTCTGGTGTATGTCTGCTACGCGAACGCACCCCGCCTCACGCGCGCCATCCCTCCGGCAACCGCCCACGGCATTCTGCGCGTCGTCGCCTTCATCCTCATGTGCATCGGCGTTCAGATTGCCTGGAATGGCCTGTCCACTCTATTGCTGAGCGTGCTGCATCCCTGATGGCCAAAGACTGAATACGGAATCCCCGATTATCGAAGCCCTGACTATCGAAGCAAGCCAAGCAGCTCTTCCGCGCCGCCCACCGGCGGCAGACAACTCTTGTCTCGGCACAGCAGCCCGAAGCTTCCCTTCAAAGGAACATTCGGCAGCGTCTCCGCAAGCGCGGGCGGCAGCGCAGCAAGCTGATCGCGCCGCAACCGGATGACGCTCTTGTTCACCACAAACCGCGCCATCGCTGCATAAAACAACTCATCCGCATCGCGATCTTCACCGACGACGCACACCTGCACCGCGGGCTCAATCAACCGCCGCAGCGCCAGCCCGTAGCTCGCGGCGTACAGGCCGAAGTGCTCCACCACGCCCGCAAAGGTTTCGAGCGTCTCTCTCGCGCGCGTCTCATAATTCGTCTCGTTCGTCAGCGCCGCCAGCCGTAGCAGCACCGTCGCCGCCACGGCATTGCCTGCCGGCGTCGGTGCGTCCTGCAACGGCTTGCGCCGCGCCGCCAGCGCCCCGATCTTCTCGCCCGCATCCGGCTTGGTATCGAAGAATCCGCAACCCGTCGCATCGTAGAACCGCGCCAGCATCACGTCGGCAATCTTCTTCGCCGCTTCGAAGTAGCGCAGTTCGCCGCTCGCCTCCCACGCATCCAGCGCCGCGTTCGACACAAACGCATAGTCCTCGAGCACGCCCCGCACCGCGCGCTCCGGAGCCACGCCCTCGCCATAAGCCACAACATGCGCCAACCCGTTCGCTTCATCGAACGTCTCACCCAGCAAACGATCCAACGACTTCAGCGCAAACTCAACCGGCTCCCGCAGACCCAACGCTCGTCCCGCAGCGATGTATGCCGAGATGCACATCCCGTTCCATCCGGTGTAGATCGTCTTGTCCACGTACGGCGTGCGACGCTGCAATCGCGCCGCATACATCTTCGCCTTCGCCGAGCCCAGCAGCTCGCCCGCCTTCGCCTCCTCAAGCTTCAGCGCCTTCGCGACATCGCCGATCGACCGTGGCGTGTGCAACACATTCTTCGCCGGGTTGTGATGCATGTCGCCCACCGGCCGCAGATTGAAGTATGCCTCCGCAACCGCGAACTCCTCGGCCGACAAAACGGTCCGGGCCTCATCGCGCGTCCACGTGAAGTAATCGCCATCATCGTCCAGCGAATCGTCCGCATCCTGCGACGCATAAAATCCGCCGCGCTCGCGATCGCTCAGCCACTCGTCCATCCAGCGCAGAATGCCCTTCGCCACCTCCGCGAACTCCGGATCGGCAAAGCTCTGAAACGCATGCGCGTAGTTCTTCAGCAGCTCGCTGTTGTCATACGCCATCTTCTCGAAGTGCGGCACAATCCACTGCTCGTCCACCGAGTAGCGATGAAATCCTCCCGCAAGCTGATCGTGAATTCCGCCTGCAGCCATCTTCTTCAGCGTTACGATCGCCACATTCCGCGCCGCCTCCGCTTGAGACTCGCTGCGCGCCGCGTCCGCTCTCGTGGCCTCATCGATCAGCAGATCGAGCGCCGCCGCATGCGGAAACTTCGGCTGCGACCCAAACCCTCCATTGCGCGCGTCAAACTGCCGGATCGCCGAATCGATGAGCTTGTCGAGCAGAGCCGCACTCGGCTCCGCGCTGCGTCCGGAGAAGCTCTCGTTGTGCTCAATCATCGTCAGGATGCTGCCTGCGGACTCTTCCACCTCTTCACGCCGCTCCTGAAACGCCTGCGCCATCGTCAGCAGCACGCGCCGAAAGCTCGGCCGCCCATAGCGCTCCTCCGGCGGGAAATACGTTCCGCCGAAGTACGGCTTGCCCTCCGGCGTAAGAAACGCCGTCAGCGGCCATCCGCCCTGTCCGCTGATGGTCGCCACGGCAGACTGATAGCGGGCATCCACATCGGGCCGCTCATCGCGGTCCACCTTCACCGCAACAAAGTGCTCGTTTAAAACCTTTGCCGTCTCGGCGTTCTCGTAGCTCTCGCGGTCCATCACGTGGCACCAGTGGCACCACACCGCGCCAATGTCCAGCAGCACCGGCTTGTTCTCGCGCTTCGCCTTCTCAAACGCCTCCGCGCCCCACTCATGCCATTCGATCGGCTGATGCCGCGCCGACCTCAGATACGCCGACGCCGACCGCGCGAGCCCGTTCTCCATCGCCTCACTCATCCGTTCACTCCAATCTCTCAGCCTACAGCACTCAACCAACGGCGCGGTTCCCACGGCTTCGTGCACGCAAAAAGGCTGCAGCTCTCGCCGCAGCCTTTTTCTTCTGTCTACGCTATAGCTTCTGCTCTACTGCGGCATCGGCGGAGGCGTCTCCGTCAGCGGCTTCGGCGGAGCCGGCGGGGTCGGCGCGGTCAGTCCCGGAATATTGGGCCTCTGCGTGATGTCGCCGGTCGCGGCCTGCTGAATGTTCACACCGTATTTATCCAGCGTGTCCGCCAGAATCTGATCCAGCGACGACCGGTCGCGCGCATACGCCGCGTCCGCAGAGATCAGATTGTCTTCAGCCGTTGCCAGGTTGCGCTCCATCTGCAGCACGTTCGCCGTCGTCGACGCGCCCAGCCTGTACTTCTTCTGCTCCGCCTCAAGCGACTGCGCCGCATAATCCCGCGCCGACTGCGACGACTGGACCGCCGCGCGATCGTTCGTGATCGCATACACCGCATTGATCACCTGAATCCGGATCTGCGTGTACAGCTGCTGCAGCCGCATCTGCGACTGCCTGTACTCCATCTGCGACCGCACCTGGTCCGCCTGCGCCGTACGATTGCGAATCGGGATCGACAGGTTCACACCCACGCCATAATCCGGCGACGTGTTGTTCAGCGTGTTGCCCAGCACCGAACCATAGCCCGAGGTCGGATACTGTCCCGACGGGCACGCCGTAAAGGAGCCCGTCAATCCTCCGCAGTTCAGGTTCGGGTTCTGCGATCCACCCACGCCGCTGCCGCCATAAAACGCATACGCATCCAGCACCGGCAGAAGACCATTCTTCTCCGCGCGGATCGTAATCTCGTTGTTCTTCATGTTCAGCGTGGCCTGCTCGATCTGCGGATTGTTCTGGTACGCCTCATGCACCAGATCCTCCGTCGGCATGTCCTCTTCGGGCAGACGGTCCAGGCTCACGCGGTCGGTCGGGATCACCGGCGCGTTGGCCAGCTGGGGATCGTTCAGGTTGCGCACGATCGCCTGCTTCATCAGCAGCTGCTGATATTCCAGGTTCGACTGCGACGTAATCAGCGCCTGCTTGTCGCTCGCCACCGCCGCATCCGAGTTCACCACATCCAGCGGCGCCAGCGTTCCAATCTGCAGCTGCTTGCGGTTGTCACTCGCCAGTTGCGTCGACTGCTGCAGTGCACGCGTCTTCGCCTGCTCGTCCTCATACGCGCTCACCAGCGCCCAGTAAATGCTCTCCACCTGCCCGATCGTATAAATCAGCTGCTGCCGGAACGCCGAGTCCGTAATCCTGCGGTTGTTCTTCGCCTGGATAATGAATCGCTGATTCACCCACAGGCAGCATCCCTGCAACAAATGCTGCGTCGCCTGCACGCGCAGGCTGCTCTGCAGCAACGGGCTGTAACTTGTGCGCTCGCTGTTGGTCGTTACCCGCGAGTTGTCGAACGTCGCCGTCAACGCCGTGCCCGTCAAAAATCCTTCCTGGTACGTGAAGTCATACGTCGCCGTGTTCTGCGCCAGCGTATTCGTTCCCGTAAGCAGCGTGGTCGACTCCTGCGTGTTCGCCGACTCATACTGCAGCGTCCCGGTCAGCAGCGGATCGATCTGTTCCGGCGTCGGTCCTCCGCCGTTCGTGCTCAGCACCAGCCCGCTCGCACCCGCGCCGCTGCCGCCCGCCGCGCTCGTCGTTCCGCCCGGTCCGCCGCCGCCCGTAATTGTCGACGTCGACCCACCCAGCGTATTCGCCACAATGCCGGTCGAAACACCGCGCAGCGCCGAGCCCGCCTTCGCGCGCAGAATGTCCGTGTCCGCAATGTCCAGGTTGATGCGCGCAATCGCGATGTCGTAGTTGTTCTCGAGCGCCAGCATCACTGCGTCATTCAGGCTCAGATAAATCTTGCCATCGCGCAGCAGGTCGCGCAGATCGGGCGTGTTCGTCAGCCGCGGCGCCGGATAGTTCTCCGGCGTGTAGTCCTTAAACGGATTGGGCAGAAACGGAATCGGCTCCGTGTAGTCCTTGCTCGTCGGCCGCAGATACAGCGGCTCGGTCAGCTTCGGCGCCGGCGCCTGTGGCAGCCCCGGAGTCCCGGTCGTATCGTTCTGCACCTGCGCGGGCGCCGCCGGTGCGGTCGGGTTCACCGTGCCCGCTGGCTGCTGTGCCGCCGGTGTCTCCGCCGCGCCGGAGTTTGCCGGCTGCTGCGGCTGCGTGGCTGGTGTCTGCTGATCGGCTGGTTGTTGCGTCTGGCTCTGTCCGCTCGCAGGCGCAGTCGGCGTCTGGGCCACCGCGCTCGTCAACATCAGGGCGACGCACGCCGCAGCCTGCAAATGCATCAATCTCACGTTTGCTTCTCCGTGCCCTTTGGCTTGGGACCTTTTGCGCTTCCCGAAAGTGTTGTGCCGTTGTTTCCAATACGGCCCGGACAGCCCCAAAGTTCCACCCGGACCAACGGAAGGCAAAGGATCGCCCCAGTATATCGTCCGCAACCTCATCCATCCCCGAATCGCCAACCCCGACGGGCCACAGCCATCTTTTGTCGAGGAAAACATCCACAACTTCGCGGAAACACCCCGCATCGGGGAAAATGCTCGAATGGCCGCAACCACCAACTGGAAGCTGACGATCGCCTACGACGGCTCCGGCTTTCACGGTTGGCAGATTCAATCTGCCCCGTCCGGCCTCGTCACCATCCAGGGCACGCTGGCCGAAGCCATCGCCCGCCTCACCGGCGAGCGCATTCTTCCGCAAGCCTCCGGCCGCACCGACGCGGGCGTGCACGCGATCGCGCAGGTCGTCAGCTTCCGCCTCGCGTCTCCGCTACCCGCCGCCAATCTGCAGCGCGCCCTCAACCGAATTCTTCCCGCGGGCATTCGCGTGCTCTCCGCCGAAACCGTCTCGCCCAGCTTCCACGCACGTCACAGCGCCCGCTCCAAGACCTACGAGTACCGCATCTTCGAGCGCCGCATCCGCCGCATTCCCGGCCAGCCCGCCGAAGAACGCATCTGCTCGCCCTTCCTCGCGCCCTTCGTCTGGGACTGCCGCTGGCCGCTCGCGCTCGAGCCCATGCAGCAGGCCGCCGCTCTCGTCATCGGCACGCATGACTTCACCTCCATGGCCGCCAGCGATCCCGACAAGTCGGCGCGCGATGCCGATGAAGACACCTCCTCGCGCCCCACCAAGATCAACCCCGTAAAGACCATCACCCGCAGCGAGTGGACGCGCCGCGACGGCCTGCTCATCTTTCAGATCGCCGGCAACGGCTTCCTCCACCACATGGTCCGCAACATCGTCGGCACGCTCGTCGAAGTCGGCCGCGGCAGCCTCGATGTCGAGGACGTCCCGCGCATCCTCGCCGCCCGCGACCGCATGCTGGCCGGCCCCACCGCACCCGCGCGCGGCCTGTATCTCGTCGAAGTCGTCTACAACCCCGCAGAAGACTTTGACTCCGCAGACATCGATGCAGCCGAGGAAGCCGGCATGAGCGAAAGAGGTGCAACTCCATGAGCGCCTCGCAAGCCGCCGACGCCAACCGGCGCATCACCGCGCTCGCCGCCGACCGCGCCGTCCATCGCGCCTTTCATTGGCTGCACCTGCATGAGGCGCAGCTGCAGCGCTGGCATCGCGAACTTCTCGCCATCCCCGCGCCGCCCTTCGGCGAAGCTCCGCGCGCCCAATGGATGCTGTCGCGCCTCCGTGAACTCGGCCTTATCAACGCGCACGTCGACGCCGAAGGCAACGCCCTCGCCGAACTCTCCTCTGCCAACACCGTCATCCAGAGCGAAGCTTCACGAAGTGATGCGAAGTCGAAGGACCGAGACGCTGCTCACACCACCACGACAGCCCATCCCTTTGCCACCAGTCAAGCCACAGCCGACGAGCCCGTCATCCTTCTCTCCGCGCACCTCGACACCGTCTTCCCCGCCGGCACCGACTGCACGCCGCGCGAGCGGGATGGCAAACTTCTCTGCCCCGGCGCCACCGACAACGGCGCCGGCCTCACCGCGTTGCTCGCCATCGCCGCCGCTCTGCGCCACGCCGAGATCAATCCCGCCTGCACGATTCTCTTCGCGGCCAACGTCGGCGAAGAAGGCGAGGGCGACCTGCGCGGCATGCGCCATCTCTTCTCTCACTCGCCCTACGCAAAACGAATCGGCGCCGCCATTGCGCTCGAAGGCTGCGGTAACGCCACCGTCGTCGATCGCGCGCTCGGCAGCCGACGCCTGCGCGTCGAAATTACCGGCCCCGGCGGCCACTCCTGGGCCGACGCCGGCCGTCCCAGCCCCATCACCGCGCTGGCCGCCGCGCTCACTGCATTGTCGAGGCTCGCTCTGCCTGCCAACCCGCGCACCACGCTCAACTGCGGCATGATCTCCGGCGGCACCTCCATCAACTCCATTCCCTCGACCGCACAAGCCGACCTCGATCTCCGCTCCATCTCGTCCGAAGAGTTAGACAGCCTCGAAACCATCGTCCTCTCCACGCTGTCAAAGTGCGTCAAAGAGGAAGCGCGCCGCGGACGCACGCGCGACCCGCAAAGCTCTCGCGAAACTCTGCCAATCCGCGAAGCCCCGATTCGCGAAGCCCTACAAATTAAAGTCCGTCGCATCGGCGATCGCGCCGCCGGTGCGCTCGCGTCCGACTCCACCCTCGCCGCCAGTCTGCGCGCCGTCGACCGTCACCTGAATCTCAAAACCGAATCGCGCATCGGCTCCACCGACGCCAACCTTCCGCTCTCGCTCGGCATTCCCGCGCTCGCCATCGGCGCCGGCGGCAACGGCGGCGGCATCCACACGCTCGACGAGTGGTACGCACCCGACGGCCGCGAGCTCGCCCTCCGCCGCATCCTTCTTCTCCTGCTCGACACCTGCGCCCACGAAATCAGCGACCGGGTCGCCCACCCTCTCACAATCTCATCGTGATCTCACCACGTCCACCATTCCATTTCACGGACGCACTACACTCGTCATGTGAAACCCTTCGCGTCTGCCCCCCGCGCCGTCTTCACTCTTCTTCTATCCGCCGCAGCCGCGCACGCCCAGCACTGCCCGCAGCCGGCCGAGACCATCTACTACGACGGCAACATCCTCACCGGCGTCGGTCTCCATCCCATCGACGACGGCACGCCACCCGAGCGCGTCCGCGCCCTCGGCATTCTCGGCGACCGCATCGTCATCACCGGCTCCAACGACACCGTGCTCGCCTGTTCCTCCGCCCGGACAAACAAGATCGACCTCCACGGCGCCTTCGTCATGCCCGGCTTCAACGACGCCCACGCCCACATCGCCTTCGCCGGGCAACAGCGGCTCTCGCTCAATCTCGACGGCGTCACGTCACTCGCAGACATGCAGTCGCGCATCGCCGCCTACGTCAAAACCCTCCAACCCGGAGAATGGATTCTCGGCGGAGGATGGGACCACACCAAGTGGCCCTCAAAGACTCTGCCCAGCCGCCAGGATCTCGATTCCGTCACCGGCGATCATCCCGCCTTCCTCGAGCGCGTCGACGGTCACATCGCCATCGTCAACACCGCCGCATTGAAAGCCGCCGGCATCGACGACACCACGCCCGATCCCGCCGGCGGCCGCATCGATCGCGACCCGCAGGGCCACGCCACCGGCATCATCCGCGAAGGTCCTGCGCTCGCGCTCATCCAGAAAGTCATCCCTCCGATCAGCTTCGACACCCGCCGCCGCGCCCTCGAGCTCTCCATCGACGACGCGCTCGCGCACGGCGTCACCTCGCTCCAGGACTTCTCCACCTGGGACGACTGGCTCGTGCTCGAAGGCCTCGAACGCGAGAACAAACTCCCCATCCGCATCGCCGAGTGGATCGACTTCAACCTTCCCGTCGCCGTCCTCGAAGAGCGCCGCGCTTCCCACAATCCCGACGATCCTCTGCTTCACCTCACCTTCCTCAAAGGCTTCATGGACGGCTCGCTCGGCTCCCGCACCGCCGCCATGAACGCGCCGTACACCGACGATCCCTCCAACTCCGGCATCCCTCGCTACGACCAGTCCAGGCTCAACCAGATGGCCGCCGAGCGCACCGCCGCCGGCTTCCAGCTCGGCTTCCACGCCATCGGCGACCGCGCCAACGACATGGCCCTCAACGCCTTCGAGGCCGCCGAACAGGTCGGCATCCCCGTCCCCGACTTCGCCTGCCAGCACAAGGAACAGCTCGCCGAGCGCAAACTCCCGCCCGACGCCATCGTCACCAGCGTCAGCCCCTGCCACACCGCGCCCTACGCTCCCGCCGACTTCCGCCTCCGCATTGAGCACGCGCAGATTGTCTCACCCGGCTCCTTCCAGCGCTTCCACGATCTCGGCGTCATCGCCTCCATGCAGCCCTCGCATCTGCTCGACGACATGTCCTGGGCCCCCGCGCGCCTCGGCCCCGAGCGCATGAAGTACTCCTATGCCTGGCGGTCGTTCCTCAACCACGGCGTCACGCTCGCCTTCGGCACCGACTACCCCGTCGAGCCCATCAACCCCATGCGCGGCCTCTACGCCGCCATCACCCGCATGAACATTGCCGGCACCGAAACCTACGACCCGGCCGACGCCGCCGCCGAAAAGCTCTCCATCACCGAAGCCCTCTACGCCTACACCCAGGCCTCCGCCTTCGCCGAGTGGCGCGAGCACATCAAAGGCCGCCTCGAACCCGGCTTCCTCGCCGACTTCGTCGTCCTCGACCGCGACCTCACCCACGCCACCCCGCAGGAGATCCTCGACGCGCGCGTCCTCCGCACCGTCGTCGGCGGCATCACCCGCTACACGCCCGACATGCCGCCTGCATTCCCGCAGGCAGCCCTGCCGCCCTCATCGCCCACGCCCATCTCCGCCGCACCACCCGCCGCACCGCAGGCCGCATCACCCGCCGCACCAGCCGCTGCACCACCGGCCCCACCCAAGCCCGCGACTCCGGCCGCCAAGCCCTCGCCTTACGAAAAACCCGCCAACCCCGACGCCCGCACAGGCGTCTCCCACCCGCCCGACAGCCCCGAATGACCGCCCGCACGCGCGCTGCTCTTGCCCACATCCTCCTCATCGCCGTCGTCTTCGTCTGGGGCGTCACCTTCCCGCTCGTTAAGTCCGCACTCCACGACATCTCGCCTCTGCTCTTCAACCTCTTGCGAATGTCGCTCGCCGCGCTCGTTCTCCTGCTGATCAACTTCAAAGAACTCCGCGGCCTCACCCGCGCACGGTCCGAGCTCCGCCTCTGCGTCACCGCTGGCTTCTTCCTCGCGCTCGGCTATCAGTTCCAAACCTCCGGCCTCGCCCACACCACCCCCTCGAAGTCCGCCTTCCTCACCGGCCTCGTCGTCGTCCTTGTCCCCATCCTCAGCCTGCTTCCGCGCGTCGCTCCGCCCACCAGTCCGCGTCCCAGCACCATCGTCTTTCTCGGAGCCATCACCGCCTTCATCGGCCTCATCCTCCTCACCAGCGCGCCCGGCACCGGCGCCGCCATCCTCTCCGGCATGCATCTCGGCGAGTGGCTCACGCTCGCCTGCGCCGTCGCCTTCGCCGCGCATCTGCTCACGCTCGCCCACGCCGCGCCACAGCTCTCCGCCCGCCGCCTCGGCACCCTCCAGATCGCCTTTGCCGCCCTCTTCATGCTTTTCACGCTCCCGCTCGGCGGCCACCCGCATCTCCATCTCACGCCGATCGCCATCGTTGCGCTCACCATCACCGCGCTCTTCGCCACCGCCGCCGCCTTCACCATCCAAAGCTGGGCCCAGCAAATCCTTCCGCCCACCCACACCGCGCTCATCCTCACCCTCGAGCCCGTCTTCGCCGCACTCACCTCTCTCCTCTTCTTTCACGAGCACTTCGGCCCGCGCGAGATCCTCGGCGCCGCCCTCATCCTCTGCGGCATCCTCCTCGCCGAGCTCCGCGGCTCGCATCCCGTCGCTCCTGAAGCCGTCGCCTGACCATCGACGCTCCGGACGCCCATCCTCACTGGATTTTGCAGTCTCACGGAAACGCGGCCAGCCTCTCAACTGCGGCGGCCAAGACATTTACAAGGATTGAGCGTCTAATAAAGTGGCAGCCGCTTTTTCGGCAGCATTCCGGGAAAGCGCTCAATTTTTCTGTCGCCAGCTCATTGCGGCGACACATCGCGTGAGGAAAACGAAAGTGATTGACACTCCCCAACCCTCCCGGCGTAGTAACTCGCGCGGCAGCTTCATCGCCCGCCTGCGTCGCGGCAGTCTCTCCACCATCTTTGGACTTCTTGCCGTCCTTTCCGTCGGTGTCCTGCTTGGCTCCGTCGCCACCGGCAAAGTCAGCGCCAACGGTCAGCACATTGATACCGGCGACGCCCGCCCGCTGGCCATTCCCAGCCCCGTCGTGCTTTCCAATGGCTTCTCCGCCATCGTCAAGCAGGTCGGCCCTGCCGTCGTGAACATCAACACCGACTACATCCCCAAGCAGTCGCGTCGCGGGCGCATGGGTCCCAACTCCCCCGACGACGGCAACGGCGGCGGTGACGATGACAACAACAACGACATGCAGAACTTCCTCAACCGCTTCTTCGGCGGCGGAGGCATGGGCCAGGCGCCCGAACCCCAGAAGCGCGAAGCCCTCGGCTCCGGCTTCATCGTCGATCCCCGCGGTTACATCATCACCAACAACCACGTCATCGATAAGGCCACCCACATCTACGTCAAGCTGGCCAACGATCCCGAGAACGACGCCGATCAGGGCCGTCCGGCGACCGTCGTCGGCACCGATCCCGCCACCGACATCGCCGTCATCAAGATCGATCCCCGCGGCGAGGTCCTTCCCACCGTCAAGCTCGGCAACTCCGACAGCGTCCAGGTCGGCGACTGGGTCCTCGCCATCGGAACGCCCTTTGGTGAGCGCAACACCGTCACCGCCGGGATCGTCTCCGCCAAGGACCGTTCCATCGACGACCCCGGCGACGACAACATCGACCGCGGCTCCTTCCAGCACTTCATCCAGACCGACGCCGCCATCAACCCCGGCAACTCCGGTGGCCCGCTGGTCGATATGGCCGGCCAGGTCATCGGCATGAACACTGCCATCTTCACCCAGTCCGCCGGCTCTGAAGGCATCGGTTTCGCCATGCCCTCCAACACTCTCATCGGCGTCTACAACCAGCTCATCGGACCGAACCACAAGGTCGTCCGCGGCTCCATCGGCATCACCTTCCAGGCGATTCAGAACTCAGCCGTCAGCCGCATGTACGGCTTCGCCAACGGCGGCGTCATCGTCTCGAGCATCACGCCAAATGGCCCTGCCTCCAAAGCCGGCATTGAACCCCAGGACGTGATCACCTCGGTCGACGGCAAGCCCGTCAAGAACGGCGATGACCTGATCAACATCATCTCCGACAAGACGCCCGGCTCTACCGTGCGGCTCGGAATCCTCCGCAACGGCAAACCTCTCACCCTCGAGGTCGGCATCGCGGACCGCAACAAGCTCTTCTCCAACCTCGCCGGCAACAACGCGCCGTCGAGCGGAGAAGGCTCCGGCGACGTCGGCCAGAGCAAGCTGGGCATCACCGTCCAGCCCACCTCCCCCGCCGTCGACGGCCGCCTCGGCATCAAGGGCGGAGTCACCGTCACCAGCGTCACGCCGGGTTCGTTCGCCGACGAGATCGGCCTGCCGAACAACGTCGTCATCACCGAGATCAACCGGCATCCGATAAGCGACGAGGCCAGCTACCGGGCGATCGTCTCTTCGCTCAAGTCCGGCGATGACGTCGTCTTCGTCATCCGCGACCCGCAAGCCCAGAACGGCAGCGGCGATACCTACATCGGCGGAACCCTGCAATAACCGCCCGAAACCCCTCCACCGGCTACCCCACCCTCGACGCGCAAAGCGCCGCAGGGTGGGGTACCGCGTCAATCGGGTGGGGTATTCCGCGCGGTGGCGCGCGACATGACGCGAGACCTGATCACGACAACCTGTCCGGCAAGACCCGCAATAGAACGGACAAGCCACTCGAACTCATTACCAAAGCTCACAGCTCTGTAATACTTCCGTCACGCGACGAAATATGTACCTCCCTATGCACAGGGTCACTTGCCCTATGCTTAGCATTCCTTTAGCCTCTTTCAAACGCCGTGGAACAACCCTTCCCGGCGCAGTATTCTTTCGGGGTCACTGCCTAATGCGCACCGTATCGATTCTCACCACCGCCGCTCTTCTGTGCGCCACGCCATGCTTTGCGATTCGCACCCACCACACCGCGGGCCACGCCACTATCCGTCACGCCTCCTCCAGATCCCACCGCTCCGTTCATGCGCTCTTCCGGCATGAAGCCCCATCGATGGATCCCGAACGCGCCACCGAGATTCAGCAGGCGCTAATCAAGTCCGGCTACCTCACCGGCGAGCCCTCCGGCGTCTGGGACGCGCAATCCGCCGCCGCCATGGAAAAGCTCCAGGCCGACAACGGCTGGCAGACCAAGATCACGCCCGATTCCCGCGCCCTCATCAAGCTCGGCCTCGGGCCCCAGCAGGACACCATCGCCAGCTCCACCACCTCCACCACCGCGATGCTCCAGTAACCCAACTGGAACTTAGTCGCAAAGAGCTCGCCTCGCGCGAGCTCTTCCGCTTTAACCGGCAACTGGAACGGAACGCACGACAACCGGGAGGCCAGCCCGAAACTCCTCACCACCCCCGGGAAATCCACAGCCCCTCTTGACCGGCCCGATAGAATTAAAGAATAGAGGAAGCTCTCGCCCGGCACACAGCCGGGCGTCATCGCTTAAGCCTCAAGCTCTTTGCCATCAAGACTTTGCAAGCCCGACTGAATCCAAGCCATGTCTTTTCAGGACTTTGCAGGAATCGCGAAATCGAAGTCCGGCCCCAAGTCCAGTTTTCTGAAGACTTTGCACCAAAACATGGTGGGAGAGGGGGTCACTCCGGAAACGCCACGAACATCGCCTTGCACGACGCCAGATGTCCCTTTCCCGGCTTGCCCGAGACCTTCACATCGTCGCCGCTCACGGAGAAATTCACAGGCCCCGGACCGAACGTCAGGTCCGCATGCGCCGCCGTGATCTTGTAGTTCGCCGCTCCATCGGTGAGCTCCACGCCATCCAGCCTCGCCTGCACCCGATGCGTCGCATCCAGGCCGCCGAACTGGATCTTCCCTCCGCCCGAGATTCGGACATCGTGGAACGTGATGTCCTTGTACTCCGGAAACAGGTCCTTGCCGTTGCCCGGATAGCTGTACGCCGTATCCAGCAGGATCGGGTTCCGCGAGTCGCGAATGCAGACGTCGTCGTAGGTCACGTCGTCCACCAGCCCGCCCCGCGTCGGGTTGGACTTGATCCTCAAGGCGTTGTCGTCGCCGTCCAGCGACAGATCGGTCACCAGGATCCGGCTCACGCCGCCGTAGGTCTCCGACCCGATCGACATGCCATGACCCCAGTAGAAGTGGTTGTGGCTCACCGTCATGTCGGAGATGCCGCCCCTGCCGCCCTTGATCGCGATGTTGTCGTCCCCATCCCGGATGAAGGAATGCGTGACCGTGATGTTCTTCGATCCATTGCCCGGATCGACACCGTCGGTATTCCGCGCATTCTTCGGCGTATCGATGCGCAAGCCCCAGACGGTGAAGCCGTCACCGCCGTTGTACGTCACGTGAAAGTTCGCCGAGTTCTTCAGCGTGATCCGGTAGATCGTCACATTGTTGCTCGCGTCGAAGACGATCAGCCGCGGCACCTGCTGACTCCCTCCCTTGCGCGCATCGTTCGCAAGGTCCCACCAGCTTTCAGGTCCCGCCTTGCCGTCTACCAGCAGCTTCGCACCGCCGCGGCCGTCAATGGTCCCGTCGCCCACGATGCCCGCGCCATCCGCGTGCTCTGCATGGATCAACGGACGACATCCGCCGCGCTCGTTGCTCACCACACCGCACGCACCGGGGCGTGTCGCATAGTCAGCCGGGTTGCGCGAGCCGTACAGCGTGACGCCTTTGTCCACCAGCAGCGTCACACCGCGGCGCAGCTCGATCGGCCCGGAGAGAAACGCATCGTGATCGCCGTCGGCCGCGAGCTCCACGGCTTTGCCTTCGCCGCAGGCGTCGATGGCTTGCTGCAGTCGCGCGGTGTCTAACTTCGTCTCATCCTCCGGCTCGATCCCGTGCGGCGCCACCAGCCCGGCGCGAAGCGTTACGCACACCGGCGGAATCGTGGGCTCGGTTACGTTGCGCGTATCCTGCGCGCGGCAGCGCGCGGAAGCTGCAACCAGCGACAGCAGCAACCCTGCGGAAAGAATCGTTCGGCTCAAAGCTTGCTCCGGGAACCTGTTTGACAGGCACAGTCTTCTGTATACCGTAGCCTCCGCGCGGCGTCCAAACTCCGTCAACAGCGGAGAGATTCGGGCCGAACGTATTCTGGAAGCTATGCACCTTCGCGCGCTTGCCCTGATCCTTGCCGTCTCCGCGGCGTTCACCGCCTCCGCAAAGGCCATCGAGCTCAACGTCTCGTCGCAGGCGCTGGAGCGCACGTTGAACCGGCAGCTCTTCACGCAGAACGGCCGCTACTACTTTCGCGGCAAGCCGGGCTCAGCATGCTACGCCTACGCCGAGGATCCGAAGGTCAGCTTCAACGGCGACCGCATCGTGGTGCATGTGAAGGCGCACGCGAAGCTGGGCACCAGCCTTCATGGAGCCTGCCTCGGCGTCGCACTGAACACGGAAGGCGACGTCTCGGTGCTTCCGGACGGCGAGGGCGAGACCATCGGATTTCGCGACGCGCGCGTCGAGCACCTGAGCGAATCGCGCGAGCTGAACTTCTTTCTCGAACCTTTTCTGCAGAGCAAGCTTCCGCAGCAGATGAAGGTGAACGCCGCCGATCTTCTCCGCCAGCTGCTTTCGAAGTCGATGGAATCCACCGGCTATGACATGACGCTCGACAATCTGAAGATTCACTCCATGCAGGTCACAGGCCCGGATCTGGCGGTGGATCTCGATGGGAATCTGTCGGTGAAGTAGCGAGCCACCAAGCTAGCGAGTCAGCGAGTCAGCGAGACTATCGCCAGCTCACGGCCAGATGCCAGCGCAGTCCGCGCTCGGCTGTCTTGCGAAGGACCTCTTCGTATTCCAGCAGTTCGGCGAGAACCTCAGCGCCTTCCGTACCGAGCTGCTGCGGATCATTGGTCAGCGACTCGATGAGCGCTTCCACGGTGCGCAAGCCGTCCTCGGCGCGATACCACTGCGGCGGCGGCAGCTTCTTGAGCAGCTCCGGATTGCCCGCTCCCTCTTCGATCAGCAGCGCCATGGAGCTCTCGTCGGCAGAAAAGAACTCGAGCAGGGGGCGAACGCCAAGTTCCAGCGCAAGACGCTCGACGGCGCTCTCGTAGCGCGCGAGTGCGCGGCCGTTGACGAAGATGTTGTAGCCCGGATCCTCGCCCTCGACCACGATGTACATGGAGGCTGCCATCCGGGTCAGTGTACCGTCCGTTGCTGTGTATGTCCGCCTTAATCCGTGCTTGAGGGATGCACGGTTGATGCCCGCAGATCGAGGCGCGATTCTTCGGACGGCGGGATCAGCAGAGCGAACGCCGCCAGTGCCAGCAGGAGCAAACCGAGGATCATGCGCCCTGAGAAGCTGCCCGGCATGAGCACGATGCCTTCGAGAACCACCAGCAGTGGGACGATGGCGAACTGCGCCGACCAGCGGGCGGCCGAAAGACGGCCGAGAGCGACGAGCGCGAGCACGGCTTCGAGGGCGTCGAAGCCGGCGGCGAGGCCGGGCATCTCCGGCCATCCGCCCGCGTGCGTGGCCAGGTTGATCAGGGCTCCGAGGCCGAGCGCGATGCAGCCGCCAACCAAAGCGGCGGGAAGTCTCCAGCGGCTTTGCTGCGCAGAACAGAAGAGCACAGCGCCGCAGCCGGTGAGCAGCGGCGTAAGCGCGAGCAAGAGATCTTCCGCCGGATTTCGAAGTGAAGGCTGTGTGAGCAGGAGCAGAAGTCCAGCAATGGCCGCGAGCCCGGGCCAAAGACGGCCGGCCAGTGTTTCGCGGGTGTGATCCGTTGCCGCCTCCGCTACCGCGATGACGACCGGCGTCAGCGCGAGCGCCATCGTCACACTTGCACCCGAAAGATCGCGCGGCAGAAGCAGAGCGACGAGTGGGCCGGTGAGGAGCAGCGCTCCTCCAACGGCAGAGCGCAGAAGCTGGCTGCGATCTTCTCGGGCGAAACCGGGCGGTCGAAGAATGAGAAGGTAGAGCGCCGCCGCGGAGCCGCAGCCGATGGAAGCCGAAGCGAAGGTCGTTGCCGAACCAGGAAGCGATCCGGAGAGCATCCACCGGCTGCCTCCGAGAAGACACAAGAGCGCGAACGGCCACCATCGCCGCCAGGCTGACCTGGGTGTGAATTTGTGCGCCCCCTGCAAAATTCCGCTCCCCTCTGCAGTTGGACGAGAATGCCCGCGCAGACGACGACAGGGTCGCGCATTCGCGCGACCCTGTCGAGTTTCTTGCTTCGCAGGATGCTTAGCGATTGCCCCCGCCGCCCTGCGGTCCGGCGCCACCGCGACGTCCGCCGCGACGACGACGGCGACGCTGCCCGCCGTTGGGACGATTGCCGCCCTGCGGAGCAGAGGATCCGGCGGCTGCGGGAACCGCCTCGCCGGTCTCCTCCCCTTCGCCGGTATCCGGCTCGTCGTCGATCTCGAACTCCTCATCGTCCTCGTCGAAGTCGGCACCACCCTCGAGAGTGATGGTGTTCTCCGCAGAGGGATGATCGGCACGTTCGGCACGCTCTGGACGTTCCGCACGTTCGGGACGTGGAGCGCGCTCGGAGCGGTCGCGATCTCCGCGCTCGCCGCGATCACGATCGCCGCGCTCCCGGCCGCCGTTGTCAGACTGCTCCGGAACCTCCGGCAGGCCGAGTTTCGCGCGCTGCTCGCGGAGCACAGCCTTGCGCGAGAGCTTAATGCGGTTGCCTTCAATGGCGAGCACTTTGACGAGAACCTGATCGCCCTCGCGGAGCTCGTCCTTGACGTCGCGAACCCGGTGCTCGGCGATCTCAGAGACGTGCAGGAGGCCGTCGGTGCCGGGGAAGATCTCGACGAAGGCGCCGAACTCGGCGAGACGGACGACCTTGCCGAGATAGGTCTTGCCGACCTCGGGCACAGCTGTGAGATCGCTGATCATCTGAATCGCCTTGGCGAGACCCTCGGCATCCGAAGAGGCGACGTTCACGCGGCCGGTATCGTCGACGTCGATCTTGACGCCGGTTGCATCAATGATGCCGCGGATGACTTTGCCGCCGGGACCGATGAGGTCGCGAATCTTGTCGGTCGGAATCTGCAGCGTGTGGATGCGCGGAGCGTACTTGGATTTCTCCTGGCTGGGCGCGGCGATCACGGCGTCCATGGTGTCCAGCAGGAAGAGGCGGCCGCGCTGCGCTTGAGCGAGAGCCTCGCGCATGATCTGCGCGGTGATGCCCATGATCTTGATGTCCATCTGCAGCGCGGTGATGCCCTTGCGCGTGCCGGCCACCTTGAAGTCCATGTCGCCGTAGTGGTCTTCGGCGCCCGCGATATCGGTGAGGATCGCGTAGTTGTCGCCTTCCTTGACCAGGCCCATCGCGACGCCGGCGACGGATCCTTTGAGGGCGATGCCGGCCTGCATCAGCGCGAGCGACGCGCCGCAGACGGTGGCCATTGACGACGAGCCGTTGGACTCGAGGATGTCGGAGACGACGCGGAGCGTGTAGGGTGATTCTTCCTCGCCGGGAAGGACCGCCTCAATGGCGCGCCATGCGAGGGCGCCGTGGCCGATCTCGCGACGGCCGACGCCGGTCATACGTCCAACCTCACCAACGGAGAACGGCGGGAAGTTATAGTGCAGCATGAAACGGCGCTTCTGCTCGCCTTCGTAGCTTTCCATGCGCTGCGCGTCGTCGGTGGTGCCGAGCGTGGCGGACACGAGTGCCTGGGTTTCGCCACGGGTGAAGAGCGCTGAGCCGTGCACGCGCGGGAGGACGCCGGTCTCGATGGTGATCTTGCGAATCTCGTCGAAGGCGCGGTGGTCGGGACGGATGCGGTCGTTGAGGACCTGGTCGCGGAAGATTTTCTCGCGAAGCAGCTCGTAGTACTTGCTGAGCTTCTTGGGAGCGTCAGCGTCATCGGCCGGGAGCTCTTTCTTCAACTCGTCCTTGATCTCCTTGACCTTGGCGTAGCTCTCGAACTTGGGATACTTCTTGGTGTCGAGCGCATCGCGCAGGCGGTCGCCGACCTTCGCTTCAAGCTGCTTCGCGTAGGCCTCATCGAACTCGGGCGCGGTGACGGTGCGCTTGGTCTTGCCGGCTTTGGCGACGAGCTCTTCGATGCCGGCGCAAATCTTCTTGATCTCTGCGTGGGCGAACTCGATGGCGTCGACGACGCGCTCTTCACTGATCTCGCGTGCGCCGGACTCGATCATGGTGATGCCGTCCTTGGTGCCGACGACCATGATGTTCAGAGTCGACTCGAGGCGCTCGGCGTAGGTCGGGTTGACGATGAACTCGCCGTTCACGATGCCGATACGGACGGCGCCGACCGGGCCGTGGAAGGGGATGTCCGAAAGCGCGAGCGCGCAGCTGGCGCCGTTGATGCCGAGGACGTCTGGGTCGTTCTCCTTGTCGGCCGAATAGACGAACGCGACGACCTGCGTCTCGTTGCGGAAGCCCTCCGGAAAGAGCGGACGGATGGGACGATCGATCTGACGGGAGGTCAGAATCTCTTTTTCGGAGGGACGGCCTTCGCGCTTGATGAAGCCGCCCGGAATGCGTCCGCCAGCGTAAGTAAACTCTCTGTATTCAACGGTCAGCGGAAAGAAGTCAATGCCTTCCTTCGGCTCCGGTGAGGCGACCGCGGTCGCGAGAACGGCGTTGTCGCCGCTGGTTGTGAAGGCGGCGCCAGAGGCCTGCTTGGCCAGCCTGCCTGTTTCGAATTTGATTTGCTTGCCGCCGGCAAGCTCGATGATTACGTCGTGCTTCATGGTCTTCCTTTTCTTCGTCGCTAAATGAAACTTGATGATCGCGTCAGGCAGCGCGCCTAAAGCGAAAGCCCCGCCAGAGCGCTCTCGGACGGGGCTGAAAATAGATGCGCGGCCGGCATCAGGACGCCGGGATGGCGAAGCTCGGAGGAGCGCAGAGACGGAAAGGCGCAGACATCTCCGGAAAGAGATCCTGCGCGATTCCTGGCGCTTGAAACGTTCAACGTCGTCTTCGCTCTCCGTCGGCTCTCACGCGATGCGGAGCCGGCTCGCGATGTGAGGTTACTTGCGGATGCCCAGCTTGCCGATCACGTCGCGATAGCGGTCCGAGTCCGTACGCTTCAGGTAGTCCAGAAGGCGGCGGCGCTTGGAGACGAGCATCAGGAGACCACGGCGGGAGCCATGATCCTTTTTGTGCATCTTGAAGTGCTCGGTCAGCTCGCCGATACGCTCGCTGAGGATGGCAATCTGCACCTCAGGACTTCCGGTGTCGGAGTCATGGGTGCGGAATTTGGTGATGATTTCGGTCTTTTGTGCGGGGGCCAACACGGTTGGTTGTTACTCCTCGTCTCTTTTTACTCAGTCCACTTCTCTCAGTGTCTCCCTTAAAGATAGCACGCCAGAGGCCGATTTTCGGCGTTCCGGCGGCTTCTTTCTCTGACTCCGGCAGACCGTGGAAGTGCTAGGCGATGTGGGTGTTAAGGAACTTGAGCGAGCGCTCACGAGCAAGTTTCGCGGCTTCCGCTTTGTAGGATGGCCGATCGGGATTGGCGAAGGCGTGCGGCGCGCCTTCATAGACGAAGATCTCGACCTCACCCGGATGCTTGCCGTGTGCGTTGCGGACGGCGTCGACCTGATCGTTGCCAATGTGATCGTCGGCGCCGCCGAAGTGGATCATGACTGGGCAGGATGGCTCTTCGGCGGCGAACTTGCCGATGCCGCCGGGGTAGTAGCAGACGGTGCAGGCGGGCTCAATGGCCTCATTGTTTCCGCGGACGGCAGCGACCCAACTGACCAGGCCGCCGTAACAGAAACCCAGCACGCCGACCGAGTCGATTATTTCGCGGGCGTATTTGAACGCGGCGGCCACATCCTTCAGCGAGTCGTCCGGGTTGAGCTTCGGATAGAGCGAAAACGCCTTCTTCAGGTCGGCCTCGCCGTAGCCGAGATTCAGGCCTGGCTCGATGCGATCCATGATCGCGGGCGCGATGGCGAGAAAACCGTCGCTCGCGTAGGAATCCGCGACTGCCTGGATGGACTTGTTGACGCCAAAGATTTCTTGAATGACTACGATCGCACCCTTCGGATCGTCTTGTGGCCGCGCCACATAGGCCGAGAGAACGAAGCCGTCACTCGCTGTTACCTTCACCCACTCACTCATGCACTTCCTCCATGCACCGTTCGATGCGCCGAGAAGATTGTATGCGGCATGGAGTGAGCGAATGGAAGCCGCGACAGTTCGAATTTGATGGGACACTGGCGGTGCGGACGATTGGCGCTCAGTTCGAGTTGCGAAACGATCGCAGCAAAGCGTCGGCGAGATCGGATGCAGACACATGGTACGTGCCGGCGTGAATTGCCTGTCGAAGCTCGGCGAGCCGCATCCGCCAGGACGCCGTGGGCGCGAACAGAGCCAGTCCGTTCGTTCCGGCGTCGATCACGGAGGCCGGCGCCACCGATGCATCCGTTTCCTGCAAATCTCGAACCATGAGAATCTCCTCATGGTGTGTATCGGCGGAGCGCGGTGGGACTTTAGCGTGTTCTTATTCTGGACGGCCGGTCAGGCGGCCGCGCGGCGAGCGGGTCGCAAGCTGCTGTATTTCGCGATCTTCCTTCCGCCCAGTGCGGAACGCAGCCGGCGGATGGCGGCGGAATGAATCTGCGAGACACGCGACTCCACGACGCCGAGCGTGAGACCGATCTCGCGCATGGTCAGCTCCTCGTAGTAGTAAAGCGTGAGAACAAGGCGTTCCTTTTCGGGCAGCTCTTCGATGGCGTCGATGATGTGCTGCCGCGACTCCGCCTGCAGACAGCGGAAGAACGGGTCTTCCTCTTCGGGCGCCGGAACGTATTGGAGCTCTTCGTCGTCGTCTTCCTTGCTGTGATCAGCGTTGAGGCTGCTGACCTCAAGTCCCTTGAGCTCGCCCATGAACTGCTGCAGCTCTTCGAGTTCCCATCTGATCTCATGAGCGATCTCCTGCTCGGTGGGCACACGGCCGAGCTGCTGCGCGAGCACACGCGTGGCTTCTCCGATGGCGCGGGCCTTGCGGCGAAGATCACGCGAGCCCCAGTCGAGCGTGCGCAGCCAGTCAAGTATGGCTCCGCGAATCCGAAACTGCGCGTAGCTCTTGAACTGCACGTGACGGCTCGCGTCGAAACGGTTGAAGGACTCCACCAGGCCGACCATTCCGGCGGAGATCAGGTCGTCGAGCTCGACATGACGCGGCAGCGTCTTGTGGATCTTGCGCGCGATGAAACGCACGGACGGCAGATGCTCGAGGAGCAGACGGTCGCGCTCAGCGCCGGACATAATGGGCTGGGCCGCGAGCGGCGCGTTGAAGGCGGGACTGGAGAATTGCGTTTCAAGAGCGAGCATCGGAGGCTCCTTCGGGTGTTTGGGACAGCGCTTGATCGCTGCGCCAACACAGGACAAAAGGAGCAAAGCCGTTGCCGAAAACGAGACCCTACTCTTAGCAACCTCCAATGCGAAAGATTAGAGGAAGCAAAGCAGACGAAAGAGTGGGAAAGCTGAGAGCAAGATTCGCGACAGAAAGAGCGAGCCAATCGACTCGCAAAAAGAAAGCCCCTGTTTCCAGGGGCTGCGTTGAAGTCGGTTTCTTCGTCGTTACATCGAGAGATGCAGGGGTGATTTGAACGCGTTGCATCCGGCGGAATTTTTTTTCAAAGTGCTGGACGCGGTTTGCGGCGGCAGCGGATGTGTTCGGCGGCGATGACGGGCAGGTCGCCGGCCAGGATCACGGCACGCTCCAGGACGTGGGCGAGCTCGCGCACATTTCCCGGCCACGCGTGCTGCTCGAGCGCCCTGAGAGCGTCGGGCCCGAGCGACTTCCGTGGAGCATCGGCGCCCAGGCGGGCGAGCAGGTGCTCGGCGAGCTCGGGCATATCCTCCAGGCGCTCGCGGAGCGGCGGCACCTCGATGGGGAAGACCGCCAGCCGGTGATAGAGATCGAGGCGGAAGTCGCCATCGACGACACGCTGTTCAAGGTCGCGGTGGGTTGCGGCGACCACCCGGACGTCGACGCGGGTTAGGTCGTTGTCGCCGACGCGCTGCAGTTCGCCGCCCTCCAGGAAACGGAGCAGCTTGGCCTGCACGGCCAGGGGCAGCTCGCCGATCTCGTCCAGAAAGAGCGTGCCGCCGTGCGCGGCCTCGATACGGCCGGTGCGCGCTTGAACTGCCCCGGTGAAGGCGCCGCGAGTGTGGCCGAAGAGCTCGGCTTCGAGGAGCGACTCCGGGATTGCGGCGCAATTCAGGACGACGAGCGGCTTCGAGGAGCGTTTGCTGAGGTGATGGATCGCCGTGGCGACGACCTCTTTGCCGGTGCCGGTCTCGCCTTCGATCAGAACGGTCGAGTTCCGCGGGGCCACGAGGCGGATCATGCGGGCGAGTTCGGCCATCACAGGGCTAGCGCCTACGAGCCCGGGAATCTGAGGCGTTCTCGCTGCGGGAGAGATGCGGCTTGTGGCCAGGGACGGCACATAGGCAGCAACCGGGGCACGCTCTTCCGAAAGGTGCGAGGACGGCGATGTCATCCACCGGCTGCTTCCCTGCACTGCGGCTGGTTTCGGAATGAACGCCGGCGCGGCGTTCCATGCAGCGGTGTCCGTCTTTGGGACCTCGTGCGGCGTCTGCTGCGCATCGCGAAGCGCGTGCAGAAGCTCGTGCCGGTGCGCGCTGCGGGCGGAGGTCAGCGGGCCGCCGTCGATGCCGAGCACATCGACCGCCGGGTACATCAGAGCAATATGCCCGGCGAGCTCCGCGGCCTCGAGATCGGGCAGCCAGCCATCGATTAGCAGCGCGTCGGAGGGCTGACGCTCCAGCAGGATCAGCGCTTCGGCGCCCCCGCAGGCCTCGTGCACATGCCACCGCAAACCGGTGAGGCTGTCGCGCAGGCGTTGCCGGAGACCGGCGTCGGCGCTGGCCAGAACAACCCGCCTCTCTATATTTCTGAGATCATTCCTGAGATCGCTATTACTCCTTAGGCCGCTATTTCGCGGACCGCTGTCCTGTAGACCCCTATTCCCCGGACCGCTATCGCGGAGACCATTCCTCAGACCGCCGGTCATAACACTGCTTGTACTGCCTGTCATCGTTCCGCTCATGCCACTCTCCCTACCGCTGCCCGAGCGGCTTCATTTCTGGACCGTATCTGCTGAACCCGCTGCATCAGTTCACTCAAGTCCTCGAGAGCAGCGATTATGCTTTCGCGAACCTCCTCGTGGTCGCCCGTCATCCGGGCGAGCTCCAGCCTCCACTGCAGCCGGGTCAACGGCTGACTCAGATCGTGCAGCTCCTTCTTCATATCCATATGCGTATCCTTTTCATCGGTCGTTCTCATGCACCCACCGCCGTCGGAAGCTGGGCTGTGTCGCCGAGGCTGCGCACAGCGGGCGGCCGCAGCGCCATCCGATAGCCGCTGCCGCGCACGGTCTCGATGACAGCGCCGCCGGGAAGCTCCGCCTCAACGACGGCGCTAAGCTTGCGGCGAAGATAGTTCACGTAGACGTCGAGGACGTTGGTTGCCGTGTCCGGGGCCATCTGCCACACCTTTTCGAGCAACTCAGCGCGCGAGCAGGTCTCGCCCTGATGCAGCATCAGCGACTCCAGCAGAGCGAACTCTCTGGCTGTGAGCTCGACGCCGCGGCCGCATCGCTCGACGGTCCGCTCCAGACGATCCATCACGAGATCGCCCCAGCGAATCACGGGATCGGCATGACGCTGATGACGGCGCAGGAGCGCCCGGCAGCGGGCCATCAGCTCCTGAAAACTGAAGGGCTTGACGAGAAAGTCGTCGGCGCCCATGTTCAGGCAGCGGACGCGCTCTTCGACCTCGCCGTGTCCGGTGAGAACCAGCACCGAGCAGCGTGACGGCTCCGCCGCGAAGACCTGCAGCACCTCGTGCCCATTGCGCCGAGGAAGGCCAAGATCGAGTACGACCAGATCCGGCTTCCAGGAACGCGATTTTTCGATGGCAGCTTCGCCATCCCCTACCCACTGGGCATCATGCCCTTCAAACGACAACCCGCGCTGGAGAAACATCGCCAGAGCCTGGTCGTCTTCCACAACTAGGACCCGCATTCTTCGCTCCTCTAAATACTGCTCACCTGGGAGGAGCAGGCACCGGCGATTCTCAAAACCGCCTTAGCCATTCGTTCTATTTTTCTTCGTGCAACCTTCGCCGGGTGCACTCTTCCAACATGAGGCTTTTCTCAGGCGAAGACAACAGAAAAGATGAAACCAAAAGTAACGTACGTGCCATTTCGGGAATCATGAGGATGCGGGCCGGGAAGCCCTCTCTCTAACTTAAAAGGTTCCGATAAAGGTTTCTCTTGCAGTTCGCTTTTTATTCGCTACAATGGCGGCATGGCGATCACACGTCGGCAAAAAGAGGTTTTGGACTTCCTCAATAGCTTCACGGCGCGTCACGGTTACTCGCCCTCCTATGAGGAGATGGCGGCCGGCCTGGGTCTGAGCTCCCTGGCCACGGTGCACAAGCACGTGACCAATCTGCAGACCAAGGGACTACTGCAGCGCGCTCATAACCGCAGCCGATCGATCGACGTGCTGCCGCAGCGATCGCAGAAAAAGAGCTTTGAGCGCCTGCCGCTGCTAGGGCGAATCGCCGCCGGGCAGCCGGTGGAGGCGATTGAAAACGCGGAGTCGATTTCGCTGGGGGACATTATCGGCGGCCGCGAGGTCTTCGCCCTGGAGGTGCGCGGGGACTCGATGCGCGACGAGCATATTGTTTCAGGCGATTACGTGCTGGTGGAGCGGACGAGAACGGCGCGCGAGGGCGAAATTGTGGTCGCGCTGGTGGATGGTTCGGACGCGACGCTGAAGCGTTTTTATCGCGAAGGCAGCCTGATCCGGCTGCAGCCTTCCAATACCGAGATGGCGCCGATTTATGCGCCGGCCTCGAATGTGGCGATCCAGGGCAAGGTGCTGGGAGTGCTGCGGAAATACGCCTGATGGCCCAGGCGCGGTGCTGACTGGCCGGGAACCAAATCGGCCAGACCTGCGTATCCAGCTTCGACCCTTCCCTGAAGCTGGAGGCCTCGAGTTGAACTCGTCACGGAAGTCCCGAAAGCGGCTTTGGATCGTCCTTGGCTCGGTAGCTGCGGTTCTGGTTGCCGGCGTTGTTTTTGTCGCGAAGGCGCTGTCCGCCCCGGACAAGCTGGATCCCTCGCAGCTGGCGAAGGCCCAGATGGGCGACATTGCGCGCTCGGTGGTGGCGACCGGAAAGATCTGGCCGATTACGCAGGTCGAGGTGAAATCCAAGGCGAGCGGCATCGTCACAAAGCTGGATACCGATATCAACCACACGGTGCACGTGGGGCAGGTGCTCGCACAGCTTGACCAGGAAGAGATCCTGGACGAGGTGGCAGCGCAAAAGGCGCAGCTGGATGCGGCGGAGTCGAACTTGCGCTCCGCGCAGGCGGGCGTGGCGTATGACAAAGTTGCAGCCGAGGCGCCCGATCTGCCCGACTGGCAGCGCAACTGGCAGCGCGCCGCACAGATGGAAAAGGACGGGGTGCTCTCCAAGCAGAACGCGGACCAGGCGCAGCAGCAATATCTCTCCGCTGCGAACGCGCGTGACCGCGCCGTTGCGCAGATCACGGTCGATGCGGCCAAGGCTCGCCAGGCGCAGTCACAGGTCGCGCAGGCGGAGGCGTCGCTGAAGCAGCTTGAGGAACAACTCTCCTATACCACCATTACATCGCCCATCAACGGGGTTGTGTTATCGCGCGATGTGCAGGTGGGCGATGCGGTGAGCTCGATTCTGGTGCTGGGCTCGACGGCCACACTAGTGATGACGCTGGGCGACACGCACCAGGTGTATGTCAAAGGTAAGGTCGACGAGTCGGACATCGGCAAGGTCTATCTCGGGCAGCCGGCGCGCATTAAAGTGCAGAGTTTCCCGGACCGCACGTTCTACGGCAAGGTGACTAAGATCGCGCCGCTGGGTGTGGAGAAGGACAACGTTACGACGTTCGAGGTGCAGATTTCGATCGATAACCCGGGCGGGGAGCTGAAGGCTAACATGACGGCCAACGCCGAGATCGTGCTGGAAGAGCATAAGAACGTGCTGACCGTGCCGGAGCAGGCGGTGCTCTATGACAAGGACCGCAAAGCCAGCGTCTGGGTTCCGGACCCGCACGGCAAGGACGGCCACCGCGTCGTGAGTGTGAAGACCGGCCTTTCCAACGGCAGCCGCATCGAAATTACTTCCGGCCTTAAAGCCGGGGACACGGTCATCCTGCAGCAAACGTCGTAGGATTCACATCACGGGTTAAGCGCTGCGACGCAAGGCCCACAACCCGCGCAAGCAACTGGCGCGATGGAGCACGGAAATGAATCTTCGACCGCTACTTCTCACGGCACTCCTGGCCTGCACCACGGCGGCGCTAGCTGACAATACCTTCGACCGCACAGTGAACGTCTCGGCGCAGCCCGATCTTTATGTCTCGACCGGCTCGGGCAATATTCACATCGTGCCGGGCGGTGGCGGCCAGATTCACATCATCGGGCACGTGCACGCCGGATGGAGTGCCTTTGGCGACGTGAACTCACGCGTGCAACGCATCGTGGAGAACCCGCCGATCACGCAGAGTGGAAACACGGTGCGGGTCGGCGAGATAAACGATCACTCGCTGTTCAACAGTATTTCCATCGACTATGACATCAACGTGCCCGCGGATGTCGCCTTGAATCTGCACAGCGGATCGGGAGATGTTGAGGTCAACAATGTCGGTCGATTTGTGTCGGCTGGGAGCGGATCGGGCAATGTGCATGTGAGTGGAGTTCATGGACCGGCAGATCTGGAGTCGGGGTCCGGCGATGTGGAGCTTCAGGACAATGGCACCGGTGACGTGAAGGTGAAGACAGGTTCCGGCGATATTAAGGTTTTGAACTTCAACGGCAGCTTCACTGGCCGCAGTGGATCGGGAGATATTGAGGCGGATGGTCACCTGCAAAACGGCGGCTCGATCATGACGGGATCCGGCGACGTGCGAATGCATCTCGCGCCGGATTCGCGCTTCACGCTGGAGGCGTTCACCGGCTCGGGAGACATTCGCGTCCACATGCCGGGCGTGGTCGCAGCCAACGGCGATAGTTCTCGTCATCACGTGACGACCTCGGTCAACGGCGGCGGCCCTGGCCTGGAGATTCGCACCGGCTCAGGAGACATCGAAATCTCACCACGCTGACAGACGCAGTCATTCCCTATCGCACTCCACTAGCCGCAGAACGGATCTCCTTCTGCGGCTAGACTGTCATCATGCAAGGGCCGCGATTGCTGGTCTTCGACCTTGACGGAACGCTTATCGACTCTTCGCTCGACCTATGCAATTCGGTCAACGCGGCGATGCGGGGTGTTGGAAAGAGTCCGCTGCCGAACGCCGTGATCGCGGGCTACATCGGCGATGGAGCGGCAATGCTGGTGAGGCGCGCGCTGGGCGATCCGGGCGATCTGGACGCCGGCAATGCAGACGCGGGAGACGCTCTGTTTCATCGAGCCTTCGATCTGTTTCTTGCGCACTACCGGGAACACAAGCTCGACAACACGCAATGCTATGAAGGCGTGCTTGAAGCGCTGGCGCTGATCCGCGAACGTCAGCCGCATCTTCCGATGGCGGTGCTGACCAACAAGCCTGTGAATCCGTCGCGGCAGATATGCGAGGCGCTCGGACTCGCTCCGTTTTTCTTTCAGAACTATGGCGGCAACTCCTTTACAACGAAGAAGCCCGATCCTGAGGGCTTGCTGACGATTGCGCGTGAAGCGGATGCCCTGCTGAGAATGCGGGATTACAGTGCTGCGCCGCTGGCGAGCGGCGAGGTGGTGATGATCGGCGACTCCGATGTGGACGTTCTTACCGGACGCAGGATCGGCGCGCGAACGGTTGGATGTCTGTTCGGTCTGGCGCCGCATACGTTGCATGCGGCGCAGCCCGATCGCATGGTCGAGCACCCCTCGGAGTGGCCTGCCGCGCTGGGGCTCTAACTCTTCCAAGCACCGAGCACTCGACGCAACAAAACGAGCTCGCCGACGTGATAGGCGTTGTGATCGGCGATCAGAAGTGCTTCGCGCAGAAGATTCTGTCCATCTCCCCAAGAAAAAGGCTTGATGAGGTTCGAATCATCCACCGAATCCAGCAGCCGGTCGAACGCCTCGCGATCCGCGCGGATCTGCTTCACGCTCTTCTCCCACGCCGAAGCGTTCGGCGGCTTGGGATCTTTAGGCCAGTAATCGTCCGGCCACTTCATGGGGCGATAGCTGCCGTCGTCGTTGCGGCAGAAATCGAGAATGTCGCGCTGGGCCATTCGAATGTGTTCGAGCAGCTGCCATGCCGAGTAGGGCATGCCTTTCGGAACGACTCCGCAGAGATCCGCCGGCATTTTGGCGACGGCCTTGTCGAAGCCGGCGTGCGCCTGCCCTCCATCAAGAAGCGCCTTCAACTGCGCGCGCAGCTCCCCACCGAGATCACGCGCTACCGGTGTGGCACTCTTTTTGTTCGCCATCAGTCACCTCACAGACGACCGCCAAGCGGCCTTATGCAAGACTACGACGCGGCGCGGGCCACAACCAGGCAGCTCCGCGGACGCCGCTGGAGTCTCCGTGCAGATTGCGGCGAATGGGTGTGTCCACGCCTCCACCGAAAGCGTAGTCGCGAAGCTTCGCGGAGATGGCGCCGCTGTACAGCCTGTCGATCCGCGAAAGTCCGCCACCGAGCACAATGACGTTCGGATCCACGATGTTCACGACGGTTGACAGGCCGCGCGCGATGCGATCCTCGAGCCGGGCAAACGCGGCCTCCGCCTCGGCGTCCCCATCCGCGGCGGCCGCTACGATCTCGGCGCCAGGAAGCGAACGTCCGCTGACTCGCGCGAAATCCCTCTCGAATCCGGTGCCTGAGATCCATGTCTCCAGACAACCGCGGCGGCCGCAGTAGCAGTGTGGGCCGGGCCACTCTTCGGCGCTGGGCCACGGCAGCGCGGTGTGTCCCCACTCGCCGGCGAGACCGTTCGGCCCTGTCAGCAGCGAGCCGCGGATGACAAGGCCGCCGCCGCAACCCGTACCGAGGATCACGCCGAAGACAACTTCCGCGCCGACCGCCGCGCCATCCGTTGCCTCGCTGACGGCGAAGCAGTTTGCGTCGTTGGCGCAGCGCACCTCACGCGCGAGCGCACGGCTCAGGTCACGCTCCAGTGGCTGTCCGTTCAACCACGTCGAGTTCGCATTTTTGACAAGGCCAGTGGAAGCGACGATGGTTCCGGGAATCCCTACGCCGACTGTGCCCTGCGCGCCAATCTCGCTCTCCAGATCGCGCACGAGCGCAGCGATCGTCTCGACTGTGGCGCGATAATCGTGTTGCGGCGTGGGCACGCGAACGCGATGGAGCTCGCGTCCCGCATCGTCCAATGCAAGCGCCTCTGTCTTGGTGCCGCCTAAATCGACTCCTATTCGCATAACCACCGCGACTGTGCAGCCCAGATTTAGCGTCGCACAGAAAGCGCAGTATAACGGGGCGTCGGTAGATGCGCGAAGTCAATCGATGCGCGAAGTGCAAGGTTCTAGTGGGACGGTGCAGCGTCGTTTGCGGCGGGCGCAGGCAGGGTGTAGATAACCTCGCCGGCGCGCGTGTAGTGAAGTTCCTCGCGCGCCTGATGCTCGATGGCGGCCGGATCGTTCTGCAACTGATCGACATGCTCATGAAGCCGGGCGTTCTCTGTGTGTAACTGCTGCATCTGCTGCTGCAGCTCGCGGGCCTCGGCGCGCTTATGCGCGAACATCGTAAGTCCATTGTGGCCGAAGACGACACCGTAGCCCATCACCAGCACCAGCGCGCCCGCCCCCAAAGTGGCGAGCTTGCGTCGCGAATCGTAGAGTCGCGAGCGTGTTGCGAAGATTGCCGCAATGAGACCAAACCGCTTCGGATTCTTCTGCTGTCTGCGCAAAACCACCTGACCCGCACGAAACTCCGCCCAGTATCGCGCATTTTGTGTAGGAAATCCGGGACTTCCGCCGAGTCGAACCAGATTCGTAATCCGCGTGCAACTGCAATCCGTAGCGCCAGAGTTTGGTATTCTGTGCAGCGGACCCGATGCGGATTCTCTTCGTCATTTCGCTCATCGCCCTGGCTGCGCTGCTTTGGGCCGCGGTTTCGATTGCGCAGCACATCTATCGATCCAGGCGCGATCAGAAGTCCGCCCGTTCGACGAAGCCGCGACCGCTGATCGCATCCTCGTCGAAGTTGAAATCGACATCAGCAGAAGGGCCCGAAGCGCAACGCAAGGCATCCTGAAAACTATGCAAACCGCTCTGACAAATCGCTCCGGACTATCGCAGGCACGCGCCTTTACCTCCAGCATTCCGGGCAAAGTTACGCTGGGGATCGCGGCGACGATCGGCATCGCTATTGCAGCGCACGTGTCCCTTCCGTTGCCTTTCACGCCGGTCCCATTGACGCTGCAGCCTCTGGCCGTTCTCCTGGTGGGCCTGGCATTCGGCCCTGTCGGCGGTTTTCTTACATTGCTTGCCTATCTCGCCGAAGGAGCCTGCGGTCTGCCGGTCTTCAGCCCCGCGGGGCCGGGCGGCCTTGCTCAACTCTTTTTCGGCCCTACCAGCGGTTATCTGCTTGCTTATCCGCTGGTCGCCGCGATGGCCGGTGGGTTGTGCCGCAGACTCGCCAGACGACTCTCGATGTACGCCGCGGCCGCGATCGCCTGTACCGCCGCGACTGCGTTGCTGTTCGTCGGCGGCGCCGGCTGGTTTGCAACGTTCACGCATCTTCCCCTGCGCGCGGTCTGGATCGAGACCGTAGCCCCGTTCCTGCCAGGTGAAGCTGTCAAAATTCTCGCGGCCGCCGGCATCTACAGTGCGCTCCGGCGCCATCCCCGCAACAAGCGCTCCGCTTAATGCATCTGAAGGACTTGATGACTTCCCCAGCATCTGCAGTACGTGAAATCTCTGTTGCCCACAGCCCGGATTCTGACGACGCGTTCATGTTTTACGGCCTCGCCACAAATAAGGTGCGCGTGCCCGGCTATCGCTTCGCCCACACGCTCAGCGACATCGAGACGCTCAACCGCAAGGCGATGGACGAGCAGTTTTACGACGTCACCGCGATCAGCTTTCACGCTTATCCATATATTCAGCAGCATTACACGCTGATGGCTTGTGGCGGCTCGGTCGGCGACAAGTATGGTCCCATGATCGTCGCCGCCCGGCCGTATACGCTAGACGAAGTGAAGAAGCTCCGCATCGCGGTGCCGGGAACGTTGACCACGGCGTATCTCACACTGAAGCTCTTTGCACCTGAGGTCGAAACAGTAACGGTGCCGTTCGATAAGATCATCCCCGCCGTGCAAGCGGGCGAATTCGACGCCGGTCTGATTATTCATGAAGGACAGCTTACCTACAGTCGCGACGGCCTCAAAAAGATCCTCGACCTTGGCGTTTGGTGGTTCGAGCAGACGAGCCTCCCGCTGCCGCTCGGTGGCAATGCAATTCGCCGCTCGCTCGGCGGCGATGTGCAGATGATCGCCACGAATGCGCTGCGCGACAGCATTCAATACGCGCTGGACCATCGCGAGCCCGCGCTCGAATACGCGATGCAGTTCGCACGCGATCTCGATACGAATCTTGCCAATCGCTTTGTGGGAATGTACGTTAACGAGCGGACGATCAACTACGGCGACGACGGCCGCGAAGCCATCCGCAAGCTGCTGGAAATGGGATATGAACGCGGCATCATTCCTTATAAAGCTGAGGTCGATTTTGTCGGCTAGCCGCAGAACGTCCACAGGTTCTTCCGCAGACTGGTCAAATCGGCTCGTGACACCGTGATACACTCTCAACTGTGCGCGGCGTTCTCGTGGCGCATTTCCCTTGCGAACTTTGCAGCAGTTCGCTCCGCTCGTCCGAGCGGAAACAGGCTAGGACGCGTAGCTCAATTGGCAGAGCATTCGACTCTTAATCGACAGGTTGAAGGTTCGATTCCTTCCGCGTCCACCATTATCTCCTTATAGGTCAATAATTTGCACGATTCATCGCTCGCCGACTGGTTGGCTAGCGATCCCTAGTGGCAGTTCTGGTGGCACTTGTTCCGAGCGAGCCTCCGCGGTCGGTTCTTGTCGCGGAAAGACTCTGGCTGCGTCAAAGCGTACTGGCAACTATTGCTAATGTGCGCTATGCTCATGGGAAAGGGGGACGTCATGCCGACTCGGAACGTGAATTTGACCGACCACTACGACCAGTTCGTCGAGACGAGCATTTCCGACGGCCGCTTCGCCAACGCGAGCGAAGTGATGCGCGCGGGCTTGGCGCTTCTGGAGCGTCAGGACGCCGAAGACAAAGCCAGGCTCGAATGGCTTCGAGGTGCGGTCCAGGAAGGTCTCGACGCTCTCGAAGGCGGCGATTTCAAATCATATGCCTCTGTGGACGCATTAGAGGCCGACATTCGCGCACTTGGCCGCGAGGTTTCTCAGGAGATCGCCTCGGCGCGTGCGCGTGGCTAAGAAAGGCGCGCGCAAGAGGGTCGTCCTCACGGGCCCGGCTCGCCGGGATATACGCGACGTTCTCCGGTGGAGCGAGGAAAATTTCGGCCGCGACGCCGCCCGCCGGTATGAAAATCTGCTCATCCAGGCTCTGCGCGATATTGAAGCCGACCCATCGCGGCCAGGCGTTCGGCAGAGATCGGAGCTGCCGGCAGACATTTTTCTCTATCATCTCGTTTCAAGCCGCGATCATGTGCTCCCGAGAGTCGCAGAACCGCGTCATTTTCTGGTCTATCGGCAGACATCCGGCCTCATCGAAATCTTGCGCGTCCTGCACGACAGACAGGATCTGACGCGCCATTTACCGGTAGCCTGAAACCGCTTTACTCCTGAACGAAGAGTCGCTTTATTCACTCACGCGTGGCGGTCTTATGGGCGAAGGTCAAAATCACCCGAAACGCCGCTTTCGGGGTTCCTCATGGAGCCGCACTCTGTTGGGCCTGCGCTCGTCTCTCCGGTTCTCCCGAGAACAGAGGAGCAGATATGCTCCTCATACCGAGCCCTCCTGCTGCCGCGAAGGCGGCAGTCAGGGCCGTGCGAAGCACGCCGCACAGCGGGCGAAGCGCCTTGACGGCCGCCACAGCGGCGGGTAGTTCTGGCGCGCTCGTCGAGGAGAATTGCGGCCGATCTGCAGCTCCGAAACGCTTCAGGCTGCGCGGAAACGAATCTTGATATAGATTGAAGGTTTTCTCGTTTTCGAGGATAATAGTTCTCGAAAGCGAGGAATGCCTATGGTTGCCAGTGCCACCACTCTCGTCCTTCCCCGAATTGCCGGATACGACTTCGAATCCGGAGCCGACCTCGGCAATGCCGCCGAACGCGCGGAGCTTTCCTCCGCCGCGATCAAGGCGTTTATGAATCTCCGCAAGAAATGGGATTTGAATGAAGGACAATCCCGCGCCTTGCTCGGTGGCCTGGCGTCTTCGACTTTCCACGCATGGAAGACCAATCCCAAGCGAACACTCGATCAGGACACGCTCACTCGCATCTCGCTGCTTATCGGAATCTACAAGGCTCTCAACATCTACTTCGGTAAACCATGGGCGGACCGTTGGATTACGTTGGCGAACCGTGGGCCAATCTTCATGGGACGCACGCCGCTCGCGTACATGCTTCAGCGAGGGCAACCGGGAATGATTGAAGTTCGGCGAATGCTAGACGCTTGGCGGGGCGGGCAGTGACGCCACCGCTCCGCCAAATCAATCGCGACGGGATGCATCGTCTGATTCCTTCCCGATATAGCGATGGTAAAGCAGTGCTGAATGACGTCGCCGACGACGACGAGATGCTAGAAAAGTTGATTCGATTGGATGGGGCTACGAATGACCGCATTCAAGGCGAGCAGTTCGGTCTGCCTGGTATTAGTACCTACGAGCTGGTTTACGGCATTCCCAATGCCCACATTGTGCGCGCATCGTTCCTTCATCCGGGCCCAACAGGATCACGATTCAATGTGTCCAGTCGAGGTGCTTGGTACGCCGCGGACGAGCTGGAAACGTCGCTTGCTGAGGTCAGCTACCACAAAGCCAAGCATCTCGCTGCTATTGTGGTTCCCAAGTCTCCTGCAGGCGTTCCCGAGATGGAATCATCGACCTACGACGATTGGTTGGCTGACTTCCATGCCGAATTTCATTCTCTGGAACCTGCTTCGGCCTATGCCGAATGTCTAGCTCCGGAACCTGTTCCCGAGTGTTATACGGCTCCTCAAAAACTCGCACAGAAGCTTCTGAAGGAACAGTCCAACGGCATCCTTTATCCCAGCGTAAGGAAGAAAGGCGGCCGCTGCTTGGTATGCTTCCGTCCGGCCCTCGTCTACCGACCCCGCCGTGACAAGCGATACCTCATCTCCTTCCGGTGGGAACGCAATCGGTATCGCACGGAAGTTCACCAGGCTCCATCGAACGGGAATTGAATGATCTGAAACGTGGAGGCTCGGCTGAATCGCTGATTCGGTGGCAATTTCAAGACGAATCCTACTTAGTCAATGAGATCGCCTTTCTTCAGACCACGATCTTCTCAGGATGATCTCCGCGGGCGTACTTCCGCAGGTCCGCCACGGGAACCAGCACTCTGCCACCGATTCTCCTTGTGGGCAGCTTGCGATTTGCAATCAGGTAGTCGAGCCCGCGCTGGCTAATCGAGAGTAGCTGAGCCGCTTCTCCTCGGCTGACAAGCAACTTCTCTTCCGTCGGAATCGTGGCCCGTCGTGGTGGCTTCTTTTGCGTGGTATCGAATGGCTGCATCGTCCTCTCCCCTGTAAAAGCTCCGGGTCACAAACCCAACCCATATCCCATGCTTCTCTCCAGCACACGCTCAGAAGCTGGCCCAATCCTCTGCGTCACCGTAGAGATTGTCTGTTCCGGCTGGAGCGCACTCTTGTGCGAAACATCGTGACTTAAGGCCTGCACCAGCTTGTCGCGGTCATTGGTAAAGATCTGCGCGTCCCACTGCCCGCGCGAGACGGACACATAGGCCATGCGGTGATTCAGCAGATCCTTAGCCCCGAGTTCAGTATCCGCATGAATCAGCACACGCTCTGCGGTCTGTCCCTGGCTCGAATGGCTCGTGACAGCGTAACCGTGATCAATATGCGGGAAGCCACGTACCCCGACTTCAACATTGCGTCCGCTATCAAGTTTCAGGTGCATCGAGCCGTTCGCGCCGATGTTCTCAATCCTGGCAAGCTCACGATTGGCAATCTTCAGTTCTTGGTTGGGTGCCGTGAACTGAATGCGATCACCAATGGAGAACGCCTTCTCTTCCGCTCGATAAACGGAGACGCCCTTCTGACGGCGTGGATCGTAGGTCGTCTGCTCTCCGTTGTCGCGCAGAACCGTAAGTAAATTCTCTTGGCCGTTCACAGCAACAACACGGGCATACTCTCCTTTGCCGATGCCGGTTTCCTTCGATGTCCGAGAATAGTGCAGCACGTCGTTCGGCAGATACCGCTGTGCCCAGCTGCGATCCGCGCCGGTCAACTGCTGCCGTGGAACAAGCACTTGCATCGTATGTTCCCGCTTGCCAACAATGCCTTGCTCCTGCAGCTCTCGATGAATCGCGCTGTTGATCTCGGCACGGGAGCGATTATCCGGTGAGACAACAAGCGTATTTTCTGACGAAGCAGCGTACTCCCTGGCTATCGCGGATATTCGCGCTTCACGCCCGCTCAGTTCATGCACCCGGCCTTGGATGTCAAGGCTCTCGATCGCCTCTGCGACATGACCGCGCGCCAGCATCTCAACCGCCTCTTTCAACTCTGGGTCACGCTGTCGCAGAATCTCATCCAGCTTCACTGTGTGCATCCCCGCTTCTTGAAGCTGTGCGAAAGGACGCCCGGCTTCTACGCCCTCATGCTGACGAACATCTCCCACAAGCAGAACGCGATCGTTCCGATGGAGGCGCGAAAGGAACTCATGCATCTGCCCTGTGGACGCAAGAGACGACTCATCCAGCACGTAAAGGCGCTTCTCTCCAGTGTCCGGTCGCACTCCTTTAGCTAGATGATGCTGGAGAGTCCATGACATCACGCCCGCTTCGGCCAGCTTCTGCGCCGCTCGGCTTGTGGGCGCGAACCCTTCGACACGGTAGCCCTGTGCTTCGACGCCTTCACGAATGACTGCGAGCGTGGTCGTCTTGCCCGCACCTGCTACACCATCAAGTCCAACAATCTTCTCGCGGGTGAGGAAGATGTCATCCACTGCTGCAAGCTGCGATTTACTCAACTCTCGATGCGCGTCCTCGATACGGATTCGCAGAACTGGCGATAGCAGCATGGAGCTCTCGTACCGGCTTTCATTGCCCTTCTGTACCAGGCCAACGATCTCCCGCTCCAAACGAACCATCTCGGCTGTCGTGTACTGCGGAGCGGCCCTTCCGTCTGAGCGCCCTACCAAACGAAACTCGCCATGCCGTACACGTTGCTCGAACTCTTGTCGAACCTGGCTGTGCGTGGCTTGGCCCATACTGCGATCTATTGCCGCCTGCAAGATGCTGCGCTCATCCTGCACAGCGGACCGCTCGAAAACATGATTCCGTGAATACGTCATCGACTGCTGCGCCGTTTTCTCGGGCTGTTGTTCGACCTTGTGGTCGCGCTCCAGTGCCTGCGATACAACACCATCCGGCTGATTGCCGAACCTCGCCGCAAGGTCACGATGCCGTTCTAGCACCTCTCCACGTGAAAGCAGGTCTTTGCTGTCTCGCGTTCGATGCGCAGCAACCTGTGCGGCGCCTGCGCCTTCCCGACCAATCTCCTGAAGATGCTCTTTGATCTGGGCACGCCGAGGGCTCGACGCTTCCAGATACTCCTGTGAGTAGCCTCTGATCTCTGGCTGCCCGTGTTGGCCGCGTTCGATCTCGTAGCCAAGACCTTGCAGCCGTATAGCAAGCTCCGAGCGATACACGCTTGTTGCATACTGCTGCGACTGAAACAAGCTGCGCTCTTGCAGTGGCCGCGTCTGTCCGTTGTGGCGCTCTGTGATGTTGAAGATTACAGCATGGGTGTGGAGCTGCGGTGCTGCGTATCCGTCAACAGGCCGCGCGGTGTCATGCTCGAAAGTGGCTACGACGAACTTGCCTGTCGTCTCAGGTGCATGAACATTGCCGATGCGAGCTTGCGTATACCGTTCCAATTCATGCAGCGCAACGCGGACGCTTTCACGATGTGCATCACGCACACGCTCATCACCACCAACAAGAGCTGTCACTGATACCGACTTCGGCGCAGAGAACGTGGCATCCCAACCTGCGCGATGTTCTGTGCTCGTGATCTGCTTGCCGTATTCGTTCTCGTACGTCTTTGCAGGCTGATGTTTGACGAGCGGCGCAGCACTCACGGGATGCTGACCTTCGCTTAAGCGCGCAAATTGCTCATCCGCCACGGAGCCATGCAAGCCCCATTCACGCGTAAGCTCTCCTTGCCACTCGCTGTGCCCCTGGCGGTCGCGGCTCCAGTAGTTCTGCTTCTCCGACGTGAACTCTCGCGCATGGTATGTGCGGGCTTGATTTGCCGAGAGAGCCTTGGACAGAGTCAACATGCGCGGGGACCTCAACACATGAGTTGCAGAACTTCGCAACTGCTTGCTGCCTAGCGTAACTCGAAATGTGGAAACGTAGGACCTATGTTCAAGAAATATTTTCGACGCGATAGTTGCGAATACCAGCATGGATACTGAATGAAACGGCTATTGCATATCTAATTCATCGCATATAAGTAAGTCGATGTGAGCTCTTCTAGCAGGTGGACAAGCGCACGAATGCTTGGGCATGAGAAAGGTCAACCATGATCTCTTCGAGACGTGAATCTCAGAAGATATAGAAGATCGAACCGGAGTTCTTTGAGGATCGCGAAGCTAGTCGATCCATTGCGATTCATCCCACGGCTTAGGCGGCACATTGCCGTTGCGAATAGCTGCTGCTCCAGGGAAGATCATGTACCGCGTTGGCTCCGCCGAAGAGACCACTGGAACAACCGGCTTGGCACCACTCAAAGGTGGGCCTCCTTCAGCGTGAAATGGTCTTTGATTGACAGCCGCAAAGGACCTTCCTTCGGGCTCTAATTGCCGGCGCGAAAGACGTGCTGTTGCGCCTGCAAGGAGACGGCCTTTCCAGTTTTCAAGCCGCTCGCTAAACTTCCACCGAAGAGCACTCCAATCGGAGGTGAATTCGACTCCGTACATCTCTTCATAAAGCCGCCTCCATTCACCAACCAAGTCCTGTCTGATCATGACTGCCACACAGAGAACAAGGAGTGGGATAACGCAGATGAAGGAGAGTGGCTCCGCGATTAATTCACCGAACGTGCGGTGGTCGTAGAAGTCCTCTTGCAGGAAGCTTTCCAACTCGGCTGACTTCCATCTCTGGGCTGGTACCTTTACCAGTTCGTTCCACCCTCGTTCGCGAGCCGAAGAGGACAGTCCAACCGGAAGAAACCCGGCTCCGTTTGAATCGACATCTTGAGGAATGGCGATCTCGCTTTTCCGCCCCGGAGCCGTCATGTAAAGCCACTCAATCTGAGTGGTACTGTCCGGAATTTCGGCGTGCCGGGAACAGTCCCAATAGGTCATCAAATAGTAGCGTTCGAGCGCTGGCAATTCCCACCGGAACCAGGCCAGAAACGCAGCCAAAGCCAGCGCCGGAATCGAGCACATCAGCAGTGCTGTTCTCCACGGAAAGACCCTGCGAAGAACCGGCCATTGCATGATGCTTTCTCCTCTTATTTTGTGATGGTTTGCGACTGCTTTCGAGACAGGAATTCGCGGGCCTTTTGTTCCTTAATAGAGTCTGCATAAGCCGACATCTTGCGCATATCTTCCGTGCTCAATGGCCCCTTCGATGCCTGGGCAAACAGGTTCAGCATAAGGTCCCGCATCCCGATGATTTCTGCCAAGAGAACGGAGTCGGTCGGCTCTTCCTTTGGCGCGCGGACAGATGCGAGAGCCGTATCGCGCAGCCACTCGGAGACCTTTTTCCCCGCGTTGAAAGCTGCCGCTTCGATCTCGCCAAGCTCCGCTTCTGTGAGCCGAGTTGCGACGGATTTCACTCGCGAGGCGTCACTCGGAGCCGGGCTGGCTGAAGCTAGCTCTACGACTTGCTGCGGCTTCGTATCAGCGGAGGCCATGAACAGCACCACCTATCGAGACTTCTCTGGTAGCCGCTTGGATGCGCACAAGGCCGGTGTAGTTTCTGCAACGACGCCTTTTGCAGGGCTGTCAGCACGCGTAAATGGCAACGAACCCGTCCGTTTACTCACGTAAACACGAAAATGCTAAGTTCTTGTAGCTGCGCCAGTTAACTGATCCCCGCTGCGGACGCGCTTCACAGCACCCATTTGGGGATGACGTGTCAGCATTCCATCCGCTGCACAGCAGCGCGGCATTGAGACGTTCGACAAGAATCACTCCTGAAGTGCTGGTCCGTGCCAGTGCGCGATTGCAAGGACGTTTCAGGACAGCAATCTTCCAGAAGCACAATCCACCGCACTACTGACGAGCTTGCGTCTTCATCAACCTGAACGAATAGATGTTGCGCGTGGAAGCCGCTTCGCCGGCACGGAGCCGCGCCGTCGATGCAGGCTGCTCAGTCTCCAGAGGACGATTGTCAGAACACCTACTCCGACCCCGATCGTGTCCATGAGCATATCAATCAACTCGACGTCACTTTGGTAGACAAGATGTTGCGTGAGTTCCAGGCAAAAACCCGTTGCCACTCCACAAATGAGAAGGCAGACCTGACCTGCTCTCCGCGTGCTCCCGGTCGATAGGATGACACCGCCTACGGCGAAAACACAAAGATGATCCCACGAGTGGAACCTGCCTTCTGTATGTAAAGCTAGCTTCACAGAAATAGGCAGGAACGATGCGATGGCAACGGACACTAACCACGCCAACGCCATGAGAAGAGGTACCTTTCCCCTTCCTATTCTGAACTCTGAAACGATCATTTTCTCTCTGCTTCGGGCAGTTTTTGTAGGATAGCTACAACGAGTTCGCCAAATTCAATGTCCGTCAATAGGTAGCGGTAGTTAGCGTCCCGATAGGAGCAAAAGGCTTTACGCAAACTGGTGACAGTTAGTCGTAATGGATACGCGAGGAGCAGCTAGGCATGCAACACGCCCCTAGTTTCGGTCTGCGTATGCGTCACAGACGCCTTCTTGTGTACCGCTCGTTCTATTGAACTCTGCCGCGTAGCATTCCTCGAATCGGCGAGAACATACAGGATTAGCTCGGCGCGGCTTGAAACCCCAAGTTTGTCGAAAATGTTGAACAAGTAATTTCTGACAGTATGCGAGCTCAAGCCAAGCTGTTGGGCGACTTCGCGGTTCCCAAATCCATCGACCACAAGACGTACGACATCCCGTTCCCGGGGCGTAAGTAACTGATCGCCTCTTGCGCTAACGACCCGAACTGGAGCCGGCTCCGCAAAGGCGTCTATCACGAAGCTGAGGAGTTCACTTCTTGCCCAGATCTGTCCTTCCGCGACGCACTCGATACACCGGCAAAGCTTCTCCGGCTCGTACTCCGACCGCTCAAAGACCCCTTTGAGGCCTGAGCGAAACAGTTCACAGATGAGAGCACGGTTCCCCTGCCCTATGAGGGCGATCGGCCGAACATTAGCACGCTGCCGTCGTAAATCCCTGAGAAGTTGGGCTTCTTGCGACGGAACTTCCGTTTGTCTTAAACCAAGGACCACGATGGCCTCACCCTGACCAGCAATGCTTGCCAGTATGGCCTGCTCGATGGGAGCGCATTCCGCAATCTTGAACCGGTTTTGCCTGCGGAGATCCTCGGCCAACAACCTCGAGGTAAGGTGGTCGGCCTCGGCGATTACAACCAAGGGAGAAGGCTCTGCTTGTTCCGGATGTATGCCCATTGAATAGCCCGTTTTCTCGTCTCAGTACACGCCGCTATCCGATGACATGCCCGAGAGGAATCCTTCTGACTTAATTAACCTGCAGTTCAGTCGAACAGAAGTTCCCATGGCCAAACAGCTTTGTCCTGATGCGACAGATGCACGCTGCAACGGCGGGGTACGACAGAGCCTATACATCTCTGTTCATAAGTTCAATCAAAAATTAGCCAATTCAGAAAGTACAGCAGGGATCGCAGCTGACTTCAGTAACCGCATTGGCATAGGGACGACGGACATCCGCATAAACGTGGACGACCAAGCCGCCGATAATTTGTGTCGTATACCGACGCGCGCTTGGCCTGTTGAATTTGTCACTATCTCATGGCAGGTCTGTAGCAGCTGGAGGTTACTGACAACCGTTACAGGCGACGTAAGACGTTCGTCTCTGGTTCGCGTGCCCACAGTACGTACCGAAGTACGGTGGAGCTTTGTTGGATTGTGCAGCAGGACGGCAACACCTACCTTGCTTTCAATCACAGCCTTCGACCCAGAACAGCAGGAGTCCGAGAAATCGGTGAACAGGACGAATATTGACGCCCGACAACAAACCCGGTATCCCGTCGCGGCACCCGTCAGCTTCTGGTGGCCTCACGCCGGTGGTAGTTTGCGTACCGGGGAGGGATTTACTCGGAACATCAGCACTCGCGGAGTGCATATATCCACCGCGGTTTGTCCCCCCGCGGGAGTTTGCATCCAGATGACAATCTTCCTCCCACCACCTGATGGCGGCATCCACGGCGTAACGCTTCAAGGTGAAGGTGTTGTCCTTCGCGTCGAAAGAGCCAGCACGGGATCAAAGGATTTAGACATTATCGGGTTTGTCGCCGCAGTTCAGTTCCACCCAGAACAACGCACCACCTCGAAAGCAGAAATGCAAAGTTTGGAATCGGTACTGAAGACATTTGTCAACTGACATGCTGAGCATGCAGCGAACACTGTAAGTGGAACGTTTGATTATGAGGACAAGCGGAATGCCGACTTGGAATGGCGAAGCTCTGCCTACAACGATCCACAATGTTATCGGATCTTCGCAGCCACGCTGCGATAAGAGATGGTTTGCACTCTATACGGCTTCGCGGCACGAGAAGCAGGTCCAGAAACAACTAGCAGACAAGAACACCGATGCGTTTTTGCCGGTGTACAGCATCAGGCGCGAGTGGAAGAAACGCAAGTCAGTCCATATTGACCTTCCCCTCTTTCCCAATTATGTCTTCGTGTGCATTACTTCACGCGAGCGCGCGGCAGTCCTCGGCACGCCGGGAGTGTTCTCGTTCGTCGGGTCGACCCGCGAGGCGTGGGAGTTGCCCGAGCGAGATATCGAAGCACTTCGCAACGCCAGCCTTTTGGGAAAATTGGAACCCCACCCATACCTTGTGGTCGGCGAGAGGGCCCGTGTGCGGTCGGGTCCGCTAGCGGGTCTTGAAGGTGTCATCATTCGCAAAAAGAAAAATTTCCAGATCGTCATGAGTCTTGATCAAATCATGCGAAGTGTGGCCATTGAGGTAGAGGCAGGCGATCTAGAGCCGCTGTCCCCATCCCTGAATTGAATCCAGTCCTCTTGCCCATTTACTGCGAAAGACCAATGAGGTTTTCCCATGAAATTGTTTGCCATTGCGTTCACCTCGATGTTGGCGATGCCGGGCGTCATGTTCGGGCAGAACGAGATTTCCGGCCAAATCGCCGGTCTGCCGAATTCAACTGCCACTTCTCAGGAAGCGCCGTTGAGGGCACGAGCTCCGTCGTATCAGCTGCGGAGAGGCGACTCATTCGAAATTGAGTTCACCTTTTCGCCTGAGTTCAACCAGATGGTGACCGTTGAACCAGACGGTTATATCACACTCAAATCAGCAGGAACGATCCACGTGGAAGGCCTAACAATTCCGAAGCTGACCGCGGAAATAGAACAGAAGTATGCAGGGACCCTCCACGATCCGGTCGTGACGATTGATCTAAAGGATATCGAGAAGCCGTACTTTATCGCCGCAGGTCAGGTTGGGAAGCCAGGTAAGTATGATCTCCGCAGTGATCTGACTCTGACGGAGGGTGTCGCAATTGCCGGAGGATTTACCGAAGCATCGAAACACTCACAGGTGGTGTTATACAGGCCCGGCCCGAATGGGGTGACGGAGGCCCGCCTGGTCGACGCGAAAAAGATGCTGCGCTCCCACAATCTTGCCGAGGACATCCATCTGCAGCCTGGCGACATGATCTATGTGCCGCAGAATCGGATTTCGAAGATATCGCGGTACCTTCCCACTTCGTCTCTCGGATTGTATGGCAATCCTGCCCTCTATTAGATTTGTCGGTTTTGGTTTGGAGGAACACCAAATGGAAAACGAAATCATGGAATTCCAGCGTTTCGAAAGGCGCCCTCTTCCCACAGCCCGGGATCTGGTTGCGGTGCTCTTTCGACAACGCCGTCTAATCCTGACGCTTTTCATTGGAATTGTGATTCTCGCGTTTTTCTCTGGCATGTGGTCCAAGAAGTATGAGGCACACATGAAAATCCTAGTATTGCGTCAACGCATGGACGCGCTTGTAACGGCGCAACCTAGCGCGCCGGCCCAAACCCTTCCTGAGGTAACAGAAGAGGACTTGAATTCCGAAGTGGAGCTGTTACGCAGTGACGATCTCCTACGCAAAGTAGTTCTAGCGACAGGGCTGCAGCAACAATCACATTCTATGTTCGGAACTGTGAATAGCAACGTGGCAATCGCCAGGGCAGTCAACGCACTCGACAAGAATCTAACCATCGCGCCCGTTCCGAAGACTAATGTCATCGCCGTCAGCTATCGAGCCAATGATCCACGGCTGGCCGCGACGGTGCTGAACGCCATTGAGGTCGCTTACCTCGAAAAACACCAGGAGGTCCATCGCCCCTCAGGGGAATTTCAGTTCTTTGACCAGCAAACCGAACGATTTCGCCAAGGGCTCGAGCAGTCGCAGGCGCGTCTTGCAGCCTTCACGGAGAAGAACGGCGTCGTTTCCGCTCACATCGAGCGCGATCTTGTTCTTCAACGTGTCGCAGATTTCGAAGCGAATGCACATGAGGCCGAGGCAGAGGCAGCCGACACTTCTCAACGGATATGGTCTCTGCGAGCGCAACTTAATGGAATGCAGCCACGGCTAACCACCGAAATTCGAACCGGCGAAAACCTACAGCTGATGCAGCAACTGAAATCAACTCTGCTCAATCTGCAACTGAAGCGGACGGAACTGCTGACCAAGTTCGATCCTTCTTACCGACTCGTGCAGGAGATTGATAAACAAATCGCCGACGCCGAAGCGGCGATTTCCCAAGAGGAGAAGCATCCCCCGCAAGAGAAAACGACTGATCAGGATCCAACCTATCAAATGTTGCGAAGTGAGTTGGCGAAAGCTGAGGAACAGTTGAGTGGTCTGAACGCCCGTGCCGCAGCGTCACGAGTCGCCGCAGATGAATATCATGTTGCATCGCTCAGTCTGGAAAGAGAAGGAATTCAACAGGAAGACCTAGAACGCACCGAGAAGACAGAAGAAGACAATTACTTGCTTTATTCGAATAAGCGTGAGGAGGCGCGGATCAGTGATGCGCTCGACCATCGCGGTATTCTGAATGTCGCGATCGCGGAGAAGCCGCTCGTCCCTTCACTCCCCGTACAGTCACCAACCAAAAGTGCAGAGATAACACTTCTGATGGCTCTCTTTGTCAGCATGGGCGCCGGTTTTATCGGCGATTACATGTCTCCCTCCTTTAGGACACCCTCTGAAATTGTAGGGTATCTCGACGTTCCGGTTTTGGCCTCACTGCCAAAGCCCAGGAGCTAATCTACGCCGATGTTCGAGAGACATTTCAAATTCGCTGACCAACCGTTTGGTGCCACCCCCGACCCACACTTCCTTTTGCGAACAAAGTCTCATCGCGAAGCGTTGGCCTCACTTTATATGGGGTTTTACACAAACCGTGGCTTTACCGTCCTCATAGCTGAACCTGGGATGGGAAAAACGACGCTGTTGTCCGAGTTCTTGAATCACATTCGGTCTGTGGCGCGCACAGTCTTTCTGTTTGACACACTAGGCACACCGGATGATGTCCTATCGATGATCCTGCAGGAGCTCGGGGTACGATTCGGCGAAACTGCTGCCGAAAGGCATCGCCAGCTTAATGAGCTTTTGGCTACGGAAGCCCGTGCAGGTCGGAAGGTTGTGGTAGTGATCGATGAGGCGCAGAACCTGTCCCTGGAAGCACTAGAAGCCATCCGCCTGTTGAGCAACTTTGAAACGTCGCGCTCCAAATTGATGCAGGTGGTTCTATGTGGTCAAACGCAGTTAGCTGACAAACTAGCGCGTCCCGAGGCCATCCAGCTTCTGCAGAGGGTCTCTACGATGTGCCGACTAACTCGCTTGAACGCAACCGAGACTATCGAGTATGTTGAACATCGTCTCAAGTTGGCTGGTCATGCCGGCAGACCTATCTTTACTCCCACTGCATTGCGGCTACTTGCAGACGCCAGCCGGGGCATACCGCGCGTGATAAATATGCTCTGCTTCAATTCCCTTTGCCTCTGCCGCGCATCTAGCTCAAGAGTCGTCGATGAATCGACAATGGCTGAGGCGATCAGCGATCTGCACCTCCCCATCTTCTCATCAGCGCCTTCTGTCCATCGAGAACCGCGGGCGTCCGCACTCCCTCCGATACCCTTACCTGCCCTCGATCCGATTGCGGAGGTTCTCGAAGTGCAATTGTCATCGAGCGGATTTAGACGTCACGTTATCGTGGCTCTCCTGACCCTCTCCATTGCTTTGGGTGCAACGGGCGGCTTGATCAACGGGAGTCAGCGATATCTCGGCTCTCCATCGGCAGCTCTGTCACATGTCTGGCACACAGTCGGGACGAAGGAAGCAAAGACCGCTCATCAGACCGATATCCCGACCGAGCGCACCCCTAGCATCGTCTCCACACCCAATCAACTCCCGGTGATGGGCGCGACACAACATAAGGAAGCATTTGGCCTGAAACAGATTACGGTCGCGCCTAGACAGAATCTTGAGACGATTGCCCGCGCGAACCTCGGGGACTATGACCCATATATTTTGCGTGAAATTCGAGCACTGAACCCCTACATCACCGATCCAAACCACATTGAAATCGGCCGTACGATTCGCCTGCCCGAGGCTCGCCAAGCCAATGGAGCGAGTGATGCCGTGAGGAGTCAACCATGAGCCAAAACTTCGAGTTGTTGAGGCAGTTGGAAGCTGAGGTTCGATTCGCAGAGGCTATCCTTGAAGAACCGGTTGTTGCTCAGCCTGACGAATTAGGCAATCACGAATTCTCACACGAACTCTTAGCCCTAGCTCAGACGCTGTTTCTGTCCGGCGAGAAAAATGCACCGCATTCAATCGTCCTGTGCGGGATTGATCGCGAAAACGCAAGCAGCGAGATCTGCGTTAAACTTGGCCGAGTCCTTGCGGCTCTCAGTGCCAGTCCAGTTTGCTTAGTGGACGCCCACTTGCGATCGCCGCGTCTCGACAAAGTGCTGAGGGCTCACCAGTTCATTCCCATCTCCGATCGTTCTGAGATTGATTGTCGTGAGATCTCTCCAAATCTGTGGCTTGGTCAATTGACTCTCACCGGCGATCCCAAACAGCTCGGCCTGGCAGCAGCAAGCGATCTGAAGCAGCAAGTTGCCGAACTACAGCAGAGGTTTGGCTTCGTTCTCATCGACACCCCAGGTGTAAACACCTACGAAGAGGCACCCGTCCTAGGCCAGTTCGTAGATGGCGTAATTTTGATTATCGAGGCAAATGTGACTCGCAAGGTGGCGGCACTGAAGGCGAGACAGGCACTCGAAGATATGAACGTCCGAATTCTCGGATCAGTCCTAAACAATCGAGTTTTCCCGATCCCTGAAGGGTTGTACCGAAAGCTATAGAAGTCTCGCACTTCCGCAATCACAGCATCGCGAGGAGATTACAAGTTGATTCGCACCCGCTGACTTCACTCGCGTCTTCTCTTTACGTACTCTCGTGTACTGCTAACCGCTACCAGCGAAGAAACGATGACTAGTTTACATCGCCAACTACTCGTCGCCCTGCTTCCTCTGTCTGATCTCAGCCTGCTGGGAGTGATTCTCTATATTTCCATTTTTGGTCGCGACGCTTTCATACCGATCTCCGTGATAGCCGGCAGGTCAATGCAGGTACACACTATCGCGGCATTAGCCATTTTGTTGTTTGCATGGAATACCTCGTTTTCTCTAATCGGGCTTTATCGCTCAAAGCGCCTCGAGCCGATGCTCGCCCAAGTCGCCGATGTGGTGACGGCAGCCGGACTGGCCACTCTTATTCTCGCGGGAATCAGCATAATGTTCCGCGTCCATGTCGTTACCCCGATTGTTCTGTTGCGATTTCTTGTTCTAACCGCCTGCTCTCTGATTACAGCGCGCACAACGATGCGTCAGGGTCTCCGATTCAGTCGCGTCCGCGGCCGCAACCTGCGTAACGTCGTGATCGTCGGGACCAACATACGAGCCACAGACTTTGCCACCAATCTCTTGATTAGATCAGAACTGGGCTACAGAGTGGTAGGGTTTGTTGATGATGCTTGGGCCGGGCCAGATTCACAATCGTTTGGCCCGTCGGCACTCGTCTCGAGCATTGGAGAATTCCGTTCTTACCTGCGCACTCAAATTATCGACGAGGTTGTGATCGCGCTTCCCGTCAAGTCCTTCTATGAGCAGGCCAACGATATCATCCGTACCTGTCGAGAGCACGGCGTCATCGTTCGGGTCCTGACTAGCGTCTTTGACACCACGACTCCCCTTAACACTGTTCATGAGTTGGGTTCTGCGCCAGTCGTCACGTTCTCCTCGGTTCCCATAGACACTATGAGACTTGTCATTAAACGATCCGTAGACATTCTCGGTTCGACTGTACTCCTAATGCTCACCAGCCCATTCCTGTTCGCCGCCTTTGCGCTGATCAGACTGGATTCAAAAGGACCCGCCATTTTCACGCAGGAGCGAATAGGTCTCAACAAGCGTAGGTTCCGAATTTACAAGTTCCGCACGATGGTGACAAACGCCGAGAAGCTGCAGTGGCAGCTGGAATCCAGGAACGAGGCCGAGGGACCCGTGTTCAAAATTAGCAATGATCCGCGGATCACGCGGGTCGGTAGATTTCTGCGAAAGGCCAGCATTGACGAGTTGCCCCAACTTGTCAATGTTCTGAAGGGCGATATGAGCCTAGTAGGTCCAAGGCCCCTTCCTCTCCGCGACTATGAAGGATTCAGTAAGGACTGGCAGCGGCGGCGTTTCAGTGTAAGGCCGGGAATTACCTGCTTGTGGCAGATAAGCGGCCGAAGTGGAATCCCGTTCGATCAATGGATGCTGCTGGACATGCAATACCTGGACGAATGGTCGCTTTGGCTGGATTTTAAGATCCTTATTAAGACCCTCCCCGCAGTGCTGAAGGGTGAGGGAGCCGCGTGACGACTTTCCAGGACTTATCCATGGACACCGAACAGCAACCGCAGTCCATCGCGGTCGTGCTGACAGACACGACGCATCCATGCCAAGACCCTTCCTTTGTAAGTCGCTGCACGCCCCTGAGATCGAAACGTCGGGTGGCGTGGGTTGGAAAGGGCGGATTGGCTATTGTTGACCAGGGAACATTTGCGAGTTCCAATTTTCTTCTTAATGTGCTGCTCGCCCGCTGGCTCAGTCCTGCCGACTATGGTGCCTTTGCTCTCGCCTACTCCGCTTTTCTTTTGATCCTTGTCCTTCATACCGCATTGCTGACAAGCCCATTGCTCGTCTTTGGCTCTGGAAAGCATCGCGGCGATTTCCGTAAATATATGGGAGCTTTGATCACTGCGCACTTCCTCCTTATGCTCCCCATATCAGCTGTTCTTGTAGCTTTGGCGTTTTCACTAGGCCGACTTTATTCACCGGCTATCGAACATGTGACTTTTGCGTTGGCTCTTGCCGCGCCTGTCCTGACTCTATTGTGGCTATTACGTCGGGCATTTTACGCGCTACTGAGACCGTCCTGCGCGGCGGCCGGAGGGATGCTTTATTTTGGGCTTCTTATTTCAAGCGCTATATTTTTCCACCATTTCGGCTGGCTTACACCAGTTACCGGCATGCTTATCATGACAGCTGGAGCATTAACTGTGTGCCTCCTGTTTGGGATTGTTCTCCGACCCAGCTTCACTGAAGGCCTTTTGGCCCTTCCCCACGTTACAAGTGACCATTGGCAATATGGAAAGTGGCTCATTGCAGCAGCCGGAGGAGCGTGGGTTTCCGATCAGATCTACTATGTCGTTCTGCCGCTCTGGACGGGATTGAGTGGGACGGGGACACTTAAAGCCTTAGTCAATATTGCGATGCCCGCACTGCAGACGATTGCAGCCCTTGGAACACTGCTTGTGCCGACGCTAGTGCGTCATGGGGAGTTCGGAGAACCCTCTGCTTTCATTAGGACCGTGAAGCTATCACTGTCAACGTTCTTCTTGGGCTGTGGGTGCTACATTGGTCTGATTTGGGAGCTTCGATCACAAGTGTTTCATGTGTTCTATGCCGGCAAGTACCGTGCCTCGGGCTCCTGGCCTCTGTTACTCATTGGATTGCTCACTCTCTCTCAGGTCCTGCCAGCCGTCCTCGGAGCGGCGCTTGCCGCGATCGAAAAGCCAAAGCTAGTGTTTCTCGCAACGCTGGGAGGTTCTCTCACCGCAGTCATAGTCGGGCTTCCTCTTGCGGCGCGATTCGGGGTCTTCGGTGCTCTCACTGGGATGGTGCTGTCTTACCTCACGACAGGCATCATAATGCTTTTGCTCTTAGGCCGTTCTATTGGCCTTAATGGATCGGAAAAGAGCATTGCATGAAAATCCTCATTTCTGCCTACTATTGTGAGCCCGGGAAAGGGTCCGAGTGGGGTATTGGTTGGAGTCTTGTAGAGCACATGGCGAGATGTCATGATGTCTGGGTGCTTACTCAAAGCCATGAGCGGCAATGTGCAATAGCCGTATCTGCTAAGGAGAACATACCTAATGCCAGATTCGTCTTCGTGGACCTTCCGTCTTGGGCGCGATTCTTGAAACCAGGCGGAGGATGGCAAGGTCAACTTAGGTATTATATGTGGCAGTCTATCGCTTACATGGCGGCCCGCAGTCTAAATAAGAAACACGGCTTCCGGCTTGTGCACCATATAACAATGGGACGATACTGGACACCTAGCTTCTTGGCCCTGCTGCCTGTCCCCTTTGTCTGGGGTCCTGTCGGAGGGGGGGAATCTGCGCCCAATGCCTTTAAACGGTCCTTCAGCGTTAGGGGCAGACTGTACGAACTTGTTCGTGATTTTACTCGCAGACTAAGTGAATATGATCCGTTCTTACGGTCTACGGCCCGTAGATCGGCGGTTGGTTTCGCCACAACGGAAGAAACGGCGGATCGGATGCGACGCCTAGGTTGTAGACAGGTGTCTGTTCTCTCCGCTATAGCCCTGTCCCGGGATGAAATTCATCAGCTGTCATCGCTAGTTCCACGCCGGGATAGCCCCTTCCGATTAATCAGTATTGGCCGACTTCTACACTGGAAGGGATTCCATCTCAGCATAGAGGCGTTCGCGCAATTCCATCAGCAGTTCCCGGACAGCGAGTATTGGATAGTTGGAGACGGCCCTGAGCGAGATCGGTTGCGCGAGCTCGCACGTCTGCTCGGCGTTGCGGAGAAGATAACTTTTTGGGGTTCAACTTCTCGCTCTCTGGTTTTGGAAAAGCTCGCTGCGGCTGACGTGTTGATACACCCGAGCCTCCATGATTCCGGAGGTTGGGTGTGCATTGAGGCGATGGCGGCCGGTAGGCCAGTAATTTGCCTCGACCTCGGAGGGCCCGGCACTCAGATCACTTCCGACACCGGTATCAAAGTTAATGCGAGCAGCCCGGAACAAGCCACGAATCAGCTAGCCATCGCTATCCTCCGCTTAGCAAGCGATCCAGCACAGCGTCTTGAGATGGGTTTTCAATCTCGCCAAAGAGTGTGCGATCACTTTAGTTGGGACCCTAAGGCTGAGCTTCTTAACCGGGTATATCACGAGCTCGCCCATGGGCCGTCTAGACACCGGCTTACCTCAAATGTCTCGCCATGTTCTCCCGTTCTTTCTGAAGCGCTCCTTGATACAAATCAGAATCTAGATCCGACGAACACGTTTCCGCTTTGATTCCGCTGCTTCTGTGTCACACGTCGAATACGATGAAGCGCCTGCCTGCTCGACAACTCGATTTAGCGACCTTGTGGCTGAGGTTGCTCTCACTCGCACTTATGGGTTACGCCTGCCTTGGTAGGGGATTTGCGCACATAGGATACGCTTCGGTATACACCGGTGAGATATTGTTGCTCCTTGGGTTTGTAGTCGTGTGCCTGAGGCGCAACCCCTCTGTACCCGCGCATATCGCCGTCGTATGGCTGTGGGCCACGTTTGCCTTCTGGGGGCTGGTTCGTTCGCTCCCGTATTTCGCCAGATATGGATACGATGTTATGCGCGATGCGGTGGTATGGGGTTACGGGTTATTCGCACTCTTCATAATAATCTTCACATTGGAGGACTATCGTGCGCCGAAGGTAATTCAGGGGATGATGCCCTGGATGCGCTGCTTCCTGATAGTGATTCCTGTACCGCTGCTGCTCTTTTACGTCTTCAACATTACCCTCCCGATACCCTTCTTTCCTTCGGTATCGTTGTTTGATGTCCGACGTGGCGATACTGCGGTGTATCTCGCGGCCATAGTTGCGTTTGTGCTAACCGGCCTGGGTTCGCAGCCACGCAAACATCCACATCCTCTAACACCACTCACTAATGTGTTATGTGCTATTGGATTTATTGTTTCCGCACTTATCGTAATTTCTGCTAGCCGTGGCGCATTTATGGCCTTATTGCTCTCACTAGCAACGGTCGCAATATTGCGGCCGAGTGCTCGCCTAATCCTCGCTGGGGCAATAGCGCTGGTCCTTGCAATAGTTGTTGCGTGCGCCAATCCGACAATTAAGTTAAGCACTGGCAGACAAATTTCGTCCAGTCAGGTCGTCGAGAACGTCACTTCGACCTTTTCCCACACTAGTGGGGATGTTGAGATGGAGGAAGCACGCCAATGGCGCATCGACTGGTGGCATAGTATTATCCATTACACAATCGATGGTCCTTACTTTTGGCTAGGCAAAGGCTTCGGGGTCGACTTAGCCAGCGACGACGGCTTTGCGGTAAGCAAGGACGATCAAACGCGGAGCCCTCATGACGCCTGCCTTAATATCCTCGCACGGACGGGCGTCGTCGGACTGTGTTTGTGGATCTTGCTGCAGGGCGCATTTGTCATCTTAGTATTTCGCGGGTATCTTGCCGCCCGTAGATACGGTGCAGAGTGGTGGATTTCTGTCAACGTTTGGCTTCTAGCCACGTGGGTCGCATTTACTGTAAATATGG
>DATJSM010000026.1:0-3285 GCA_035504135.1 Candidatus Aquilonibacter sp. | reverse complement strand
TGATAATTCTTCCGCTGGATCTCGCGCTGGCGTTCCTGCAGCACCTGCAAGCGGCGCGACTTCTCCTCATCCGGGATCGAATCGGCATACTGCAACGCCGGCGTATTCGGACGCGGCGAGTACTTGAACGAGAACACGCCGTCGTAGCCTACCTCATCCAGCAGCGTGAGCGTCGCGCCGAATTCCGCCTCCGTCTCGCCCGGGAATCCGACAATCACATCGGTCGTGATGCTGATTTCTTTATTGCGTGTCGCCTTCATCCACGCGATGCGCTCCAGGTACTGCTCGCGTGTGTATTCGCGAAACATCTCGCTCAGCACGCGCGACGAACCGCTCTGCACCGGCAGATGCACGTGATCGCACAGCGCCGGCACCGCGTCGATTGCATCGACGATGTCCCTGGTGAAGTCGCGCGGATGGGACGTCGTGAATCGCACGCGGCGAATCCCCTTGATCTCGCCGATAGCGCTCAGTAACTCCGCAAAGCTCTTCTTTCCAAGTGGATCGCGATAGGAGTTCACGTTTTGACCGAGCAGTTGAATGTCCGTATAGCCGGCGTCGGCCATGCGCCGCGCTTCGTCCAGCACCGACTCGGATGTCCGGCTGCGCTCCTTGCCGCGCGTGTACGGCACCACGCAATAGGCGCAGAACTTGTCGCAGCCCTCGATAATCGTGATGTATCCGCGATGCGGATTGGTGCGCGCGGTGAACTCAGTCTCGAAGGTCAGGTCGGTTTCACGGTCGTCGAGCCCCGTCACGCGCGCGGCGCCCGCCTCGATCTGCACCAGCATCTCCGGCAAATTGCGGTAGGACGCCGAGCCGGCCACCAGCGACACATGCGGCGCGCGCTCGAAGATGCGCTCACCCTCCTGCTGCGCCACGCAGCCGAGCACGGCAAAGCGCTTCCCTTCCCGATGCAGCTTCTTGAAATCGGCGAGGCGATGGAAGACCTTCTGCTCGGCCTTGTCGCGGATGGAGCAGGTGTTGTAGAAGATCAGGTCCGCGTCTTCTTCGCGTTCGACCTGCCGGTAGCCCTGCGAGATGAGCGAACCCACGACCTTTTCCGAGTCGTGGAAGTTCATCTGGCACCCGAAGGTCTCGATGTAAAACGTCTTTTGCGCCGCGCTCACGAAGCCACCCTCTAAGGTTTTCGGGTCCCCTCCGAGCGCCGCTGTTGCGCTTGGTGGGGTGTTTGCTCAGTATATCGCGGGAACAAAGCTGCGAGCCTCGAGCCGCGAGGTTCGAGTGGGTGCTCCACTCATTCGCGCCCGCGACGATCGCCAGAGTTTATGAGTCAGGAGCCGGAGAATCTGGAGCTCCGAAACCTCGGCTCAGATCCGCTCCACCCGCGTTTGTCACCTCGACTTGTAGTCCTTATCACTGACTGCTGTTGCTGGGAGGGTGTGAAATTAGGGGGAAGAAGTGGCAAGTGGTAGCGCTTCCTCAGCGTGCCTCCGCGGGCGCAAAGTAAGATCTTCGATCATCCTTCCAAGACTGTTCTTGTGCGCCCGCTAGTTCTAACTCGATTCACATTGTAGGAGGTGTAGAGATGCACGGTAGACAACGATCGCGTGGCATACCGGTCGCACTGCGATGCGCGGCTATGCTCGCATTGGCGATCGCCGGCCTCATCGTCGCAACCAGTCAAGGCGGCCTGGCGCAAACCTTCACCGTGCTGCATGCGTTCACCGGCGGGCCCGATGGATCCGGCCCCTACGCCGACGTCACATTGGACGCGAGTGGAAACCTTTATGGAACCACCTCCGGCACTGGCGGCTCGGGCGCAGGCACCGTCTTTCGGCTTCGCCAGATCGACGGGAGCTGGATCCTCGATACTCTGTACAGTTTCAGTGGCGGAGAGGACGGGGCCTTCCCCTATAGCGGGGTGACCATAGCGCATGACGGAACTTTATACGGCGCCACCAGCGCTGGAGGAGGCATCCCATGCAACGATCCGTATGGTTGCGGCACCATATTCCATCTGAGTCCGCCGCCGAACGTGCCACGAACCGCAACATTCCCCTGGAATGAAACCGTGCTGTATCGCTTCACCGGCGAGGACGACGGACAAAATCCAGAAGGCGGAAGCCTTACCCTCGACGCCGCGGGCAACCTTTACGGCACGGCGATTGGCGGCCAATTTAATGATGGTGTTGTGTTCGAGGTGTCTCACAGCCAGAGCGGTTGGACCGAGAGTGTGCTGTACGCCGCCCACGACCTCACCGACGGCGAGCGTCCCAACGCAGGCGTTGTATTCGACCGGTCGGGGAACATCTACGGAGTCATGGGCATCGGAGGCGATTCCGGTGGCGGAGTCGTGTATGAGTTGTCGCTCTCCGGGTCGCAATGGACGGAACAGACGATCTACAACATCCGGGGTGGACAGTATGGCTCCGGACCCGAAGGTCAACTGATCATCGACAGCTCGGGCCATCTTTATGGAACCACCTGTTGCGCAGGCCCAGACGGTAGCGGCACGGTGTTCGAGATGTTCGAAGACAATGGAAATTGGGGCTACTCTGTGCTTTGGGGCTTTCTGTGTCTGCCCGCGGGGAGTTGTGACGGGCCGGACAGCAAGGTCGTGATGGATGCGGCGGGTAACCTCTATGGAACGACCGTCACCGGCGGCATCTACAACTGCGGAACGGCATACAAGCTGACATATTCGTCCGGAGGCTGGCAGCACAGCACGCTTCACGATTTCACCGGCGGAAGCGACGGGTGTCAGGTCCGCGGCGCCGTGGCCGTTGATGCCAATGGGAATGTCTATGGCACGACGGTGTCCGGAGGCCAGGGGCACGGAGTCGTTTTTCAGATTGCGCAGTGACATAGCCGGGCAACTTTCCGGCAGCGTTGGGCAGCCAAAGGTCGGCAAAGATATTTCCTCGCGCTGCTCATCGCGCTTGGCGCCGTGGCCGGCATGGACCAGCTTGCCTCCTCAATCAACGAAGCGTTCAGCAAGATTGCCAGCAGTTTGACATAAGTGTGCTTGGATTTTATTACAATACAGAGCCAGCTTCAGCCGGCGACACAAGGAAGTCGCGATTTAGCTGCCTTTTTCGCCCACATACAGATACCGCAACAAGCGCCGCTCGGACGTCAGCGTGTGGACGCAGCGCAGAAACAATTGCACTCCATCAAATATGGTCGCACCCTCAAGCGCGATCAGTTCCTCCCTACGACTCTTTCTCGCGTCGTGCCACTTGCATGCGATGCGTGTCGCATTTTCGGTCGTGTCGGTTGCGACGACGTCGCGAAACCCCGCTTGTTTGGCCAGTCGTTCGT
>DATJSM010000025.1:0-36729 GCA_035504135.1 Candidatus Aquilonibacter sp. | reverse complement strand
CGGGTTTTGTGCAAAGTCTTCAGCGAAGAGACTTTAGCTTTGGACTTCGGCATTATTTTCAAAGAGCTAAAACAGCAGCGCCCGGCGTGTGCCGGGCGAGATTCCATTAAGTTCATTATATCGTTCGCGTCAAGCCGGATGTGGATATCTGGCAGGGCTAGCCGGGCATGCAGAGCTGATGGTCGTCGACGGCGGCGGCGTTGGCGGCGTACTTCATGCGGGCGTGCTGGAGCTGCGCCACCTCGGTGGCGCTGAGCCGGCGGGGTGAGCCAAGTTGATGGCAGGCGAGCGTGACCTGGGCGAGGTGCTCGAGGGTTTCGGTGCGCAGAAAGGCTTCGAGCACGGAGGCGCCGCAGGTGACGGAACCATGATTCTCCAGCAGGATGGCGTCGTGGCCGGGAATGAAGGGAGTGAGGCTGGCGGCGACCTCGTCGGTGCCGGTGGTGGCGTAGAGAGCGAGCGGGACGGAGCCGAGAGTCATGATGGCCTCCTGGCAGAGGCGGTCGTCGAGACCGCGGCCGGAGCAGGCGAAGGCGGTGGCGATGGGCGGATGGGAGTGGATGACGGCGTGGACGTCCTCGCGCAGGCGATAGATGGCGAGATGCATGCTCAGCTCGCTGGTGGCGTTGCGGTCGCCGGCGAGGAGCTGGCCGTCGAGGCCGACGACAACCATGTCCTCGGGCTTGAGGAAGCGCTTGCTCATGCCGGTGGGGGTGACGAGCAGGCGGTAGCGGTCGAGACGCGCGGAAAGATTGCCGGAGGTTCCGGGAGCGAAGCCGAGCTGGGCGATCCATCCGCTGTAGCGCGCCAGGTCGCGGCGCAAAGTTTCTTCGGTTGAGTAGATTGCCGACATTTCTGATCACTTCTCCTGCCGGGCGCACGCGATGGCGCCGTTTGGACGACCGGAGCGGCACGGAACGGCGCGCTGCGGCAATAGGCGGCGGCGCGCGAGATCAGATGCGGAGGATGACGGCGCAACAACTTCGGATGGCGCCGGGCGGGTGTTCTGCGGACGAAACGAGGAAGAGGGATGGCTGCGGATGAAGCAGAGCGCCGGAATCGCAAGTGACGTATTCAGCCTGATCGTCGAGCAGCTCGGAGACGCGACGGCGGAAGTACTGCGCGAAGACGAGGATGAGGCAGATGAACGCAAGGAAGGCGAGCAGGCTGAGCTCGAAGTCCTGACCGCCGTGAAGGAATTGGTCCCACGCCCAGAGGTGTTCGGTGAAGGCAGAGGCGATGAGGACGACGAGGTTGATGAGGAGCAGAATCCGGCCGGCGCGCACCCATTCCGTGGGAATGTCGGAGCGGTCACGTTTGCGGCGGCTGGAGTGCGCGATCACGGGGGCCTCGGTTCGGGTCATTTTACGCACTCAGTGCAAAGGCGCGTCAACACGATGGGATGCAATGAAAGCGCAGGCAGCGGGTTGAGCGTGGATTGTTGGGCTGGGCAAAACGAAGAGGACGTTTTGGCCAACTTGTATGTCGTGGAACGAATCGAGGGAGACAGGAGATTGAAAAAGGAGGAGTTATGGCTACCGCAGTTCCATTTTCACCTGTGCCGCCCGTGCCTCCACGTGAGATGCGTGAGGTTGTGACACCGAGCCAGATTTACCTTCAGCCGATTGCAGCGCCGTCGATCCTCGGTCTGTATGGATTTGCCGGGGCGACGTTCATGGTCGCGGCCAACATGGCCGGATGGTTCGGCGGTGCGCGGACGGATCTTTATCTCGCGCCGTTTGCTGCGCTGTTTGGAGGCGTGGCGCAGTTCAGCGCCGGGATGTGGGGCTTCAAGGCCCGCGACGGCGTGGCGACGGCGATGCACGGAATGTGGGGAGCATTCTGGATCGCGTTCGGCCTGTTGCAGCTTGCATTTCTGCATGGCTCCCTGGTTGAGCCGGTTGGCGCGTTCCCGGCGATGGGCTACTGGTTCATCGTGCTGGGCGCGATTACATGGATGGGCATGATTGGGGCGATGGCGGAGAATTCGGCGCTGACGCTTGTGCTGGGATTCCTGGCGGCCGGGTCGACGACGGCGGCTGTCGCATATCTCATCGGAATGCATGCCCTGATCGTGTTGGCGGGCTACTTCTTCATCATCTCGGCGATCCTCGCGTGGTATGTGGCGAGCGCCCTGATGCTGGAGAGCGCATTCAAGCGGCCGGTATGGGCGGTTGGAAAGACAAAGCGCGCACGCATGGAGCCGCAGCTTGTTCCGGGCAGCGGAGAGCCGGGCGTGATCCACGGGCAGTAAAGCGGGCAGTAGAAAAAGCAGAAGGAAAGACGGCAGAAGACGGTCCCTCGGCGGTGCGCGAGGGGCCGTTTTGTTTTTGTGAGGAGACGCTTACCAGGCGGGCGGGAGGCCGACCTTTTGAACGATGGCGCGATAGTGCGGATTGGAGTGGAGTGAGTCGAAGGCGGTGTCGTTCTGGAGGTCAAAGATCATGGGCGAGTGCTCGCGGACGGTGGCGTCGAGATAGGAGAGCGCTTGCTGTTTGTCTCCGAGGCGGGCGTAAAGAAGGGCGAACTGAAATGGCGAGACGTAGTGCTTTTGCGACTGCGCGGTCAGGTCGGCGAGGCGCCAGCTGAGGACGGCTTGCGGGCCGCCGCGAAGAAAGGCGCGATGGATGGCGTCGGCGGCGGATGGATTGCCGCCGAAGATGAGAGATTGCTCGGCGGCGTACTCGGATTCCTTTTCCATTCCTTTGGCGCGGTAGGCTTCGCTGAGAACGGCCCAGGTGAAGGTGTTGGGATGACCTTCCAGACGCTGCTGGGCTTCGGCGATGCAGGCATCCCAGCGGCGGGCGAGGAGAAGGAAGTAGGCGAGAGCCCAGGGGCGCTCGAGGGGGTTGATGTCCATGGCGGCGCGCTGCGCAGCGATGGCTTCATCGTGGCGGTTGAGCTGGCCGAGAAGCTTGCCGCGAAGGTGAATGGCTTCAGAAAACTTTGGATCGAGTTGAATAGCGCGGTCGAGTTCGTGAAGAGCGAGAGGATAGTTCCAGTCGACGATCCAGTGCGAAGCGGCGAGCGCGAGGTGCGTGTCCGGGAGAGCGTCGTCCAACTGCTCAGCGCGGTGGGCGGAGGCGTCTTCTAGCGAAAGACTCTGGCGCGGGTCGAAGTCGCCGTCGACCATTCCGGCACCGTAGTAGTTCGCCAGGGCGGCCCATGCAGGAGCGTAGTTGGGGGCGAGCTGCGTGGCCTTGAGGAAGTATGGGCCGGAGGCCGGCTCCTGATTGGAAAACCAGAGATAGCGGCCGCGCAGATAGGCTTCGCGAGCGGCGGGGTCGATGGGGCGCGGTGCGGTGTGGCCGCGAACGCTGCGAGTTCCGAAGGTGATGGCCGCGACGACGATCAGGAGCGCAGCGGCGGCGGCAAACCAGAGAGGGTGGCGGGAGCTGGCGCGCGTCGCAGAGGCGAGGTGTGAGACGCCGGGATTTGCGGCCTCGCGCGCGGATGGGACAACCGGATTTGTGGCCGGGGACGAGATGGCGGATGGGTTGAGGGCGGCGACGCCGACGAAGCGGTAGCCCTTGCCGGTGACGGTCTGGAGGAAGCGAGGGTTGTCGGGGTGTTCGCGGAGGGTGTGGCGGATCTTGCGGATGGCGGTGTTGATGCCGTGCTCGGTGTCGACGAAGACCTCGGTCGGCCAAAGGGAGCGGGCGATCTCGTCGCGGGTGACGAGGCGGCCGCCGGAGGAGGCGAGCAGGATGAGCAGCTCCATGGGCTGGCGCTCGAGACGCAGCGGAGTGCCGTTGCGGCGCAGCTCGAAGCGCTCGCAATCCAGCTCAAACTCGCCGAACTGATAGCTCGCGGCGGTCAAGAGAGGCTCCCGGGAAGAGTGGAAAGTATACGCCGGGCGCATTCGCAACAATGCAAGCTGAAGATGTTACGCAAGTTGGCAAGTTATCGAAAATTCACCACGCGTTCACCCCGGATTCCTTGTCTGAATCGGGGGCGCGGCGGTTCTCTCTTGGGGAAGCCGAAGAGCGGCTGAAGGAGAATCGACGATGAAGACGATGAGTGTGAGATGGAGCGCTGTGGCTGGCGCAGTCGTTGCCGTGATGCTGGCGGGATCCGCGGGAGCGCAATGCCTGAGCGGAGCGGGATGGAAGGCAGCGGCGGCGAAGCCGGCGGCCTGGGCAGGGACGAACAGGGCAGCGATGAATCATGAAGCGCGTCTGCTGCTTGCGGGATATCCGGCGGCAGGACAGGCGGTCAACCCGCTGGCGCCGATCATCGGGATGTGGCACGTGAAGCTGGTGGCGCAAACCATCTCCTACTTCAACGGTGGGCAACAGCTGCCGTTCCCAGTAGGAGCGGAGTTCGATGCGGGATATCAGCAGTGGCATAACGACGGGACGGAGATGCTGAATTCCGGCGGGCGGCCGCCTCAAATCAGCTCTTTCTGCATGGGCGTGTGGGAGCAGACCGGCCCGCGGACGTTCAAGCTGAATCATTTCGCGATCAGCTGGACGCCAGGCATGGAGCGCGTGGGTCCGACGTCGATTGTCGAGGTCGTCACGGTGTCGCCGAACGGCGAATCGTTCACGGGACAGTTCACGATCACGGACTACCTGGAGACGGATGGGTCATCCAGCAGCTCGATCTTGAAGCAGGATGTAGTGACCGGACCGATCACTGGGACGCGGATCGACGTGAACTCGCCCGCGGAGCCAATCTTCTAGCAGGTTTCAAGCGCACACTTTCTCCCGCCTTCGCCCCCTTGAGGTCTTCGGGGCGGAGGCGTCTTTTCAGGGATGCAGATCGATCAGCGACTTGCCGGTGTCGAAATCGGTGGGCACGGAGACGTGGTCGTGGAAGTCCAGCCAGTGGCCGTTGACGCGGCGCAGCGCGGTGGTGACACGCAGCCAGATGGTGGAGGGCTTGCCGTTGGTAAACGTTGCGGTAACGCGCTGCAGGTAGAAGACGACGGCGAGGTCGCCGCTCTCGGCGATGTGGCAATCGCGGAATTCGAGGTGCATCGGGCCTTTGTAGGCGGCGAAGTAGGTGGCGTAGTCGTGGGTGTAGCTGTTCATGCCGGTGTACTGGAGCGGCGGGGTGATGTCGTAGGCGACGAGGTCGGGAGCGTAGAGCGCCATGACGGCTTTGGTGTTGCGGGCCTCGAAGGCGCGCTGGTAGTCGTCGAGCCAGTGCTGGACGCTGGCGTGTCCGGTGCAGCCGGTTTGAGCGAGTGCGACGGCGGGCAGCGCGGCAAGCGCGGCAGAGGCGAGGATGAAGGCGCCGATGCGACAGAGTTGCATGCGAGGAACTCCTTCCAAGAGATGGAAAGTACGAGTTGCCGGGGCCGTAATCTGGGATTTCGTACGGGAGTGTAACGCAGAAGAAGCGTGGACGCTCAGGGTTCGCGGCGAAGGAGATAGAGGCCGGCGAGGAAGAGCGTGACGCCGGCGCCGCCGAGCAGATAGATGGCGTGGCGATAGGCGGCCTGAACGGCGGGCGGCGTCGCGCGCGTGGAGTCAAGGCATTGCGTGCAGCCCTGCGCCTGGGCAGGGATCGTTGCGAAGGTCACGAGGAGTAGGAGGATCGTTGCGAGAAAGGCGCAGGCGATAGGCGTGGGACGGGCTGCGTCCGGGTCCTTCGACCCGCTGCGCTCACTCAGGCTGACGGAGCTTTGGATGTTCACTGGCCGTACTCCAGCACGGCGAAGAGGAAGATCCAGAGAATGCCCATGGCGTGCCAGTACCAGACGGTGGCATCGACCATGACCTGGCGGCTGGCGAGCTGGCGCGAGCGGAAGAGGAAGCCGAGCGCAACGATGAGCGCGCCGATGCCGAGGAAGAGATGCACGGCGTGGGTGACGGTGATCAGGTAGAAGAAGTGGCTGCTGGCGTTGGAGTTGAAGAAGACGTGCTGCGAGACGAGCTGCGACCAGGCGACGCACTGGCCGGCAAGAAAGAGCGCACCGAGCACGAGCGTGGCGGAGAGCCAGAGGGCGGCGCGGCGCGAGGTGGGGCGGCCGAAGCCGAACCACTCGTCCATGAGGTCGGTCTCGCGGAACATGCTGCGGCGCGCGATCTCGGCGGAGACGGAGCTGAGGAGGAGCACGGCGGTGTTGAGCCAGAGGATGGTGGGGATGGCGGTGGGAAGCCAGTCGTTGATGTAGCGCGAGTAGGCGTCGAAGTGGCCGCTGGTTTTGGCTACGAAGAAGACGCTGACCAGCGCCATGAAGAACATGAGATCGCCGCCGAGGGCGAAGAAGAGACCGACGCGCGCGCGGGAGATGCGCTCACGCGGTCCGCGACGGCCTTGGGGGCGATCGCTCCAGTTGTCGCCATCGCCATTGCCGCCGGTGCGCTTGTCGGTCGGCGGACGCCGGCCGGAGCCATTGTCGCCTTCGCCGGGATCGTGCGGTCCCGGGCGGCGGGGCTTGTGAATTCCCGGAGGTGTGAGGATCGTCGGCATGGCACGTTGGATGCGGGAATCAGCACGTGGTTACAGATTACTCCGGTTCTTATTTTGACGTTTTACTCCGGCTCCCGTTTTGATTTTTTTTTACTCCGGTTCTCGTTTGGATGTCGACTCCATTTCTTTTGTCGATGGAGAAGGCAGCCACTGCGGAAAAAACGAGAGTCCGTCGTCGGCGTAGTGGCAGGGACGGTGATAGACGATGGGTGCGGGAAGATCGTCGGCGGGTTCGGCGAACGCGTTGGGCGACCACTCCATGGTTGTGGCCGACCAGGGGTTTTGGATGAGGAGCGGTGGCGTGCGAAGCGTGCGGAGGATGTTGAAGAAAAAGAGCAGTTGCGTGAGTCCGAGCGCGAAGGCGCCGGCGGTGATGTGCAGCTGCGCGGCGCCGGTTGCGCCGAGGAGGCGTTGCGCGGGAGCGTTGAGGCCGGTGAGCTGCGCGTAGTGGCGCGGCTCGCCGGCGAGGCCGGAGAAGTACATAGGCAGAAACGTGGTGTAGGCGAAGACGAAGGTGAGCCAGAAGTGCCAGCGGCCAATGCGCTCGGAGAGCATGCAGCCGTTGAAGAGAAGAGGGAACCAATAATAGGTGGCGCAGAAGAGGCCGAAGACTCCGGCCATGGCCATGATGAGGTGGAAGTGGCCGACGACGAAGAAGGTATTGTGCAGATATTCGTCGAGGATGGGCTGCGCGACGATGATGCCGCTCAAGCCTCCGGCGACGAAGAGCGAGACGAAGCCGAGCGCGAAGAGCATGGCGGTGCTGAGTTGCGGTCGCGAACGCCAGACGGTGGCGAGCCAGCTGAGCACCTTTGCGGTGGCGGGAATGGCGATGGCCATCGAGGCGGCGGCGAAGGCGGTTCCGGCGAAGGGATTGAGGCCGGCGACGAACATGTGGTGTCCCCAGACGATGATGCCGAGCAGGCCGATGGCGAGCGTGGTCGCGATCATGAGGCGGTAGGCGAAGACGCGGCGGCGCGCGAAGTTGGCGAGGACCATGGAGGTGAGGCCCATGCCGGGGAGGATGGCGATGTAGACCTCGGGGTGACCGAAGAACCAGAAGAGATGCAGCCAGAGCAGTGGCGAGCCGGAGCCGTGGCGAAGGATGGTGGTGGAATCGATGAAGTCGCCGCGCGGTATGAAAAAGGCGCTGCCGAGATGGCGGTCGCAGAAGAGCAGAAGAATGGCGGCGAGCAGAACGGAGAAGGCGAGCACGGCGAGCATCGCGGCGGTGAACCATCCCCAGACGGTGAGCGGGAGACGTCGCCAGGTCATGCCTTCGCAGCGCAGCTTGACGATGGTGGTGAGGGTCACCACGGCACTTATTGTTCCGCCGATGCAGAAGAGCGCGAGGCTTAGGAGCCAGATGTCCTGGCCGGGACCTTCGCCGGGACCGCTGAGTGAGCTGGCAGAGAGCGGAGGATAGGATGTCCAGCCGGCGATGGGGGAGCCGCCGGGAACGAAGAAGGCGCAGAGAAGAACGGCGAGGCCGGCTGCGGTGATCCACATGCCGAGCGCGTTGAGGCGAGGGAACGCCATGCGGCGCGCGCCGAGCTGTGCGGGAAGAATGAGATTGCCGAAGCCGGATTGCGGCGCGACCGTGAGGACGAAGAAGAGCATCAGCGTGCCGTGCATGGTGACCAGCGCGAGATAGTCTTCGGGAAGAATCGGGCCGTGCAGTGGGAGATTCCAGTTGGGCCATGCCAGATGCGCGCGCATGAGCCAGGAGAGGATGGTGCCGATAATGACCGCGACGGCTGAGATGGTGAGATAGCCGAAGCCGATGTTGCGGTGATGCGCGGAGAAGACGGCGTGTGCGATCCGGCGCGTTCGCGGCGCGGCGCTTTGCGAGGATGCGCTCATTGTGAAGCTCCGGCTTGTTGCGCGCGCTCCTGTTGGGCGAGCCATTTGTCGAACTGCGGCGCGGGAAGAACACGCAGCAGCGCCTGCATGCGATAGTGGCCGAGGCCGCAGACCTGCGTGCAGAGGATGGCGTAGTCGCCGGGCTGCTCAGGCGTGAAGTGGATATGCTGCGTCTGGCCGGGGACGGCGTTCTGCTTCAGGCGCATCTCGGGGACCGCGAAGCCGTGGATGACGTCGATGGAGCGGAGGGTGAGATCGACTTCGCGGCCGGCGGGAAGAACAAGCTGCGGGCGCACGATGTCATCGGCGCCGTGCGGATCGTGGGGGTCGATTCCGACGGGATTGCCTTCGGCGGGCGAGACGAGCGCATTGCTGGTGCGGCCGAAGGTCTGGTCCGCGCCGGGGTAGCGGAAGTACCAGGCGAACTGCATGCCGGTGACCTCGACCTGGAGAGCGTCGGGCGCGGCGCCGGTGTAGCGCTGCGTCGCCCAGAGAGAGTTGGCGCGAACCGCGAGGACGGCGAAGAGAGCAGCGAAGCCGAGCAGCGGAAGGTATTCGAGCGTGAGCTTGTGGATGGGCCGGTGCGCGCGGCGCTTTCCGAGGACTCCAATGAGAAGCAGAGCGTTGGCGAGCGCGAAGAGACCGAGCGCGATCCAGAGATTGAGCAGGAGATGTGAGTCGAGCGCGTGGCCCTGCCAGGCTCCGTCCGCAGGCAGATGCCAGAAGCGGAAGGCTTGCGGAAGCGCCTGGGTGGAGAGCATGGGGTGATTGTAGTCGGCGGGAATTCGCGCGGGGGGTTGCGGATGATCGGCTAAGCGCGCGCGCCCTGATGGAAGAGGATCTGCCAGCGGCCATCGCGGTGGATCCAGAGCGAGCTGCGAAGGGCATCGCGTGTGCCGGCGGTGTCGATGCGGCGTGAGCGATAGGTGACGAGCGCGATGTCGGCGGCGAGCTTGTGGCAGGCGAAGTCAGAGAGGGAGAGTTGCGCGGGCGATTCGGTAGAGAGCTCGGTGAGGATGGAAGCTTTGTCGAAGATGCGGCCGGAGGCGCCGAACTCGCGGAAGTCGTCGGCGAGGAGCTCGGTGAGACGTGCGCGGTTGCGGCGAACGTCGGGGCGAAGAAGTTCCTCTTCGAGCTGCTGAAGATGTGCGGCGAGGGCGGCGTCGGTCATGCGTTCGGGTGGGATGCGGAGCGGAGTTTGGCGTTGACGATGTCCTCGTTGACAAGGTCGAGGAAGAGCTGGTGTACGCGGCGGTCGTCGGAGAGCTCGGGATGGAATGTGGCGGCGAGGACGCGGCCGGAGCGAATGAGGACGGGGTCGTTGTCGCGACGGGCGAGGATTTCGATATCAGGTGCGATGCAGGCGATGCGCGGGGCGCGGATGAAAACCATCTCCATGGGACCGCCGGGAAGGCTGGTTTCGGCGGAGAGGATGACGGAGTCGTTCTGGCGGCCATAGGCGTTGCGCTCGACGGCGATGTCGAGGACGCCGAAGCTGCGCTGCGGAGGGTTGGTGACGTCCTTGGCGAGGAGGATGCAGCCGGCGCAGGTGCCGAAGACGGGCTTGGTGCGGACAAAGTTGTCGAGGACCGAGTAGAAGCCGGCGCGCTCGAGGTGCTTGAGGAAGGTGGTGGATTCGCCGCCGGGAATGACGAGGGCGTCTACTTTCCATTGGCCTTCGGGTGTGGCGAGGTCTTCGGGCTTGCGGATGAGATGCGCGGAGGCGCCGAGCTCGGTCAGGCGCTTGGCGTGGACGTCAAAGGCGCCCTGCAGGGCGAGCACGCCGATCTTTGGAACGCTGGGAGCGTCTGGAGTTTTGATCACCCTTTAAGGGTAGCAGTCAAGGTGCCGCGGGGCGGACTCGTGCGCAAAGGTAACTTGCCAACTGTTGAGGGCCCTGCGTATTGTTTCGCGCGGGAGAAAAACCACTGATGTTGACGTTGTTTGCGGTTGCGGCCTTTGCGATTTCAGTGTTGTTGGCGATGGGTGAAGTGGCGTACAAGCGCCGGTTTCCGAGAGTGACCGGGGCGTTCGTCGCGTTGTTTGCCATGCTTCTGATTGGCAGCTTCTTCGTTCATTTCGGACCCGTTTAGGTCCGGTCAAACTTTAAGTTCCGAACTACCAGCCGCGGGTCTGCATGCGGTCGCGCTCCTCGATGCCGGCGGCGGCGAGACCCTTCATGGTGCCGGTGATGGCTTCGCTGGCCTCGGCGACGGTCTTAGGATCATTGAAGTGCGTGGCCGCGAGGACGATCGCCTTGGCGCGGGAGATGGCCTCGTCGCGCTCCTTGTGGCCGGGCGTGAGATCGAGCGGCGTCGCGCCATCCTTCATGAAGATGCCGGAGCCGACGAAGACAGTTTCGGCGCCGAGCTGCATCATGAGCGCGGCGTCGGCGGGCGTGGCGATGCCACCGGCGGAGAAGTTGGGTACAGGGAGCTTGCCGGCCTGCGCGACCATGCGCACGAGCTCGTACGGCGCCTGGAGATTTTTCGCGGCGGCGTAGAGCTCGGTCTCGTCGAGCACGGTGAGGGCGTTCATCTCACGCACGATGGTGCGCATGTGGGTGACGGCGTGGACGACGTCGCCGGTACCGGGTTCACCTTTTGTCCGGATCATGGCTGCGCCTTCGGCGATGCGGCGTAGGGCTTCGCCTAGATTTTTTGCGCCGCAGACGAAGGGCGTTTTGAAGGCGTGCTTGTCGATGTGGTTGACCTCGTCGGCGGGGGTGAGGACCTCGGACTCGTCGATGAAGTCGACGCCGAGCTCCTGCAGGACCTGCGCCTCGACGAAGTGTCCGATGCGGGCCTTGGCCATGACGGGAATGGAGACCGTGGCCATGATCTCCTTGATGAGCTTCGGATTGGCCATGCGGGCCACGCCGCCTTCGGCGCGGATCATCGCGGGGACGCGCTCGAGCGCCATGACGGAGACGGCGCCGGCTTCTTCGGCGATGCGCGCCTGCTCGACGTTCATGACGTCCATGATGACGCCGCCTTTGAGCATCTCGGCAAGGCCGGTCTTCAGGCGCAGGCTGCTGCCGGTTCCGTTGTTTTTGTGGCCGTTCGAGTGGGACATAGCGAGTACCTCCACTGGCGTGGGAGGACGCCAAGGAGTAGTTTACAGCGACCGGGCTGCCGATCGCGCGGGTGTCCGCTGGATGGGCCCTATTGCATACCCGGCTGCTGCGGAGCGCCGGGGATAGCGATGTCGAGCGGCGTGACTGGGCCGAGATCCTTGAGTGGCGGCTCGATCTCCGACTTGTTGCCGACGACGATGATGGCGAGCTTCTCCGGCTGCACATACTTCTGGGCCACGCGCGCGACGTCGGCGGAGGTGACTTTTTCGATGCCCGCTCGGTAGCGTTCGAGGAAGTCCGACGGATAGCCGTAGACGGCGAGCGTGATCTGTTCGCCGAGAACTTTTTCGGGCGAGTCGTAGTTGAAGATGAAGCTGTTCAGCAGGTCGTCCTTGGCGCGGCGGAGCTCGGTTTCGGTGGGCGGTTCGGTGCGGAGCTTGCGGACCTCGTCGAGCGTTGCCTTGGTGGCCGCATCGGTGCTGGTGCTCTTTGTGCCGAGACCGACAGCGAAGAGGCCAGGGTGATCGTAGGCTGCGCCGAACTCGCCGCCGACGTCGTAGGCGAGGCCGAGCTTAGTGCGCACTTCCTGCACGACACGTGAGCCGAAGCCGCCGGAGAAGACCTGATTCATGACGCTGAGCGCGTAGAAGTCCGGATTGCGCTCCTCGGTTCCGAGTCCGACCATGTACACGTTCGATTGATCGACGTCACTCTTGTTCGCGAAGTAGATGCCGGGCTTGGGCTCGGAGAACTCGATGTGCGGCGCGGGAAGTTCAGTGCCGCGCGGGATGGGCGAGAACGCAGCGCGGAGCTTGGCTTCCATCTCAGGAATCTTGAAGTCGCCGATGACGCCGACGATCAGGTTCGCGCCGACGACGGTGCGCTGGTGCCAGGCCTTGAGGTCGTCGAGTGTAACCGCGGAGACGGTGGCGATCTCGGGCACGCGGCCGTACGGATTGGTTGGGCCGTAGGCAATCTCGACGGCTTCGCGGCTGGCGATCGCGGAGGCGTCGTCATTGCGGCGAAGGATGCCGGTGATCTCGCTGCGCTTGGCCAGGTCGAGCTTGTTTTCTTTGAAGTCCGGGTGCAGGAGGATATCCATCGCCGCGGCGGAGACGGAGTCGAAGTCTTTGGCGAAGCTGTTCCAGCTGATGTAGGTGGAAGCCTGGCCGCCGCCGGTTTCGATGCTGGCGGCTTTGGCGGCGAGCTGATCGTCGAGCACGTCGCCGGAGGTGGTAGTGCTGCCGCTGGTGCGCCACGCAGAGCCGTAGAGCGAGATGAGACCCACCTTGTCCGCGGGCACGTCACGGCTGCCGCCGCGGATGCGCACGAAGCCGGTGATGAACGGAAGCTCGTGGTCTTCGACGAGAAAGAGCTGCACGCCGTTCGGGAGCGTGACGCGCGTGGGCTCGGCGGGTTTGAAGGGATGCAGCGGAGGTATGGGGATGGATTTCCAGGGCTGCGTGCCCGGACGGTTCTGGAGCGGCTGTTGCTGCTGCGCGCCGAGCGGAAGTGCCAGCGCCGTGGTGAGGATGGTGGCGGCGATGCGACGTTGAACGCTGCAGAGATTCATTGCGCACCTCCTTTGCCGGCCGTCGCTTGTGGTTTGGTGGCCGGTGGAGCGGAGGGCTGCGGAGGCGTTGCAGACTTGGGTTCGGACGGTGTTGTCTCCGGATGCGGGAGCGGCGTTGACGCGGGCTGTTTGGTAGCGGGTGGCTCGGGCGGTGCGACCGGGGGCGATGGCGGCTGCGGCGGAGCGAACTCGATGCGCGCGGTGGTGCGGTTGCTCTGGACGAAGATCTGGTTGGCGACGCGGCGGATGTCGGCCTTGGAGACGGCGTCGATCTGCTGCAGCTCGGTGAACATGTGGCGCCAGTCGCCGTAGCGGGTCTGATAGTCGGCGAGCATGTTGGCGAGATCGGCGTTGTCGCCGAGCGAGCGCAGCAGATCGGCGCGGGCGCGCGTCTTGAAACGCTCGAGCTCGGCGTCGGTGACGTCGGTGGTCTTCATCAGCTCAAGCTGCTTCTCGATGGCGGGTCCCATCTCAGCGGCGGTGTGGCCCTGCATGGGGACGGCGTAGAAGGCGAAGAGGCTGGGATACTTGATGCCCGGGAATCCGCTGAAGCCTTCGGCGACGACTGCGATGCGCTGGTCGCGCACGAGCGAGCGGTAGAGGCGCGAGGTGCGGCCGTTGGAGAAGATGTCGGTGATGGCGTCGTAGGTGGCGTCGTCGGGAGAACGGTAGTCAGGCTTGTGGTAGCCCTCGAGGTAGATGGGCTGCGTGGGCTCGTGCATCACGACGTCGCGCTCGGCGGTCTGCGGCGGCTCGACGGTGGCCATGCCCTCGGGCGGCGGGCCGGCGGGGATGGCGCCGAAGTAGCGCTCCATCATGGGCAGCGCGGTCTTGGTGTCGAAGTCGCCGACGACAGCGACGACGATGTTGGCGGGCACGTAGTACTTCTTGTGGAAGGCCTCGGCTTCGCGCGCGGAGACCTGGGTGATGTCGCTCTCCCAGCCGACGCCGGGCACGCCGTAGTGGTGCGCCATGTACGCAGCGGCGAGGAACTCCTCGACGAGGCGGCCCTGCGGCGACGAGTCGATGCGCATGCGGCGCTCTTCGTTGACGACGTCACGCTCCTTGTAAAACTCGCGCGCGACGGGCCAGCCGATGCGGCTGGATTCGAGATAGGCCCAGAGCTGGAGACGGTTGGAGGGCATGGACCAGAAGTACTGCGTGGTGTCTTCGGCGGTGGAGGCGTTGATGCCGGTTGCGCCGTTCTCTTCGGCGATCTCGGAGAACTGGTTGGGGATGACGAACTTTTGCGCGGCGGCGACGTCGTCTTCAAAGGCCTTCTTCAACGTGGCGAGCTTGGCGGGATTCTGGCCGACGCGCTTGCGCAGCTCGGCGTCGTAGGCGGCGTAGTCGTCTTCGACTTTGTCGAGCGCGGCTTTTTCAGCGGGATAGTTGGTGGTGCCGATCTCGGTGGTGCCTTTGAAGGCGATGTGCTCGAACATGTGCGCGAGGCCGCTTTCACCCTGCGGATCGTTGACGGAGCCGGCGTTGACCTCGGTGTAGAAGCTGAAGACCGGAGCTTCATGGCGCTCGCAGAGGATGAGCGTGAGGCCGTTGGGCAGCACCTTGACGGTGGTGCGGGCTTCAAGGTTCTTCTCGAAGGTATCTTGCGCCGTGGGATTCTGCGCGCGGGAGCAGAGCGAAAGAGTTGCGGCTGTGGCGAGAGCAAGGAAGATAAGGCGGAGTCTGGAGATGGGCACGCGGGCTGTGGCCTCCTGCATGCCATCATAAGCGGTTCTGTCGGCGGACGATTTAAGGCATCGCACCGAGGGTGCGGCGAGGGTATGCTGGTGGTCGTCGGGGAGGGCCATGTTGAAGTCGATTCTTGCGCTCGCGATGATTGTGGTGCTGGGCTGCGCGGAAGCGCGGGCGATCATCATGCGGCACGATGTGCCGGAGGAGAAGTACCGCGTCGATGCGTCGGTGTTTCCGGCGCTGGTGGATCTGCCGCGCGAAGGCCACGGGGTTCTGGTGGCGCCGTTCTGGGTCGTGACGGTGGCGCGCGAGGTTGCGGGACGGGATATCAAGGAGGTCACGATCAACGGCGTGGCGCGGCCGGTGGCCAAGGTGGTGATCCATCCCGGCTATAAGGAGACGCCGAAGAGTCTTTACACCGGCGATGCGGCGCCGCTGATGACCTTTGAGCGCGACGTGGACGACATCGCGATGATCGAGCTGAAGGATGAGGTGACGGACGTGCAGCCGGCGGTGATGTATCGCGGCGATGGCGAGGCGAAGGAGGTTGCGGAGATTCTGGGCAAGGGGTCGACGGGCAACGGATATGTGGGCGAGTATCCGGGGTCGCCACGGCGCGGCACGCTGCACCGCGCGTACACACGCATTGAAGCGACGGACGGACGATGGCTGAAGCTGCAGTTTCACACCAAGCGCGAGGCGGAGCCGCTGGAAGGGATGCCGGGCAACGGCGATGAAGGCGGACCGGTGCTGATCAAGGTGCACGGAACTCCGGTGCTGGTGGCGCTGATGTGCAGGGACTATGCGATCGGCGACCTGGCGAGTTATCCGTTCTTTCACTACGACGGCGAAACCTACAACACGCGCATCTCGTATTACGCGCCGTGGATCGACGGCGTGATGGCTGGGTCGGATACGGACAAGGTCACGCAGTAACGGGCGCGGGTTCGGCCTCTTCGCTATGGGCGCGGCGCATGAGCCAGTCCTGCGCGGCGAAGCCGGCGCCGGTGCGGTGCGCGCGGACGTAGCTGCCATCGGGCTGCATGATGCGGGCTTTGGCGTCGTCGCGCAGATACGCTTCCAGAATCTCGTTGCGCAGGCGGTTGGCGAGCGGCTCGTCGACAACCGGGAAGACGACCTCGCAGCGCTCGTAGAGATTGCGCTGCATCCAGTCGGCGCTGCCGGAGTAGATCTCCGGTGAATCGCCGTTCTGAAACCAGAAGATGCGGCTGTGCTCGAGGAAGCGGCCGATGATGGAGCGGACGCGGATGTGCTCGCTGAGACCTTTGACGCCGGGGCGCAGAACGCACATGCCGCGGACGATGAGATCGATCTCGACGCCGGCTTGCGACGCTTCATAGAGCGCGTCGATGGTTTTGATGTCCACGAGCGCGTTCATCTTGGCGATGATGCGCGCGGGCCTGCCGGCGCGGGCGTGCTCGGTCTCGCGGGCGATGAGCGCAAGGAAGTCTGCAGCGAGCGTGACGGGCGCGACGAGCAGCGGGCGATAGGCCTCGGGGCCCGCGTCCCAGTCGGCGGTGAGATAGCGGAAGACGCGCTGCACGGCGTCGGTGATCTCCGGCCGCGCGGTGAGCAGGCTGATGTCCGTGTAGAAGCGCGCGGTCGCTGGGTTGTAGTTGCCGGTGCCAAGGTGCGCGTAGCTGCGCAGCTGGCCGTCGGCGTCGCGGCGAACCAGAAGAGCGAGCTTGCAGTGCGTCTTGTAGCCGAAGACGCCGTGATAGACCTGTACGCCGGCGTCCTCCAGCTCGCGCGCCCAGCGAATGTTCGACGCTTCGTCGAAGCGCGCCATCAGCTCGACGACCACGGTAACGTCGATGGTCTGCGCGGCTTCGGTGAGCGCTCGGAAGATCGGCGAGTTGGCGTTGGTGCGGTAGAGCGTCTGCTTGATGGAGACGACGTTGGGATCGGTCGTGGCGGATTCGATGAAGTTCTCGACGGCGCTGTAGCTGTCGTAGGGATGGTGAAAGAGCAGGTCGCGCTTGCGAATCTCGTCGAAGACGTCGTTGGAATTTTTGCTCAGCTTGAGACGGCGGCCGTGGAACTCCGGGAACTTCAACTCCGGCATCTTGAGCGCGCTGTAGAGGTCCATGAGACGGGAGAGATTCACGGGAGCGTCGGTTGGAAAGACCTGCCAGGGGTCGAGCTCGAAGTTCTGGCGGAGGCGTTCGACGATCTCCTCGGACGCAGCCGCGTCGATCTCCATGCGCACCGCGTCGCCCTTGCGGCGGTTGTGCAGCTCCTCGGCGACGCTTTCGAGCACGGTGCGGCTCTCCTCTTCTTCGAGGTAGAGATTGCTGTTGCGCGTGACGCGGAAGGCGCCCATGCCGAGGATCCGATAGCCGCGGAACATGCGCTCGGCGTGCGCCTTGATCAGCTCGTCGAGCAGAAGGAAGTCCTGCCGGCCGTCGTTGCTGGGCAGCGGGATGAGATTCGGCAAGGAGCGCGGGATGGTGATGACGCCCAGCGACGGCTGCGTGCCGTTGCGGCCGCGCCGCTTGAGCTTGAGCAGGAACGCAAGGCACAGCGCCTTATTGAGCACGCGCGGGAACGGGTGCGACGGGTCGATGGTGACCGGCGTGAGGAGCGGATCGACCTTCTCGTCGAAGAACCGTGTGGCGAAGGCGCGGTCGGAGTCCGAGACCTGCCGCCAGCGCACCAGCCGGATGCGCGAGGCTCCGAGCGCAGGCGCCAGCCGCTGGCTCCAGGAGTCGGTCTGCTCGCGCGAGAAGCTGTGCAGGATCTTTCCGAGCCGCTCCAGGCGCTGCGGCAGGGTAAGGCCGGTGACGTCAACGACCTGAAACGAGCCGAGGTCCTCTTCGATCTGCTGCAGCAGGCCGGCGACGCGAATCTCCATGAACTCATCGAGATTGCTGGCCGTGATGGCGAGAAACTTGACGCGCTCGAGCAGTGGATTGGAGGTGTCGTCGACCTCTTCGAGGACGCGCCAGTTGAACTCCAGCCAGCTCTCTTCGCGGTCGAGATAGCGGCTCTCCGCGGGCGCCGTTGGGGCCGCGGAGGCACGCTTGCGCCGGGGTGCCGGACGCCGCTTGATTGCTGTCGCTCCTGCCGCCATACGTTGCTTAAGGGTAGCTCATCGCGCGACATCGATGCGTAAATGACAGATATTGTTTAGCTTAAAGGGAGGAAGGCCGCCCAGCGCAGGGCGACCTTTGCCCGCAAAACAGGCTATTACTGGTGGCGGTGCATTGACCAGCCGAGGTACTTGCTGGCGGCTTCGTAGACGGCGTCGGCGGCGTGGGAGAAGTTGGCCGCGACGTGGTGCTCGAAACCGTTCTCGCAGATGTAGTGCAGCAGCTTCTGCAGGTTGGGAATCTCGCAGACGCCGGCGCCGCCGAAGGTGTTGAGCGGGTCGTCAGTGAAGCGGCCCTGGCCGCAGTAGCCGGCGATGCGGCCCTCGAGGTCGAGCGTGGAGAAGCGCGCGAAGCTCATGTCGCCGGCCTTGACGGTCCCGTCGAGCGTGCCGTGGGTGTTCTCCTTGCCGACCGTGCCCGCGATGATGAGCTGGTAGTCCATCTTCACGCCGGGCTTGAAGAAGTGCTTGGGCAGATTGGAGCAGTGGAAGCAGACGGCCTTGTTGGGGTCGTCGCCGTAGTTGTTGTTCCAGTCGAGCAGCGCGGAGGGCGTTTCGCTGGCGAGCGCGAGGGCGTGCATGGAAAGCGTGCCGAGCGTGTCGACCTCGCAGGCCGAGGGAATAAGCTTCTCGCTCATCATCGACATGACAGTGCAGGGAACGACGCCGAAGAACTCTTCCATGGAGGTCCAGCACTGGACGGAAGACACGGAGAGCTCGTGCGAGGACATCCAGTTGTCGATGACGACGCCGAGCTTCGACATCTTGAGCAGAGCCTCTTCGGGCGTGTTGTTGATGGGGATGTAGCTCTTGATGGCGGCGAGCTTCTGCTGCACGGCGTCGTCGTTGTCAGCGAGCCGTGAGATGCCGCCGAACACCTCGGAGAGGTCGAGCGTGTCCACGGTGATGCCAGACCGTTCCAGAAGTTTTTCTGAATAGCGGACGGTGTTGAAGGCAGCGGGACGCGCTCCGATGGCGCCGAGACGCAGATTGGTGAATCCGCGCACGATGCGGCAGATGGCGGAGAACTTCGCGAGGTCGGCCTTGAACTGGGCGGAGTCCGGCGCTTCGGTGTGCAGCGTCGTCAGCGTGTAAGGGATGCCGTACTGCTTGAGGTTGTTGCAGATGGACATCTTGCCGCAGAAGCTGTCGCGGCGGAAGGCGATGCCCATCTTGCCGGGCGAGTCCGGCGTGGCCTGGATGAGTACGGGCACGCGCAGATCGGCGAGGCGGAGCGTGTCGGCGAGGCCGCGCTCTTCGCCGAAGTTGGGCAGCGTGATGATGATGCCGTCGATGGCATTTGCATGTTTTTTGAAGAGCTCGGCGCAACGCTTGGCGTCCTCGTAGGTTTCGACGGCGCCGTGCGCGGTCTCTTCCGGCGTGAGCACGATCGGCTTGATTCCCGCGGCTTCCAGCGCGGCGATGATTTCCAGGCGGCCGCTGGTGGCGAGGTGGCTGGGAAAGAAGCCGCGGTTACCCACCACGACGCCCATTGTCATCTGTCTGCCCATAACTGCTGTGAACTCCTTCGATGTCCTTCAGTGGCGGATCGCGCCGGTGAATCGTGGGAACCGGCCGGTCTCAGGTGCGGTCCTTGTCTTCCGGCCGAGGCCGGTACTTCAGCGTGTAGAAGAGCCCGAAGAGAAAGATCAGCAGACCCCACCAGAACGTTGGATGAAACTGATTGCCAAAGGCGACGCTGGTCGGTTCGTGATTCCCGAACCACTCCCACGCGCCATAGGGCAGAAGCACGATGCCATACGCCAGCGTCATGATGCCGACGAAGAACCAGATGGAGAGCGACTCGCCTTTCCCTGTGCCCTGTGCCATGAGAAACCCTCCTTACCAGAAGATGATGTTGAGGACGACGAAGACGGCTGCAACGACGCAGGCCCAGAAGATCGGCTTTTGCCAGATCGTCGTCGCTCCATCATGCGGAATGACGGTTGCACCGTAAACGAGGCCGTTGAGCTCGGACTCCGGCCGTGGCGTGGTCATATAGCTGACGATGACGGTGACGAGAACGCAGATGATCCAGCTCCACAGCGCCCGGAACATGTCATTGGCCATGGGCTGTGCGTCACGGGATAACGCGATGTGCGCCAACGCGTCTGCTTTGTGCGCTGCGCTGCCGAAGTTGGTGTAGATCCACATGCTGACGGATGACACAGTGCCGGCGAGCAGCCCGAGAAAACCGCCCCAGTTGGTCGCACGCTTCCACAGCATGCCGAGGATCACGGTTCCGAACAGCGGAGCGATGAAGAAGCTGAACAGCGCCTGCACGTAGTCCATGATGGAGGCCGCGTGCATGACCAGATAGGCCGTCAGGACCGAGACCACCATGCCGACCACGGTCGACCAGCGGCCCATCAGCACGTAGTGCTTGTCGCTGGCGCGCTTGTTCATGTACGCGCCGTAGAGGTCGTAGGTCCAGACGGTGGAGAACGCCGAAACGTTGCCGGCCATGCCGGACATGAAGCCCGCGACCAGCGCCGTGATGCCGAGACCCAGCAGGCCGGGGCCGCAGTATCGAATCAGCATCAGCGGCAGCACCTCGTTGTAGCTGTACGGGTGCGCGGCGTCGACCTGGTTTTCGCCGACCAGATGAATGAGGTGTCCGGTGTGGGGGTCGCGCAGCACGCCGAGCGCGAGCAGGCCCGGCACGATGACGATGAGCGGAACGCACATCTTGAAGGCTGCGCCGAGCACGGGAGCCATCTTGGCGGCGCGCAGATTGTGCGCGCTTAGAACACGCTGAACGACCAGGAAGTCCGTCGTCCAGTAGCCGAAGGAGATGATCGCGCCGAGACCGAAGACGATGCCCACCCAGTTGATGCCCATGGGGTTGCTCTTGAAGTGGCCAAGCGTGGACCAGAGATGAACGTAGCCGATGGAGTGGGTGTTGGCGACAATCTGGTGCTTCAGGTTGGTCCACCCGCCGGCTTCGATGAGGCCGAGGATAGGAATCATCGCGGCGCCGGCCCAGATGAGGATGAACTGCAGCACCTCATTGATGATGGCCGAGCGCAGGCCGCCGAGCATGACGTAGAGTGCAACGGTCGCGGCGCCCACCCAGATGGAGAAGTTGATGTCCCAGCCCAGGATGACCTTCATCACCAGCGCCATCGCGTACATGTTCACGCCGGACATCAGGATTGTCATGAACGCGAAGGAGATTCCCGCCAGCCCGCGCGCGCCTTCACCAAAGCGCAATTGCAGGTAGCCCGGCACGGAGTGCGTCTTGGAGATGTAATAGAACGGCATCATCACGATGCCGAGGAAGAGCATCGCGGGAATCGCGCCGATCCAGTACCAGTGCGTCGCCAGGATGCCGTACTGATACGCCGAGCCCGCCCATCCCATCAGCTCGAGCGATCCGAGGTTGGCGGAGACGAAGCTCAGCCCGGCGATCCATGCGGTCATCTCGCGGCCGGCGAGGAAGAATTCCTCACTGGTATTGGTGGCGCCCTTGACGTAGAAGCCAATAAAGAGGACAACGGCAAAATAAAGCAGCAGGATGACGGCATCGACAGGGGAGAGATGGGTGAGCTGCCGGTTCTGGAACAACATCATTGCGGCCAATGGCTGCATGGATCACCTTGGTGCCGGAGCGACGCGAAAATGCCTCGGGCCGACGTTTCTTTTTGCCCGCGAAGAATACCCTCTAACTGAGGGCGCGGATTTCTGCTGCAGGAACGGTGTCACTATACAGCATCATTACGAGGCTTCACCAGCAGCAACTCTCAACAGCCGTCCTTCCGCGGGCTCATCTTTGCGCAGCACAAATGGAACCGGCCGCCGGTTGTTCCGCCAGGGTCAGTTTTCGCAAGGCTGGAGTGGGCCAGCGGCTGCGATGCATCCAAAGGGAACAGGAGGATTCATGAAGATCACGAAATCCATACTGGCTACGGCGCTTGGACTGTTTGTTCTGGGCCCCGCCGCTGCACTCCACGCCCAGACGGCAGGCCAGGATATGAAAGACGCCGGTCACGATACGGCCGACGCTTCCCGGCAGGTCGCGCATAAGACAGCCCAGGGAACCAAGACCGCGGCGCATGATACCGCGCACGGAACGAAGGTAGCCGCTCATAAGACAGCCGAAGGCAGCAGGATTGCGGCCCGCAAGACCGAGCACGGCACCAAGGTCGCGGCGCACAAGACCGACGAAGGCGCGAGGACCGCGACGCACAAGACGGAGCATGGAACGAAGGTCGCGGCGCATGACACGGCCCACGGCGCAACGGTGGCGACGCACAAGACCGAACAGGGCGGAAAGACCGTCGGCCGCGATACGGTTCACGGAACGGAGCGGGCGACCCACACGATCGACGGCAAGCCGGAAAGCGAGTCGAACCCGCCGCGGTAAGGCTTACGGGTGCTGTGGCGTGGAGACCAGCGCCGGCTCGGGCTCGCGGGCCGACGTCGCGTCGAAGATGAACTCGGATGTAACCGCGACCAGCGTAATCCAGAACAGGTCGGCGCCGAGCAGATGCAGAACCTGTAGGCTTACCGGCGCGAGCGCGAACAGGTCGGCGATCCCCAGCGCAATCTGCAGCAGCAATAGGGCGGCGATCCAGCGCTTCGCGGGCCCGGACAGATACCGGCAGAGGATGATCGTCGCGACGAACGCCAGCACCGCCGCCGCCGGATGCATCCAGCGCATGTGAACGAGCAGCGGTGCACCGGGCGCGAAGTCCTGCGCGAGCCCCGCGCGCACCGAGGGCGAAGGAAAGAGCGTATCGGCCAGCGCGGCCACGGAGCCCGTGGCTCCCGTCAGGATGGTGAATGCCACGGCGCACCATGCGGCGGCGCGCGAACCCGATGCCATCGCAGCGGAGACGCGGCGCACGCGCAGCCACCACCAGGTCAGCGTGAGCGCCGCCAGCAGCAGCATGGTGTTGGTGAAGTGAACGCACTGCACCAGCACGCGCGCGTCCGAGGTGTTGCCCTTGACATACCCACCCAGCACCAGCAGCGCTCCAAGCAGCGCCTCGGTAATGAGCAAAACGCCGCACCAGACCACTGCCTTACGTGCCCGGTCGCCGCGGACGGTGGCCCTGAACGTCCACGCAGTCAAAATCGCCACCAGCGCCGTGCAGATGCCGCTCATGGAGCGGTGCGTGAACTCGATAACCGTAGCGATGCGCGGATGATGCGGGAAGAAGTCGCCATTGCAGAGCGGCCAGTGGTCGCCGCAGCCGGCCCCGGAGCCGGTGGCCCGCACCACCGCACCCCACAAGACAACCAGGACCATAAAGCCAAGAACGCACGCGGTATAGACGGAAACTCCCCGCAATCGGCGAAGCGGTGGCATTATGGATGGGCTGCTCATAACCCGATTGTATCGACGCTGTAACCGGTTGTACCTGCCGCGCCCACGTGGCGCCGCATCTCAAAGTAAGGGAACGAAGGAATATTGCATGGAGCACCTGCGTTCGACGGCAGACTTCAGTGATTTGGACAGAGCGGGTGTCTCCAGAAATCATTTGAAAATTCTCCTGATCTCAGGAATGGGCTTCTTCACCGATGCCTATGACCTGTTCATCATCGGCGTCGTGATGGCGCTGATCCGGCCTATGTGGCACGTGAACAGGTTTGAAGAGGGCCTGGTGGAATCGAGCGCGCTGCTAGCCTCGGCCTTTGGCGCGATTCTGTTCGGGCGGCTCGCCGATATGCTGGGCCGCAAGCGCATTTACGGGCTCGAGGTTCTGATGCTGGCGGCCGGTGCCCTGGGTTGCGCGTTTGCGCCGGACATCTGGTGGCTCATCGGGCTGCGCTTCCTTCTCGGCATCGGCATCGGCGGCGATTATCCGGTCTCGGCGACCATCATGGCGGAGTATGCGGGCAAGTCGTCGCGCGGCATGCTGGTCACGCTGGTGTTCACCATGCAGGCAGTCGGTTTGATCCTCGGTCCGCTATTTGCCTCCGCGCTGCTGATGACTCATCTTTCCCACGCTGTCATATGGCGCGTGCTGTTGGGATTCGGCGCGATTCCGGCGCTCGGCGTCTATTGGTCGCGGCGCAACCTGAAAGAGACGCCTCGTTTTCTGGCGGCTGCAGCGGCGGTCGAGGATCGTGGCGGGATGCGCCGGCGGCGCTTCGGTCACCCGGCGCTACCGGGGTCTTTCTGGGACGGCTTTCATCGGCTGGTGAACGACAAGAAGTTGCGGCGGCGGTTGATTGGCGCAAGCGCCGCCTGGTTTCTAATGGACGCCGCGTACTACGGCAACACCGTCTCGAGTCCTCTGGTGCTGTCTGTTCTGCATGGCGATCACACCCTGCTGCGCAAGACCATCACGCAGCTCATCGTCTTTGTCGTCTTTGCTGCGCCGGGCTATGCGATGGCGGTGTTCTTCATGGACCGCCTCGGACGCAAGACCATTCAGCTGCTGGGCTTCGCGATGATGGCCGTGACCTTCGGGCTGCTTGCGTTCATTCCAAATCTGGCGCAGTTGACGGTGCCGTTCATCGTCATCTACGGCGTCAGTTTCTTCTTCACCGAGTTCGGCCCGAACGCCACGACGTTCGTCTACCCGTCAGAAATTTTTCCGGTGCGCGTGCGCACGACGGGCCACGGCATCTCAGCAGCGCTGGGCAAGCTGGGCGGCTTTCTCGGCGTGTTCCTGTTCCCGTTCCTGATGCACTGGAAGGGCCTGCTGGGAGCGGAGTCGACGGCAGCGCTCGCCAGCTTCATTGGCTTCGTTGTCACGGCAAGATTGCTGCCGGAGACCAAGGGCAAGAGCCTCGAAGAGATCGAGATCGAAACAGGCGCGCGAACCGAAGAGGTGGCTGCCTGATTCTGCCGCGCTGAGGCCCTTTTATGAGGTGGGCTGCACCCTGAGAATCACCGCGGGCGGGTCTTGGCCGGAGACCTGCACGTCGGTCTTCGCGGGCTCGTATGGCGGCTTCCCGCGAAACACGCGTATGCCTTTGCCGTCGGCGGTCACTCCGCGAAACTCGGTCTTGCCCTCCGACTCGAAGCTGACCGTGTAGCTGTCGTCGGGAAGATCGGCAAAGACGAACTCACCGTTGCGATCGACTCCAGCGGCGAGCGGGAGCGTGGGCTCGCCCGTCGGGTAAAGGCGAACGAGACCTTGAGTGACCGGCGCGCCGGTCGAATCGATCACTCGGCCGCGGATCGCGTGCAGGCCGCGTGTGGGGATGTTGAAGTCGACGCCGCTTTGCGTCTCCTCTCCGGATAACGCAATCACTCTGGCACGGCTCGCGCGATTCGTTCCGGGAGCAAATAAGAGGCGGCCACCGGCGGAGACGAGACCACGCGTCGTTTCGATCATCGTCGGAGGCAAACCAAGGAAGACGATGTAGCGGGCCGGAGGCAGGCCGTCGATGTCGTAACGGCCTTCCGCATCGAGATGGGCTGCACCACCGAAGCGGGCGAAGGTTCCGGGTGCGGTCTCCATCTCCACGTTGACGGCTATGCCGTCCATCGGCGTGCGGCCTGCCGGCAGTGCTCTGCCATCGTCAAAGCGGACCTGACCTTCGATGCTGCCTCCGCGCTGCAGCACGAGGCTGACACCCGCCACGCCACCGGCGGTCACGGTCACTCGCCGAATGGAGTCGGGCGAGTACGTGCCCGGAGTCTGACGCGGGTCCTGCTTGATATAGCCCGGTTTGTAGATCATCACCGAGTACTCTCCGGGCGGCACGTTGTCGATCGTGAACGTTCCGTTCCCGGCGACAGTCGCATGCAGATCGGCAGGCTGAATCGAATCGTGCACCACATACTCGCCGTACTGGGGAAATGTTTGTGGAGGCGCGACAGCAAACAGAGAGACCAGGGCGCCTTCTGCGCGCTTCCCGGAGTCGCTGAGAATGGCTCGCCCTTGCACCAAGCCCGATGGCTGCGCCTGCTGCGCCATGTTCACAACAGGGAGCAAGAGCGCAACTGCAATCAGGCAGCAGGCGCGGCGAAACCCGGAGATCCTCATCAACTGGGGATTCTAACTGCCCGCCAGCTCGCGGGCGCGTTCGGTTGCGCGCTTGACGGCTTTGATGAGCGTGACGCGCAGTCCGCCTTCTTCGAGCTCCAGGATGCCGTCGACGGTGCAGCCGGCGGGTGTGGTGACCTCGTCCTTCAGGAGCGCCGGGTGCGATCCGGTCTCGAGCACCATCTTTGCCGCGCCGTAGGCGGTCTGCGCGGCGAGCTGTGTGGCAACATCGCGCGGAAGGCCGACGTTCACGCCGGCTTCGGCGAGCGACTCGAGAATGATGTACAGGAATGCAGGACCGGAGCCCGAGAGCCCGGTCACCGCGTCCATGTGGCGCTCGTCGACGACGACGGTGCGGCCGACGGTCTGAAAGATCTTCTGCGCGAGCGCGAGTTGTTCGTCCTTCACGAAGCGGCCGCGGCACAAAGCCGTGATGCCCGCGCCCAGCATCGCCGGCGTGTTAGGCATGGCCCGAATCACAGAACGCGATCCGCCGGCAGCTTCTTCGATGGCCAAGGTCTTCACTGAGGCCGCGATGGAAAGCAGCAGGGCATTGGGCTTGAGGCCGCCGGCGATCTCGCGCACGAGCTGAATCACCTGAGTAGGCTTGACGGCCAGCAGAACGATGTCCGCGCCTTTGGCGGCGGCTCGATTGTCCGTGGTGACCGTGAGAGCGAGTTGTTTCGTCAGGACTTCGGCGCGCAGATCGTGCGCAACCGTCCCTCGAATCTGCTCGCGGGAGAAGAGACCGCTGCGCAAGAATGCTTCGAGGAGGATGCCTCCCATCTTCCCGGCGCCGAGGACGGCGATGCGCAGACCGGCGGTCGGCTGCGGTTCTTTGTCGCAGCTGCCGGAGAGGCCCTGTTTCTTTGTGGCCTTACTTTGGCTCATGGCTGCAAGGCTACCAGAGCCATGCCCTGCGGAAGATGGTGCTAGCTGGCGAGCGCGAGCGAGTCGCCCGAGCTTCCGGCCGCCGTGGCCTCCAGCATGCGATAGAGCGTGGAGCGGCTGATGCCCAGCACCTCCGCCGCGCGCAGCTTGTTGCCGTTGCATCCGATGAGAACAGCGCGCACGTGCTCCTGCACGACGTGATCGAGCGGCACCATGCGCACCGTCGCTTCCTGCGCCTGCGGTTCGACGCGCGCTGCCGAGATGGCCATGTGCAGATCGGCGGCTACCAAGACCGGACGGTCACAGTTCTCCATCAACCAGGCGATCGCGGAGCGGAGCTGATCGAGATTGCCGGGCCAGGTGTAGTCCGTGGCTGCGCTCAGGAAGGACTGCTCCAACGATGGGACGGGGCGGCCAAGCCGTGCCGCCTCGATCTGCAGGTATTGGTGCGCGAGCAGGGGAATATCCTGCACGCGCTCCCGCAGCGCGGGAAGCTGGAGGCGCAGCGAACCGAGATGCGCGAAGAGCTCTGCGTTGAAGGCGCCGGAGCTGACCAGCGGACGCAGATCGACAGCTGTGAATCCGATAACGGCGATGCGGCGATGGCGGCGCAGCTTGAGGAAGCGCAGCAGCATCTGCTGGCTCGCGTTGGAGAGGCGTTCGACGTCGGTGACGAAGAGAGCGCCGCGAGTGGAGTTGCCGAAGAGCGTGGAAGGCTGGCGGAGCTGGCGGTCGGCCTCGGCGGCACGGACGTGGACGAGCGGCGTGCCGGAGAACGGTGAGAGATCGTGCAGGGCCTGCGCGACCGCGTCGGCGGCGGTTCCGGCTTCGCCGGTGAGCAGCGCGATGCGGAAGTGCGGCGCGAGAAGCCGGATCTGCGCCCAGAGACGAGCCATCGCGGGACTGGGACCGATGAGGCGCTGGGCATTCTCGCGCTCGAAGGGGCGCTCCGCCGGAGCCTGCGCGCTGGGGAACGTATGAAGAGACGTGAGCGAGAGCGTGTGAGCCGAAGGATTCATACAAAGCTTCCATCGGCGCGGCGGCGACAATCTTGAGGAAGATCCTGTGGAAAAGTGAAAGGGTGAACCGGAGTTCACCCTTCTTTAGAGGCTGCTAATTCAGCAGCTTGCGTTCCGGTGTGAGGAGGCCTCAGGCGGCGGACGTCGCGCAGTAGGTGTCGAAGGCGCGGGCGAGTTCCTGGGCGATGGCCGGAGCGGTGGAGGTTTCGATGGCAGAGCGCTGCATGAGGTAGACGAGCTGGCCGTCGCGTAGAATGGCGATGGCGGGCGAGGTGGGCGGATGGCCCTGGAAGTAGCTGCGGGCGCGTTCGGTGGCCTCGCGGTCCTGGCCGGCGAAGACGGTGATGGCATGGTCCGGTTTCGTGGCGTGCTGGAGGGCGAGGCGGACGCCAGGACGCATCTTGCCGGCGGCGCAACCGCAGATGGAGTTGACCACGATCATGGTCGTTCCGGGCTGCTGGATGGCGTTGTCGACGTCTTCAGCGGTGCGGGCCTCGTTGATGCCGGCGCGGGTGAGTTCTTCGCGCATCGGGATGACCATCAGCTCTGGGTACATTTTTTTTGGTGCTCCTTCGAGGGTGTTGCTGCGGATTGGATTCCGGCGGGTGCAGTCCGGGTGCGCGGGAGGATACCCCCTCCCCCGTCAAAAGTGTGCAAAGTCTTGAGAGCAGAACCTTTAGGTCCGGACTTCGGGTGCGCCGTCGCCAGCGCAGCGGCGGTTCCGGAGCCTTTTGCCCTCTATTTCTATTGTATCGGGTGCGTCAAGCCATTCGGTCTCGAAAGGCGATTTTCAGGGGTTGAGCTTTCAGCTTCGAGCTTTGAGCTGTGCGTTTTGAGCCGCGAAGACCTCATGTACTCTCAGAACCGTGACGATTCGGGAGAATGTAGCGCTGGGGCCGCTGACCACGCTGGGGGTGGGTGGCGCGGCGCGTTATTTTGTGGCGGCGGAGACGGAGGCTGACGTCGCGGAGGCCGTCCGATGGGCGGAGGAGCGCGGGTTGCCGCTGTTTGTGCTGGGCGGTGGGAGCAACTTGCTGGTGGGCGATGACGGGTTTCCGGGGTTGGTGCTGCAGATTGGGATCAAGGGTGTCGAGTACCGCGGCGGTGGGCTGTTTGAGGTGGGAGCGGGCGAGCTGTGGGACGAGTTCGTCGACCGCGCGGTGAAGACCGGGATGCAGGGCGTTGAGTGCCTGGCGGGGATTCCGGGAAGCGTGGGGGGAACGCCGGTGCAGAACGTGGGGGCGTATGGGCAGGAGGTGGCGGAAACCATTGTTTCGGTGCGGGCCTACGACCGCGAGGCGAAGAGGTTTGTGGAACTCGACCGAGAGGCCTGTAAGTTCCGTTATCGCAGGAGTTTATTCAATAAGGACGAGCCGGACCGGTATGTTGTGACGCTGGTGCGGTTCGAGTTACATCCCGGCGCGCAAGCGCAAGTTACTTATGGAGATGTGAAGCGATACTTTGTGGATGGATTGGAACACCATGATTTAGAGTCAGTTGCCTCTGCTGTGCGCGAGATTCGGCGAGGGAAAGGGATGTTGATCGTCGAGGGCGATCCGGACTGCAGGAGCGCGGGATCGTTCTTTAAGAATCCGGTGGTGGGGGCGGAGCGGCTGAGTCAGATTGCGGCTGCGGCTGGTGTCGAGGAGCAAGCTGTACCGCTTTGGGCGGCGGCGGATGGAGCGGTGAAATTGTCGGCCGCGTGGCTGATCGAGCGGGCCGGGTTTGGGAAGGGATTTGCGGATGGGGCGGCGGGGATCTCGTCGCGGCATACGCTGGCGCTGATCAACCGGGGTGGAGCGAAGGCTGCGGATATCGAGCGGCTGCAGGAGAGGATTCGGAGCGGGGTGCGGGAGCGGTTTGGGGTGGAGCTGGAAAGGGAGCCCGTGAAGGTTGGGTAGTGGCAGTTTGCCTACGGTTCGGGGTGGCGGTTTTCACTGAAAGCGTTTGGGGCGATAAGGGGTTGTTCCGTTTCGCTGGGGCAGGCGCCGCCGGTGTTGGCGTTTCTCGTTTGCTGCCGCAAACGATACCCCACCTTTTCGCAACGAGAGGGTAGGCCACCCCGGCTCGTTGGGGCGGCTGCGTCGTCGATGCAGTCCGTCCACGGCGCGGCTGGATGGGCCACTGAGGTTCGGCGATCGGAATGATTTCGGCAGTGGAATAGTTTGTATATTGGAAGCGCAGAGTTTCAACGCTGGAGCCGTTGTCCAGGCGAGCGAGGCGTTGGAAAAGGAGCGCTGTGTCCACTCATACGTACCCTCGTCGCAGGTTTGTGTCGTTGATGCTGGCGGCACCGTTCTTCGGATCGGCTTGGATGGCGGGCGCAGAGGCGCCGGCGGAAGCAGTGATCACGAAGTTCGGCGCGAAGGCCGACGGAAGCACGGTGAACACGAAGGCGATTCAGGCGGCGATCGGCCATCTGGCGGCGCGGGGCGGAGGAACGGTGGTAGTTCCGCAAGGCGTGTTTGTGAGCGGAGCGCTGTTCTTCAAGCCGAAGGTGAATCTTCGTCTTGAGGCCGGAGGGGTATTGCAGTGCTCGACGGACATGGCGAATTTTCCAGTGCAGCGGACGCGGATCGAAGGGCACTTTGAGGCGAAGTTCAATCCGGCGCTGATCAACGCGACGAACTGCGACGGGTTCACGATGACGGGCGAGGGAACGCTGGACGGAGCGGGGCGGCCGATCTGGGACGAGTTTTGGAAGGAGCGCAACGCGGCGCCGAACCCGCGAAACTTTCCGAATCTCGGGATTCCGCGGGCGCGGCTGGCGCTGATCCAAGGCTCGCGGGGCGTGCGGGTGGAGGGCATTACGTTCAAGGATTCGCAGTTCTGGAACCTGCACCTGTACAACAACGACGGTGTGGAGGTGCGCAATGTGCGCTTCCAGGTGCCGGACGATTACAGGCAGGCGCCGAGCACGGACGGGATCGATGTGGATAGCTCGCAGAATGTGACGGTCGACGGCTGCTTCTTTTCGGTGACGGACGACTGCATTGCGCTGAAGGGATCGAAGGGGCCGAATGCGATGGAGGATAAGAGCAGCCCGCCGGTGGAGCATATCCGCGTGCGGAACTGCGTATACAAGCGCGGCGGCGGGGTGCTGACGCTGGGCAGCGAGGCAACGATTGTGCGCGATGTGGTGGTGGAGAACTGCAGGATTGTGGGCAATGTACGCGTGGCGACGCTGAAGCTGCGGCCGGATACGCCGCAGCATTATGAGGACATCACGTTCCGCAACATTACGTCGGAGGGAGACGCGGGGCAGATTCTTGCGGTGCAGCCGTGGTCGCAGTACTTCAATCTGCAGGGCGAGGCGCCGCCGAAGTCGGTGGTGAGCAATTTGAGCCTGATCGGCGCGAAGGGCAAGTTCGCCGCGTTTGGAGTGATTCGGCCGAACCCTGGGCAGACGGAGATCACGAATGTGCTGTTGAAGGATTTCGACGTGGAGCTGCCGGAGGGACGGGACACGCTGAAGGCCGAGGGCGTGACGGGGCTGAAGTTCGAGAATGTGGTGGTGAATGGGAAGACGGAGACGGCGTGAGGCGGAGGGACCGGGGCGAGGGAGCAATGCGGCCGCGAGATTTTATCCGGCCGCGAGATACTCCGAGGGCGTTACGATGCGCGTTCCTTTGTAGGTGTCGAGAGTCAATAAATCCTTGTCGCCGGCAATCAGCAGCTCTGCTTTCGCGAGGGCTGCGCACTCGAGAAACATATCGTCGTGGCGGTCGCGACAGACCTTTACGGTGCCTCGAATCTTCACACGAATGCCGCGAGTGAGAATGGCGTGCAGCACCGACGTTGCCCGGTGTTGTTCCCAGGAGAACTTTTCCGTGAGGACGCGCACGATCTCAGCGTCGATCTCATCGCATGTTGCAATCACGTCTTGGCTCATCGCTTTTTCGAGCGCCCGGGTTGGCGTACCGCGATGCTTGGCGAATTGAAGCGCGGAGATCCAAACGTTGGTGTCGATGACGACGATCACCCGTTGGGCCGTGCCTTGCGGCGCGGCTTGCGAGCACGAACCTGCTTAATCAACCGGGGTATATCGGCCTCGGTGTAGCTGTTCGGATTTCGGCTCGCGGCGTAGTCGCCCACCTCATCGAGCAGTGTTCTCGAGCGCTGTGCGGAGTACGTGCGAAAGGCTTCGCGGAACAGCTCGCTCATGGTGCGGCTGTCGCGCTGCGCCAGCGCCTCAGCCCTCTGCGCGAGCTCCGGCGGCAGGCTGATCGTGTACACCTTCGATTTTCTTGCGGCAGCGGTAGCCATGCCTGGATATTACATTGTAATGGATCCCATTACAAAGCCTGCTTCGCAGAAAGTGCACTTCTGATCAGGTTGCGGGAGTGAGGCCAAAGTTTTTTTCGAGCCAGGAGCGAAGGGCGGCGGACATGCGGTCGAGCTTGGGTTGGGGCGAGCCGGGGATGCCGGCGAAGAAGTGGTCGGCGCCTTCGATGAAGAGTATCTCGCGGGGTTGCGAGGCGGAGACGAGAACGGCTTCGAGCGTGCCACGCGGCGAGAACTCGTCGTGGTCGCCGGAGATGAAGAGCTTGGGGATGGAGCCGCAGGCGGGCAGGAAGTCGTAGCGGTAGTCACGGCCGGCGGCCCGGACGGGAAGGCCGAGGCCGACGAGACCGCGGACGCGGGCGTCTCCGCAGCAGGCGCGGAGGCCGACGTTGGAGCCGAAGGAGAAGCCGGCGAAGAGGATCCGGAGGCTGAAGCGCCGGTCGAGCCAGTCGAGCGCGGCTCGGACGTCGTCGACCTCGCCGCGGCCGTCGTCGTGGGCGCCTTCGCTCAAGCCGGTGCCGCGGAAGTTGAAGCGCAGGACGGGAAGGCCGAAGTGCGAGAAGGCCTTGGCGGCGTGGTAGACGACCTTGTTGTGCATGGTGCCGCCGCCGAGCGGATGCGGATGGGCGACGAGCGCGGCGTAGAGCGCGTCGGGGGCGCCGGTGTTGAGAAGGGCTTCGAGGCGGCCGGCGGGGCCGCGCAGGTCTTCGATGGTCTGGACGGTCTGAATTGGCGAGCGGGAGATTGCCACAGGGAGAAGTGTACCGGGGAGCGAATTGTAGCCGCGTGAGACTTGGGCTTCGGTATAGTCGTCTCATTCACAAAGCTTCAGCATTGCGATCTACCAAAATTTTGCTTCAGGAGGCATCTGCGTTGGCCACCTTGCTTCGACGTTTGTCTATTGCGGTTGCGGCCGCATCGTTCTTGAGTGTTGCGTTTGCGCAGGACCAGCCGCAGCGACCCTCGCGCCAGAACCAGAGCAGCAATCAGCCGGGTGCGGAGCCGGGGTCGTCGGCGCGGGAGACGAATGCGACGGAGCAGAACAAAGAGGGTGTGTTGCCGATTCCGCCGGAGTCGAAGTCGGAGACGGAGCACGTTTGGAACGCCGGTGGACGGACGGTGCACTATACGGCGACGGCGGGAAATCTGCTGATCCGCGACGAGAACGACAAGCCGATCGGCAGCATGTTCTACGTGGCGTATACGGAAGACGGAGCGGACCACAAGACGCGGCCGGTGACGTTTTTATACAACGGCGGTCCGGGGTCGGCGACGATCTGGCTGCACATGGGGTCGGTGGGACCGGTGCGTGTGGTGACGGCGAGCCCGGAGGCGACAGGGCCGGCGCCGTTTCAGATCGTGCCCAATCAGTACAGTTTGATCGACAAGACCGACCTGGTGTTCATCGATGCGCCACTGACGGGATTTTCGCGCGCGGTGGGCAAGGGAACGGTGAAAGACTTTGCGGGCGTCGACCAGGACATCAAGGCGTTCGACAAGTTCATCACGCGCTACATTACGGTGAATCAGCGGTGGAACTCGCCGAAGTACCTGTTTGGCGAGAGCTATGGGACGCCGCGTTCGGCGGCGCTGGTGGCGGCGCTGAACAACGACGGGATCGAGTTCAACGGCGTGGTGCTGCTGTCGTCGGTGCTGAACTACTACGTCAACTCTCCGGGGTATGATCTTGATCCGGTGCGGTATCTGCCGAGCTATGCGGCGATCGCCTGGTACTACAAGAAGGCCGGCCAAGGGCAGGCGCTGCCGGACTGGGTGCAGAAGGCGCGGGAGTTCGCGGGCGGCGAGTACATGGAGGCGCTGCACAAGGGCGACATGCTGCCGCAGGCGGAGTTCGACGACGTGGCGCAGAAGGTGGCGAACTTTACGGGGCTGCCGCTGGATTATGTGAAGGACGCGAAGCTGCGGATCTCGCCGACACGTTTTCGCAAGGAGCTGTTGCGCGGCGATGAGAAGATTTTGGGCCGCTATGATGCGCGGTTCGAGGGCGATGATACGGATGCGGCGGGCGAGAATCCGGGCTACGACCCGAGCGATACGGGCATCAGCGGACCGTTTGTCGGGGCGTTTCATGAGTACCTGACGACCGAGCTGAAGTACATGAGCACGGAGCCGTACTATCTGTCAGGGCCGGGGATCAATCAGAACTGGGATTGGCACCACCGGCCGTCGGGGTTGGGTTTTGGCGGCGGAGGCGGCGGACGAGGCGAGGAGACGGCGCCGGATACGGTGATCGACCTCTCGGATGCAATGCGGAAAAATCCGCACCTGCGCGTGTTCTCGGCGAACGGGTGGTTTGACCTGGCGACGCCGTTCTTCGGCACGGAGCATGATCTGGCGCAGCTGATGCTGCCGCAGCCGGAGCTGAAAAACGTGCAGTTCGGGTACTATCCGGCGGGCCACATGGTGTACCTGAACGTCGACGCGCTGCACCAGATGCACGACGATCTGGAGCGGTGGTACGGCGAGGAATCGCACTAAATCGCGGCGCACATAACGGCGAACACAGCGGCGAACATCATGAGGAACGGCGCGGCTTCGGCACGCGCCGTTTCGTTTGTCCTGAGCGTCCAATCGCGGTAAAATGGGGAGTTGCGATTGAGGCGCCGGGCCGGGGTGTGGCCTGGGCCCTAAGTCGTTGGCAGAGGAGGTTTTTCTTCAGCATGGCAAAGCGCCGCGGAAATCCAAACTGGGGCAAGCCGGAACCGATCGGGCCGGTTGTACCCACAGTGACATCGTTTGAACAGATCGTGAAGGAGTACAAGCTGACTCCGGACCAGTATGTGCGCTCGACGCGTCTGCGCGAGTGGGCGCGACGGAACAAGAATTCGAAGTACATCCCGGAGGCGCTGCTGGAAGCGTGGGGATTTGAGATCGAGTCGACGCTGTAAGGGTGTCGGAGTTTTCAGGCCTTCAGAATCCGGCGTGGTCGCTGAGTTTGAGAAGAGCAGTTCGGTTCGGGAATGACAGAAAAAAGAGATGAGGCCGCCGATTTGAGGCGGCCAATTCTTTCCAGAGAGAGAGTTCGGATCGAGGAGCCTGTGAGTATGGCCGAGTTGACGGGTGGATTTGTCGATGTGCCGGAGGCGATCGCCGAGTTGCAGGCGGGACGGATGATCGTCGTGGTGGACGACGAGAACCGCGAGAATGAAGGAGACCTGACGTTGGCGGCGGAGTTCTGCACGCCGGAGGCGGTGAACTTCATGGCGAAGTATGGCCGCGGGTTGATCTGCCTGACGCTGACGGAGGAGCGCGCGGACGCTCTGCGGCTGGCGCCGATGACGCAGGACAATACGTCGCGGTTCGGGACGGCATTTACGGAATCGATTGAAGCGCGCGAAGGCGTGACAACGGGGATTTCGGCGGCAGACCGCGCGCATACGATCCAGCTGGCGATTGCGCCGGGCACGACGCCGAACGATCTGGCGAGGCCGGGGCATGTGTTTCCGCTGCGGGCTCGCAAGGGCGGCGTGCTGGTGCGCGCAGGCCAGACCGAGGCTTCAGTGGATCTCGCGCGCATGGCCGGGCTGATTCCGGCGGGCGTGATCTGCGAGATCATGAACGACGACGGCACGATGGCGCGCGTGCCGGACCTGAAGCGCTTTTGCGCGGAGCATGGACTGAAGATGCTGACGGTGGCGGAGCTGATCCGCTACCGGCTGCAGAACGAGCGCTACGTGCATCGCGTGGCGGAGGCGCAGCTTCCGACGCCGATGGGCGAGTTCCGCATGATCGCGTATGAGAGCGAGGCGGGGATTGGGAAGGCGTACTTCGGCGAGGGCGAGCCGGGCACGGAGAGCCACATTGCGCTGGTGTATGGCGACCTGGAGAGTGCGCAGGCGGCAGGGGAGCCGGTGCTGGTGCGGGTGCATGCGCACTGCCTGGCGGGGAATCTGTTCGGGTCGTCGTTGTGCAACTGCGCGCAGACGCTGGAGGGATCGATGCGCGCGATTGTGGAGGCGGGGCGCGGAGCGATTGTGTATCTGCACCACACGCAGCGCGGGCTGGGGGTGGATGAGTCGGTGGCGCCGGCGCGGCTGGTGTTTCATCGCAGCTTGTCCCAGGGTGGGGCGCGAGCCAGCGGAGAACGCAGTGAGGATGGACAGCAGCGGGTGCTGCGGCAGGTTGGACTCGGCGGACAGATCCTTTCCGACCTTGGAGTGCACAAGATCGTTCTGCTGAGCAATCATCCGACGCACGTGCCGGCGCTGCAGGGATTCGGGATTGAGATTGTGGGGCAACAGGCGATTCCCGGCGTCGCGAATGAACGAGATCCGTTGGCGATGCGAAAAAGCGCGGACGAGCGCTGACTACTGGATCGAAGGCCCAGCGGGCGGCTGGGGCAGGCCGGTGAAGCCGGCCGCGACGAACGCGCGCTGCAGGTCGCCATGGCTGGAGTAATGGATCGCGTGCAGGCCAAGGGCGCGCGCGGCTTCGACGTTTTCGAGGCGGTCGTCGAGGAAGAGAATCTCGTCGGGTGCGACGCCGAGCGCGGAGATGGCGTGGCGATAGATTCGTTCGTCGGGCTTGGCGAGACCGAGGCGATGGGAGAAGATGCGCACGGGGAAGGTCGCCATCCAGGCGAGCCGGGCCATGATGCCTTCCTCCATGACATCACCCATGTTGGAGAGAATGCCGGTGAGCAGGGCGTGGCGCTGCAGGGCGGCTGCCCAGTCGATCATGGGCTGGTTGGGCACGGTCCAGAGATCGAGATCGGCGGCGATGAGAGCGGAGAGAGTCTCGGCAGTGAGGCTGCGGTCGAGATCATCGGCGACGGTTTGCCAGTAGGTGCGTCCGGCGAGATGGCCGAGATCGTAGTCGAGGCG
>DATJSM010000024.1:0-3811 GCA_035504135.1 Candidatus Aquilonibacter sp. | reverse complement strand
AATGCGGTGACTCGCATGCTGCAGGATGGCTTACACGGAATCGATTTCTACATATTAAATACCGATAAGCAGGCGTTGGGCGCGTCCCCGGTGGCAAACAAACTTGCCATCGGCAAGAAGCTGACCAACGGCTTGGGTGCGGGCGCGGATCCTTCGGTGGGCCGGCAGGCGGCACTCGAAGACACCGAACAAATTATTGAAATTTTAGAAGGCGCCGATATGGTATTCGTCACGGCGGGACTCGGAGGCGGCACTGGTACGGGTGCCGCTCCCGTTGTGGCTTCGCTTGCCAAAGAGCTGAACGCGCTGACCGTGGCGGTGGTCACGAAGCCGTTTGTGTTCGAAGGCCCGCGCCGCATGAAACAGGCCGAGCGCGGCTTGGCCGAACTCGCCGGCAGTTGCGACACACTCATCAGCATCCCCAACGAAAAGCTCCTCGGACTTGCACCGAAAGGCACCAGCTTCTATGATTCTTTCCGCATGGCCGACGACGTGCTGCGTCAAGCCGTGCAGGGCATTGCGGATATCATTCTTACTCCGGGGCTGATCAACCGCGACTTCTCCGATATCCGGACAATCATGCTCGGCATGGGTTACGCCATGATGGGCACCGCCATTGCATCGGGCGAGAATGCACCGGTCGAAGCGGCACAGAAGGCGATCAACAGTCCGTTGATGGAAGAAGGCGGCGTGCTGGGCGCGCGCGGCGTGCTGATCAACATTACGGCCTCGAATCAGCTCGGCATTCACGATGTGAACGAAGCCTGCAACCTGATTCGCGCGGCGACTCAGAATGATGATGTGCAGATCAACTTCGGCGTGGTCCTCGACGAGCGCATGGGCAAGGACGTAAAGATCACGGTGATTGCTACCGGGTTCCAACGCGACACGCTGCCGGAGATCGAGCGCCGCAGTCCGCATTTTCCCTTCACAGTTGCGACGACGCCTGAGGTTGCACCAATGGTTGCAGCCGCCGCCGCCGCCGGCCACGGAGAGACGAACGGCGTCTCACACGAGACGGAGCGCGAGGAGGTTGCCGAAGAGACCGCCGCGCCGGACGATTACGACATGCCGGCGATCCTACGTAAGCAGCGCCGGATGGTTCAGTAATTCGCGCCGGAAAACTATCTGGCAGCAAGCCGCGAGAGGAGCTGTTCTCTCGCGGCTTCGTCCACGAACGCGGCCTCAAGCGCCGCGCGGTTACACGCCAGAAACTCAGCCTCACCCCATCCGAAGTGTTCGCCTAGAAGAGCATATTCCTGGTTCAACGTGACATTGGTGATGGTGCGGGTATCGGTATTAATTCCCAGCGACACGCCGCCACGCAGCAGCCTATCTACCGGATGTGCCGCGTAAGGACGAAAGGCGCCGGTCTGCACATTGCTGCTGGGGCAGATCTCGAGATGGATGCGTCTCGCTCTGAGATGTTCAACTAACTGCGGGTCTTCTATACTGCGCACGCCGTGGCCGATTCTCGTCGGCTCAAAAGCACGCAGCGTCTCCCAGACGCTATTGGCTCCTGCTGCTTCTCCCGCATGAGCAGTCCGTTTCAGACCGCGACTCTTCGCAAATTGGAATGCTGGGACGTGCTCATCAATGGGAAAACCGGCTTCGTCACCCGCTATATCCAGAGCGGCGACGCGGCTTCCGGCAAAACGCGCCACGAGTTCCGCCGTCAGCAGGCTCTGCTCACGGCTGAAATGGCGCAGCGTGCAGAGGATCAGGCGAGCTTCGATCCCGGTTGCCCGAATGCACGCTTCAGTCGCGCGATCGACAGCCGCGACCACCGCCTCCGGCGATAGTCCTTGCTCGAGGTGCAGCAAGGGTGCGAATCGAATTTCTGCGTAGATCATGTTGTCGGCGGCAAGCTGCTCGAAGACATCTTCGGTGACCAGCCGAAGGGCATCGGCCGTCTGCATAAGTTGAAATCCGCGAGGGGAGCGTGTCAAAAAGTCTGCCAGGCTCGTACATTGACGAGGCGCGATGAACTCGGCTTCAAACTCTCGCCGCGAGACAGACGGGCTCAGGCGGGACACCACGCCATAACTGAGAGAACAGTCCAGGTGCAGATGCAACTCTATCTTTGGTAAGTGCCGCATTAGCCGACGATAGCCGTCAAATCAAGGACTTTTTCGGCCAGCTCCCGGTCGCCTTCGATTCCAACCTGTGCACGCGCGGCGGTTCGATCGATTCCCTTGGTAAAGAGTCGCCACGCCAACTCCTGCGGTATCGTCACGCGAGCAGCGATGCCTCCAGCCGATTCTTTTGCGAGAGCCCATCTTGAGGATTCTCGGGATAAAAACCATCGCCCGCCGCACTCCCCGGAGATTTCCACCAGAACAGTCGTTCTCGCAGGCGCATCGACGTCCCGGTACAGGTACGGCAGTCCTCGCAGGAAGCAATCGAGCACCGGATGGTACAGCTCGGGTGTCATGATGCCAGGCCGATCGGTCGCAAGCCGAATCTGCTGTTGATGGTGCCAGCGTTCTGTCAATTCGCGCGCAGTGTCAAACCAGTTCAGCGATGTCTCTTCTCCCGACCAACTGACATTGAATGCCGCCCGCGCAAAAGGGTGGAGAGACTCGTGGAAGTTCGCGCTCTGTTGGCACGCTATCTTCATCAGTTCGATCAAGACCGGTGGGCTCAGACGGCGGTAGACCATGACGCCTTCCTGATTGAAGCGATTCACCAACGTCACCAAATCCTCGGGTGAACGGATTTCGGCAGGCTCGATGCAACATCCATCCCGAACCATCGACAGTTTGCGGAGGGCCGTGTCGAGCAGGTGAGCCGCCACATCCCGAACCTTCCATCGTGGAGCTACGGTCTGAAGATCCCACTCGCCTGGTGCCAGCGAGCTCAAAAGCTCAATCAGTTTTTCGTCCACCCTGCGCAACAGGGGCGCGCACAGGATCGGATCGAGATCCCCGGATTCGCCAGCCATTTGCAGCTTACGTCGACTTACTCGCCCATCAACTGCAGCACCACACGTCGCTGATGGGGATGGGAACGATGCTCGAAAATGTACAGGCCTTGCCAGGTACCCAGGGCCAGGCGACCTGAGATGACCGGCAGCGACAGGCTGGTGTGCGTCAGCGCCGAGCGTATGTGGGAGGTCATGTCATCCGGTCCCTCGGCGGTGTGCCGGTAGCTTGCATCGTCTTCCGGCACCAGCCGCTCAAAGAAATCACGCATATCCAGCATGACGTCCGGATCGGCATTCTCCTGAATCACGAGCGAGCAGGACGTGTGTTGCACAAAGGTAGTGAGAAGGCCGTTCGCGATGTCCTGCTTGGACACCCATTCCTCCACATTCTTTGTAAATGGATAGAGTCCCTTCCCGCGCGTGGAAACAGTCAAGGTGGTATTGCGAACCACGTCGTCAGGCGGCCATGTCGCCGAGATCGTCGCTATCCTCTTCGGAGGCGCCCATCGCGCGTTGGCGATCAATGATCTCCTGGCACGGCACACAATACGCCGCCCAGGGAACCGCTTTGAGCCGTCTTTCCGGGATCGGTTCATCGCAGCGCAGGCATACGCCAAAGCTTTCTTCCTCAATCCGGCCGAGAGCAGACTGCACTTGCTTCAGCAGCTTTGATTCGCGATCCAGATTGCGGATCGCAACTTCCCGGTTCAGTTGTTGCTGCAGGCGGTCGAACTCTTCTGCCGCGTGTTCGATTAGGATCTCTTCACGATCGCCGGTGCTTGCGAGGAGCTCGTTGCGCTTTGCCTCGAGCACCCGGCGGAAGTCGTTTATTTGTTTTGTAGACACTTTCCAACTCCTTGGGAGTGACCCATAACGGCTCGTCTC
>DATJSM010000023.1:0-35260 GCA_035504135.1 Candidatus Aquilonibacter sp. | reverse complement strand
GCGCAGAAGCTGACGGGGAATCCGAGTTTTACAACCTGCCGAGGAAGTTCAAGATTTCGGTGAGCGGATGCCCGCTGTGGTGCTCGTACCCGGAGATCAATGATGTGGCGCTGACGGCGCTGAAGCGAAAGAAAGACAACGGAGAAGAAGAAGACGGCTACATCCTGCGCGTGGGTGGAGGGTTGTCGAATGAGCCGCACCTGGCGGTGAGGCTGCCGGCGTTCATTCCGCAGGACAAGGCGTTCGAGGCGGTGCGGACGGTGCTGGAGGTGTTTCGCGATTCGGATGTGCTGCGGGAGAGCCGGACGAGCGCGCGGATCAAGTATTTGTTCATGAAGAATGGATGGACGGCGGAGTCGATGCTGGCTGAGGTGGAGCGGCGGCTGGGGTTTGCGTTTGATCGCGCCGAAGAAGGCCCGGTGGCGGAGGACCTCTATCGCGACCATGTGGGCGTGCACCGGCAGAAGCAGGATGGGCTGAGCTATGTGGGCGCGACGATTCTGAATGGAAGGCTGACGGCGGACCAGATGTTTCGGCTGGCGGGGTTGAGCGAGCGGTTTGGCGATGGGCATCTGCGCACGACAATTGGGCAGAACATTCTCATTGTGAATGTGCCGAACGCGAAGGTGCAGGAGCTGGTGAAGGAGCTTGGTGCGCTGGGGCTGCAGGTTCAGCCGACGGTGTTCTTCCGCGGCGCGGTGGCGTGCACGGGCACGGAGTTCTGCAAGCTGGCGATTGCGGAGACGAAGGGCTTCAACAAGTGGCTGGTGAGCGAGCTGGAGGAGCGGGTTCCGGAGTTTGATCAGCAGTTGCGGCTGCATGTGACGGGATGCACGAACTCATGCGGGCAGTCGTGGATTGCGGATATTGGGCTTGAGGGGAAGAAGATCAAGAAGGATGGGAAGATGGTCGACGCGTTTTACTTCTGCGTCGGCGGCGCGGTGGGTGAGTATGCTGGGATTGCGCGGCAGATCGGATATCGCGCGGCGGCGGAGGACTGCCCGGAGGCGATCGAGCGGCTGCTGCGGGGATATCTGGAGAGGCGGAAGCACGGCGAGAGCCTGCGGGCGTACTTCCGGCGGTCGACGGATGCGGAGCTGCGAGAGGACCTGGCAGGCGGACCGTTTCCACCGGTCGAGCGCGATCCTTCTCCGGGACGCGTGCCGGCGAGTGTGGGCTAGCCAATCTCGGCGAGAGGTGACGCGATGAGTTTGTTCCCGATGTTCCTGAAGCTGACGGCTCGGCCGGTGGTGGTGGTGGGCGCGGGCACGATTGCGGAGGGGAAGATCGCCGCGCTGCTGGAGGCTGAGGCGCGGGTGACGGTGATCGCTCCAGAGGCGCTGCCGCGCGTGCAGGAGTGGGCAGTGGGCGGGGATGTTGAGTGGGTGCAGCGCCCGTATCGCGAGGGGGATCTGGAGGGCGCGTTTCTAGCGGTGGCGGCGACGGCGACTGCAGAGGTGAATCGCGCGGTGTTTGCGGAGGCGCAGGAGCGCGGCGTGCTGGTGAATGCGGTGGATGATCCGCCGTTCTGCGATTTTTATTTTCCGTCGATTGTGAAGAGGGGCGAGCTGCAGATTGCGATCTCGACGGCGGGTGAGAGCCCGGCGCTGGCGCAGAGGCTGCGCAAGGAGATCAACGCGGCGCTGCCGCTGGATACGGGCGAGTGGCTGATGGAGCTTGGGCGTCTGCGGCGCGAGGTAACGGCGGTGGAACCGATCGGTGAACCGAGGAAGCAGTTGCTGCATGAGCTGGCGCAGCGCGAGGTGTGCGGGTTTGATGGGTGTCCGGCGCGAGCGAGGGCGAGAGTGCATGCGCGGGAGTTTGGGTATGTGAAGATGGAAGAACTCGAGCTGGAAACACCGGAGGAGTCGACACTGTGATGCGAGAGACGCGGGCGGTGAAGGGGCGAGTGTATCTGGTGGGCGCGGGCCCGGGCGATCCGGAGCTGCTGACGATGCGCGCGGTGCGGCTGCTGGAGTCGGCAGATGTGGTGTTTCATGATGATCTGGTGCCGGATGAAGTGTTGGCGCTGGCGCACAGGCATGCGCTGGTGACGAGTGTGGGCAAACGTTGCGGGCGGCCGCGGATTACGCAGCAGGGCATTCATTCACTGATGATCGAGGCGGCGCGCGCGGGGCAGAGTGTGGTGCGGCTGAAGTCGGGCGACCCGCTGGTGTTTGGGCGCGCCGGTGAGGAGATTGCGGCGCTGCGCGCCGCCGAAGTTGAGTTCGAAGTGGTGCCGGGTGTGACGGCGGCATTTGCTGCGGGTGCGTCGCTGGCGCTGCCGCTGACGGACCGGAAGTCTGCTTCGAAGCTGATCTTCTGCACGGGACATCATGCGACGGGCAAGGACGCGGCGCCAGTGTGGAGAGGGCCGCTGCCGGAGGATGCGACGCTGGTGATCTATATGCCGGGGCGAGATACGGCGCGGCTGGCGCGGGAGCTGGCAGAGGCGGGAGTGGCGGCGGATGTGCCGTGCGCGGCAGTGTCGCAGGCGGCGACGCCAAGGCAGACGCAGGCGGCGTGCCGGCTGGAAGAGTTTGGGCAGTTAGAGTGTGGGCCGGCTCCGCTGCTGGTGCTGGTGGGGAGAGCGATGGAGCCGCTGCTGCGGGGCGATGCAGATATTATTTCGGCCTCGCTGATCCCCGCTGCAGCCGAGACAGTCCATGGCGAGAAACTCTGACATAAATTTCTTTTGGACGATGCGCAGCGGTCCATCTGTATAACGAATGTGATGCTGGGACTCTGGACCGCCAGGCTGCCTGTCAGCGATGAAGATCGACGGTGGGTAGACGCCGCATTCTGCAGGTTGGGCGAGCTGCTGGGTTGGCAACGCATGATGGCGGCGCGAGTTGCGTTGCCCACCGCAGAAGATTTCCCAGATCCATACGACGGATCGGAGGGGGCGGTTCGAGCGCTGTTTCTGCGCGTGGCGCGGTCTATTGACGCAGACGTTTCCGATACAGAGCTTCGATTATTTTCAGACGCGATCGAGCTGACACAAGATGCGGTTCTCTTTGCGACGAGGGAGAGATCAACGCCGGGAGGGGTGTATATCGATCCGCAGAATGGCAGGAAACTGATCGCGATTCACGATCGCCAGATCAAAGATCCGGGAGCGCTGGTGGCCGTTCTTGCTCATGAGCTTGGTCATTTGATCTTGCTCGGTGGCGGACTCGTCGACCGGAATTCAGAGGACATGGAAGAGCTGAACGATCTGCTGACTGTCTTTTTGGGCTACGGTGTCTTCAACGCAAATGCGGCATTCCGGTTCTCGCAAAGCATGGAGCTCTACTCTCAGGGATGGTCAATGAGCAGGTTGGGATATCTGCCTGAACAGGTGTGGGGCTATGCGTTGGCAAGGTTCGCCTTTGAGCGAAATGAAACCAGCCCAGAATGGGCTCGATACCTGTCCACCAGTATCAAGGCTTACTTTAAGTCATCAGTGAAGTGGTTGGAGCGAAATGGCGAGCGACTGACGAGAACCCGAGCGCAAATTGAACGTCCTAAGCGCCTCTAGTTTTTTGATGGCTTCGAAACGTGATCGAGGACGTAGGTTTCGACGTCGCCTTTACCGGGCTGAAGCTTGAGGCCGAGCTGTTTGCGCAGGGCGAGTTCGAGCGGGAGGGCGTTGGTCTCGATGGAGCGCGATGGGTCGGCGGTGACGGGCGCGTAGGTGAGCAGAAGGTCGTAGGCGCCGGTGAGGCCGGTGGCGTCGACGACGGGGCTTCCGGTGAAGTCGGCGGAGGCGCCGACGCCGAGCGCGATGTCGGCGGCGGAGAGGCGGCGGCCGCCGACACGCATTTCGCCGGGAGGCGTGCCGGGAATCCAGATCATGACACCGCAGTAGGTGGGGAAGCCGTCGTGGGTGAGGGAGACGGCCATGTCGCCGTAGGGTGGGACGTCGGTGCAGGGTGGCTCGGTGGTGGAGTACGGGTGAATGCCGGGGCCGAGTTTGCCGGGATGGACGAGTTCGAGACGGAGCACATCGGTCTTCTGGGTTGCGGTGTGGAGCTTGAGCTGGAAGCGGTCCTGCAGCAGGGAACGGACCATGGCGCGCATGTCGTCCTTGGTGGGAGAGCCGGCGGTGCGGGCTTCGATGTCGAAGCGGGAGTCGCGCGCCCAGGCGGGGAGCTGACGGCGGAGCTCGAGGATGTCGTACATGTTCTTCGCGTAGGCGAAGACGAGGAGTTGCAGCAGCGGGATGTTGCGGGCGGAGAGCAGGTTGCCGCCGTAGTTGTAGCGCGACGTGGGATCGAGCGGAAAGTTCGAGCGCGAAGGGCCGCCGGCGCGGTTTTCGCGAATGGAGACGACGTCGAACTGTTTGGGTTCCTGCTGAGCCGTGGCTGCCAGAGCGCAGGCGGCGAGTAGAGCGAAGGTGAGAAGCGAGCGGGAGCGGTGGGCGGGCGCAGACATTAGATAGAATACTACATAGGGTTAGCCGATGGAGCAAGCGGAAGCTGCTGGTTTCCGGCTGCTAGTTTTCTGTGGGCATCTCGACGTGGTCGATGACGAGGGTTTGGACGGGGCCTTTGGTAGGTTCGAGTTTGAGGCCGAGCTGTTCCTGTACGGCGGTGAAGATGTCAGGGGGAGGATCGGGATCGGTGGAGGGCGGCTCATTGACGGGCGTCCACTTGAGGGAGAGGTCGTACTTGCCGGTGAGGCCGGTCTTGTCGATGACGATGCGTTCGAGGGAGTAGCCGAGCTGGTTGGCGAGGCCGCTGAGGGGCATGTCCTGAAGCTTGACCATGCCGTCGCCCATGGAGATCCAACCTCTCGGCTTGGGTTTGTCGGATGGGTCGGCGTCGGGCGATGGAGCGGGATCGGGTGCGGAAGGTTTGAACTTGGGACCGCCGGCGGCGAGGACCAGATCGTAGACGGGGAGGGTTTTGGTTTCGATGTGGACGGCGAGATGGAAGCGCTCGGCGAGGATTTTGCGAAGCATGAGGCCGCGCTGGGCGGCGGTGAGCTTCTTCAGGGCGGGGACATCTTCGGGAGCGACCTTGGCCTGGATGTCAAAGCCGGTGGAGTCGACCCAGGACGGGCCGCCGGAGATGAGGTATTGCTTGATGTCGTAGGCGCTGGCGATGAGGTTTTTGATGGACAGATTGATCATGTTGAGGCCGTCCGCGGTGTACATCCACTGCATCATGCGAATGTTGCTCTTGTTCTCGCGCACGGAGACGACGTCGAATTCAGGGAGTTTGACATTGGTGTCGGCGGCGGGGGGCTGGACGTCGGTGGGCAACGGCATGTATTGAGCGTGGGCGAGCGGCGTCGCGAGAGCCATGCATAGAGAGAGCGCACAGAGGAGAGGAGATTTCATTGCGCTTGATCCGTGCTGTTTGGACGCGCGAGGGGAGCTATTGTTTGGGCTCGGATTCGGCGAGGAGCTGGATGAGGTATTGCTTCCAGACGGCGGCGGCGGTGTGGGTGCCGTGGCCGTGGGTCTGGTCGGAGATGGGGATGAGGACGAACTGGGCGTGGGGCATCTGCTTGACGAGCTTTTCGGCGATGCCGAGCTCGGGTGGGTTGATGAAGTCGTCGGCGGAGTTGATGTACATGACGGGCGCGGTGATGCGGCTGAGGTTGGGCTCGGGGTCGTAGTTGCGGGACGCGTCGACGTAGTAGATGAAGTTGTTGGCGTCGGTGTGGGCGTCCATGCGATCGAGGACGTTGTCGACGTAGTGCTCGGCGGCGGCGCGCGTGGGCGCGGCCTTTTGCAGGACGAGCGGAGCGGAGCCCATGACGAAGAGGAGCTCGTTGGCGGTGCGGATGCCTTCGGCGGGTTCGGTGGTGTAGTTGCCGTGGTCCCAGGCAGGGTCGCGCTCGATGTTTTCGATGGCCATGTAGCGCATCATGCGATTGCGTCCGGCGATTTCGGTGGGCAGGCAGGCGAGCGGCATCAGCGCGTCGGAGAAGCCGGGGTAGGTCTCGCCCCAAACGAAACTTTGCATGCAGCCCATGGAGGTGCCGAGGATGAGACGGAGGTGATCGACGTGCAGGCCTTCGAGGAGCATCTGGTGCTGGGAGCGGACCATGTCGTCGTAGTCGTAGTGCGGGAAGTTCATCTTGAGGCCGTCGGAGGGCTTGGAGCTGTCGCCGTGGCCGATGTCGTCGGGGAAGATGAGGAAGTATTTGGTGATGTCGAGCGGAGCGCCGGGGCCGAAGAGGACGTTGGAGAAGATGGGATTGAGCAGCGTGAAGCGGTTGCCGCCGGTGCCGTGGAGGAGAAGGACGGCGTTGTCGACGTGGCCGGCGGCGTTGCGGTGCGGCGAGCCGAGAGTGAGATAGCGGAGCTTGAGCTCGGGGAGCGATTCGCCGGTGCCGAACTTGAAGTCGTGCGCGATGTAGAGCTCGTCTTTGACGGGCCACTTGGATTGCGGTCGCTGCGGCGCGGGCGCGGACGACATGGTTTGCGCGGGCGTCGTTGCGGACGTGATTGCGGCGACGGCGGTGAGCATGAGGGTGAGGACGATGCGCATGCGGCGGCTCCTGTGGGGATGGTCGTGAAGAACAGCAGATTTCCTGCGGGACGCCAGAAAGAAAGGCGAGGGCAAACGGCGAGTCTGGGGTCAGTTTCGAGCTGCGAGCTTCGACCTGCGAGTTAAGACAAAGGCAGAGGGCGCGAAGAGCGGGTGTGTCTTCGCGCCCTCAAGTGTAGAACGGTTATTTGATCTTCCGCGGAGCAGGCGGCGGGCCGGGTGGGCGGTTGGGGTCATTTGCAAAAGCCTCGGCCGCGTCGTGCGCAGTTTTCGGCCCGGGAACGAGCGGGGTGGTGATCTCGTCGAGGAAGTCTTTCTGGCTGTCGTCGCGAACGAGGACGGGGTATCGCTGGCCGTCGTGGTAGTCGATGTCGACCGGGACGATGTAGTCCTCGGTCTGCATGAGGAGATGGATGGGCTCTTTGCTGGTTTTGGCGGTGTCGATGGCGTCGCGGAGGCGGTCGCCGGTGAAGGTACGGCCGTTGACGGCGATGAGCTTTTGGCCCGGGGCGAGCTTGGCTTTGTCGGCGGGGCCGTCCCAGCGGACGTCGGCGATGTTGCCGTCGTTCGAGACGCGAAGGCCGATGGAGTACCAGACGTCGGGGCCGACGCCGCCGCGGCGTGATGCGCCGGCCATCAGCTTCTCGGAGTCGTTGGGGTGATCCTGGTAAACGAGCTTGTAGCCGCCGCGAGTGATGCCGTCGAGATCGGCGTGGGGATTGATGAGGTCGATGCGGTCGTGCAGGAACTTTGCCCAGTCGTAGGGGACGACCTGATTGAGATCGTCGATGAGCTCCTGGCGGTTATAGGTGACGATGAGCGGACCTGTGTTACCGCCTTTGGCGAGGAAGATCTGGAGGAAGTCGGTGAGGGATTTTTTGTTGTTGGTGAGCTGGCGGATGAGGGTGTCGGCGTCGAGCCACAGGAGTTCACCCTCCTGGTAGTAGTCCTGTCCGCGCTTCCAGTTGGCCCAGGCGGGGTTGCCGCCGCGCAGGATGCTGGCGGCGATAGCGGTGTCTTCCGTGGGGCGCCAATCGCGGCCGGGCTTGTAGTCGAGGTTAGCGGCGGACATGGCGAGGAGGTCGCGATACTGCGCGGCGGTCTTGAGGCCGGAGCGCGCGGCGAGCACGTTGCCGAGGTACTGCGTCATGCCTTCGTAGACCCAGAGGAGCGAGCCCTGCTGCATCTTGTGGAAGTCGGTTTGATAGAGGTTGTAGGGGCGGCGGTACTTGCCGTTCCAGGAATGCGTGAACTCGTGCGAGAGGAGGTCGGCGTTGCCGAGACGCATGCCGGGATTGATGAAGCCTTTTTCTTCGACACCGTTGTCGGAGGACTGGCCGTGCTCGAGGCCTTCGCCGCCGGCGACGTCGGAGAGCGTGAGCAGGAAGTGATAGACGTGGTAGTGGTGCGAGGCGTAGGCGGCGCTGGCTTCGCGGACGAGATTGGAGACCTCGGCGAGGACGTCGGGCTTGAGATTGGAATCCTCGGGCTCGTCGGAGACGACGTCGATGTAATGCTTCGGCGTGATCTCCGGCGCGAGCGCGAACTCGTGGAAGTATTCGCCGGTGATGACGGGTGAGTCTTCGAGCTGCTCGACGGTGGTGGGCTCGAATTGCGTGGTGCCACCGACTTTTGCATTGGGATCGTAGCTGCCGACGGGTTGGAGCGCGGTGCCGATGCCCCAGCCGGCGGGGACGGTGACGCTGGGCTGAATGGGGATGTCGCGGACGGGCGTGTTGGCGGGATAGAGCATGAGCTTTTCCCACTCGAGGACGGCGAGCTTGTCAGAGGCGCGGGAGAGCACGATGCAGTCGAGGTGCGCGTGCAGCGTGGTGACGCCTGCGGGGATGTCGACGTGGAACTGGTAGAGATCGGTTTCGTCGCGGCGCCAGAGAAGGGTTTTGCCGTTGGCGGTGAAGACGACGCCGACGATCTGGTCGGCGGGGCCGGTGGGGCGGTGGTTGCCGGGGATCCACTCGGGCGTGGTGAAGGCGGCAGGGCCGGGCTTCACGGGGAGATCGATTTCGGCGTGGTAGAGCTTGCGCGGCGCGTCAGTGAGGTCCGCGGTGATGCGAATCGGGGTCTGACTGAAGGAAGGAAGCGCGAGAAGAAACGCGGCGGCGAGAAGCACAGGCGTGCGTAGCATCTTCGGGAAGGTCCTCTCGTGGAGAGCGATGGGAATGCGTGTGTATTGAGGCTACGTATGGTTCGCCGCGGAAGACGCGGAGAATATTGGGCCGGGAGGCGTCAGGCGTTGAGGGCGTCTTCAATCGCGGAGACGAGGCGTGGATCGTCGGGCGCGATGTCAGAGCCGAAGCGGCCGACAACCTTGCCGTCGCGGCTGACGAGGAACTTTTCGAAGTTCCAGAGCAGCTCGGGTGGATCGTTGGGAGCGGGAAGGTTCTGGCTCTTGAGGAAGCCGGCGAGATCGTTGTAGAGCGCGTCGCCGTTGGGAAGGCGATCGGGGCGTTCGGCGATGAGCTGGCGGTAGAGGGGGTGCTTGTCGGGGCCGGTGACGGTGATCTTGCTGAAGAGCGGGAAGCTGACGGGGTAGTCGAGGGAGCAGAAGGCGGCGATGTCGGCGTTCGTTCCGGGCTCCTGGCCGGCGAAGTCGTTGGCGGGGAAGCCGGCGACGACAAGGCCGCGATCTTTGAAGCGCTGGTAGAGCGATTCGAGGCCGGTGTACTGCGGGGTGAAGCCGCACTTGGAAGCGACATTGACGAGCAACAGCACCTTCCCGCGGTACGAGGCGAGAGAAGATGGCTGGCCAGAGAGCGTCGTCAGAGGGATGTCATAGATGGTTGGCATAAGAAAAGTTTACGCGGCTTGGGACTAAGAGAGGGCGTGTGACTCGGTGACGGAGGCTTTGGCTTCAGGGACACGATAGCTGAAGTAGCGCTTCAAGCGCAGGAAGCGGGACTCGACGAAATCAAAGCTGAGGACAGAGACGATGATGGTCGTGGTGAGTTCAACCAGGGTTGTGAGGAGATGCTGGATCGCGGGATGATGCGCGAGTGGAGCGATGAGACTGAGAAATGCGGACATGTAGAACATCGGGAGGATGGAGTGGTAGATGTACATGCCGTAGCTGTATTTGCCAAAGAATCGGAGCACGGGCGTGGAGAAAAGACGCGAGACCGGTGAGGTGTTGTCAAGACAGACGGCGATGAGAGCTGTGGCGCAGAGCGAGATAAGCGTGAACTGGAGCGAAAACAGTGTGGGTGAGGCGTGCTCCCAGAGTAGGCCGCGGTGCGTGAAGAAGATAATCGCGAGCAGGAGTGAAAAGATGCTCAAGAGAACCGGCGCCGCCCGCAGGACGCGATGTCGCACGTTGGTATAGAGCAGAAGCGCGAGCGACGCGCCAATGAGAAGGCTATCGACGCGTGAGGCCAGGCTGGAATACAGGCCGATATAGGAAACTCCTCGAGTGCCGAGAAAGATACGCAGCGCAATCGAAAAGAGTGAGAGGCCACCGGCGACAGCGAGCAGACGACGCGGCCGGCGAAAGAAGAAGATGAGGAACGGCCAGAAGAAGTAGAACTGCTCTTCGATATGGAGTGACCAGAAGTTCACGAGGCTTATATATCCGCCGAAGTAGAAGGACCACTGAGAGGAATGCAGCGGCGGAAACGGATGATTTGAATAAGTGAGGAGACGCCAGATCTGGGAGCCCCAGTGAATGCGAAGCCAGTGGGTGCAGGCAAGGATGATCAGCAGCACCATGTAGTAGAGCGGGAAGATGCGCAGGGTTCGGCGGCCGTAGAAGTTGCGGAAGTACCCCGGGGCGTCCAGCGTGCGGACGAGAATGCCGGTGATGAGGAAGCCGGAGAGTGCGAAGAAGATGTCGACGCCGGACCAGAGAGAATCGCGCAGAGCTCGCGCCCAGATATAGAGGGGCGTGTTGACGGAGGAGTTGATGTAAACGAGATGGTGGCCGAGCACGCAAAGGATGGCGAGTCCGCGTATGCCGTCCAAAGCAGGATTGTGATGAGGTTCTGGTGGGGATTGTGGCCTCTGCGCAGAACCTTCGTGCATGAACATCATCATAGAGGGAAACGTGCGGGGTTCCTCGCGACGCTCGAAGTATGATCAGGTGAGGACCGCCATATTCACTTGATCGATAGATTGTCTTCTTCGCGTCGCGAGCGGCCGCAACGTGGCGCTGCGTGGGGTGTGGCGGCGTGGGCAGCGGCGATGTACGCGACAACGTTCCTGCATTTGCTGGCAGATTTTCCGCGCGGCGCTCCATGGTCCGATATGTCGAAGACGACGGATGAGGGATGGTACGCCGGAGGGGCGCTGCACCACTTTGTTTTCGGCCACTGGTATCTGCCGGACGCATTCAATCCGGCGGTGGCGATGCCCATGTGGCCGCTCATGCTGGGCGGATGGTTCTCCGTGGCGGGTGTAGGCATGTTGCAGGCGAGACTTTTGACGGTGCTGTTGTATGGCGTCTCCCTGGTGCTGATGATGAAGCTGCTGCGTGAGGAAGGATGCGGCTGGCTGACGTGCGCAGGCGCTGCGTTGCTGATGGCGGCGAACCCGTTCTGTTATGTGTTTGACCGCATGGCCCTGCTGGAGCCGGTGTCGGTTTTCTGGTGGGTGCTGGGGTTGTGGGTTGCGGGAAAGGCGGCGGGCGGATGGTGGAAAGCCGCGGCAACGGGGATGGCGATCGTTGCGCTGGTGTGGACGAAGACGACCGCCATTGCGCTGGTGGTACCCATCCTGTATTTCCTCTACGCGCGTGCGAGGCAGCAGAAACGGCCGTGGATCGGGCCCATGGTGACCGCGATCACGACCGCCGCGGTCGCGTGGTGTGTGTACTTCTTTGCGTGGGTGCGGCCGAAATACTTGCACGACTTCAAATTCGTGTTCGCTATTAACGACTACAGGTCGCACCTGACCGTCCTTCCTGCGATGCTTTGGCAGACGCTGCGAAGCGGCCTGTGGATCAATTCGGTACTGTTTCCACTCGGGCTGGTCTTCGTGATTGCGGCCGCGGTTTGGATGCGCGATCTATGGCGCAGACCGCTGTTTACGTCGGCAGTGCTGGCTGGAGGAATGGATCTCGCCTTCATCCTGTATCACGGGAACCTTCAGCCGCGGTACTACCTGATTGTTGCGATGCCGCTGGTGGTTGTGGTGGTGATGGGTGTGGAGGAACTTTGGCGCAAGGGGATGAAGCGGACGGCGCTGGCCGGCGGGGTCCTTCTGATTGGAGTAGCGGTCCCGATGACGCTGAGGACTTTGGAGTATGCGTTGCATCCGGCATATACGCACCGCGATATGGCCGTGGCGGTGGCGGAGAAGATGCGGGAGGGCGGAAACCCTACGCCGGTACTGTACGGCGGCGGTGCGGACGATATCAGCCTGTTCACGGGCGTGCGGGCGATCGCCTTCTATGCGCCGAACGGGACGGGGCCACTGCTCGCGCGTTATCAGCCTGGATGGATGGGGGCATGGATGGATTGGGACGAAGCCTTCGTGAAGCAGGTCTCCCAAGAATATTCCTTGGTACCGGTAGCAACGTTTCGCGTTTATGAAGACCAACCCAAACACGATGTTTTTGTGCTTTACCGCATGGTGCCTCGTCGGAACCAGCCCCTTGGTGCAACAAAATAAGCCACTTACGGGATCAGATTGACATACTAGCGTAGGATATCTAACGGTGCGCCTTCCGGGCGCCGGGGTTTTCGAAGGTAATGAGCATTTTCGATGTGTTGTTCGGCAAGCCGCTGGCAACGAGCGCCGAAAAAGATGAACACATAGGCGTGGCGGCTGGAGTGCCGATCTTCGGCCTGGATGGATTGACCAGCGCAGCGTACGGTCCTGAAGCCGCCATGGTGCTGCTGATCCCTTTGGGAATCGCGGGCGTACAGCACCATCTGCTTCCGATCTTCGGGGCCATCCTCACCCTGCTGACGATTCTGTACTTCAGTTATCGGCAGACCATCGATGCGTACCCGACGGGCGGCGGGTCATTTACCGTCGCGAGCGAGAATCTTGGCACTAGCGCGGGGTTGCTGGCTGCCGCGGCGCTGATGATCGACTACATTCTGACGGCTGCGGTGGGTATATCGGCCGGCGTGACGGCGCTGGTGGACGCCATCCCCGCGCTCCATCCCCACCAACTGGCGCTGTGCCTGGCGATTCTCGCGGTCATCGTGATCGTTAATTTGCGGGGCGTAAGAGAGTCGGGCTTCGCATTCATGGTGCCGACGTTCATCTTTGTCGTGACGCTGCTGACGACGATTGCGTTTGGCGTCTTTCACGCGTTGCGCGCCGGGGGTCACCCGACTCCGGTGACGCCGCCGCCACCGCCCATTCCGGCAACGATGCAGTATTTGACGGTGTGGCTGCTGCTGAAAGCGTTCTCGAACGGCTGCGCGGCCATGACCGGAGTCGAGGCGGTTTCGAACGGTGTGACGGCATTTAAGGAGCCGAGGTCGAAACGGGCGAACCAGACGCTGACGGTCATCATCGCGGTGCTGATTATGCTGCTCTTCGGGCTTTCGTATGTGGCGCGCGCCTACGGCGTGACGGCGATGGATCCCGACGCGACCAACTATCAGAGCGTGCTGTCGATCGAGGTGGCCGCGGTCTTCGGCCGCGGGTGGTTCTACTTCCTGACCATGGGCGGCACGCTGGCAGCGCTCTCGTTCAGCGCCAACACTGCGTTTGCGGATTTTCCCCGCATGGCGCGTGCGATTGCGATGAAGGATTACCTTCCGCATGTATTTCTGCTGCGCGGACGGCGGCTACTGTTTTCGCACGGCATCTATGCGCTGACCGGATTCACGGCGCTGATCCTTATCCTGTTTGACGGCGTTACGGATCGGCTCATCCCGTTGTACGCAATCGGCGCGTTCCTGGCCTTCACGTTGAGCCAGGCGGGGATGGTGAGGCACTGGATGAAGACGCGGGATGCGAAACATCGCCGCGTGAAGCTGTTTCTGAATGGACTGGGAGCGACGGCGACCGGAATCACTTTGCTGGTGCTGCTGGTGACAAAGTTCATCTACGGCGCGTGGATTGTGGTGATCCTGGTGCCGGTGATTATCGGCTTGATGGCCGCGGTGAAGCGCCATTACAGGCGCGTGAAGATTGAGACCGCAGATCCAACGCCGCTGCGGCTGACCGGACTTGAGCCGCCGATTATCGTGATTCCGATGGCGCGATGGGACAAGATCGGCGAGAAGGCGATGCGCTTCGGGATGCTGATGAGTCCGGTGGTGAAGGTGGTCCACGTGGCGTCTAGCGAGGAGATCGGGTCGATCAACGATGTGTGGGAGAGCCTGGTGATGAAGCCGATTCGCGAGCACGGATGCGCGGAGCCGGAGCTTGTCAATGTCACGAGCACCTACCGGACGATTCTTGGGCCGCTGATGGATTACATCCTGAAGCTGGAGGACGAGAACCCGGGGAGGAAGATCGCGGTGCTGCTGCCCGAGCTGGTGGTGCGGCACTGGTGGGAGAACCTGCTGCACAATCAGCGCGTGCAATTGCTGAAGCTGCTGCTGCTGCTGAAGGGAAATCAACGGATCGTGGTGGTGAATATTCCCTGGTATCTGTGAGGGCAGCCAGTCACCAAGTCAGCGGACGGTCCGGATCTGGGCGACCGCGGCGGGAATAATTTCGAGCGCCCGGTCGATCTCTTCGCCGGTGGTGAGGCGCGAGAGCGAAAAACGCAGGCTAGCGTTGGCCTGGGCAGGCGTCATTCCCATGCCGAGAAGGACGTGGGAGGCTTCGGCGGCGCCGGAGGTGCATGCCGAGCCGAAGCTGGCGGCGATGCCGTGAAGATCGAGCGAGATGAGAAGCGGCTCGGCGTTGATGCCGTCGATGCGGAGATTGGTGGTGTTGGAGACGCGGGGGGCGCTGGCTGCGTTGACGGATGCGCCTGGGATTGCAGAGAGCAGGGCGGCTTCAAAGCGAGCGTGGAGTGCGGCGAGGTGGCGCGGGCCATCGCCGGCGAGCCATTCCTGGGCGAGTTGTGCGGCGCGGCCAAGACCGACGATACCCGGAACGTTCTCGGTTCCGGCGCGGCGCTGGCGCTCGTGCGGGCCGCCGTGGAAGAGCGGCGCGAGCTCGACTCCTTTGCGGACAAAGAGCGCGCCGGTGCCTTGCGGGCCGTAGATTTTATGACCGGAGACGGAGAGCAGGTCGACGTTCTTGAACTCGCCGGAGAGATCGAGCTGCATTTTGCCGGCGCCCTGGACGGCGTCGGTGTGGACGAAGATGGAGGTGCTGTTTTTTTCTGCGTAGTCCTTGGCGATGCGCGCGAGTTTGCCGACGGGCTGGATCGCGCCGGTCTCATTGTTGGCGAGCATCACGCTGACGAGCCTGGTGTGCGGGCGGAGGGCGGCCTCGAAGTCGGCGGGATCGATGACGCCGTCGGCGTTGGGGCGAAGGTATGTGACCTCCAATAATCCAGTGGCTTCGCGGCCGCGCTTCTCGAGTGATTGAGCGGCGAAGAGAACGGCGTGGTGCTCGATGTCGGTCGTGATGAGATGGGCCGGTTCGTGGCGGTCGAGAAAAGGCTGCAACACTCCGCAGAGAGCGAGGTTGTCGCTCTCGGTGCCGCCGGAGGTGAAGACGATTTCTTTTGCCTCGCAGCGCAGCAGCGAGGCGACGGCAATGCGGGCCATTTCGAGGGCGCCGCGTGCCTGGCGGCCGGACTGGTGGGCGGAGCTGGGATTGCCGTGGCGCTCACAGAAGAACGGCCGCATGGCATCCAGGACTTCGGGAAGGACGGGTGTGGTTGCGTTGGCGTCGAGATCGATGCGCATCAGTGACGAGGATATCTGTTTCAGGGACCGGTTGCGATATGGCTCTGCTAGGCTGAGTGGGTCTCACAACTTGTAAGCGAGGTGATCTATGCGTCTACGGAATCTCTGCGCCGCGGTGGTTTTCTGCGGCCTCAGTCTGGCGGGCTCGGCACAGATGGGGACGATGAGTGCGAAGGTGGATGTGGGCAGCCAGATGTCGCCGGTACAGGCCGAGGAGGAGCTGTTGAACCTGTTTGAGCACCAGTTCATGGGCGTTGCGAAGACGATGCCGGCGGACAAGTACAGTTTTGCTCCGGCAGCGGCGAACTTTGTTCCGGGACAGGGAGCGAAGTATGAGGGCGTCCGGACGTTTGCGCAGGAGGTTGCGCACGTCACCCAGGCGAACTATTACTTCGGATCGAGGATCCTTGGAGAGAAGCCGCCCGCCGAGGCTGGCGCGGTTTCCAAGCTGACAACAAAAGATGAGCTGCTGAAAGCGGCCGAGGACTCGTTCGTGTATGCGCACAAGGCAGTCGCTTCGATTACGCCTGAGAACGCGTTTGTGACGATTGAGGGCGTCGATGGCCTGCACACGCGGGCGGTGATTGCGTCGTTCATCGCCGCGCACGGATACGATCACTATGGGCAGATGGTGGAATATCTGCGGATGAATGGGCTTGTGCCGCCGGGATCAAAATAGAGGCAATGGAGTTGAGGTTCGTGGTCCGTCGTTCGCGAAAGACGAGTTGCTCATTGTTAACAACGAACCACTAACGACTTCTTAGCCGCGCTTCTCGATGGGTACGTACGGTGCGGGGTACTTCGGCCCGGTGTATTCGGCGCGCGGGCGGATGAGGCGATTGTCGTCATGCTGCTCGATGACGTGCGCGCACCAGCCGGCGATGCGGCTGACGGCGAAGATGGGCGTGAAGAGATCGATGTCGATGCCGAGCGTTGTGTAGGTGGACGCGGAGTAGAAGTCGACGTTCGCGTTGAGCTTTTTCTTGTCCTTGACGAAGAGCTCGATGTTGCGGGACATCTCGTACCACTTGGGATTGGCGTCGCGGCCGAGCTCTTCTGACATGCGGCGTAGATGCGTGGCGCGCGGATCTTCAGTGGTGTAGACGCGGTGGCCGAAGCCGGAGATCTTCTCCTTGCGCTCGAGCATGGCGCGCACGTGCTCGACGGGGTCTTCGTTGGCTTTGTCGATCGCGTAGAGGATGCGCATGACGGCCTCGTTCGCACCGCCGTGCAGCGGTCCCTTCAATGCGCCGATGGCTCCGGTAATCGCGGAGTGCATGTCGGAGAGCGTGGCTGCGATCACGCGAGCGGCGAAGGTGGACGCATTCAGCTCGTGATCGGCATGAAGGATGAGGGCGACGTCGAGCGCGCGGGTCGCGGTTGCCGATGGTTTTTCGCCGTTGAGCAGCCAGAGGAAGTTAGCGGCGTGCGAGAGCGACGGGTCGGGCTCGACGACGTTCTTGCCTTTGCGGATGCGGTCGAAGCAGGCGACGATCATCGCGATCTGCGAGGTGAGGTGGAAGCTCTTGCGCAGATTGGCTTCGTGCGTGGTGGCGTTCGCATCGGGCTCGTAGGTGGAGAGCAGCGAGACAGTGGTGCGAAGGACCTCCATCGGCGAGGCGTTTTTCGGGAGCGTGCGAAGGAAGTCGATGACCTCCGGCGGGAGCGTGCGGGCGGCGGCGAGCTCTTTGGTGAAGGCCCGGAGCTCAGCGGCGGATGGCAGCTTGCCATTCCAGAGCAGATAGGTGGTCTCTTCGAATGTGGAGTGCTCGGCGAGCTCATGGATGTCGATGCCGCGATAGGAAAGAATGCCGCGCGCGCCGTCGATGAAACAGATGGACGACTCGTTGGCGACGACGTCCTGCAGGCCTTTGGTTGCAGTCATGGACATGGGGGAGGAGCTCCGGGCGGGATTCAAACAGCCTCAGTGATTATCGGAGAGCGCCAAAACGATTGTCACGGACGGGTGATCGAATATCGGACCGGGTGGGCGAAGACGCGATCCATTTCGCGGCGTGGATTGAACGAGGAGAGATCGACGGCGGGGACTTTTCCGTCGAGGAGATCGGCGAGCACGAACGCGGTGGCTGGAGCGAGCAGGATGCCGTTGCGGAAGTGTCCGCCGGCAATCCACTGGTGGCCGGATAAACGCCCGATGACCGGCAATCGGTCCGCGGTCGCGGGGCGAAGACCAGCCCAGGCTTCGAGCTGCGGCGCGGCGTGGGGCGACGCGAGTTCGGGAAGCAGAGCGGCAGCGCGGGAACGAAGCTGGTCGAGGTCGCTCTGGGCGACGCGGACGTCGAAGCCGGCATCCTCTTCGGTGGCCCCGATCAGAGCCGAGCCCGCCTGCGGACCGTGGGTGCGCGGCACGATGTAAATCGATGAGCTGCGATGCACAGCGTGCAACGGCATGCTGGCGGGGATGCCGACCCGCAGCATCTGGCCTTTGCGCGGCGCGATGGCGGGCGTTCCGCGATACCAGGCACCCGAGGCATGAACGAGCGATCTGGCGTGCAAGGGCGAACCGTGCAGCGGCTGAACGCGGATGCCGGAGGCGTCTTCGTCAAGCTGCAACTCGCGGCAATGTTCGATGAGACGGATGCCGGACCGGCGCGCGGCTTCGAGCGCAGCGGCGGCGAGCTGGCGCGGATCGACGGACTTTTCGGCGAGAGTGAGGGAGCTGCCGTCGTCCTGATACTGGATTGTGGTGTGGGTCTGATAGGGAACCGCGAGGCCGGATCGTTGCGCGATGTTGGCGAGGAAGCGATCGTAAAGAGAGACGCTGTAGCGTGCGAGCTGGTGAAGCTGGGGCGGATGGTGCGGGTCGTCAGCGGCGAGCATACCGGCGGCGGCGGTCGAGGCTCCGCCGAGCGCAGCGCGGGCGTCGAGGACGGCGACGGAGGCGCCGCGCGCGTTCAGTTCAAGCGCCAGGCTGAGGCCGATGATTCCGGCGCCGGCGATACCTATGTCATACGTCAGGACTGGCTTCATTCGCTCGTATAGTCTAGTGTGCTAAGGAGTAATAAGATTTTGCGCAGGCACCCACCTTTTGAGTGGGGTCTGCGTCCAACACCAGAGCCATCTGCGCTAAGTGGATAAATTAGAGTGAATTGGCGCACTGGGTCTCAAGGAGGAGAGGGCATGAGCGATTTGGAGCGCGAGTACGTAGTGCAATCCAAGGCCCCAGGCTGGTTGATCGGGATTTCTGTGGTGAGTTTGCTGCTGGCGCTGGGTGCGCTGGGCTGGAGTCTCGGACTGCAGAATCATCTGACGGCCGCTGAGAATCAATTGACGGCTGCAACACAGCAGAACACCCAACTGAGCGAGAAGCTGGAGGACACGAACGAGCGACTGCGGGCGCAGGGCGAGGCGCTGGGCCAGAGCGTCGGTCTGACGCAGAAGCAGCTTGAGGATAAGTCCAATCAGCTTGTGGCGGCGCAACGCCAGACGGCGGCGACGACCGCCCGGCTGCGCAAGGAAGAGGCTGATACGCAGCAGCAGGTCGGCGCGGTGAAGCAGGATGTTTCCGCGGTTAAGACCGACGTTGCCAGCACGAAGACCGATCTGTCCAATACGCAGAACGATCTGGCGCAGACGAAGGGGCAGCTGACGCGCGTTGTTGGCGACCAGGGCGTGATGAGCGGCCTGATTGCGACCAACCACGACGAGCTGATGGAGCTGAAGCGCCGCGGCGAGCGGAACTACTACGAGTTCACGCTGAAGAAGGGCGGACCGGCTCAGAATGTCGGGACGGTGAAGCTGGAGCTGAAGAAGGTCAACGAGAAGCACTCGAAGTACACGTTGAACGTTGATTCAGATGACAGAGTCATCGAGAAGAAAGACAAGAACCTCGATGAGCCGGTGCAGTTTTATTCGGGCAAGACGCCGGCGCTGTTCGAGATCGTTGTGAACAACATCGGCAAGAATACGGTGAGCGGCTACCTGAGCACACCGAAGAATGCTCCGGCGCCGATCTCGGTTCCCTAAGCGATTCTTCGTTCGGGCAAATGAAGAGGGCTGCATCCGGTGGATGCGGCCCTCATTCTTTTGCGCGGATTTATGGCAGCTTGACGGTCTGCGAGGTGTGATCGCGCAGGGTGATGGTGAGCACGGCGGAACCTTTGTGGTTCCACTTATCCTGCGTGGTGTTGGGAAAGAGCAGAACGACGGAGCCGGAATCGGCGACGCCGGGGTAGATCTCGTCTCCGTCGCCGAGAGGATCGGTGGCGAGGTCTTTGATCTGCGGAAAGATTTGCTCGAGCCGCGGAAGCTCGGACTTCGCGATGTAGGTGGAGTCCAGCGTGGAACCGTCGGCGAAGGTGACGGTGGCTGTCCAACCGGTGATGATGACGGGCTGATGCAGCTTGTCGGTAATGTTCAGGTGCGCGACGACGTAGAGGTCATCTTCGGACTGTCCCGGCTCGCCGACCACCGTCATCGATTGCCCCTGACTGGCCTGAAACTCCGTGTGCGGAGCGAAGAGGTCGACCTTCGACACGGTGATTGCCGTGAGCTTGTGAGGAATGATCAGGTAGACGGCGACGGCCACCGCCGCCATGATGATGAATGCGAGGATGACCGAGAAAAGCGGACGGCGATCGGAAGGCGTTGCCATGGTGGAAAGGATAACGCCCGGCTAGCCCCGGCGTCGCAGGCCGGCGAGAAATTCATCGACCGGCCGGGTATTCAGCACGTCGGATGGCGTGAGCCAGGCCCGGCGAAGCTGGGTGACGCCGAAGTCCATCAGGTCAAGCTCGGCGGTAGAGTGCGCATCGGTATTGCAAACGATCTTGCAACCCAGCTCCTTGGCGTGGCGCAGGTGGACGTCGGACAGATCGGAACGTGCAGGCGAAGCGTTGTGCTCGACGGCTACGCCGAGCCGGGCGGCGGCCGTGAGCAGCTGCTCGACGTCGATCTTGTAAGGTTCGCGCTTGAGCACCTTGCGTCCAGTGGGGTGGCCGAGGATATGGACGTGCGGATTTTCCGCGGCGCGGAGAACGCGCGCCGTGACTTCTTCGGGTGTTTGATTGAAGCCGGAGTGCACGCTGGCGACGACGACGTCGAGCTGCGCAAGAGTCGAGTCCTCGAGGTCGAGCGCGCCGTCGAGCAGGATGTCGACTTCGACACCGGCGAGGATGCGAAAGGGAACTGTTGGCTTGCGCCCGAGCGACGCGGTTGCTTCGCGGTCTTGCCGGCGCAACTGGGCTTCGTAGAGCTCCCACTGCGGGCCGCGGCCGGCGGCGAACTCTTCGGCGAGTTGCGCGGAGGCTTCACGGATGCGCTTGGCGTGGGCGAGAGCACGTGTGTCGTCCATGCCGTTGGTCATGGCGAGATTTTTGGAGTGGTCGGTGATGGCGATGTAGTCCAAGCCGCGGGCGATGGCGGCTTCGGCCATCTCGCGGATAGAGTTTGTCCCGTCGGACTCGAAGGTGTGCATATGCACGTCGCCGCGGATGTCAGCGCGGGTGATGAGATGCGGGAGGGTGTGCTTCGCAGCGGCTTCGATCTCACCGCAGTTTTCGCGCAGCTCGGGCGGGATGTAGTCGAGATCGAGCGCGTTGTAGATTTCTTGCTCGGTGGCGGCGGCGACGATGGAGTTGTCTTCGAGGCGAAGCAGAGCGTATTCGGAGAGTGTGAGGCCGCGCTTAATGGCGCGCTGACGCAGCGCGACGTTGTGGTGCTTGGATCCGGTGAAGTACTGCAGTGCGGCGCCATAGCTGGCCCGCGGCAGGAGGCGAACGTCCACCTGCAGATTGTTGCGCAGCGTGAAGCTGACTTTGTTCTGTCCTTTGGCGAGCAGTTTGTCGATGAGCGGAAGCGCGGCGACGTACTCAACGGCTGCGGCGACGATGTCGGGCTCGCAGGCCGGGCCGGTGACGAGAAGGTCCAGGTCGCCGACGGATTCGCGGCCGCGGCGCAGGCTGCCGGCGGGAGTGATGGTCTCGATGCCAGGAAAATCGCGAATGAGTGCGCCGATGCGATGGGCGTGCTCCTGTGCGACGTCGATGCGAAAGCGTGAGGAGTTTTTGCGGTGGTCTTCGATGCCCTTGATCAACTTGTCGGTAAAGCGCTGGCCCATGCGCGGAAGGGTGAGCAGGTCGCCGCGTTTGGCGGCCTCCTCCAGGGCATCGATGTCGGCGATACCCAGCGCGGAATGCAGCATGGCAACTGTCTTCGGCCCCATGCCAGGCAGTCGAAGCAGTTCGAGCATCGATGGCTTGTAGCGCGACAACAGCTGATCGCGCAGGGGCATTGTGCCGGTGGCGGCGAGGTCGCGAATATTTGCGGCCATGCTTTTGCCGATGCCCGGAACTGCGAGCAGGGCCTTAGGATCGGATTCGGCGAGCGCAGCCAGGTTGATGGTCTGCTGCTCGATCGACTCGGCGGCGCGGCGATAGGAGCGCACGCGAAAGGGGTCGGCTGCGTCGATCTCGAGCAAGGCCGCTGTCTCATCGAGCAGGCGAGCGAGTGTGATGTTATCCATGCAAAGGGGCGTACGTCCGCCCCCGATTTTAGATTGCCTGCCCGGTGCGCGCGACCCGAGGCCGCCCTCAGGCAGGTTTGGTGATCACGACCCGGTCTGCTTGCGGTCCTTTGGCGCCTTGAACGATCTCGAACTCGATCTCGTCGCCCTCCCGCAAACTTTTGTATCCCTCATGCTGGATCGCGCTGTAGTGAACGAATAGATCCGGTGCATCTTCCCGCCCCACGAATCCATAACCCTTGGCATTGTTGAACCACTTAATTGTCCCTTTGTACTGACCCATTGAATCTTTGCTCTCTCCGTCGTCTGCAGGCGATTTGTTTTCAAAAGCTTAGAGGGGAAAGTTTGCAGGATGGGTGACAGGCAGTATGTCGGCCGGCCGACAGAACCGGAAGGATATTTTGCAAAATGAAAAGAAATCGCTGGGATTGTTGGTTAGATAGTAGCGAGCTTGCGAGTGGCATAGAAGAGAATGCCGATGAGGGATTTGCCGTCGTGAAGCCGGCCGGTCAGAGCAAGTCGGACCGCCTCGGAGAGAGAAGTTGGGTAGAGCTCGATCCGTTCGTCTTCATCGGGCGTGCCCTCGCCGGGCGCGTGGACCAGGTCTTCGGCGAGAAGGATGTCCATGGATTCGGCGACGAAGCCGGGACTGGCGTAGTAGCGGACGAGATGCGACCAGCGCCGGGCTCGATAGCCGGTCTCTTCGAGGAGCTCGCGTTTCGCGGCAGGCCTGAGCCTCTCGCCCGGCTCGATGCGTCCGGCAGGAAGTTCGAGGAGGAACTGACCGGCGGCGTGGCGATACTGACGGATGAGGAGGACGTCAGGGTCGTTGGGATTGCGGCTGGAATCGACGGCGAGAATCACAACCGAGCCGTTGTGCCGCACGACGTCGCGGTGGGCGCGAACGCCGCCCGGCTCGAGGACCTCGTCGCTTGTGACCCAAAAGACCTTGCCCTTGTAGACCGTCTTTGAGGAGAGCAGACGTGCGCGGCCGGTGAGCTTCTTCTGCGCGGAGACAATCGGTTTGGGAGAGGATTCCTTTCCGGTCGTCGTGGTCTTTCGGGCAGAGCTTGACGTCTTTTTTGCGGCCATGAGGGTACAGTACACGATGAAGGCATGTGCGCTGTTTTGCATCGGGCGTGCGGGCCGCGCATCCAACAGGATCAAGGCTCGAAACAGGCGGGGGGCAAAGGCGGATGGACGTTCAGTGTTACCCAATTGCGACGGTGCCGGGAACGTCTGCGCTGATGCGGGCCTTCGCGGAGCCGTCCGATGCTGCCGAGCGTGCGCTGATTCGGCGATGGTATACGGCCGAGCCCTTCAGGATGGAGTGGTTAAAGGACGCGCCGCAGTTGAGCAGCGAACATCGCGACCGCCTCGCATCGCTGCTGAGCGGACAGAGCGTCGCCTTTGGAGCAGGCCAAGCCGCGCGGCAGAACATTGAGCGGCTAAGGAATGGTGCGGCAGCGGTCGTGACCGGCCAGCAGGTGACATTGTTCGGCGGACCGTTGCTGACACTTTTGAAAGCAGCGACGGCGATTCGCAAGGCAGCCGATGCCACTGCGCAGAGCGGACGGGAACATGTCCCGGTATTTTGGCTAGCGTCCGAGGATCACGATCTCGCTGAGGTCGACCAGATTGCTTTTCCGACGAAGAGGGAGCTTGAGACGCTGCGGATTGGGCTGGAAGCTTCGCGGCCCGTGCCGGTGGGTGGATTGCGCGTCGAAGGGAACGGCGAGGACGGCCGCACAAGGCTGGACGCAACCGTGGAACGTGCAAGCGAGCTCATCGGCTGGGGGCCGGCGGCTGATCTGTTGCGCGAATGTTATGCCACGAACCGTGGCGCGACTCTCGGGAGCGGAATCGCAAAGCTGTTGACAGCGATCTTCGCGGAGTTCGGCCTGGTTGTAATGGATGCGGCGAATCGCGGCTTTCATGAGCTGGGAGCGCCTGCGCTGCGGATTGCGATCGAAAGGGAAGAAGAGCTGGAGCGAGCGCTGCTGGAGCGCTCCGAGGAGCTTGTTAAGGCTGGATTTCACGCGCAGGTTTTGGTCGCGCCAGGGCACTCACTGCTGTTTCTGCTCGATGCAGAAACTGGGGCGCGGTTGCCGTTGCGACGAAACGGCGAGAACCAGTGGAAGGCCGGCGCCGGCAGCTACTCGACTGCAGAGCTGCTGGAAATTCTCGCTTCTGCGCCGGAGCGCATCAGCCCAAATGCGCTGCTGCGTCCGGTGTTTCAGGACACTATTTTGCCCACGGCGGCGTACGTCGGCGGTCCTGCGGAGATCGCTTACTTCGCCCAGTCCGCCGTAGTGTATGAGCGGATTCTGGGCCGGGTAACGGCTGTGCTGCCGCGGCTCTCTGCAACGCTGGTCGAGCCCGCGCTGGCGAAGGTGATGGCGCAGCATGAGGTGGAGCTTCCTCAGCTTTGGGAGGCGAAGACCGCTGATGCGCTGGCGCAGCGGCTCGGCGCGCGCGCGATGCCGATTGAGGCGAAGCGCAAGTTGGCCGCGGCGGGTAATGCGCTCGACGCGGAGCTCGACGCGCTGACGGAATACATGGCCGCGATGAGCGAAGACCTGGGACGTGCTGCGGGCGTTTCCGCAAGCAAGATGCGCTACCAGATGAACCGGCTGCGCACGATGGCCGCGAATTTTCAGGTGCAGAAGGAGGCCTCGCTGGCCAAGCACGCGAACGCCCTGATGCTGAACCTGTTTCCGGAAGGCCACCTGCAGGAGCGCGTCATTGGTGGCATATGGTTCCTGGCGAGATACGGTGAGAGCCTGCCAAAACTGCTGGTGGACAATTCCTCGCAGGAATGCCCCGGACATCGGCTAATCTTTCTTTAGCAACTGCGGTCAGGAACCTTCGGCCCCCCACGTGCGTAGTGGCTTTTGGGAGGCTTCCGTGCACTTCCTCTTCTTTCCGTTTTTCTTTGTGCCGATGCTGGCGATCCACTTTCTTCCCACCATCGTCGCGGCCGTGCGCCGGGCGCATCACTTCGGCTGGATCTTCGTCATCAACCTGTTCCTGGGCTGGACGGTCGTGGGATGGGTTGTGGCTCTGATCTGGGCCGTCTGCGATATGCCGCGCTATCGCTACGCCTATTACCCGCCCTATCCTACGTACCCGCCGCCTCCGCCTTACAATGTGAGGTGAGGCAGGGCGTGCGATGGGATTGAGTGATCAGCCGTTTGAGGTGATGTGTCCGGACTGCGGAGGGATGCTGAAGATCGATCCAGTGACGCGGCAGATCATCGCACATACCTCGGCTCCGCGGAAAAAGACCTTTGAGGATCTTGGCGCCGCTGCGCGCGCATTGAAAGATGCGGATGCGCGACGCGAGAGCATCTTTGCTCAATCGGTAGAGGCCCAGAAGAACAAGGACGACCTGATGGCGAAGAAGTTCGCCGAGGCAGTTAAGAAGGCGAAGGAGTCTCCGCTGACAGAGAAACCGCTCCGCGAGTTCGATCTCGATTGAAAGAAGATCTGACAAGGTTTAAGAGAGTCTTAAGCGAGATTCCTTTGAATGGATCGTCGACGCGTAAGGAGTCGAACCTTCAACCTGTCGATTAAGAGTCGTAATTTGAGCCATTTTGCAGCGAAACGCAGGCGCTTGCATGGAAGTGCATAAAACGCACAAAATACCTATAAACATTGGCGATTTCTATATCGACAGTGTTGCAGCGCGCTGAAGTGAGACGAAGCAAAGTTTCAGCCGAAGTGCCACCACAACTGCCACTAGTGGCAGTTTTCGATTAACATAATTAGCAAATCGAATGGTGGTAGAGGATGCCGAAAGAAGCCCCTGCAAAGGTTCGAGGAGTGTACGAAAAGCCGGTTGGCTCCGGTGTCTGGTGGATCCAATTTTTTGCTAACGGCAAGCGCCACCGGGAGAAGGTCGGACGCAGATCGGCAGCCATCGCTCTTTATCAGAAGCGACGTACCGAGGTCAGGGAAGGGGCCAAGATGCCCGACTCGATGCGAGCCAGCCGAGTCATCTTGTTTCGGGAATTGGTCGAGGACGCTCTTAACTATTCCGAGACGCACAAGCGAACGGTTCGCCAGGACCGCTCGTATTGGAACTCGTTGCAGCCGATCTTCGGCAATCTGCGCGCAGACACAATCTCGCCCGCTCAGATTGAGGACTACTTCAAGTCAAGAAGGGAATTGAAACCGGCGACAATCAACCGCCTGCGATCGTTCCTATCGATGGTCTTCCAGCAGGCGATCCGCAACGGAAAGGCAGAGAAGAATCCCGCCAGACTCGTTCGGCTACGCAAGGAAGCCAACGCCCGGCTCCGCTTCCTTACGTTCGAAGAGGAAGATCTGATCCGAAGCGTCATCATGGAACGCACCCCCACGCACGAGCCTGCGTTCACTTTCGCACTCGAAACGGGGATGCGCCTGAGCGAACAGCACACCATGACGTGGGATCAAGTCGATCTGGAGCGCCGCCAGGTTTTCCTTGACCGCACGAAAAATGGGGAATCTCGTGTTGTGGTACTGAGTGATGGCGCGATCGATGCTCTCGATGCCGTGCGCGCTCGGCGCATGGAACTTGAGAAGAAAGATAATTGGAGACCCACCCAACGAGTATGGCTTTCGCGGTACGGTGAACCACTGGATTCGCCTATTGCCTGGTTCAAACTCGTCATGCAGGAAGCGCGAGCACGAAATCCGGACCTGAAAGACGTAAGCTGGCACGTCTTTCGACACACATACATCTCCAGGCTAGTGATGGCTGGAGTGGATATCAGAACCGTTCAGGAGCTCGCCGGCCATAAGTCCATCGCCATGACGATTCGCTACTCGCATCTTTCTCCAGATCACAAATTGTCAGCAGTCGCGATGCTCGCTGCCTTTCGGAAGCGGAGCTCGACACGCACGGAATATGTCTAAGGTGCGTGATAAGCGTCGCAAAAACGGCTTGGATCTCTTTGTATTGGCTTTGATCGGCGGTAGTCTCCCGAGTCACTTAGTCGACGGAGACCGGCACCTGCCGCCTGAGTAGATGCTGTTGCAGATCAGGCTCAGCAATATGATGGGAACACTTTGGCCTTCCAGAATCCAGAAAAGCCCGATGCCATAGTTCTACGCTCAAGAGCCCCCAGATCAGGCTGCCGTGATCCGCGGTCTTCGCGTCATGTTCGTTCAATAGCCGCTGGACATAGTCCGGCTGGAACAGGCCGCGCCGCCGTACTGTTTCGGGAGAGAGCAAGTCGTGTACGAAAGCTCGGCACTCCGTCCTAAACCAGAGAGAAAAGGGCATTGGAAATCCTTCCTTTTTCCGGTCAATGATTTCGTTCGGAAGCCACTTGCGCGCTACTTTCTTCAGCAGGTATTTCCTGACGAGTCCGTTGACCTTCATTCCTGAAGGTAGCGAGGCTGCGAATTCGACCAACTTGTGATCGAGCAGAGGGACTCGAGCTTCGAGAGAGGTCGCCATGCTGGTCTTGTCCCCACGAGCAAGAAGATCGTCTGGCAGCCAGAGCTTGGTGTCCACATAAAGCATCCGGCTTAACCAATCCTTGCTGTCAATGTTTCTGAGTTCGTCGCGAAAAACTTCTTCCGCGAACGGATCCCGGAGTTGCTGGAAGACGTTTTCTTTCAGTAACAATGGCTTCTCGTGGCGATTGAATAACGGGAACCAATTCGCCAGACGGGTCAGGTCATCGGTTTGGCACAGCGCCGTGAGGGCAATCTTGAGCCTCCGCAATCCGGGCAGCTGATGCATTACTCCCATCAAGAGAGATTTTGCCGGGGCCGGCATGTAGCGAAAGAAAGATGAGATTTTCTCGCCGGCATAACGGGCGTACCCAGCGAACAGTTCATCGCCTCCCTCGCCCGTGAGCACCATCTTGACATGTTGAGCTGCGAGTTGAGATACCATATAGTTTGCTACGCAAGCGTTGTCCGCAATAGGTTGATCGAGGTGCCAAACCACTTTTTGGGCAAGATCCATCAGATTGGTGGGGGTGACGTAAACCTCGTGATGATCGGTTGCAAATCGCTCTGCAACCATACGTGCATAGGGCAGTTCACTGAATGCTTCGGCACCTCCGCCTTGAAATCCAACGGAGAAAGTCTTGACCGGCACGTTCATTACCTGACTCATCAGGGCAACAATGGTGCTGGAGTCCACTCCACCACTTAGAAACGCGCCGAACGGAACGTCACTCACCAAGTGCAGTCGAACCGACTCACGCAATAGATTCTGCAACTGTTCGGCGTAATCTTCCTCGGTGCCTTTATTCGTTTCATCTCCCACAAAAGACAAGTTCCAGTACGACCGCACCCTGATTTCATTCTCGTCGCATGTCAAAGTGTGGCCTGGCGGTAGTGCGTGAATGCCACAGAACATTGTCTCCGGAGCAGGAACGTACTTCAGAGAGATGTAATGTCCCAGAGCCTGGAGACTCAGCGATATCTCTGCCTCAGGGTGCGCCAAAATTGACTTTATCTCAGACCCAAAGATGAGACGACCGTCCTTATACGAATAATAGAGCGGCTTGATTCCGAGGCGATCTCGCGCGATAAATAACCTCCGTCGTTTGAAGTCCCAAATCGCAAATGAAAACATTCCACGAAGCGCCTGAACGCATTCCTCTCCCATTTCCTCGTAGAGATGCACAATGACTTCCGTGTCACTGCTGGTCGATAAGCGGTGGCCTCGCGTCCGTAACTCTTTTTGGAGGTCGCGGTAGTTGTATATCTCTCCATTGAAGACTACCGCCACTGTGCCGTCTTCATTTCGGATCGGTTGCTTCCCCCCTGCGAGATCGATAATGCTGAGCCGCTGCATGCCCATCGCCAGTGTGTTAGTGACTAGAAGTCCGCGATCGTCCGGCCCACGATGTTCGATAGCTTCCAACATTGCGAGCAGGGTGTCTCGGGTCGTTGCTTTGCGACCCTGCTGTTCGAAATATCCGGCGATTCCGCACATGATTGAGCCTTTGTCCCCTTGTGAGAGTGAGCGAATGAAAATGATTGGCAGGAAGTTGCTCTGGACCGCTACGAGAAAGAAGGATTGGTTCGCTTCTCTACGATCGGCGTCTCGCTCTTCGCATCGATTCCTAGCAAGGCGGAATAGAGAGCAATAAGTTGCTTTTCGGCCTCTTCCCACGCCAATTCCGAAAGAAATCGCTGGCGGCCGCGGTTGCCCATCTGAGATCGTCTTTCTTCATCCGTCAGCAAATCGCGGGCGGCGATGCTCAGTTTCTCGTGTTCGTTCGGGACAACATAGATTGCAGCGTCTGAAGCGGTGCGGCGATGTTCAGTTAGGTCAAATGCAACCACCGGTCTACTAAATGCTAGATACTCGATCATCTTATTCATCGTCGATAGATTGCTCCATTCGGTATATGGATCCGGATCGACGCACACATCTGCCGTTGCAAGATATTGCCAGAGAACTTCGTCAGGCACCCTCCCAGTAAAATGTACCCAGTCTTCCAATCCGAGGTGCTCTGCCAATTCCTTCATGTGTTGTTGGTCCGGGCCGCCGCCAATCAAAGCGAAGCGCGTGTCCTTTGGGTAATTGTCCGCGTAGTGGCGGATTGCGTGAATCAGATGATGGACTCCATCCTGCTGGCACATCTCGCCCAGATAGACGACAAGATACTTGCGTCCGCATTTCAAACTGAGGTCGGCAGTGCGCAGATCAGCCCAGGCGCGGGGAGGGCCGCTTCGGACGACGGTCACTCTGTTGGAATCAATGCCTCCGCGCCGCAATGCAATGTGCCGATGCGATTCGTTGACTGCAATTACCGTATGAGCAGAACGTAATGTAAGTCGCTCCAGTGCTGACAACGTGCGGTGCAGAATTCCCCCGGCTTTGCCGCCTTTAGCCACATACATTTCAGGGCATAGGTCATGATGGTCGAACACAAACCGCACACCGAGTGGCCGGAACAGCATCGCCAACGCGAAATACGTATCAGGAGGGTTGCAGGCATGAATTGCGTGAAATGGTTTATGCAAGTAAATTGTCAACGCTAGGAACAGGGAAGCAAGCCAGCAGTAGACAAATTCTACGAAGTATCCCACTACTCCGTCATTCGCCTCGTAGGGCAGAGCATACCGATATATATCAACCCCGTCGATGCGCTCGTAGCCCTTCGTATAGATCTTCTTCTTCGGACAAATGACCGCGACGCCGAACCCGGCCTTCCTTAGGCTGGTCGCCTCCTGCCACACCCTTCGATCAAACGGCACAGGCAGGTTCTGAACAATGATTAGAATGTTGCGCTTAGATTCCAAGATTCCTCCTGCCGAGCACTTGTTTGCGAATATTGGCCTGTTAAGTCGATCAGGGACGGGCACGTCGGTCTCTCAATGAAATCGGACACCTCAGCGTAGCTATGTCCCACAATCACCACTTCAGAATCCTCAAGATCTGAAAGTGAAGGCACTAGCAGGCGAGAGAGGTGCGGGATAGCCTTGTTGATGTAGTCTCTGTTTGCACCGGTCAGGCGTGCCAGTGATACGTTCGGGTCGTAAATCTTCATCTCGTGGCCCTTTCCGATCAGCCGCTCTGCAAGCTCTACATATGGACTCTCTCGCAGATCATCGGTATTCGGCTTGAAGCTTAGCCCAATCATGCCGATTCGGTGAGCACCGACGGAAAGCACTCGCCGAACCGCTCGTTCTATCGTTTTGGCATTGCTCGCGAACAGAGAGCTCATTAATGGCAGTTCAATATCTGCGCGCTTCGCCATTTGCAGAATGGCTCGCAGGTCTTTCGGCAAACAGGACCCGCCAAATGCGAATCCTGGGGATAGGTACTTCTCTGAGATGTTCAAGTGTCGATCGCGGCAGAACATTTGCATCACTGCGCGACCATCAATAGCGGCGCTTTGGCATAAAGTGCCAATTTCGTTCGCAAATGTCACTTTGAGGGCGTGATAGGCATTGCTAGCATACTTCACTAGTAGCGCCTCACGCGGAGGTAACACGTAAATCGGTGAAACAAAACCCTCGTAAAGCGCGCTCAGGGCAAGCTCGCCTGCCGAATTGTCTACACCCAGCAGCGTGAAAGGTGGATTTTCAAAGTCGTGGATTGCGGTGCCTTCGCGCAGGAATTCTGGATTTGCGCAAAGGGTTATCTTCCCAGGTGCGATTCTGTCGCCGGCTTCTTTGCATTGCTCGAAGGCGGACGGAAGGACGCTGCTCCGCACGACAACGATCTGAGACCGGCCAAGCGCAACCAGCGTATCAGCAATTTGTTCGTATGCGCGAAGCAAGTGGCTAGTGTCAATCTCTCCATTGGCTCGGCTCGGGGTCGCGACAGCGATGAAGCAGACCTCGGACTCGCGGAGTGCCTCCTTGATATCTGCCGTAGCATGCAAGCGTGCTGCACTGCGTGCTTTCGATATCTTTGACGCCAGACCATTTTCAACAATGGGTGAATCTCCCCTATTGATGATGTGGATCTTGTCAAGGTTGATGTCCACCCCCCAAACGGTGTGGCCTCTGCAGGCCAGGCATGCGGCCGACACTGTTCCTACGTAACCGAGGCCAACGACACAGATTCTCATAAGATTATGTCCAGATGTGTGTGTATTGTGCTGGAACCAACGATCTCCGCCGCTATGCGCAAAGTGGAGATAGGCTGTTTCTGGTTGAACTGGCGAGACCGCCAGCCTAGGATTGGATTGTCAGAACCCGATACGACCTCGTATCGTGCATTGCATCCAAAAGAAGCTAATCGGATTGTGTGACCCCGCCAAATTAGCTCGAGGTCACTGTCGCCGGTCTTTACGACCTGCGTATCCTCATGAAAATGGAAGAACAACTCGCTCACGTGCACACCTAGACACTGAAAGTTGTCTTCCAGGCGGATGCTGCCCGTATAACGATCAAAATCCACAGATCGGCGGTGAATAACTGGGTCGGGCAGGCGGCTATAGCCGTCGTGATCCGCTTCGATGATCACACGATCGGCTTTACTATCCAATCGCAGTAAACGCCCTGCCGCTTTTGCTCCCCAGAGGAAACGACCCTTTATTTCGGACTGGTCAAGTGCATCTATCCTCACCGTGTTATGTGCCGAGGTGCCGCGGAAGAAGTTGCGCCACTCAGGATACGAGTGGTAAGCATACGTTCCAGCATCCACCAAGAAGTACTCGTCACCTATCGCAACCCAAATCGATAACGCGTCCGCGTGACCATGTGCGGCGATGCTGTTAAAGCCGTGTGGGCCAAAATCCATCAAGAAGCGGACATTGTTATCATAGGTCCGGCCGCACGCCAGCCCGGCATCCTCAAATAGCTCAGGCGCCGCTGTCTCTGGTGCCTTGCCGGGAGTAAAGCTGGGAGTCATATCTGGCAGCAGTGCTCGCGCTGCCATTGTGAGTGATGGACGAAAGCACAACCACGAACTCTCTCCGAACATAAGCCCGGCCAATTGTGTTGTGACCTCGAGCGCTGTCTCATCATAAGAGAACAGGAATCCACGCGCGTCATCTGAGTCACCATATCTCGGCAGGTCCCCCGCTGGTGTAGCGACAGTCACTACAAATTGTGCCATCGCCTTAAGTCTCTCTGCATAGCCTTTGCTAAAAGGTACTCCGACGGTACGACCGACAGTGAAAGCAAGGAGGAGCAGTTCCAGCGTGAACAGGTGGTAAGACATCGCCTGCTCGCGATTAACCCCATCGTTTCCGACCTGGAGGCGAATCTCACGCTCGAGCAACTCGGTTGCCAACTCGCGCCACCTTATGCATTCGGGCCAAAAGTCAAAGCAAGAGGCGCCAACATACAGGCCCACCAATTCTCCAATGAGATGATTGTTAGCAGATGAATGAAGACTAAGAGTGGCCGCAATCCGCTTTAGGTGGAGGTAAATCGACTTGTGCCACCGGCTGCGGAACTCTTCATCTTCGGCAACCCGTTGCGCAATTCGAGGGTGTAAGAGAGACCATGAGATAATTCGTACCGCGAGTTCGAGGGTGCTGGTCCAATGCACGCCCTTGAGATAAGAATTAGCTGTGAGCCAGGAATTTATCGATCCAACAATATATTCAACATGGCGATCCGCATCTGATGCAAAAGCCAATATGACGAGATATTGGTGGCGGCTCGGCTCCCAAACGTATTTTATGTCGCCAACCGCACTGACATCCCGGATGTTGAGTCTTCCAGAAAAGGTCGCTGCTATTTGTTGACTATCGCGATAATCCCTATGCCAATCAAATGCAAAGCCAATTGGAAAGCTATGATCAAATACGCGGATCTCATTGATTGCCGACCCGCCTTCGTGAAGGCAGACAGGGTAAGAGGCGAGGTCGAGAGGCTTCCACGTCGGCTCGGCCGTTCTGGGCGGCTTTATAGAGTGCAACCAGTCGACTGGCAATTTAGTCGATGATTTGAGCCGCCAGATTATTTCTGCGGCTGTCATCGACTTCAAACGAGATAGATGCCAGGGCGACAGCATGACAAATGGAAGGAAAGAGTATTTCTTACAGGAGGCGCTGGCGAAGGCTCACTGATGCCAAGGGCGGCGCAAGTGTATGGACAGAGCTGACTGGCGAGTCGCCATCACTTCGTGCAGATGAAGTAATTTGATGGGAACAGGTACTCATCTAATGAGAAGCGAGTTATCGCATCGAGCACTTTGGTGTGTCGGGAATACTTGAGTCTCATGTAGGCCGTCCGCACAGGGATTACCGTAGAAAATAGATGCTGTGTTTCTCTAATAAACTCATTCTGCCCGAAACCGGCGTGTGCGCCAAACTTGTTCTCGAACCGACCTCGAATGCGCCAGGTATAATCGGAGAGATTCCAAAGCACCTTCTCATATGTTGTTACATCGTATTGAGCGCCTAAATATCCGACCAGACGATGCTTATTTGGAAAACCGATCAATAATACTCCGCCCGGTTTGAGCACTCGTGTCATTTCAGCCAGCGCTCTGGTGTGATCGGAGACATGTTCTAACGAATGATAGCTATAGACCAGCGAGAAGGCAGCGTCTGAAAACGGCAATGCCAGTAAGTCGGCATGGAGCAACCGAAGTCTTCCATTTCGTAACGTGAGGTCTCCTTGAAGAGACAGATCCACGCCCACCGTCTTTGCATTGAAAATTTCGCAAATCAGGGCCGCCTCAGTACCATCGCCACAACCGGCAACCAGTGCCGCATCGTCACTGTGAATTGAGATAAACGTCTCAACAAGGGTTTTGGCAATTAAGATTGTGTTCCTAGCCTTATCGGGGTTGAGGGTCTCGATGCTGCCATAGCCAAAAGTGGCATCATATATTGGGCGATCGGGAGCATATGGAGTTGGCAATGCGGTGGCCTCCTTCTCAACGAGCTTCAACTTTCAATGTTATGCGGCTGTGGATGGTGGCTTGGAGCATCGGGCCGTTATTTGGACGCATCTATCCACAAATGCCATCCATAACACGCAGCGAGTTGCTGCTTGAACCTCTCAGGAAGAAGTGTTCGAAGAACGGGGAAGTGTCGCTCGTTGAGGAAGTGTTTCGAGGCAGAATACTCACGAAAAGCGGTGCAAATGTCACGCATCTCATCCTCTGTAAAGACCGCCGAAAAGACATTGTCGGGACCATCCGTAGCTTTATGGATGAAATTGTCCATTCTTAGATAACCAAGCCCGGCCGACCGTAGATTCTGCCGGTGCTTCATTATGCGGAGGCGATTCTCTCCAGTCATCGCCGATATGATTCGCGCGAAGCCAGGCAGAAAGAGCAGAAAAATGCCGAGCCGTCGGACTATTTGGATGGATACCATATAATTCAACGAGTTACGGTGGTACACCATTGCGATGAGCTTCCCCCCTGGACGGAGGATTCGATGTATCTCCATAACTACCTTTCGGATCTGGGGTGAGTGATGGATAACACCGTGCGTGAACACAATATCGAACGACTCGTCAGCGGCATCAATGGCCTCTGCACCCATTACTGTCAGGTTCTCATACGGCAACGATTTCAGTGCGAAGCGGCGTTTTAGCCGGTCGATGCTCTCTGGCGTGAGATCTATCGCGTTGTATCGTCCACCGGCTCGAATGATTTGCTCCGCTTCATATCCTTGCCCCGGTCCGATTTCGAGGACACGCTTACCTTGCCAATCGATCTTGGCAATCTGTTCAGCCGTATGGGGTTCGTGTTCTCGCTTAAACTCGTCATGGTGGTCAAAATATTCTTGCCACCCGGCGGGTTCAATAAAATCATGCAAGCAGGGAGTTGCGTTCCAAAAAGTGGCTATCGCCTCAGTGCTGTGTCGTTGTAGGAATTGATTTGTTGACATAAAAGCCTTTCTCACGCGATGTTGATGCGATTAGAGCTGTGCGGGCATGTCATGCGGGCGCCAATAGGCTTTCTATAGTGCGGTGGCCTGCTACTCGGACGAGCGGCCCTGAAGCGTGTCCCGTAAGAAGTGTCTTGAGTGAACGCCAAGGCCACGCCGAGCCCTATAAAACTCCAGAATGGAATGCCACCTTGAGGGCTTTCCAGGTAAACATCGAACGCCATATTTACAGTA
>DATJSM010000022.1:0-2094 GCA_035504135.1 Candidatus Aquilonibacter sp. | reverse complement strand
GCGAAGACCCCGATCACGTCCCCGCAGGAGACCAGCGGGAGGTAGACGGCTGACTGGGTGAGCGGCTCGCAGGGGATGAAGTATGGATCGAGGCGGACATCCGGCGCATAGCGCATGGCGCCTGTTGCGGCTACGTAGGCGGCCATCCCGTCCGTGCCCAATTTCATGCGAGCGCCTTTGCGGTTGATGCTGCATCCATGAACACCGGCGAGAACGAGATCATTGGTGCCTGGCTCGCGTAGCCAGACGTTGATTTCGACGTTGCCGATCGCGGAGGCCAGGTCGTTCACGACGCGGTCCAGTACGCGGTCCAGATCGAGCGTGGAGGTGATGAGCTGCGCCGCGCGCTGCACGTTCATCAGCGCCTGGACAAACTGGCAGGAGTTCTCAATGCTGGGAGGAATGGAAGTAGGAAAAGCCGGAAGACTGGTTGCCATTGGCCCTCCTTGGTCAGGCTCGGGCTCGCACCATTTGCGCTTGCGGATTGGATGACACGATATTACGTCCCGATGCAGTTTTCGGATGGCGACTCAGAACGGGGACAGATCGTGGCAACATGGTGGAATGACGCAGGATGAGGCGAAGGCACTTGTCGGCAAGCGCGCAGCGGAGATGGTGGAAGACGGCATGCGCGTTGGCCTGGGAACCGGAACGACATCGGTGATGTTTATCAAGGCTCTGGGCGAGCGCGTGAGAGGCGGCTTGAAGATTCGCTGCGTGGCGTCAAGTGACTCGAGCGCCGAGCTGGGCCGTTCGCTCGGCATCGACGTTGTCACACTGGAGCAGTTGCCGGAGTTGGATCTTTACGTCGACGGCGCTGATGAGGTGGCGGTCGCCCCGGGCAGCGGGCTGCAATTGATCAAAGGCGGCGGTGCGGCGCTGCTGCGCGAGAAGATCGTCACAAGTGCAGCGGACAGGTTTATTTGCGTTGTTGACGAGTCGAAGATTGTGGAGAAGCTCGGGAAATTTCCGCTGCCGGTGGAGATTATCAAGATGGCCCGGCCTGTGGTGGAACCACGGCTTGCAGAGCTTGGCTTGAATCCAAAGCTGCGGATGAAGAAGGATGGCTCGGGCCCTGTCCTGACCGATGAAAATAACTGGATTCTGGACTGCGCGGCGGGAGTTATTGAAGACCCTGAGGAGACCGCGGCGGAGATACGGTCGATCGTTGGCGTTGTGGAGCACGGGTTGTTTTTGGGGATGGCGGAGATGGCGCTTGTCGCGGGCGAGGGCGGCGTGCGCGAGATCACCGCGTAATCGCGAAGGCAATCAGTGTAGGGCCGGCATTCGCGGGGTCCGACTCAACCTGCGCGATGAGATCGTCTTCGAGCGGGCGCCAGTTCTGGTCCATCTCGCACCGCGCGACCTCTTCGGGCGGCGCGTCTGTGAAGCAGAGCTCGCAGACGGTGAGATGGCCGTCTTCGTCGCGGACGGGCGGACCAAAGGTGCGGCACTGCACGGGCCGGGCAGCGTAGAGATCGCAGGTGCCGGTCGTCGGATCGAGCACCGGGCAGGGTTCGTTGTTGGCGAAGTCTTCGAAGGCTTCTTCGTGATGCGATTCGGTGAAGAGGATTCCGGTTTGTGGGTCGCCGGGGAAACCTTCTGCGATGAGGCGCTCGCGTGAGGCGAGCGCTCGCTCGCGGACCCGGTCTGCGACTTCGCTCGGTGCGGCTGCCAGCGCTTCGCGGAGCACAGCAGCATCGAGCGGTGTGATCGCAAAGACGCCGATGCAGCACTGATGGCAGCCAGGGCGGCAGGCGAGGTGCGCTCCGGAGCGAGTCACCGCAGAGGCGAGCGCGGCGTCGATGATGGGAAAGAGTTCGTTCACCGCTGTGGATAGTCTATCGACGCCCGGATAGCGATTGTCATCGGGAGAATGAATGGTCAGCGGCTCCGCTTTGCGGCGAGGTCGAACCGATTTTCGCCAATTGGTTGGGATTCTGCATCGCGAGTGCGGCGCAGAGCGTCCGATGAATCATGAGCACGTCCGTGAAGATTGCCCAAAAGGATAGGCGTTGGTTCATTACCGGCGCTTCGAGCGGCTTCGGCCGTCTGATGGCGGAATATCTGGCGTCGATTGGCGCCAAGGTGGTT
>DATJSM010000021.1:0-497679 GCA_035504135.1 Candidatus Aquilonibacter sp. | reverse complement strand
AGATGGGCCGCCGGGCGGCCCGATTTATTGATCAGCGCGGCGGAGAACATGCTGCGCATACGGACGCGCGAGGGGAGGTTGCAGCGGCTGGTTGCGAATCCTGCACAGCGGTTGTTCGAGCAGCGGTGCGGGCGGCAGAACTAAACTCGGGACGATCCAGATGCCGTTATCAATTGCTACTTTTGAGTTGGTTCCGGCAAAGGCTGGCCCATGCCGTTCCCCACGATTTGACTCCGAAGGTTCTCGAAAATCACTTGAACGGCAAGCGCGGATCGGCTCGTTTCGAGCGCCCGAGGGACGCGCCACGATTTCGAGCTATTGCGTGGCACCGATGCGCGTGTCTGTACTGTTCTCGGCCATCTTCAGGAGTACACCGCCCACTGTGCAAACGATTTGCCTCTTTCATCATCCGACTGCTCGATGTTCTCCTGTCTCCCCACGTGATACGCGCCTTTGACTGTCTTGGCGAGAATGAACGGGAAAGCCGGTAAGCCCGGTTGCGGCGTCATAAACGTGGGCAGATCACTATGTGCGCCTCTTTTGCAGAGAGCCTTTTGTGTTCATGACCACTCGGCCGCGAGTTGGTTTCGAAGATTGCTAGCCAGTTGCGCTATTCGGCGGACTCTTGGCGCCTCTGATCGACTGAGCGATTGCAACGCGACTTCCGATTCAGTGACCAGCACTGAAATATTAGAGTGTAACTCGGCTGCTAAACGCTCTCTGGCCTGTTCATAGGCACGCCACTGATAATGCACACCCCTGTTGATCGCGGCACGCGTTTCTATGAGGGCGCGATTCTCATTCAACCGCTTAAAGTCCAATTCCAGCACTTGGGCCATCCCTACTCTCGCAAAGAGCGCCTCGGACGCGAGAGGTTCTTCTGAAGCTAGATGCTTGTCGATCAATAGAATTGCAAAGTCTCTTTTTTGCATGTGTTCCAGTGCATGTCGAAAACAGGCTGCATGTGTACATGCGAGGTTCAGCTTATGATTTAGCGCCCGAATGAATGTCGCCGATGGCAATGTTGGAGCGATTAGGAGAATGTGACTCTGCATGAGACTCCCTCTGCGGTTGATTAGAATGTCGTGGATGACGGTGCCATCCCATCCCAACGTCGAGCAGCAACGGTCGTGGACGAAACTTTGGGTGGCTAAGGCGGAGAGGCGCACACGACTTCGCTTCGACGCTTTTTAGCCTTGACCTCTGTCTCCGACGTGCGGGTACGACTTTGGGATACATACAAACGTAATCGGTTCACGATGAAAAATGATTACCCCAGACTCGAGACCTTGCTACAACTTTCGGAGCACTGTGTTCAGCTATCAACCAATTGTCCCAGATATCGGTGAACGTGCATCCACCCCGATCCCACCGTTCGCAAAGTTCTAGTCCGAAGTGGAAGAGAGAGAAAGTGCAGGACGGGAGGCGTCCTACAAGAATTCAGAGAGCCATCGCCGATTCAATCGGATTACACCTGTCGGCTTATCTTTTGCATAGGTCTCCTTCGCCATACATCTGTGATATTCGAATTGACAAGTTATCCAGCTGCATGCGTCGGTGACTTGCGTCCGCCGCTGTTCCGGATTCTCGATGATCTCGAGTCGATAGCTCTTTTCCTGCTCTTTGCCTATTATCTGTACTTCTTGCAATTGCATTCCTTGGGCTATCTGATCGGAGCCTGATTGCCGATACTGAGCAATCGCTGCACGGCCGGTCTCTTTCCCTGATTCACCTAAATTAATTCCCTGCTGGGAACAGTCGGTTCTTCGTAAAACCTTCGCATCTCCGTGGCAAAACCCACATTGTGCCGTCGTAGGCTCCGCGCGATTCCCTGTAAAATTCCCTGATACCAGGGAAACCCCGGCTGAGACGAGTTCGCTGCCGACTGCATCCACCGCCACCTACATAAGTCTATGAAACGAAATCTCGCACTTGAATGATGCGATTTCTGCTCAAGCGGACGCGCCCGCGGAAGCGCTCCTTCAAAACACAACTTCGACCTTAGAGAATTCCGCCGTTCCCGGGAACGAGCGGAAACCCTTTCGGAAATCTGCGTCGAAGAAATGCTTTAGAACGTCAACCGCGCGGTAAGCTGCAACTGCCGAGCGGTGTTGGCCGAAGAACAGCCCAGACCTCCCGGGGTGATGCAGACCGTTCCGTCGGTGGCGTTTGGCGTAGGAAGGCCCTGGTGGTTGAAGACGTTGAAGGCATCTACGTTCAGCCGCAGCAGCACTCTTGCGGTAATCGGAAAGACTTTGAACAGCGAAGCATCGGCATCCCAGTTGAACGGCCCATTGATTACCGTGTGGCCGAAGGGATTGGTCACGTCAATCGCGCCTTCTGAAGGTCCGTTGTCGTTCTCGGCCGGGATGACGCCGTAACCAATAGGGCTGGCCGCGGCCTGCCCGGCTACTCCAGTGACAGCGACATCATTGTCACCGAAGTACTTGTCTACCACTGCCTTGCCGCCCGAGGGGGGACTGCATATCGTGTCGATCGGTGATTGATAGGGGGCCCAGCTGGCTGGCAGTCCCTGGACGTTCGGCAGGCCAGCCGAACAGGGATTGCCATTGACCACGGTAGGCGCGAGATAGCCGTTGAACCACTCATAGCCCTTCAGACAGACGCCGCTGCGGCAGTCCGTGATCGGGGCACTATGCTCGTAGACCTTCAACGGATTCGTCGGCCCCCAGTTCGTCGTGGTGATCTGGAAGTCCTTCTCTACGATATTGCCGGCGCCTGCGACCTGCCAGCCGCCAAGCAGCTCGTTCAAGCCCTTGCTCACGCCGCCAAGCCAGCGCTTGCCGCGACCGAACGGCAGGTCGACAATGCCGTTGAACTGGATGTGCTGGGGCGGATTATTGGTATCCACCATGTAGTTTTCCCAGCGATTCAGTGCCTTGTAATACCCCCATGCAGGAGTGCCCGATGGCGGAGGCGGCGGGAGCCTGGGAGCAGTCAAATACGTCCCGCCCTGGGGCACGTACGTTACCGAGGACGGTCCGGAGTACGCAAAGGCGCTGTATGGATCGACATCGTCGGCGTTCTCGCCACCGTAGTCGCCGCCGGTGCGCATCGACTTGGAAAAGACGTAGATGAATTGCCATGCAACGCCGTTGTGATAGAGCCGCTGATAGTTGAGCTGCAGCGCGTTGTAGTTCGACCAGCCGCTCTTCTGGATCTGATAACTTCCGTCGCCATAGGTCACGTTGTCGTACGGCCCTTCTCCGGTGCTGGTATTAGTCGGTCCAATGGCGCTGGAAGAGGGTGGCTTCGTGCCAGTTTCAACTTCCCAGCTGAATTCGGATGGATGGTCGTTGTAATAAAAGTAGTTGTTGAGATTGGTTGCGTGGGTGTAGAGGTAGCTGACTTGCAGCACGGAGTTCCACTTCAACGGCTGCTCGAGTGTGAGGTTCGCCTCGTCCACATAGGTTGGCGGATCGACGGGATCGATACTCACGATGCTGATGCCGGGAGCGATCGCGTTGGCGCTGTTACTGTTGATCGCCGCCGAGGTGTTGACGCCCATGATGGGCGTTCCTCCTCCCGCCAGCGTGGTGGCATAGGTGTAATCCAGAGAACTGTTGGGCGCAGAGAGCAGCTGATAGCTGTTGCGAGGGGTATAGTTGACGCTGTTGTAGTTGACCGAATATCCCGCGGTAAAGGGATTGTTCCGGTTGACCTCGCGATAGGCTTCGCGAATTGGAATGGGGTAAATGTAGCGGCCGGCGCCGCCGCGCAGCACGGTGCCCCACTTGCTGCCCTCGAATGGCTGCCAGGCCACTCCCAGACGGGGACCCCATGTGAAGTCGTAACTGTTCACCAGCATTGGCGGCAGATTGGCCTCTTCAGGAGTTTCAAACTTCGCGCCGTCCAACTCGTCGTTGTTGATGATGGCCTGCGTGGTGAGGCCCTCCGCGATGAGCTTGGAGGTTGGTGCGGAGGTGACGATGGCATCGTTTTTCAGGTCGAAGCCCATCATCGCCCCCTGCCCTTCCCAGATGGCCGGGTGTGCCTCATAGCGAAGGCCGAGGTTCACCGTCAGGTTGGGGCGAAGGCGGTAGTTGTCCTGGAAATAGAGATCGGTCTCCATGTCATGCAGGTGTTGATACGGCGGCTCCAGGTTCACGCTATAGACTGAGGCGCCACCCAGGAACTCATCGGCATTCAGCTGACCGGTGTTGGTGGTGCCGCTCGGCGATGAATTCGTGTAGGTGGATTGATTCAGCAGCGCTGTGTCGTTGCCGCCGAACTCAACCTCGTCCTTGATCTCGTCGGGACGTGAACCGAAGTGCTCGAAACGGTAGCGGCCGCCGAACAGGAACTGGTGATGACCGAGTGTCTTGGTCAGGTTCTCGTCGAGCTGATACGTTGTCGACGTCATTCCGTACTGGAACTGCGTGCCATCCATCTGCTGGAAGATGTTGTCGATGTAAGGGAACCCCTGCTCGCCGAAGTTATTCGGCAATCCCAACTCGGATTCGAAGTCTGTAAACGGACTGCCACCGGCGTAGTTCTGCTCGCCGGTCCACTGCATGCTGTAGATGGTCTCGGAGAAGAACGTCGGCGAGAAGACATGATCGAAGCCGAGCGCGGTGGCAAACAGCGCGTCCGGATCGTAGGCGATGCCGCTGGCTCCTGCCGGAATGACGATGCCACTCTTGGTAGTGGCCGGCAGCGTGTACGATTCATCCTCGGGGTCGTTGCGCGGAGTGATGCTGGTAGAGAGGTTTTGCGTGTAGCGCAGATACGCACGATTGCTTTGGTTGAAGACTTGATCCAGGCGGAAGGTGATCTGCGGCTGCACCTGAAGTTCGCGAACAAGACCGCTCAGGTTGGACCCGACCAGAGGATCTTTCGCATTGGTTGGAAGAGGTGTCATTGCGTTAAGCACCGCTGTCGTCGGAGATTCACGCGTCATCGGGATCTGGTTGTTCTGGAAGGGTGCGCGGCAGGCCGAGTTGGCGGCGCCAGTGCCGTTGCAGTTGGTTGAGGGCGCCGTGGTCGCGGGATCATAAAGCTGCTGCAGCACACCGGAGCTGTTGATCAGACCGCTGAAATCGCCGTTGCGCATCGCGACTGTCGGAACAGTCTCGTTCTGGGAGACGCTTTGGGCTAGAGAGTAGCGCTCGTAGGCGAAGAAGAAGAAAGACTTTCCCTTTCCGTTGTAGAGATGCGGAATCACAATGGGGCCACCGACCGAAACACCGAACTCGTTACGAATGTATTGGGGCGCGGCGTAGTTGGCCGGGTTTGATCTGTTGCGGGCGATACCGAAGGCGTTGTTGCGAGCGGTTTCAAACAGCGAGCCATGCAGTTGGTTTGTACCCGACTTGGTATTCAGGATGACAGTCGCGGGCGCCGCATATTGAGCGCCGGAGGACTGGTCCTCCACCCGCACCTCCTGCACCGCATCCGGATCGACCATCTGCGTGAATCCTTCATGCACACCGCCGAACTCACGGTTGGCCAGCGTGACGCCATCCGTTTCATACTCCAGCGCGGGACCCGACTGGCCGTTGACGCATGAACTGGACTCCGGGCAGCTTTCCAATCCCGGCGTCGTCTCGTTCACGAGGCTGATGATGTTGCGCCCGTTCATCGGGAGCTGATTGATCCTCTGGTTTTCCAGCGTGTAGGAGATAGTGCCCTTGTCGGTGGTGACGAGTTGGACCGCATTCGCATTCACCTCGACCTTCTGCGATGTGGAACCCGGTGTTAGCGTGGCGTTGATGACGGCTGTCTGAGCGACCAGGAGATCGACCGTTCGCTGGCTAGTCTGCATATTCGGCGCGCTCACCGACACCGTATAGGTCCCAGTGTTCAGACCCGGAACCTGGTAGAACCCGACACCATTGGCCTTTGTGTCCAAGGCCACGCCTGTGCCCTTATTGACCACGTGAACTGCCGCGCCGGGTATGACGGCTCCCGTGGGATCCATTACCGTGCCTTGAATCGCACCGGCACCGCTCTGCGCGAGGGCGCTCAAGCAGAGCCCCAGAGAAAACACCGCAACGATCAGCGCATTGCGCGCATTTGAATGAATCCCCGCTGGCAGGCTGACAAAACTGCGCATGAGATAACCCTCCTCAAAAACCTCAGAAAGCGTTGTTGCACTCTGCTGGCACCGTCCGGGACGTTCCGGTTGTGAGTCGGCCAGTTTCTGGAGCCACTGAAATGGAGCGCTCCGTTATTGGCGCCAAACATTAGTTCAAACTGCGTACAATTGTCAAATTCGGTTTCAACATGTGGAGGGTTGGTTTTGATACATGCAACAGCCGTGGATTGAGTAGCTAACGATGGATGCTGTTGCTATCGAGAGAGAGATGGGTTTCGTTTCAAGGGGTCGAACGCCGGCGCTGGCAAACACCAGCCGCCAGCGCGGTAAACGGCGGTTTTCAAGCGAGATCCGCCACGTCGCTGACCACCCAAAGCTCAGGTGGCTCCGTATATTTATGGAACTGTGACTGGTTCCGTAATGGCTGCGGCGCCTTCTCCCGCTTCGTTTACTGCAGCGAGGCTGAAGGTGTATGTGCCGCGCTTGAGGCCCGAGATGACCTTGAAGGTCGTATGCTTTCCATCGGCCAGCGTGATGATGTTTCGCCCGGTCAAAATCACTTTGCGTCCACTTGGCTCGATCGTAACGACATACGAAGTGATGGGAGATTCATCGATGCCAGGATGGTCAACTGCCGGGCTCTGAAAGTGGATGCTCACCTCTCCGTTGCCGCCGGGGTGAACCGACACACCGGACGGAGGCGGGAGTGGTTGTACCTTCCGATCCGATGGCGTAATCGGAAATGATGGGAGCGAAGCTATGCTCGTTCCGGCAGCGTTGATGGCGCGGACAGTAAACGTGACTGGCTGTCCGTTGGAGAGACCGGAAACGCGCAGGTACGACAACTTCGAAAAGTCATCGGCAGAAATAGTCGCAGTTGCTCCCGTCGATGCGACGACGGCATACGATCGCACCGGCGAGTTTCCGGTGTCCACCGGCGGGCTGAAGGTAACTACTGCGAAGCCATTGCCTGGAGCTGCGGCAACGCGCGCCGGGGCCGCGGGAGCTCGCGGAGGGACAAGGGCATCGAATCTTCGCTCGAGCGCCAGTTTGTATTGCGGCGTCAGGCCGGCGTTCGCGAGGAGGGGCCGCGGAACCTCATCGAGCGAAGCGATGAGGTGATTTCCGCTCACAGTGACGTTTCCCGTTGAGGAATCTGCATCGCCCTGCTGCCAGTAATTGTTCTCGATCGCGAGCGGATCGAAGTTCGTTCCGTCCTGTCCATCGTAGTAGTCGCGATGGCGGCTGCCCCAGTTGTCGTGGTCGGTATCGAACATTACATTGCCACTGACGGTAATCATGGAGGAGCCGTTGTCGGTGTAAATCTCGTGGCCGGAGCTGAACTGGTCGTAAATAACATTGCCAGTGATCTTTTCACCGTCGGCTAAGTTCTTTCCGGTTAGGCCCTGCGTGTATATCCCGCCGCCATCGGAGAGATCGATCATCAGATCGTGAATGAGATTATCGCGGATGACGTTCCCGGTTGAATTGTTGGCCTGGCCGGCTTGCTTGATCTTGTCAGGCCAGCCGCCCCACCCCATTGAAATTGCGGCATAAGGAATGTGATCGATCTGGTTGTGCGCGATCACGGTATTGCGCGCATATCCAACCACAATCGGAATTCCGCCGCGAAATTCAGCCCCTACATTTCGGAACAGGTTGTCTTCGATGCGGTTGGCAGAGGTGAACTCGTCGATGGGAGCGAGCGGCGTATCTACACCACCGAGTTGAACACCATTCCCGGAGACGTCAGTAAATATGCATCCCTCAACGGTGTCGTTTTGTGCGCCATCCCCGAGCGTGAGCGCAGCTGCGCCGAGATGGATAAAGTCGTCATTCAGAAACTGTACGTGATGCGCGAAGGACAGACTGATGTTGCCATGCGCTTGTGTCCATGCGCCGTACGGGCACGCACCATCGGGAACAAGATGGCATAGCCCCTGTCGTGAGTATCCATCCGGACCCGTGACCTGGTAGTTGGCTTGAATCTCTGAAAAGCCATCCGGACCATTGGGGGCAAGCCACGTCGCGTATGAAAACTGGATGCCGGAGAACAGAATGTTGTCGATCGGCGCAGCCGCAGTACCGTCGCCATCGATCAGAGTTTCAAGAACTGGAAGTTCCACATCTGCGGTCTTGAGGTCCTCTCCCTTGCGCGGTACGTAGTAGATCGTGTGGCTGGGTCGGTCGAGATAGAACTCGCCCGGCGTGCCGAGCAACTCGAATGCGTTCTCCACATATTCCGGGCGCTTGCCGACGCTCATCGGGCCAACGAGATTGGCCGTGCGCGCACCGTTAGGAAGCATGACGCGCTTTGTCGAGTTGTTCCAGCAGGGCTGCGCCATTGTGATTGAGGCGCCGTTAATAGACTCGATCGGGCAGCGTGGCTCAGTCCACGAGCCGAGCCCTTCAGAGTGCTCGGACCAGATGCTGTTGCCGCCGGTGTAGACGAACTCCATATCCGATGGATTTCTCCATGCCGACATTGCGAGGTTGGCAGCGATATATCCCGTTGGCGTCTCTGTGAGCTGGGCGGGGACCCGGCCGCGCGTGCGGGTCGCTCGAACGCCATTCACATACAGCTGTCGCGAGTTCACGACGGACGCAGGCACGGACGCCGCCCAAAGATGCTTGCTGGAGTCGACTTCGTGCCATTGTATTACGCGGACCGCTCCGCTGATGATGGGGTGCTCGCCGGAAGCAGCGATCAACGCGACGCCTGCGTCGGCCGCAGAAATGTGAATTGGCGTCACGAGCCTGTAGGTTCCTCCCCGAAGGATAATGTGGTGGTCATTCAGGCGGCGGCTGAGGATTAATGCGTGCTGAATGGTGAGGACTGGCCGAGCTGCCGTGCCGGGGTTCTGGTCGTTGCCTCGGGGCGATACGTAGAGTTGGGCCGAAGCCGCGGTGGTGGCTAACAAAAGGGCGAGCAGAAGGCGGTAGGCGGAGTACATGGATTCTTTCACCGGGTGTCCGACATGGCAGATAACAACCCGCTGATACTACCGCGAAAAACAATTTGATGCCAAATATAGGAATGTTATTTTCATATATTGAAATGCGAGAAATTGGTCGCCGATTTCAACGGCCGGAGCTGCTTCGTAAATGACTTGTGACCAAAGCGCAAACGTGCGGGAACTACCAACCTAGCCACCCTTGGAAGGGTGCCCTTACCGCCGAGTGCAGATATGGATATGACGTTCTTCGATCGCGACCGAGCCGAGACGAGAAATATTCGCGACCGCGGGAAACCGCAGTGGCGAGATGCGAACTAGAGGTGGCGTTTTATGGAATAACTCGCAGAGGCCCCTGCCAAAAAGCCACCTTATGCTGCCCGGGATCGAGCAATGTGACCTGGCACCTGTAGTTGCCTTCCTTCAGCGTTCCCAGCGGCAGAGTAAAGAGGAATGGAGTAATCCCCAGTCGAGTGTTCGCCAGCGGAGTCACGGCAAGCGGCTTGGAAGTGAACGCAAGAGTGCCGTTCGAATATAAGCTCACGTAGCCTACAAGCGGCTTCGTCTCTGTGGTTGGCGGCACGGAAGGGGCTTGCTCGGACGGCGTCGTGTAAGCCTGCAGGAATACGTAAAGATCTTTGTCGGCTTTGAACACCCGGGTCACACTGGGAATAAGCTTCTGGTCTGCCTGCACCAGTGGATTCGCTGCGTCATTCTTAGCCGCCTGCTTTCCCCGCGTGGCGTTATACAGGGCGTCCCCCGTGTTCAAGCGCTGACTGCTCAACACGACCGAGCTGATGGGAATCTCGGTAGTCACCTTGTTGAGGTTGGGAATAGAAAAGGATGTCTGGAATGTACCGATGCGTCCCGTTTCGTCATCACGCGCGAGGAACTTGATGGTGTAGTGCCCTGGCAGCAAGGTTACGCCGGCATCATACTCAATGGGCTGATGCGCCAACTGAGCCGCTGTCTGGTCGCTCAACTTAACGTTGACGCTGTCGCGGATGTTGCTTACCGTTGTGCCGCCAAAGTCGTCCTTGATCTCGCAGACGAAGTCGATCAGCGTGTGCTCCGATCCCATCTTCTTTGCCAGCGCAAGTTCGCGCCCCGGAATCTTCACAACCAGCGGCACGTAGTACTCAGCTCGATTCAGCTGAAAGTAATTAATTTCCATCGAAATTGTGAGGTCAGTGATGGGATCGCCCAGCATCAAGGCGTCCTCGAGCTGTCTCTCCTTATCTGCCTCGTTGAAGTGCGAAAAATCTTTGTTGGCGTAGTAGCCTTGGCGGTAATCCAGCGAGGCGGCTGTATCGCCGTTAAGCGTCAGCTTTATCTTCCGGAAGTGGCCGTTCTTGGCCGTATTCGTTGTGTAATAGCCGATGACGTAATAGTCCGTAACCGCGCGCTGAGCCTGAGTAATTCCTCGCGTCAAATCGTTGTTGTCCAGCAGCGCCTTGCCTCCGGTGTCCGCTGCCAGCGAATAGAGCGTGTCCTGTGATTGCTGAAAGTTGGTGGTCACTGCCTGCGCAGATGCTCCCGTGTACATCGCCTGACCGCCGGGCGAGCCCTGCGTCGCATCGCCGAGTGGAGCATTCGCTACAAGGCCACGCGCATCCACCGGCCAGAAGGTCACGCCCGCACGGATCGCTGCATCCACCGTCGCGTGCAGTTGCGCCTGGTTATCGATCCCATGCAGCCGCATTCCGCTGGCGAAGTAGATCAGCGATTTCTTTTCATTCATGCTCGCCATCATCTGCGCCGCAGTCTGCAGAGCGGAGAGCTGCCGGTCATTGTTGAACACATTGAATTCGCTGTCGTCCTGCCCAAAGGCCGCGCCCGTGTCGGCGCTGCTGGCATCATCGATCGAGTCCTGCTCACCCTGTCCCTCGCCGACGAGCATTGTCTGCAGAATGCTTAACAGCCGGTTGCGATCCGCGGAAAAGTCCTGGAGCACATCTACCGAACCGCCCTGATAGCGCATGATCGAGATCAAATCGGCTGCCGTCATTTGCTTCCGAATGAAGGTTTCGGCGGCTGTGATCGCGCGCAGTTGATCCTCGGGCGGCATGGTCGTCATATCGAAGTACAGAGCAATCAGTCTGTGTCCTTGATAGCGGCTCTTCCCGGTATCTCGCGCCGTATCTTCCGGGGCGATGGTCGTCCTGGTCAGATGCTTGTAGATGGTGATGTTCTCGTCTTCATCCTGCAAAGGAGGAAGCGGTTCCGCGTCGGTGGGCAATGTCTCGTGCTCACAAAAACGTATCTTCTGCGGAACTCCGTCTTCTGTGATGGAGAAATCGTTTGCAGACAGGCCATTGATGAAGTGTCCCTGCTTATCTTTCGCAACCACGGTCTCGACGACGAGCTGAGAGGTGACGCTCAGCTTGTATGTTCCATCGCTGTCTCGCTGCGGCTCGTTACTGCCGATCTGTTGCGCTGACAATACAGGCGCGACGATCATCAGTGTGGTCCAGGCAAGCAGCGGCGAAGGTCGACGGCGTCTCATCAGAACCGAAACCTCCCGCTTAGTTGAACATTTCTCATAGAGTTCACCGATGTCGGCAAACCGAAGGTGGTACTGTTCGTGATCGTGTTCCAGGCTGTGAAAGTTGCGTGATTCAGAAAGTTGTCCGCCTCGAGCCGCAGGTCGAGGCTATAGTTGCCATGCAGTTGCAACGTGCGTGCGAGTGCCGCATTCGTCGTGAATGTCGCCGGACCTCGGATCGAGTTGCGTCCCGCACTTCCCCATTGTCCGCTCACCGGCGGAGTATAAGCCGCGCTATTAAGGAAGTATCCGTCTGTCGCGGTATATAAAGGTGCGCTGGTGCGGTTGGGACGGATCGTCCCGGTAACACCGGTGCCGGGCACGGGCTCCAGGTAGACCGGCGTCTCCGGAAGCCCAGAACCTGCAGTCACCTGCGCCAGCACCGTCCACTCTTTGAATGCGCGTCCGCGCCAGCCGCTCAAAAGTGTTCCGCCGCCCTTTCCCATGCCTGTCGTGTACTGCACAGTGGCGTTCAGTAGATGACGCTGATCAAAACTGGAAAGGCTGCGTTCCGCGCGGAGATTCAGCCAATTCTGGGCGACGATCGCATTGCCTGCAGCCGCGTTCGAGCTGGAGCTGGACGAGATTGCCGTCGCCGAGTTCGCCGCGACATGGCCCTGGCCCCCCACCTGTGCGTCATCGTCGACCGACTTCGCGAATGTGTAGTCGAGGGTCGCTGTCAATCCAGCCCGCAGTCTTCGACGCAGTTGCAACTCTCCAGCCTCACGCTCCAGATTGCCGCCCGAAGTCCTATAGATGAAGCCGACAGGGCATAGCGGGCACGGATTCGTCGTGCCGACGGGGTAGGTGTTCGGCAAGAATTCCTGCGTGCCGTGTGTGCCCTTCGTACCAAGATAGGTGGCCGTCATCACCAGGGCGGCGGGAAGATCGCGCTGTGCGGAGAGCTGCCAGGTCTGCACATAGCCGACCTTGAGGTTGGGATCCACCGCGAAGTTGTCGGCGGTCGTACCCGCACAATTGATGAATCCATTTGCAAGGGTAAGTGGACAGGTCGCGCTTCGCTGCACATTCAAGCTGTTGGAGAGCGGGGCCTGCTGTGACATAGTCTCCGCGGCCGCTAGATAGATTGAGGTGTCATCGTAGATTCCGTAACCTGCGCGAACGACGAGCGTCGATGCGGGAATGGGGCGCCACGATACCGCGATGCGTGGCTCGATGCCATGCAGGTCGCCACGAACGAGCGAGCTTGGATAGTTTTCGCCGGTCAGCGGTCCCTTTGGTGCGCTGCCCAGAACCGGTGCCGCTGCTGTGAAGTCCGGTGTTAGGTCAAGATTCACCAGCCGCCCCTTCAATTCGGTGATGGGAGCGCCATACTCCCAGCGCAGGCCGGCGTTAATCGTCAACTCCGGACGCAACCGCCAGTCGTCGTTTATGTAGGCGTCAGTCGCCGTCTGCCGCAGATACTTATCTGCATTCCCATAGGCAAGCCCACTCGTATCGGGGAGTCCTAGCAGGAAGTCAGCGAAATCCGATCCGCTCGTCCCGGACGCGGTGCCATCGGCAGAGGTGGCCGCGCCGGTGAAGGTGAAATTGCCGCGCGGATTCTGCTGCTGCAACTGGTTGTACTCCTGCCTGCGAAAGTCGCCACCGGCGAGGATGGTATGCCGGCCGCGCGTCATCGAAAGCCGCAACGTGCCCTGATCCGTGCGATTGCGGTTGAACTCGCTGTTTCCATCCGCCATACCGGCAATTCCACTGGAGAATGCAAGCGCCGGCGGTCCCCATTCCCGCGGATCCTGATCGTTGCCCGTGATTCCAGCATCGCCGGAGATATTGTTCAGGTACGCGAACTGCGGCTGCAGCTGTGTACGCAGCCGAGTGAACCGATATCCCAGGGTCGCGAAGATTCCCCGCTCGAAGCGATGTTGCCAGTTGGCATTTGCTTCGAGCCCAAGGGTGTCGGTCGTGTCGACGAAACCAAACAAATTCTCGCTGTTTGCGCGAATACTTTCAAATCCAAAACCACCATACAGCGAATCGCGGTGGCTGACGGTCTTATCCATGCGCGACTGCAGGGCATCCTGATGCGTGTTACTCAACAGTGACGCTTCGTAGTTGTATCGGGTGTTTCCCGCGATATTGGGCAGCGGATATAAGGCGAGCAGGGCCTGCGCCTGCGGGCTCACAGGAATCGGGCCCGTGAAAGGGAGACCCGTCGCCGGGTTGTAAATGACCGGCTGGCCTTGTGCATTCTGGAGGCCACTGAGATCTCCATCGCGTTCCGCCTGCGTAGGCATCAGACCGCTGCCGGTGCTCGCGCTGCCATTGCGCGTCCATTGATAGGCAACGAAGAAGTTGGGGCCGTGATAGAAGAGAGGCGGAATGCGTATCGGCCCACCAACGGTCGCAACCATCGTAATTCTGTTGTAGTTGTCCTTCGGCAGCACGAGTCCGGTGAGGGAATATGGCTTTGCATCGAAGATAGAGTTCTCCGCAAACACACCGAAGCTCCCGTTGTACAGCGCCCTCGTTCCAGGTCGATGATTGCCGATCGCCGGTGACAGCGAATACTGAGACGTGGCAGCGTTGTTCTCGCTGCCGTTGATCAGCAAGCCGTCTGCCGCGCGGTCGGCATCCTCACTCGGCTGAGGTGGCTGCGGCACGGATTCCTCCGGCTTCTCGCTCTTTTCGCTCGGCTTCGGTTGCTCTTTATTTCGGGCCTGCAGGGGAGTTGTTGTGGCCGGCTCCGTCTGTGCCATCGCGAGGAGATCCTTCAGGCCCAGCATCTGGAGCATCCATTCGCCCTGTTCATTGTCCGCGCCAATTGTTACTGAGCCGTGCGTCGGCGTGAAGCCACGCAGCTCAATGTCAATTTTCCAGCTCCCTTCCGCAATGTTGGGAAATTCATACAGTCCCTGCGAATCCGTAACGCTCGTCAGCTCCGTCGAACCTTGGGTCAGAGTGACGGTTGCACCCGGAACCGGCACGCCGCCATAGCGCACGCGTCCGTGATACTCCGCAGCCCAAATCGTTTGCGCGGCGATAAGACAGACGCAAGCAGCCCTCACCCCAACGCGCCAGTGTCCGGACAAACCAGAACCTCCGTTCATTTCCTCTTAATACGTTCTGCCGCAGATTCAGGTTCAATTTCCGGAAGATATTCAACGCGATCGATCCTCCGGGCCTTGGTTATGTCGGCACGGCTCATCCGTCGCTGCCTAGTTGGCCGACGGCTGATCGACGTGATCCACCACCAGCACCCGAACCGAGGCCTTCCCTGCCTCAAGCTTCAACCCGATCTGCTCGGTAATCGCGGTATATAGAGGCGGCGGCGCATCGGCCGCGTCGCTCGGCGGAGGCACCTTAACTCCAAGGCCACCGAACTGTGACTCATCCGGCGTCCATTTCAGCAGGAAGTTATACCGGCCCTGCAGTCCCGTCTCATCCACCACCGGACGGTCCAGCACTGCAGACTGCATCAACTGGCAGAAGTCCTGCATTGTCGCGTTGCGCACCGTCAGCACCCCCAGACCGCGGAAGAACAGTCCCGGGAGCGATCCTGAATCAGGAGCGGCCTTCTCCATCTTCTCGCCGCCCTTGGCGACCGAAAGCACGTACGCCGACATGTCCTTTTTCTCTTCGTGGAACTTCAGCTGGAAGCGGTCCGCGAGAATCAACTGCACCATGTGTCGAAGCTGGTCTGGATCCGGCATTCCGGGAATGTCCGGCTTGCCGTCCAGATCGTACTTCTGGCTCGTGGCCCAGTCCGGAAGGTTCGCCACCTGTTTGTCCTGCACGCCATAGGCAAACTTGATCAGATCCAACAAAGTCGTATTGGCGGTTACAAATCGATCTCCGCGCACCGTGAAATACTTGCCCTGTTCATCCGGAGCGCTTGGCTTAATTGTCGCCACCTCAAAGACGGGCTTCGCGTCCGCAGGCATCGGCGGGATCGGTTTGGGTGCTTCCGGAATGGCCCATGCGGTTTCGGGCGTAGCGCGTTCCAGGACAAGCGGGATAGGATGGTCGCCCTGGGTAAACGTGCCCGCTATCGACCTCCCGTCAGCGGCCAGCTTGCCCTCGTACGTCATATCCAACATCTGAATCGCAACCTTCAGTGTTCCGTCCTGAAAGCTGATCGACGAAGTCTTCATGGGCTGTCCGCCCTGGTCGATGGAATACATCGTTCCCGCCAGGACCCCGTCCGCTCCGCGCGATACCTTCAGCACGATGCGGAGATCTCTTTGGGGAAGGTGCAGCGTTCCCTGCCATGTATCGTCGATCCCCTTCGCCGCCGGAGCCTGTGCCCGGCTTGCACCTACAGCGATAAAAAGGGCCATGAAACAGAAAAGTATCGGCATCCATTTCAGACCGGGTTTATGCCGGGTGAAAGCAGCAGCGCACGATGTCATGAATCCGTCCGATCGGCTACAGGAGTGAGATCTGGAAGGCTGAAAACTGTAGCTTAGACGATACACGGAAGCGCAGGTCATCCACCAGACACTCTTCACAGCAGAGAAGCACGAAAACGGTTCTTTCCGCCAAAAGCTGGAACCGCGCTCCCTACGCGCTCGTATGATTCAAACAAGGAGTTCCACGCCCATGCTCCGCATTCAGAGACATCTCGGTGTGCTCGCGGTTCTGCTCGTCTTTGCGACGGGTCTTTGCGCGTTCGCTCAGACACCGATCATTGAGGAACCGAACTACAAGCCGACGCTAACCTTTGACGTCGCGGTCATTCGCCTTGCGCCGCCACCGGACGCCAATTTCCACGTATCGGTGTCGAGCCCGCCGCGCTCCAGCCGTTTCGAAGCGACGAACCTTCCCATCAAGGTGCTTATCCAGATCGCTTACGGCTTCGATGCCCCGGTTGTGGGCGCGCCGGACTGGGTCGCAAACACTTTTTATGACATCAGCGCGCGCTCGGACGAAGCCACGGATGCCAGGCTGGCCAAGCTCACGGATAATGAGGTGCGGCTGGAAAAGCGCAATGCAATCCGTGTACTTCTCGCCGAGCGCCTGGGACTGAAGACACACCTCGAAACTCGCAACAGCTCCATCTATAACCTGCTTGTGGCAAAGGGCGGAGTGAAGATGCAGCCTGTGCCCCGGCCGCCGGACGGCCAGGCGCCAGCGACGCCGCCACCGGCTGACGTGCAGGCCCATGGTTCACGGCATGGACTTGAGTTCGTTGGGACCAACGCTTCGATGAGAGCCATCGCCGGCGCGCTAAGTTCGATGGTGGAAGCGCCCGTTGTCGACAAGACCGGTCTCACCGGCACGTACAACTACACGCTCCAATTCGGCCGCGACTGGTCCGCGAACGATCCCGATGGCTGGCCTTCGATCTTCACCGCGGTGCAGGAACAGATGGGGCTGAAACTCGATGCGGTGCGCGAGCCCGTTCCAAACCTGGTCATCGACCACATCACAAAGCCTACTGAAAACTGACAGCGGCCGAGAAACTCCTATAGCGCCAATCGGAGTCCATCGTTTGCGCAAGTCTGCCATCCAGTCAAGATGCGTCGGCTTATTTCACCTGTTCCATTAGCACTTCGACCGCCTTTTTCAGCTGAGCATCGTCTCCCGATTCCGTTTGCCCCAGCGGCTCGAGAATTTCGACGTCCACCGGCCGGGGATGCATCTCCATGTCATCGCCCTTCATATCGCGGATGCGGTCGCCCGGCACACGTACGCTCGAGCCATCGATTAGCCGTTGCGCTCCCGTAAAGATAATCCAGCCCGCCGTAGGCGTCCCAACCACTTTGCCAAGACCGAGAGCGCGATAGCCTTCTGTGAAGTCCTCACCATCGGAAAGCGTCGACTCATTCGTCACCAGGATTGTCGGCAGGCCCAGCGCCCGCTGTCCGAGCGCTTGCCGGCTGGGCATTTCCGAGCCATCGCGAGGCGTCATCAAGAGGTAGTTTCGACGCGCAAACACATCAATCACACGCCCGTTTACATAACCGCCGTTGTTGTTGCGGACATCGACGACTACTCCCTCCTTGGTTTCATTCTGTGCGTCGAGGTCAACATAGAGCTGGGCAAGGTCGTGATCTCCCATGGCAGCGAGGTGCACATATCCGAGCTTGCCGCCTGAGATTCGTTCCACATACGCCCGGCGTTGCTCCACCCACGCGTTGTACAACAAGCCCGCCTCCACCTGCAGCGTGACTGGACGCACAATCGCATCCCGCTTCTTGCCTGCCGTTTCCATGCTGAGCACAACGCGCTTATTGACCTTGTCTTCGAGCAGCGCATTAAGGTTCGTGTGCGGCGTGATCGCTTCGCCATCGACAGCCAGAAGATGATCTCCGGGACGAATACTTCCCTCAAGCGACGCCGGACCCAACGGCACCACCTCGCGTACGATCAATTGGCCGTGTTCCTCAAACGGCTCGCGTTCGAAGCGTAACCCCAGCCGCCCGATACGCACCGCCGGCTGCGATGGCTTGTTGATCCCGGAATGCGAACTGTTGAGCTCTCCGATCAGTAGATTGATATCGCGGCGAAGCTCAGGACCCGTCCGCGCGCCTGCAATGTACGGCTCCCATTCATCGCGAAGCGCCTTCCAGTCGTGGTGATTGAAATCCGCGCGATAGAAACGATGATCGAGGGTGCTCCAGGCTTCATCAAAAACCACTTGCTTCTCGCGATCGAAATCTACTTCTTCCGATGCGCTGACGGCGATAGTCCGAGGCACGCGGGTCTCAATCACAATGGCTCGAACGCCGGACGGGGCCTCGCCACCTGCGTTTCCCATCGGACTCGGCCCTTCAAGGTAATAGATCGTATGCGAGTCCGGCGACCACGCAATATCAGATTTGAAACCGGGCGTCGAAGTCAGTTGTCGCGGCACCGCCGGCTCCCGTGCAAGCTCGTCCAGCGAATAGGTATAGATATTCACCTGGTCCGAGACATTCGCGACAAACGCCAGTGTTTTTCCGTCAGGGCTGACCACCGGAAAACGCAGCTGAAGGTTGATGGGCAGAAGAGTCAGCCGATCGCGGATACCTTCAAAGACGATCTTCGTAGGCTCGATCTTCTTTGGCGCATGATGCGCGCGCTGTGCAGAGGCACCGGCAGACTGGGTTTCCGGTGCGCCTTCGGGGGTCGCGTTTGCAGGCGGTTCCAGCATGGGCTTCGTCGGCGTTGTTTCCTGTGGCGATCCAGGCTCTGAGGGTACGTCCGGCGCGCCGGGGGTGGACTGCTTGCGAAACAGCTCTGCAAATTCATCTTCGCGAAACTTCGGGACATGAGGGACGAGATCGACGCGGGCAATCAGAGGAGTTTCGCTGCGCTGTGCAGTGTCGAAGAGGATGTACTTCCCGTCCGGCGACCACGCAATTCGCGACGCTGTTTGGCCATTGGCAAGAAAGGTCAGCGGCCGCGCCTCCGCTCCGCCGGCAGCCGGTACAGCGTAGAGATTGCTGAATCCGTCGGCTCCGGTCGGCACATAGACGACCCAATGAGAGTCCGGCGACCAGGAGATCGCGTCGTTTTCGATCTCTCCGCGTGCAACCACGCGATCTTCCAGCGAATCCACCGCAAGCACATGCAGTTCTTTACGGTTTCGAACGAAGGCCACGCTCTTTCCGTCCGGCGACCAGACCGCTCCCATGTCGATATCCAGGCCATGCGTCAATGCCCGCTCGGATTGCGTGCCGAAGTCATAGAGATACAGGCTCGAACCGCCGTCACGTTCGGAACGGTACATAACCTTTGTAGAATCGGGCGACCATTGTGGATCGCCTTCAGCGGCGTCCGTGCGCGTCAGCCGCTGTGCCTCGCCTCCGGCCTTCGTGCCTACGGCGAACACATCTCCCTGATCGACAACCGCCAACTTATTGCCATCGAGCGAGACCGCGAGATCGCGCCAATGCGCAAGCTGCACATGCGTTACACCTTCAGCGCTCGGCGCACCGCGCAGGGCTATCTTCACTTCCTCCGCTTTGCCGCTGTGCGTGTCGACTTTCCATATTGCGAAGTGGCGCTCGAAGACGATTGAGCTGCCGTCGTAGGAGATCGTCGGCCACAAACAACGGCCGCTGGTGAACTTCGTCAACTGGTGCTCGGCCCCAGTTGAGATGTCCGCGCTCCATAGATTCTCCGCGCCACTTTTATCCGACATATAGAAGAGTGTGCGGCCGTCCGGTGACCACATCGGCCAGGCATGCTTTGCATCCGCCGGCAACAGACGCCGGTACCCTGCGTCCGTAGGCGAGGGAGAGACCAGCGGCTTCAACCAGAGCTCTGTCTCGTCAATGTGGGCGTGGCCGTTGCGCCACCATTGCGAAGACGAGATGCCCTTGGCGACCAGCGCGATCTGCTTCCCGTCGGGGGAAGGGGATGATTCGAACTCGTTGAGATAGCGCTCCCGCGAAACCTCGAGCGGCGTGCCACCCGTCGCGCGCACCCGCAGAATATCGCCCTGACCGGCGACGTCGGTAACGCTGGATGTGAAGTAAATCCACTGACCGTCGCGCGACCACCCGTCAAGGTTACTCGGCACGTCAGAGTACGTCAGCCGCTGGATCGCCCCCGTGGCAAGCGTGAGCACATAGATGTCTCCCGCTCCCGTCCGGGTGGAAATAAACGCCAGCTTCGTCCCATCCGGCGAATAAAGAGGCCGCGATTCATCGGCGGGACTGGAGACTAGAAGACGTGCATCGCCGCCGTCGGCAGGGACAGTCCAGATATCTCCGCCGGAGGCAAAGGCAATCTCTTTGCCGTCAGGAGAGATCGCCGGAGTCGCGAAGGATGGCTTTGCCGTCTGCGCCAGGCCGGCGGCCGCGAATACAAAAGTGCGCAGAAGAGACGAGAGGAAAATGCGCCCCATGGTTCACCCCGTTGTGGAGATGATGCTGTATTTGCTGTAAAGACGTTTGTACCACGGTTTCGGACGCATCCCTCTGCCAACGGCTGCGGTGCGTATCCGAGCTAAGATCATAGCGATGCCCCCACCGACCACGATCCGCAGCATTGAATTCTTCCGGGCAAAATCCACCCGTTCACTTTCGATCCGGGACGCGACTCACAGCATTCCAGAGATCGGCTTCGTGATCACGCGAATCACCCTGGAAAACGGAGTCACCGGGGAAGCATACCTGCTCAGCTTTCACTACAATCCGGGCGCTATTAAAGGAGCGCTCGACGATGTACGCGAACTCGCGCTGGGCAAGGACGCCAGCCGCCCCGGCGAGTTTCTGCTGCATCATCAGAAGGAGTCCGAATACTTCGGCGTGCTGGGAATAAACCAGTGGGCCTGCGGCTCAGTGAACATCGCAATGTGGGATGCGTGGGCGAAGACTATTGGCCAGCCTGTATGGAAGCTGTTCGGCGCCTATCGTGACCGCGTGCCTTTGTATGGCAGCGGCGGATGGCTTTCCTATTCCATAGACGAGCTGCTGGATGAGGTCCGCGCGTACGTGAAGCGCGGATTCCGCGCCGTAAAGATCAAGGTTGGCTCTTCGGAACCGGCCCGCGATCTCGAGCGGCTGGCAAAGGTGCGCGAAGCGGTCGGCGACGGCATCAATATCATGATGGACGCAAACCAGGGGCTGAATCTCGCGTCCGCTTTGCGGCTTGCTGAAGCGGCGCGTCCGCTTCGGATCACCTGGTTCGAAGAACCCATCGCTCACACAAACTTCGCAGGCTACCAACAGCTGCGCCAGCACGCAGGTATGTCTCTCGCGATGGGCGAGCGCGAGTTCGATACGGTTGCTCTGCGCGAACTGATCGATCGGAACGCCATCGATCTATGGCAGCCGGATCTTCTGCGCCTTGGTTCAGTAGAAGCCTGGCGGGAGTCCGCTGCGCTGGCAGCGGCACATCATATCCCGGTGCTGCCGCACTACTACAAGGAGTACGACGTTCCGTTGCTGATGACCGTCTCCAACGCGTTTGGCGCGGAAAGCTTTGATTGGATCGATGACCTCATCACCGACCCCATCGTGATGCGCGAAGGATTCGCGTATCCAAACCAGGGAGCCGGCTGGGGATTCTCTTTCCGCGAATCGTTCCTGTCTTCGTTGTAACAATTTGCATCTGCTGGCGCGGAGCAAATTAACCAATTGCTGCATGCGTTGGCAGAAAGACCTGAAACGCAGTGACTGCAGTTGTTGCTCCGAAGACACTCCGGAAGCCGAGCGTTCCTTCATGTTTCTGAACGATTCCGCGGCTGATCCAGAGCCCAAGCCCGGTACCCTTCGTCGACTTCGTGGTGAAGAAGGGCTCGAACAGATGCTTCGCGTTTTCCGCCGTAATACCAACTCCCGTATCCGAAATGAATACTCTCACGCCGGCAGGCCGCCCCCGCCATCCATCTGTCTCGCTTAGCCGAATGCGCATTCTTCCGCCCTCTGGCATCGCCTGGATCGCATTACTCACGAGGTTCATGAATACCTGCTTCAACTCCGACGGGAACCCGTGCACCAATCCTTCGCTCGTGTAATTGCGCTCCAAGGTAATCTTCGCGATCTGCATCGGCCGCTGTTGCAGTTCCAGAACGTCGTCCAGAAGGCCAGCCAAGGAGACCGAAACGGCCTTCTGCGATTCACGATAAAAACTGAGCGTCTGCTTCGTGATGTGAGAAACGCGCGTCAGCTCCTGGTCAGCAATCTGCGCATAATACTTTGCTTCCTCATCCAGCGACGGATGCTGTCGAAGCAGATAGAACGCATTCGTGATCGCTTCCAATGGATTATTAATCTCGTGCGCCACGATGCCCGCCAGCTTGCCCATCGCCGCCAGCCGCTCGTTTCGGCGCAATGCCTGTTCCGCAATAGCCTGTGCTGTAATGTCGCGCGTAATCTCCAGAACGGCTCCGCTGCCCGCCTGAACCGCCTGGCGACTCGCAACCAAAAGCTCATGACCATCTTTATGGCGATGCTGAAGGTTACCCTCCCACCGACCCTTCTTTGCAAGAGCCGCTTCGATCTCCTTACGCTTCGCCGCAGGCGTACCCAGCAGTTCTTTCAGATGGAGGCCCAACACCTCTTCACGCTGCCAGCCGTAAAGCGATTCCGCGCCCGCATTCCAGAACTGAATAAAGCCGTTCCGGTCACGCACCATAATCGCTTCAGTGGCAAGCTCCAGTAGTTCTGCCCGCTCCCGCAGCGCGTTGTCCATCCGTTTCCGCTCTGTCACGTCGAAGAACGCACCGACAGCTCCGCGAACCGACCCGCTCTCGTCAAACAACGGAGACGCGCTGGCCAATAGGAAATGGGGCATGCCTTCCGGATGCGCAACCTCGAACTCCAGCATTCCAGTCGGCACGCCATCGCGCACGGCTTTGCGGAGAGGCAGTTCATCCGCCGGGAGCGGCTCTCCATTGTGCGAGAGCGCCACGTCCTTCAGCGATTGACCCGGCGCATCAGAACCCAGCATCTCTCCTAACGCAGCATTGCCAGTGATCACTTCGCACTCGGCACCGTGAGCCACCGCGACGCCCACCGGCAACACCTGCATGATCGATTCAAGCTCCGCGACACGCTGCTGCAACTGCTCGTTCAACTGTCGCAATTCTTCACTTCGCTGCGCTACTCGCTCTTCCAGGTCTCGATTCAGTATTTGCAGCGCGCGCTTCTTTCGATGCAGCTCGGCAAACACGCTGACCTTTGCGCGCAGCACATCTGGGATGACAGGCACCGAGATATAGTCCACCGCGCCGCTCTGGTAGCCGCGGATTCGATCGATATCGGACAAATGCACGGCGGAGACAAAGATGATCGGCGTCTTCTGAAACCGCGGATGCTGCCGGATTATGTCGGCAAGCTCAAATCCATCGATTTCCGGCATGCTAACGTCCATCAGCACAACCGCAATATCGCTCTTCAGAAGATAGTCCAACGCCTCGCGTGCAGACGCCGCCTTCACCAGACGCTCTCCGAGGTCCTGGAGGATAGCTTCGTAGCTCAGCAGCTTCGACGGCTGATCATCCACCATCAAAATGGTGACAGGCTCCCGCGCTTCTGCGCTGAAGGCCAGTTCATCGGATTGATAAAGCAGTGGCTCCATTTTCTGACTCGACCCTACCTGTGTAGCCACGTCCGTAAACCGGAGAGCAACTGATCTGTATTGACCGGCTTCGCCATATACTCCGATGCTCCGGCCTCAAGGCACTTCTCGCGATCGCCCTTCATGGCCTTCGCCGTCAGCGCAATGATCGGCAGCCGGCGCAACTCCGCATTCTGCCGAATCACCTGCATCGTCTCGTACCCATCCATCTCCGGCATCATGATATCCATCAGCACGATCGCGATATCGGGAGTGCTCTCTAACATCGAGATCGCCTCGCGGCCGGTGCCTGCTGTCAGAACGGTCATGCCTCGCCGCTCAAGCACACTGCTGAGCGCGAAGATGTTGCGTACGTCGTCATCGACCACCAGCACCTTACGCCCAACCAATGCCTCGTCTGACCCATGCAGCCTCTCCAGCATCCTCTGCTTTTCCGGCGGCAGGTCTGACACCACGCGATGCAGAAACAGGGCCGTCTCATCCAGCAACCGCTCTGGCGATTCGACATCTTTCACGACAACGCTGCGGGCAAGTGTCCGCAGTCTCGCATCCTCCTCCGGAGCGAGCTCCTTGCCGGTGAATACGACCACCGGCAACTCGATCAGCAGCGGAGATTCCTGCATTCTCTCCAATACTTCGATACCAGACATATCCGGCAAGCGCAGGTCCAGAACAACGCAATCGAAGCTCTCCTCTTCCACCTTCGCGAGCGCGTCTTGACCGCTGTCAACCACAGCGATGTCGATATCTTCCGAACCGAGCAGCTCTTGTATGCTGAACTGCTCCGCCGGATTGTCCTCAACAATCAGCAACTTCTTGCGCCGCGGCGTCGAGTACTCCTTCACACGATTGAGCGCCGCCTCCAGTCCCTCCTGCGTCGTCGGTTTCACGACAAACGAAAACGCTCCGCGCGAAAGTCCGTGGTGCCAGTCTTCATCCATCGTTAGCATCTGCACTGGAATATGCCGGGTCTGCGAATCCTGCTTCAGATGGTTCAGCACCGCCCACCCGAGCATGTCGGGCAGGAAGACATCCAGCGTCACTGCGGTCGGCCTGAACTCGCGAGCCAACGACAGCGCCTCCGCGCCGCGCATGGCAATCAGCACCTTAAATCCCTTCTCGCGTGCCAGGTCACACAGCAATCGGGCGTAGTGCGGATCGTCTTCGACAATCAGCAGCACGTTGTCCCCGGGTTCCAAGTTCGCGCGATCGTCTTCCGGCCGATCGACGATCTGCTCGGTCGCAGCCGCAGTCAGTTGCAGCCGCGGTGCCGCATGGCCATTCGCCCCTTCAATCGCGGCAACCGTCGGCGCGGCGCTCCCAACGTAGGTCTGCGGAATGTATAGCGTGAACGTGCTCCCTTGCCCAGGCGTGCTGCGCAGTTGAATCTCTCCGCCGAGCAAATTCGCAAGCTCGCGACTGATTGCGAGGCCCAGGCCCGTTCCGCCGTATTTGCGGCTCGTGCCGGCATCCGCCTGCTGAAACGCCTCAAAGATGATGCGCTGCTTATCCTGCGGAATACCGATGCCGGTGTCCGTCACCTCGAATGCAATGACCGACCCCGCTCCATTCAGAATTGGATGGCCGTCGCTCCATCCAGAGGTCACGGGCGCGACTCTCAACCGCACGCTTCCTTTTTCGGTGAACTTGAATGCGTTCGACAGCAGGTTCTTCAAGACCTGCTGCAGGCGCTTCGAGTCTGTCACCATGCTGCGCGGCAGCTCGGCCGCCACGTCCACCTCGAACGACACCTTGCGGTTTTCTGCCTCGTGCCGGAACGGCCGAGCCAGCATATCCAGCAGGCTTCCGAAGAACACCTCCTCCGCTTCGACCGACACGGTGCCCGACTCGATCTTGGACAAATCCAGGATGTCCGAAATCAGATTCAACAGATCGGTTCCCGCGCCATGAATGGTCCGCGCATACTCCACCTGCCGCGCCGACAGGTTCCCGTCCGGATTGTCGGTCAACTGCTGACCCAGAACCAGAATCGAGTTCAGCGGCGTCCGCAACTCGTGCGACATATTGGCCAGGAACTCCGACTTGTACTTCGACGTCAGCGCCAGCTCCTTCGCCTTGTCTTCCAGCGCGCGCCTCGCCTGCTCGATCTCCTGGTTCTTGCGTTCCACCTCAGCGTTCTGTTCCGCAAGCTGCTGCGCTTTTTGTGCGAGTTGCTCGTTGGTCTGCTGCAACTCCTTCTGCTGCGTCTGCAGTTCGCCGGCGAGTTGCTGCGACTGCTTCAGCAGAGCCTCCGTCTGCATCGTCGCTTCAATGGAGTTCAACACGATTCCGATCGAAGCGGTGAGCTGCTCGAGGAACGCCAGATGCGACGCCGTAAATTCATTCAGCGTAGCCAGCTCAATCACAGCCTTCACGCGGTCCTCAAACAGGACGGGAAGCACGATCACATTGCGCGGCACCGCTTCAAACAATCCGGAGCGCACGGGCAGCGTGTTCGGCGGCAGGTCTTCGATAAACATGCGGCGTCTCTCGCGCGCGCACTGCCCAATCAAGCCTTCGCCGATTGCTACGCGCTCCAGCTGTCCCGCCGGATTGCTTGCATAAGCCGACAGCAGCACCATCGTGTTGCTGTCCTCTGAATCGGTCTGATAGATCAGTCCCTGCTGCGCGTTGACCAGCGGCGCCAGTTCGCTCAGCAGCATCCTGCCCACGGTTCCCAGATCGCGCTGGCCTTGCAGCATGCCCGTGAAGCGAGCAAGGTTCGTCTTCAGCCAGTCCTGTTCTTTGTTGCGATCGGTGGTCAGACGAAGGTTGTCGATCATCGTGTTGATGTTGTCTTTCAGATCGGCGACCTCACCGCTGGCCTCCACCTGAATCGACCGCGTCAAATCGCCTTGCGTCACGGCCGTCGCCACTTCGGCAATCGCGCGCACCTGGTTCGTCAGGTTATCCGCAAGCAAATTCACATTGCCGGTAAGGTCCTTCCACGTTCCGGCAGCGCCAGGCACGTTCGCCTGTCCACCCAGACGCCCTTCGACGCCCACTTCGCGTGCCACCGTCGTCACCTGATCGGCGAACGTCGCCAGCGTCTCCGTCACGTTATTAATCGTCTCGGCCAGCGCGGCAACCTCACCCTTCGCGTTCACGGTCAGCTTGCGCGTCAAATCGCCGCTCGCAATCGCCGTCACCACGCGCACAATGCCGCGCACCTGCTCGGTGAGGTTTGCCGCCATGACGTTGACGTTATCGGTCAGATCCTTCCACGTCCCGGCCACGCCAGGCACCTGCGCCTGTCCGCCGAGCTTGCCTTCCGTGCCGACCTCGCGTGCCACGCGCGTCACCTCGGCGGCAAACGCGTTCAGCTGATCCACCATCGTGTTGATCGTGTTCTTTAGCTCAAGGATTTCGCCCTTCACATCCACCGTGATCTTGCGCGAGAGATCGCCGCGAGCCACAGCCGTCGTCACCTCAGCGATGTTTCTCACCTGCGCCGTCAGGTTGCCGGCCATCGCATTCACCGAGTCCGTGAGGTCTTTCCATGTTCCGCCGACGCCCGGCACGTGCGCCTGTCCGCCCAACCGCCCTTCCGACCCGACCTCGCGCGCCACGCGCGTCACTTCGGCGGCGAACGAGCGCAACTGTTCCACCATCGTGTTCAGCGTCTCTTTCAGCTGCAGAATCTCGCCGCGCACATCCACGGTGATCTTCTTCGACAGATCGCCATTCGCGATCGCGGTCGCAACTTCCGCGATGTTTCTCACCTGGCCCGTCAGGTTCGATGCCATGAAATTGACGTTGTCCGTTAGATCCTTCCACGTGCCCGCAACACCCGGCACCTCAGCCTGGCCGCCGAGCTTGCCGTCGGTACCCACCTCGCGCGCCACGCGCGTCACCTCGCCGGCGAACGCGTTCAGCTGATCCACCATCGTGTTGATCGTGTTCTTCAGCTCTAGAATTTCGCCCTTCACATCGACGGTAATCTTGCGGCTCAAATCCCCACGAGCCACAGCGGTGGTGACTTCGGCAATATTTCTCACCTGTCCGGTCAAATTGCCGGCCATCGCATTCACCGAGTCCGTCAAGTCTTTCCACGTTCCCGCCACACCTGGTACGTTCGCCTGGCCGCCGAGACGCCCTTCGGTGCCAACCTCGCGGGCTACACGCGTCACTTCGGCAGCGAACGACCGCAACTGCTCGACCATCGTGTTCAGCGTCTCTTTCAGTTGCAGGATCTCGCCGCGCACGTCCACGGTGATCTTCTTCGACAAGTCGCCCGTCGCGATCGCCGTCGCGACCTCCGCAATATTTCTCACCTGGCCCGTCAGGTTCGACGCCATGAAGTTCACGTTGTCGGTCAGATCCTTCCACGTTCCGCCGACGCCGGGCACCTCGGCCTGCCCGCCCAACTTGCCTTCCGTGCCTACCTCGCGAGCAACGCGCGTCACCTCGCCCGCAAACGCGTTCAGCTGATCCACCATCGTGTTAATGGTGTTCTTCAGCTCGAGAATTTCGCCCTTCACATCGACGGTAATCTTGCGCGACAAGTCGCCACGAGCTACGGCCGTCGTCACTTCTGCGATGTTGCGAACCTGACCCGTCAGGTTGCCGGCCATCGAGTTCACCGAGTCCGTCAAATCCTTCCACGTTCCCGCTACGCCCGGCACGTTCGCCTGGCCGCCCAGCTTGCCTTCCGTTCCTACCTCACGCGCCACGCGCGTCACTTCGCCCGCGAACGCGTTCAGCTGATCCACCATCGTGTTGATGGTGTCCTTGAGCAGCAGGATTTCGCCGCTCACATTTACCGTGATCTTCTTCGAAAGGTCGCCACTCGCAATCGCCGTTGATACTTCAGCGATGTTACGCACCTGGCCCGTCAGGTTTGACGCCATCGAGTTCACCGAGTCCGTCAAATCCTTCCACGTTCCCGCAACACCCGGCACGTTCGCCTGGCCGCCCAGCTTGCCTTCCGTTCCCACCTCGCGCGCCACGCGCGTCACCTCGGACGCGAACGAACGCAGCTGGTCCACCATCGTATTAATGGTGTCTTTCAGTTCGAGGATTTCGCCCTTCACGTCTACCGTGATCTTGCGGCTCAAATCGCCGAGCGCTACCGCCGTCGCCACCTCGGCGATATTTCTCACCTGGCCCGTCAGGTTCGAGGCCATGAAGTTCACGTTGTCGGTAAGGTCCTTCCACGTGCCGGCGACACCAGACACCTGCGCCTGCCCACCCAGCTTGCCTTCCGTACCTACCTCGCGCGCCACGCGCGTCACCTCGCCCGCGAACGCATTCAGCTGATCCACCATCGTATTGATCGTGTTCTTCAGCTCGAGGATTTCGCCTTTCACATCCACAGTGATCTTGCGCGACAGGTCGCCGCGAGCTACGGCCGTCGTCACCTCAGCAATATTTCTCACCTGGCCCGTCAGGTTGCCGGCCATCGAGTTCACTGAGTCCGTCAAATCCTTCCACGTTCCCGCAACACCCGGCACGTTCGCCTGGCCGCCCAAACTTCCTTCGGTGCCGACCTCGCGCGCCACGCGCGTCACCTCACCCGCAAAGCGGTTGAGCTGATCGACCATGGTGTTGAGTGTCTCTTTCAGCTGCAGGATCTCGCCCTGCACGTCGACGGTGATCTTGCGCGACAGATCTCCATTGGCGATCGCGGTGGCTACCTCGGCAATATTTCTCACCTGGCCCGTCAGGTTTGAGGCCATGAAGTTCACATTGTCGGTCAGGTCTTTCCACGTGCCGCCGACGCCCGGGACCTGCGCCTGCCCGCCCAGCTTGCCTTCGGTTCCCACCTCGCGCGCCACGCGGGTCACCTCGCCCGCGAACGCATTCAGCTGATCCACCATCGTATTAATGGTGTCCTTAAGTTCAAGAATTTCCCCCTTCACATCCACCGTGATCTTGCGCGACAGATCGCCGCGAGCCACCGCCGTCGTCACCTCGGCGATGTTGCGCACCTGCGCCGTCAAATTACCGGCCATGGCATTCACTGAGTCGGTAAGGTCCTTCCACGTGCCCGCCACGCCCGGCACGACAGCCTGTCCGCCCAGCTTGCCGTCCGTGCCCACCTCGCGCGCCACGCGCGTCACTTCCGATGCAAACGAGCGCAACTGATCCACCATCGTATTAATGGCTTCCTTCAGCTGCAGAATTTCGCCACGCACATCCACCGTAATCTTGCGGCTCAAATCGCCCGACGCCACCGCGGTCGCAACCTCGGCAATATTTCTCACCTGGCCCGTCAGGTTCGAGGCCATCGAGTTCACCGAATCCGTCAGATCCTTCCACGTGCCCGCCACGCCCGGCACCTCGGCCTGTCCGCCGAGCTTGCCTTCCGTGCCCACCTCGCGCGCCACGCGCGTCACCTCGCTGGTGAACACGCTCAGCTGCTCAAACATCGAGTTGACGATCTTCGCTGACCGCAGGAACTCGCCTTCCAGCGGCCGCCCATCCACGTCCAGCCGGACTGTCTGGGTAAGGTTTCCCTGCGCCACAGCGCCGATCGCCCGTGTGACTTCCGTCGTCGGCCGCAGCAGATCGTCGACCATCGTATTCACCGAGGTCTCCATCTCGCCCCAAGAGCCGCGCAGTTGCTGGAACCGCGCACGCTCGCGCGTCCGTCCTTCCTTGCCAACCTTGTTGCCGATGCGCTTCAGTTCGCGCGCCATCTGCTCGTTCGCCGCGACGATCTCGTTGAAGGTGTCCGCCACCTTGCCTTCCAAACCCGTCCATGTGCTCGGCAGGCGAGCCGTGAAGTCGCCCTCGCGCATACGCAGCAGCGTCGCCAGAAGAATTGCGGAATCAAAACCTCCGCTTCTCTCCTGCTTCGAGGAGGTGCCATTCTCTAGAACGGAGACGGGAATCTCTGTATCTGACTTGGAGGGGCGGCGTTCGGTAGTTTTCAACTCGGGCCTCGCAAAAAGGGTTTAGCTGCCAAAGCGTGCAGACGGAAACGACAAACGTGTCTCGCCCTTTCTTCCCTTGGACGAGTGAAACCGGTTAGCGACCCCTTCGGCAAAGCTATGGGCGAAAGATCGATCCGAACCGGAAATATGTCCGACCCCCGCCGTGATTCCATAGAAGAAATAGCACGTTCCCCCACAGATTGGGGACGGCGCCTCACCGATAATTTGGACCCGGCTCATGCTCAGCGCAGCATCTATTGGCAACGGAAATACTTACTCCATAGATGGCTTCCTACCCACCTTGTGGTTGCCCGCGCCAATATCCCCCAAATGGGGACTTTGCCAACCACTCTGCCGAAGGACTATAGTCACCACAAAGGTGAGGTACGCGCATTATGTCTATCCTTAACCTTTCGGCGCTGAAGTCAGCGAGCGGCCCCCGGACCTCCGTCCGCCTGAGAGTGCCTGCCCGCGCCTCCCGTTCCGTCCTTCCCAGCTCGAGCCGTCCGAATCTCTTCTCCGGCGACTAGCTCCTTTTGCTCAGCCTGTTCCCTGCCCGGTACATGCCGGCAGCCTCGCCATCTGTGGCGTTCGCTGCTGTTCTTCGACGCCCGCCTCCTCTCTTCCGGAGCCGGCCGCGCTGCCACCGGGTTAGATCCGAACGCCGCAGCTGACCAAGAAAGAGAGTTTCCCATGGCCACCATGGTTCTGGATTCAACCCGCACCGCCAGCCCCGAGGCGCACGCCCGCTTCGGCCCGAAGCTCCGCGGCCCCATCCCCGGCCCGAATGCGCAGAAGATCGTCACCCGCGACGAAACGCTCATGTCGCCCAGCTACACGCGGTCCTACCCTCTCGTTGTCGCCAGCGGCAAAGGCTGCCGCATCACCGACGTCGACGGCAACGAGTTCCTTGACTTCACCGCCGGCATCGCCGTCAACTCCACCGGCCACTGCCACCCCGAGGTCGTCAAGGCCCTGCAGGACCAGGCCGCACAGCTCATCCACATGTCTGGCACAGACTTTTACTACGACCTGATGCCGCGTCTCGCCGAGCGACTCTCCGGGGTCGCTCCCATGCCCGGCCCGCACCGCTTCTACTACGGCAATTCCGGTGCCGAAGCCGTTGAGTGCGCCATCAAGCTCGCCCGCTATCACACCAAACGCCAGCACATCATCAGCTTCTTCGGAGCCTTTCACGGCCGCACCATGGGTGCGCTTTCGCTTACCGCATCCAAGGTCCAACAGCGCCGCCGCTTCTCTCCGCTCGTCCCCGGCGTCACGCACATCCCCTACCCCAACCCGTACCGCCAAGGCGACGGCAGCCCGCGCTCCGCACACGAGCTCGGCCTCGCCTGCGCGCGCTTCCTTGAGGACAAAGTCTTCAAGACCACAGTCGCGCCGGAGGAGGTCGCCGCCATCTTCGTCGAGCCTATCCAGGGCGAAGGCGGCTACATCGTCCCGCCCGACTCCTTCCTCCACGAACTCCGCGCCATCTGCGACAAGCACGGCATCCTCCTCGTAGTTGACGAGATCCAGTCCGGCGCGGGCCGCACCGGCAAGTGGTGGGCCATCGAGCACTCTGGCGTCCAGCCCGACATTCTGCTCATCGCCAAAGGCATCGGCTCCGGAATGCCCATCGGCATCTGCATGACGCGCGCCGAAATCATGGACTGGGTTCCGGGCTCGCACGGCAGCACCTTCAGCGGCAACCCACTCTGCCTCGCCGCCGCTCTGGCCACGATGGACATCATCGAGCGCGAAGCGATGGCCAACGCCGCCACGGTTGGCGCCGCCGCGCTCAATCGCCTCAAAGACTGGCCCGCGAAGCATAGAATCGTCGGCGACGTCCGCGGTCGCGGCCTCATGCTCGCCGTCGAGATCGTTGAAGATCGTCTCTCGAAGAAGCCCGCTGGCACCCTTCGCGATCGCATCGTCGACCTCGCCTTTCACCGCGGCCTTCTTCTTCTCGGCTGCGGGGAGAACACCATTCGCCTCTCACCTCCGCTCATCGTCGACCACCAGGAGACTGACATCGCCCTCGACATACTCGAGGAGTGCATCACACTCGCCGCAAACTAACTGCAGACCATAAGCGAAGGAGACTTCACATGCTTCCCCAGGACTCCGCACTCCGCATCACCCTTACGCAGATCATGGGCGACTTCCGCGCCGACCGCCTCTTCAAAGTCCTCGTCATCCCGCAAGGGGTCCTAGACGAAACCGGCGATTCACTCTCCCGCGCCGGCATCGCGCAGGCGCTCAACATGATGCTGCTCTCCGATCTACTCCACCGCGTCCCCGACGCCCGCGCCTACGCCGACGACTGCCTCCGCGACGGACGCCAGATGCTGCACGACCACGGCGCCGTCCGCACTGTCGCGCTCAACGGCATGGGGCAGCTGCCTGCCGGCGAAGAGGCCATCACGCGAATCCTTCGTTCGCTTGGCTACAAACTCAACGGCACCTATCCGCTCGAGCGCCTCAAGATGACCGGCCGCTCCCATGCCCAGGCCGACTATCCCGAAGAGATCGCCCAGTTCTTCATCTCGGAACTCCATGTCGACCGCTTCTCGCACGAGTTCCAGGCCGCCGTCGCCCGCATCACCTGCACCTCGCGCGATCCGCTCACGCCCGAAGCCAAATTGCTTCTCGCAGAGCTCGATAAAAACCATTCCCTCCCCATCGACAAGGCCGCAAAACTCCTCCCCATACTTGCCAAAGCCTTCGAGCGCCAGCACGACGAGCCCACCGTCGCCGACTACGAAATCCTCCTCAAAGAGTCGCCCGAGATGGCCTGGATCTCCACCGAAGGCAACGCCTTCAACCACGCCACCGACCGCGTCCCCGACGTCGACGCCCTCGCCGCACAACAAAAAGCCCTCGGTCGTCCCATGAAGGAGACCGTCGAGAAATCGCAGTCCGGCCGCGTCCGCCAGACCGCCTTTCTCGCCGCTCGCGTGCAGCGCAAATTCCGCGACGCCAACGGCACTCTCATCACTCGCGAAGTTCCGGGATCCTTCTACGAATTCATCACCCGCCTGCCCATAGAAGAGGACGGCAAAACAAAACTCGATCTCAGCTTCGACTCCTCCAACGCGCAGGCCATCTTCAAAATGACTGCGAACTCGGGAAAAGAGCAGCCCGCTGGCTCTAAGCAACCAGCCGGTGCAAAAGCTTGAAGGGGGACGGGCTTCAGTCCGTCCACATTTTCATCGACCAACACTCTGGGCTTCAGCCCCTGAGGGAACACCAATGCTCGCTACCGAAACCTCTCTCAAGCAAGAAGCCCTCGACCTTCTGACCGCCCTGGGCGTGCTTTCATCCGCCTACTCGAACGGCACCCTGATCGCGCGCACACCCATCACCGGCGAGGAGCTCGCACGCATCCCCACCACATCCCCCGAAGCCGCGGCGGATGCTCTCGCCTCTGCCGACAAAGCCTTCGAATCCTGGCGCAACGTCCCCGCGCCCAAACGCGGCGAACTGGTCCGCCTTCTCGGCGAAGAACTCCGTGCCAACGTCGACACCCTCGGCCGCCTCGTCACGCTCGAAGCCGGCAAGATTCTCTCCGAAGGCCTCGGCGAAGTCCAGGAGATGATCGACATCTGCACCTTCGCCGCCGGTCTCTCGCGACAGCTTGCTGGCCTCACCATCGCCTCCGAGCGCCCTCACCATCGCATGATGGAAACCTGGCACCCGCTTGGCGTCACTGGCATCATCTCCGCGTTTAACTTCCCCGTCGCCGTCTGGAGCTGGAACGCCGCGCTCGCTCTCGTCTGCGGCAACTCCATCGTCTGGAAGCCCTCCGAAAAGACCCCTCTCACCGCACTCGCGACACAATCTCTCTTCGAGCGCGCCCGCCAGAAGTTCAACGGCGCAGCAGGCTGCGAGCTGGCACCCGCCAATCTCTCCACGCTCCTCATCGGCGATGCCAGGCTCGGCCAACTCCTCGTCGATTCGCCTTTCGTCCCCCTCGTCTCCGCGACCGGCTCGACCGCGATGGGCCGTGCCGTCGCCCCTCGCCTCGCCCAGCGCTTCGCCCGCGCCATCCTCGAGCTCGGCGGCAACAACGCCGCCATCGTCTGCCCCTCCGCCGACCTCGACCTTACCCTCCGCGCCATTGCCTTCTCCGCTATGGGCACCGCCGGCCAGCGCTGCACCACGCTTCGCCGCCTCATCGTCCACGAATCCATCTACGAAAAGCTCATCCCCCGCCTCAAGCAGGTCTATTCTTCGGTCTCCATCGGCGATCCGCGCGAACCCGATACCCTCGTCGGCCCACTCATCGACCGCAGCGCCTTCGACGCCATGCAGCGCGCCCTCGCCTCGGCCCGCAACGAAGGCGCGACTGTCACCGGCGGAGAACGCATTGATGTCAATGGAATTTCCAACGACGCCTTCTACGTCCGTCCCGCAATCGTCGAAGCCGAGCAGCAATCCGACGTCGTCAAGCATGAGACCTTCGCGCCGATTCTCTACGTTCTCAAATACCGCGACCTCGACGACGCCATCGCCCTACAAAACGACGTCCCGCAAGGCCTCTCGTCCTCCATCTTCACGCTCAACGTGCGCGAAGCCGAGCGCTTCCTCGCCGCCTCGGACTGCGGCATAGCCAACGTCAACATTGGAACCTCCGGCGCAGAGATCGGGGGCGCCTTCGGCGGCGAAAAAGAAACCGGCGGAGGCCGCGAGTCCGGCTCCGACGCCTGGAAGCAGTACATGCGCCGCGCCACCAACACCATCAACTACGGCACCGACCTCCCGCTCGCCCAAGGCGTCAGCTTCGATATTGATTAGCCGTTCGCTTCGACATCGATTAGCACTGCGAAAAGAAAGAATTCCTCGACCGCGATAGCAACCGGAACCCACTCCTATACTGGCGAAGCGCTGAAGCACATCGCTTAATAGGAGTTCAGTTCGCATGGCCCGTCTCGTCCGCTGCTGTCTTTCCCTCGCACTCATCTCGGCCTCTTCACTCGCTGCTCAGCAAGCTTCCTCGTCGGACCGTCCCTGGCTCAACACCGCCCTCCCGCTCGAGCAGCGTGTCGACGCCCTGATCTCCCGCATGACGCTCGACGAGAAGACCTCCCAGATGCGCGATCACGCTGCCGCCATCCCGCGCCTCGGCGTCCCTGCCTACTTCTGGTGGAACGAAGGCAATCACGGCGTCGCCGTCGCCGGCACCGCAACCAACTTCCCGCAGGTCATCGGCATGGCCGCCACATGGGACACCGCACTCGTCCACCACGAAGGCGAAGTCATCTCCACCGAGGCCCGCGCCAAGTACAACGAAGCCATCCGCCACGACCAGCACGAACAGTTCTTCGGTCTCACATTCTGGGCGCCCAACATCAACATCTTCCGCGATCCGCGCTGGGGTCGCGGCCAGGAGACCTACGGCGAAGATCCCTTCCTCACCGGTCGCATGGCCGTCGCCTTCGTCACCGGCATGCAGGGCACGGACCCCAAATACTTCCGCGTCATCTCGACGCCCAAGCACTTCGACGTGCACTCCGGCCCCGAGCCCACGCGCCACCGCGTCAACGTCGACGTCTCCGCGCACGATCTCGAAGACACATACCTCCCTGCCTTCCGCGCTGCCGTCACCGAGGCCAACGCACAGTCCATCATGTGCGCCTACAACTCCATCGACGGTGCGCCCGCCTGCGCCAACACCATGTTGCTCAAGGATCACCTTCGCGACGACTGGCACTTCTCCGGCTACGTCGTCTCGGACTGCGCCGCTGTCGCCGACATCGACACCGGCCACCACTACGCTCCCGACATGGGCCATGCCGCCGCCGACGCCGTCAAGGCCGGCACCGACCTCGAGTGCGGCTTCGGTCCCGGCCAGGCCTTCCTCTCGCTCGCCGACGCAGTCCACCAGGGGCTGCTCCCCGAGTCCGACATCGACAACGCGCTACGGCGCCTCTTCCACGCTCGCTTCAAGCTGGGCATGTTCGATCCACCCTCCAGCTTCGCCTATGGCCGCATCCCCTTCTCCGTCGTGAACTCGCCCGAGCATCGCGCGCTCTCGCTCCAAGCCGCACGCGAGTCCATGGTTTTGCTGAAGAACGAAAACCACATCCTCCCGCTTGATCCCCGTCGAGTCCATTCGATCGCCGTCATCGGTCCCGAGGCCGAGCTCATCCAGTCGCTGCAGGGCAACTACAACGGTCCACCACCGTCACCGGTCTACCCTGTCGTCGGCATCGAGAAGCGCTTCTCCTCCGCAAAGATCAACTACGCCCAAGGAGCGACGCTGGTCGAAGGCTTCGCCGTACCCATCGAGCACACTGCTCTACATTCCGCGAATCACAGCTCCCAATACGGCCTCACCGGCGAATATTTCTCCTCGCCCGACCTCACCGGCGAGCCCCTCGCCACGCGACTCGATCGCAATATCAACTTCGATTGGGATAAGGTCATCGGCGTCGTCCCCGGTCTGCCACGCAACAACTGGTCCGTGCGCTGGACCGGCACTTTCACGCCGCCCGCGCCGGGCGATTACAAGCTCGGCGTCCGCATCAACACTTGCTACGCGTGTCAGAACAACGAGACCTTCCGCCTGTACCTTGACGGCAAGCTCATCCTCCAGAACGTCGGCAAGACGCCCGAGCGCGGCGCGGCCTTCCTCGCGCCCGTCAGCTTCACAGACACAAAGTCCCATGCCATCAAGCTCGAATACCTCCACGGCACCGGCTCGGCCGGCATCGATCTCACCTGGGAGGCGCCCACGCAGGCGCTGATCGATCAGGCCGTCGCCGCCGCGAAACAGTCCGATGTCATCATCGCCTGTGTCGGCCTCTCGCCCTCACTCGAAGGCGAAGAGATGCCCGTCCACCTCGACGGCTTCGACGGCGGCGACCGCACCGCCATCGATCTCCCCGCTACGCAGCAAGCCTTACTCAAGGCCCTCGGCACCACTGGCAAGCCCCTCATCGTCATCCTGCAAAACGGCAGCGCGCTCGCCATCGACTGGACCGAGCAACACGCGAACGCCATTCTCGAAGCCTGGTACCCGGGCGAAGCCGGCGGCACCGCCATCGCCGAAACCCTTGCCGGTGACAACGATCCCGGCGGGCGCCTCCCGCTCACCTTTTACGCCTCGCTCGCACAGCTTCCGCCCTTCACCGATTACTCCATGCAGAACCGCACCTACCGCTACTTCACCGGCCAGCCGCTCTACACGTTCGGCTACGGCCTCAGCTACACCACTTTCACATTCAGCGGCCTCAATCTCCCACGGTCCATTGACGCGGGCCAGCCCATCACCATCCACGCCGACCTCAAAAACACCGGCTCCCGTGCCGGTGACGAGGTTGCCGAGCTCTATCTAACCCAGCCGCGTGGCTTCGAGACGCCGCAGCGAATCCTCGCCGGCTTCCAACGCGTTCACCTCGATGCCGGTCAATCAACCCATATCTCGCTCACCATCGACCCGCGTTCCCTTAGTCAAGTCGATGAACGAGGCAACCACATCATTATGCCCGGCGACTACACGCTTTCACTCGGAGGCTCACAGCCGGGCATCTCGTCGACCCTAAATGGTCACTTCACCGTCACAGGACAGAAGCAGCTGCCAAAGTAGACCGGGGCCGATCTATCGGCATCGATACATCGGCCGTCTTTGCCGCCGGTGCATGCAGATACCGGCTTGCGAACTCAATAAACGTCGGCCAATTCGGCAGAGGCGTGTGCCCCTCACCGTGCTGCCGCCATGCCAGATCACCGCCGGTGTCCGGTGTCAGCACCGGCGGAAACTCCGTCGAGCTTAGTCCCTTCGCTCCCAACAGCCTGTACACCGGTCCCGCCGCGACCTCGGCCATGAACATCCCGCGCGCATCCACCCATCCGTCGCCCTTCTCGAGCGTCCCCGCACTGACAAACACCGGCCGCGGCGCACACAGGGCAATCAACTCATGAGCGTCGACCGGAAGGTCCTTCCATTCGAGCGGCCCCGCATACTTGAGGAAATTTCCAGCCATCCAGTGATACTCGCCGGAGCTCGCTAAATTCTCCACCGTCTCGCCCCAGTTCCTCCGGCTCAACTTCGCTCCGCCCTCGCCCGACGAGCTGATATACCCAATCGCGAAGCGCTGATCGTACGCCATTGTCACTAGCGCCGCCTTCCCGAACCGCGAGTGTCCGGTCACGCCGACCTGCTTCGCGTTGACAGATCGATCAGTTTCAAAATAATCCATCGCGCGGGATCCACCCCAGGCCCATGCGCGCAGCGCTCCCCAGTCATCCAGCTTGCGCGGCTGTCCATGGTTGCACAGCCCAATGATTCCCTCCGTCAGCCCTGCGCCGCTGTCCGCTTGCACGCTGTAAGGCGCCAGGATTGCATAGCCCCATCCCTTTGCCAGCAATTGCTGCTGCCATGTGGGTCCTGGAGGCGGCGGAGGCAGCTTTGGCGGCGGCTGCCCCGGCCTTACCGGAAAGTGAAACGGCCCGATAAATCCAAACTCCAGAATCACCGGTACCGGCCCGCTCGCATTTGCCGGGGTCGTCAACTCCATCTGTATATTGACATCAATTAATGGGTACTCCGAGTTGTCGACGTGCCCCACTAATGTCTTGGTGATCGTTGGAACACCGCCGTCCTCGCCGTGTTTCGTTGCGGTCACCTCCCAGTGCACCGCTGGCGTATGCGCTGGCACGCGTCCGTATATCTCGCGATCGAACATCTCCACGATCTGCGGCCGGCGCACCTTCCACCACACCTTCGCCGACTTCACCCGCTTGCCATTGTTCAACACCAGCGGGTCCGGCAGCTCCGGATACGGGTTCGCTTTCGCCTCGTCGTAGTTCGCATAGTTCGGCGAGTCCGGATGGTTCCCATCTCGTCCGGGCCGAAGCTCCTTAATTCCCAGCAGTTCCATCGTCCGCTGATGGTCCTGCTCCGCCGTCAGGTGCACCACCGGTGGATACTTATCTGCGGGCGGCGAGGTCGCAGTCGCTTGCTGAGCCCGTGCCGCGACTCCTGCTACCAGACATCCCGTCAAAATCCACGCAATCCGCATTTGCCCAGGCAACGCTGTCAGCCCTTTCATCGTTCAACATTCGAAAGAATCGGGCAGCCCCATTGGAGCTGCCCAGTGTTTGAGGGGGAAAATGGAGGCCCTTAGAAGTTAAATCGTCCGCTGAACTGCAGCGACCGAGTCGACCCGAAGCCTGTGATGTAGCCAAACGTTCCGCCCCCCACAGTCACATTTGGATTGCTCGTCAGTTCGGCGTGGTTTAGCAGGTTGAATGCCTCGACTCGAATCTGGAATTCGCTCTCCCGATACACATGGAAGCCACGGAAGATGCTCGCATTGATGTTCGTCACGCCCGGCCCGCGGAACTCGTTCCGGTGCGTATTCGCGAAAAAGGGAGTCACAATCTGCGACGGCATCAACATTGCCGTCGGCGTGCCGTTGAACGTCGACCCACTGTAATTGGGCTCTGCTGGATTCGCAAACGAGGTCGGATCGAACCACGGCGCGCCACCCGAAACCGGCGTTGCGGCCTGGCCATTCACCATGGGAGAGCGCGCATGGCCACCAAGTTGCCGATACGGTGCTACTAGTTGTGCATACTCCGTGTTGCCCGGATCATTGATAAGGTTCGCCGAAGGGCTTACCGAGAACGGCGCTCCACTGGTATGTCCAATCTGTCCATTCACCTGGAATCCGCCAAAGACCGCCTCGGCGATGCCGTGGTTCGCCCACCTTTGATTGCCGCCAAATGGCAGATGATAGATCCACCAGACTTGCAAATTGTTCGTGCGGTCGTACCCCGCGTTGGCACGGTTCAGGATAAAGTATTGCGGCAGCGAGAACTTGACGCCTTCCGATCCGGATCCCGCTCCGTTGTCTTCAAAGTCAATCGCGTGGGACCACGTGTACACGATTCCGAACTGCGTGTGAATTCCCGCACGACGGCTCAACTGCGCCTGCATACCGTTGTACATCGCGCTCTGACTGGGTTCGTTCCATGTGATGCCGCCCGTGTTGTAGCACAGCGCGTTGCTGGATGAGGCGCAGTGCTCGGTGTTGATTACCTCGTTGGCCGCAAAGTTGCAGGGATTCGAACCCAATGTATGCGTAAAGTATGGACTCGACGGATTGTATTGGCCGTTCGCCATACAGATCGTGGATCCGCTCGGCAGCGGAGCCGCGTTCAACGTGTAGCCGAACAGTTGCCGCACCGCATGTGTGCCGACATAGCCCAGATTCATCACAAAATCCGACCCCAGATCCTGCTGCACAAATAGATTCCAGCTCTCGATATATCCGCGCCTGTAGTTCGCCGGAGCTGTATTCGTTCCGCCGCTGACCGGCAATGAAACGAAGCCGCTCGAGAGGTTCGGCGCCGTCTGCGCTGGGATACCGACGGAGAGCGGAAGTGCATTCCCAGAGACCGGGTCCACCGCAATCGTGTCCGCCGCGGGACCGCTGTAGGAAGGCGCCAGGTCCTCCGGAAATGCATCGCGCAGGAAGCGCATGCTATCCGGGTCCGACGTCAACCCGGCTCCCGTCCGTATTACGAGCTTGTCCGTAATGCGGTAAGCGATTCCCAGCCGGGGCGCAAAATACCAGCTGTCGCTGTAACCTGCCCCCTTCGGATTGCCGCCGATGCCACCGATCTCAACATTTGCCGTCTGCGGCAGCGTTGGATCCATTCTGGCCACGCCCGGACGGTCGCGATAGATCGCCGGATAGTTTTCATAGCGCACGCCGTAGTTCACCGTCAGCTTCGGCGTCATCGTCCATTGGTCCTGCGCATACGCGGCCAGTTCCGTCCAACGCAGCGAGTTCGGGTTTGTAATCTGGCTAGGCTTCGCTACCGCCTGGCCGGTGCCGTTGTTCGGCAGGCCGAGCAGGAAGTCCGCCAATGAGTTATAGGCCGTTATCCCCGCGCCCGTGTTTGTCGTCATGCCACCTTGAAATTGAAAGCCTCCGCTTGGGTGGTTAATCCCGCTTCCACTCGTCGGCTGAAAGTGATTCAAATCGAAGTGGTAGTACGTGAAACCATACTTAGTGGCATGCTTGCCCTTGGTCCAGCTGAGATTCACGTCACCAGTAAACTGGTTATCCCGGAACAAAAATGGGTTCGCGCCATTCGCATTCCCCAGCGACGAGAAGCCTGTGAACGCGAACAGTGGCTGGCCAACGTAGTTCGGCCCCGGACCGTTCGTCCCTGGGATGCCCAGCACATTCAGACCAAAATCGCCATCAGCGATATCAATCGCCGACTGCGCTCCGGTCACCTGCCGCGTGTAACCTCCGTCCGCGTCTATCACCAGAGTCGAACTCAACACGTGGCTGAATCCCAGTCCGACGTTCTGAATCCGTCCAGCGCCCAGTCCCGGTTGTCCGCCATCAAACGTACCACCGCCGGCCTGTCCCAACTCCTGCGGGTCGAGCACCGTGAACGGCTCAATGCTGTAGCGCCCAAACATGCTGGTCCGGTCGCTCGGGTTATAGGTGATCTTCGAATCCGATGTGTTGCGGTTATACGATAGCGTTCCATTGCCGTTGTAGTCATTCGCCAACTGCGCAGCCAACTGCGCAGCGGTCGGCGTGCCACCCGACCCCACCTGCTGCGAAATGGGCTGTAGAAGTGACAGCATCTTTGCCGATCCGGGAAACTGCCGGCTTGTTGGTATGCAGTTGCATCCATACTCGGACATGAACGTCGGCCGGAAGCCCACATTCAGATATCCATTTGTCGTGTTCGGTCCGGTCTGCACCACGCCGCCCGGCTGCGGGTCGTAGAGGATCGTATTCGCCGCCGAAAGTCCCGAAGCCACCTCAGAAAAATCACCGGTCAGCATCTTCGCGTCCGGCACCGTCTGCAAGCCAGTAATCAGTTGCCGGCGCGTCGTTCGCTCAAAATCCTGAAAGAAAAATAGCTTGTCGCGACCGGTCAGTATCTTCGGAATGTAGACCGGTCCTCCGATAGAAAATCCAAACTGGTTAAAAATGTTCTTCGGGATTTGAGCAGGCGGCGGAGCAGAAGTGTACGGCCGTGCGTTCGTATTGAACAGCTGGTTATACTCCCACAAACTGCCGTGCAGCGACCTCGTCCCGCTCTTTGTGATCACGTTGATGGAAGCGCCGCCCGCAACGCCTTGCTCCGCGTTGAACGAATTCGTTGTTATATTCACCGTCTGGATTGAATCCGCCGGGGGCACATACGCCACTAGATACGGCAGCCACCCATAGGTATTCACTGCGCCGTCGATGCGCGTTGTGTTGCTCATGTCTTCTACGCCGTTTACGTTCAGGGACTCAGCGCGCGACGGATTCGACGCCGTCGAGTTCTGCTCCACAACGTTCGCCGCACCCGGAATCAGCGTGTAAAGCGCCTGGTAGTTTCTTCCCTGCGACGACGTGATCGGCAATTGCGAAATCTGCGCCTCGGAGATCTGGTGGTTCACCTCCGCGGTCTCCGTCTGCAGAATCGGCGCCGACGTATCCACCGTCACCTCGGCGTTCACGCTCGCCGGCTGCAACGCGGCGTTCACGCGAACGACCGTGTTCACCTCCACCGCGACGTTTTTCTGCGTGTAGCCGCCGAATGCCCCTGCGGCCGCCACCGAAACCGTGTACGGTCCCGGCTCCAGGTTTGGCACCGTGTACTCGCCGTGCCCGGCCGTTGTCGTCGACCGCGTCTCGCCGTTCGCCTGGTTCGTCACCGTCACCTTCGCGTTCGGGATATCGGCACCCGTCGTGTCGGTCACCTCGCCGGTGATCGTTCCGTACAGGACCTGCGCTCCGGACACCGCCGCACCCGCCAACACCGACAGCCCCAACAGGGCCGTTGCGATTCCGCGCCGCAACCACTCCATCCCATTCCGCCTATGAATTTCCGCGCTGACAAACATCTTCGGCTCCTCCATCAAAACAACCGTCTGTGGCTCGTCCGGGCGCTCCGGGGACGTTGGCGCCGCACCAAGCCATTCTTTTTTATGCGTCGCGAACTTTAGGCTGGGAGCAATGGCACTGTCAAGGCTTTTTCTCAGCCTGTAGCCCAGACTTGCACAAATTGCCCATTTTTCATGAATTGTCGGCCAAAACTGCGGCCCCGCGGCCGTTCGATTTGATCCAGACAGACACCTGCGGCCGGCACAAACCCACCACTCAAAATAATTTGTGGAACCCACGTACTATGTCGCGCTCCGCCATGAGCGCTCTTTGGATGAGATGTCCGGTGCCCCGATCAGCCGGCGGCCACCGGGGCCGACCCTATCCCTTCGCCCTCGCTCTGCCGCGCCCTCACCCTCGAGTGCGAATGCGTGCGGTGATACCCGGAGTGTCTCTGCAGCACCAGCGCCGCCGCTCCCCGCAGCCGCGCAAACTCTGGATTCAGCGTCGTCATCACCCGGGGTGGCGCGCCCGCCAGCATCTGCCGCTTCAGTTCGGCCTCCACCATCGGCCCAAACCGCTGCCATGCCGAAGTCAGCTCGCCCGTAAACAGGATCACCTCCGGCGACAACGCCGCCGTAATGGCATGGAGTCCGCGCCCCAGGTTTTCGGCCTGCCGGCTCAACGCCGCTACGGCCGCAGGGTCGTCATCCGCCGCCAGGTTCAGCAGCTTTGATCCGGTCATGGCCCCCGTCGTCCCAGGCTCCGCCATCTCCTTCGCCTCGCTGTAATAGCGAAGCGCGGCCCGCGTCGACGCAAACATCTCCCAGCATCCCGTCCGCCCGCATCCGCACTTCGGTCCCGTCGGGTCCAACACCACATGCCCAAATTCACCGGCAAGGCCGCCGTGACCCGTGATCATCTGGCCATTGCTCAGCACCGCCGTGCCAATGCCCTCCGAGATCGCCACCAGCACCGCGTCGCTCACACCATCCAGCCGCCCCGACCATATCTCCGCAATCAGGCACGCGTTGGCCTCGTTCTCCATCTCCACCTTCAGCCCCAGCGCGCTCTCGATCACCCCGGCGATCTCGTGCCCCGCCCAGTGCAGATTCGGAGCCAGCACCAACTGCTGCGTGACCGGGTCCACCCGACCCGGCATCGCCAACCCCACACCCTCAAAGCTCTTCGTCGGATGCATCTCCCGCATCCGCTCCAGCGCCTGAATCAGCTCCGGCAGCGCGCGCTCCACATTCGACGGCAGAACGATCGCCTTCTGCGACAGCAGCCGGCTGTTCATATCCACCACCGCAATCGTGGCCTGCTCCGGCCGCACGTCCACCGCGAGCATCACAATGTCCTCATTCAGCGACAGCAGGGTCGGCCTGCGCCCTCTCGGCAGCCGCTGCGTCCCGCCCTCCACCACCCATCCCTCTTCAATCAGCTCTTCAACAATCGACGACACCGTGCTTGGATACAGCCCTGAGGCCCGCGCCAGTTCCACACGTGCCACCGGCTGCTTCGCCCGCACCAGCTCCAGAATCACATCGCGATTGATGTCGCGCGCCACCTCGCTCGACGCCAGCCGCACATACGCCAGATCCGCCCGCCGAAGCGCATGCGTCAACTCATGCGCCGGTTGTTTTCCCCCGCCCGTTTCCGTGTTCTTCGCCACGCTCCACACCTCGTTCTTTCAACGCCAACCGCAACCGCATACTGCCAACTGAAACCTGAAAGCGAATATCCTCAATGACCCGCGGCGTCCGCATGAAAGCTCTCCGGAGGCCCAAGATAGCTTGGCTTAAGCGGTCCATGGCTCAGCACGATCCTATCGATCACCACCGCCGGATCTACCGCCCAAACCTTCAGCACGTGATATCCCGGCTTCGCAATCGTTAGCGGGATCGTCACTCGCCGCACACCATCGCTCACCGCCTGCGCCCAATCCTTGTCCGAGTTATGCTCCAGCGCATCGACCATCGTCCGGGCTCCATCATCGACCGAAACCGCAAACCGCAGCCCGCGGCCCGGCACAAAATTCTCCGTCGGCGACATCGCGAACTGCAACTCGAAGTCGCCGGAATCATAAAGGTACATCCTGTAGTCCGACGATGTCCCGGAATTCATCTCGCTCGCCGCCGTCACCGGAAACACCGTCATCCCTGACCTCGTCTCTCCATATCCAGGCAGCTCCACCCACCGCATTCCATCCGCGCCATCCGCCGTCCGGGCGGTCGTGTCCGCAGCCTCCATCGCCACGTACCCATCGCCCTCCACGAATCCCTCCGCGTTCTCCCGCGTAATCGGCAATCTCCGCGCATGCAGCATGTACACCATCGGCCGCGTGTCGCCCGAGCTCACTCTCACCATCCCTTCCGCCTCATCGCCGGGCAGCTTGCTCCAGTCCACGCTCACCACAACCTTCTGCTCAACGCCCGCGCCCAACGTGCCTTCACTCTGCGAGGTTGCAATCCACGGCACGTCCGTCTTCACCGCAAAGGGCACCGGTGTCTTTCCGCGATCGAAGAGCGTCAGCGTCCGCGTCTGTTGATTCACCGAATCGATCGTCCCCAGCGAAAACCCAAAACGCCCTCCTGCCCGCGTAAACGTCGCGTCCTCCGCGATCACGCCCAGCGACCCTGTCTCCGGCACCTGGATCCAGCTCACTGCCGGCATCACGTTCACCGGCGGATCGCTCCAGTTCACATAGCCAATGTGCGTCTGGTCCATCATGTGGTCCCACTTGCCGTTCAGCAGATGGTTGTATTCCGCGCTCAGCGCCGCGTCGCGCGCAAACATCTTCTGCACCGCGTCGGCCTCATTGTTCGCCCGCGGATTCCCCATTCGTGCATCCAGAGCATTCCGCCCCGCCACGATGTACATCTCCGTCAAGTTTGCGCACGCATCCACCGGGTACTGGATCAGCTCAAAGTAGCTCGCCTGCTCATTCTCCGGCAGCTCCGTCGCCAGCCTGTCCACGCGATCCTCAAGCGACTTCCACTCGTCGTATATACGATCTGCCTCACCGTAGTTCGTCAAACTGAATGTATCGGCGTCGATTAATTCCGGCTTCCGCCTGCCGTTATAGCGCGTATAGTCTTCCATCGCGTCCGCAATCTCCCGCGCGTGCTCCGGCCCGAACTCCCGCGTTGCCCAGTCCAAAGTGAACTCGTCGAGATGGTCCTTATCCCAACGCTGCGGCGTTCGCGCATAATCCAGGAAAAACTCCATTGGAAACTCCATCGGCTTGCCATCGCCGACGTTCACCACCCACAACCGGTCCGCTCCATACTCAAGCGCCAGGTGCATCTGCTCCTGCACCTTCGCAATCGGATTGGTGTTCAGCCACTTGTAACTCCGCGGGCCGCCCACATAATCGAAGTGGTAGTAAATCCCAGCTCCGCCACTGCGTTTCCGCTCCTCCGCTGTCGGCAACCGGCGCAGATCCCCCCAGTTGTCATCGCTCCACAGCAGCGTCACGTCGTCCGGAACGCGCATGCCTTTCTCGTAGTAACCCTGCACCTCTTTGTACAGCGCCCACACCTGCGGCACCTTCGTCACATCCTGGTTCACTGTCTCCTTCAGTATCTGCCGCTGGTCCGCAACGATCTTCTCCAGCAGGTCGATGTTCGCTCCCGACGACATCGGCGTGTCGCCCTCGCCACGCATCCCCAGCGTCACGACCTCTTCATAGTTCTTGTCGCGCTCCATGCCCTTGCGCCAGAAATCGTCAATCGCCTTCTGATTCGTCACGTAGTTCCACGCGCCGTAGTGCCCGCTCGTCCATTCCTTCTCCGCGCGCATCATCGGTTCCTCATGCGACGTACCCATCACAATCCCATACTCATCCGCCAGCTTCGGATTCTCCGGATCATCCTCCGCAAACGCGTTGTTCCACATCGCCGGCCACAGAAAGTTCGCCTTCAGCCGCAGCAGCAGCTCGAACACCTTCGTATAAAACTCGTGGTTCATCGTGCCGAACTTCTCCTTCGTCCAGCCCGACAAACATGGCGCCTCATCGTTGAAGAAGATCCCGCGATACTTCACCGCCGGCACCGGCTGCACCACCCTGCGCGGCATCACGTACAGCGCGTCCTGGTGCGGCACCCGCACATCCGCCCACCAGTACCACGGCGAAACCCCAATCTGCTCGCTCAGGTCGTAGATCCCATAGATCGTCCCGCGCTTATCGGCTCCCGCAATCACCAGCGCGCGCTTCACGCCCGGCATTGGCCGCTCCACAATCGTCGTCACGGCCGACTCCCACTTTCCCCTAACATCGCTCACGTCGATCTTGTGCCGTCGAATCAGTTCATCGATCAGCGGGCTCTTCCCGATCGTCCCGATCAGCACGACATTCTCGCCCTGAACCGCCGTGGAGTTCCTCTCCGGCTCGGTCACCACCGCTGCGGCATGACCTGTGACCCGATCCACATCCGCGCTCAGATCGCCCACCGCACGCACCACCCCCGGCCAGTCCGCTTCGCTCACCACCAGAGACGCAGCTTTTCCATTGGCCTCCAGAACAAACCCGCCCTGGACCGCCGTCGAACTAACGTACTTCCGCTCTCCCAGCGCCCAAATCCTTACTGGAATCATCATCGCAACTGCAATCCAGACCCCGAACCGAACTCTCACGCTTCAACCTCGTACGTCGTCGTTGCGAGGAACCTTACACCTCGGGGATAGTTTGTGTCTCGAACAAAATGCAGAACTCATTCGAACTTCGGGATTCGAAGCTCAAAACTGAACGGAACTCCTCACCCGCTCGCTCGCGCATGTTACGTTCCACTTCAATGCCGCCCGTCGCCAATCCTCCGGCCAACAATCCGCCATTCCGCCGCGCCCGCAAGCCCAAACCCACCGGCCTTCGTCTCCTTCCGCTCGTCGCCGCTATCTACTTCATGGTCTCCGGCGGCCCTTACGGCCTCGAAGACATCATCGGCATGGCCGGCTTCGGCCGCGCGCTCCTTCTCCTCGCCATCGTCCCCATCCTCTGGAGCCTGCCCACCGCGCTCATGGTCGGCGAGCTCGCCTCCGCCATTCCCGACGAAGGCGGCTTCTACGTCTGGGCCCACCGCGCCCTCGGCCGCTTCTGGGGTTTCCAGGTCGCCTGGCTGTCGCTCGCGTCCAGCGTCTTCGACATGGCCATCTACCCCACCACCGTCTCGCTCTACCTCATGACCGTCTTCCCCGAGCTCCGGCACGGTCACTACGCGCTTATGTTCAAACTCTCCATTGTCATCATCGCCACCCTCTGGAACCTTCGCGGTGCGGTCTCCGTCGGCCACGGCTCCGTGCGCATGATGGCCATCTCGCTCGCGCCGTTCGCCGTCATGCTCGTCATCGCTCTATGGCGAATTGCGCACGGCGGCCTGCATCTCGCAGCTGGCGGTCAGACCCTCACCTACGACCTCGGCGGCGCCCTCTCCGTCACCATGTGGAACTACATGGGCTGGGACAACGCCTCCACCATCGCGCAGGAGGTCGAAAACCCGCAGCGCGATTACCCTCGCGCCATGTTCGTCTCCGCGCTCACCGTCATGTGCGTCTACACGCTGCCGCTGCTCGCCGTCTGGGCCGTCGGCATTCCTGCCGCGCGCTTTTCTACAGGTGCGTGGGCGGATGCGGCCGGGCTTCTCGGCGGTTCCGTGCTCGCGATGGCCGTTGTCTTCGCCGGCTCGCTCGACGGCCTCGGCACCTTCAACGCGCTCACGCTCACCCTCACACGCCTGCCCTACGCGATGGCCGAAGACCGCTTGCTTCCGCGCATCCTCACTCTGCGCACGCGCAAAGGAGTTCCGTGGGTCAGTGTGCTTCTGTGCGGCCTCACCTGGGCGCTCGCGCTCGGCCTCACCTTCGAGCGACTCATCTCCATCGACCTCGTCCTCTGGGGCGCATCCCTCGTCCTCGAGTTCCTCTCCCTCATCGTCCTGCGCCGCACCGAACCCGGCCTCAAACGCCCCTTCCGCATCCCTGGCAATCAGCTCGCGCTCATTCTCATCGGCTGCGGCCCCATGCTGCTGCTGGCCTTCGCTCTCTTCAACGCCCGCACCGAACGCATGGCCGGCATGAACGCTCTGCTCTTCGCAACGATCATCGGCCTCGCCGGCCCGCTGATCTACGCTCTCATGGCCGCCACTCGCCGCCGCGAAACTTAAAGCGAAAAGGACCGGCAACCATCACCGATCCTGTCCACTTGTCTCTGTTCTCTAATTCCTTACTTCTTCCCCGCCTGCGCCTCTTCGGCCTTCTTCTGCTTGTTCGCCACAAACGCGTCCGCCGCCTGCGTGATAATTTGACGGGCCACCGCGGCGTCTCTCCATCCCTTCACCTCGACCCGCTTTCCTTCCAGATCCTTATAGATCGAGAAGAAGTGTGTCATCTCCTTCAGCACATGGGGGTACACATCCGAGTAGTTCCAAACGTCCGAATACCTCGGATTCCCATCGCCCACGCAGAGAATCTTCTCGTCGGCCACGCCCTGGTCCGTCATCTCCAACACACCGATCGGCCTTACCTTCAACACGCATCCCGGAAAGCTCGGCGTATCCACCAGCACCAGCGCATCCAGAGGATCGCCGTCGGCCGCCAGCGTGCTCGGAATGAACCCATAATCCCCCGGATAATGCACCGGCGAAAACAGATTCCGATCCAGCCGAAACACATGCAGTTTTTTGTCGTACTCGTACTTATTGATCCCTTCCAGCGGAATCTCAATCACAGCATTCACCAGCTCCGGCGACTTCGACCCGATGGGCAACTCAAGATAGTTCGGCATACAGATTCAGCGTGTCTTTCCTGCAAAAATTTCGCTCTCGCGCGCGGACCCGGTCCTTCAACTACTCTCAAAATGCCGCGAGAAGCCGTCTCCCAGTCTACGCGTTCCACAAATACGCGTTGTAGCCCGCATCGCCGTGGAACATCGACGTTCCACATGGAACATTCCGTTGCGGGTAGCTAAGAAAGGTGGAAAACGCAGTTTTCTGTGGATCGCGCTCGCCGTGCGTTCGACAATCGCCCAAACCCGTCCGTCGTTGCAGATGCGCGCACAGTGCTAGCCTCAAAATGTGAGCTCCACTCCCCTCGCTGCCTCCCGCTTCATCCGTGCCTGCCTGCGCCAGCCCGTCGACCGCACGCCTGTCTGGTTCCTTCGCCAGGCCGGCCGCTACATGCCCGAGTACATGGCCGTGCGCAAGCACCATTCCCTCCTCGACATCTGCCGCACGCCCGCCCTCGCCGCTGAGGTCACCATCACCGCCGCCGAGCGCCTCGGCGTCGACGCCGCCATCATATTCGCCGACCTCCTGCTCCCGCTCACCCCCATGGGCCTCGACTTCGAGTTCGTCAACGGCGAAGGCCCCGTCATCCATCAACCCCTCCGCACCCTCGACCAGATTCGCGCCCTCCGCACCGACCGCACGCCAGAGCTCTCTTACGTCGCCGAAGCCATCACTCGCGTCGCCAGCCACTTCAACAACAAGTCCACGTCACCTGACTCCATGGACACACTCGGCATCATCGGCTTCTGCGGCGCGCCCTTCACCCTCGCCAGCTACATGATCGAAGGCGGCTCCTCCCGCAACTACATCGAGACCAAAAAGCTCATGTACGGCGACACGCAGAGCTGGCCCATCCTCATGGACAAGCTCGTCACCGTCCTCACCGACTTCGCCGCCCAGCAAGTCTCCGCCGGCGCCGACGTCATCCAGGTCTTCGACTCCTGGGCCGGCGCGCTCTCCGTCGCCGACTACCGCGCCTACGCCCTCGCCCCCACCACCGAGCTCATCCGCCGCATCCAGGCCCTCGGCGTCCCCGTCATCTACTTCGGCGTCGACACCGCCTCGCTCCTCCCCACCTTCCGCGAGACCGGCGCAGATGTCATCGGCTTAGACTGGCGCGTCCCGCTCGACACCGGCTGGCGCGCCCTCGGCCTCCGCCCCGACGGCACCGCCCCCGTAGCCGTGCAAGGCAACCTCGACCCCATCACCCTCTTCGCCCCCGAAGCCGTCCTCGAAGCCCGCGTCCAAGAAATCCTCGCGCAAGCCGCCAACCGCCCCGGCCACATCTTCAACCTCGGCCACGGCATCGTCCCCAACACCCCCGTCGACGCCGTCCTCCGCGTCGTCGACCTCATCAAGCGCCACACCCACCCCACCCCGCACGCACCCAACGAAGTCAGCGACTGGGCCATCCGCGCCTGAGCGGAATCACCACAAGCCGACATCTGAGGGCTAATCCGCCCGCAGCCACTTCCGAGTTACCGGGAAACCGGGGAACAAACTGGCTACGGTCGCGAGGAGTCCAATTTGCGCTAGACTTTCCGGCGTGACTCGCAACGTCATACTTCTGTTCTTTTTCATTTCCATGCCTGTCTGCGTATGGTCGCAGGCGATATATTCCCGTTCGGCTACACCGATCTGGGCACGCGGTCATGTCACGATACCTGCGCCGGATGGCAAGAAGGAGATCATTGTGGAGGATTCGTTTGCCGAGAAAGTTCTTATTCGAGCAGGGAATCACGTATACAAAATCGAAAATGGTGTGAACGCGGAAGCCGCATGGGCACCAGACTCCAAAGCGTTTTTCCTAACATACAGCGACGCAGGAAATGTCGGCAGGTACCATGTGCTCGTTGTCTATGTCACAGACGCTGGCATCCACGTCATCGAACCAGTGCCCGATGGCAGCCGGTTGTTGAAACCCAAGTGCTTCGATCCCGAGTTGCCGAACGTAGGTGCCATCGGATGGATTGGAAATGGTTCAAACCGGCTGGCAATTGCTGTTGAAGTACCGCCTCATTCAAGCTGCGCGAGCATGGGTACGTTTAAGGCGTATGTGATTCAGCTGCCGAACGGGGAAGTCATTTCAACGTACGGGCAGATTGAAGCGAAGCGAGCATTCTCGAAGTTGATCGGGGCTGAGCTTAGAGGTGCCGAAGATCAGTGCGTCGAAAAGCCGCAATCGTGTATTCCGTGTGGCATGAAGGGCGGCGACTGCGGCGAGTAGAGGTATTCGCGACTGTCGGGTGCCCCATTCATGACAGCTTTACCGTCGTCATGATTGGGCTCGCTCGCCCTTCACACCCAAAGATCATTCTCCGCCGTCATCTCCCCACACACCTCCCCCGTATTCACCACACCCTTCGGCTCCACGAGCATCATCTTCACCTCGCGCGCCGCGAACGGTTTATGCTCCACGCCCTTCGGCACCACGAACATCTCGCCCGGCCCCACCATCACCGCGCCATCCCGAAAATCAATCCGCAACTCGCCCTCTACGACGAAGAATGTCTCATCCGTCTCCGCATGGCTGTGCCAGACGAAATCCCCCTCCAGCTTCACCAGCTTGAACTGATAGTCATTCATCTCCGCGATCACCCGCGGCGACCACCGCTCCTCAAGCATCCCAAACTGCCATCCGTGCCTGATTCCGCGCCGCAATTGCGTCCTGCTAGTACGATGGGCGCATCATGGAGATTACTCAGGCGCAAAGAGATGTTCGTGAGACCTTCCTCGGCGGATTTGCCGGTCAGCTCGTGTCGGCTGTGTTGTGGGCTCTATCGGCGGCAGCGTGCACATGGCGCTCACTGCATTTGGGAGAACTGGTCCTGGTTCTGGGTGGATTTTTCATCTTTCCGATAACCCAGCTTGTACTGCGAGGGATGGGACACGCCTACGCTCTCCCCAAGGGACACCCGATGAACGCGCTCGGCATGCAGGTCGCGTTCGTCCTTCCTCTCATGCTTCCACTGGTAATCGGCATCGCCGTGCTTCGCCCAGCTTGGTTCTACCCCGCCCTTATGATCGTGCTCGGAGCCCATTACCTACCCTTCGTCTTCATGTACGGTATGTGGCAGTTTGCCGGACTGTGCGGAACGTTGGCCGCGGCAGGCGTCGCTATTGGCATGTACCTGCCGAAGCCAGTTAGTTTCGGCGCGTGGCTTACAGCAGCGATCTTGCTCGTATTTCGCCTTTGTCGGTCGCCGGGCGGCCAGGGGAACTGATCGACGCGCGCCGCACGCGTGAAGACGACTCAACGTCCCGACGATACTTTCCCCCTCACACCCAAACATCACCCTTCGCCGTCCTCTCCCCGCCCGCATCGCCCGTATTCACCACGCCCTTTGGCTCGATCAGCATCAGCTTCACCTCCCGCGCTGCAAAAGGTTTGTGTTCGACTCCCCGCGGCATCACGAACATCTCGCCCGACGCAACCGTCACCGAGCCATCCCGAAAATCAATCCGCAACTCGCCCTCGATGACAAAGAACGTCTCATCCGTCTCCGCATGGCTGTGCCAGACGAAATCCCCCTCCAGCTTCACCAGCTTGAACTGATAGTCGTTCATCTCCGCAACCACCCGCGGAGACCACCGCTCCTCAAACATCCCAAACTTCTCGCGCAAACTGATCGCTCGCCGTTCCATAGAGTCTCCCCGTCGCCATCCTAACGCCCCGCCTGAGCGGCTTTGCTTTATTCACTCTTCACTATTCACTCCCTGCCAAAAATTCCCCCGAGCGCAACGCACTATCATCCGTCTGTCCTGTAGCACCTCCCGGAGCCCGAGCGCCACGTGTTCGAGGAACTAAGTTTGCCGCTGCCACTCGCCCGTACCTCTGTCTCCGAGACCGAGGTCGCGGCCCTCGTCGAAACCTACTCCACGCTCCTTTTCCGCCTCGCCCACTCCGTACTACGCAACCCCACTGAAGCCGAAGACGTCGTGCAAGATACCTTCGTCCGCGTCATGGAACATCGCCGCGCATTACCTGAAATCCGCGACCTCCGCGTCTGGCTCGTGCGCATTACTTGGAATCTAGCGCTCGACCGCCGCCGCCGCATCCGCCCGGAGCAGCTCGACGACATCTCCGCCCTGAAACTCGCAGGCCGCAACACGCCTGCCGACCTTGCCCTGCATGACGCCCGCGAGCTCGCCCGCGTCTTCCGCGAGATCGACCGCCTCCCGCGCGCCGAGCGCCAGGCGCTCCTGCTCTCCGCCATTGACGAACTCGACACCAGGGAACTCGCCGAGCTCCTCAACAAATCTGAGTCTGCCGTCCGGGCTCTCATCTTCCGCGCCCGCACACGATTACGCGAGCGCCTTTCGAAAGGAGGCAAAGCATGAACGCGAACGTTCGCCACACCGATGCAATCGACCACAACATCCACCGCGCCCTCTCTGCTCTTCGCGATGCTCGGCCCCGCTCCGGCCTCAACGGCCGCATCCTCATCTCGCTCGAGCACCGCGCCGCCACGCGCGCGACGCACTCGGGTGGCCTGCCCTTTCACAGCTTTATCGTGAAAGGTTGGGGTATCGCGCGCGGAAATGCCCGTCGCCCTGCCCATGTTGCGGTGTGGAGCGCAACTGCAGCCGCCATCGTCGCTATGGCCTCGCTGGTCACCCTTCACCATCGCGCCACCGCACCTGCACAAACCGGGAGCACAACCTCAGAGGCTGTCATTCTGAGCGAGCACAGCGAGTCGAAGAACCACGAGGCCGGCGGTGTCCCAACGAGCTCGGAACCGTTTTCAACCACGAACCACATCCTCGCGGAGCCAACCCGCCGGGTTGCTCGTCCAGCAAGCGCGACGATGCCGGCGGGTTGTGTTCACTCCGGGTGCACCGTTCATGACAACGACACAGTCGCAGACAGGGGAACGACCCCCTCTGACGCCCAGCTCCTCGCGGACCTTCACGCGCCGAGCCATCCGGCGCCGCCGCTGCCACTCACCCCGGAGGAAAAACTCCTGCTCCGCGGCCTTCGCGACGTCAATCTCACGGAGCTTGCCGAACTCAACCCCGAATTCCGCGCCCGGCAGGACGCCGACGAAACCACCGCCTTCAAAAACTTCTTCCCTGACCCACCACCGCTCAAACAACCACTCGGAGACACCGAATGATTCGAACGCCCCGCATCTTCAATCTTCTCGCCACCGGTCTGGTCGCCCTGGCCTTCACCGCCTCCGGTTCCGCGCAAGCCAGGCCATCGGAGCCGAATCCCTGCGAAGCACAACCGCCGACAGCCATCACTCAGCATGACTGCTTCATGGCCACTCGCGTCCTTAAAACCTATTACCTCGATCACACCTTTCAGCAAAATGATGCGAATGAGATCCTTATCGCGCTTCGCAACATGCTGGACAACGACGTCAAGATCTATCTTGTTGCGTCTCAGAACGCGATTCAGCTTTACGCCCCTCCCGATCAGCAGAAACTCGCGCAGCGGATCATCGCCGATCTCGATCGTCCGCACAAGATCTACCGTCTCACCTTCACGATCGCCGACTCCGATAACGGCACACGCGTCGGAATTCAACACATATCCATGGTCGTGGCGGCCGGTCAGCGCACCGTGCTGAAGCAGGGCGACAAGATTCCCATTGCCACCGGGACTTATGGAAAAGGGAGCGACCCGCAGCAAACACAGTTTCAATACCTCGACGTCGGAATCAACGTCGACGTGACGCTCGATGACACACCCAGCGGCCTCCAGCTCAAATCCAAAGTCGAGCAATCCAGCGTCGGCCCGCCCAGCACGATTGCCGGCGTTCAGGAGCCGGTATTCCGTCAGACGGATGTCGAAGGCACCTCCGAACTCTCGCCCGGAAAGCCGCTCACACTGGGCTCTGTCGACGTCACCGGCACCACCCGCCACATCGATATTGAGGTCGTCGCCGAACCCGTTTCGTGATCTCCAGACAGAACCCGGCACTTGACAAGACTTGCCTTCGGAAAGCCCCGGCGTACGGGGCTTTTCTTTTGCCCTGCGCCTGAAGTCCACCGCTAAAGTCTCTTTTCTGAGGACTTTGCACAAAAACAGGAGGGAGGGGGTACGTCGACCATCTACCATGGGAACTGCCCATGAGCCACACCGCCATCCTGCTTCTCGCGCACGGCACGCCTGACCGCCTCAGCGAGATGGCCGAGTACCTTCGTCACGTTACCGGCGGGCGCCCAATTTCCCAGCACGTTATCGAAGAACTCCAGCATCGCTACGCCACCATCGGCCTCAAAGATGAGCCTTTACCGGAGCGCCCACGGCTGGAAGATCGCCCGCCGCTTACCCGCTGGACGCTGCGCCAAGCGCAGTTGCTTGAGAAACAAACTGAGCGCAAGGTCTACGTGGGCATGCGCAACTGGCATCCTTTCATCGCCGAGACCGTCGAGCAGATGAAAGCCGACGGCGTCCGGCACGCCCGCGTGCTCTGTCTCGCTCCGCAAAATTCCCGCACCTCGACCGGCCTCTACAAGCGAGCGCTCGACAAGGCCGTAAACGGCGCTTTCACCTACGACTTCATCAGCGGGTGGGCCGATGATCGTCTCCTCGCCAATGCCTTCGCCGAACGCCTCTGGCCCGTCTGGGCCGAAGCCTGCGCGGCAAGCAGCGCGGCAGCGGGAACGACGGTCCGCGTTCCGGTCCTGTTCACGGCACACTCCGTCCCCTGCCGAACCATTCGCGCCACCAGCGCAGAAGAGGCCGCGCAGACAGCCGGGCCGCCGTCGGCGGAGGGCATCCAGAGCTACGGCGCCGCTAGTGAAGGGGATCCGTACCCGGTCGAGTGCAAGCAAACAGCGGCCGCAGTAGCGAAATGGCTCGCGCCTGTTGGCATGATGGAGAGCGACTGGTACTTTGCCTTTCAGTCGCAAGGGATCGCGGGTGCCCCCTGGATCGGTCCAACTGTGGAAGACACGTTGAAGTTTCTCGCCGAAGCAGGACACAAAGCGGTTGTGATTCAGCCCATCGGCTTTTTATGCGATCACGTCGAGATTCTTTACGACATCGACATCCAGTTCCGCGAGGTTGTGGGCTCGCTGGGCATGACACTCTACCGCGCAGAAAGCCTCAACGATTCGCCTACGCTCATCCGAGCGCTCGATCACGTTCTCTACGGCGATTTAGCTTTGAATGCGTCATCGACATGAAACGTGTCGCCATCATCGGCGGAGGCATCAGCGGCCTCGCCGCGGCGTATGAGCTCGAGCTTGCGCGCCAGCGCGGCGCAGCGATCGACTGGCATCTCTATGAAGCCTCGAACCGCCTCGGTGGCATTGTCGAAACAACGCGCGTCACAACACCGGAAGGCGAGTTCATTCTCGAAGGCGGTCCCGATGGCTGGGTCAGCGAAAAGCCGTGGGCAAGCGAGCTGGCGATCGAGCTTGGACTCGAGTTGGAGCTGATTTTTTCGAACGACGCGACGCGCAAGACCTATATCCTCATCGACGGCAAGCTGCAGCCCATTCCAGACCGCATGCGGATGATGGTTCCTGAAGATCTCAGCGCGCTCGATAACTCACCGCTCTTCTCGGAATCCGCGAAGCTGGCTTACGCGAACGAGATCACGCGCGCCGAGGAACTCAAATCGGGCGCGCCTGATCATGACGAATCCGTCGCGGATTTCGCGCGTCGTCACTTCGGCGACGAGGTTTTGAATACGCTCGCCGCTCCGCTGCTGAGCGGCGTCTTTGGTGGTGACGTTCACAAGCTTTCCGTCCGCGCCGTGATGCCGCAGTTTGTCGCGATGGAACGCGAGCACGGCTCCCTGATCACGGCCCTGCAATTGAAATCCTCGCAGCGCACACAAGCTCTGCCAATCTTCACCTCTCTTCGCAACGGTCTTGCGAGTCTCGTAGATGCTCTTGCCTCCGTTCTTCCTCTGGATCGAGTACACACAGCAATTCCGGTGAAAGACATTGGAGATGAGAATCGTTGGCAGGTCGTCGTCGAAGAGAAGGGTCAGCTGATTGCCGACCGGTTTGATGAGGTGATCCTCGCAACATCGCTCGATTCGGGCCGCGATCTCTTGCGGCTAAAGGGCGATCAACGGCTGATCGAATTCTTACCCGTGGACGCAAGCTCCGCGATTCTGGTCGCGTTCGCCTGGACCCAAGACCTCGCGCAAGCATTCACGATTCCGCCTGGATTCGGTTTTCTCGTCCCGCAAGGATCAACGACCGATCGACAGCTCCTCGCCTGCACCTTTGTCGACCGGAAGTTTCCGCATCGCGCTCCACCTAGCGCGAGAGTCCTGCGGGCGTTCTTTGGCGGCACAAGCGCCGAGAGCCTCAGCTCTGAATCGGACGAGGAGATTGCGAAGCTTGCGCTCGTCCAACTTCGCAATATTCTCGGCCACCTTCCCGAGCCGTCGTTTCATGCTGTGCGGCGATGGCCGCGCAGCCTGCCGCAGTACGAGGTCGGCCATTTAGAACGGATAGAGCGGCTGGAGGCGATGGTCGCCGGGGTTCCGGGGCTTCACCTGCTGGGGAACAGCTATCGCGGGGTCGGCCTGCCGGACCTGATCCGCGACGCTCGGGCAACAGCACGGGCAATTGACGCGGCAGGTTGAATCCGCATTGGCGAGCTCACCGGCCATAAATCTCAAAAATCTTTCACAAAGAACTTGCATCTTTCTCTTCCTCGAGTTATCTAAGATATATCTTACGATGTATCGTAAGAGAAGGAGATTCAAATATGTTCAATAGATTTATGTACTTTCATGAGGGCCGAGGCGGTCGCGAGGATTGCGGCCGCGGAGAGCGGCATCACGCGCGGTTTGGCCGGCACGGCGGCCCGTGGGAGCGCGGCTTTGGTGGCGGACGGGAGCGTTTCCTCGATCCCGGCGACCTCCAGCTCCTCATCCTGCAGCTGCTTTCAGAGAAGCCCAGCTACGGTTATGAGCTGATCAAGTCGATCGAAGAGCGGCTTTCGGGCGGCTATGCGCCCAGTCCCGGGGTGGTCTATCCCACGCTGACGCTGCTCGAAGAGCGCGGCTTCGCGCAGGTTGTCGAGCCCAGCGAAGGCGGGCGCAAGACGTATGCGATTACGGATGCGGGACGCAAAGAGCTGGCCGATCATGCTGGCCGGCTGCGCGAGATCACCGAGCGCCTGGAGCACACGGGACACGCATTTCGACGGGGACGCAGCCCGCAGCTCATGCGCGCGTTCCGCAATCTCGGCGAAGCTATTCGCATGCGGATGTTTCGCGGCGACCTGACGCCGGAACAGATTGCGAAGATCGCGGAAGCGATCGACACGGCGGCGCGCACGATCGATAGCGTGTGACAGACTCGCCCAGAGGACGGACGTGGTCTGTCTTGCGTTGTCCGTTCTCCGTGAAAGAAACCCTGAACGCTTACGCAGCGAGCGGAAGGCGCTCGCGCTCTTCGCGCTGCGCCTCGCGCCTGCGCTTCCACCAGTTGCCGATAGCGATCTGGAAGGGATGCTCGATCCACTTCCGCGCCGCCATGGCAAGCAGCACGATGACCACATAGCTGATCCACGGATCCATCCACGCGACGTGCAGACGTTCGGGCAGATGGTGTTTGTGGATCAGTTCGAACAGGTTGAAGTGCATGAGGTAGAGGCAGTAGGTGGAGCTGCCGATGACGACCAGCGGCCGCCACGAGAAGATCGTGGCGAGAGGGCTGGGGCCGGCCAATCCAAGGATGATTGCGCCGAAGATTGGCGTCATCAGGCCGCCGTGCATCAGGATGTAGGGCATCCGGTCGGCGAGGTGATAACAACAGAACCATGCCGCCGCAAAGCCGCACAGGCCAACGATCATGCGGCCGCGGACGCGCAGCTTGGCCTCCTGATGGATCCTGCCGATGGTGATGCCGCAGAGGAAGGTGCAGAGATAGGGCAGCGGCGTGTACTTCAGGAACTCGATGTAGACGCCGGTGCTGTAGCGGTCCGGCGCGTGGGCAAGATGATCGGGGTTGGTGGCGAGATAGATGGCGTGAGGCACCATGCCGAGAAGCCAGAACCCGAGTCCCATCAGAAGGAGCTTGCCGACGTTCTTTGGCAGCCTCACCTTCAAGAGCAAGGGGAACAGCAGATAGAGCGCGACCTCGCAGGAGAGGGTCCAGCTGACGGTGTTCCAGAAGGTGGCGATGCGCGGGAAGAAGCCTTGAATAAGAAGCGGGGTGGTGACAAGGCCGAGGAAGAACTGCGCGTGCGTGCGCGCGTGCCACTCGAGAGCCAGCATGGGGATGGAGACCAGCATCGTCAGCAGATAGACCGGATACAAGCGGCTGGCGCGCGCCATCCAGAAGTCGACGGCATTCACGCCGCCCGCGCGTTGCGCGTAGTTGTAATAAAGGATGAACCCGGAGATGACAAAGAAAAAGCTGACGAAGACGTAGCCGATGTTGATGATGGGATAGAGCGTGAAGCGCGGATGCGCGGCCCACGTGAGGCCGCTGGGCGTGAAGTGAAACAGCATGATGGTGAGCGCGAGCAGCGAACGGATCCCGGTGAGCGCGGGAAGCGCGGGCTTGCGGACGGGCGCCGGTGCGCTGATGGGACGTTTCGGCGTCCGCTGCAGCTCTCCCGCAGGCTCGCCGGTGGAGGTCGGCACTCGCTGTTCCAGCAGTTGCATTAAATCTGTTCCAATTCCCCTCTGGTTAGGACGCTTCGATCCGCGCTCACGACGCAGTCAAGCGATCTTTTTCGAACCCCATCGCCCGCAAATCGTTATTGTCGTGAGACGGGTTTGCTGAAGGCAAGACTACCGTATCTGGACGTGTACAAAGCCCAGCCCCTGCAGCATGGCGGTGACGGCGACCCGTGCATTGCCGGCGGCGGCGTCCAGGATGCCATCTTTGAGGGCAGCCTGCTGCAGCTCGATCTGCGCCTTGGCACGGGTCTCGGACTCGAGATTCGGGTCCGCGCGAACGAAGATGCCGGTATCGCGAGAATAGACGCGGGTCCGGGTTTCGTCGACGGTTGTCTGAAAGATCTGACTGGGCGGAAGGGAGAGCTGAATGCTGCGGCCGTTGGGGCCTTCGGTGATCTGCACGCTGTCGGGCTTCAACTGGCTCAGGTCCACGCCGGCGACGGTGCTGCCGTGCACGATCATGAGCAGCTTGTCGCCAGCGAGAGCGTCGGGAAGCAGCGGATTGGATTCGTCGCCCTCGACGACAGTGTCGAGCGAGTACTTTACCGTCTCCAAGCGATTCAAGCGCTGGATGCTGTCTATGACATCGGGTGCCGAGATCATGGAGCGGGAGCGTCCGGCGATCATGGACGCCAGCTTTCCGGGCCATCCATTGCGGGCGCCGTGCACGAAGACGCCCAGAACAACCGCGCCGAGCACGAGACAGAAAATTACCAGAAACACAAGACCCGAACCGCGCCGGGGGTCATGTTCGTAGTCGTACCGGCTCACGCTTCTACCTCAGCGCGGACGATGCGTTCGGCCTTCTGGATGCCGCGGTTTGCATAGCTGGCCTTGACGAATTCATGGAAGAGCGGATGCGGCTCCAGCGGCTTGGATTTGAATTCCGGGTGGAACTGGCAGCCGAGGAAAAATGGGTGGCCAGGAATCTCGACGATTTCGACATAGGTTGCGTCGGGAGTTGTGCCAGTGAGGCGAAGGCCCGCCCCGGTGAGAACGGGCTCGTATTCGCGATTGAACTCGTAGCGATGGCGGTGACGCTCGCTGATTTCGGTAGAGCCGTAGGCTTTGGCTGCAATCGAGTCGGGTTCCATGATGCAGGTCCAGGCGCCGAGGCGCATCGTGCCGCCCATCTCTTCGACGCCGATGAGCTCGCGGAGCTTGTAGATGATGCGATGCGGCGTGGAGGGGTCGAATTCACCGGAGTTTGCCTTGGCGAGGCCGCAGACGTTGCGCGCGTACTCGATGCATGCGGTTTGCATGCCGAGGCAGATGCCGAAGTATGGAATTTTGCGCTCGCGTGCGTAGCGGATAGCGTTCAGCATTCCTTCGATGCCGCGCTTGCCGAAGCCGCCCGGGACGAGGATGCCGTCGAAACCTTCGAGCTGCGACTCGTAGTTTTCCACCTCGAGGCCTTCGGCTTCAATCCACGTGACGCGCAGCTTCAGGTTCTCAGCCAGCGCGCCGTGGACGAGCGCTTCCTTCAGTGACTTGTAGCTGTCTTCATACTCGACATACTTCCCGACGATGCCGATCGAAACTTCGTCGGCGGGGTTGTAGGCGCGATGGACGAGCTCTTTCCACTTCGTGAGATCGGCGTCCTTTGCATCGATGCGCAAGTATCTCAACGCGAGCGCATCGACACCTTCATTCGCGAAGTTCAGCGGAACCTCGTAGATGCTGGGCACGTCTCGCGCGACGACGACGGCGGCCTCTTCGACGTTGCAGAAGGCGGCGATCTTCGAGCGCATCTCGCGCGGGACGGCGCGGTCGGCGCGGCAGAGCAGGATGTCCGGCTGGATGCCGATGGAGAGCATCTCCTTGACCGAGTGCTGCGTGGGCTTGGTCTTGAGCTCCTGCGCGGCGGCGATCCAGGGGATGAGCGTTACGTGCACGAAGCAGGTATTGTCGCGGCCCATTTCCTGGCGCATCTGGCGGATGGCTTCGAGGAACGGGAGCGATTCAATGTCGCCGACAGTGCCGCCGATCTCGACGATGGCGACGTCGCAGTCGGCGCCGATCTTGCGCGCGGCGGCCTTGATCTCATTGGTGACGTGCGGGATGACCTGCACAGTCTTGCCGAGATAGTCACCGCGGCGCTCCTTGGTAATGATCTGCTCGTAGATGCGGCCCGTGGTGAGGTTATTGTCGCGCGAGAGCTTGGCGTGGGTGAATCGTTCGTAGTGACCGAGGTCGAGATCGGTCTCTGCGCCATCGTCGGTAACGAAGACCTCGCCATGCTGGAAGGGACTCATCGTGCCGGGATCGACGTTGAGGTAGGGGTCGAACTTCATCAGGTTGACGCGCAGGCCGCGCGCTTCGAGAAGGCAACCGATCGACGCTGCCGCCAGGCCCTTGCCCAGCGAAGACACAACTCCGCCCGTCACAAAGATGTACTTTGCCGACACGATAGCGACCTCTTTGGTTTTGAGAATTGGTTGTGCCTGGTGTGCACGATCCAGTATACCGCGGCACCCTGAGGCAAACTATCCTCAAACTGAACCATGGCGGAGACCAACCTCCAATTCGGCATCCGCGTGGCTCAGCCGGGCGACGTTCCTGCACTGCACGGGCTGATCGAGCTCTCCGTGCGTGGACTGCAGACGGCCGACTATAGCCCGCGCCAGATCGAGGGCGCCCTCGGCACGGCTCTTGGGCTGGATACGCAGCTCATCCTGGATGGAACCTACTTCGTGGCATTTCCTGCGGATAAGCCCGAGGTCATGGCGGGCTGTGGGGGATGGAGTGCGCGCCGAACGCTGTTCGGCTCCGACGGAGGATCGGGCCGTGATGCTGCGTTGCTTGACCCGCTGACGGAGGCTGCACGCATTCGAGCGATCTTCGTACATCCGGAGTACGCGCGACTGGGCCTGGGATCGATGATTCTTGAGCATTGCGAATCCGAGGCCCGGCGAGCTGGTTTCGGCCGTTTCGCGATGGGTTCAACACTCACCGGCGTTCCGCTGTACCGCCTGCGCGGCTACGCGGAATTGGAGCGGGTCGATGTACCGCTGCCCAATGGCGAGGAGCTTCGCGTGGTGCGCATGGCGAAGGTGGCCGCAGAAGTCCCACCTGAGAAGTAGATGGTGATGTGGCGGCGGCTGCTATTCTCTCCTCGTGCGGTCGCCGGGCCTTCTTCGTCTCGAACAAAATGTTTATCTGCGGCTTCGCTCGCTGGCCGACCGGCGGCTGGCGCGGCGTGCTGTCAGGGCCGGCGAATCGCCGAAGCCGGAACATCTGCTCACCGGCCAGCGCGGCGAGGACCATGCGTTCTTTTATCTGCGGTCAATGGGGTACACGATTGTGGCGAGACGCTGGGTTTCGGCGAGAGTGCGTGGCGACCTGGATCTTATTGCGTGGGACGGCGACACGGTGGTCATCTTTGAGGTGAAGACAAGAACCGCGCGCGATCTGTTTCCGGCGGACGTGGCCGTGAATGCAGCCAAACAGCGGCAACTGCGCAAGATGGCGGCAGCGTGGCTGGCACAACTGCCTGCACGGCATCGTTCTCGGGTGCCGGTGCGGTTTGACGTGCTGTCGGTTTATCTCGTCGCCGCTGAGCCGCAGTTCGAGCACGTTCGCGACGCGTTTTCACTAGGTGAAGAGCGGCCGAGTCATCCATCTCGTTGATTCCGGTGTCTATAGTAGAAGGGGACGAAGGAGACGCCTGCACGATGAGCCTGATGGATGCACCCGCATACGATCCGCACCGCGACGAGCGGAACCGCAAACTCCTCATCACAGTCGGCGCGGTGATTCTCGGACTGTTTATCATCTTCTTTGCCGGTTACGTGGCGGGCCACGGCTGGTTCTTCAGCAATCTTCCGGCGGAACACAAGGTCAATAACTTCTTCAACGCACTCGAAGCCAAGGATTATCAGAAGGCTTACAACATCTACGAGAACGGGCATCCGGATCCGAGCTATCCGTTATCGCGTTTCACCGAAGACTGGACGAAGTATTCGCCGGTGAATGCTCCCATCACCTCGCACCATGTGGACCTTTCGAAGACGGATGGCAGCGGATTTTTCGGAACGGGCATCATTGTGGCGGTGCGCGTGAACCTTCAGGACGGGATCGTACCGGTGGCCGCAGGCGAAGAACCCAACACCAAGCCTGGGCATAAGGTGTTCATGTACGTGAACCGAGCCGACGGCACGCTCGAGTGGCCGGCGCCGCACATCCTCGAATATCACTGAGCCGCAGAAGGATCAGGCGCGGCGAAGGCGACTGCGCGCGGATCTTCAGGCGAACGCAGCCCCGCGATGACCATCACCGCAGCGGCTGCGAGCGGAACTCCCAGCCCCGCGGCGAGCGAGTGCGACCAGCTTGATACTGTGCCGGTGAACAGCGGAAGGGTGGCGGAGCCGAAACCTGCAAGCACGAACGCGCCCAACGACTCGCAACGGCGCAGCGCTATCGTCAACGCAAGCGGATACATGGGGCCGACGCCGAAGCCGACCGCGAAGGCCGCCACCACGCTCGTGAATCCAGCGGGCCCGGCGATCAATACGACGAGGCCGGCGGACATCAACAGCGCGCTTCCCGCTAACACGCCACGCTCACGCAGATGCTCCGTTTGACGGATGGAGTGCACGAATCTCGAGGTCAGCAGCCCGACCCAAAATGCAGTCGCCGCCCCGATCGTCGTCGGCGCGGTCTCGCCGAGGCGCTGCGTATACGCAGTGAGCCATCCTCCCGTCGAGCTCTCCACGCCGGTTGCGCTGAACAAAATGACCAGCACAGGCAGGGGAAGTGTGAGCAATAACCACCGATGGCCGGATTTGGCAGAGGCTCGCGAGTCGCCGCCCTGCAACTCTTCGCTGGAAGGCGCGATATCGCTCTCTGCGATCCACATCCAAACGGCCCACGCGACGAAAAATACAGCGAGGCCAGCGAGGACATGCAGAGGGCGCGAGGTGCTGGCTGCCGAACGCAGAGCACGTCCGCCCAAGCCCAGCCATGGCCCGGCGCATGCGCCCGCGGCCCACAACAGATTCAGTCGCATCATCTCCGTCCGGCGCTCTTCCGGCCAGCGCCGGCTAACAAGCAGGCTGGTCGAGGTCATCGCGATGCCGAGGCCAAGACCAAAGAGGGCGATGGCGGCGAAGGCCCATCCGCGGTTCGCCAGTCCAAGCCACGCCGCGCCCACAGCAGCCAGCACCGAACCGCGCGCAACCGAGCGGTTCATCACGCCGCGGGAGAGCAAAGCGCCCGTCGTGGTCGCAATGAAAAAGCAGAAGAGCAGCAGTCCGCCGCGTACGTCGCCCAGATGCCAGCGCGACAAGAGCAATGGCAACAGAGCGCCGGGCAACGCCACGCTGATGCCGGTTGCCACGAATCCGGCATAGATTCCCGTCTTGGATGCTATGCGCCGCGCAAGCGCTGAACGGCCGTTCCCAAGGCCGACATCGGATTGCGCAGACGCCACGGATGCCTTCGCTGTCATTCACCTTCGAGCTTACGCGAGCCGTCCGTCAGCATCGCAATTTAACGCCGCGCACAGAGTAACAAGGAACGGACGCTGACTCTCGATGATCGACTCATGCGCCGCATTGATGGTGAACCATTGACCGCGATCCACTTCAGGGACTTCGATCATGCGTTTGGAGCGCGGTGGCCACTCTACCTCGCATGTAATGCTGCGGAGCTTGTCTGGATCGCAGTCGCCTTCAAACGCCCATGCGTCGACAAGCTTTCCGCTCAACTGCCGAATCGTACCCAACTCCAGAAATTCTCCGTGGGCTAGGAAGCCGGTCTCTTCCTGAAACTCGCGCCGGGCAGCGTCCAGCGCCTCCTCACCATCGTCGACCTGGCCTTTCGGAATCGCCCACGCACCCTTGTCCTTGTTCACCCAGAAGGGCCCACCCGGGTGAACCAGAAAGACCTCAAGCTGTTTTTCCCGAATCCTATACATCACTAAACCCGCGCTGCGTTTGGACATCTGGCCTGCCTGAAAAAGTGTTGCTCACAAAATCTACAAAAGCTGCGGAACGAGATCCGTTGCCGTCCCTAACAGAATCTCATCAAATGCGTCTGCGTTCTGCGGCTCTTCCGGACCGATGTACATGGTCCTGATTCCGCGTTGATTGGCGATGTGTACAAGACCGGCGGCCGGATACACGGACCCAGACGTTCCGATGACTAGCAACACCGTCGCGCGATCCAGCTCACGATAGATCCCCTCCATGTCCAGCGGAATCTCACCGAACCACACGATGTGCGGACGCACAGGACGTCCACAGCTTTCGCACCTCGGAAGGTCAGCGGCCAATTCATAAAATTTCCTGTCAGCGAACGGGCGCTCGCATCGCACGCAGCGAGAGCGGAAGAGTTCGCCGTGCATGTGATGCAATCGCCGCGAGCCGGCGCGCTCATGCAGGTCGTCCACATTCTGAGTGCACAAATAAAATCGCTCGCCCATTTGCTGTTCGATCGCCGCCAGAGCGCGGTGAGCGGCATTGGGCTCGGCGGCGATCGCATCGCGCCGGCGCATGGAATAGAAACGCCAGACCAGCTCGGCATTCGCGGCCCATGCCTCGGGCGTCGCGACCTCTTCCACGCGATGTCCGTTCCACAACCCGCCGGAGCCGCGAAAGGTCGCCAGCCCGCTCTCCGCAGAGATACCGGCGCCCGTCAGAACGAAAAGACGATCCTGGCGCCCGAAACGCATATATGGATTATCGCCGCTCGCGCGCGGAGCAAGTCCTCTTGAGAGGATTCGTGTCTCTGAAGGGTGGAATCGCCGACCGGGCTACTGCTGATTTGCGAGCTTCGAAATCTGATCCTGGCTGAGCTCATTGTGCAACTGGACCATGTAGTGTGTCGTCGCCTTGGCAAGGTCAGCTCGCGCCTGTTCGATCCGGTCGATCTGGGCAAAGAGCGCCGATTCGTCGAGCGTCTTCGCGTGAGTCAGCGCCTCCATGTGCTGCTCTTCCTGCTGCACAGCCTCGAAGCGCTTCACCAGGGTGCCCTTGTTCTGTTCGAAGATGGCGTCCATGTGCCGTTGCTGATCTTCGGTCAGCTTCAGCTGCTTGACGTAGTGCTTGTCGTCCCACCAGCGAAAGGGTGGACCAACCTGCAGACCGCCATGCATGCCCCGCGGACCGCCGCGGTCAATATCCGGCGACGGGCGCGCAAAGCCGCCGCGATCTCCCATGCCTTCTCCCATGCCGCCCGGCATGCCGCCGCCGAAGCCGCCACCCGGACCGCCGCCGCCATGATGCTGCGCGATGGCGATCCGCGGCGACCAAAGCACCGCCAGCGCCAGCGCAGCCTGCAAGAGCAGGCTCACCGAACCGGGCCGGCCATGGAACAACTGCCTCATTTAGTTGGAGACCTCATGCAGGCTGTGGTGACGAACCGTCCGCGACGAACCATCGTCCAGGGCCGAAACGGCCATCTGAACGCCGGGCTGTTCATTGATCTCATCGTCAATCGAACGCATCAGGCGATTGTCCTGCGCCAGCTCATCCGCCGTCGGCGCCGCCATCGTGTGCGTCGTCTGCACGGCGACGGTTTGGTTACTGGTTTCAATGTGTGTGCCAAGGGCCACACCAAAGATCAATACCGCTGCCATCGTCGCGCCCCAGCCGGGTAGGGTCTTCCAGTTGAGCGCCCACAGCGATGGCGCCTGGATGCGTGCTGCCCGCTGTTCCGCCCAGCGCAGGCTGAAGCTGCTCAGGTCGTTCACCGCAACCCCAACGGCATCCAGCTCACGCCGGCAAATCTCGCAGCCCTCCACGTGCTGGCACGCATCTTCGTCACGCCGGCCGCCGGCCACCAGGCTCGCAAACTGTTCGTCCGTCAAATGCTGAGAGGTAATTTGCTGGGCGTTCATCGCTGTCCTCCCATCCGCGTGCGAACGGTGCGCACGGCGCGATGCAGGTGCGTCTTGACTGTGTTGATGGGCATTCCCATGGTCTTTGCGATATCGCCGAGGTCCATCTCTTCCTGAAAGCGCAGAACGAACGCCGTCCGCTGATTCAGCGAGAGCGTCTCGAGAATCCTGGCGACCTCGCGCGCCCGTTCGCGCGCCAGAAGCTGCTCCTCGGGCGAGCTCGCCGCGCTCGGCAACATCCCCGCGATCTCCGTCACGTCCGTCGCTGTCTTCCGTACCTGCTTCCAGAAGCGGAACTTCTGCGTGCGCTGATAATCGCGAACGAGGTTCAGCGCAATTGAATGAAGCCACGTCTGCACACTGCAATCGCCGCGGAAGTTGTGCCGGTTGGCCCAAGCCTTCACGAAGCAATCCTGCACAATCGAGGCGGCAAGGTCCTCGTCGCCCAGCGAAAACGTAACGAAACGCAGCAGCCGCGCACGATGCGTCTGCACCAGGTCTTCGATATCGTCCAGCTCGGTGAGCGCGCGCTCCCGGCTGGTAAGGCGGAGAATATCCGTCGCCATAGCCATGTGCATGCTAGCGTAGACGGATTTGCCGCAGATTGCGAGTACAGTGCAGAAGTCCGTCGTAGGCTGTGTCGCCCTACGACATCATGGGGCAGTTCGCGCTGTCAGGTTCCCGGTTGCAGCAACCAATGCACCGTCCATGTTCCCAGGGTCCGCTCGCTTGGCAGCGACCCTTCGAGCCAGATCGTTTCGGCGCCGGCGACTGGAGCGACCTGATCCGAGGCGGAAGCGCACAAATTGACCGCCAGTCTCAGGCGGTTTCCGTTCTGAAGCGACCACTCGCAGGCGAGTCGTCCTGGTCCATGGACCTCATAGCTTCCGCAACCCTCGGGCCAATGCTCCAGTAGCGGAAGGATCCGTCGGCGACGCACGCTGAGAATGCGGCGATACCACTGAATTTGGTCTGCGTGGACCGGTTCCTTCGCCTCCTGCCATTGCAGCTTGGCCGACAAGAAAGTCGATTCCGCCTGCGGGTCGGGCATGCGGCCGAGGGTTTCATCGTTGGCCTGGCCAGTCTTCTTCATCTGCTCCGCGCGACCATGCCGCACCGCTTCGGCCAGGTCGCCGCCATAGTCCGAGAAGAACGGAAACTGCGATGTGGCGGACCACTCCTCCCCCATAAACAGCATGGGAATCTGTGGGAGCAGAAGGTAGATCGCGGCGATAGCGCGCACCGCCTGCGGAGTCGCCAGTACGTCGATGCGCTCGCCAAACACGCGGTTCCCGACCAGGTCGTGGGTCTGTATGAAGCTTACAAACGAGGTCGCAGGGACGGTTTCCGAGTTCGGATCGCAAGAAACATCGCCGCTAAAAAAGCCCTCGGCGAGAGCGCGCGCCAGCTCATGGGTCTCGTGTCTTCGCGCGGAATCGTCATCCTGGCACTCGCCGTACATCGCCAGGCCGAGGGCGTGATCGACTGCATGGTTCCACTGCGCCGTGTAGAGGCCTTGGCCGCTCTCGCCGCGCTGCAGCAGCTGCGCGATGGTCCGCTCGTTTTCGAGGATCAGGTGCACGTGCCGTCCGCGCGCCGCCGCATGAACGCGCTCAGAAATCTCGCTGAGGATGTGTTGGGGGCTTGTATCGATCAATGCGTGCGAAGCGTCCAGCCGGAGTCCGTCTATGTGAAACTGCGTTACCCAGAAGAGCGCGTTCTGCACGATGAACTCGCGAACCTCATGGCAGTGCGGCCCATCAAAGTTCAATGCCGCGCCCCACGCTGTCTCATGCCTGCGCGAAAAGATCTGCGGAAAGTAGAGCGGGATGTAATTCCCCTCGGGACCAAAGTGGTTGTAAACCACATCCAGGATGACGGCGATACCGCGTGCGTGGGCGGCATCGACGAATGCCATCAGATCCTCCGGCCGTCCATAGGTCGAATTCGGCGCATAGATCTGAACGCCGTCGTATCCCCAGCTTCGCTGCCCGGCGAAGGCTGACACGCACATCAGCTCGACCGCAGTGACGCCGAGCTGCTGCAGATGGTCGAGCCTTTCCGTCGCTGCACGAAACGTTCCTTGCGCCGTGAAGGCGCCGACATGCAGTTCGTAGAGGACAACCTCGTGCCATGGGCGGCCGCTCCATTTCGTGTCGCTCCATGGGAAAGCCGCGAGATCAGTGACCTCGCTGGGTCCGTGCACACCCAGCGGAGCGAAGCGCGACGCTGGGTCGGGCACACGCCTTCCATCCGGCAGCACGAACAAGTAGCGGGTTCCGGCACACGCCTCCTTCACCGCGAGCTCGTGCCATCCATTGCCGCAATTGCGCATCACCAGCGGTTCATGCGTTGGTGACGTTGTCTCATCGAACGCCAATCGTACTTGATTCGCCGCAGGCGCGAAGAGCCGGAACAAGACTCCCTCGCCGGCTCTCAACTGAGGTCCAAAGATCAGCTCAGTGGATGCGGATCGGCACGCAGGTTCTGCGGCCTTTGAATCGGGAGTCGAATTAGGGGCCGCACTCGGGTCGGCAGGAGGTGCGGCCATAAGAGTGCCCACACGCCTCTGAGGACGTCAGTTCGGATCGCGCCGGCGCGTCGACGACACCGCGCCCATCACGCCAGCTCCCAGAAGCACGATCGCAATCGCGAGAATCCAGTGTTCCGGCACGTGCGCCAAGTGCGCGACATAAGCGACACCGGCGATCAAGATAATTGTTCCAATCAGATAAAGAGCGAAGGACATTGAACTCTCTCCATTGCATCTGGCGCAATCAGGAGGCCCATCCTTACGATGCAGGATTAGAGCGTCGCGTCACCGGTCGGAGGGCGATGCGCCTGGTACAGCGCCTCGTAGGCCGCTGCGCGCACCACATGAAAGTAGTCCGCGGCGACCAAGTAGAGCACTGCCACGCCGATCCACCACCAAGTGAGAAATGTTTGTGACTCGACGCTCTGAAACGGCAATGGACACGCCGAAAAGACCATCGCGAGCACAATCAGCGCGACTTTTACGACTCCCATTACGAGATTGATCTCGAACAGCTTCGCTCGCAGAGGCCCCAGCCGCACCGCTGCGCGCAGACTGGCAAACGGTCCAAGGTCCCGAGCCATCGCGAGGACCGGAGCGATTCGCAGCATCCAGCTCGCACCAGCCCATGCGACAAAGAGCAGCAACGTCGTCGTGACGACCAATGCAAAGCCCGGTACATACGCCGGCTCCAGCCGGCGGTCCATTGCCGCCCAAACATCTCTGCGTGCTATCGCGATGAGCAGTGAAAGCCACAGCACTATGAGCCCCGCGTAGAGAAACGCGCGCAGCACGGCGAGCACAATCATTGCTCCGCGCCGCGCCCGTAAGGTCCGGTCCCAGCGGCCCAATACCCATCCCTGACCAATACCAGCGAACACACCCCACACAGCCAGCGCGCCAAGGATTGGCCAGAAATCTTTCAGCACGTCGTTGGTGCCGCGCGCAACAATTTGCCCACGCAACAGCAGCGGCCCGATATTGGGAATCTTGATGGCCCAACTCAACACGAAGTCGCGCGCAAAGATCCATACCAACCCCAGCGCGAGCACTCCAAACGTCCAGCGCCAGAGCAACTCCAGCGCGGTCAGCGAAGGTCTTTTCCAAACCGCAGCCATTACGCCGACGAACGACTGCGTCCCGCGCACCTGTCCCTGCGCCTGCACAATCGTCGCTGTTTCCTGTTTACTGATTCCGTCTCCTGTCTTATCTCACTACAAGGTTGACGAGCTTGCCCTTCACGACAATCGTCTTCACTACGGTTTTACCTACGAAGCGAGCCGCGACCTTCTCATCCGCGAGCGCCGCTGCCTTGATTGTCTCCTCATCCGCTCCGGCCGCAAGTTTGATCACGGTCACGAGCTTCCCATTGATCTGCACCGGAATCTCAATCTCGCTCTCCTTCGCAAGCTCCGCGTCGGCTACGGGCCAGGACTGGCGGAGCAACGGCTGCGTCTCACCCATCTGCTCCCACAGTTCCGCAGCCACGAACGGTGCGAACGGCGCCATGAGCAGCACCAGCGTCCGCAACAACTCTGCGGTGGTCGCTGCCGGAATCTCAGCCGAGTCCATCTTCGCTTCGGCGGCCGTAGTCTCGTTGACCAGGATCATGATCGCGGCGATGCATGTGTTGAAGTGCCAGCGTCCGTTGAAATCCTCCGTGATCTTGGCGATCGTCTGATGCAGCGTCCGAATCAGCGCCGCGCCGGCTGGCGTCTGCGCAGCAAACGCCTTCGCAGCGATCTCATCGCCATGCGCCCCGCGCTCAATACTCCGAACAGCCGGAGCGAACTTCATCACCAACCGATACACGCGTGCGAGAAACCTGCTGATGCCGGCAACACCTTCCTCCTGCCATTCGAGATCGCGATCCGGCGGTGCCGCGAACAGCGCATACATTCGCGTCGCATCGGCGCCGTAACGGGCGATCATGTCATCCGGGCTGACCACATTGCCCTTCGACTTCGACATCTTCGCGCCGTCCTTGATGACCATGCCCTGCGTGAACAGCCGCGTCGCGGGCTCATCGTTCCTGATCATCCCAAGATCGTGCATCACCTTCGTCCAGAAACGGGAGTAGATCAGGTGCAGAATCGCGTGTTCCACGCCGCCGATGTACTGATCGATTGGAAACCAGTAGTTCGCCTTTTCCGAATCGAATGGAGCGTCCGCGTTGTGCGCGTCCGTGTAGCGGTAGAAGTACCAGCTCGAATCGACGAACGTGTCCATCGTGTCGGTCTCGCGCCGCGCCGGTCCGCCGCACTTCGGGCATGTCGTGTTCACAAACTCCGGAACCTTCGCCAGCGGGCTTCCGCCCTCCTGCGTAATGTTCACGTTCTCTGGCAACAGCACCGGCAGCGCGCTCTCCGGCACCGGAACCACACCGTCTTTATCGCAGTACACCATCGGGATCGGCGTGCCCCAGTAGCGCTGACGGCTCACACCCCAATCCTTCAGCCGATACGTTGTCGTGCGCTTGCCGAATCCCTGCTCCTCCGCAAAGCGCCCCATCTTGTCCTGCGCTTCGAGCACCGCCTCGCCGGTCCACCCACCTGAGTTCACCAGCACCGCATCGTCTTCGCCGGTGTAGGGCAAAGCAAGATCGCCCGACTCGTCATCTGCTCCTCCTGAATTTGCCGGAGCGACGACACGGGTGATCGGCAACCCATACTTCGTCGCAAACTCATAATCGCGCTCATCGTGCGCGGGCACGCCCATAATTGCGCCGGTGCCGTAGTCGGCGAGGATGTAGTTCGCCACCCAGATCGGCAACGTCTCGCCATTGAACGGATTCACCGCACTCTTGCCCGTCGCCACGCCGTGCTTTTCGATGTTGCCGATGTCGCCGGTCTCCTTCGCGGCCTTCTGCTCGGCGATCATCGTCTCCACGGCCTTTGCGAGCTGCGCATCCTCCGCCGCCCACGCCTTCACCAGCGCATGCTCCGGCGCAAGCTGAATCGAAGTGGCTCCGAAGATGGTGTCGACGCGTGTTGTGAACACGGCGATCTTCTTCGCCGAATCAGCCGCGACCGCAAACTCTACCTCGGTTCCTTCGCTGCGGCCGATCCAGTTGCGCTGCATCGTCCGCACCTTCTCGGGCCAGCCCGGCAGCTTGTCCAAGCCATCGAGCAGTTCGTCGGCGTACTTCGTGATGCGGAAGAACCACTGCTCCAACTCGCGCTGCTCCACCAGCGTGTCTTCGTGACGCCAGCAGTAGCCGTTCACTACCTGCTCGTTCGCCAGCACGGTGCAACACTTCGGGCACCAGTTCACCTTGCTGGACTTCCGATACGCCAGCCCGCGCTCGTACATCTTCAGGAAGAACCACTGGTTCCAGCGGTAATATTCCGGCAGGCAGGTCGCGATCTCCGTCCCGGCCCAGTCATAACTGAACCCGATGCGACGCATCTGCTGCCGCATCGCAGCAATATTGCTCAGCGTCCACTCGCGCGGAGGCGTCCTGTTGCTGATCGCCGCATTCTCCGCCGGCAGCCCAAACGCGTCCCATCCCATCGGGTGCAGCACGTTATAGCCGCGCATCCACATGTAACGCGCCAGCGCATCGCCGATGGAGTAGTTCCGCACGTGCCCCATGTGCAGCTTGCCGCTCGGATACGGCAGCATCTCCAGGCAATAAAACTTTGGCTTGCCGCTGGCGTGATCTTCCGCACGATACAGCGCGGCATCGGCGTCCCACCGCACCTGCCACTTCGTCTCTATCTCGGCCGGGCTGTAGCGGGTAGACTCCGGGTTTGGATCGCGCTCCGGCGCGCTCTCGTTCCTAACTCCTTCAGGCATCCTTTCATTGTAAAGAACGCCGCATTGCCTCAGGGCTGCGCCGGCTCTCGCGTCAGATCGAACACCTGATATCCAGGCGGTACCTGAAACATCGATGGGTCAGGAGCCTCCAGATGAAGCTCCGTCACCTCTTCCACGTAGTGTCCTGTGCGCGGATCGTCGACAATGGACTTCAGCGGCATTTCTAACCTGGGTGATACCCAGGTCTCAGAGACGACTTGTATCTCGGCGTCATTGCCAATCTGACCGGCCGGGATCGTCTGTGTCGAGCGGCCACCTTGAACACACTCACCATCGATGGATGCGATCCCAAGGCTTTCGTTCTTGAACTCGATGTGCGAAGTCTCCGTTCCCTGAGACTCCAACTGCATCGCCTTTTGGAACGAGGCATCCACCGGCCGCCATTGATATTGCTGTGGTGGCGGCATCCGATTGACCGAAGCCACCTGAGTTCGCGGATAGAGCGCAATATATTCGTGAAGCACCGGGTCGTAGATGCTTATGTTCTGAACTTCCATCTCTCCGTCGCGCTCAACCCAGACTTCGGTGCGCTGCCGACCTTCTGCATCCCGCCATTCGTGGGACTCCGTTCGAGTCTTGATCTGGGTTCCATTGCTTAGGGTTTGCACCTGTGTCCGCACCCGCACCAGGCTGTAAGCGATGTTCCCCATAGGTGACACGGTCCCATTCGCGGTTGCTGTTCGCCTTACCGCCGGACACATTGTCGCGCCGTTCACCTGCGCACATGCCGGAATCACAACCAGGCCCGAAGCGAACAGTACAGCGAGAAGCCGCATCGCATCACCTCGCGCAGCCCGGCAGAATGATTCCGAGGCCGCTATCCTTGGCACCTTGCGATATTAGACGTAGGCTGATGTCAATTTGTGCCCGGCGCCGCAGCGAAATCCCGGGCATCTCACTGCGAAATAGGCACCACCGGCAGGCTGATATAGCTCGCCTCGCCCGGCTCATGCCATACCCTCTGCGTCGCCCTCTGATAGTCGCCCGGCTTCGCGTCAAAGATGTTCGGCACAAACGTCTGCGGATTGCGGTCATACAGCGGGAATGCCGTCGACTGCACCTGCACCATCAGCCGGTGCCCCGGCAGAATCGTCCGGTTCACCAGCGGCAGAGCGAACTTATACTCCAATGGCTCGTTCGGCTTGATGGCCTCCGGATGTTCAAAGCTTGTCCGATACCGTCCGCGGAAGATGTCAATCCCGATCGGCAGCTCATAGCCGCTCATGTTGTAGGGCGTGCCGATCACTCCCGGAAACACGCCGCCCGCATCGCCCGCTTTTACCTCCGAGTCCGGATAGACATCAATCAGCTTCACCACCCAATCCGAATCCGTCCCGCTCGTCGATGCCATCAGATGCACAATCGGTTCGCCGGCCAGCTTCATCGGCTTCGTCAGCGGCTCACTCACGTACGTCAGTACATCCGGCCGTCCATCGACGAAGCGCTGGTCGGTCACCAACCACGTTCGCCAGTTGCTGCCGTCATACGGCCGCGGGGAAAATGGCACGGGCTTCGCCGGGTCCGACACGTACTCATCGAATCTTCCGTCATTCGCTTCGCGCTTCGCCGTATCCGGCTTCGCAGGGGCCTCAAACGAGAGGCCGCCATCCGCTCGCAGATAGAGTGGCTGCGTGCGGACCTCACATCCGCTCTCGCAGCTCACCGGAAACGCCTGCATACGATCCCACTTGTCCAGGCCGGCGTCGTACATCAGCACGGGCGGCGTATCCGCTTTGGGCGATCCCGGCTTCAGATACTGGTTGAAGAACGGCAGCAGAATGTCTTTGCGCCAGTACTCTGACGTATCCATCGACCACTCAAACGGCCCGATCCCGCGGCCCTGCCGGTTAATCTGGCTGTGGAACCACGGGCCCATCACAAGGAAGTTCATCGTGTTGGTCTTGTCCTGCGGCTCCCACGCACGATAGGCATGATTGCCGCCGTACATATCTTCCTGGTCCCACTCGCCCTGCTCCCACATCGTCGGAACCGTGAGAGGCGTTTTCGCGATCAGCTTGTCCAATGCCTGAGACTGCCAGTAGCCGTCGTACGCCGGATGCTCCTCCATCACATGCCAGAACGGCAGTTGGTCCAGACCACCGGCGCGCGCAAAATCACCCGCGGATCCGGCCTCGAGAAAGTTCGTGTAGTCGTCGCGATGCTCGCGATGAATTGGCGCGCCTTGTCCACGCTTTGTGGTCTGCTCCGTGAAGTAGTCCAGGTTCGGCTCGCGAAACGCACCGTAGTGAAACCAGTCGTCGCCCATCCATCCATCGACCATCGGGCTTTCAGGCGCGGTCACCTTAAGCGCCGGGTGCGGATGGAGCAGCGCCATCACCACCGTGAAGCCCTCATAGCTCGACCCAATCATTCCCACGCGCCCATTCGACTCCGGCACATTCTTCACCAGCCAGTCGATCGTGTCGTACGCGTCCGTCGTGTCGTCCGCTCCGCTGGGGTTGTAACCGGAGTTCACTGGCGGTGGCGTCATCAGATAGACGCCCTCCGAGCCGTATTTGCCGCGGACGTCCTGATAGACGCGGATGTAGCCGGCCTTCACGAAGTCCTCGTCGCTGAGCGGTAGCAGATCGACCATCCTGGCCGCGCCCTTGGTCCGTTCCGCGCGTGCCGCTGCGTTGTAAGGCGTTCTCGTGAGAAGGATGGGCGCGTCATGGACTCCCTTCGGAATCACGATGACGGTGTAGAGCTTGACGCCATCGCGCATTGGAATCATCTCCACGCGCTTGATGTAATCGGTCTCCACTGCCGGCGCCTTGAAGTTCGGCGTCAGATCGTCCTTGGGCAGCGGGCTTTGCTGTTGTGCCACACAAAACGAAGTCGTCGCCAGCACAGTGCCGGCGAGAAGTACTCGGCAGAATGTCTTCATCGTGGTCCTTCGATGTGCGCGAATCCGCGGTTGAAATGGTGTGCGCCCAGACTATCATCGGGCGGTGGAGTATCCGGCGATTCTTATCCCGCACTGAGGGCGCGGAGGGCCATGACGTTACGCATCTCATCGCCGGGCTCGTCGACCGGCGTCTCCGCGATAAACGCCGCGTGCGCAAAACGTTCATCACAGAGCAACCTGCGAAATGCGGCGGGGCCGATGGTGCCCTCGCCGATGTGTTCGTGACGGTCCAGCTTCGAGCCCGCTGGGGCCTTGGCGTCATTGCAGTGCCATACTCGAACGGTCTCGAGCCCGATCGTCTCGGCGATCCGCTTTGTCGTTTCGGCCCAGCCGGCGGCGGTGACGATGTCGTAGCCCTTCACGTGCAAATGGCAAGTGTCCAGACACACCGCGACAGGAGCGCATGCCCGCAACCGCTCAACCAGCTCCGCCACCTGCTCGAGCGTTCCACCAAGCGAAAACTCCGCGCCGGGCGAGTTCTCGATCAGCACTTTGAAGTTGTGATCGTGCCAGGGAAGCCCATCCGTCGCGCGCTCAATCCCCTGTACCGCCAGCCGCAAACCCTCTTCGCGCGTCAGCCCGTTCCACGAGCCGGGATGCAGCACAAGGTACTCCGCGCCCCAGGCGAGCGCGCGCTCCACCTCAGAGCGAAAGGCGCTCACGGAGTTGGCGCGCACGCCCTCGGCCTGGCTGCAGAGATTGATCAGATAGCTCGCATGGATCACCAGCGGATCGATGTCGTGCTTGGCGCGGGCCTCGCGCATCTTCATCGCCTCGTCCGGCTTCACTGGCGAGCTTTTCCAAGTGCGGGGGCTGGAGCTGAATATCTGAAACGTGTTGGCTCCCGCGTCTACAGCCCGCTGCACCGCTGTCCAGCATCCACCGCTGGTGCCTACGTGGACGCCGATTCTCTTCTTTGCCATGGCTTCTCAGCTTAATGCAGCCAGCCTGCCCCTCCCCCCATGTTTTCGTGCAAAGTCTTCAAAGGAGATACTTTAGGTCCGGCCTTCAAGAGTGGAGACACTGGGACGGCTGCCAATCGGTTCGCTCCGGGGGCTGTTTTTGTCAAGCCGGATGCGTCACAGTTGGGTGCTAGTAGACGTCACGCTGGTAACGCTTCTGCTTCTTCATGGAGGCCAGGTATTCGGCGGCGTGCTCCAGGGTGCCGTTCGAGCCCTTCGCGATCACGTCAAGCAGGGCGTTCTCAACGTCCTTGGCCATGCGGCTGGCGTCGCCGCAGACGTAGAAGTAGGCGCCGCGCTCCAGCCAGTCATAAAGCTCTGCCGCGTTCTCCTGCATGCGGTCCTGCACGTAAACCTTCTTTGCGGTGTCGCGGCTGAAGGCGGTGTGCAGCTTGGTCAGGACACCTTCGCGCTGCATCTGCGCGAACTGCTCCTCGTACAGGTAGTCGGAGATGCGACGCTGCTCGCCGAAGAACAGCCACATCGGTCCCTTTTCGCCGAGGGCCTGACGATGCTCGAGAAATGCCCGGAATGGCGCAATTCCCGTTCCCGGCCCGATCATGATCACCGGCGCGTCGGGATTCTCCGGCAGGCGGAATGCGTTGTTTTCATGCAGGAAGATCGGCATTGTGCCGCCGACGGGCGCGCGCTCGCCCAAGTGGCCGGAGCAGACGCCCTGCCGCTCTGCGCCATGGGCGTTGTAGCGCACGATGCGCACCGTGGTGTGGACCTCATTGGGGTGCGCAAGCTGCGACGAGGCGATGGAATACATGCGCGGGGTGAGGCGTTGCAGGATATTGAACAGCTCTTGCGGCTGATGGATGAAGCCGGGAAAGTCCTTGACGAGATCGACGAACTCGCGGCCCCACACGTACTCCTCGGCCATCGCCTTGTTTTCGGTGCCGAGCAGCTTCTTCAGACCCTGGGGAACGTTGTCGCCGCAAAGCTTCGCGTACTGATTCACACTGCCGCGTGCCAGCTTGCCGATGCCGAGCCGGGTGGTCAGCGCCTCATGCAGTGAGATTTCGACCTTGTAGTGGTCGAGCACGCGCTCGGTGCCGTTGAAGCCGAGCGCCTCGAGCACCTCCGCCACCTGGCTCTCACGGTTCGTGGGCACGATGCCGACGGCATCGCCGGGGGTATAGGTCATGCCGTCTTCGAGCTCCAGCTCGATGTGAATTGTCTCTTTTTCGCTCTCGGGGCCGGTCAGGCGCTGGTTCGTAATGACGCGCGAGATGTATGGCTGATTTCTGGTGTACTTGGCGGTGTGCGCCTTGGCCGGAGCCTCAGGCGCTGCAATCGTCGTTTCAGTCATCTTCCTTCCATTGTACGAAATTCCCGGCGAAATTCGAGCTTCCAGCGCTCATTTCGAGGCGTGCAATCGATCCATCATCAGCGGCTCCAACACGGGAATCGGCAGCGGTCCTTCATCCAGCGCTTCGTCGTTGAAACGCTTGAGATCAAACGATGTTCCGGCGGCGCGCTGGTAGCGATCACGGAAGTCGATCCATTGGTGATAGCCCACGTAGTAGGTAATCAACTGACCGGCGGTCAGCTTTACTCGGCGCAGTTTGCCGAGGGCTTCCGCGCGCGTCTGGAAGGCCTCATTTTCCATCAGAGAGAGAGCCTCGTCGTCCGTCATGTTCATGCTCTGCATGCGGATGTCGAGAATGGCGTTGGCGATGACGCGCAGCCGGATCTTCATGACCATGAGCACGAAGCGAGGATCGTGGTTCGCGTACCCTGCGTCTTCCATCTCCTTGACGCCGTACTCGCCCCAGCCTTCGATGTACGGCCCGTTGCCGAGCAGGGCGCGCAGGATGCGGCGCTCCGGCGGCTGAATGCTGTCGGCGTGCTCGAACTGTGTATAGTGCCCCGGCAACGCCTCATGCATGGTGAGGTATTGGAGCATCCAGTTGTTGTATTCGCGCAGCTTGGACTCCGCGGCGGCGGGATCGCCGGTGGGGATGGGCGTGACCCAATACTCCCCCTCGCCGCCTGGCTGGAGCGACGGAGGCGCGTGGAAGCCCGCGACAGAGAAGACGCCACGCAGGAACGGAGGTGTGGATACGATCCTCAGATTCCCGCGGCTGCTCAGCGTGATCAGGTTCTTCTCGTTGATGAACGCTGTGATCTTCGCCGCATCCGCCTTCACCGTCGGCAGAAGTTGTTCAGGAGTGGTGTGATCGTCGTTGATGCGGCCGATGACCTCGGCGATGACCTTGTTTTCGAGCGCTTCGCCAGTCAGTCCTGCATGGTTCGCATTCGGGAACCATTGAGCGTCGAGCGGCTTCGCGATCGCGTACATCTGTGCGCGAACGGTGGCGAGATCGCGCTCCGCGGAGGCAAGAAGAGAGGCCGGGGTCTGGCCAGTGTCACTGCCGACGGCGAAGCGGAAGATCCTGGCATACACCTCTGGACCTGATCTCCAGGTCCTCGTCTGTGAACGCTTGGCAAGATCGTTTTTCAGCCATGCGACGTACGCGTCGATGGCTTGATTGGCCGCCTGGGCCGCAGCTTCGCAGCGTGCATGCAGCGGAGATGCAGCGGAGACCTGTTGCGCGATCTGTTCGATGACCTGCTTGTCGCCGGCGGCTTCATTGACGGCTGTATCGATGAATACGGGATCCGACTCGCGCAGATTCTCTTTGGCCTGTCCGAGGAAGCGCGGCACCTGCTCCATGCGGGCGATGACGTTGGTGAGCCGCTGCTGTTCTGTACCGTAGTTCTGGGTAAGCGGAAAGAACAGCGCGGTGCCGACCTCTTCGACGGGGCGCTCGGGGCGATAGTGTTGGGGCTGGCGAACATCGAGCGCGAAGATCTGTTCGGCGATGCTGGAGCGCACGAGCGTGAGATCGGCCTTGTCCTCGCCGGAAAGCTTCGAGTCATCGAGGTTCGAGAAGCATCGCTGTGCGGCCGCGAGAAGGCTGCGCTCGCGTGCCTGCGCCTCGGGACCGATATCGTCGAGCTGCGCGTCGAGCAAGACGCCGTTGCGCTCGTGGTAGCCAGCCTCGGTTGCTGAGACCGGATGCATTGCCAGCTCTTCGAGGAGCAGGCGGTTCGCCTGGTGCAGCAGAGTCTCCTGCGGAGTGACCTTGCAGACGAATGCCGGCGTGGACGAGGATTGCGCACCGGCGCAGACGCTGCCGGCGAGGCACGCGATGGCAAGCCAAGGGAGGATAATCGCAGTCGAAGATCTCATGCGCTGAAGCTTATCAGTCAACGCGCGGGGTCGAAGTCGAAACCCCTCGAAGGACGCAACCGAAGTGTTCGGCGACAGCCTCCAACCAGACACGGTGGAACGGTCTTCCAATCCGGTGCGCTGGATCTTTGCCTCCGAGCAGGGGCCGCGCACGGTACTGCTGGCACGGTGGCTGTGGCTGCGCGCGCTGGGACTGATCTACTTTTCGGCGTTCTTCTCGTTGTTGTTCCAGGTGAAGGGACTGATCGGGCAGAACGGGATTCTGCCGACGGGAGAGACGCTGCAGGCCATTGCCGAAGCCAGTGGCAAGAGCCGCTTCTGGGTTGCGCCATCGCTGTTTTGGATCTCGTCGGGCACGCATTTCATCGTCGCGGTGATGTGGATTGGGCTGCTGGCGTCAATCGCAGTCTTCTTCAACCTGTGGCCGCGCGCGAGCCTGCTGATTTGCTGGATTTGCTTTCTCGCTTTTGTGAGCGCGGCCAGCGATTTTTCGTCGTATCAATCCGACGGAATGCTGCTCGAGGCCGGATTCATATCGATGTTCTTCGCGCCGCCCGGACTGCGGCCGGGACTCGGCCGGGAATATCCGCCGATTCGCGCAAGCCTGTGGCTGCTGCAGTGGGAGTGGTTCCGCATCTATTTTGAATCCGGATTAGTGAAGTGGCTGAGCGGAGATCCGCAGTGGCGGCACCTGACGGCAATGGACCAGTACTACCAGAACAGCCCGCTGCCCACGTGGATTGGATGGTACGTGCAGCACCTGCCGGAGTGGTTCCAAAAGGCGACCGCGGGCGGGACGCTGGTGATGGAATTCTTCGTGGTGCTGCTGTTCTTCTTTCCGCGTAAGTGGCCGGCAGGACGCGCCGTGCGGGTGGTTCTGTTCGTGGTGGTGACGGTGTGGGAGATTCCGGTGATTCTTACCGGAAACTATGCGTTCCTCAACTACCTGGTGCTCTGCCTGGGCATCCTGTTGCTGGACGATCGCACGCTGGTACGTTGGGTTCCGGCGCGCTGGCGGGGAAGGATGGCGCTACCGGAAGCGGGAAGCGAAGTGCCCGCGAGCCAACCGGAGCATGGCGTGAAACGTGGGTTTCGCGCGGTGAAGCTGACCGTAAGCACGCTGCTGCTGGCTCTGATCGCGTATGACACGAGCTTCGAGTTATTGAACATCGTCTGGCCTGGATTGCCGCTGCCGACGGCGCCGGTCGCGGTGCTGGAGCCGTTCCGGATTGCGAACCAATATGGATTATTTGCAGTGATGACGGATGGACGCTACGAGATCGAGTTTCAGGGATCGGATGACGGACAGAACTGGACGGCGTATCCGTTCCAGTACAAGCCGCAGGCGCTGAACGAGCGGCCGCGCATCTACGCGCCCTACCAGCCGCGATTTGATTGGAACCTGTGGTTCGCGTCGCTGGTTGACTGGCAGCAGGCCGAGATCGTTCCGCTGACCGAAGAGCGGCTGCTGGATAACGATGCCGATGTGCTGAGTCTGTTCCGAAGCAATCCGTTTGGCCAGAAGCCACCGAAGTACGTGCGAGCGGTGCTGTGGCAATACTGGTTTACAACGATCGCGGACAAGCGCGCGACGGGCAACTGGTGGAAGCGGCAGATGCTCGGCCTGTACGCTCCGGTGCTGACGAAGGTTTCGGGCGGCCGCTATGCCGTGGCGGAGGAACCCGAACCGCTGCCGCCGCACGATTGAGCCGCACGATAGACTGACGGCATGGATACGCACGGCTCGTCAACTATCGTCATTTTGGACTTCGGATCTCAGTACACCCAACTGATCGCGCGCAGAATTCGCGAGCTGGACGTGTTCTCGGTAGTGCTTCCGTGCACGGTGCCTCTGGAGCGCGTGCTGGAGTTGAAACCGAAGGGGATCATCCTCTCGGGTGGGCCCTCGAGCGTGTATGACGATGCGGCGCCGAAGACGGATGCAAAGGTGCTGGCGACAGGGCTGCCCACGCTGGGCATCTGCTATGGGCTGCAGTTCATGACGCACCACCTGGGCGGACGTGTGGCTCCTGCGGCAGCGCGGGAGTACGGCCACGCCGAAGTGGAAGTGATCGCCGAAACGCCCTTGTTCCAGGGCTTGCCGCAGACGCTGGATGTCTGGATGTCGCACGGCGACCACGCGGAGCAGATGGCCGCCGGATTTCACATCGTGGCGAAGACGGCGAATGCTGTGGCGGCGGTTGCCAACGAGTCGCGCAAGATGTGGGGCGTGCAGTTTCATCCGGAGGTTGCGCACACTCGGCAGGGGATTGAGTTGCTGCGCAACTTCGTCGTCGATATCTGCGGAGCGAAGCAGGATTGGACGCCGGCGCACTTCATCGAGACGACCGTCGCGAGCATCCGTGCACAGGTTGGCGAAACGGGACATGCGATCTGCGGGCTGAGCGGCGGCGTGGACTCAAGCGTCGCTGCAGTGCTGGTCGCAAAGGCGATCGGCGACCGGCTGACGTGCATCTTCGTGAACAATGGCGTGTTGAGGAAGGGCGAGTTCGAGCAGGTGCAGAAGACGATGCGCGAGGACCTCGGGCTGAATGTCGTCGCGGTCGATGCGAGCGAGCGCTTTCTGGGCAAACTCGCGGGCGTGACCGATCCGGAAAAGAAGCGCAAGGCGATCGGCAATGAGTTCATCGCGGTCTTCGACGACGAGGCGCGGAGAATCTTTGAAGCCGAGAAATCGGCGGGTGAAGAGATTGCGTGGCTCGTGCAGGGAACGCTGTATCCGGATGTGATCGAATCGGCCAGCGTTCATGGGCCTTCGCATGTCATCAAGAGCCACCACAACGTCGGCGGGCTGCCGGCGGATATGAAGCTGAAGCTGATTGAGCCGTTACGTGATTTATTCAAGGACGAGGTGCGGCGGATCGGCAGAGACCTCGGCATGCCGGCGGAGATTCTGGAGCGGCAGCCGTTTCCGGGGCCGGGGCTGGCGGTGCGCATCCTCGGCGAGGTGACGCCAGAGCGTGTAGCGCTGCTGCAGGAGGCCGACGCGATCTGCACGGAGGAGATCAAGCGCACGGGACTAGCGACGAAGTTGTGGCAAGCGTTCGCCGTGCTTCTGCCGGTGAAGTCCGTCGGCGTGATGGGCGACCAGCGGACGTACGCTTCAACGTGCGTGATTCGCGCGGTAGAGAGCGAAGACGGCATGACCGCCGATTGGGCCGCGCTGCCATATGAGGTGCTGCGCACAATTTCGAGCCGCATCGTAAGCGAGGTTCACGGGATCAATCGAGTGGTGTATGACATCACGTCGAAGCCGCCGGGAACGATTGAGTGGGAGTGAGGCGGGACGAGCTTAGCGGTTAGAATTTTCGGCCGACCTGGCCAGAATGGGATGAACTGTAAATGTAAACGACCTTTCCGACGATGTCGGACAGATGTACAGGAGCATAGTCTGGGTAGCGGCTATCGAGGCTCTTGGAACGCCAGTCGCCAGTGACGAAGACCTGCCCTTGGGAAACTATTCGAAGTGGGAAGCTCGCTTCGGATGGGTCAGATGGTTCATCGGGACTCTTCACGTATGGTTCCGCGAGAACCGAACCATTGCGAATCAGCTTGTCATTTTTGCCCTCGATGGTCTCTCCCGAGATGGCGGAAATACGTTTGACGAGAACTACACCATCGTGGCGGAAGACAATGAGGTCGCCATCAGCGACAGAATGTTCACTATAGTAGCCGGTATCAACGGTGATCAGGTCGCCATTGTAGAGTGTTGGCTGCATCGAGTCATTGCTTAGCCGAAAGGTTCGTGTCTGTGTGAGTTGCTTGAACGCTGTGGGGATCGTGATGATCGCGATGATGACACAGATGCCAATAACCGAAGCGAGGCCAATCCAGAGGCCTTTGTGACTTGTTCTTTGAGAGTCCGTCGAGTCCATGGAAGGTCCACCGCATTATGCCAAAAGAGACCGCAGAACCAAATCTTTTTTTACTCTCGAAACGAGACTGACAGGTTGACATCCTGCAAAAGCTTTTCGCAATGAGTTTTGAGCTCCGAGTTTTGAGCTGTGAGTTTAGGAGCTGCGCGCCCGTTCGACAGCACGGACCACGGCGGCAGCTTTATTGCGGCACTCTTCTTCTTCGCGCTCGGGGATGGAGTCGGCGACGATGCCGGCCCCGGCCTGAATGTAGCCGCGCTCGCCGTCCATGAAGAGCGTGCGGATGGCGATGCAGGAGTCTAAATTGCCGGAAAAATCCGCGTAAATAATTGCGCCGCCGTAGACGCCGCGGCGGGCTGGTTCAAGCTCTTCGATAATTTCCATGGCGCGGATCTTGGGCGCGCCGCTGAGCGTTCCGGCCGGGAAGCAGGCGCGCAGAGCGTCGATGGGGGCGAGGTCTGGCTTCAGGGTTCCTTCCAGCGCGCTGACCAGATGCATGACGTGCGAGTAGCGCTCGATGAACATGAGGTCCTTGACCTTGACGGAGCCGAACTCGGAGACGCGGCCGAGATCGTTGCGGCCGAGGTCGACGAGCATGACGTGCTCAGCGACCTCCTTCGCGTCGGCGCGGAGGTCGGCTTCAAGATTGCGGTCGTGGGCTTCGTCGGCGCCGCGCGGACGGGTGCCGGCGATGGGGCGGTACTCGACGTTGCGGCCGTGGACGCGAACGAGGAGCTCGGGTGAGGAGCCGACGATGTGGCATCGTCTTGAGCCCACCGGGCCTTGCTGACCATCCGCATCTCCGGCAGGCAGGCCGAAGCGCAGGAAGTACATGTACGGCGAAGGGTTGACGATGCGGAGGGAACGATAGATCTCGAAGGCGTCTACGCCGGGTGTGCAGTCAAAACGCTGCGAAAGCACGCACTGGAAGACATCGCCGGCCGCGATATATTCCTTGGTCTTCTTGACTGCAGCCAGAAAGTCTTCGGGCCTGGTTCGCGGCTTAAGGTCGAGTGGAGATTCGAGAGGTGACCGCTTCGTTCTGGGCAGAGCGTCTTCCAGCAATACCTCGAGCTCATCGAGACGGGATTCGGCGTCGGCGAAGGCTTGAGGTGCGTTGTCGGGGGTAAGGGGGAGACGGGCGCCGGCGGTGACGATGAGGTGGATGGCCTTGCGGACGTGGTCAAAGGCGAGGACCTGATCGAAGAACATCAGATGCGCGTCGGGGACGTGAAGCTCGTCGGCGGCGAGCGAAGGCAGCTTTTCGATCTGCCGGACGATGTCGTAGGCGAAGAAGCCGACAGCGCCGCCGGTGAACGGCGGCAGTCCGGGGAGCTTCGCGGCGATGTGCTTGCCGAGTTCACGCTTCATCTGAGCGAAGATGTCGCCGGTGAAGGTCCTTCCCCCGAAGTCCTCGGCGATCCTCACCTGATCGTTCGCTGCCGTAATTCGCTCGTAGGGCCTGATGCCGATGAAGGTATAGCGGCCGATGGTCTCGCCGCCTTCGACGGATTCGAGCAGAAAGGCTTCGGGTTCGTGGGCGGCAACACGGAGGAAGGCAGAGACGGGGGTTTCGAGGTCGGCGGCGACGGTGCGGGTGACCGGGACGAGCGTGTGGGCGCGCACGAGTTCGATGAAATCCGTCCGATTCGGCGTGGTCTGGGCGCGCGCAGGAGGCATTTCTATGAGGGTATCGCAGTACGGAAACGACGCGAACGCCTTTGGCTCCCATCGGGCGTTTCAGGAGAGACGCAGTGGTCAAAATGAGGTGTCTTTCGGGATGCGCGGGTCATTGCCTGTTCCCCAAATGGGGGCCTAGAATCGCCGGGGTTTGGGCAAGACCCAGACCGGGACCGGGCGAAAATCGGCCCCACAAGACGGTATTGTTCCGCCTGCTGTAGAGTGGGGCGCGTCATAGAAGACGTGGGCCTGCGACACGGAGGAGAAGCAATGGCCGATGAACAATTGGTACCGGGAAAAGCAGCGCTAACGGCGCGTCCGGATTCCGTCAACGCGAGGACCGCAGCAAACAGGCTGGGTGCTCAGAAGGAAGCAGGCATGGCATTCGCAGAAACTACGGCTCCAATAATCTCCATTGAGCAAGAAACCAATCCGTGGGAGGCGCAGGCGGCAAGGTTCGATTTGGCGGCGAGGAAGTTGAATCTGGACCCGGGAATCTGGAAGGTGCTGCGATATCCGTCGCGCGAGATCATCGTTCATATCCCGGTGGGGATGGACGATGGAACGATCGAAGTATTCACCGGCTATCGAGTGCAGCACTCGGCATCACGAGGGCCGTGCAAGGGTGGGATACGGTATGCGCCCGATGTGAGCCTGGATGAGGTGCGCGCGCTGGCCAGTTGGATGACGTGGAAGTGCGCGGTTGTGAATATACCGTTCGGCGGGGCGAAGGGCGGCGTGATCTGCGACCCGCGCTCGATGAGCCAGGGCGAGCTGGAGCGGTTGACGCGGCGATACACAGCAGAGCTAATTGAGTTCATTGGACCGGAGAAGGACGTTCCCGCGCCGGACATGAATACGAATGAGCAGACGATGGCGTGGATCATGGACACCTATTCCATGCACATGCGCCAGACGGTGACGAGCGTAGTGACGGGCAAGCCGGTGAGCCTGGGCGGCTCACGCGGCCGGCGCGAGGCGACGGGGCGGGGCGTCAGCGTGGTCACAGACCAGGCGCTGAAGCATCTGAACATGTCGCCGGAATCGACCAAGGTGATCGTGCAGGGCTTTGGGAATGTGGGCTCGAACTCTGCCAATCTGCTGTGGGAGAAGGGCTACAAGATTATCGGCATCGGGGAGTATGACGGCGCTCTGTATAACGCGAACGGCATGGACATCAGCGAGTTGCTGGAGTGGAAGGCCCGGCATGGATCGATCCATGGCTTCAAGGGAGCGGAGGCGGCCGACAAAGACGAGCTGCTGACGCGCGCTTGCGATGTGCTGATTCCAGCGGCGACGGAGAACGTGATCACCAGCCGGAATGCCGACCGAATTCGCGCGCGGATTCTTGTCGAGGGGGCGAATGGGCCGACGACGACTCTGGCGGACGACATTCTGCAGGACAAAGGCGTCTTCGTTGTCCCGGACATCCTCGCCAATGCCGGCGGCGTCACCACCAGCTACTTCGAGTGGGTGCAGGACCGCATGGGGTACTTCTGGACCGAGCAGGAGGTCAACGAGCGGCTGGACCGCATCATGGTGGACAGCTTCAACGACGTGTTGCAATATGCGGTACAGCACGGTGTGAACAATCGCATCGCGGCTTATATGCTGGCTATCGACCGGGTGGCGTTCACGACCAAACAGCGGGGAATGTACGCTTAGAGCATTTTCCTGATGGCAGGGTTTTTAGAGGGGATCTGTGGAGATCGTTTTCCTTGAGAGAAAGCGGCTCGAACGGTTAGAACCTCGACTAGATCTTCAGGAAAATGCTTCGTCCGGCGTAGGGTGCATCTTGGCGAGGTGAGAGTGCGAGCCTGTCCTGTTTGCGGCGAACACCGGTTTCAAAGGCTTCACCGCGTGGGCATTTGGGAACGGTGGATTCTTACGCTCTACGGGCTGTACCCGTGGGCGTGCCGGAACTGCGGCCGCAAGATGTACCGGTTCAAGGAACGCGCGACCCGCAACACGGAGCGCGAAGAGGCCTGAGCCGCGGCACGATACGTTGTGGCAGAATGACAGTGTTTGAGGCGCAACGAGCGCCGCGTTCTTTCTTGCCTGTTCGTGAACCTGCCTAATTCCATCACGCTGAGCCGTATCGCCTGCGTTCCGGTGCTTATCTGGATCCTGAGCCCGAAGTTCCCCCTGCATGCGCATGGGGATCAGGAGCTCATTGCATCTGGGGTATTTATTCTGGCGTCGATCACCGACGGCCTGGATGGCTACCTCGCTCGAAAACGCGGCCAGATTACGACGCTGGGCATGCTGCTCGATCCGCTGGCCGACAAGCTGATGGTGACCGCGGCATACATCGTTCTGGTCTCCTATAACCCACGTGTTGTGGTGCCTTGGATTGCGGTGCTGGTCATCGGCCGCGAGTTTTTGGTGAGCGGCTTGCGCTCAATTGCAGCCAGCGAAGGATTCACGATTGAAGCGAGCGAGATCGGCAAGCTGAAGACAGTGATTCAGATTGTGAGCGTGGTGGCAGCGATCCTGAACCACCGGTGGGACTACTGGAACTTCGGCTGGTTCGTGGTCGGCGTGCACCTGATCGCCGTGACGGCCATCTACTGGATGGCAACGGTGTCAATCATCTCCGCGGTGGACTACTTCGTGGGCTTCTGGAAGAAGATTGACCATGCCAGCGGCCGGCGGCGGCGCAGAAGTTCCGTACTGAGCCGCCGGAAGCGCGCAACGTTAGAACAAGGCGCGAACATCAAGCTGCAGTAACGTCGTACGCCGACGTGACCGGCGTATGTTACGCGCGTTTCGTGAGACTAGCGTTATTTGTTTGACCCTCCCGGCGACGTGGCGTAGAAGGGGAGCACCGTTCCTTTCTTACGCAGATTCATCCCCTGTCGAGGTCGCGACATGGTCGCTGGTCAGGTATCTGGAGCTGGAAACTCTATTGGTTTTGCAAGCTCCACTTGCCCAAACTGCGGCTCATCTTCGACGGTGCGGGTCTTTCGCCGTGAGACGAATCGCGAGTGGTATCTCGCTCGATGCAGCGCCTGTAAACAGCACTTCACGGACCCGCAGCCGACCCTCGATGACATCGTGAGCTTTTACGGCGATGGCTACCATGAAGAGTTGCTCACAGTAGAGCTCACACGCGCGGCGTTCGGCCCCAAATTCGAGTCCTACATCAACTGGATCGCGCCGCATCTGCGCCCGGGTGGCCGCACCCTCGATGTCGGCTGCAGCACAGGCCTGTTCCCCTGCCTCCTCAAGGAACGCGGCTTCGCCGCCGAGGGGTTGGAACTGAACTCCGTGACAGCAGCGTTCGGCAGGAAGGAGTTCGGCATACCGATCACAAATCAGCCGTTCGAGACCGCCAACTACGCCGCTTCAAGCTTCAGCCTCGTCTCCATGACGGATGTGCTGGAGCATTCGCTGAGCCCCATCGCAACCCTGGAACGAGTCCATAGCATTCTGGAGAGCGGCGGCCATGCGCTGATCACCTTTCCTGATATCAGCTCGGTCGAGTCACAGTACTTCCACGCCTGCGCGCGGATGACCGGCCGCGAATGGCTTTGGCAGAACTGCCATGTTCCCCTTCACACATGGGAGTTCACACGGCCAACGGCTGAGGCGCTCTTCCGGCGCACAGGGTTTCGGGTTTCCGCCTTCCGGCGAAGCCATGTGGTTCTCGAAGAGAAGCGTGAACGACTGCTCGCGCTTCTATACCTGCCGTCACGACTCCTCACATTGCGGCCGCTGTCGCGGCTCATGGGAACACAACTGGAGTTTCTAATTCAAAAACAGTAGCAGGAGACGAAGAGACCTCGGCGGATGCCGAGGCCTCTTCATTTGTGCTGCAGAGGTTCGTTTATGCGTGCGCGCGGTGGGCCTGCTCGCGGTGGACGAAGTGATATGGCGGCCACGGGCCGGAGAGCTGCATGGAGCAGTCCTTCATCTGCTGAGTGGCCGAGCTGTACTTGTTCTGGTAGCGCTCTACCGTCTTTTTGTCGACGAGATGGGCGATGTCCAGCAACATCTTGCCGGAGTCCATGCGGCGGCAGGTGACCTCTTCGGCCAGCGGAAGGAACATGCGGTGCATCTGCACGGAAAGCGCGCGGGCACGCGACTGCCGCTCCCGCTGACGGCTGGCTGATTCACGCAGGTGAGAAAGATACTCCTGCCCGGCATGATGGGTGTGGCCAGCGATCCGCGATTCCGGACAGATGTCATCCATAACGACCTTCAGGTGCATCTCAGCCTTGCCGCGAAGACGCTCGACGTTGGCCAAAAAGTGCCGCTGATTGGAGCGCACGGAACGCCGGAGCGCATCGTCATCCTCGAAGGTGGTTCCGAAACGGAATGGAAGAACGGTGGAGCGGTCGAAGCAGCCCGAGATCACGCGGGCGTGGTCACGGGCGGCGGATTGAGCTTCGGGGCCGACCAGACGGGCACCGTCTTCGGGCAGGTGCTCGGAGACGACCACGGCGAGATCAGCGGCGGGAAAGAGAAACGTTTGATTTCCGAAGAGCCCGGTGACTCCGTGGAGGGGCATCGGACGGCGGTGACGATCTAACTCAGAGAAAGCGCTACGCTCAGCGATACAGTAGGCATACCAGGCCATGTTCTTGTGCTGCTCCTGTTTCTGCGCGCCTCGATCAGACACGCGGGCGCGAAATAAAGAACTACGAACTTGCCAGATCACAAGGACAACATGCATATCGGGCAGCATGCCCTGAAAGGTGTGCACTGTTCCGATTGCGAGCCAGATAGTATGCCCGTCGCAATACGATTGGCAAGAGGGTTCTCAAGCACCAACGGTTTTCAAAGTGGCGCGTGAATTGCGTGACCGCGCGCGGGCGGCTTACTAATTCAGCAACATAGGGATGACGGGCCTAGGGGCCTTCGCAGAATCGTGGGTCTAGGGCGCAATGCAAGCGAGCCCGGCTGATACACTTAGGGTGCGGTGGTGGGCCCGCAGATCTGCAAAGAATCTCTGAGAGACGGGAACATCGACCTAAGTGGACAACGTAACCAAGCGACAGTTGAAGAAGCAGGACCAGTTCATCACCTTCACGGAGCAGGGAGTTGACTGGGCGAAGCAGAACCGGCAGCAGGCGATCACGATCGGCGTCGTGGTGGTGGTGGTGATTCTGCTCATCGTAGGGGGATATAGCTTCTACCAGCACCGCACCGACGCCGCTTCCAACGCGTTTGGGGATGCGATGCAGACCTACCAGGAGCCTTTGGCGTCGCAGGCTCCGGAGCTTCAGCCGGGGACGAAGACGTTTCCGGATGCAAAGGCCCGAGCGGCGGCGGCCAACGGGCAGTTTATGGCGGTCGCGGACAAATACGGCATGACGGAGCCCGGCAAGATGGCTCTCTACATGGCCGGTGTGACCTATATGGAAGAGGGCAACAACGCCGCAGCCGAGAACGCGCTGACAAAGGTAGCCGGGAGCTGGAACGGTGACGTTGCGGCGCTCGGAAAATCCGCGCTGGCCGGATTGTATGAGCAGACCGGCCGGAACGCCGATGCGGAGAAGCTGCTGGAGGAGTTGGGTAAAGGCCATGCCACGACTGTGCCACCGTTCTATGCGCAGGTGCGGCTCGGCGATCTGTACCAGAGCGAAGGGCGGATGGCCGATGCGAAGCGCGTGTGGGCGGAAGTGAAAGACAAGGACAAGGACTCAAAGGGCAATCCGGGGCCGGCCGCCGAGTTAGCCTCGGAAAGGCTGAACCCGCAGGCTACAGGCCCGGGGATGATGATGGGGCAATAGCAGGAATCAGGGATCAGAACATGGATAAGCGCAGGTCGCCCGATCGGCGACCTGTTCTGTTAGCTGATCTTCATTCTCTGTTCACTGGCTCCTGATGTCCGATGCCGGATTCTCCTATAAGAAACCCTCGTCATCGCCCAGTCCCGAGGCTGCAGCCTGCGGGCTGACATGTGAGGTCAGGCTTCCTGGGGCGCTGGGGCTGCGTAACCGATCGATTGAGGTCCAGATATCGGGCTTGGCAGGGTTGGGCGGCGGCGGCATCCAGTGGGGAAGCTCGAGCCGCAAATAGTGAGCCATGGCGCACGCGGATGGCTCATAGAGCCTGCGTAACGCGTCCAGGCGGCCCCGCACATTGGTGTCCGAACAGAGAGATATGCCGCCCTGGTAGAGAAGTCCGGTGAGCCGAGCGAATTCCTCGTCGTTGAGGCGCGTGAACGGCTCCTGGCGGAGGCGAAGCTCGGCCTTCTCGCGATGGAAGACATGACCGATGTCTACGAGGACGTGCCGGCCGACGGCAAAGGTCAACTGCGCCTGGCGCTTCGCTGGGCCTTCGACAGCGGTGATGAGGAGAGCGCAAGCGTCGAGCACGGCAGTTAGGGCGGAGAGCCAGCTTTGGTTGTCGTGTTGCGAGCGGTAGTAGCAGAGAATGGGATAGGAGATATGCGTCTCCAGCATGGTGGCCGACCAGCGTTCCCATTCGGCAAGCAGCACGGTCAGCGCCTGTTCCCCTCCCTGAAAATGGTGACGAAGCAGAAGTTCGCCGGCGGTAGGAGGGGACCCGGCGCGGGCGTCGAGCAGCGCGACCTCGGTTTCACGCGCTGAAAAGGCGCCGTACAGGACGGGAACATAGCCGATGACCAGCGCGACGAAACCCAGACCGGTGCCGGCCTCCAGAATGATCAGAAAGCGCGCGAAATGGCTCGAGGGAATCACGTCGCCCAGGCCGAGCGTGAACAGCGTCGATCCGCTGACGTAGAAGCAACTCCGGAGGCGACCCAGACTGCCCGTGGGATGCCACGGATCCAGGAATGGCGCATGCAGGCCGAAGTAGATGAGAGCAAAGGCAGTAATCAGGCTGATGGCCCAGAACACGAACAGCATCAACAGAGAGAGTGGACCGTAAAAGCTGTAAAGCTGCTCGCGGCGGCGATGGTCGCGATACAGATGAACGATGCGAGTCCAGGGGATCCAGGTGACGAGGAAGAATATCCTCGTCAGCCGGAAGCGGGCGACCGGACGGCGAGGCAGAATGATGGTCTGGAAGGAATCCTGAAGAACAGCGCCGAAGATCAATAAGCCGAGCAGCAGCAGCAGGATATGCATAGATTCACTTTGGATTCCGAATTTGGATCGACGATTCGATATCCGGCCGCGAATAACGAATTAGTGCAGATTTTACTGGTATTGCGCGTTTCCGTTCGTCTACTCTACAGGCACTTTTCCGGCACCGCGCTGTTCTCGGCACGGTTTTTCCACCAAGGGTTTTGTCCTCCATGCGCTGCGGGGAGGCGCGCCTTCCTATGAGACACAGAGTGTTGGTCGTTGACGACGATCGACTGGTGGCCGATACGCTTCGGATGGTCTTTGCAGCCAACGGCTTCGAGTCGGAGGCTTGCTACTCGGCTGCCGAGGGTTTCAGGGTAGCGAAGAGCTTCTCGCCAGAGCTGATGCTGTGCGACGTGACCATGCCCGGAGAAGATGGATTGAAGCTAGCAGCCCGCATCTTTGATGAGTTGCCGGAATGTCAACTGCTCATGCTGACTGCGTATCTGAGCAAGTCCGCGACTGAGGAGCTCGAGGCCTTGCGCCGCAGGCGTCCAATCCGGCTTTTGAACAAGCCGTGCCCGCCCGAGGTTCTTCTGGAGGAGGCGTTGGACCTGCTGAGGCCTGGAAGTGCGATCTCTGCCGCGAGTTGAACCGGCAAAGCAAACCTGCGATTACGAGAGCGTAGACTCTAGCTTGCGATGAGCCCTCGAGAGCCGATGCTGAGCTTTGCCGACCTGCGCCGGAAGCGCCAGCCAAAGGTAGGCCGAGCGGCCGAGATGCCGGGGTTGTTTGATGCTCTTCCGGCGGAGGAAGCATTCGCGCCGCCCATTCGTGAGGAGACTCAGGAAAAGACTCGAATCCTCGGCACAACCACAGCCGAGCCGGCTGAGCGTGCGGAAGCTGCCCCGGGGTCGCGCGTGTGGACTGTGGCTGAGCTGGTTCGCGATGTCCGCGGGATGGTGGAGCGGGGTTATGCGCACATTATGGTTGAGGGCGAGATCTCCAATTGGCGCCCGGCAGCGAGCGGCCATTGCTATTTCACACTGAAAGACGGCGCGGCCCAGCTTGCGGTGGTGATGTTCAAGCGGCAAGCGTCGCTGATCCGGTTCCACGCGAAAGACGGCGATGCGGTGCGGCTACATGGCCAGTTGAGCGTGTACGAGAGCCGCGGCCAGATGCAGTTGATCGCCGAATGGATGGAGCCACGAGGCTTAGGCGCGATGTTGGCCGCGGTGCGCGAACTGAAGGAGAAGCTGCGGCGCGAAGGACTGTTCGATCGCAAGCGGCCATTGCCGGCTTTCCCGAAGTGTATCGGTGTCGTAACCAGCGTGCAGGGCGCGGCGCTGCGCGACATCGTGAAGGTCTGCCGGCGAAGGCACGCTGCGGTGAATCTGCTGATCTATCCAGCGGCCGTGCAGGGACCGCGATGCGCACATGAGGTCGCGGCGGGCGTGCGGTGGTTCAGCCGCCATCCTGAACGGGCCGATGTGGTGATCGTTGCGCGCGGTGGCGGAAGCTGGGAAGACCTGCACGGCTTCGACGATGAGCGCGTCGCGCGCGCCATTGCCATTTGTGAGGTTCCGGTGATTGTTGGCGTCGGACACGCCACGGATTCGACGATCGCCGATGCAGCGGCGGACGTTTGCGCACCCACGCCTTCTGCAGCCGCGGAGATTGTGACTGCGGCACAGCACCGCCTTGAGGAGAGGGTGGACCGCGCGCGGGCAAGACTGGATCGTGCGGGACGGTACGAATTGCTGCGAGCGAGACAGCGGCTCTCGGCCCTGGGCGCGGAGGTCGCGCTCGAGCGCGTGCGGGATGCAATGGAACGAAGAGCGCAGCGCTTCGATGAGCTCGATCTGCGATTGAGCAGTGCGGCATCGCGGCGAATCCGGACGGCAGATGAACGTCGCATCCGGCTGGAATCCAGACTTCTGCGGCGGGATCCGGCGGTGCGGCTGCGCGAGGATCGCCGCAGATTGGAAAGCCTGCGCATGCAGCTGTTCGGTATCGCGAAGACGATTGTCGCGAGCCGCGAAAATGGTGTGCAGCGCGCAGATTCAAGTCTTCGTGCGCTGAGTCCAGTTCGCGTCCTGGAGCGCGGTTATGCGCTAGTGTATGGTCCGGACGATCGATTGGTGCGCACAAGCTCAGATGTGCGACGAGGAGATCGAATCACTGCCCGGCTGGCGAAGGGAAGTTTGCTGGCGGACGTGGTCGAAATCAGCGCGGACGATAAGAAATAGATCAAGCTGCTACGCCGGCGCACACAGAAGCCCCAGCAATCCGATAGCATCGAATACGAAAAGCTTAAAGGCACGGAGAGTAGGATGCGGAAGCTGTTTGGGACGGATGGGATCCGCGCGGTCGCGGGAGAAGCGCCGCTGGACGCGCGAACGATTCATGCGGTGGGCATCGCACTGGCGCACAAGCTCGCTGAAACCGCCACGAGACCGCGCGTGGTGCTGGGGATGGATACACGCGAGAGTGGACCGTGGATCACGTCGACACTGATTCACGGATTGCGTGAAGGCGGAGCTACGGTGGAGTTTGCCGGTGTGATCACGACACCCGCAATTGCGTTTCTCGCGAAGAAGCACGGCTTCAGCGCCGGCGTAGTCATCTCGGCCTCGCATAATCCATGGCAGGACAACGGCATCAAGGTATTCGGTGGCGATGGATACAAGTTGCCCGATGAGGTTGAGCTCGAGATCGAGGGCGAGATTGAACGCGTGCTCGAGCAAAAGGGCTCGGCAACGACAGAACGCCAAACAGAGTTGCCCGCCGTGGATGAGGAATACCGCCGCGAGTATGTGCAGTTTTTGCTCGACGCAGTGCCGGGGATTTCGCTGGATAACCGCTGCGTCGTCATTGACTGTGCTAATGGAGCGGCGAGTGTGATCGCGCCGCAATTGTTCGATTCGCTGAAGGGGACCGTGGAAGTGACGCATGCTTCTCCCGATGGCCGCAACATTAACGCAAACTGCGGCGCGCTGCACCCAGAGGTCGTCGCAAGCGAGGTGAACCAGCGCGGCGCATCCCTGGGATTTACCTTCGATGGCGATGCAGACCGCGCGTTGTTTGCCGACGAGCACGGTAACGTGGTGAACGGTGATGCTGTGATGCTTGCGTGCGCGCGCGATCTGCAGACGCGAGGGGAGCTCGCGGGCCATGTGGTGGTCGCGACGACGATGTCAAACATGGGATTCGAGGCCGCGCTGAAGCGCTCCGGGATTTCAATGCTTCGCGCTCCGGTGGGCGATAAGTATGTGCTCGAGGAGATGAAAAAGAGCGGAGCTTCGCTGGGTGGAGAGCAGTCCGGGCACATCCTCTTCCCTGCCCGGGCAACGACCGGCGACGGACTGCTGACAGCTCTGGTTGTGCTCGACGTCGTGCACCGCTCCGGCAAGACGCTGAGCGAGCTCATCGCAGACCTCAAGAATTATCCGCAGGTAATTGTGAATGTGAAGGTGCGCGAGAAGCGGCCACTCGACTCCATTCCGTCCGTTGTTTCGGCGGTCCGTGCGGCGGAGGAAGAGCTTATGGATTCTGGCCGCGTGGTGATTCGCTACTCGGGAACGGAAGCGCTGGCCCGTGTGATGATTGAGGCCGAAAGTGAGTCGGCGATGCGCCGTCATGCCGACGCGATCGCCAACGCGATTCGTGCGGAGTTGGGCGTTTAATCCGCAATGCCCGGGTTAGGCGGATCAATGCCGAGAGCCGTCGCCAAGGCAATCAGGTGGTCCTGCTCCTGCAGGAGGATCTCGCGGATCGTCTCCGCAATCGAAAATTCGTCGAGCTCATCGCACTGCTTGACGCGGCGGCGATAATTCGCAATGGTGAGTCGCTCGTTCTCCAGATCGAACCGCAGCATATCCTCCGCCTTCTCCGACGTCTTCACAGGCTTTGGTGTTACCGAGGGCATGCCACCCAGGTAGTCAATCGCATTCGCAACCTTCAGCGCATGCTGCAACTCCTCCCCCGCATGAACTTCCAGCTCGCCTGCAATGTTCATGTACGCCGCGCCCTTCAGTACCTGCGAGTAGTTCACATAGGCAATAATCGCCTGATACTCACGCGAAAGATCTTCGTTGAGTGCATCGATCAACTGCTTGCGCGTGAAGGAGGATTCATTCGTCTTCGCCACTTCGTTCTCCTTATTCCTCAGTCTCACCAATTAGATGCAAATTCTAGACCATGACCAACACGGCCGGCTGAGCAACGGTGGCTGCGCAACTACTTAATATCTCGCCAGTTCTGGCCCAGGCCGACATCGGCCACGATTGGAACGCTGAAGACAGCCGCGGACTCCATTTCGCTGCGTACAAGCTCCGTCATCTCGTTGGCTTCCTCAGGAACGACGTCGAAGAGAAGCTCATCATGCACTTGAAGAGTCATCGTTGACCGCAGCTTGCGGCGGATGAGCGCCGCGTCGATGCGGATCATTGCCAGCTTGATCAGGTCGGCGGCGGTACCCTGCAGCGGTGTATTCACTGCTGTGCGCTCCGCGAAGCCACGCTGGTTCGGATTGCGTGAGTGAATGTCGGGTATCGGCCGAATACGACCGAAGGCGGTTGAGACGGACTGTGTCCGTCGAACTTGCTCCAGTGTGCGCTCGATGAACGCTGCGACACCTTTATAGCGCTCAAAGTAGCGATCGATATACTCACGCGCGGTCTTTTGATCAATGCCCAGCTGAGCGGCCAGTCCGAACGGCGAGATGCCATAGACAATGCCGAAGTTGACTGCTTTTGCGCGCGCGCGTGTCTCTTTGCTCATTGTCACCGGATCCTCTTCAAAGACCTCGGCGGCAGTAAGAGTGTGGATGTCCTTGCCGGTGCGGTACGCGTCAAGCAGCAAGGGATCCTGCGAAAAGTGCGCCATGAGACGGAGTTCAATCTGCGAGTAATCGGCCGACATGAGGAGGTTGCCCGGGGCTGCGATGAATGCTGCGCGAATCTCGCGGCCTACAGCCGTGCGAATTGGAATGTTCTGTAAATTGGGGTTCGTCGAGCTGAGGCGGCCCGTCGCTGTTCCAACCTGGTTGAACGTTGTGTGGATGCGCTGATTTGCGTCCGCGAGAACCGGCAGGGCATCGAGATAAGTGCCCTTCAGCTTCGAGAGCTGGCGATGCTCGAGGACGTCACGGACGATTGGGTAATCAAGTGCAAGATCTTCAAGTACGTCCTGGGCGGTGGAAACGACCTTTCCCTTTCCGTACTTCATCGGCTTGGGCAGATCCATCTTGTTGAAGAGAACGTCACCGAGCTGCTTGGGCGAGTTGACGTTGAAGAGATGTCCTGACACAGCGTAGATCCGCTCGGCGAGATCGTCGATCTGCACCCCAAGGCGAGTGGACTGTTCGCGAAGAAGATCGAGATCGACGCGAACGCCGACGTTTTCCATGCGCAGCAGAACCGGAACGAGCGGAAGATCAATGCGCTGATAGACGTCGGTAAGCGTGAAGTGCTGATCGAGTTGCTGCCCGCCATTGCGGGCTGCATTCGTCTTCTTCGGTATTTTCTTAGCCGGCTTGTGATCGGCGAACAGCATTTCCGACGTTACGGCGCCACCCAGTTCGGGCTTGTCTGCTGGAATGTTGTGCTCCGTCGGAGCCATTTCCGCAAGCTGCTCGCCGAGCACAATTGCGAGACGCGCGATTGCAGATGCAGCTTCGGGCAGGCGCTTTGGGTCGTTCGGGTTCTCCTTTGTAGGCTGATGTATCAGCGCCCTGCTTGTGCTGCGTGCCGCTATATCGACCAGCGTGTGCGAGCCGTGCGTTGGGTTCACCAGATAGCTCTGCAACATCACGTCCGTAATCGGGCCTGCGAGCTTCACACCATGTGGCTCGAGGGCACGCAGCAGAGCTTTCAAATCGTGAACCTGCTTTGGAAGCAGAGGGTCTTCGAGCGCCTCGCGCAGACCAGGGGTATCGAGTGAGACCTCGATCGCGCGTGCGGGAGATACAGCAAGTCCTAAACGGCAGGCGGGATCGGGCTGAGGAGCGGACGCCTTTGAATTTTCGGCGTGGATAGCCGATGCGTCATCGATTGCAACGCCGAAGAGAGACAACGTCTGCGGCGCCTCCGGCTCAGCTTCCGTCTCAATGTCTGGATTCGCATGGGGATCGGAGGGCTCAGCCGCGGACTCTTCCGCAATCGCCTGGGCGGTCTCGGCCAGGGTGATCGCAAGATGATCTTCCTTGCGCGCATCGCGCAGCAGTTGCTCGAGCTCGTCAGCACTTGCATTGAGAATGTAGGTGGTCGGCGTCGCATCCGATGCCGGAGCAAGCTCTTTCAGCAGGGTCGTGAATTCAAGCTCGGTGAAGAGAGCGCGCGCGGCAGAAACATCGACAGCCTGGGTGCGCATGGCATCGAGGTTGGCCTCGATCGGCACGGCAGTGTGGATGGTGACAAGCTCTTTCGACAAGAGGATGTTGCCCCTGTTGTTCGCGAGTGATTCCCGATAGGTCTTCCGCTTGATGGCGTCCGGCGTCTTGACGGCAGCGTCCATCGCCGCCTCCACGGTTCCAAACTGCTGGACGAGTTCGACGGAACCTTTGTCGCCGATGCCTGGCGCGCCGGGAATGTTGTCGATCGAGTCACCGCGAAGCGCCATGACATCGATGACTCGCGGCGGCGGGACGCCAAGCACCTGCTCGACTCCAGAAGGATCAAGGACAAGGTTGTCCTTTGTGGGATTCAGGATCGAGACACGTTCGTTGACGAGTTGCATCATGTCTTTGTCCGATGAGACCACGAAGACATGATGGCCGAGCGCGGAAAGCTGGCAGCTCAGCGTGCCGATAACATCGTCCGCTTCGAAGCCCTCGTAGTAGAGGATCGGAATTCGGAAGGCTTCGAGCGCGCGGCGAATGTAGGGCTGTTGCTGAATGAGATCCGGCGGCGTTTCAGTACGGTTGGCCTTGTAACCACCGTATTCGACCGTCTCGAACTGCTGCGTTTTAATATTGAACTTCTTCACGTCCTTGAGCTGCTGCGCAAGCGTGTCCCGGTGGACCGGAGCCCCCACGTCGTAGACCGCCGCAAGATATTCAGGATTGAAGTCCTTGCGCAGCTTATTGAGCATGTTTACGAAAACGTAGGTCGCTGCCGTCGGGATGCCAGTGCGCGTCGACATGGGCCGCGAGCGCTGCATGGCGTGATAGGCGCGAAAGATAAACGCCATCGTGTCCAGCAGGTAGACGGGCGGCTTGGAGGCTGATGCAGTTGGTGGGCTGTCCTGATGCGCACGAGGCATGATGCATTTGATGGTACGGCGATAGTGGCGCGTTGACGAGGCCGTGCGGCTCGCGGGTTTTGTGATAGCGTTGCAACCAATCACGGGAGACAACGAAGGATGACAAAGACAGGATGGCTTTTCCTGCTATGTTCCGCTGGGCTTTTGAACACCATTGCCGCCAAGGCGCAGAGCTGCGTCGCGAGACCCGGTGACGACGCTGCGGTCGAGCAAACCGTACGCGACATGTTTGCGGCGGCGTCGAATGATGATGTGAACAAGTTTGATTCGGTTGCGGCGCCGGGCTTTTACATGTACGACAATGGACAGCGATTTGATGGGGACTCCATCATGAAGCTAATCGCCGCGCAGCATGCAAAAGGTGCGAAATACGTGTGGAACGTCACCCAACCTGACGTTCATGTCTACTGCGATGAGGCTTGGATTGCCTACGTGAACGATGGCTCCGTGCAGCCGGCGCCCGGCGCGACTGTGACCCCAATGAAGTGGCTGGAGTCCGCGATCCTGCGACGCGAAGACGGTCGCTGGAGGGTGGTCTTCTTCCACAGTACACGCCAGGCCGCAGAGGTCTCGGCACATTAGAGCGAAACTGGCGCGATGCGAGAACCATGGGCTAAAGTTCAACTATGCCGGGCCTTCGTTTTCGTTGCCTCGTTGCGGTGCTCGCGGGGTTGGTGACCGCGAATGGAACAGCCAGAGCGCAGCACGGTGCTGGATGCACGCTCGAAAAGCAGATATATACCTGCGACTGGCGTGCGTTCGTCGATCAACTCCATCAGGCACATTCGATCTCCATCGAAACGCAGCCAATGGACCGCTTCACCGCGCGTCAGTTACGCGAGCTGGTACGGAAGCTCGGTAAGATCGTGGCGCCGAAGGGACAACAGGGCGATCTGACATTTCTGATCATCCCAATGCAATCAACTGGAGTGCACATTGGACCTGCGGGCGAGGCGCTGGCGACTCTCCGGATCTATGCGCCCTCCGCGGGACATGCGCGCGGCGAACTGCTTTGGGCGGAAACGTACACCGGCGATCCGGACTGGCCGTGGCCCGCGACGGTTCATGCGCTCATTGAACAATTTCGTGACCGAATTCGAAAAGACTGATCATTCATGTGATCAGCATGCAATCGCCATAGCTGAAGAACCGGTATCGTTCGCTGACTGCGTGGGCATAGGCGCGTAGGACTGTCTCCCTTCCCGCAAAGGCGCTCACGAGCATCAACAGTGTCGATTCCGGCAGATGAAAGTTTGTCAGCAATCCGCGTACAAGCTTGAACTCATCGTCTCCGTCGGCAGCCGGCGACAAGAACAGGCTTGTGCTGCCGGAATGTGCCTGAAGGGCGAGCGGGTTCGACGGCGAGAGCTGGCCATGCGCCGATTCAAAGGTCCTTGCCAAATGCTCCAGCGTCCGCGTTGTCGTGGTTCCCACGGCAACGATGCGGCGGCCTGAACGATATGCCTCGTTCAGCGAGCGCGCCGCTTCGGCAGCGAGAGTGTACGATTCTGCGTGCAATTGAATATCTCGCGTATTCTCGACGCGGACTGGCTGGAAAGTGCCTAGCCCGACATGCAGCGTGATGTAAGTAACTTCAATTCCGTGCGCTACGAGCTGCGAAAGAATCTCAGGAGTGAAATGCAACCCTGCGGTGGGCGCGGCGGCCGACCCTGATTGACGCGAATAGATTGTCTGGTAGCGTTCGCGGTCCTCCACGGTATCAGGCTCACGTTTGTCGCGATGGATGTAAGGCGGCAAAGGCATGTGCCCAATGCGCTCCACGATGGCGATGAAGTCCTTTGCAGGCGCGAAGCGGATGACTCGCTCGCCGAAGTCGCCGGCGGAAAGAACGGTCGCGCGAAGAAGCGGCGTCCCGCCGGGTACTGCAGCGAAGTCAAGCGTCTCGCCCTGTTGCACCTTCTTTGCAGGGCGAACCAGTACGCGCCAGTCGTTCCGGCCGTCCGGTGAAGGGAGATGTTCCGTGAGCAACACCTCGATCAGACCGGAGGGTCGAGACGAATTGAGTTGTGTGGAAAGCCCTTCGCGCGTTGCATAAAGGCGACCGGGAAGCACGCGCGAGTCGTTGAGGACGAGAAGATCGCCGGGACGAAGAAGATGCGGCAGCTCTGCGAAAGGGTGATCCGCTACGGTGCCAGTGCGACGATCGAGCGCGAGCATTCGGCTCGCCCCACGCACCGCCGGAGGATGTTGCGCGATGAGCTCGGGCGGAAGATCGTAATAAAAGTCAGAGACAAGCATGTGCGGTGTAATTCGCCAATAGCGTTACTTGTTCGTGATGTTTCGAGCCATGCGGACGGCGTCGTCGAGCGCACTCTGCACAGCAGACAACTCGGGCGCAACATGTGGCGGCCAGGTGAACGTTACGGTTGAGAATGGTTTGGGAATAATAAAGCGGTCCCACGAGTTGAGCTCCCAACGACGATCCGGCAGCGCGTAATACGCGCCCACCCAAGGCGCGCCTGTTAGCTCGGCGAGTTGGACCGGCCCAGGTTTCGCAATCATATTGGGACCACGCGGGCCGTCCGCAGTGAAGGCGCATCGGTGGCCTTCGTTGTAAGCCTGCGCCATCGCGCGAAGCCCGGATGCGCCGCCGCGCGAGGACGACCCGCGCACGGGATGAAAGCCCAAACGAGCCACAGTGCGCGCGATCATTTCACCGTCGAACGAGGGTGAGATGAGGATCGCGATCTCCTTGTTGCGAAAGCGGTGGGCGCAGACGAACAACGTGCGATGCCAGAACGCGAATACGACAGGGCCCGGGATATCGATTCCGACGGGCACTCCTGGAGCATTGATGTCGCGGTACCGAAGCGTTGCCCCAAGCGCGCGAATGCAAAGCGCGGCAATACGCGGAACAGTGGCGAGCAGGAGGCGCTGTTTGCGCGTGAACACGTGCACAAAGAAGAGTGTAGCTAAATGCACCGATGAAGATGCTCTGCGAGCCGCAGCGTAAGCGCCATCAGTGGAAGCGTAGGAAGTTGCGGCGATCCATCCGGAAAGACGGCAGCCGATGCCACAAAGAGATTGTTCAAACCATGCACGCGAAGGTTGGTGTCAACAACGCTGCTGCGCGGGTCCACTCCCATGCATGCGCCGCCCATAGGGTGCCGCGCGTCGTCGAGCTCCGGAATGGGAGCGGATGCCAAGGGCTCGAAAAGGGACGGGTTCCAGTCGATGTTGTTCGCGCCAAGATGCTGGCGAAGGTACTGGCTGAACGTGCGCAGACTGCTTCGCTCCGATTCGTCGATCTTCCAGTCAAGAACGGGCTGGCCATCCTGCGTCAGTACAATTCTGGAAGCGGAAGGGCTTTGCTGTGCAACGTTCACGCGAAGCTGAACGGTCGCACGCGGCGAAACATAACGGCGATGCCGAAACTTCGCGGAGAGCAACAGCAAGGCGGCACCGCCGACCGCTTGTGAGATTTGCGCTGGATCGACAGTTTTCGCCGTTCCTTCCCGCTGGCGGGCGCGAAGCCAGTCACGGATCGCTGCGATACCGCCGTCGACGGGTTCTTCGATGGTGAGGTGCGCCAGCACCGGATTGAGACGGAGCCGCTGGCGGAGTTGAGCTACCGCCGCCAGCTTCAATGCATGCATCGTGCCGCCGTGAATCCACGGATGAAGACTTAAAAGCTGTTGCCGCACCTGACCGCGCAGAGTTGCCGCCGTCACGGTCAGATGATCATGAAAGTTGCGGCCGACCTGATCATGAGCGTTGCCGATGCCTTCTGAGATGACGGATCGTGACGCGAGCAGCAGCCGTACCGACTCGATCGTACCTGCCGCCAGAACCGTCTGCGCAGCTTCAATACGGTGCATTCGGCCGGAAGCCGAGCGCACGAGGACCCCTTGAATGTGATCGCCCGATGGTGCCAAAAGCAATTCGACGGCCCGTGCGTGAACGACGAGTCGAACATGAGACCGCTTGCGAAGGCTCCGACCGATGGTATGTGCGAGGTTACGGTGCGAGAACGGAGCAAATTTCGAGAGCAGACAATTCAGATCAGCAAGCCCGTTCAGAACCGGGGGCATGGGCTTGCGCCGCTCCTCGAAGAAGCGGCTTATATCGTATGGGAGATCATCGACGCCCAGGAGCCGCTCTGCGCGGCGTGAGTATGGCGAAAGCTCTTCCGAGCTCACTGGCCACGTGGCGTCGTCGGGCAATGGGAGCAGCTGGCCGCCCCAAACGAGGGAGCTGCCGCCGAGGGCACCGGGAATTCTCTCGGTCGTGCCGAGATGGGGACGGCCGGTCTGAAGGACTTCGTCGACCCGTGGATTTGCGCCGGCGCTCGAATCTCCAGCCTCAAGCAAAAGGACGTCGTGACCAAACCGCTCTAATTCATGGGCGAGCGTCAATCCGGCGATGCCGCCGCCGACGATGCATATCTCTGCGCGAAAGAGATCGCTACCGGCCGCGCTATTGTCGAGCTGAGCGAGATCGATCTCCATGGGAGCACGCTAGCTGTACTTCAGCCAGCGCATAATCTCGGGAAGATTCGGCTTCTTTCCGTACATCAAAATGCCGACGCGGTAGATACGCGCAGCGAACCAGAGCACGATTGCGATCGTGACGATGAGCTCGGCGATGGAGATTCCGATCTGAAGCGCCCCGGGCTTGCCGACCACAAAGCGCATATACATGATGAGCGGCGTGCAGAAGGGAAAGAACGAGATTCCCTTGGCGAGCGGACCATCAGGATTCGTGACGATGGCAAAAACGACCACGGAGCAGGCGATGAGCGGAAGCATCAGGAAGATGTTCATCTGCTGCAGCTCCTGCTCGGAGTTCGTCATCGCGCCAAGCGCGGCAGCGACAGAAGAATAGAGGATGTATCCGAGAAGGAAGAAAACGACGAAGAAGACCGTCTGCGCAAGTGTCGGCAGGACGTGAACATTCGCGCCGATGAGGCCGAATTTGAGCGCCGCGAGAGCGACAATGATCCAGAGCCCGACCTGTGACAGGCCAACGGTTCCGACGCCAATAACTTTGCCGGCAAGCATCTCCGTGGGCTTAATCGTCGCGAGCAGGACCTCAAAGACCCGCGAGGTCTTCTCTTCGATGATGGAGCGCGCCACGTTCATCCCGTAGAAAAGGATGACGAAGTACATCAGAAAGAACATGCCGTAGGCGGATGCAAACGCAGCGGTCGAGTTGTCGGACTTGCCGCCACTCGATGCGAGATTGACCGGAGCAAGCAGTGAATCCACTTCGCCAGCCACCATTCCAGATCCGATCAGCTTTTCCCTGATAAGCACTCCACGAACGGCGTCGGCGATGCGAGCTCTTGTGACAATGTCGGCTTTGGACTTCGGCACCCACTCGAAGGTGGGGCGCTGAGCCGGTTCGGCGGCAGGGGTCACAACGAGATAGCCATCGAGCGTCGAATCTTTCGCCTTGAGCTGCGAATCCAGCCGGGCGCGGATCGAGGGATCGTTCGGTGAGTAGACGTCGACGACCGGTTTGTTGCCTTCGGACGTCAGCTCGTTCTGTAGGTCTGAGGCGAATTGTGGATCGGAGGTGATAACTGCAATGTGGTTGGCAGAGCCAAGGTGGCGGTTGGCAAGCGCGGCGCCACCGAGAATGCCCGCCATAAGCGCCGGAATGAGGATCGTCATCACAAGGAAGCTCTTGGCACGGACCCGCTCAAGATACTCGCGGCGGGCTACGAGCCATATGTTCTGCAGACTATGCATGGATGCGACCTCCCGCCTCGGCAAACTCCGGCGTCCCTTTCACGGTGCTGATGAAAATCTCTTCCAGCGTGGGCTCCATTACCTCGAAGCGTGTAAAGTGCGTTCCGCGAGAGACTGCCTCGATAAGCAGTGGCTGTGATGAATCCGGCGAATCCAGCGTGATTTCGGCGATGCCAGCGTAGTTCCGTGCCTCCACAACACTACTGCTGCGCAGAAAGCTGTCATCGCCTGTAAACACGGCCTGCACGCGGTTGCGCGGATAGCGCGATTTCACCTCGCGCATTGAACCCGACAGAACTAGCTTGCCCTGATAGATCAGCGCAATCGCATCACACAACTTTTCAACCTGATCCATCCGGTGAGTCGAAAACAGAATCGTGCGGCCTTGCGCGCGGAGATCGGTCAGCGTGCTCATCAGGAGTTCGGCGTTTACCGGATCGAGCCCGCTGAACGGCTCATCCATGATCACCAGCTCAGGCTCGTGCAACAGCGCAGCGATGAACTGAATTTTCTGCTGCATGCCCTTGGAGAGCTCCTCGGTCTTTTTCTCCATGGCCTCGGTGATCTGCATGCGCTCGCACCATTCGCGCGCACGCTTACGCGCTTCCGTTTCGCTCAGGCCATGCAACTGTCCAAGGAAGGTGAGCTGATCGAGTACCTTCATCTTCTTGTACAGGCCACGCTCTTCCGGCAGATAACCGACGCGGTTCAGCAACGTCCGATCGAACGGCTGCCCGAAGAGCTGAACATCGCCTGAGTCCGGCACGGTCATACCGATCATCATGCGAATGGAGCTGGTCTTGCCGGAACCATTCGGCCCAAGAAGGCCATACATCATGCCCGGCTCGATGTTCAGGGACAACCCTTCAACGGCTACCTTCGTGTCATAAACCTTGCGAATGTTATGGAGTTCGACAATGGGCATCGAAGCCCAGTGTATCGCAGGGCAAGGTCAGAGATGGGCGCCGACCGGCTCCGGTGCCTCTTCAATCGCAGGTGGCCCAACCGGTGTATCGACTCGTCTGGGAAATAGACGGTCTCGAAGTCGCAGCGCCGGAAACTCACAGAACCGGGTCGTGACCACACCGATCGTGATCTCAGCGACCCGCACAAGAATAGTGGCTATCCAGAACGGCACCACAGGATGCCGGGCAAAAAATGCCTCGGTGGGCTCGACCACCGAAGGGTGCCACAGATAAATGCCATAGGAGTAGACACCGATCCACGCAACAAAGCGATAAACCCAATTGTGGGTCTTTCCTTCAGGAAGAGGACGATAGAGCAGCAATAATGTGGCGATCGCAATCAGCGTTGCGGCATCGTGCTCCTGCGCCAGAATAAAGCGCGAATCGAAGTGGCCGCGATAGACAAGCAATCCGGCAGCGAGACAAAGCAGCCAGAACCACGTCAGCGATCGAAGCCGGTCAAACAACTCCGGAGCAAAGTGAAAAATCATTGCGAGCAATACACCGTCGCCGATGCTGTCCAATCGGGCGTGTGTCGGAAGAAATACAAGATGCCCGTGCGTCACGAGCCAGTAACGGAATGGAATCTCCAGCGCGCAAATGGCAAAAAGAAAATAGAACAGTCCGCGCACAGACACCTTGTACCGCGAGGCGATCACCATGCACAGCGTGAGCAGCAAATAGCAATGCTCCTCTATAGCCAGACTCCATGTATGTGCAACGCCTCCAACATAGTTCTGGATATTGAGTAGATTTCCCCAGAGGAATCGCAGAGTACGGTGTCCCGAGAGAAGCATCACCGCAAGATAAAAATAATACTGCGGCCATATCTTGAAGCCGCGCCGAATGAGGAAGCGCTTGCCGTCGATGCCTCGGCGGACCTTCCACTCCTTCATCAGGAGCCCGCCAACAAGGAAGCCACTGAGCACGAAAAAAATGTCCACGCCAAGAACGCCGATGTTGTCCTGGTATCCAAGCCAGATACACAGCGACCGGAACGGCGACCCGCTGGTGTGGAAGTCCACCACCATCAGGATTGCGATACCCCGAATGAAGTCGAGCTCGATCTCGCGATGGAGAGGCTTGGAACGAAGATGCCTGGGCGAGATGGCTTCTGTCATATTCGCAGCGGGTGAGGGCTCGTGGACGTGGTGTTCATTCCTCCACGCACCGCAATGATCAGGCAAGGGACATGCGCTACTGTGTCAGTTTATCGCAGCCAGAAAGCGAAAAGGGCGTGCCAATCGGCGCGCCCTGTTCAGCAAATAACTATTACGACTTACGGCTGTGCGTTCGGATCGCTGCCGTCGGCGACGGCACTGTGCTCGTCAAGCTGCTTCTGCAGCTCCTCGCGGCGCTTCTGGCGAGCCTCAGCGCGCTTCTCCGCCTTCTCGTTGAGCTCCTTCTCAGCACCCAGCAGCTCAATGTATGCCATCTCGCCGGCATCCCCCTTGCGCGGACCGGTGCGAATAATACGGCTGTATCCGCCATTGCGATCGGCGTAGCGCGGGGCGACGGTCGCAAAGAGACGATCCACCGATTCCGGCGTCAGCAGATAGGCGAGCGCCTGGCGGCGCGCGTGCACGCTGCCGTTCTTGCCGAGCGTGATCATGCGCTCCACCAGAGGACGGGCCGCCTTGGCCTTGGTCACGGTCGTGTGGACACGGTCGTTAATGACGATGGAAGTGACGAGGTTGCGAAGCAGGGCGCGACGATGACTGGTATTGCGACCCAGCTTGAATCCGCCTTTACGGTGGCGCATGATGATCTCCTTCGACCCGGCTTCTGCCTGTCGGTCGGTCTGCAGGGTTGAAGCGGCGCAGCAGAACTGCTGCGCCGCTGTAAGTTAAAAGGTTTCGGTCTCGTTGACCGGCTCGAAGTCCTCATCTTCCTCGTCCTCGTCGAACGCACCATAGCTGGCTGCGAGCGTCGCGGCAGGAAGAACCGAGGTTGGACCCGGGACCGGATTGCCATTCTCGTCGATCTTCATGCCGAGCGAGAGACCCATCTGAGCAAGGATTTCCTTAATCTCGTTGAGGCTCTTGCGGCCGAAGTTCTTGGTCTTCAGCATCTCGGCCTCGGTCTTCTGGATCAGCTCGCCGATCGTCGCGATGTTGGCATTCTTCAGGCAGTTGTAGCTGCGCACGGAGAGCTCAAGCTCCTCAACGGAACGATTGAGGTTCTCGTTGCGGATCGCCGGACCGTCGTGCAGACCCTCTGAACCGGACTCCATCTCCTCCTCGAAGTTGATGAAGATGTTCATATGGTCCTTCAGTAGCTTTGCGGAAAGGCCGAGGGCATCGGCGGGAAGCACGGTGCCATTCGTCCAGATCTCCAGGGTGAGCTTGTCGTAGTCGGTGATCTGACCGAGACGTGCCGCTTCGACCAGGTAGTTCACCTTGCGCACAGGCGAGTGAACGCTGTCCACCGGGATGAAGCCAATGCCGAGATCGCTGTCGAAATTCTTGTCCGCCGAAACATAACCGCGTCCGCGCTTGAGGCGCATCTCCATGTCGATGCGACCGCCTTCGCTGACCGTGCAGATGTAGACATCAGGATCAAGGATCTCGACATCAGAGTCGGCCTCGATCATGCCGGAGGTAATCACGCCGGGCTGGTCGGCGTGCAAATAGAGCGCCTTGGGGCCGTCGCCATTCAGCTTGAACGGAATCTGTTTCAGATTGAGGATGATGTCGGTCGCGTCCTCGACGACGCCGGTGATCGACTGGAACTCGTGCAGGACACCCTCGATCTTGACGGCGGTGACAGCCGCGCCCTCGATCGAGCTGAGCAAGGTCCGGCGCAGAGCATTGCCGATCGTGGTACCGAAGCCGCGCTCAAACGGCTGCGCGGAAAACTTGCCATAGTTGTTGGTTAGAGATTCGCTGTCGACGGCGAGACGCTTGGGCTTCTGAAAACCTCTCCAGAGCATGGTGAGTCCTTTCTTCCCTGCCGCCGCGAAGCATTCTGCGATGGTTCAGGGGTGTTACGGGTGAGGCGAGGTAGTAGGTTCGAGGTCCCAGAAGTAGGTGCTAGCGATGACTCAACTCCAAACTAGAACCTAGCACCTGGAACCTAGAACCTTCGTTCCTTACTTGCTGTACAGCTCAACGATGAGCTGCTCGTTAATCGGCATGTTGATGTCTTCGCGCTTGGGCAGAGCAACGATCTTGCCGGAAAGATTGTCAGGCTGCGCGTCGATCCAGTGAACGCGGTTCTGGCCAGAGGCAAAGTCCTTCGAGGATTGGAGAATCGCCAGCTCCTTGGAACCTTGGCGGATCGCAACCTCGTCGCCGACCTTACACTGGAAGCTGGGGATGTTGACCTTGCGGCCGTTCACCTGCACGTGGCCGTGGCGCACGAGCTGGCGAGCCTGGCGGCGCGAAATCGCAAAGCCCAGCCGGTAGCAGACGTTATCGAGACGCGTCTCGAGCTGCTGCAGCAGCAGTTCGCCGGTGACGCCGGTCTTGTTCGAGGCCTTCTCGTAGTACGCGCGGAACTGCGTCTCCAGTGTGAAGTACATGCGCTTGGCCTTCTGCTTCTCACGAAGCTGCAGACCATAGCCGATCAGCTTCTTCTGCTTCTTCGACTGGCCGTGCTGGCCCGGAGGGAAGTTGCGCTTTTCGACGGGGCACTTGTCGGTGAAGCACTTCGCGCCCTTGAGGAACAGCTTCTGACCGTCGCGGCGGCACATGCGGCAGACGGGTCCGGTATAACGTGCCATTTTCTTTCTTCTCCTAGAACTTCAGTTGTCGATCGCTTTACGCGCTGGCAGCGCTTCGTCACGATCCGGTGATGAAACAGAATCGAGATCCGAGAAGCGAGGCACGAGCAGAATCCACTCGTTTCTCGCCCTCTCGACACTCGTATCTCAAACTCTGCGGCGCTTCGGCGGACGGCAGCCGTTGTGCGGCATCGGCGTGACGTCACGAATCGAGCGAACCTCGATACCCGCAGCAGCGAGAGCGCGAATCGCCGACTCGCGTCCAGACCCCGGGCCCGCGACACGCACATCGACCGAACGCAGACCGTGGTCGCGAGCCGCATTCGCGGCGTTCACCGCAGCCTGCTGCGCCGCAAACGGCGTTCCCTTACGCGATCCGCGGAAGCCGAGCGAACCCGAGCTCTTCCATGAGATCGTGTTGCCCTGCTGGTCGGTGATGGTGACGATGGTGTTGTTGAAGCTCGCCTGAATAAACACGAGCCCGAACGGAACATTCTTCCGCTCACGCTTCTTGAACTTCTTGTTCTTGCCAACCTTCGCGCCGGTACCCTTGTTCTGTGATTTGGCCATGGGTTACTTCGTCGCTTTCTTCTTACCGGCAATGGTGCCCTTGCGGGGGCCTTTGCGGGTACGAGCGTTGGTGTGGGTGCGCTGGCCGCGAACCGGAAGCGAACGGCGGTGGCGCAGGCCACGGTAGGACTGAATCTCGATCAGGCGCTTGATGTTCAGGCCGACTTCCTTGCGGAGGTCGCCCTCGATCTCGCCTTCCTGCTCGATCACGTTACGAATCTTGTTCAACTGCTCTTCGTCGAGCGTGGTCATCTTGGCGTAGGGATCAACGCCGGCCTTGTCCAGAATCTTCAAAGCGCGGGGCTGGCCGATGCCATAGATGTACGTCAGCGCAATGCGGGCCTGCTTGTTCGGTGGCAGGTCGACGCCGGCAATACGTGCCATGGTGTGCCTTTCGGTTCGGGCTCCGGGAAACTTGTCGAGGAGCGGTGGTTATCGTTGAGCGGCTGACAGGTCCCCGAGCGTTCTCGGCTGCTGTCTCCTCCGGGTTCATCGCACGCCTTGACTTCGGCGAACTCGCCCGGTGGGGCCGCATGGAGCGCCAGAGCTTTAGCCCTGGCGCTGCTTGTGCTTGGCGTTCTCGCAAATCACGCGAACAACGCCGCGGCGGTGAATCACCTTGCACTTGTCGCAGATCGGCTTTACTGATGCACGGACCTTCATAATTCCTCAGGTTCCAGCTCTTAGCTTCTAGCTGCTAGCTAAAGGCCGAGCTCTTGTTTGATTGACTTCTTTGCCTCTGACCAGTAGCTACGAGCTAAAGCTAGAAGCTGCACCCCTACTTATAGCGATAGACGATGCGCCCGCGGTTCAGGTCATATGGGCTCAACTCGATGGCGACGCGATCGCCTGGAAGGATACGGATGAAGTTCTTGCGCATGCGGCCTGAAACGTGCGCGAGAACCTGGTGCTTGTTCTCGAGCTCGACTTTGAACAGCGCATTGGGCAGCGTCTCGACGACCGTTGCCATTACCTCAATCGCATCTTCCTTCGACAAACGCTCTCCTCGAAGGGGCCGAATGAATCTTCAACCCCTCGCCGTATCAACCTGGTTTTGCTGACTTGGTGGCCCCGTCCTAATGAGGTTCAAGAGGGCAGGCGCAAGACGCAGACACCATTTTCAAGTGTAACGAAAAGTGGCTCCAAAGGGAAGAGCGCCGGCTGAGTTCACGGCACCTCCGGCCAATGGCTTTCGCGGCGATCGAGGCAAATCGTCATCCGACCATATGCAAGCATCTGCACATTGCCCCTGGGGATCTCATTCCCTGTGCGCTAACCTCCTCATTTTCGGACGCGCACTGGCGAATAGAACATGAAAGTAATGGCCCCCCGATTGCTTATTTCCATTCCGTTCCTGAAAGCAGTTGGAGCAGTCTGCCGGGCGACCGCACAGCGGAGGCTCTGTGCGCTGCAACATCCGCGGGGACACGGTGGCTCAACTTCTCCAGAGGATTGCCCGACAATGTTGAAACAGATTTTTCTGCTCGCTGGTGTTGCCGCGCTGGGCCTTGCGCCCTCCGCCGCCCTCGCTGATTCGGTCACCAACTCGGCCGACAATGTCACGTACTCTCTGCAATACACCACCACCGGTACGCCCGATGCCTATGACGTTTACTTGACGATCGACGGCTCCGCGTACAGTGGAAACAAGAACTTCACCTATTACCTCAACAACATCGCCTTCCAGTTGGCGCCAAGCAGCAGCGACTACAGCGTGCAGGTTCTTTCCGCATATGACGACTACACCAATTCGCCGATCGGCGACACGAAGCTGCTTGGTTCCGATGGCTCCTGCACGAATGGAGGCAACGGCTTCTATTGCCTTGAGTACACCGGCGCTGGCCTCGGCTTACCGGTCGGGTCTGCCGGCGATGTCTACACGTTCGAGTTTGCTGTAACCGCCCCGGACGGATTCGGCAAGAACGGCCTGTACACCGGGGACCAGTCCAACGTCGAGGCGAATTACGAGTGGTACAACAAGCAGGGCGCGATCGCCAATCAGATCGACAATGAGAGCATCACGCTGACCCAGGCGCCCGAGCCTTCGTCGCTGGCGCTGCTCGGCACGGGCGTGTTCGGCATGGCGGGACTGCTGCGTCGGCGCTGGAAGGCATGACCCTTCGCTGAAGCTGGTTCGGCCACGGAGAACATGCGGGCCCGCTCCCTGTTCCCGGGGCCGGATCGGCGCTGATTTCGGCCCGGGTCAGCTCACGACGTCTCCCGCCGCGCAGGATCACGCGATCGTGTAAGCGCATTCCGCTGCAAGTCTCTGCTACGCTCACGCCATGCAGATCCCCAAGCAGATCCATCTTCCGGCTGTTGTGCCGCTGCTTTTAGCTTTGTTGTGCCCAGCTGTTGCAGGAGCGGTGAAGGTTCACACCGTCGCGCTCGGCGCCGCGCGCAAGGTTCCGTACACGCCCCCCGAAGCCACTTCCGATACCAAGGACGACGATGCCACCAGCCTGCGTATCCGTCCACTCCTGGTAGACAGCCAGCAGCGGGAGTGGACCGTCGGCCCGATCCACGAGGTCACCGATCGCACATTTGTCGTCCAGCGGGCCATGCACATCAACGATGGCCTTCCCAATGAGCCCGTGCGCTGGAGCTGGCAGCCCGGTCCGTGGCTGATGGTTGACCGTGTCACCGGTCACATCACCGCGCTCCATCTGCCGGACTTCGACCCCCAGGTCTCCGAGGTTGTTTGGTTCCGCGACTACGCGGCGTATTGCGGGATCGCCACAACGGCCAGAGGCGGGCTGATGGCGGTCATCGCCGAGCTCGGCGCCCGAAAAGCTGTTGTCCAGCAGAAGCTCAGCGCGTGGCCGATCGCGAACGCGCCCCACCCGGTCTGCGAAGTCGCGAAGTGGCAGCGCACACCCATGCGCGCCACGCTGCAACAGACCGGCGGCCAGCCGATGACCTTCGACGTCGTCGGCGTCAGCTCGCTGATAGAAGACGGCGAATCCGGCGACGATTAGCTGACCGGCTTTTCTGATTCGCCTGCTTAGTGGCGTCCGCCGCGATACAGCACACCCAGCGAGATGCCGAAGAACACGCGCGTCTCGGTGCCGAAGTGCTCGAGCGTTAGATCCGGCGAGAGCCGTACCGCCATCTTCGGTCCTTGGTTGAAGTCAATGCTGCCGCCGAACGCGGCCCACGGAGCCACATGATTGCAATAAAGTCCCAAGTTGCCGGGCCCTCCGGCTGGACATGCAGGGACGGGACTTGGCCCTAGAGGATAGTGGCGCACCGAGTAGTCAAAATCGCCGGAATCGCCACCGGCAAAGGCGTGATAGTTGATCCCCACGTACCGGTTCTTTGGCCCGCGATATTGGACGCCACCGGCAAAAATGTTCTGGATCACCAGCGGGCGGTTGTAGGTGGGGTTCGGCAGAACCGGCGTGGTTCCAGCGGCCCAGCGATAGTCGCCGGCGAGGCCGAGCTTCGGCGAAAGCCAATAAGTGAATTGCCCTTCGCCGCCGCCCATGTTGTAACGCTTCGGCAGATTCTGGCCCGCCTGGCCATTCATGAACGACAAGCCGGCATATGCGTCCCAGCGATTGTGATAGCTCGGCCCTTTGCCCGGAGCGAGCGCCTCAGCGGTCCGCTGGCTTCTGATGGGTGCGGTTCCAGGAGCTGCGTGCCCCGTGGTCTGGCCGGCCGCCGGCTGCTGCATGGGGGCGGTCCCGGGCGCGGGATTTGAGGTCTGAGCAACCGCGGCAGCACCGGCAAAAAGCCCCGCGAAGGCGAAGGTGGCAAGACGTCCGGCAGCGCGGCCGGCGGGAGAGACAGGCATCAGATTGGTGAAAAGCATCTTCCTCGCTTGGGGCGCTTCGAGCGCGCGTGGGTCCTCAAGGTGCGCGCCGAAACGGTGCGTCGTTTTCAAGGATATACCGGCGGAGCCGCACGCGGCTCTCAAGAAGGTTCTGACCGTCTCGGGCACTCCGGACGTGCGACAATAGAAGTTACGGCCTCGTGAGTGGAGGGCCGTCAGCAGGGAGCACGTTATGGGCGATCTATTCCAACCGACACACCTCATCATCATTGCCCTCATCGTGGTGATCTTCTTTGGCGGCCGCAAGCTGCCGGAGCTGGGCAAGGGACTGGGCGAAGGTCTCCGTGGTTTCAAGGATGGCATGAAGGGCATCACCGATGAACCCAACTCCAAGACCACGCCAGGCGAAACCGCCCACACCGTAACTCCGAAGCCCGACGAGGCGACGAAACCTCCGGCTTCGGTCTAACGAGCGCATTCTATGGCGCGAGAAATCACTCGCGCATAATCATGGACGACGGTCTGCAACGCGGCCGTCGTCTTCGCGTTTAGGAGCCTCCCGCGCATGAAGCTCAAGTCTCCCTACCTGATCAAGCCGCATACCAAGGTTCGTCTTGCCCATATGCCGACCGGCGACACTGGCGACTTCACCCAGAAAGACGCGATGGACAAGGCTACCGCCGAACACGCGAAGAAGCTCGACGAGCTTCAGGAACTCTTCTACGCGGCACAATCAAAGGCGTTACTCATTGTCCTGCAAGGCATGGACACCGCGGGCAAAGACGGCACGATTCGGCACATCTTCTCCGGCGTCAATCCGCAAGGCTGTCAGGTTGCATCCTTCAAGGTTCCTACGCAGCTCGAGTTCCGCCATGACTTTCTCTGGCGCTGCCACGCGCAGGTGCCACCCGTCGGCATGATCGGCATCTTCAACCGCTCGCACTATGAGGACGTGCTGTCGCCCCTCGTGCACGGCCACATCACCGCCAAACAGGCCGCACGCCACATCGATGAGATCAACGATTGGGAGCGGATGCTCTCCGACAACAAGGTCGTCATCCTCAAATTCTTTCTCCACATCTCACACGAAGAGCAGACTCGCCGCCTGCAGGAGCGCATCGACGAGCAGAACAAGCACTGGAAGCTCTCTCCGTCGGACTTTGAAGAGCGCCCGTTCTGGCCGAAATACATGCGCGCTTACGAAGACATCCTGAGCGAGACCAGCAAGAAGCATGCCCCGTGGTTCGTCATTCCTGCCGACCACAAACCCTATCGCAACGTGGTTATCTCCGGCATTCTGGTTGAGGCCATGGAACGGCTCAAGCTGAAATATCCGAAGCCCACCTTCAATCCCGGCGGCATCAAGCTATCTGACGAAACACCCGAAGAAGCCGCCAAGGAGATCGAGAAGAAGGTGAATCCCGGCGTCGTCAGCGCGAATGAGATTCCTTCACGCTCTGGACGCAAGTAACTAGTTCGCCGGACTATTCTCCGCAAACTCAGAAGACGCCGTCTCCGCGGTAAGGAACGCAACGACTCGCGGCACGCTCCTATAAAAAGCGACTGCCAGCAGCAGTTCGACCGCCAGCCGCAGAATCGCAGCACCACTGAGAATCATTGTCGTTGTGAAAAAGTTCGACGGCGTGAACTGCGAGTTCTGGATCATGTGCCACGCTTGCCGTGTTTGAAAAATCATGAGCGGCAAAGAAAGCAGCGTGCCGAACGCAGCATAGAGAAAGTACACACACAAAACACGCGAAGCCAGAACGACCGCCTGACGGCTGGACATTAAACCCTCCAAAGAAACCGGCGCCAGTCTACTCGATCAAATCGTGATCATCACCACCGCCGCGGCCGCGATCGCCATGCCGGCAAGCTGCCGCCTCGTCGGCCGCTCATGCAGGTGCCACGCCGCGAGCAGGATCGTGCCGGCCGGATAGAGCGACGCCAGAACCGCTGCGATATCAAGCCTTCCGCTTCGAGTTGCAGCGAGGAACAGCAAATTGCCTCCGGTATCGAGTAGCGCTACCCCCAGCGCCCAGACGAAGGCCATGCGCGTCAGCCTCGGCGGCGCTTTCCCCGAACGCGAACCGCGCCTGGAGGCCACGGTCACAACGAGCAGCAACATCGCGCACGTCGCCAGGCTTGCCGACCGGGCCAGCGCCATCGGCTCCAGCACTCCCAGCGGATTCGCGAGCCGCAGCGCCACAAAATAGATCCCGAAGCCCACGCCGCCAACAATCGCCAGCACCAGCGTCGCCCGCGAACTCTCGCTCGGCTCCGATCCATCGACCGCGTTCGCGGCCTCCGGCGAGGGCCCCGCGGCAATCAGCCAGATCGCCGCCAGCGCCAGCGCAAAGCCGGCGATGCGCAGAGCATTGGGAACGCCTTCCAGCAAGCTTGAAACCACCGTGGGGATCGCCGCCGCCAGCAACCCACTCAGAGCCGCCGACGCTCCCATCGCCCCGCGCGCCAGCGCGATATAAAACGCCGTCAGGGAAATCCCCGCCGTCACGCCCGCGACAAGCGCCCACACCAGCGGTGCTCCACGCGGAATCGGAGCATCCTCAAACCCGAGAATCGCCATCAGAACCGCGAGACTCGAAGCATGCGCGACTAACACTACCCGCAGCGCGCCCGCCGTGGAGCTGCCTGCGGCCTTCACGCCCATGCCGCCCGAAAAGTCGCCGCCGCCCCATGAGGCGGCGGCGGCAAGCGCAAGCAGAATGTTGGCCGATAGCACCGGCCGCATCAGCGCAGCAATCACGGCTGCGGTTGCGGGCTGCCCGTCGGAACGCCGGGGATGGGCTGGTTATCCGGATGCTGCGTCTGGTCCGAGCCTGCAACCGGCATGGCAGGATGAACGTTCCGCGGCGTCGGGTAGTAGCCGTCCTCTGCATCCACCGTCAGGTTCGGCCGCATCACGCGAATCTCGACGCGGCGGAATCGCTCGTCGAGCGGATTCTCATGCGAGTAGTAGCCCACCGTGTACTCTGTGCGCACTGTCTTTGTGAGTTCCGCAAAGCTGTTTTCGATGCCGCGGGGACGGAACTCCGGATCGCATTGGCCACCCGTCGCCGTGGCAATGCGCGGCAACGCATCGTCACGCATCGTCAGCGGAAGGTGGATGCGATCCAGGAAGCCCATGCCCGGCATGCTCGAGTCGCCAACCAGCGTCGCGTACACCGAGATCTTGTTCATTTGCAGATAGTGGAGAAGCTCTTTCTCCTTGACCTTCGATCCGTATTCCTTGCCGTCGGAGATCACGTACAGTACGCGCCGGCGGCGCGGATCGACCGTGGTCAGCGACTGCGCCGCGGTGAACATTGCGTCGAACAGCGGGTGGAACTCCTTGGGTGGCGTCTGGAAGCTGCCCATCCCGCGTCCCGGCGGCTGCGTGTTCGGATCGACCGGCTCATTGTTCTTGTACGTCGTCTGCGCCAGAGGACCCTCGAGGTACATCATCTGGTCGCGTCCCGCTCCCTTGGACCGCTCGAGGATCACGCCGAGCCGGTTGCTCTGCGCCGCGGTGTATGTTGTCTGCTCCTTCACGCTGTCGGTGTAGGTGAAGACCGCCACCTCGTCGTAGGGCGCGAACGCTCCTTGGAACGCGCTCAATGCGGTGTTGATCTTGTCCATCGTGTCCTGCGTCACGGTCTGGTCCACAACGAACGCCACCGACAGCGGGAACGGGTCCGGGCTCCAGAACGCAATGTGCTGTCGCAAACCGTTCTCATAAACCCGTACATCACGCCAAGAAAGTCCCGGAACGAAATTTCCCTTCGAGTCCTTCACTGTGAACGGTATCTGGACGAAATCGACATGTACCGTGCGCAGCGTGTAAGCCGCCTGCGCTGCATTGCCCGCCGTTGGAATCTCCGGCGGCGTCTCCTGCTGGCCCGGTTCCTCCTGCGAAGTTGGCGCAGACGGCAGCTTGTTGGTCGGGGTAATGCCGCCGTTGTCTGCCTTGGCCGCGTCATCGGCCGACTGTTGCGCGGGCTGCTGCCCCGGCGCCATCGGAGCGGGCGGCGTGATTGTGTTCAGTTGCGGCAGCGTTTGGGGCGTGGGAGCGTTCGGCACCGGAGCGCTTGGCAGGTTTTGCTGCGGGTGAGCCGACTGGCTTCCATTCTGCTGCGCCTGCCCTGCGGAGCCTGCTCCCGCCAGCAGCATCGCCAGCACGCCGGCCCCTATATTGTGTCGTCCCAACACCATCCGTCGATTCCCTTCTCCAGCGCACCCCAGCACCCGTCTCGAGTTCCGGCCCTTTTACGCGCTCATGCTGCCTATTGAGACTATCAGCCGAGCCGTTTGGGTGCAGCTGCCCTCATTCCCCTTCAGTTCAGACGCTCGCCGGACCCCGGCCGTTGGGCGTCGGCCCGACCGTGGCCCTTGTCGCCGAAACGCCACACTTGGGCGTCTAATGGGCTATATGTCGTTCGTGTCTTTCCGTCGTCTCGCAGCCCTGTCGTTTGCGCTGGCTCTCTTGCCGGCCGGGCGCCTCTGCGCTCAGGATGCTCCCTCGCCCGACGCTCCGCCCCCGCCCAGCAACGCGCCGGCGGCAGCGCAGGAGCCGCTCAACAGCGCCACCACTCTTAAGGTCAACGTCAACCTCGTCGACGTCTATTTCTCCGTTCGAGACAAAAACGGCTTCGTCACCAGCCTGCGCAAAGACGACTGCCAGGTGGCCGAAGATCATGTGCCGCAGACCATTAAGAACATGACGCAGGAGAAGAACCTCCCGCTGACCATCGGAATTCTGCTCGACACCAGCGGCAGCCAGATGAACGTGCTTCCGCTGGAGCAGGACTCCGGCGCCCGTTTCCTGCGAGAAGTGCTCACCCCGAAAGACGAAGCCTTCCTTATCTCCTTTGACGTCAACGTCGACCTGCTGTCGGACTTCACAAACTCGCCGCGGGAGATCGCTCGCGCCATCCAAAAGGCTAGCATCAACACCGCGAGCTCATCGGCTGGGGTGCCCGGCATCGGTGGCGGACCGTTCCCAACCAGCAATCCGCGCGGCACTCTGCTCTACGACGCGGTCTACCTCGCCGCGCATGACAAGTTGCAGTCTCAGACCGGCCGCAAAGTGATGATCATCCTTACCGACGGCCAGGACGAGGGGTCGCAGGAGCGAATCAAGGATGCCATCGAAGCCGCGCAGAAGGCCAACGTCATCGTCTATCCCATCCTGATCGCCGACCGCGAGTTCTATCTCTCGCAGGGCGAAATCTACATGGGCTCGAGCGCCATGTCGCAGCTGGCCGAACAGACCGGCGGCCGCGTCATCAACGTCGGTAACAGCGGCCGCAAGCTCGAAGACGCCTTCGATCAAATTCAAGACGAGCTGCGCACGCAATACCTGCTCAGTTACACGCCCACCAACAAGACCGCCGACGGCACCTTTCGGCATATCGAGCTCGACTGCGGCAAAGGCCTGAAGGTGCAGGCGCGCAAAGGCTACTACGCCATCGCCGGTGACAGCGAGGGAGCCAGCAGCATCGAGTAACTACGCCTCAATCGCTCCCGAATACACCGCCATCCCTGCCACCGCATCGACGCCCATCGCGTCCAGTTCGTCGATCTCTCTGCGCTCACGGATACCGCCGGCCACGATGAGTTGCCGGCCCGTGGTAGCTCGCAGCGTCGCCGCGACGTGCATCGGAAAGCCCTGCATCGTGCCCTCGGTGTCCACATGTGTGTAGAGGAAGGCCCCGCAAGAGTCCTCGAGCCACGTGATCGCCTCCTCGGGCGTCAGATCGACCGAGTCCTTCCATCCCCGCACCGCAACGCGCCCGTTCTTTGTATCCACAGAGAAGCACAACGCATCCTCGCCAAGTTGCTTCTTCAAGTCCGCAGCGAACTCCAGACGAATAAGCCGGTGCTTACGTGGCGTAATCAGGGCAAACTCTTCGCCGCCGTCAGCAAACTCAAGCGCATCCTTTGCAGGCTGCGGCTCTTCACCAAACAGCGATGAGCCATAGATGACCCGCTTCGCGCCCGCATCCAATAGTCGTTTGCCATCTGCCGCCGTCTTCAACCCGCCGCCGACCTGGCAGGGCAGCCGCTTGCAAATCATCGTAATCAGCTCACAGTTGTCACCTTGGCGCATTGCCGCGTCGAGATCGATCAGCTGCACCAGCGGATACTTCGAAAACCGCTCAATCCAATAGTCGAAGTCGTCGAAGGAGAGCTTCAGCTTTTCGCCCTGAACAAGCTGGACGATCCTGCCGCCCATAAGGTCAATCGAAGGAATCAGCATATTGCCATTGTCGCAGCCAGCCTTCGCGCCACATAGCCAGCGCGAACGAAGCCATCATGCAGCTCGCTCTTCCAGTGCAGCGAAACAGGCCGTCATCTCCGCGTGAAGGCTCAACGCTGTGACATTGTGCAGAACCTTGAGCAGCTCCCGTCGCACGCCCGCACCGACCTTGCCACTGCGCTGAATCTCCGCGAGCAGGGTGCACAGATCGTCCTCCTGACACTGCAACATTCGAATCGTCTCCAGCAGTGCGTGGACCGTATAGTACGCGGGCGGAAGTCCCTTCGGTGTGATCGCAGTGTCTTCGGCACAAGGCTTCTTGCGGTTGGCCATACTATTTGCTCCAACTAAATTGGATGCATCCTTTACTGTGCAAAAGTTGCCGCTCAGCAGGGTAACCGCATCGGCACGCCTGCAGCGGCGACCTCGCCTTTGAGCGCTCGCGAGTCCGTAATCCCAAAGTGAAAGATCGAAGCAGCCAGCGCAGCATCCGCCTTTCCGGCTTTGAAAACCTCAGCGAAATGCTGCGCGTTTCCTGCGCCGCCCGAGGCGATCACGGGGATCTGCACCGCCTTCGACACTCTCCGCGTCAGCTCGCAATCAAAGCCATCGCGTCTCCCATCACAATCCATCGACGTCAACAGAATCTCGCCCGCGCCGCGCTGCTCCGCCTCGCGTGCCCACTCGACGACGCGGCGCCCGGTCGGCTTCCGCCCACCCGAAACATAGACTTCAGCCTCGCCCACCGGGTCCCTCGCACTCTTCGCGCGGCGCGCATCGATGGCCACGATCACCGCCTGTGCTCCAAAGCTCGACCCGATCTCTCCAATCAACTCCGGCCTTGCGATCGCCGCCGAGTTGATCGACACCTTATCCGCGCCCGCATCAAACACCGCCGCCGCCTCTTCCGCTGAGCGAATCCCTCCGCCAACCGTGAACGGCACAAACAGGTTCGCCGCCGTACGCTTCACTGTATCGAGCAGCGTGCTGCGCCCCTCGTGCGTCGCCGTAATATCGAGCAGCACAATCTCATCGGCGCCCGCCGCCGCATGCCGATGCGCCAGCTCCGCCGGGTCGCCAGCATCGACGATGTCCACGAACTGAATCCCCTTCACGACACGTCCCGCGCGGACATCCAGGCAGGCGATAATCCGTTTCGTCAGCATCAAAGCTCCAGAAAGTTCTTCAGCACGCGTAATCCGGTCTCAGCCGACTTCTCCGGATGAAACTGCACACCCATGACATTGTCCCGTTCAACTGTGGCGGTAAACGCGCCGCCGTAGCTCGTCGTCGCCGCGGTGTCCGCGGAAACCGGGGCGCGCCAGGAGTGCGTGTAGTACACAAAGCTTCCCGGCGCGATACCCGCAAGCAGGCGCGAGTCCGGCCGAATATCCTCCAGCGAATTCCATCCCACATGCGGCGACTTCAATTCCCCGGTAATCTCTTTTCCGTCGACCTGCTTGATTTCTGTCGCTGGAAACCGCTCGCACGCTCCCGCGAAATGCGCCAGTCCCTTCGTCTCCGGCGCTTCCGTCGACCCTTCATACAGCCACTGCAACCCAACGCAGATCCCCAAAAACGGCGTGCCCTTTTCGACGGCCTCGCGCGTCGCACTCGTCAGGCCAAGATCATGCAGCAACTTTGTCGCCTGAAAGTGCCCCACACCCGGCAGCACAACCTTCGCCGCGCGCAGAACATCCTCCGGCGACTGCGTCACGACAATATCGTTTGCGCCAAGATAGCGCAGCGCCTTCACCACACTTGTAAGATTGCCCGCCTTGTAGTCGATGACTGCGATGCTCACAGCAGCCCTTTCGTGCTCGGCAGCAGATCGCGCATCCGCTCATCGCGGGAGCATGCGCCGCGCATCGCGCGCGCAAATGCCTTGAAGATTGCCTCAATCTTGTGATGATTCGAGCGGCCGTACATGGTCTTCACATGCACATTCGCCTTCGACCCTCGCGCAAATCCATCAAAAAAGTCTGTCACCAGCTCGCTCTGTAGGTCGCCCACAACCGGCACATTCACCTGATCCTCCACTACGCACGCCACCCGTCCTGAAAGATCGACCGCACACACGGCGAGCGTCTCGTCCATCGCCATGACGAAGTACCCCGCGCGCAAAATCCCGCGCTTGTCGCCGAGCGCCTCCGCAAACGCCTCGCCTAGCGCAATCCCAACATCCTCGACCGTGTGGTGCTGATCGACGTCAAGATCGCCGACGCACTTCAATTCGAGATCGAACCCACCATGCCGCGCAAAACTTTCCAGCATGTGATCGAAAAAACGAATGCCGGTCGAGATGTTGTACTGGCCTGTACCATCCACATTGAGGCGTAGGGAGATTTTTGTCTCCAGCGTATTACGCTCAATCGTTGCGACACGCGCCACGCCCGCTGGCCGTTGAGTTGTTCCGATCTCTTCGAAGATGTCGCTCATTGCTTTTCCTTCTTCAGTTTTGCAAACTCAATGCCCGCGTACACGAGCGTCAGCAGCATCAGTGCAATCCACACCCAGACGAAGCGCGGATAGCTGCGCGCGAAAACTGTGCAAGGTGCAGCCATGCAAGCGACTGAAGCCCCAAGGACAGCGACTGTTTTCCGCCTCTTCTGCAGTGACATAGTCGGCCCCTATCTCCTTCGAACGCGATGAGCTTGCAATGTACGGCTCGCAATATAGACAAACAACGCCGCAAAAAGCACGCACCACACGACCACAAACAGCACAAGATACCGCGTGTGTTCTAGTTGATTCACTCCGATAAATCCTACGATCCCGAGCAGCGGGATCAGTGGAGCGATCACAAGGGCTTTGCTGCGGCGTGGCATGCTATTCAAACTCGCGCTCCTCGGAGGTTGATGTCATCGCCGCGCGCCGCGACTCCGCTGCCCTCCACTGCATCTCGGCGAGCACTGCACGCAATGCGTCGATGCCGCGCGTAACATGTTCTTCCACTCCGATCGTGATGCGCACATAACCATCGCAGCCAGGGTCGGAAGAGCGATCGCGCAGCAGCACGCCCCGCTCGCGCATGCGCACACACAGCTCCTTATGCCGAGGTCCGATGTCCATCAACACGAAGTTCGCCGCGCTGGGCCACGTGCGGACATCCAAATCGCGCAACGCAGCAAAAACACGTTCGCGCCCCTGATGCACCTGCGTGATGTACCAGTTCAGGTAATCCTTGTCTGCCAGCGCCTCAGGCAGAATCCGAAGCGCGACGCCGTTGACGTTGTAAGGCGAACTCACTTTGCGCAAAAAGCCAATGATTCGCGAGTTAGCGAACAGCGCACCGACACGCAGACTCGCCAGACCATAAGCCTTCGAAAAAGTCCGCGCAACGACAAGATTCGGCACGCTGGCAATATCCGGCAGAACCGTATCGCCGAAGAAGTGAAAGTACGCCTCGTCCACCATAACCACGGCTTGCGGAGCGGCGCCAGCGATGGCAAGCAAATGTTCGCGGCTCACCGTCGCCCCGGTCGGGTTGTTGGGCGAGGCAATAATGATCAGCTTCGTTCGCGGAGTGATCGCGGCAAGAAAGCGCTCAAACGGGAACTCCAGGGAGTCGTCGGCCTGTACTTTGATAAGGCTTGACGTCATCATTCCGATCGAGACGTCGTACATGAAGAACGTCGGCGTACAAATCAGAGCCTCGTCACCCTCGTCCAAAAAGGCGCACGCCATCAGGTGAATCGCCTCATCGACGCCGTTGGTCAGGATGACCTCATCAGGACCGACGTTCAGATGCTCGGCGACCACTCGCTCCACAGGCTGACGCTCGGGATACACCGTCAGATCCTCTGCCGTGAGTTGCTGCAGCCTCGCAAACGCGCGAGGCGATGGCGCGAACGTATTCTCGTTGAAGTCGAGACGCAACGCCTCGCGACCCGCAAGCGGCGGGTGATACTCCGGCATTGCAAGCACACGCGCGCGCGGTTGCGGGAGGCGCGCAGTATCGCTCGCCACAGGTTGCTTGCCTGTAAGCGCCGCAGTGCCATCCATCTTCTGTTCTGTAGCCAAACTCATCGCTTCCCTGCTCTAACGCATTCTCACGCGCACGCTCTCGGCGTGGGCCTTCAGACCCTCGGCCTCAGCGAGCGCAATGGTGTGGGGTCCGACCTCCCGAAGCGCTTCGCGAGTGTATTGCTGCACAGTAATGACCTTTACAAAGTCAAGCACGCTCAACCCGCCGCGGATGCGGCCATTTCTCCCTGTCGGCAGGACATGGTTCGGCCCGGAGACGTAGTCTCCCATGGATTGCGGCGTGTGATGCCCAACGAAAACGGAACCTGCGTTCTTCACCCAGCGCAGATCAGCGCCGGTGTCGATAGTCAGATGCTCCGGCGCGAGACGATTTGTCAGTGCATGCGCCTCTTCAGGAGATGACGTAACAAACGCAACAGCGTGCGCGCTCAGCGACTGATGGGCAACGGCATTATCCTCTGCGAGCCGCTTCGCCTCGAGCACAACCTCTTCGGCCAGCTGCGGCTTTGACGTGATCAAGATCGCCAGTGCTTCCGGGTCATGCTCGGCCTGCGCCACCAGGTCTGCGGCGATGCCATTCGCATCACCGGCTTCGCTGGTAACCACGATCTCTGTTGGCCCGGCTGGCATATCGACGCCGGTCTCGGCAGAGACAATGGCCTTTGCCGCCGTAACATATAGATTTCCGGGACCGACGATCTTGTCGACCGGAGATACTGTGTCCGTTCCGTAGGCGAGGGCGGCGATAGCCTGCGCACCGCCGACTCGATAGAACTCGTTAATACCGCATAGATACGCCGCAGCAAGAGTCTCTTGTGCCGGCTTTGGACTGCAGACGACGATGCGCTCAACGCCCGCAACCTGAGCCGGCGTGACGGTCATCAGAAGCGTCGACGGCAGCGGATAACGGCCTCCGGGAACGTAACAACCGACCGAACCCAACGGGCGTACGATCTGACCGACCTCCATTCCTTCCGTCGGCCGGAAGCTCCACGCATGCGGAAGCTGGCGCTCCGCGAACGTGCGAATATTGGCTTGCGCAAGCCGCATCGCTGCGCGCAACTCTTCACTCGTCGATTCCCATGCGCGCTGCATCTCCTGGCGCGAGACAAGCAATGGTTGATCGCCGAGTTCGTCGAGGCGCGCGGCGTACTCACGGAGCGCCGCATCACCACGCTCGCGCACGGCAGCGAGAATCTCGCGCACGGTCGCATCTACCTTGGCGGTGTTGGTCGCGCCACGCCCCTCAAGCTGGCGGATGCAGCCCTCGGTCGCGTTTGCGTTCTCGCCGAATGTCTTAAGAATCTTCAAAAGTTTTCCTTATGAACGGTGCGCCCCTTTAGCGGCGAGGCCGAACTTTGGAGAGGGGTGGCTGATAGCCCGACGGTGGGCTCGGAACACCGCGGCCAGGTTTACGCATCTGCTGCTGCATGACGCGGCGCTCGAGGCGGGAGCCGGTTGCAACGGCGCGTTTGGCAGACTCTTCGGACGCTGGGTAGACCCGCTTCGGGTTCTTCGGGTCGAGGACGACCGGAACACGCATGCCCGGGCTCATATTCTGGCCGGGCTGCACACGCGTCTTGATGACGACCTCTCGACTCTCTGTGCTGCCAGGTTCTTGTACGCGAAGCGTGATCTTCTCGACATCGGTCTGGGGCCGCCCGAAGAACTTGACGGCTTCTGACGAGACAAACGTCGCGTAGACGACGACGCCTTCGCGATCGTACTTCTTCTGCCGATGACGCTCGAGCAGAAACGCGGTGATTCTCCAAAGGAGAAATCCGAACCCGAGCGCGAGGATGATGATGGTTGAGATCTTCATGTTGCTGCTCCTTACAACAGAACGCTGTTACAGAACGACTTTGCTGAGCGGGTACTCGACGATGCCATTGCCGCCCGCGGCCTTCAGCTTCGGTATGACGTCGCGGACGACTGACTGCTCGAGGATGGTGTTCACCGCGACCCAGTTCTCGTCGCGCAGGTGCGAAACGGTCGGCGAATTGAGCGCGGGCAGCACGCCGAGAACCGCGTCGAGATTCTTCTTCTCGACGTTGAGCATGAGGCCAACCTGATTCTGTGCCGCCATGGCGCCATTCAGCATCAGCGCGAGGGTTTCAATCTTAGAACGCTTCCACTGGTCAGACCACGCTTTCTTATTCGCGATGAGCTGGGTCTCGGACTCCATGAGGGTTTCGATGATGCGCAGGCGATTGGCGCGCAGCGAGCTGCCGGTCTCGGTGACCTCGACGATCGCGTCGCAAAGCACGGGCGGTTTGACTTCGGTGGCGCCCCAGGAGAATTCAACGGTAACGGGGATTTTGCGCTCGGCGAAGTAGCGTTTGGTGAACTCGACAAGCTCGGTGGCGATGGTCTTCCCGGCCAGATCTTCGGGCTTGTTGTAGGGCGAATCCTCTGGCACGGCGAGCACCCAGCGGACCGCGGTTCGGCTGGCCTTGGAGTAGGTGAGTGAGGAGACGCGCTCGACGTCGGAGTTGTTCTCGAGGACCCAGTCATTGCCGGTAAGCCCGGCGTCGAGCGCGCCGTGGGAGACGTAGCGAGCCATCTCCTGCGCGCGGACGAGCATGCACTCGATCTCGGCGTCATCGATGGAGGGGAAGTAGCTACGGCCGCTGGCGTAGATGTTCCAGCCGGCGCGTGCGAAGAGAGCGATCGTGGCGTCCTGCAGGCTGCCTTTGGGGATGCCGAGCTTGAGCTTATTGGTCATGTCAGGTTCTGGGTTTCCGGGTACTAGGTTCTAGGAGCGTTCGTGTCGATCGGTTTGGTGAAGCAACTGACGGTGCCTTCGTGGCAGACGAGGCCATCGCCTTCGACCTCGACGCGGAAGAGCAAAGCGTCGTTGTCGCAGTCTGTCGAGGCGGAGATGACGCGGAGGCGATTGCCGCTGGTTTCGCCTTTCATCCAGAGTTTGTTGCGAGTACGCGACCAGAAGGTGACAAAACCGGTCTCGAGCGTTTTTTGATAGCTGAGCTCGTTCAGGAAGCCGAGCATAAGGACTTCGCCAGTTTTTGCGTCCTGAACGATTCCGGCGATGAGGCCTCCGGCTTTGGCAAAGTCGAGAGTGGGTTGGGCTTGCTGCTGGGTCGGGGTGGTCGTCATTTTGTGTCCTTCTTGATTGTGAGGGAGTTGGCGCCCGCGCAGCAAAAAGCCCGCTCGCGGAGCGCGGTGGCGGGCTGGGTTCCGAATCTCGTTTGAGGGCTTAGATCGCCTCACCGGAGACAGCCGCCTTCGCGCGATGCGCGTGGTGGTGATGTCCATGATGGTGGCGGAGACTCATTGAATTCTTAGGCTACGGGCGAGTCGTGCAGATGTCAATTTCTTGGTATCCCCCACCCCCCCTAAGTACTTGCGCAAAGTCTTCAAAACACATGACTTGGCGGTGGACCTCCGAGCTAAAGTATTGACTCTAAAGGTTTACCTTCCTAAAGTATCTGGAATCAGATAGATAGACTCGACAATGGGAGTCAGCTTTTTGGCGACCGACCCGGGAGGAAAGACACGGTTTTGCGCGACTCAGGAGCCTACGGAGGTTGCGCCGTCCGGCCTTTGGTGACGGCATGGGAAAAGGTCGTCGGTGTGTGAGTGCGGCGAAAGCAGACTGAAGGGAGTGGCCAGCATTCTGCATCTCTGGAGGATAGGGCAGAACGCCTGGGAGATGAGAATGAACGATTATCGCGTACCGGCCGGTGAATCACAGGAAGATCAGGTAACCGCAGCCATTGAGCAGTACACGTCGAAAGCGCCGTCGAGCGCGTTTCTAGCGCTGGCAATCGGATCCATCGCCGCATCGCTGGCATTTCAGGCGGCGAAGAAGGAACATGCGGCGCTGTTTGTCGGGCAGTGGGTGGCGCCGTTTCTGCTGCTGGGGATCTACAACAAGATGGTGAAGCAGCATGGGTCGGATGCGTCGATGAAGGGGCTCCGCTAGGGGCGGATTTGGATCGGGGTGCCGTCGGGGACGGCGCTCCAGATTTCGTTCATCTCGGGATCGGTGACGGCGATGCAGCCCTTTGTCCAGTCGACGAGGCGCTGAGCAGGGCCGAGCCAGCCAAGGCCGTTGCGGATGCCGTGAATCATGATGTCGCCCCCCGGGTCAATGCCTCGGGCGCGCGCAGTTGCGAGTTGCGATGGGGTGGGATAGCCGACGCGGAGGGCGCGATAGAAGGCGCTGTGTTCGTTGCGGCCGACGATCCGGTACGTTCCTTCGGGGACTCTGTTATCTCCGGCCTGCTTTTTGGGACCGAGACCGCCGCGGCCGAGCGCGACGCGGTATTGCCTGACGGGCCGGCCGCCTCGAAGAAGTGTGAGGGTGTGCGTATGCTTGATCACCAAGATGGCGTCGACGGTGGGGAGTTGTTGTTGGGTTTGGTGATGCAGAAGGAAGACACCCGAGGCAATAGCCGCGATCAGTAGGAGGATCGGTAGGAATTTGCGACGCACTCAAAGAGGGTACCCAATCATTCGGCACCAGCAGAAGTTTTTCTCGCGCGCTGCCGCGCGCGAGACCCCACCCTTTCGCTGCGCGAAAGAGTAGGCCACCCGGTTTGTAGTGGGCGAGGGATGCACAGAGCCCCGGCCGTCAGGCGAGCGGGGCGAAGGTGGGATCGTTGTTTTCGGAGATGCGAACGTTGCCGGTGGCAATGTCGTAGATCCAGCCGGAGACGGTGAGGTTGCCGAGCGTGATCGCGCTGGCGACGGAAGGGTGCGTCTTAAGGTGCTGGATCTGGAGGAGAACGTTCTGCTCCGTGAGTGTGCCGATGAGGGGGCGGTCTTGCTGTGAAATCAAGCAGCCGGCGCTATGCGCGTGGCCGGAAGCTGGGAGCGCATGTTCGTGGAGCGTGTTGGCGACGGCGAGGGCGGTCTGGGCATTCTTGAGCCAGTTGCGGACGCTGGGCATTTCGGTGGTAGAGGCAGGGTCGAGGAGGGCCTTCATGGCGCCGCAGTCGGTGTGGCCGCAGATGACGGTGTGGCGCACGCCGAGGGCGGAGACGGCGAACTCGATGACGGCAGAGACTCCGCCGAGCATTTCGCCGTAGGCGGGAACCATGTTGCCGATGTTGCGGGTGACAAAGACTTCGCCGGGGCCGGTGGAGGTGAGGGCGTTGGGGTCGATGCGGGAGTCGGCGCAGGTGATGAAAAGGGTGTGGGGGCGCTGGGGCTCGGCGGCGGCCTGGGCGAAGAGCTCGGCTTGCGCGGGTGAGATCTCAGAGCGGAAGCGGCGCACGCCGTTTTTCAGTTGTTCAAGGACAGGGTCCATGGGGAAAGGATAACGTGGTGTGGCGCGGAGAGCTGCCTGCGGAGGGAGTTCGTGGTTAGCGATTGGAGCGGCGATGAGAACTGAATTGTTTCGCTTGAATCGAACGGTAGAACGCGATCCTGCGGTCGAGGCGTGGATGAGGGCACATGCGGGTGAGCTGGGAGTGATTGCGCGGGAGTGGTTTGAGGTGATGCGCGGGTGTGGGGATGAAGTTCGGGAGGTGCTGCATGACGGCTGTCCGAATGCCTGCCTCGGCGATGTGCCGTTTGGGTACGTCAATGTGTTCGCGGCGCATGTGAACGTGGGGTTCTTTTATGGCGCGGCGCTGCGGGATCCGGGACGGTTGCTCGAGGGCAACGGCAGATACGGGCGACATGTAAAGGTGAGGCCAGGCAAATCGGTCGATGCCGACGCGCTGCGGGGTTTGATTGAAACGGCATGGCTGGATGTGAAGGATCGAGTGGAAAATGGGTAGCTGCGAGATTTAGCTTTCGCGCCACTTGATGTTGCAGCCGATGGAGGCGCGCTGGTTGGGGTCGGGGCGCTTGCCGGCGATGACGGCGTCGAGGGCAGCGCGAAGATCTTTGCCGGAGACTCGGACTTCGTTGCCGGAACCGTCGGCGCGGCGGGGGCGGGAGTCGTCGAGCTGGCCGCGGTGGACGAGCTCCATGGCGCCGTTGAAGAGGAAAATGTCGGGCGTGCAGGCGGCGGAGTAGCTGCGGGCGACCTCCTGGGTTTCGTCGTAGAGATAGGGAAAGCGCCAGCCGAGGCGTTGGGCCTGGGCGCGCATGTTGTCCGGGGAATCCTGTGGGTAGGCGGCGACGTCGTTGGACATGATGGCGCAGAAGGCGATCTTTCCGGCGTAGTCGCGGGCGATGTTGGCGATCTCCTGCTCGACGTGCTTGACGTAGGGGCAGTGGACGCAGAGGAACATGACAAGCAGGCCGTGCTTTTGCGCGGGGCCTCCGGTGACGGCGGAGTTGGCGGCGTCGGTGAGGTTGTCGTCCCATGAGAGGGCGAAGACGTCGTCGCGGGACATGGCGCGTCCGGTGAGGACGTCGGTGAGCTCGAAGGCAGGGGCGATGGTGCCGAGCTGCACCATGGTGGATTCGGTTCGGGACATAGACGGGCTCCGAGGTAATGATAGCGGGGATACTGAGAGCGTGAGGCGACCGGGGAGGAGACTTGCGGAGGCAGGGGTGGTCGCTGGGAGCGAGCTGCCGGTGGGGCCGAATGGAAGGCCGCTGTGCCGCTGGTGCCAGATGGAGATTTTGGCGAAGCGGCGGCGGACGTTCTGCTCGGATTACTGTGTGCACCAGTTCAAGCTGCGGTCGGACCCGGGATATCTGCGGGAGCAGGTGTACGCGCGGGATGCGGGCGTGTGTGCGGAGTGTGGGACGGATACGGTGGCCGCGTATCGGGAGTTGCGGCGGAGCAGGGGGGAAGGCTCGGGCCGAGGCGCTGGAGATGTGGGGCGTGCGCAGTGTCACGGCACGGCATTCGCTTTGGGATGCGGACCATATCCTGCCGGTGGCGGAGGGTGGCGGCGAGTGCGATCTGGTTAACCTAAGGACGCTATGCCTGATGTGCCACCGCGAGGCGACGGCGCAGCTGCGGCGGCGGATGAGACAGCGGCGGGATTGATGGGTATCAACGGTGGTGAGCCCGTGTCCGATTCCGGGGCAGGCGAGCCATGCGGCTGGTATTCTGGGCGCAGATTGCTGTCCGGTTTCGGGGCGGCGGTGGCGTGTTCTCATGAAGACTCTGACCCGTATCGTATTTCTCGGCTCACTGTTAGTGGCTCCACTGGTTTTGCATGCGCAGGGATCGTGCGTGGATTCGCCGGAGTGCCCGACGGCGATTCTGGGAGTGGTTGGAGCGGCGGGAGCGGCGCTGTATGTGCGCTGGCGGTCGCGATAGAAACGGGCCCAGGACCTGGACGAAAGCCGACTGCGGAGCCTATCGGCTTCAGATAGACTGACAGGTGTAATCCAAGCCAACCGGCGCGCCAGCAGGACTGGTGTGCGATGGTGCGAGCTGGGTTCGTGAAGAGGACTTCGCCAGGCGTGAATCTGTTTCCGTCGAGACTGCAGTTGTTTCGTTTTCGTAGATTTCTGAGCAGCCTCGGTGTCGTGGTGCTTACAACCGGCGCAGTGGTGCGCGCGCAGACGACGGATCAGCTTGGAAACCAGACTCCGTCTTCGGCGACGTTGCCCTCCCAGGCGAACACGACGAATTTGACGAACCCGCAGACGACTCTGACGCAGGAGCAGATTGGGTCCCCGCAATCGGAGTCGGCTTCGGCACAGCAGACAGCTCTGGCTCGCCAACTGGAGGAGCAGCAGTTGCTGGCGAGCCAGGCGCAGCCATTGCTTCCGCCGGCGCCGCCGAGCCCGTTCCAGCAGATGGTGGAAGCGACGACGGGCGAGAGACTCGAGATCTATGGCGCGTCGCTGTTTCAACGCGTGCCCACGACCTTTGCTCCGGTGCAGAATGTGCCGGTGGGGCCTGGGTATGTGCTGGGACCGGGAGATGAGATCTACCTGCAGCTTTCAGGACAGGTGAACCGGCAACTGACGCTGACGGTAGACCGCGATGGATCGGTTCAGATTCCAGAGCTGGGCAGCGTGCATGTCGCCGGGCTGACGTATGGAGAACTGCCGGCGTTCTTGAACCGCCAGCTCGGACGGATCTACAGGAACTTTACGGTGAGCGTGTCGATGGGCGCGCTGCGGACGATTCAGGTGTTCGTTGTGGGACAGGCGCGGCGGCCGGGGAGCTTCGCGATCAGCTCGCTGAGCACGCTGCTGAATGCTCTGTTTGCCTCAGGCGGACCGCTGCCGACGGGGTCGGTGCGCGATATCCAGGTGAAGCGCAACGGCGAGACAATCGACCACTTCGATCTCTATGACCTGCTGCTGCATGGAGACAAGTCGCACGATATTGCGCTGGCGACGGGCGATGTGATCTTCATTCCGTTTGCGGGACCGCAGGTCGCAGTGCTGGGAAGCGTAAACCACGCAGCGATTTATGAGTTGAAGGGGCCGACGAGCGTGGCCCAGGCGCTGAGTTTTGCCGGAGGCGAGAGCAGCGTGGCCGCGGGCAGCGACCTTCTGCTGGAGCGGGTGTATGAGCATGCCAACCGCAGCGTGGAGCTGGTAGGGCTGGATCAGAGCAAGATCGAGATGATGCAGGGCGGCGACATTCTGTCGGTGCGCGCGGTGATCGACCGGTTTCGCAATGCTGTGACGCTGCGCGGGAACGTGGCGAACCCCGGGCGATACGCGTGGCATCCGGGAATGAAGGTGAGCGACCTGATTCCGAATCGCGAGTCGCTGGTGACGCGCGACTACTGGCGTCGACGGAATCAGCTGGGGCAGTTTGTGCTGGAGCAGAGCGAGGAACCGCAGGTAGCGCGTGAAGAGCAGCAGCTGCTGAAGCAGCAGTCTCTGCCGCAGACGATGCAGATGCGCAGTCAACAGGTGCCGCAAACCCAGAACCAGGGTGAACAAGGGTACGGGAATCAGCCGAATAGTCAGCAGCCTTCTTCCGCGCAGCCATGCGTAGATCAAAACTACGACGACCAAGGGCAGCCGCTTCCATGTACACCGTCGCAGACGGAGGGATCTCTGCAGGTGGGTGGGCAAAATCGGACGGGGGAAGCGAATGGGACGTCGAGTTCCGCCAGCGGCGGCAACTCGCTGGCAACCGCGCTGACGGGGTATGGAGCGCGCTTCCCGCCGAAGAACGACGTGGTGCTGAGTGCGCCGGACATTGACTGGGAATATGCGGTGATTGAGCGTCAGGATGAGAAGACGCTGACGACGTCGCTGATTCCGTTCAACCTGGGCAAGATTGTGCTGGACCATGATGCGTCGCAGGATGTGGAGTTGCTGCCGGGTGATGTGGTAACGATCTTTTCAAAAGCTGACATTCGCGTGCCGAGTGTGCAACAGACACGCTACGTGCGGCTGGAAGGTGAGATCGTCGGGGCGGGCGTGTACAGCGTGCAGCCGGGCGAGACATTGCGCGGCTTGCTGCAACGGGCCGGAGGATTTACGCCGGATGCGTATCTGTACGGGTCGGAGTTCACGCGTGAGTCGACGCGGAGAGTGGAGCAGCAGCGGCTAAACGAGTACGCCGACGAGTTAGAGGCGCAACTGGCGGCGTCGAATGCGATTAACGCCACAAAGACCGGCGCGGATCAGGCAGCAGCGCAAGCGTCCGAGGCGCTGGCCCGGCAGACGGTAGCCCGGCTGCGCCGAGTGCAGCCGACCGGACGGCTGGTGCTGGATCTGAAACCGGATAGCACCGGCATTGACAGTCTGCCCGACATTGCGTTGGAGGACGGTGACCGGTTTGTCGTGCCGCGGGTGCCCTCGAACGTGACGGTTGAGGGACAGGTGTACAGCGCGAATGCGTTTATCTACAAGCCGGGTGAGCGGGCAAGAAACTATCTACGCCAGGCGGGGGGACCGGACCGGCAGGCCGACAGAAAGCGCATGTTCATTCTGCGCGCCGATGGGTCCGTAGTGAGCGAGCAGTATGCAGACGTGCAAAAGGCGCTGATCTATCCGGGCGATACGATCGTGGTTCCACCGAACCTGCAGCCACGCAATGTTCTGCAGCGGACGATCGACATTGCGCAGATTGCAGGAAATCTTGCCCTGAGTGCGGCGGCGATTGCAGTACTGGCGAAGCAGTAGTGTAGTGCAAATGGGCCAGCAGGAAGGCGGAGTTGATCCAGGAATGAGTTCGCAGTCAAAGTCCGTGTTTCCTCAAGTGCCGGAAACCCCCGTGTGGAATACCGAAGAGGGCGCTGGACAGCCGCTTGAGCTGCTTCCGCTTCTGCGGAGCTATATCGCGCGCTGGCCCGTCCTGCTGATATCCCTGGTGTGCGGCGGAGTGCTGTGCTACGCGGCTTCGTTTCTCGTGACGCCGGAGTATGAGTCATCGGCGGTTTTTCTGCCGCCGAATACCCGGCCCACGATGTCGGATAATCCGCTTGCCGCACTATGGAGTTCACCGAACACCGGTGCTCTTTATCCGGGCTTACTGAAGAGCAATTCAGTGGTCGACATGGTGTTGAACGCGCTCGACCTTGAGAAGGTGTACCACGCGAAGAATCTGGAGCAGGCCCGGAAGATTCTGCGCAGCCACACAACGGTGACCAGTGACGTGGCCGGATTTTATACGCTGGCGGTCACCGATCCAAATCCGGCACGGGCCAAAGCGATCGTGACCCAGTACATGGATGGGCTGGCACAGATCAACAACCGGCTGGCTCTGGACCAGGCACAACAGGAACGCATGGTGTATGAGCATGAACTCTCGCATGCGAAGGATGAACTGGGCAAAGCTGAAGAGAATCTCGCACAGATGCAGAAGTCGAGCGGCGTGGTTTCGGCGCAGACTCAGACCCAGGCCGGCTTAGCGTCCATCAACCAGTTGCGGGCGCAGATCACGGGACTTGATGTGCAACTGGCGGCGCTGCGGAAGGTGGAGACCGACCAGGCGCCCGCAGTGGTTCGGTTGCAAGCTCAGATCGGCGCGCTGAAAGCGCAGTTGGTATCCATGGAAAAGGGCGAGGCTTCCGAAGCGGGAGCGGGACTGCCCGCGGCGCTGGCACCGGAGGCCAATCTTGAGTTCATGCGACTGCAGCGTGAGGTTCAATATCGGCAGTCGCTGTGGGAGATCATGACAAAGCAGTTCGAGTCGTCGCAGCTGCAGGCGATATCTACGCCGGGTGTACAGATCGTGGATTATCCCGAGTTAGCGCTGGAAAAGGCGAAGCCGGTCCGAAAGCTGTGGGCATTAGTGGGCGCGGCGGTGAGTTTCATCGGAACGTTGATCTTTATCTTTATCGAGGATCGTTATCGGGTGATCCGAAAGGATCCGGCGCGGCATGCGGAACTGGTGGCGCTGTCCGATGCAGCGAAGCGCCCGGGCTGGCGGCTGCCCTGAGCGGCGAGGGGTTCAGCCGAGCGGGATCTTGATAAATCGTGAGATGAGGACGACGAGACCCATAAATACGAGCAGCATTCCGACCGTGTAAAGCGACGAGAAGTTCGACGTGTTCGTGACGGCGCCAACCAGCAGCGCGAGAAGAGTATAGCCGTACACCCGGACGTCCATCGGATCGTGAACAACCGCCTCTTTGATTCTCATGTCGATCAACTTCGTCACACTACCGGCGAATAGTCCAACGAGGATCACTGCCGGCAATCCAAAGTTGAGATAGGCCTCGCCAGAGCCGCCTATGCGCAGACCAGCATGTGCTTCCGGGCTGAACCCGGCCATTGTAGCCGTGACTACTCCAAGTGACCACTTATCGCGGAAGGGCGAAACAAATCGGGGGACGAAGGCCAGCAGCCCGGCGAGGTAGGTCTTTCCCCAGAAGAAGGTCTTGTCCCACAGCGAAAGAACCAGGGCGAAATCGCGGGTATCTGAAAAGGAGTTTCCGAATGCGATGGCGATGCCAGCGCTAAGAACGACTTGCTTAAGTGAGAAGTGAGAGCGGCGCACGGCATCCAGAATCACGGCGCCAAACAGGCCAAAGACAGATACTCCGACAAGGAAGAACAGGCTAACCCGCGTCCGACGACGGACAACCCACACGAGGAAAGGGAGCTGAATGACCGATGCGAGAAATGCACGCGCACCATAGAAGAACAACGCGATGGTAATCAGCAGGGAGAGGATCAGCATAGAGCGTTCCCTGCGAATCTCGAACCGTCCGAGTGCCAACCCGCCCACCGTCATCGCAATGAACGCGGCAAATTGAGCGAAGGGCCGGACCCCCGGATGCGTGAGCAGAAAGCCCTCAACGCGCAAACCAAATCCGACGCTGGCGAAGTAGATTGCAAGGATGATCGCCATCATCCCGATGCTGGCGATGCCCATGAACATCATTAGCCTGGGAGAGCGCAGCAGGAGCACGGCGGCACGGACGGGCTGATTCAGCAGATGAGAATACTTTTGGCGCAGACCGACGTGAAGATTGACTCGCCACAGCGCACCACCGATGACAAATGCTCCATAGCCGAGAGCGCTGATCAGGTAGGCTTCGTCAACGTAAGGGAGAGCGTGTCTGAGAAGAATGGGACTCAACGCCACAACATTCATCATGCTTCGATTGAACGGAAGCATGATGCTGGTGGTGAAAAGCATCTGAAGGAGGCTGAAATGCCAGAAATCTAAGCGATATCCTTTGCGGTAACAGTTCCAGATGTAAGACCAAATAAAGTGGAGAACAAAGAAGACCGCTATGCAATTGGCAATTGTCCGCAAAGCAGCAAATCCTCACCCGAGCAGATGGAGCCTTTCTGACGGGACAATCAGACTAGCGGTACACTGAACTCCTCAACAGTATAGCGATCGTTGAAGGTCTAAGAGGGCGCAGTTCGCACCGGCATGAGTGAAAAAATCGTTGTAACCGGCGGTTGCGGCTTCATCGGGTCGAACTTCGTGCTGGAGTGGCTGGCGAGTGAAGAGGCGCCGGTCATCAATCTCGATGCGCTGACATATGCAGGCAATCCGGAAAACCTGGCATCGGTGGGCGGCGATCCGCGATACACGTTTGTGCATGGCGACATCTGCGACGGCGATCTGCTGGGAAGACTCTTCGCGGAGCACCGGCCGCGGGCAATCGTTCACTTCGCGGCGGAAAGCCATGTGGACAGGTCGATCCTGGGGCCAGATGCGTTCTTGAAGACAAACATCGATGGGACGTTCCAGTTGCTGAAAGCCGCGAGAGCGTTCTACGAGACACTGACGGGCGAGGAGCGCGAGGGCTTCCGGTTTCTGCATGTTTCGACGGATGAGGTGTACGGGACGCTGGAGCCGGACGATCCGGCGTTCAGCGAGTCGACGCCGTACGCGCCGAACTCGCCGTATGCAGCGTCGAAGGCGTCAAGCGACATGCTGGTGCGCGCGTGGCACCACACGTACAAGCTGCCGACGCTGGTGACGAACTGCTCGAACAACTATGGGCCGTTTCAGTTTCCGGAGAAACTGATTCCTTTGACGATCTCGAATGCGCTGGCGGGCAAGACGCTGCCGGTGTACGGCGATGGTCAGCAGGTGAGGGACTGGCTGTATGTCGTCGATCACTGCACGGCAATTCGCACGGTGCTGCGCCAGGGCCGGCCCGGAGAGACATACAACGTGGGCGGGAACAACCAGCGCGCGAATCTGGATGTGGTGCAGACGATCTGCGCTCTACTGGATAAGTTGAAGCCGGGTGCGCGGCCGTATGCGGAGCAGATCAAGTTTGTGCAGGACCGCCCCGGCCATGACCGCAGATATGCGATCGATGCGCGAAAGATAAGCGGAGAGCTCGGATGGGCACCGGCGGAGACGTTCGAAACCGGACTCCGCAAGACGGTAGAGTGGTATCTCGCCAACGGCGCGTGGATGCGCGATGTGACCAGCGGAGCGTATCAGCACTGGATGGAGAAGAACTACGGTACGCGTGACGTCAAGGCGGACGGGGCTGAGAATGCGAAAGTGGAGGATCGCCGATGAAGGGGATTATTCTCGCCGGCGGATCGGGCACGCGGCTGTATCCGGTGACGCAGACGGTGAGCAAGCAGTTGCTGCCGGTCTACGACAAGCCGATGATCTACTACCCGCTGTCGGCGCTGTTGCTGGCGGGCATTCGCGAGATTCTGGTGATTTCGACACCGCAGGACACACCGCGTTTCGAGGCGCTGCTCGGTACGGGCGAGCAGTGGGGTGTGACGTTTCAGTACGCGGTGCAGCCTTCGCCGGACGGGCTGGCGCAGGCGTTTCTGATTGGGCGCGAGTTTATTGGCGGAGACAGTTGCTGCCTGGTGCTCGGCGACAATCTTTTTTACGGGCATGAGTTCGCGGAGATTCTGCGCGATGCGGCGCAGCACCAGACGGGTGCGACCGTATTTGCGTACCCGGTGCACGATCCGGAGCGGTATGGCGTTGTCGAGTTCGATGCGCAGCGCAGGGCAATCTCGCTCGAAGAGAAGCCGGCGAAGCCGAAGTCGCGCTATGCGGTGACGGGAATCTACTTTTATGACAGCCAGGTAGTGGGGGTGGCGGAGAATTTGAAGCCTTCGCCGCGCGGCGAGTTGGAGATCACAGATGTGAACCGGTGGTATCTGGAGCGCGGACAGTTGCGCACGGAAGTGCTGGGACGCGGCATGGCGTGGCTCGACACCGGAACGCATGATTCGCTTCTGGATGCGAGCAATTTCATCCAGACGATTGAGCAGCGGCAGGGATTAAAGGTGGCTTCGCCGGAGGAGATCGCGTTCCGGCTGGGATACATTGATGCGCAACAGTTGGAAGCCCTGGCGACGAAGCTGGGCAAGAGCAGCTATGCGGATTACCTGCGACGGATTGTGGCGGAGAAGGTGTATTAAGTGTCGGCGGACGCGAAGCGCGCAGGGGACCGCGGCGAGCCACATGTCTATTGTGTTGTCCTCAACTGGAATGGATGGCGCGACACAGTATCTTGCCTGCAATCGCTGGCAGCACAGGATTATGCTTCATTGACGACGGTGGTTGTAGATAACGCGTCGACGGACGATTCAGTGGCAAAAATCTGCGAGGCGTTTCCAGAAATTGAACTGCTGCAAAGCGATGAGAATCGCGGGTTCGCGGCGGGCTGCAACCTGGGCATACGCCATGCGCTGCGGCACCGGCCGGCTTTTGTGTGGCTGCTGAATAATGACACGGTCGCACCTCCGGATACGACGAGGAAGCTAGTAGCGGCGGCAGATGGCGCGAAGGTAGGAGTTGTGGGATCGGTGCTGCGATATCTGAAGAATCCGGCGAAGATCCAAGCGTGGGGTGGAGGATCGGTTCGGCGATGGATGGGTTTTGTGCGGCACTACCATTCGCCGGCAAAGCTGGGACCAACCTCTTTCATGACATTCGCGAGCGTGCTTCTGCGCAGAGAGATGTTGGAGAGCGTGGGGTTGTTGGATGAGGGGTACTTTATGTACTTCGAGGATGCGGACTTCTGCTATAGGGCGACTGAAGCGGGATGGGAGCTTGCGGTGGCCGAGGATACGAATGTGCTGCACCGGGAGGGCGGGAGTGCGGGGTCGGCAAAGAGCGCGCGGATAGACCGGATTGTGACGGCGTCGGGACTGCGGTTTCTGGACCATTATGGCAGGCCGCGCTCGGTTGCGAAGGTGCTGTTTGTGCTGTCACGGCTGGGCAAACGCGCGATGCTCGGGAATCTTGTGCGGATGAAGGCGGTGCGGCGAGGCATGCGCGACTGGCGATATAAGGAGCCGATGTCGTTCATGGAGGAAGGGTGAGCGGGACAGCCGAGAGACGCGTGCTCATTGTGAAGCTAGGTGCGATCGGCGACGTGATCATGGCGATTCCGGCGGTGTATGCTCTGCATCGCGAAGGCTATGCGGTGGATTGGGTGTGCAGTAAGAGCGTGGCTGGGATTCTGCGACTCTACCGCTGGGTGAATGTAATTGAGGCAGACGAACAGGCGTTGCTGCGCGGAGGCCCCGGCCAGAGAGCGCGTGCGCTGGCAAGTCTGTGGAAGGCGCTGGCAGGGCGCAGCTATGAACTGTGCGCCACTCTGTATTACGACCAGCGGTATTCGATGTTGACGTGGCCTGTGCGGGCAAAGCGGAAGATCCGGTTGAATTGGAGCGACCGCACGCTGTCGGTGTTGCAGGGTCGCCACTACACGGACGAGTATGCGCGGATTCTGCTGAAACTGCCGGACACCGAGCGCCCGCAGCAGATCGCACCGTTGAAGGCGGAGGGATTGGGCGCGCCGGCGATTCCGCGGACGGCTGGCAGCACCCGAATTGCCATTGTGCCGGGAGGCGCAAAGAATGTGATGCGCGATAATCCACTGCGGCGATGGCCGGTGGAACAATATGCGGCGATTGCTGCAGAGCTGCGGAGACGCGGATACGAGGTGGTGCTGATTGGCGGGCCCGAGGACACGTGGGTGGTGGAATCGTTCAACGGGCTGGATGTTGTCGATGCGATCGGAAAATATTCTCTGAGGGAGACGCTGGCGTTGCTGGACTCAGCTGACGTTACCGTGACACACGATACCGGTCCGCTGCACCTGGCGGGCATCACGTCAACAGCCATTGTTTCGATCTTTGGCCCGACGCGCCCTGACAGCTTTATGCCGCAGCGAGAGAACTGCGTGGGACTGTGGGGCGGAGCAGGATTCGCGTGCAGGCCATGCTACGACGGACGCGACTTTGCTCCATGCACCAATAACGGATGCGTGCAGCAGATCAACATGGAGATGGTGCTCGTTGAGGTGGAACGGATGATCGAGGCGCGTCACAGTGGAACACTGCTTCCGCCGCGCGTCGTTGTGCCGCAGCATACGCCGTTGGTGACGCTGGAGAATGCGTGATGAGTCGCCCGGTTGGTGAGCGCGCGATATTTCTGGACCGCGACGGGATCCTGAATGAAGAGGTGGGATATCTCTACCGGCCGGAGGAAGTTCGTTGGGTCGAGGGTGCGTTCTCGTTGTGCCGGACAGCGATGGAGCTCGGGTACAAGCTGATCGTGGTGACGAACCAGTCGGGGATTGCGAGGGGGCTGTACAGCGAGAGCGATTTTCATGCGCTGATGCAGTGGATGGGAATGGAGCTCGAGCGTGAGCGGGTGAGCTTGGATGGCGTCTATTACTGTCCATTTCATCCGGAACAGGGAGTTGGCCAGTATCGACGCGAGCATGAGGATCGGAAGCCAGGTCCGGGCATGCTGCTACGCGCGGCGCGAGAACATGAGCTGGATCTATCGCGGTCTGTGATGGTGGGCGATCGGTGCTCGGATGTGGGCGCGGCGAACACCGCGGGTTTGCGCAAGGTGTTTCTGCTGCGTGGGACGGAGACGGCTCCATGTCGCGGAGAGTACGAGGCGGTGGGCTCACTGGCCGAAGTGGAGTGGTGGCTGCGGAAAAAATGACCGAATGTTGAATAGCGAATAGGACTGTTCGTAGGCGGCTACCGAGGCAATACCGGCTATTGAAACTGACATCGCCGCAGCCTTTGCTTTATTTCCGATTTGCTATTCGTCCAGCCGCATCAGGGCAGCTCCGCGTCGCGAAGGAGAGCGCCTTTGGCGTCTTTGGCGGAAACCGAGACGTCTGTGCCGGAAAGTTGATCTAGCGGCCAGGAAATGGAAAGGTCGGGGTCGTTCCAAAGAATGGAGCGCTCGCCGGGTGGATAGTAGCCCCGCGTGGTTTTGTAGAGCACCTCGGCGGTTTCGGAGAGGACGAGGAAGCCGTGGGCGAAGCCTTCGGGGATCCAAAGCATCTCGAGTTCGCCGTCGGGGTTACGGGGGGTGAGATCGAAGCCGGCCCATTTGCCGAACTCTGGCGAGCCCGGGCGGATGTCCACGGCGACGTCCCAGATATGCCCGGAGAGGACACGAACAAGTTTTCCCTGTGGGTGCCCAAGCTGGTAATGGAGTCCGCGGAGAACTCCGCGCGCCGAAAAGGACTGGTTGTCCTGCGCAAAGGCAGCCGGGAGGCCTAATGAGGCGAAGGCGTCGGCATTGAAAACTTCGGCGAACCATCCGCGAGCGTCGCCGAAGCGCTTCGGTTGCAGGATTTTCACGTCACGCAAAGGCGTATCACGCAGGGTCATAGATCCGAGGATAGGGGATGCGACGGCAGGGCGGCGAGTCGGGCGAAGTTTCCCATTTTGGTACCGCAACCCTTTATTCGATCGCCGGTCTAAGGATTTAGCTATCGCAACTTAGCAGTCGGGACGATACACTTAAAAGACAAACCAATCCTCAGGATGGATTGTCTTCTTGTACCTTTGGGAGAAGTACGGATCCGGGAAAGCAGCGGCCTGTCCCCCAGGGCAGCGGCTTTCCGCGGATTTTGAGAGGGGCTGAGAGATGAAGCTCCAGCCGAAGAGGAGACGCGTCCGCAGAGGGGATGCTCGACGGCCCGGGGGAAGCAGATGATGAGGAGAGATGTCGCTGGATCTGCATAGTCACGAACCGGACACCGCTGTATTGCATTCGAGCTCCTTTGAACTTCCTGACCTGCCCAGTTCCACAGCTACGTTGTGGATGCGTCCGCAGGTTGAGGGACCCGAACACCTGTTTCGCTATCGCGTGGTGAAGCGGACTGCGGATGTAGCCCTCGTGGCTTGCCTGAGCCTGCTGTTGTTGCCAATTTTGTGCGTGATCGCCGCCGCGGTATGGTTGAGTTCTCCGGGACCGATTCTGTTCTCGCACCGGCGGATTCGGCGGCACGGTGAGTTTTTCACAATGTGGAAGTTCCGTACGATGTGCATCAACTCCGGCGAAGTTCTGGAGCAGTATCTGGCGGCCCATCCGGAGGCGCGCACGGAGTGGCGACGGACGCACAAGCTGAAAGATGACCCAAGGGTGACGCGGGTGGGACGATTCCTGCGGCGCACGAGCCTGGATGAGCTTCCGCAGCTGTGGAATGTGATGAACGGCACGATGAGCCTGGTCGGGCCGCGGCCGATCGTCGCCGCAGAGGTGGAGAAATACGGTGAGCACTTCACGGACTACTGCGCGGTCAAACCGGGAATAACCGGACTGTGGCAGGTTTCGGGGCGAAGCGAACTGACCTATCCCCAACGTGTACAGCTTGACAGCACCTATGCCAATGAGTGGTCTCTGCGTGGGGACGCGCGGATCCTGTTGCGGACGTGGTCCTCGGTGGTGAACCGGGACGGGGCCTACTAAGCTCCTGCAAGTCTTTGCCAGGAACGAGCGATGCGGGTTGCAGTTGTGCACCATTGGTTTGTGACCCGCGGCGGCGGTGAGCGGGTAGCAGAGTGCATCGCAGCCTTGTTTCCTGAAGCCGAAATATTCACTCTGGTTGCGAGTCCCGCAGGACTGCCGGTAACACTGGAGCAGCGGAAGCTTCATACATCGTTTCTCCAGAGAATGCCGCTTGCGCGAACCCATCACCGGCACTATCTGCCACTGTATCCGGCGGCAACGAGGCAGCTCGACGTGCGCGGGTTCGATCTCGTGCTCTCCTCAGATAGCGGGCCCATAAAGGGTGTGCAGTTGTCGCCGGGAGCGACGCATATCTGCTACTGCCATTCGCCGATGCGCTATCTATGGGATGGATACACAACGTATCGCGAGAGTATGCGGGGACTGACGCGGCTGGCATTCTCGGCGACGGCGAAGCATGTGCGGAAGTGGGACGCGAGGGCTGCTGCGGACGTCAGCTACTTCCTCGCAAACTCGCAGTACGTCGCCGATCGGATACTGCGCTGCTATGGGCGCACGGCGGATGTACTGCCGCCTCCGATCGATCTTCACCGCGCTACCAAAGTAGCCGCTAATTCGCCGGGAGAGCACTACTTGTGCGCAGGGCGGTTAGTTGGGTACAAGCGCACGGAGATCCTGATAGAGGCATGCCAGCGGGCAAACCGGCGCTTGCGGATTGCAGGGACCGGACCGGAGGAGCCTCGGTTGCGGAAGATCGGTGCGGGAGATGAACGAATCGAGTTTCTCGGTGAGCTTTCCACCGACGATCTATGGAGCGAGTATTCGCGTTGCCGAGCGTTGCTGTTTGCGGCGGACGAAGATTTCGGCATGGTACCGCTGGAGGCGCAGGCTTGCGGCCGGCCGGTCATCGCCTACGGTAGCGGCGGGTCGCTGGAGACCGTGCGCGGCGTGTGGGATATTTCGCAGGCAGACAGCCAGACGACGGGACTGTACTTCGGCGAGCAAACTGCAGGGGCTATTGTGAACGCGATGGAACGGTGGGAGTCGATAGAAGGCCGGTTCCATCCGCAGGCAGCGAAAGATTGGGCATCGCATTTTGCAACGACGCTGTTTCTCGAGCGCTATCTTGCGTACGTGTTGAGCAAAGTGCCTGAGGCCGCCAACGCATGCGTGCCGGTGAGCGAGGCCGCCGCAGTTGTCCTGCGTTAAAGACTGCATCGAGTTCGCGGAATGACGCAGCTTACAATGAAAGCATGCGGGAAATGCGAGAGCTGCTTCGCACTTCATTAGGGCGCAGCCTGCGGACACTGTCAGACGAGGATCTGCTAGCGGCCGCGTGGCAAGTGGCTTGCGGACATACGCTGGCGGAGCGTGCTGAGGTTGCCGGGCTGGACGCCGATGGAGTATTGCACGTGCGCGTGCTGCAGCCGGCGTGGCGCCAACAGTTTATGCAGATGCGCACGACACTTACCGATGAGTTGCGGCGCATCTCGGGCGTGAGGCTGCAAGCGATACACTTCGAAGGACAGGATGGAACGGCAGATCGGGCGCGGAAATAGCATGCGGCCGTGAGTTCGCCGAGCGCGCCGGGAACCGGCGAAACGCCCCGGCAGGGTGACGGAGAGTGATGATGAGTGAGAGCGCGACGGTAACGACTGAGGACGTGCGCCACGTGGCGGACCTGGCGAGCCTAGAGCTGACGCCAGAGGAACTTCCGCACATGGCCAGGGACCTGAACGCAGTGTTGGGATACATCGCGCAGCTGAATGAGCTTGAGACCGGCGATGTACCGGCGATGGCGCAGCCGAGCGAAGTGTTGGGGCTGGCGCCGGCGCAACACGGTGAGACGTTGCGCGCGGATGAGATTCTGCCTTCCACGGACCGCGCCGTGGTCATGCGCGAGGCACCGGAGACGGATGGGCGGTTCTTCAAGGTCCCGAAGGTTATTGAGCGATAATCAACCTCTGCAGAATCGCTTGAGATGGAATCGTATCCTCTTGCGTTGAGCGGCGTGTGCCGTCGAGAGTTGGGCTTCAGGTTTGAGAGTTGCGAGCGATTTGGAGTATGGGAAGAGCATGATTGAGGCACCTCACGAAGAGTTGGCGTCACTGTCGCTGACGGCGGCGCGCGAGCAGGTTCAGAGTGGCAAGCTGTCCGCGGTGAGCCTGGCGGAACGCCACTTTGAACGGATCGTGGCGGGCGATGGGGAGATTCACAGTTTTCTGACGCTGACCAAGGAGCGGGCGCTGGAGCAGGCAGGTCGCGTCGACGCTGCGGCGAAGAAGGGTGATCCGCTGGGGCCGCTGGCAGGTGTGCCGGTCGGGATTAAGGACGTGCTGACGACGCGCGGCGTGGAGACGACAGCGGGGTCAAAAATTTTGAAAGGCTACCATCCGCCGTATGACGCGACGTCCGTGGCAAGGATGGAAGCCGCGGGCGCGGTGGTGCTGGGCAAACTGAACTGTGATGAGTTCGCGATGGGTTCTTCGAACGAGAACTCCGCGTATGGGCCGGTGCGGAATCCGCGCGCGCTCGACAGGGTGCCGGGCGGAAGCTCGGGCGGCTCGGCGGCAGCGGTTGCGGCAGGATTCTGCGCAGCGTCCTTGGGAACGGACACGGGCGGATCGATCCGGCAACCGGCAGCGTTTTGCGGAGTGGTAGGCGTGCTGCCGACATATGGCCGCGTGTCGCGCTATGGATTGATCGCGTTTGCATCTTCGCTGGATCGCGTTGGGCCGTTCGCGCGGTCGGTGGAGGATGCGGCGACGGTGCTGGAGGTGATCGCGGGCAAAGATGCGTGCGATGCGACGAGCTCCGACCAGCCGGTGACCGGATATGTGCGCGAATTGAAGAAACCGGTCGCTGGGCTGCGCATCGGTGTGCCGCAGGAATACTTCGGCGCGGGATTGAATGAAGAGATTCGAGCAGCGGTGGAGCGGGCGCTGGACGACCTGCGCGCCGCAGGATGCACGATTGACCGCGTGAGCCTGCCGCACACGAAGTACGCGGTTCCGACTTATTATGTCGTCGCGACGGCGGAAGCGAGCGCGAACCTTTCACGCTTCGATGGCGTGCGCTATGGGTTGCGCGTGGAGGACGCGAATACGCTCGCGGCAATGTACAGGAAGACCCGTGACGAGGGTTTTGGGGCCGAGGTAAAGCGCAGAATTCTCTTGGGAACGTACGCCCTCTCTGCGGGGTACTACGATGCGTACTACCGCAAGGCGCAGCAGGTGAGGACGTTGCTGGCTCGCGATTTTCTCGCGGCGTTCGAGAAGGTGGACGCGATTGTGTGCCCGGTGACGCCGACGCCGGCGTTCAAGCTCGGCGAAAAGACAGACGATCCGCTGCAGATGTACCTGGAAGACATCTATTCGGTTGCCGCGTCGCTGGCGGGAATCTGCGGCATGAGCGTGCCGGCAGGTGCTACAGCGGATGGGTTGCCCATCGGTGTGCAGGTGCTGGGACGGCACTTTGATGAGGCTACCCTGTTGCGTGTAGGCGCAACGATTCAAGCCGCCCAGAGAAAACAATAGCCAAGATCAGGAGTTGGACTTGCGGCGCTGGGCTTCGTCGATGAGACGACGCGCTGCAGCGGCCTTGATCCATCGCAAAGTGCGAGATTGTTTGCCCTGCAGGCGATGGTAGGTGGTGAAGAATTTGTCGATCTCCGCGCGAGCCTTGCGAGGAAGATCGCTGAGCGTTTGATGTTGGCGAAGAGCTGAGAGACCTCTGCGACAGCGACGAGCCTGCCATTACGTTTTGTCTTCCCACGTTCGGTCTGTTCGATCTCCATAGCGCCGTGACTCGGGGCTGGGACGATATATGAGAGGCTGAAGGAATGTCCGCGGGGCGGTGGATAGCATCGTGGCTTCTCTTCCCTGCGATAGCTTTGGCGCAGCAGGCCAAGGTCTGCGTCGTGGATGCAGGAGGAAGGGCTCTGCAAGGCGCGGATGTGACGGTGGGGGCGCGAACTGCTCAAGCCGGCTCGGCGGTACCGTTGGACGCCAACGCGTGTGCGACAGTACCGCCGGGCAGGATCGTTACAGTTCGGCTCAACGGATTTGCTCCCGCTACGTTGGCAGGGTTGGCCGAGGGCACGTCCGAGCAGGTGGTGATGCGGCCAATGGCTGCAGGAAACAGTGTCACGGTGACAGCAGACCGTGGGCTGGTGGGCATCAATGACGTAGCAGCAAGTGTGGCAGTGCTTGATCAGGAGAAGTTGAGAGTGGAGCCAGGGCTGGCACTGGATGACAGCTTGCATCAGATCGCGGGCTTTCAGCTGTTTCGACGGACGAGCTCGTGGACGGCGAATCCCACGAGCAGCGGCGTGAGCCTGCGTGGGCTTGGTTCGACCGCGGCCAGCCGAACGCTGGTGGTGAGCGACGAGGTTCCCATGAACGATCCCTTCGGCGGATGGGTGCACTGGACGGAGATTCCGCCGCCCGCGATCCAGGATGTGGAGCTGATACGCGGCGGCTCGGCAGAGCTGTATGGATCCAGCGCGATCGGCGGTGTCATCGATATCGTGCCGGTAGAGCCGCGAGAAAAAAAGACGATACAGGTTGCCGCGGACGCGAGTGGAGCGACTGAAAATACGGCGCTCGCTGATGGAATGGCAGAGTCTGGCACGCGATGGATCGCGGCGCTGGCGGCGGCGAGTGAGTTGAAGACGGGGGGATACATTACGACGGCCCCGGCGTTGCGCGGAAGCGTGGATGTGCCGACGAGTGTAGACACGCAGAGTGGAAGGCTGGAACTGCGAACGCCGCCGGCCCTCGCCGGATGGTCGGCGTTCCTGCGCGGAAATGTGTTGAATGAATCTCGCCAAAATGGTACGCCACTGCAAACGAATGCAACGCGCCTGTGGCGTTATACAGGCGGAGCCGATGCGGACATCGCGGAAACTCACACGGCTCTGCGGCTGTTTGGATCGAGGGAGGGATATCGGCAGAGTTTTTCTTCCGTCGCGGCGGACCGTGACAGCGAGAACCTTGTGAGGTTGCAGACTGTGCCGACGGATGAGTTTGGATTTGTGCTGCAGGCGACGCGAGCTTTCGGGCGTGCCCTGACGGCGGCGCTGGGATCGGATATGCGCGATGTGCGCGCCACGGATAATGAGTCGCCGGTGACCGGCGGCTTGGCCACGTACACCACGAGCATCAGCGCGCGGCAGCGGGAATTTGGCGGATACGCAGACGCCATCTGGCAGCCAAAGGGATGGTCGCTGTCAGGATCTGTGCGCGTGGACAGCTTTCGGACGTTCGATGCGGTGCAGAGATCAACGACACTGCGTGAATTTACTCCGTTGCCGGAGATTGACGAAATGATGGTCAGCCCGCGCGTGGGGCTGGTTCGGTTTCTGCCGCACGGCCTGGCGCTGACAGGGACCGCGTTTCGAGCGTTTCGCGGGCCGACGATGAATGAGCTTTATCGCACAAGCCAAGTAGGACAGCAGACGACGATTGCCAATAACTCTTTGCTGGCGGAGCGCGCGACCGGCTTTGAGTTTGGTGCGGAGTTTGCGCCGTTGCGCGCCGTCGGTCATGACGTCGGACAGTTGCGAGCAACGTACTTCTGGACTGAGGTAAATCGACCGATCTCCGCCGTTCTTCTTTCGCAGACTGCGACTTCGCAGCTGCTGCAGCGACAAAACCTCGGGCAGATTCGCAGTCGCGGATTGATGTTGGAAGGGCAGAGCGCACGTTGGCGCGGTTTGGATGCAAGTTTTGGGTATCAACTTGCAATTGCAACGGTGACGGCGTTCAACTCCAGCAGCTCGGTGCAGAGAAATCTAACCGGAAAATGGATCCCTGAAGTGCCAAGAGAATCGGTGACGGCGACCGCGAACTACACGGATGCACGCATCGCGAACCTTCACGTGATTGCGAGCTATGAGGGCCAGGAATTTGACGATGCGCTCAACCAGTTCCGGCTGCATCCGTATGCGCGGTTTGATGTGTCGGCCGACCGCAGGCTGCGGTGGGGACTGTCGGTGTTCGCGGGCGCGCAGAACCTGCTGAACCGGCAGATCGATGCAGGGTTGACGCCGATCCTGACACTGGCCGCGCCGCGCATGGTGCAGGCGGGCATGCGGTACGCGTTCTCACGGTGAGGAAGCTCAACACGGGTGAGCAGCATAAAGTTGCGCACAACTCGAGTCGCAGCGTTGCGTTTACCTGAGTGCGAGGCGATGGAACGATCGCCGCAGGAGGTAAGGATATGAAGCTGGCTACGATGAAAATGAAAGCAATGAAGACACTTGGGATTGCTGCGGTGGCAGGCGCGGCGCTTGCGGTTGCGGCACCTGCAGCACAGGCACAGCGCGTGTACTTCGGTGTCCGAGCACGCGGTCCGGTGTATGTTGCGCCGGTTCCTCCTCCGGTCGTGTATGTCGGGCCTGGCTACTACTATGGACCGCATCGCGTCTGGGTTGCGCCGCGCCGTTTCCATCACCACTACTAAACTTCGGCAGTTGATTCGCAGAGGCCGCTCCGGGTGGGCGGCCTCTGGCGTTTCAGAGCGGACGATAGTACAGGGATGAGGGGTCCGCGCAGGCGAGGCAGAGGCGCTGGCCGTCGCGTTCGACGAAGCGATCGAAGTTGATGCCTTCACCGCAGCGGGCGCAGGCGAGCCGTTCACCCCGGTAGCCGGGAAACTCGCTCGGACTTAGGGGAACTTGTACCCATTGCTCGCTGAAGAGCTCTTCGTGGGGAAGTTCGCGGTAAGCGCGCATCTGTGCTTCATTTTTTTCCAGCTCGGGATAGAGCTGGCGGGCGCGTTGCTTGGAGCCTTCGAGGGCGACGATACGAATTCCTTTGTAGACGTCGGGAGAGAGTTTCGCATTGAGGTCGATGAAGGTCGCGGCCATCTTGCCCCAGTCGCGCAGCTTGAGCGCGCGTTTGCCGACCCGGGCGCCGGTAACGACTGCGATGGCATCGGTGGCGCATCGATCGATCTCAACGAAGACGACGGGACGCTTGCGATCGGGGTTGAGCTCGCCATCGGGCAGGAATTTCTTGCGTGGTGAACGGATGCCCAGGCGGTTCATCGCAAGCATGGCCATGCGAACGCCGAGGATCTGCCCGGCACAGAGATGGCCATGAGCAAGCTCGGCTTCGTGAAGAAGCTCATCGAGTTCGGGGATGTCGATGGAAGTTGCGGCGCTCATGGCTTCGATGCTACGCCTGTAGCTGCATCCAAGTTCGTGAGGAGCGTTGATGGCGGCATTGCAGTGGTGGCAGCAGGGAGTGATCTATCAGATTTATCCGCGCAGCTTTCAGGATACGGATGGCGATGGCGTGGGCGATTTGCGCGGGATTACGGCGCGCCTGGATTATCTTGCCGGACTCGGTGTAGACGCGATCTGGATCTCGCCGTTCTATCCGTCACCGATGAAGGACTTTGGATATGACGTCGCCGATTACACTGGCGTCGATCCACTGTTCGGGACGATGGAGGACTTCGATGAGCTGCTGCGCGAGGCGCATGCGCGTGGTCTGCGGCTGATCCTCGACTTTGTGCCGAATCACAGCTCGGATGAACACCCGTGGTTTATGGAGTCGAGAACATCAACGACGAACGCCAAGCGCAACTGGTACCTCTGGCATAAGCCGTTGCCGGGCGGCGACGACTGGAGACCTGCCTGGGAGCGGCTGCCCAACAACTGGATGTCGCACTTCGGCGGACCGGCCTGGCAGTGGGATGAGCGGACGGAGCAGTTTTATCTCCACTCATTTTTGAAGGAGCAGCCGGATCTGAATTGGCGAAATACGGACGTACGTGCAGCAATGTATGGAGCGATGCGCTTCTGGCTTGCGAAGGGTGTCGATGGTTTCAGGATGGACGTGTTATGGCTGCTGGTGAAGGATGCGGAGTTTCGGAATAATCCGCCGAATCCGGAGTATCACGGTGGCATGCACGACTTTGCGTCGACGTTGCCGGTATACAACTCGAACCGCCCGGAGACGCATGAAATTGTTGCAGAGATGCGTGGGTTGATGGACAGCTACGGGCCGACGCTGCCGGAGCGTGTTAAGCCGCTTGCGGCGGAGTCACCGATGGAGCGGCAGTCGGCGCGCTCCCATCGTGTATTGATTGGAGAGATTTACCTGCCGCTGCCGGAGCTGGTGCAGTACTACGGCATGCCGGTGGAACGCGGGCCTGCGGAGATGCCCGCTCCGGAGACGCAGGAGCTGAATGGGGCGAACCTGCCGTTCAACTTTCACCTGATCCAGACGGCCTGGAGGGCGGGCGCGATTGCCGAGATCGTTGGCATCTACGAGCAGTTGCTGCCACCGGGTGGATGGCCGAACTACGTGCTGGGCAATCACGATCAGCCGAGGCTCGCCTCCCGCGTGGGAGCGAAACAGGCACGCGTGGCTGCGATGCTGCTGCTGACGCTGCGTGGCACACCGACCATGTATTACGGCGACGAGCTGGGGATGGAAGATGTGCCGATTGCGGCGAACCAAGTGCGTGATCCCGCGGAGAAGAATGAGCCTGGTAAAGGGCGCGGGCGCGATCCGGAGCGGTCGCCAATGTTATGGGTGAATGCGCCGAATGCGGGCTTCACCACGCCAGAGGCGACGCCGTGGCTGCCGATTGAAGCTGACTGGCCGACGAAGAATGCAGCGGTGCAGCGCGGCGATTCGAAGTCGATGCTGACGTTGTATCGCAGGCTGCTGGCGTTGCGGAGACAGCATGACACGCTGCATGCCGGTGCGATTGCCGATGTTGCCGCGGAGGGTGATTTGCTGCGGTATCGACGCATCGCGTCGCCAGATGGCGACAGTACCGATTTTCAGGTGCTGCTGAATCTGGGGACTGAGATTGCTACAACACGATCCGCGCCGGGGACGGTGGTGCTGACGACGCTGCTGGATGGCGTAGGGGCACGAGTGGATGGCGAGGTGACGATCGAGGCGGGCGAAGGATTGCTGATCGCGCTGGACTGATTTGCGAGGGGTATGCCAGGATTTGCGGTGGAGCAAGAAGAATGGGCCCACTTCAGCAAGAAGCTGTCTGACTGCTAGGATGGGCATCTATGCTGCGACGCGATTTGCTGAAAGCCTCCCCGCTCGTCCTTGCCTCCACCGTGGGTCATGTTGCGTTGGCCCAGTCAACCGCTGAGCCGCACGCGGCAGAGGCGATCTATGATGTGCGAAAATTTGGCGCAACCGGCGATGGAAAGACCGGCGACTCGCCGGCGATCAACAAAGCGATCGAGGCCATAGCGGCTGCCGGCGGCGGAACGCTGGTGTTTCCGGCCGGAACATACATGTGCTTCTCTCTTCGGCTGAAGAGCTATGTCGATCTATATTTGAGCGCGGGATGTACGATCCTCGCGGCTGATTCGCCGAAGCCAGGCGAGACGACAGGCTACGACGGCGGCACGTATGACGCGGCCCAGCCGAACGATCCGTGGACGCCGTATCAGGATTACGGGCATAACCACTGGCATAACTCGTTGCTGTGGGCGGAGAACGAACATGACTTCGGCATCTATGGCCCGGGGTTGATTCACGGCAAGGGATTGTCGCGCGGCACGCGCTCTTCGGCTCCGGGATATGACGCGTTTATTGCGGAGCAGGCCGGTGTAGGCAACAAGTCAATCGCGTTGAAGAACTGCCACAACGTGACGCTGCGAGATTTCTCTGTGCTGAAGGGCGGACACTTTGCGCTGCTGGCGACCGGCGTGGACAATATGACGCTCGATAACCTGCTGATCGATACCGATCGCGATGGGTTCGACATCGACTGCTGCCGTAATGTGCGGGTTTCAAACTGCACGGTAAACTCGCCGTGGGACGACGGGATTTGCCCGAAGTCGAGTTACGCGCTCGGATATCAGCGTTCGACCGATAACGTGACGATCTCGAACAATTATGTGACCGGCATCTATCAGTTGGGCACCGTGCATGACGGAACGTGGAAGCGATTTCCCGAGGACGCGCACGTGCCGCGCAACGGACGCATCAAGTGCGGGACGGAATCGAACGGAGGGTTCCGCAACATTACCATCACGGGCAATGTGCTGGAGGGATGTAAGGGAATCTCGCTCGAAACCAGCGATGGAGCGTATCTCGAGGACATTGCAATTACCGGCAATACCATGCGTGAGATTCAGGATGCTGCGCTCTTTCTACGGTTGAACCGGCGCAATCGCGGACCGAAAGAAACGATGCGTCCCGGCACGCTGCGGCGCGTGCTGATTTCAAATCTTGTGAGCCACGATTCGATGTCGTCGACGTCTTCGCTGTTTTCCGGAATTCCGGAGAACTTAATTGAGGACGTGAAGCTCGACAACTGCTACTTTGGGCATCGCGGACTCCCGAAGGACATGCGCATCGGCTGGGGCGACAACTCGAAGCCCATGCCGGACTGGCACACGATCCATGTGCCGGAGATCGAAGACGCGTATCCGGAGTTGCTGCGCTTTGGGCCGACGCCGTGCAATGGCTTCTTCATTCGTCACCTGAAGAACCTGGAGATGAGCCACGTGGAGATCGCGCCACAAGTGCCTGACCCGCGGCCCGCGTTCTGGCTGGAGGATGTGCGTCGTGCAGATTTCTTCGCGATTACAGCGCCTCCGCAGCCGAACTTCTCGCTGCACAACGTGAAGGACCTGCGCATCTTCTGGTCGAGAGCGGCCAAGGACACCACGCTGGCGAACGCAAACGATCAAATGGTTTAGTTGAAACTTCGAGGTGAACGATGCCGAAGATTACACCGTTTCTGTGGTTCGACAACAATGCAGAAGAGGCGGTCGAGTTTTATCTGAAGGTCTTTCCGAACTCGCGCCGGATTGGCGAGCTGCGCACGAGTGTAGACGCCGGAACGGTGCAAAAGGGCGGGGTGCTGACGATCGGCTTCGAGCTGGATGGGCAGCCCTTTACGGCGCTGAATGGGGGCCCGGGGCATCCGTTCAATGAGGCCGTTTCGTTCTTCGTTCATTGCAAGGACCAGGCCGAGATCGATTCGTACTGGTCGAAACTGCTGCAGGGCGGCGGCGAGGAAATCGCTTGCGGGTGGCTGAAGGATCGCTTTGGGTTGCGTTGGCAGATTGTTCCGGAGAACGTCATCGAGCTGGTGCGGCGACCCGGCGCGATGAAGGCGATGATGACGATGAAGAAGCTGGACATTGCAACGCTGAAAGAGGCCGCCAAAGAGGGTTAGCGCATTCTGCTTGCTCGAAGAAAAAGACCGCGCTATGAGCGCGGCCTTTTGTTGGCGGCAAGGCAAGCGGGTTTAGCTGTGCGATGCGGTTGTGGCTGCTGCCGGCTCGGGCGTGCTGGTGCTCGTTGAGCCCGAGCTCGAGCTGGAGCTGCCGCCCTTGGCTTCGTTGCCGGGCTTGCGGATGTCAATGCCGCCCTTGAAGAAGGCGCCATCTTCGATGGAGATGCGCGCCGCGACGACATCGCCGGTGAGCGAGCCTTCGCTGCGGATGTCGACACGGTCGGAGGCCTGGCAGTTGCCCCGGACCTTGCCGAGCACGACGATCTCGCGCGCCATAATGTTGGCCGCGACCTGGCCGTTGCGGCCCACGGTCACGCGATTGCCAGGCAGATTAATCGCGCCTTCCACCTTGCCGTCAACGTACAGCGACTCGGAGCCGGAGAGCTCGCCTTTGACGACAAGGCTCTTGCCAATGGTGGCCTGCTCGCCGGTAGCAGTGGCACCGGCACGGGAGGCATCATAGGCAGGTGCACCAGCGGGGGGCTGGGGACGCGCCGGCTCAGGGGTAGGAGGCGTTTGATTGCCAGGCTGGTTCGGTTTCCACATAGTCTGATTTTCCTTTCCTCAAAAGGAGGGGTTCTCTCGCAGGTTTCGAGCCGCCCACGCGTGCGCGTAACACAGCCTCCGGCCCCATGCTCAGTCCCACGATACTCCATTTGGCGGAAGACGTGCTTCGCGCGAAATTTCAAGGGGAACCGCGCGGGATTCCCGGCAAACGGAGGCGGAACTTTGGTGTTTGGACGCAGCTTGACGGCATCCGCACCTGTGGAAAGCCGCTACATTACCTGCAAAAACTCCTGCGACACCGGGTTTTCAAACTGCGAGTAATCCCGTGTGACGACGGTGAGGCCGGATCCGGTAACAAAGTAATTCTTCTTGTCCTCAGCTGGATCGTAGCCGATGACCGTGCCATCCGGGATGTGGCAGTCGCGATCAATAATGGCGTGGCGGATGCGGCAGTGCCGACCGATATTCACGTGCGAAAAGATTACGCTGGAGTCGACATCGGCATAGCTGTTCACGCGCACATCATGCGAAAGCACCGAGTTGCGTACGACCGAGCCCGAGACGATGGAACCCGCAGAGACGATGGAGTTGATGGCCATGCCGGTGCGGCCGGGCTCGCCGAACACAAACTTGGCCGGCGGATACTGATAGGCACGCGAGCGCATGGGCCACGCCTTGTCGTAGAGATTGAAGGTCGGCGTGACCGAGGAGACGTCCATGTTGGCTTCGTAGTAGGCCTCCAGCGTACCGACATCGCGCCAATAGAGGGCGCGCTGCTTGTTCTCATCGACGAAGTTGTATGCGCACATCTTGTAACGGCCCAGGAGCTTGGGCAGGATGTCGTGGCCGAAGTCATGGCGTGATTCCGGATCTTCCGCGTCACGCAGCAGCTCGGGGATCAGGACGTCGGTATTGAAGAGGTAGATGCCCATCGAGACATCGACCATGTCTGGATTGAACGGCGAGCGGATGTTCGTCTCTTTGGGCTTTTCGACAAAGCCTGTAACCTCGCCACTCTTGGCGACCTCGACGACACCGAATGCGGAGACCTCGTCGGGCGTGACAGGCAGCGTGGCGATCGTCACATCAGCGCCGGAGTTGCAGTGATGCTCTTTCATCAGGGCGTAGTTCATCTTGTAGATGTGGTCGCCGGAGAGGATGAGGACGTGCTGCGGCTCCTCGGAACCGATCGAGTAGATATTCTGAAAGACCGCGTCGGCGGTGCCTTGGTACCAGGACTTGGAAACACGCTGCATGGGCGGGAGAATCTCGATGAACTCACCGAGTTCGCCTGCGACGACCGTGCCCCAGCCCTCGCGAATGTGCCGGTTCAGCGAGAGCGCCTTGTACTGCGTGAGGATGTAGACGTGGCGCAGGTCCGAGTTGATGCAGTTCGATAGCGTGATGTCGATGATGCGGTACTGACCGGCAAAGGGGACGGCCGGTTTGGCGCGATCGCGTGTCAGGGGAAAGAGTCTTTCGCCGGCGCCACCGGCGAGCAAAACACCAAGCGTGTCTCTCATCGTGCCGCTACCTCAAGGTATCCATCCCGTCAGACGCAGTTTCTGAAGTCCGGGACGCACGAGTCTAGCACGCGGCGCGGCGAAAATGCAGTTCCGCGCCAGAACGTGGCGAAACGGCGGCCAAATCCGACGCCCTTAAGAGGAGGCTCCGCCGCCGTTCTCTTCGGTGGTAATGCGCAACGACTTGAGGAAGGTGAGGTCGTTGCGCGTGAAGGGCCCATGCGCTGGTTCGTCGCCGTTCTCGGCAGAGGCCGACTCCTCCTCCACCTCATTCAAACCGATGGTCGCCTCAAGCATCAGGAGCACGTCAAACCCCTGCTCTCTGATCTCGCGGACCACGCCCGCAATCTGTTCGCTATCGGACACTGACTCGTGAATTGCTTCGCCGAGCTTCTGGATGAGGTCCTTGACCTGTTGATTCAACGCCACCTCCCGGTCACTGTCGGAATGCCCCTTGGACCACGCATCGGGTATTCCCAAAACAGCGGGAACGGCAATCGCGGGGTAGTTCTTGATACAGACTACGCTGACCAGGCGACTCCGCCAAGATCAAAGACACGGACGGTCACGAGACCGTGTGATGGTCCGACCAGGCAGCTTCGAGACGGTGCGCTAACTCCTCTACCGGCTCATTCCGGCCCCGGTACCAGATCATCAGCCCCGCCATCGCACCACAGATGGCTCCGGCCGCCCAGAAAAATTTCTTCATTCGTCGTTGTCCTCCACGGAGACTTGGATGTCAAAGAGCTCCAAATCGTTTCGCGACATGCGGTCTGCGCCGAACCGCACGTAAACTGGAGGTATGGACCGGATCAAATTCGGACGGGCATTGGGCTACGGAGCCCGGCACGCCGCGAAGACGTTGTCGCAGGTCGCACAGGCCGCCAGTGCGCCGAACCCGTCGAAAGCTGTGGCGGGTACGCCGCCGCACGTTCCCGTCGAGGTAAAGACGGAAGTCACCTCCCGACACATACCGGACGTGCAAACCGTCAAGGCCGCCAGCCGCCAGGCGAAGACATCTTTGGTAACTCCGGTTGTGCGATTTTCGAGCGTCGTATGGCTGCAAGTGTCCGGCGTCTTCTTTGGGCTGGTGGCACTCATCATGGGCAATGCTGCGTGGCGAGCCCGGGGAGGATTTCATGCCGCGGCAAACTCGCACCCGGCGGAGAAGTTGTATGCGTGTATCGCTGTGTCCGTCCTGTTCACTTACTTTGCGGTAAGCAGCTTCGTGCGCGCCGCGCGGCGATAGAGCACGAAGGCTTGCGGGACGTTTAGTATCTGGAGGCGGCCTCGCAGCATGCTGGAAACATCACCCGCACGCTGCACCGATGCATCTATGGAATCAGAATCTATGGAATCGACAACCGTTCAGACACCGCTTCGCCGCACTGCCCTGCACTCAACCCACCACGCGCATAAGGCACGAATGGTGGACTTCGGCGGATGGGACATGCCGGTGCAGTACAAAGGCTTGATCGACGAGCACATGGCCGTGCGAACAGCGGTGGGGCTGTTCGACGTCTCCCACATGGGCGACATACAACTGCGCGGACCAAACTCGCTGGCGGCGGTGCAGAAGCTGCTGATGAACGATGCGAGCAAGCTGCAGACGGGGCAGGCGCATTACTCGGCGATGCTTTATCCGAACGGGACTTTTGTGGATGATGTTGTGCTGCACAAGCTCGGCGACAACGACTTTCTCATCGTCATCAACGCCGGCACCCGTGAGAAGGACGTCCAGTGGGTGCGCAAGACGATCGGAACGATGGGCGGGGTCCACATCATGGACGTGAGCGACTACTACACCCAGCTCGCAATCCAGGGCCCGAAGGCCAAAGATACTCTGCAGAAGCTGACCAAGGTCGATCTGGCCCCGATCAAAAATTACTGGTTTACGTGGGGAAAAGTCGCCGATTGCCATAACGTGCTTATCGCGCGAACGGGCTACACCGGCGAGGATGGGTTCGAGATCTACATTCCGTCAGACGAGCCGACCAGCGCTCGCGTGTGGGGCGAGGTGCTCGACGCTGGCGCGGAGTTCGGCATCATGCCGTGCGGCCTGGGCGCGCGCAATACATTGCGGCTGGAGGCCGCAATGGCGCTCTACGGCCATGAGATCTCCGACACCATCAATGTCTTCGAGGCCGGTCTCGGACGCTACTGCAAGCTGGGCCGCGAACCCCAGGGCAGCTCGGATTTTGTGGGGCGCGAGGCGCTGGCCGAGATCGAAAAGAGCGGTGGTCCAAAGCGCAAGCTCGTGGGTCTGGAGATGATCGAGCGCGGCATCGGGCGCGACGGTTATCCGGTGTTGTCGCTTGACGGCGAAAAGATCGGCGAAATCACGTCGGGCTCGCCCGCGCCGTTTCTGAAGAAGAACATTGCGCTGGCCTATGTTCCAGTGGCGTACACGGAGATTGGCACCGAGGTCGGTGTGGAGATCCGAGGGCAAAGCGTGAGGGCGAAGGTTGTCCCGACGCCGTTCTATAAACGCCCGAAGCCGACCCCGCTACCCGTCACGACGCCCCCTTCGTAGTTGGGCGTCCACATTGCCGATACAATCGAGCACGGAGAATCTTGAGAATGGCTTACCCCGAGAAGTACCGCTACGCCAAGTCGCACGAGTGGCTGAACATGGATGGCGACACCGCGACCGTCGGCATCACCGACTACGCGCAGGAGTCGCTGGGCGACATCGTCTTTGTCGAACTTCCGAAGGTTGGCCAACAACTGGAGGCCGGATCCACCTTTGGCTCGGTCGAGAGCGTGAAGGCCGTGAGCGACCTGTATTCGCCAGTGACCGGAACCGTCATCGAGGTGAACGAGAGCCTGAATTCAGCGCCCGAGACGATCAATACCGCGGCGAACGATACGTGGCTGATCAAACTAACCGTGACGAATCCCGATGAGGCCAACGCTCTACTCTCCGCTGCCGACTACGAGAAGTTTGTCAGCGAAGAGACGGGCCACTAAGTCACCGACAAAATTGAGCCGTTCACCGGAAAGCCCCATGCGCTACCTTCCCAAGTCCCCTGCCGATCGCAAAGAGATGCTTGACGCCATCGGCGTTGCTTCGATTGACGAGCTCTTCGAGACGATTCCCGGCGAGTACCGGCTGGATCGCGATCTGAACATTCCGCGGCAGCACGCAGAGTCCGAGATCCTGGACCGCTTTCGCGCCTTCGCTGCGAATATTGCGAGCGGCGATGCTGCGGAACTCGCGAAGCAGCCTGCGGCGAAGCTTTCGGCGAGCTTTCTCGGCGCCGGCGCGTACCGTCACTACCGGCCGGTGATCATCGACTCACTCGTGCAGCGCGGCGAATTCCTGACAAGCTACACACCATATCAGCCCGAGATTTCGCAGGGCACACTGCAGGCGATGTTCGAGTTCCAAACCATGATCTGCGAGCTGACGGGCATGGAGATTGCCAACGCGTCGATGTACGACGGCTCGACCGGATGCGCCGAGGCGGTGATGATGGCGGTGCGCGTGACGGGACGCGATGGCTGCGTCGTCGCACGCACGGTCCACCCGGAGTACCGCGAAGTGCTGAAGACGACCGTTCAGCATCAGGAGATTCCTGTCGCCGAATGCGGCTACGACGCGAAGACTGGCCGCGTGGACTTGGCGGCGCTCGAGCAAGCAATCACGGACAACACGGCGTGCGTGCTGATCCAGTCGCCGAACTTCTTCGGCACGATCGAGGATGTAGCAGCGATTGCGGAACTGGTCCACTCGAAGGGCGCGCTACTGATTGTGGCTATCGCCGAGGCCATATCGTTGGGCATTGTGAAGCCGCCGAAGGAGGCCGACATCATCGCGATGGAGGCGCAAAGCTTCGGGGTGCCCGTGGGCTTCGGTGGACCGTACTGCGGCGTGATCGCGTGCAAGGAACGGTTTCTGCGGCAGATGCCGGGACGACTCGTCGGCGAGACGAAGGACATGAACGGCAAGCGCGGCTTCGTACTGACGCTCTCGACGCGCGAACAGCACATTCGTCGCGAGAAAGCGACGAGCAATATCTGCACCAACCAGGCGCTGGTCGCGATGATGGTGACGATTTTCCTGACTGTCTATGGCAAGCAGGGACTGCGCGAGCTTGCTGCGCAGAACCTTGCCAAGGCGGCGTACCTGCGCGATGCGCTGACGAAGGCCGGAGCGAAGCCGCTGTTCTCTGCTCCGAGCTTCAACGAGTTCGCGGTCGCCCTGCCCGCGAGTGCGGAAAGCGTGAACTCGAAGCTCCTGCAGAAGGAGACCATCGGCGGACTGGCACTCGGAAAGTGGTATCCCGAGCTGGGCGAGAGCGCTTCTTTGTGGTGTGCGACAGAGCTGACAACAAAGGCCCAGATCGACGGCGCCGCCGCCGTCGTAGGCGCGCGCTAAGCTGTCATGAATCGAGCCATGAAGGTCGGGGCGCTGGGGTCCGCTGTCGGCTTTTTCGTGATGATTTGCATCCTTCTGTTCCGGGTGCGCTCACCGTTCGTTGTGAATATTTTGTGGCCGACACATTTCCTCTCCAATGCGGCGAAAGGAGATTTCTGGATGCTGACCCTCGGCACCTTTGGATTCTTCTCGAACGCTCTTCTGTATGGCCTGATCGGCTACGTCATCGGCCGCGTACTATACGGCACAGAACGGCCGAAGCAGCCGCAGCCGAAGTGAGGTGAGCCAACAATGGATATCAGCGCAATCGAAGGGCAGGAGCTCACGGCTGTCGAATTCGTCAGCGACTACCTGCGGCTGCGTTTCGACGGTCCGGCGCTGACGCTGTATGCATGGCCGCACGTGCTGCTCGAGGATTTCTCGATCGCGTTTGGACAGCCCGAGTATCGGAACGCACTGTGCGCGCAGATCGGCGAGACAGTTGCGAAAGCAACGCTGCAAGAGTTGGATTCGCTGACGATCGAGTTCGAGTCCGGTACCGTGATCGCGCTGAGCCTGCGCGAAGAGGACTTGGATGGGCCGGAGGCTGGAAGCTATTCCGCGAGCGGAAGCGGCGAGGATGAGGAAGAGTTCTAGACAGCTTGGATGGTGCCTGAAGAGGATGGGCGTCCTGGGGACGCCCATTGCATTGTGCTCACGCTACCGGTAGTTGCGAATGTATGTATCCCGCGGGAGACCGGAGCGGCGTGCGCGTTGCTGCAGCGCCTTCGCCTGCGGCTCGCTCATCGGACCGCCGAGGCTGACGAGATAGGGCGGCCTGCCGTGTGGACTGAAGACCTCTGCGTGGAAGCCCGCGAAACGCGCGTTAACGCGGTCGGCTCTCGTCTGCGCCTGCGACTGATGGTTATAGGTCCACGCGATGACATACCAACCCGGCGCGTGCGCCGTAGCGAGGGCAGACTGCGCACCCGCGGCGCTCGTTCGGGTTGCACGCGAAGGCGCGGCCGCGATGGGTGAGGATGCTCGAGTCGTCTGCGCAGGCGTTGCACTCCGAACCGGCGCCGCAGGCTTCGCGGAGACAAAGTGCCTGATGACGATGATGCAGACAATCAGCGCAGCCACACCGCCGAGTAGCCAGGGACGCAGGTTGAAACCGCTGGAGTCTTCGGTAACTTCGCGGCGATAGCTAAGCTTAGGCTCGGCTGGGGATGCGCTCTCAAAGGCTGGCTCGAGCGGCAACGTCCCCTGGTCGGAATGCTTCAGCCTGGCCGTTTTTGAAGCGGTGGACGTTTCGGCCTGCGACGTTGCGGAGAGAGTCGCCTTCGTCGAATTCGTCGCTCGGTTCGTTGTTGGAGCAGGCGGGTTCAACAGCTGACCAACCTGCTCCAGACTCCATGAACCATCGAGCATGTGCGGAACCAGACGGCGGAAGATATCTGGCAGATTAAGGCCCGGATTGTAGCGTTTCTCCAGCGTGAGGCACTGCAGCAGCAGCACGCCGAAATCGTGCACATCGCGGCGGCGGAGCTCGGCGCAACCCTCCGGCGTGTTGAACTCGGTGTCGGCGATGCACTCGCGAACGCAATCGCTGCGCAGCTTCACCGTCTCGCCGACAGCGAGGACGTTTACGGGCTCGATGTGCTCATGAATGAGGCCGCGGGCGTGCAAAGCGGAGAGAGCCGAGTGGACGGCCCGCGCGACCTGGGTGGTTTCGGTGATGGTGAGCGGGCGCTCCTGCAGTACGTCTGCGAGATTCGCGTCGTTGGCCTCCATCAGCGCATAGGTGATGGCGACGCCGTCGAAGTTCGTCTGGCCGAAGCGCTCGATTCCAATGAGATTGCTCTGGTGCATCTCTGCGACCTGCTGCCAGCGTTTGAGGAGCTCGTCCTCGTCGTAGTGTGCCTCGGTGAGACGGATAACGGCCGCGTGGCCGGAGGTGTCAGCGGTGGAGAAGAAGCCGTTGCGGCCCTCAGAGCGAAGCAGCTTGCCGAGGGTGTAGGTCTCCGCGATCTTCCTTCCTTCGTATTCGGTCCAGAGTTGCATCAATGCGCTCCATGGTGCGGGTATCGTTCGCGCCGAGGGAGTTCCTTTGCGAGAGTGGCAGTTTTGCCTAATCTAAGTTTGGACGCGCGCACAGCATGTTCGGCACTTTTTGCACCGATCGGCGAGGAAATCCGAACCACGGCAGGAACATCCGGCGGAAGCAACCTGTCCTCCGGGCGCCGCGCGGCCGAAACCCACATTCGGGTCAGCCCGAGGGTGAATGTGAGAACCTGATACAAGTGATTTCTGCAGCTACAGGCTAGAGAAAAGATGGCAGACGAAAAGTTTGTTGGAACCCCGCGCAAGGCGACGACCCACGTCAACCAGGACGAGAACCTCATCTTCGAGAAGAGCTCGCCGGGTAAGAAGGGCTACCGGCTGGCCCAGCTGGACGTGCCCGCTGTCGATCCCGCCAAACTGCTCGGCGATGCAGCGCGCGAAGACCTCGGCGTGATGCCGGAGCTGAGCGAGATCGAGATCATCCGCCACTTCACGCGGCTTTCGACGTGGAACTATGCGATCGATCTCGGCATGTATCCGCTCGGTTCCTGCACGATGAAGTACAACGCCCGCATCAATGAAGCCGTCGCGCGGCTGGAAGGCCTGGCCGAGGCGCATCCTTATCAGCCGGAGTCGCTCTCGCAAGGCGCGCTCGGCATCATGAAGCTCCTGAGCGAGTGCTTGATCGAGATCACCGGCATGGACGCGATCACGCTCCAGCCGGCCGCGGGCGCGCACGGCGAGTTCACCGGCATCCTGCTGGCCAAGGCCTACCACACGGCGCAGGGCAATCCGCGCAAGACGATTCTGATTCCGGATTCGGCACACGGAACGAATCCTGCGACCGCGGCGGTCTGCGGCTACCAGGTGGCGAACCTGAAGTCGAATGCGAAGGGCATGGTCGATCTCGCCGAGCTGGAGAAACTCGTCAACGAAGACATCGCGGCGCTGATGCTGACGAATCCCTCGACCATCGGCGTCTTCGAGAGCGAGATTCATAAGATCGCCGACATCCTTCATGCGAAGGGCGCGCTGCTCTACATGGACGGCGCGAATATGAATGCCCTGTGCGGCAAAACGCGGCCGGGCGACTTCGGCGCGGACGTAATGCACCTGAACCTGCACAAGACTTTCTCGACACCGCACGGCGGCGGCGGCCCGGGCAGCGGACCTGTGGCGTGCAAGAAGATTCTGGAACCGTTCCTGCCCACGCCAGTCGTGGTCACGAAGCCGGATGGAATGCTTGGCCTCGACTACAACCGTCCGCAGAGCGTGGGTCGCGTCCGCGCGTGGTACGGCAACTTCGGCATGTTCATTCGAGCATTGGCATACATCCTCGCCAACGGACCCGATGGACTCCGGCAGACGACCGAAGACGCCGTACTAAATGCGAACTATCTGCGCGCCAAGCTCGAGGGAACCTTCGAGCTGCCGTACAAGTCGCCGTCCCTGCATGAGGTCGTCTTCTCGGACAAGCTGCAGGCGAAGAACGGCGTCAAGACTGGCGACATGGGCAAGCGGCTCATCGACTACGGCTTTCACGCGTACACCGTCAGCTTCCCGCTGGTTGTGCAGGGCGCGATGATGATCGAGCCGACGGAAAGCGAGAGCCGCGAGGAGCTCGACCTGCTCGTGGATGCTCTGCAGCAGATCGCGCGTGAGGCGCAGGAGAATCCGGAACTGGTGCAGACCGCGCCGCACACAACACGGATGCGCCGGCTGGACGAGACGACCGCCGCGCGCAAACCGGTCTTGCGCTGGAAGGCGCCCGCAGCTTCGACAGCGGTTACGCCGGACAGTGCTGCAAAGGAGTGGTAGCCGGTGGCCGATGAAGCGAAGCCGTCGGGAACAGCATTCTACCGACACGGGGACATTCTGCACTCACGCGGCGAAGACTTGGAGCGCGAGATCTTCATGCGCGGCAAGGCTGCCGGACGTCTCGCCGTTGCCATGGACGCTTTGACCGACGCGCTCGTGCTGGTCGGCCAGCACGGCGTCTATTGCACAAGCAATCGCAATCCCGCGGTGCCAAAGCTCGATCTGCAAGCGGTACTGGCTGGGATCGGCGGAGCGAAGGAGCTCGTTGCCGCTGCGATGGAGTATTTGCAGCGATCACGGACAGAAGCTAAGTGACGGATCTCTGGGACTGAGCGGCCTGCGCGTACACTAATCGCACTTGAATTTCCGCCCAGGAGTTCTCATCCAAATGGATCTTTCGCGTCTCTTTTGCGTAGCGCTTACAGGTGCGGCGCTCGCTTCGCCGTGCCTTGCGTCGGGTCAGTCTGCTCCGCTCACGCTTGCCGTTGATCTCACCGACGCTCCGCGCAAGATCCTGCATGCGCGGGAGACAATGCCCGTCCAGCCCGGGCCGATGACGCTTGTGTACCCCGAGTGGATTCGCGGCGAGCACGCGCCCGATGGACCCGTCATTGATCAGGCAGGCTTCATTATCACCACGCCCAGCGGGCAGCGTGTGAAGTGGGAGCGCGATCCCGACGACATGTACGCGTATCACATCACGGTACCCGCGGGAACAACCCAGCTCGATATCAAAATGGACTTCCTCGCCACGGCCGGCGCCACCGGCTTCTCGTCCGGAGCCTCCACAAGCGCGAACCTGGCAATGCTGAGCTGGAACGAGCTGCTCGTCTATCCGGCGGGGGCAAAGGTCGCCGATGTCATGGTGACGCCTTCCATCACAACCCCGGAGGGCTGGAAGTTTGGAACAGCGCTTGAGCCGGCCTCCAAACCGGAGGCGCAGACAACCGACTTCAAGACGGTTTCACTGGAAAATCTTGTCGATTCGCCAGTGCTTACGGGCCGGTGGTTTCGCGAGATTCCGCTGGCCACCGACGTGACGCCGAAGCACTATCTGGACCTCGCAGGTGACGGTCCCGAGGATCTCGAGATCTCACAGGAGCACATCGACAACTTCTCCCGCCTGGTGCGCGAGACTGGCGCTCTCTACAAGTCGCGACACTATTACTCGTATCACTTCCTGGTCACGCTCAGCGATCAGGTCGCGCACTTCGGCCTGGAGCATCACCAGTCCTCCGACGATCGCGTCGCCGAGAAGACGTTCACGGACGACAACTCGTTCATCGAAGCCGGACTCTTACTGCCGCACGAATTCACACACTCGTGGAACGGCAAGTACCGGATGCCTGCCGGCCTCTATAAGCCGAACTATCAGGACCCGATGGAAGGCAATCTGCTGTGGGTGTATGAGGGCCTGACGGAATACCTGGGCGACGTGCTCGCGGCGCGCTGCGGCATCTGGGCGCCGGCCGTGTATCGCGACCGCCTGGCTACCATCGCCGGATACCTGAACGACATTCGCCCAGGTCGCACGTGGCGCGACCTGCAGGACACAGCCACGGCCGCGCAGCTGCTGTACTACGCCAGCGGCGAATACGACAACTGGCGGCGTGACGTCGACTACTACGACGAGGGCGAGTTGCTGTGGCTCGAAGTCGATCTAACGATTCGCGCGAAGACGAACGGAAAGAAAAGCCTCAACGACTTCGCCGCGGCCTTTGAAGGTCTCGCCGGAAACACAGGACCCATCACCGTTCCGTATGACTTTGAGGACATCGTCAAAGCCTTGAACGCCGTCGTGCCAAACGATTGGGCGACCTTCCTGCGCACCCGCCTGGACTCCAATGAATTTCACGCGCCGGAGATGCCGGGGATCGACGAACTGTCCGGATACAAGCTCGTCTACACCGACAAGCCGGACTACTGGTCGCAGCTTCTCGAGAGCCAGCACAATATGGTCGACACGCGGTGGTCACTCGGCATGTCGGTTGGCACAGACGGAAGAATCCACGACGTAATCGTTGGCGGTCTCGCAGACAAGGCAGGATTCGGTCCTGACATGCAGATCATCGCGGTCGACGGACGAGCGTTTACTCCGCTTCTGCTTCGGCAGGCGATTCAGGATGCGAAGGGCAGTGGACCTGCGATCGAGTTCATCGTGGAGAACACAAACTATTTCAAGATCATCAAGATGGACTACCACGGCGGTGAGCGCTACCCACAATTCCAGCGCGTGGAAGGGACGCCGGCAAGACTCGACGACATTCTGCAGCCGATGGTCAAGTAGCGTCACAAAGATCGAGGGCGCGTCTCATCAGGGGCGCGCCCTTCGTTTGTCCTTCTAGGAGTGTCTTAGGCCGCAACCACAGGCACGGGATGCTGCGGATCGGTCGTTGCATCCGGCGGTAGCTTGCCGGTCTCCTTCAGCCGCTTTTCTGCCACCGCAGCCTGTATCTCCGAGTTGATCTCCGCGCCCGCAAGCAGGGTGAGTCCCGTAATGTAGAACCACATCAGCAGGATCACCACCGCGCCCAGTGAGCCGTATGTGAGCGAATAGCTGTTGAAGAAGTGGAGATACAAACGAAAGCCGAGCGACACGAGCGTCCACGTGATAATGCCGACGGCCGCTCCCGGTGTCAGCCAGCGCCAGCACTTTTTTGAGAGGTTCGGGGCATAGTAGTAGATCGTGCTGAAGATCAATAACAACAGCGCAGTCGCTGCGACCCAAGTGGCAACGTGGATCGCCATCCTCGTGATTACGCTCAGCGGACGATGCCAGATATGCGCTCCCGCATAGTCGGCGAACAGATTGCCACCGAACAGCACTGCCAGATTGAGCGTCGCCAGCACCGCCAACCAGATCGTCACAAGGATAGCGATACTGCGCGCCTTCCAGTACGGCCTCGTCTCCCGAGTCTTGTAGACAAGATTCATCGTGTCCTGGATAGCGGCGAATCCAACCGACGCCGACCACAACGCAACCGCCAGCCCAAACGTTATCTTCCCGCTGCTTGAGGCTTGCGTCGTCTGATTGAAGGTATCGATGACCAGCTTGTACGCGGAAGGCGGCACGACCATCGCAAGATAGTGCAGCAGGCCGTCATAAAAGGCGGAAGCACTGCGGGCCGCGAGTCCCAGGATCGAGCTTGCGGAGATCAGCATCGGGAACAGCGCAAAGAGAAAGTAAAATCCAAGCTCCGCGGCCCGTGAAAATATGTCATCGTCCATGAACGCTTTTGCCGTGCGCTTAAGGATGACCGTGACCGGCGTTCCTTCGAAGTTCCATAGGCTGCCGAGCTCCGAATGCGACACGTAGTCCCATACGCGCTGCGCCATAGGGTCCCGCACCCGGTGGTCTTTCCGGTTGGGCTGCGGCGCCGGCGGGGTTGTCGAGCTCTGCAGCATGCGCAACAACTCCTCTTTGCAGGCCGAGACAGGCCTTCATTTCGATCTCTGTCTGTCTGATGCACCTCGCCAATAGCCGGTAACTTGCTCGGTGTTGACCTTAAGGCATCGCGACACATCATGGCGCATCAGATAGATAGGAGCACATCGCATGAAACGCCGTCGCAGCCGAGTCCCCCGCAGTGCGCGTGGAATCCCTTTCTGGATGCGCAAGTTGGGACAGCTCTGGCGGCTGGTACGCGAAAGCCATGAGGCGCCGCTCGAGGGCGAACCGCGTGTTCCGCTGGCAGTCGCCGAGCATGAGGCAGGCATCACCTTCATCGGCCACTCGTCGTTCCTGCTGCAGATGGGCGGCCACAATGTGCTTGTCGACCCCGTCTTTGCGACACGGCTGATCCTTCTCCGCCGCAAGCGGGTCGCAGGTGTACGAGTCAAAGATCTTCCGCGCATCGACGCCGTTCTGCTGACGCACGCGCACATGGACCACCTCAATCGCCCATCACTGCGCGCGGTGAACCGCGAGATGCGTCGCCGCAAGGTCTCGCCGCCCGTCGCCATTGTTCCCCACGGTGTCGAGGACCTCGTTGCTGACCTCGGCTTTAGCGCCGTTTCTGCGCTGCGCTGGTGGCAATCCGTCGACCTCGGTGAGCTCAACCCGATGCACATCACCATGACGCCCGCGAAGCACTGGGGCGCGCGACTGTTCAACGATACGCATCGCGGTTTCGGAGGTTATCTGCTCGAGGCGCGTGGATTGCCGCGCATCTATCACTCCGGCGATACGGCTTACTTCCCGGGATTCGCGGAGATCGGCCGGCGTCTCGCACCCGACATTGCGCTGCTGCCCATCGGGGCGTACTACCCCGACAGCTACCGTGCCGTGCACACCAGTCCCGAAGAGGCCTTACGCGCATTCCTCGATCTCGATGCGCAGGTGATGATACCGATGCACTACAACACCTTCCGTTTGGGCCGCGAGCCAATGGATGAGCCGCTTCCACGGCTGTTGAAGGCTGCAGCATCGGCCGGTGTCGCCGAGCGCGTGCATCCGCTGGCCGAAGGAGAAAGCTGGATTGCGCCGTCCACTCTCACCACGGAGTTTGAAGAGCCGCTATTGATGAGCGGCACGTAACCGCCGTCATCTCTACCAGCGAGAGCGAGCGGCCGAACGCATCGTGAATGCAATCGACTCCAGGAAACGCTCAGGATTCCCCTCCGGAGGTACTGCGCTCGCATCGCCCGACATCTTCACTGTCATCTGCGTCGCAATCTTCATGGCGATCTCTGCGCGAGTCGTGAGACTTAGATCCAGCGCGCGCGCAAAAAAAGTCTCAATCAACAGGAGATCGTCAGGGCCGAGCTTCGCAACAGCATCGGCGGGCAACGCCATGCTCCCCGCGGGAATAACGGTGGGGCTCACTGCGCTGTAGGATTGGGCCAAACCCAGCGGCAGAATCGTCGAATCCCTTCCGATCAGCAGCGGCTGCTCGTCCGCGCGCTCATGTACGACGAGCGTTCCCGCAGCGAGATCGCCCAGCCGCTGATTCCGCTTGGTGCACAGCATCGTGATGACGCCGACGAGGTAAAGCGTCGGCAGGTAGTCCACGAAACGGAGAAGATTGCGTGACAGCGCCTCAAAGAACGTGATCTGCCGTCCGGAGTCCTTGATCACGCGCAGCTTCATCACGCGTTTCCCAAGCGTCTGCCCATTCCAGAACGCCTCAAACAGCGTGAAATATCCCCAAATAATGAGGAAGTTCAACGCGATATACGCCGCGACAAACCAGTTGCCCATGATGCCCGTGCGGTTCCCGATCGCCCCAAACATGAAGATCGAGGCGAACAACAACAGAAGCAGAATGCCGAGCTGAACCAGATGATCCAGAAGAACCGCGACGAACCGGCTGCCGATTCCGGCGACGGCGAACTCCAGTTCCACCTGCTCAGGCGTATCGATGTTAAGCTGGTCGCCATAGCCAGGCGGCTGCCATGCACCCATGATCTCGAACCTCTGGATTGATCTCCGCAAGGATAACTGGAATCGGCTGGATGCGCTTCTCAAACAGGTGGAAGCGCACGGGCTGCGATCGCTGAGCCAATCCGATGTGCGCGAGCTGGGCCTGCTCTACCGCCAGGCGGCCGCCGACCTCAGCGCAGCGCGTGCGGACCGCTCCTCACGCACCATCGAGCTTTACCTGAACAAGCTTGTGGCCCGCGCGCACAACTTCGTCTACTCCGGAAATCGCGTTTCCCTTGGCGGCCTGTGGCGCTTCTTCGCCCACGGCTACCCGCGTCTTCTCCGCCGGCTGTCCGGCTATGTCTGGCTGGCCACAGCGATCACCCTCCTCGCCGCTGCCCTCGGAGTCTTCATCACCCTCGTTCGCCCGGGGTTCGGCGCCGCGTTCCTCGGCGCCGAAAAGATGGAAGGCATCCGCCAGCATCATCTCTGGATGGATAGCGTTCTCGCCGTCAAGCCGCAGGCCTCCTCGCAGATCATGACGAACAACATCATGGTCTGTTTTTTGACCTTCGCCTCCGGGATCGTCATAGGTGTCGGCACTATTTTCATGCTGTTCAACAACGGCCTGATGATCGGCACCATCGCCACGGTCTGCGCGCACTATCACCTGTCTCTCAGCCTGTGGAGCTTCATCGCCGCACACGGCGCGCTGGAGTTGCCGAGCATCATGCTCGCAGGCGCCGCGGGACTGCGGCTCGGCGCGGGCATTCTCTTCCCCGGCCTGCTCCGCCGCCGCGACGCACTCGCGCAGGCTGGGCTCGAGGCCGTGCAACTTGTCTCCGGAACAATTCCCCTGCTCACCATCGCAGGAACGCTCGAAGCGTTTCTCTCACCGACGCACGCGCCCGCGGCGCTCAAGTTCGCCGTCGGCGCCGTCCTGTTCGTCGGCTTCTGTCTCTGGCTCGCCGAGGGCGGACGAACCTCCGCCGACAACGATGACGCCACTGCTACGGGTGAGGCTGCGTCGAGTCTGTCGAGTTAGCATTGGACGGCGCCGACGGCTGATTCGGCGCCGGCGTGTTCTTCCCTTCCGATTGCGCGGGTTGCGGCGTGTTGCCGCCACTGCTCTCCGCACGCGCCTGCGAACTGCTCGTCTTCCCTGATCCCGGTTGGCCGGAGAGGGTCGTTCCGTTTTTGGACGCGCTCTGCGTCTTCCCGTTCGTGCCGGGCTGCTTTGAGGAACCCGGCGGTGGAGGCCCACCGGAAGCCACGCCGTCTACCGAACCCGGTCCGCCGTTCTTCGCCCGTGGAGGCCCATTCACCGGCGCCGGCGGCGGAAGCACATGGAACGTGAGCTCGGCGCCGCTCGGCAGTCCGGCATCTGTGCCCACCGCGGGCGCGCTGTCGGGGAGGTCCTTATGCCCCGGCTTTCCGCGATATGTCAGCGTGTCCGTATACACAGACACCGGACCCACACGAATAAGCTGCAGGGAAAACTCTCCTGCAGCGTAGAGGCGGCCCGCAGGCAGCGTCTCCACGACTGTAAGGTCTGCCGGGGTACTGGCCTTCAGCGTTCCTCGCGGAGAGAGAGCAATAGGATTCGCCAGGCTTGCGTGAACGGTGTCGCCATTCTTCAAATGTCCTGAGTCAATGGCATTCGCAAGTCGCACTGCGATGGCGGTATGCGGCGCAATATGCGCACTGCCTCGCGAGCCTGACCCTATGGGACTCGCTTGGGCGGACGAATCCACAGCAGGCACCGCCGGTGCCGGTCGAAGAGGACTGGACTGCGCCGAGGAATCGGTTGCCGGCTCGTTCTGGGTCTTTTGCGCCAACCCTCCCTGGGCCACGCAGATAGCGGCTGCGAAGGCGAACCCTCTTGCAAGCCACACACGGACTGTCTTCCGTCGTATCACGTCAGGATTCCCGCCGCTCAGGCTTTGGTACGCACAGTTCTTGGACGGGTGAGGCGACGTCTATGTTGCATCCTGCGCATGACTTAGGTCAGCGTATCCGGACTGAAGGTTGCCCACCCTGGCTTTTGAAACTTAAACTGGCAGCCAGATGCCTCATGCCCTGGGTTTAGCAATCACCGCGGCCTCAGCCGCCGGCGTGGCCGTCGGCGGCACACTCGCCTACGCTGGGCTGGCGCCGCAATCACAACTCTTCGGCCAGACACTCATCGCCGGCACCGATCCAAATGAACTGGCACTGACATACGACGACGGGCCGAATGAGTCCGCGACCATGCACCTTCTCGACGTTCTGGCGCGCCACAACACCCGCGCCACGTTCTTCATGATCGGCCGCTTCGTCCGCGAGCGACCGGAGCTTGCCCGCGCCGTCCACTCCGCTGGTCACATCGTCGGCAACCATACGATGACGCATCCCTGGCTCGCATGGCAGACGGACCGCGTTATTCGCGAGGAGCTCAACGGCTGCAATCAGGCGCTCGAAGATGCTCTCGGAGCATCCGTGCAATATCTCCGTCCGCCGCACGGAGCACGGCGTCCGGCGATGTTCCGTGTTGCCCACGAAATCGGACTCAAAGTCGTGCAGTGGAATGTAATGGGCCACGACTGGGCGCCGATCGGAGCAGATGGCGTGCTGCGAAAGCTTGAACGAGGCCTTGCCGCTGTGCGCGACAAAGGCAAAGGAGCCAACATCCTCCTCCACGACGGATTCGATCGGCGCATGGGAGCCGACCGTTCCGCAACCGTCGAAGTCACCGACCGGTTGCTCCAGCAGCGCAAGGCGCAAGGCAACCGCTTCGTCACAGTCGACGCGTGGGGCTGACTCCAAGAATTGGGAAGTGGTGCGCCCAAGCTCCGCCAGTTTGAACTCACTTGCCAAAGTGTTACGTGAGGCCAACCCCGTCTATGAGGAGTGTCACAGTATTCTCAAGGGCTTACCCTCTGCACACGATGGCCGCAACGCACTTAGCCTTGATCGCGAGCCGAACACCGCTCTTGAGCCTGAGACCCATAACGACGCGGTTTGCAGACACCGGATACCATTAGAACTTGGGTCACGAAGGACTATGTGACGTACTCCGTACGCATGACGCTGTTGGTATGGAGAGCGTAAGCCTACGAGGCGGAGAGCTGCGTTCTGTTCTACAGACTCGCATAAAACAAGAAAGGCCCTGCCGATTAGCAAGGCCCTTCGTTGGCTGACGGTTCAGAATGAGCCTACGGCTGGTATTGCCAGAGGTCATTGAGTGCTCCGTCGTTTCCGACAGAATCGAATGTATCGCCACCAAACAGCCATACATTGCCGCTTGTATCGACCCAAGTCACCGCAGAGACCTTCCCTCCGGGAGCATTAGTTGCGGAGGCGACACCAAGCGTGCCGTAGACGCCGGGTTGGCCCTCCTTACCCGACGGTATCGTGTTAGAGCCGCTTACCCATGTCCACTGTTTCGTGGAGATGTTGAACTTCCACAAATCATTCAGATTGCCGTTGACCGTCCCTGTTGAGTCGTACCCTTGTCCGCCGAAGAGCCAGAGATTACCACTGGTGTCTGTCCATGATGTGCTCCAGCAGCGGCTTCCAGGCACGTTGCCAGCAGCAGCGACTCCTTTGGTGCCGTAGTCGCCGGCGACAACCTGACCAGACGTATTACTGCCACTCACCCAGACCCATTCTTTTGTGCTGATGTTGAACTCCCAAAGATCATTGAGATCGCTAGTGAATCCTTTTGCGCTAGTTCCACCAAACAGCCAGAGGTTGCTACTCGCATCCGTCCAGGAGACGGAACCTGACCGGCTTCCAGGAACATTCGTCGAAGCAGCCACACCTTGCGAGCCATACACCGCAGAGGCATTCACCGTCGTGCTGCCACCAACCCAAGTCCATTGCTGAGTTGTCGGGTTGAACTCCCAAAGATCATTGAGGCTTCCCCAGGCTCCAGTTGAATCAAAGCCCTCACCGCCAAAGAGCCAGAGATTGCCCCCAGTATCTGTCCAGCCAACTGAGTACAGCCGTGCTCCGGGGACGTTCCCTGTTGCGGCAACACCTTGCGTACCGTATACGCCCTTCGCATCAACCGTGCTATCGCCCCCGATCCATGTCCACTGCTTCGTGGCCGTACTGAACTCCCAAAGATCATTGAGGTTGCTCGTGTTGATGGATTGACCCGATCCCCCGAAGAGCCAGAGATTGCCCTTTGCATCAACCCAAGACACGCCATTCGTCCTTGCACTTGGCACGTTCGCCGCCGCCGCTACTCCTTTGCTTCCATATACCGCTGCCGAATCGGCTGTACTGCTGCCCCCAACCCAAGTCCATTGCTTCGTGCTCGGATTGAACTCCCACAAATCATTCATTACCCCATTCGTTCCCATACCGCCGAACAGCCACAGGTTGCCGCTGGCGTCGGTCCAATTCATTGCTGTACTACGGGGACTCGGGATATTGCTTGCACTCGCAACTCCTAAACTTCCGTATACACCTGTCGCATTGTTGACTGCGTCACTTCCTCCCATCCACGTCCATTCGTTGACGGAAGTTGGCGTAGGTGTGGGCGTTGGGGAGGGAGTACCAGTGGCGTTCGGCGCGGCGCTGCAACCGACTATGAAGGTGATGCTGCATACGACAATCGCGGATAAAAGCGAAGAGATAGATTTGGACCCGATCACAGTTATTCCTCTAATTCTGGTGGGGGATGATGTCATGCTCCTACGCGGACGAGGAGCGGCTTCGGGCTAAATGAATCAGGGCATCGGCTCGTGTCTTCGATACAAAACCCTGCAATCGTAGGGCGGATACAAACCAAACCGGTATGCCCCTTCCATGTGACAGAGATTTGCACGAGCAAAGAAGCTATACGCGACGTGTTGCCGCCGCAGACGCCTACCGCTCGCAGTGTTCGGTAAATCGAACAGTTGCCGCCACCATAACGGAAACGATGGGACATGGCAATGTCCCTTCCGGTACGCCTGGGTAGGCGTTTGAGTGAGCTGCGGGAGAAGCGCGGTTTGTCTCAGACGCAACTGGCGGACATGGCGGAGATTGGCCGGGCGCACCTTTCCCAGATCGAAAACGGTGCCGTTGCCGCGCGTATTGATACGCTCCGTGACATCGCGCAGGCTTTGGGGATTAGTCTGAGCGAGCTGTTCAAGGGGTTGTGATCGTACCCGATACGTTATTCATCTTGGTCAAGTCGAGAGTGGATTGTCGGGAGAGACTGAGGCTTTCGTACCGTAGATCACGTACAGCAATACCCTATACGCCGCCTGGAGTAGATAGCTGAGCGCCACTGTTACAAGGACTGCGATTCCGAACCCGATCAGAGCAGCTTTCGCGAAAGCGAGATGAAGTTGGTGCTTCCACTCTGCCTTGATTGCCTCGTCCGATGTGTTCCCTGAAAACGTCGCCGTCTTGCCATTAGGCATCTCGATAGTTTTTCTTTGGTCCTGGCTGCGCACCTGATGCCCCGGAACAAGAGGGACTGAGGCGAGCAGCATGACAACCTTCCCGCGATCAGAAGGGCTGAGAGCAGGAGGCGCACTTAGCTCAGCAGCCCCTTCATCGAAGAACTCCTCACCTCCGGACGTAGGCGTTTCGTCGACCGTATAACCGGGCGGGAGCGTCTGAACGTTAGCACCCTGAGGAGCACCAATCGTTGCCCCTGCCGGAATCGGATCACCTGCCCTTGTACTCTGCGGATTTGGAGTGGGCGTAGGTACAGGCTCCCATCCGCCACTCGAATCATCTGCTCCGCTCACAGTGGTGTCCCCCGTTACGGGAGCGGAATCGAACATCATGCCCCGCGCAGTTGCGTTAGGAGGAGGCGGCAGAATCGCCCAATAATTTATGGCTTGCTCTACGGTGTCTGTGGGGGCATTCGCCTCATTCCCAGTGACCCACGAAAACACAAACGGCGGAATGAGTACAACGAAGAACAGAACTACCGCGAGACGATGCCACCATCGCTTTTCAAGCTCCAAACGCTGGTACGCCGTGGTCCAAGGAAAGAGGAAACGAATGGCTATTCTCATGGTTCTCCGGCAGCCGTCGAGCGGGTATTGCTCGGATGAGGCTATCGGTCTCTTCTTACGATTTCCATAGCCCGGCTAGGCCATAAACCGTCTTTCACCAATGCACTATCGCACATGGTCTTGTTTTTTCATTTTTGCGGCTATAGCACGTAACCCCTGCACGATCAGCAGCTTGTATTCGTCAAAGTAGGGTATACGACAGTCTGACACTATTACCTGACACTTTTACCGTCAGAATAGGATTGGTTCTTTTATTTATTGACACTCTGCTCGAAACATCTTAGAGTCTACTCTGACACTTGGAGGTGTTGGATGACAGCGGCAAGACGCGGGGGGCAGCGGGTTGGATACGTCAGGGTTTCGACTCTGGATCAGAACACAGAACGTCAGCTTGAGGGGCTGGAGCTGGACGAGGTTTTCACGGACAAGGCGAGCGGCAAGGATACGCATCGGCCCCAGCTCAAGGCCGCACTCAAGCATCTGCGCAAGGGTGACGTGCTGGCAGTGCATTCGATGGACAGACTGGCGCGTAGTCTCCCTGACCTGCGGGGAATCGTCACAGAGCTTACAGAACGCGGCGTTGCGGTGGAGTTCGTCAAAGAGAGCTTGACGTTCACCGGCGGGGATAGCCCGATGGCAACGCTGCTGCTGAATGTGATGGGTGCGTTCAGTGAGTTCGAACGGGCCTTGCTATTGGAGAGACAGCGCGAAGGCATCGCCATTGCCAAGCGTAATGGCGTCTACAAGGGCCGCAAGCCTAGTCTGACGCCTGAGCGTGCCGAAGAGCTGCGGAGACGTGTACGCGGTGGAGAGAAGCGTGCGGCCCTCGCCCGTGAGTTCGGCATCTCCCGTGAAACTCTTTACCAATATGCTCCGGTGAACGCATGACCGGCGCTATCCCGCCGTCACCTCATCATCCGAGCCTTGAGGAGGCAACGGGCGCGGCTGCTCTCGAAGGGGAACCTTCCCGCGTATCTCCATCATGCGTCCAAAGTCGTTTGTTAGGGGCATTGTGGCAGGGGGTCAAACCAACCCTCCGACGAGCCGGTAGGCCGGGAGTCTCCCGTACGGTTCGTCACAAATCGCGGACGGCCACGCCTGAGTAATGTCCGAGGGCATCTGGGACATTACAGCCCGACCAGGCTATGAAGACAAGCCATGCTTGACGCCAATCCTCTTGATTTTCTTCACTTAGCCCCTCTGGGAAGATCGAGAAGCCGGGGGAGAAGAGGGGGTAGAACGGGGTGGAGAAGAAGGGGGAGAAGACGGTCAGGCACCACCACTCAAAAAACAGTTGCGCTCAAAGCTAAGTCGTGATAGGATATACATATTCCTTTCAGCAAAGCTGACCAATGGAAGCAGCCGAAGAACGCACACGAGTCATCGGCCCGTTGTCCGCGTGAAGGTCCAGCGGCAGACGTGGGCCGTGTTGTGCCCCACTGAGAGGTTACAGCCAAGTTTCTCGTGCGTACGAGATACGCCCCTGGTGGCGGTTTGGCCAGTTCCTTCGAAAGGGGGACAATGCACCATGAGGAGAGGGAGCAAGGGCTAAGTATCGCCCTGCGCAAGAACCACAGCAATACAGACGAACGCAGAGAGCGCATGAGGCAACTCGCGAACGTGTGTATCGAGATGTTCCTGGAACAGCGGGATAGAATCGCGGAATCGCCAGCAGAGCTTGCGGAGGCCGCGTGAAGATCACCGTCAAAACCAAAGCCATAATCTATTTGCGCGTCTCGACTCAGGATCAAGCTACCGAAGCGTATGGTCTGGAGTCGCAGGAACGGATATGTCGCCAACTCACTGCCGAACTCGGCTGGCAGGTGGTGAAGGTCTTTACTGACGCCGGATTCTCCGCGTGGAACCAAGACATTGAGCGACCTGATTTCATCGCGATGATGAAGTGGTTAGCCACTAACAGGGATGTGAACCTCGTCTTCCTGGACTTCTCGCGGTTTGCCCGCAACACGCTGGCCGCGCTTCAGGCACTCAAGAAACTAGAGAAGCTCGGAATCTACTACGTCGCGGCGGATAATCCCACACTGGACTGCCGGACGGCGGCTGGGCGAACTGCTATCCGCGATGCTCTCAGCAAAGCTGAAGAGTTTAGTGATGTGCATTCAGAGAAGACGCGCCTGCGGATGCAAGCTGCATTCGAGGAGGGACGCTGGTGCCGACCCGCACCACTTGGCTATCGCACTGTTGACGTGAAGCAGAAAGGCAAGAGCAACCTTGTGCGCCATGATGACGAAGCGAAGTTCGTTGTCGAAGCCTTCGAGGCGGTGGCGCTCGGCCATGAGGCGCCCATTGCAGTGTTCAGGAGGCTTACTGAACAGGGGTTGCGCTCAAAGAAGGGAAACGTTATCTCCCTGAGCGTTTTCCGAGACATGCTTCGGAATCCCGTCTACATCGGCCTCATGCAATCGGACGTGTGGGGTACAGTTCAAGGGCGGCATGAACCGATTGTGAATGAGCACGTCTTCAAAAACGTCCAGCTCGTCCTGAAGGGCCAGAAGCCCATTGTCGCGCCCTACCAGCGCAACCGGGCAGAGTTTCCATTGCGGCAGTTCCTGAAGTGCAGTGAATGTGGCAATCCGCTCACGGGTGGTAAAACGGGCGGGGGCTCCGGCAAGAAGTACTGCTATTACCGTTGCCACAAATGCAAGGCGGTGAAGTCATTGCCGACATCGAAAGCGGCGGAACAGTTCCTGCGCCTGCTGGAGAGGATCAACGTAGGAAAGCAGTTCACCTCGGAGTTCATTTTTGTGCTCCGTCAGGAGTGGGAGCAGCGACAAGATGCCAGAGCGTTCGAGTTGCCGAAATTGCAGGCGGAGATTTCCAAACAGCGGGAGTTGAAGCGCGAACTGATGAAACGGTATCTCCTGAATGAGAGGGCGGTTGTGGCCTGCTTCGATGAAATGAACGAGGAGTTCGATAAGGAGATCGCTCGGCTGACTGGCAAGATCGCTGATTTAGAAGCAGAGCGAGCGACCTTCGACGAACTGCTGAGGTTCACCAAGACGATGCTGGTGAATATCCCAATGGCGTGGAGCTGTGCGAGTCTCGACCAAAAGCAGCGAGTTCAAAAATGCCTGTTCCCAGAGGGGCTTTTGTACCACCCTCAGAATGGGATTTTGAACGAGCAGAACGACAGCCTCTTCAATCAGTTGGAGGCATTCGTCGGCGGAAAGGTGAGTTTGGTGCGCCCGAGACGATTCGAACGTCTGACCTACAGCTTCGGAGGCTGTTGCTCTATCCAGCTGAGCTACGGGCGCTTGGGTAAGGGTCGGCGCAAGCCGGAACCACCAGTTCTAGGGTAGCATGTTGGCCCATGAAGACCTATTTGCGCTACGCTCTCGCAGCCCCGTCGCTCGCAATGTTGCTGGTTGCGGGCTCCGCAGCCATCCTCTTCCATTCTCCAGCCGTCTTCGCGCAAGGCGAACCGGGCTCTATGCCGGAGACGAGCGCTCCTAAGGCGCAGAACGCGAAGCCTCTGCTCAGCCCCGCTGCCCAGGCTGAGGTCACGCTCGACGGCAAAACGATCACCATCCATTACAATTCGCCGCGCATGCGCGGACGCAAGATCATGGGTGAGCTTGTGCCCTACGGCAAGGTCTGGCGCACTGGCGCCAACCCCGCAACCAGCTTCGTTACCGACGTCGATCTCAAGATCGGCGATCTGCACGTGCCCGCAGGCAAATACACGCTCTACACCCTGCCGGCCGCGCCCGGCACACCGTGGCAGCTCATCATCAACAAGCAAACCGGCCAGTGGGGCACGGTCTACAACCAAAACCAGGATCTCGGCCGCACACCCATGCATCATGCAACGCTGCCTTCGCCGCAGGAGGACATGACCATCAGCTTCGATCACACGACCAAGAACTCCACCGAGCTGCACGTCCGGTGGGAGACAACCGACGAGTGGGTCAAGATCGAAGTCGCCCATTAAGCCGGAACGCATAGCGCACAGCGGCACAACGCAGAGACCGCCACTTGCACCGTTGTGTCCGTGACGTATTTCGTTGCGCCCTTGCGCGAAGGCTTTTCGTGTCCCCGAAGCCGCACAAACTGTTTACCCTCAGAAGCCATCCGCTAGAATGGCCCACACACAATGAATCTATACGCGATCGTTCTTGGTCTGATCGTCCTGGCGCTGCTGGGCGTATCTCTGGCCCGTCTGGGCAAGGTGAAGACCAAGGCCGACTACCTCGTCGCCAGCCGCTCGCTCGGCGCCTTCGTTCTGGTCTTCACCCTGCTCTCCAGTTGGATCGGCTCGGGGTCGCTGCTGGGAGGCGCCGAGAACGCTTACAAGCACGGCTTCGCTGCACTGTGGCAGGCCGCGGGAGGATGGGCGGGGTTGGCGCTCATCTACTTCATCGCCCCTCGTGCGCGCAAATTCGCGCAGTTTACAATTCCCGACCTGCTCGAAGCCCGCTATAACCAGACCGCCCGCATCTTGGGCGTGCTCGCCGTGCTCTTCGCCTACACCGCCATTGCGAGCTATCAATTCATCGGCGGCGGAGACATCCTGCATCTCATCTTTCCATCTGTTACCGCGGTCGAAGGCCAGTACATTCTCGCCGGCTTCGTCACCGTATTCACCGCAATCGCCGGGATGGGATCGGTCGCATACATGGACGTCGTCATCGGTTTGCTCGCGACCGTCACCATGATCGTCGCTCTGCCCGTGCTCGTTCATATCGCCGGCGGATGGAGCGGCGTCCGCGCTATTCTCCCCGCCTCACACTTCAAACTCTTTGGCGACATCCATCCCATCAACAGCTACATGATGACGATGCCGAACGGATCCACCGAACAGGTTCAGTCGGCGCTCGAAATCTTCCTTCCCACCTGCCTGCTCATGCTCGGCAACCAGGCAATGTACCAGAAGTTCTTCTCGGCCAAATCCGAAAAGGACGCGCGACGCGCAACCCTGGGATGGGTCGTCGGGACCATCATTCTCGAGTCCGTCATCGTCGCTCTGGCCGTTGTCGGCTCTGCGCTGTATCGCACCGGCGAAGTCAGCCAGCGCCCCCGCGAGATTCTTGCCTACACCGCGACTCATGCGTTCGGCGGGTCGAAACCGCTGATGCTGCTCGGCGCGTTGCTGGTTGGCGCCATCTTCGCGAAGGTCGTCTCCACCGCAAACAATTATCTGTTTTCGCCGGCGACCAACCTCATCAACGATGTTTACGTGCGCTACGTTCGTCCGTCGGCGCCCAACGCCGAGGTCCTGATTGTGTCCCGCGTCATCGTCTTTGCGCTCGGCGGCTGGGCACTCTATCAGTCGCTGGGCACAACCTCGGTGCTCCAGCAATCGCTCTACGCCTACACAATCTATTCTGCTGCGCTGACGCCAGTAATCCTCGCCGCCTTCTTCTGGCGTCGCGCCACAGCAGCCGGAGCCGTAGCCAGCATCGCCGCCGGCACCGTCGTCACCGTGCTTTGGGATAAGCCTTTTCTCGCCCGGCACCTTCCCGCTTCGGTCACTGCGCATGATGCAATTCTGCCGGCGCTAATCATTTCCGTGTTATCGCTCGGGCTGATCAGCCTCGCCACAAAACCGCCCTCCGAAGCCCGCCTCCGGCCGTTTACCGAGTAAAAACTTGCCTCCTACGTCGCCTTCGCACCAACCTGCATCCAACGGCGCAGGCCCAAGCTGCCGCCCAAGGAGATCTCCCATGCCTGACAAGAGAACCACGCCAGCCACCGACAGCGCCCGCGACCTTCACAATCTTGTTGGTGACGACGCCACCGCCGAGTTCGAAAGCGATCCGAAGTTCGAAGACAGCAACCCCACCGCCTCCGCCTCCAGCGAAAGCCTCGCCTCCATGCGCGACACCGACGACGAAGAAGAAAGCGATGAAGAGCTGGAAGATGAAGACGAGGACGACGACGAGGAGGATTACGAAGAGGACGATGAGGATGAGCTAGAGAGTGACGAAGACGAAGAGGAGGACGAAGAGGATGAATACGACGATGAAGATGAGGACGACGACGAAGAGGAAGATGAGGACGACGAAGAGCTTGCCGCCTCGCATTCTTCCAGGCTCGTTCTCTAGCGCGCCGCGCAGATTCACTTCGCTCTAAACACGCCTCTTGTCGTGCCAGAACATCAACCCGGAGGGTTTCTTGAGCGCCGATTCACCCAGTCTGTCGCCATCCCTGTGGAAGGGCCTCGCCGCCGGCCTGGTTGCGGGCCTGGTCGCAACCGCTGCCAAGAGTCTCGCCGAGAAGTTCTACCCTCCGCGAATCCACGGCGAGCCCGAGCCGCCCGACCTGCTCACCGAACGCATCGCCGGCGACTCGCTGGATCCGTCGACGGAGCGCACAGCCAGCGAAGCGATCCACTGGGGCTTCGGCGCCGCCGCGGGCGCCTTCTATGGTGCTCTGGCCGAGTTCTACCCTGCCGCCACACAGAAAGAGGGCGCGAACTTTGGACTTACCCTCATGGCGCTCACCCATGAAGGAATTCTTCCCGCCATGGCGCTCAGCGCTCCGCCCGAGCAGCAGAGCGAGCGCGAGCAGTCCAGCGAAGCTGCCACTCACCTCATCTACGGCGTCGTCGCCGAGCGCGTCCGCAGCATCGTCCGCGATCTCTTGGGCTGATCCCAGGACAAAACCGGAGAGCCCTTACCGCTCCGGCTCAACATGCCCGTCCATGCTCTCGAGCACCACCTTGTTTTGCTGATCCAGCACGACCACGCCGGTCAGCGGGCTCGATCCGTTCTCTTGCTGCAACAGCAGCACACCCATGAACCGTGGGTCGCGGAATGTCACAACCGTGCCGCCCACAGGAGCGGGTTCGTCCGCTCCCGCGGTTGCCTGCTCCAGCGCACCCCGCGAATCATCCGCTGAGAGAATCGGCATCGGCGACCAGTCCAGATACGCTCTGCCCAGTGGGCTTTCCTCTGCGGCCACAATCGCCGGTGTCGCATTCGCCTTCGCGTAGGTCCCTTCCGTCGCCTCGATCGTCTGCTGGCGCGTATCAACGCGCTCCAGTTGGTAGACCGGTCCGAAATCCGTCACGGTGTACCAGCGGAAGATGCTCAGCGGATCGGGATTCGCCAGCACTCGCCGTGCCTGAAGATAGGTGGGAAACGGCTGTGTGGGCTGATCCGTCCCATCCGGCTGCGGATTCTGCTCCGCGGTCGCAGGCGGCGCCGGCGACTCCAGGCTCTGGGACTCCGCCAATTGCATCGCGCGGGTATGCTCCACCCAGCGCACGCCCCAGAACACAACAATCAGCAGCAGCGCAGCACGTGGCCATCCCGTGCCCGTGAACCGCTGCTTGCGGGCGCCGACCTCCGAGCTCACCAGTCGAAAGATCCATGGGGCGACCAAGCCAACCACCAGAAGCCCGAAGATCACCGGATCGAAGATAAAGACGATCGATGCCGCATACCAATGCGGATTGAACGGGAAAAACGGCCGGAGACCATAGTTGTTCGTATAGTCCAGGAGAAGATGGCTGAGCAGCGCCACGATGCAGAAGCCATACAACAGCCCCCACCGCACCGGCGCCGCTGTCAGCGGCCGCTCGATCGGGACGTGATCACCAACCGGCACGGGCTTCGCTCGCTTCGCATGCCGCGCCACCCGCCAGCGATGCACTCCGTAGACGAGCAGCAGAACAATCGCCGCCTCGAACGGCACGCCCAGAAATGTATGTGTGATCCCACGGTGATGCTGAAAGGCTTCAACTGGCCCGCGAAGAGCCCAGAGGGAATCGATGTCGGGAAACTCGGCCGCGATGGCCATCGCGAGTGTAGCGTACGCCGCACGCCGATTGAGGCCGGCTCGCGCCAGGCAGGCGCCGGTCAGTACATGCGTCACCGGCTCCATCGATTAGCTATTGTGAGACAGCAATCTGCTTCAGTTCGGCAGGCCCCGGCAGCGCCTCTGGGCCTCCGGCTCCAAGTCGTTCGGCTTTGTGCGCCGCTGAAGTCAGGACCTTCAGCTCGGCCGCTGCCAGCATGTTGGGTTTGAATCCGGCCACGGCCACATATCCGGGCTCGTCGCCCAGCGCCTCCGAGATGCGGTTCCACGTAAAGAACGGCGACGTCGTCGGCAGCAGAATCATCTTGCGCTCCGGCTCCGGCAACGCGAAGTACACGCCCCAGATGCAAACGGAGACCAGTGAACCGGCAGTTGCAACCAGATAGATCGGCGAATAGAGCGATTGTCCACCAACCGTTGAAATCCACGCAGCTTGGACCAAATAAGTCGCGGCGATGATACCGAGCCCCAACGCGACGCCGAAGATACGGCTCCGGAACGTCAAACCCAGCGGGCGGATCGCAAAACACACAAACAACAACAGACAGAGAGTCAGAACGAACACTCCCTGCTGAATCTGTCCCAGCATTCCGGCGACTCTAGCGATGTAACCCGTAGCGACTTGGTGCGGACCGGCGGCAATAGCAATCGAAACGGCGACAGACACAACGGCCACCCATCGGAAGATAACCTTCCCAATCCGTTGTAAACCCTGCAGCGGTCTCATCGACTCCTTATAGACGTAATAAATCGTTCCGATCAAAAGGAGAGCCTGGGCCGCGCTGGAAATCCAGAAGGTATAGAAATAAATCCGGTAAGCTGCGTGAATTTCCAAACCTATGTCTTTACGGAAAAACAATAAAGGAATCAGGATGGAACCGGAGAGCGCCCGCACTGCCAGAAGGCCCACAAGCGGGCCAAATCCACGTTGCCGTTTGCAAAGCAGAATGCCCAGCACAACAAAACACAGCGCGCACTCGGCGATGCTCACATCTCGCAACAACGCAACAGTGCTCATAGGACTCCCTCGCGAGAGATATGCTACCCCGCGAGGGTCGTTCCTACAAGCACTTCCGTGTACGTCTTAAGAGTGATTACTGCATGCCGCATACGCTGCCGCTGCTCGGCGGACAAACCGGCGTCGGATATCCCGCCCAAGCAGTGGTGGTCGAGACAGCCTTGGTGGGCGCGGTCGTCTTTGCGCTGGTCATGGAAGGAACGGCGAGACCGACAAAGGCGAGGGTCATAACGGCGGCGCGGACGAAGGTGGTCTTCATGGCAAAATCTCCTGGGTGTGGCCTAGTTGCTCAACGATTTCTGGCACTGCCAGATGGCTACAACCTTAGAGGGATGCTAGGCGTAAGTCCATTGGATTGAGTGGTATGAATATGTATTACTTAGTTAGAATTACTAAAGTAACGCGGATATGTGGAGCCCTTGCGTCGCAGGCAAACCCTGACTCTCTCCCTGGGCGCCGCCGCAGCGTATCCTTCACAAAATGAGTGGTCGCGGCCCCTACAGTCGTTCTGATCGCGAGCTCCTGGCGCGCATTCGCCGCTCGCCCAATGGTCGCGCCGGCTACAAACAGCTGATTCGAGAGCTCGGTCTCGACGGCGGCCAGGAACGCCGTCTCCTTTGGGAGCAGTTGACGCGGATGGTGGGCCGCAGTGAGCTGGTTCGGCTCGACGGAGACGCATGGGCGCTTCCCGCAGCCGTGAAACCAGACCGCCGCCCAAACGTATCGCCGCAAGGCGGTCAGAACACGCCACGTTCCGGCCGTGACCGGCTGGTAAGTGGACGGCTCGACCTGCATCGGGACGGGTTTGGGTTCGTACGTCCGCAGCAGGAGGGTGAGGACATCTTCATCCCCCCGAACGAGATCGCGGGCGCGATGCAGGGCGATCTGGTGCTGGTGGATGAGGCGCCGCCGGGGCGGGACGGGCGACGTTCGGGGCGGGTCGTGCGAGTCCTGACGCGCCGGAATCCCACCGTCGTCGGGATCTTCCACTACGCACGCAGTCAGGGACGCAGGCGAAGCGGACGGGAGATGAGAGACTTTGCGCTCAACGAGCCGCGCGGAAACTTTATCAAGCCGTTCGACGAGCGAGTCGCCGGATGGGTTGAGATTCCGGAGGGAGCGGAGGTCGTTGCGGCGGCGGCAGAGTCCGAGCATCGCATGCTCGGCGACGAAGCCCGGGCGCAGCGTGCAAAGTGGGATCCGGCCAACTCAAAAGATCCGCGCTGGCCGCTCGAAGGCATGGCCGTCGATGTCGAGCTGACGCAGTTCCCATCCGCCGGACGTCCTGCGCGCGGACGAATCATCGAGGTGCTCGGTCCGCCGGACGCGTTTGGCGTGGACGTCGAGATCGTCATCCGCAAGCACCATCTGCCACACACATTTCCGGCCAGGGTGATCGCTGAAGCCCACGAACAGGCGCAGGAAACAGTCGCGTCGCTTAGCACCGACGAGCTGGCGCTCCGCGAAGACTTCCGCGGTCTTCCAATCGTCACCATCGACGGCGAGACGGCCCGCGACTTCGACGATGCAGTGCTGGTCCGCCCGCTCCCAAACGGCAATACCGAACTGCAAGTCCACATCGCGGACGTGAGCTGGTACGTGCAGTCCGGCACTGCGCTCGACACCGAGGCGCGCGTGCGTGGAACCAGCGTCTACTTCCCGGATCGGGCCGTGCCCATGCTGCCGCACGCACTCTCCAGCGGCATGTGTTCGTTGCTGCCGAATGAAGACCGGCTCGTTCAGAGCTGCATCATGGAGATCGACTCTCACGGCGAGATCACCGGCTATCGACTCTGCGAAGGAATCATTCGGAGCATGCGGCGCTGCACGTATACAAGCGTGCAGCACTGCCTCAACGCGTCGCCGCAGAGATTACAGGATGGAGATCAGGGATCAGCCGTCACTTCAGAGCCGACCGCAGAGGACTTCGCCGAGCGCGAGCGCGTTGCGGCGGACCAGCCTGAGATGCCCGCTGCGTTTGACGCGATGCTGGAGCTGGCCTTGCGCCTGAACGCCAAGCGCCAGCGACGCGGCTCCATCGACTTCGACCTGCCCGAGCCCGTGGTGGAGTTCGATCCGGACGGCAACATGGCGGCGATCGTTCGATCGGAAAGAGGATGGGCGCATCGGCTTATCGAAGAGTTCATGCTGAGCGCCAACGAGTGCGTCGCAGCCTGGCTGCGCGATCAGGGAATTCCGTCGATCTATCGCATCCACGAGATGCCCGACCCGAAGCGCATCATGGAGTTCGAAGAGACCGCCGCGGCGTTTCGGCAGACGCTGGGCATTGGCGCGCTTCCGGTCAAGCGCATGACGATGAAAGCAGATCGACGCTCGTCCATGCGCAGCGCCGCGCGCGGCCGAGGATCGCGCGATGTTCGGCAGCATGAGATTCCGGCGGAGATTCCGGTAACACCGCAGATGTATCAGCGGCTGGTGCGGCGCATCAGCGGACATCCGGAGGAGCGAATCCTTGCGTACCTGATGCTGCGCTCGCTGAAGCAGGCGCGCTACGCGGAGCAGAACGAAGGACACTTCGCGCTGGCGAGTCCCTGCTACACACACTTCACGTCGCCGATTCGGCGCTATCCGGATCTGATTGTGCATCGGCTGTTGCGGGCGATGCTGCGCGACGGAGCGGGTCCGCGCGGTGGCCCGATTCGCAGCGACGATCCACAGCCTTGGGCATCGCACGCAGCAGACGGCCATCGGCGCGGCTCTTCCAACGTTCCGGGTCGCGCCGGCGATGAGAGCGGACCGATTGCGGCGACGGAGTTGAGCGATATTGCTGTCGAGAGCTCGCAGGCGGAGCGCAGAGCAGCCGACGCGGAACGCGAGTTGATGGACTGGAAGAAGATGAGGTTCATGGCCGACAAGATCGGCGATGACTTCAAGGCCATCATTCTCTCCGTAACAAAGTACGGATTCTTTGTGGAGCTCGACGAGTTATTCATCGAGGGGCTCGTGCCGATCGGGTCGTTGACCGGCGACCATTACAGCTTCCGCGACACGGATCGCACGATTTGCGGGGCTCGCACCGGCCATTGCTTCCGAGTGGGAGAACGCGTTGAGGTGATCCTGGATCGCATCGACCGGCAGCAGATGCGGCTGCAGTTTGCGCTGTTGCCGGGAACGGAGCCGGTCGTAACGAGCGGAGCGCGGAAGACCCCACAGCATGCTAAGTCTAAGAAAACACGTAGTCGCAGGCGCTAGCCTACCCCCTCCCCACCTCGTCTCGCGCAAAGTCTTCATAAGGCTTGACTTAGCGTCGGACTTCGAAGTGCAAAGTATTGATTCTATTGACTCGCGAACCCGACAGGCCATGCCGCCGATTCCAAGGCGTCAAGATTGCGCCTTGAAGATCGATGGCCAACGATAGCCTTATGACTTGCCGATGATGAGGAGTTGCTCGATCTTGCCGTCGGGATAGGTGTAGACGCTGACGATGAGCGTCGTGCCGCTTGAGTAGGTGACGCGATAGATGGAGCCGGTCATGCCTCCGCGCAGATGCGTGGAGCTGCGGGTCACGTCCGTGATCGTGCCGAGTGGAGCGAGCGTGGATTCGAAGTCGGAGAGCGTGTCGGCGTTGAAGTAGTCGTTGGTGTCCGCAGTGAAGAGCGAACGGTCGATCTGTCCGTGCTGCAGGCCGTTGAGGATGGTTTTGAGCTCCGGCGCGAACGTATCGGGCGGCGCTGCGGCAGGTCGAATGGAGGGAAGAAGCTCGCGGGCGATGCCGTTGCCGATGGCGGACGCGGCGCCGGAGGCGACCTCATTGGTGAGAACGACGACGGCGATCTGATCTTCCGGGAAGACAATGTTCTCCGAAACATAGCCGCCGACCTCGCCGGAATGCTCGAGCTCGCGATGGCCGTTGCGATCGTAGACGAAGGTGCCGAGACCGTAGTGCGAGTTGTCGCCGTTGGCGAGGATGAAGGGCGTTTCGAATTCTTTATAGCTGGCCGGTGAGAGCAGCTTCTGCTCGATGATGCCGATGTCCCACTGCGCCAGCGTGGAAGCGGGCATGGCGAGATCGCCGTCGCCGAAGTACCATCCGTTGCCTTCGAGCGGCTGCACGCGCACGGGAGCGAGTGCGTTGGAGACGTAGCCGGTGACCTCCAGCTTTTCACGCTGCGTGTAGGTGTTGAAGACGCCTTGCAGGTTGAGCGGATCGAGCACATTTTCGCGGATGAACTGCATGAGTGGCTGGCCGGAGACCTTCTGCACGATGAGGCCGAGAATGACGTAGTTCGTGTTGGAGTACTGCCATTCGGTGCCGGGTGTGAAGTCGAGCGGCTTGGTAGCCCAGCACGTGGCATTCTCAAGCGGGTCCGTGTTCTCGCGCCAGGCGGGAATGATGTAGTCCTGCGGCGCGAAGTCCTCGTAGCCGGAGGTCATGGTCATGAGGTTGCGGAGTTTGACCTCGTTGGCGCGCGTGAAGTTGGGAAAATATTTGCTGACGGGATCGTCGATGGAGAGCTTACCGCGCTGCTGCAGGAGGAGCACAGCGTTCGCCGTGAACTGCTTGGAGATGGAGCCAATGGGATAGGCCATCTCCGCGGTCGCGGGCTTGGGCGGATTGACGTTGGCGAGGCCGAAGGCGTGCGCATAGACGACGCGGTCGTGTTCGACGATAGCAACGGAGGCGGAAGGAACGCCGGTGGACTTCAGCGTTGTGTTCGCAATCTCGGCGACGCGCTGTGCAGTCTCCGGGGAGAGCTCCGTCGCTTGCGGCGCGGCCTGCGCGGCGCAGGTTAATGATGCAGAAAGAAATAATGCGGCAGCGGCGAAAAGACGCATGCCGGAGGATAGCATTTTCTTTCGTGGAGGGATGGATGCGGATTCGGTTGGCTGCGGCCGTGGTTGTCGGGTTGCTTGCGTGCGCAGTCGGCGCGCGTGGAGCAGACAGAAATGCAAAGAAGATTGAACCTCATTGGGTCGCGACGTGGGCGACCTCCCAGGTTGGGCCGGAGCCGAGCCAGCCGCAACTTACAGACGAACAGCTTACGGACACGACCGTGCGGCAGATTGTGCATCTCTCCATCGGAGGCACGACGCTGCGCGTGCAGCTTTCGAATGCGTTCGGGACGCGCCCTCTGCGCGTGGATTCCGTGCATGTGGCACGGGCGAAGTCGCCGGCGTCCAGCGCGATCGATGTGAGCACGGACCATGCGGTCACGTTTCAAGGCAGCGAGAGCGTGGTGATTCCAACAGGGGCGGTCTATGTGTCGGACCCGATTGCGATGCAGATGGACGCGTTGAGCAATCTCGCGATCAGCTTCCATTACGCCGAGCCGCCGAGCGTGCAGACGAGCCATCCGGGATCGCGGGCGACCTCGTATCTGCTGCATGGCGAGCACTCGACGGACGCGGAGTTGGTCGGCGCAGAGAAGACGGTGCGGTGGCTGGGGCTGGCTGAGGTGGACACGATTGCGGACGATGCCGCGCGGACCGTGATTGCGCTGGGCGATTCGATTACGGACGGCCACGCAGCGACGACAGATGGGAACGATCGCTGGACGGATGAGCTGGCCAGGCGCGTCGTTGGCGATAAGAAGCTGAAGGAAGTTGCGGTGGTGAATGAGGGCATCGGCGGCAATCATCTGCTGACGAACGGTCTGGGCGAGAGTGTGCTGGAGCGGTTCGATCGTGATGTCCTGGCTGTAAGCGGCGTGAGATACGTGATCGTGCTGGAAGGAATCAACGACCTCGGCGGCCTGGGGCGCAGGCCGGATGTTACGCAGCAGGACTGGAACGACCTTGTGAGGCGGATGGAGGGAGCGCTGGAGCAGATTGTGGTGCGCGCGCACGCCCATGCCATCTACGTCTACGGCTGCACCATCATGCCGGACGGGGGCGGCCGTTACTACAATCCGGACGCGATGGCGAACGCGGCGCGTCAGCAGGTGAATGCGTGGATCATGGCTCCGGGACACTTCGACGGCGTGCTGGATATGGACAAGGTCACACAAGACCCGGCCAATCCGCTCGATCTCAATCCGAAGTATGACTCGGGCGATCACCTGCATCCCGGGCCGGTGGGATATAAAGCGATGGGCGATGCAATTCCGCTGGACTGGTTTCGGTAGGACGCTGATTCGGCCGCGCAGTTGAGCGGGAATTCGCTCGAATGACCGATGATACGCTGATGGAACCTGCTCGACCGGAGCTCTTCATGCCAAGCCGCCATCGGGTTCCTGTCTGGCTGATGGGGCTCACGAACCTGTCGTACGGTCTGTACGGCGGAGTGGTCGCGTTCGCGGTGCCGCAGCTGCTCGGCGACCGGCACGTGCCGGAGATTGCGATTGCCGGGCTGACGGCCGTGGCGTTCTCACCGGGCTTCTGGTCCTTTCTCTTCAGCCCGATGCTGGACGTTCGGTTCAGCCGGCGATGGTATGCGGCGGTGCTGGCGGTGGTGTCGTCGCTGACAATCGTTGTAGCGTTCTTGAACCTCAACCACCGGGCGCTGCTTGAGACCGTGCTGACCGTTGGCTTCTTCACCGCCTATCTGTATCAGAGCGCGGTGGGCGGATGGCTTTCGTCGATCACAACCGAAGACGAAGAGAAGACCGTCAGCGTGTGGATGACGGTGGGGAATGTGGGCGGGTTCGGCATTATGGCGGTGGGCTGCAACCAACTGGTGCGTCATCTCTCGCCGCTGGCCGTTGCGCTGGTGCTGGGTGCGTCGATCCTGCTTCCGATTCTTCCTTTCCCATTCATGCAGGCGCCGGGTCCGGATCGCGTTCTGGCAAGCGAATCGTTTCCGAAGTTCTTCCGCGATCTGGTGTCGCTGTTCAAGCGGCGCGAGGTGATCGTTGCCATCATTCTTTTCATTGCTCCGGCGGCAACGTTCTCGCTCACAAACTTTTTGGGCAGCCGCGGTGCGGACTTCCACGCTTCGCCGGGATTTGTCGGCCTCGTGGGAGGCATCGGCGTTGCAGTCAGCGGCGTGGTCGGCTGTCTGATCTTTCCAGCGATCAGCGGCCTGCTGCCGCTGCGGCGGCTGTATCTTGCAGTCGGCATCGTGGGCGCGCTGTGCACGCTGGCGCTTATCCTGCTGCCGCGCATTCCAGCATCTTACGCTGTCGTGCTGATGACAGAGAACCTCTTCCAGTCCCTGGCGATCACGATCAGCTTCGCCGTGATCTTCGAGACGATCGGGCAGAATAATCCGCTGGCCTCGACGACGTTCTGCTTCGTCAGTTCGGCCTACAGCGTGCCAATCTCCTACATGCTCTACGTCGATGCCTTCGGCTACGCGCGCGGAGGCATCAGCGGCAGCCTTGCTATCGACGCGATGACGGGGATCGTCGCATCTGTTCTGCTGGGTGGGATGCTGCTGTGGCTGGCGCGCAAGCCGAAGCCGGCGGCAGCGTGACTCCGAGCGTCTTGTACGGCAATCTGTAGCTCCGCTCATTGGTTCTTGGTTCTGCGACTGAGACTGCGTATAGTGCGTTCAGCCATTCTTCCCCTGCGTCTGAGGTCCCGAAATGGAGCGACGTCTCCGTTGTCTTGTTCTGTTGCAGACCATCCTCTCGTGCAACCTTCTCTCCCACGCGCAGACGGCCACACAGCCGCCGGCTCCGACCGATAGCTCCGCGGCGTTGGATGTTGGCCGTTCCGTCTTTCCTCTTTATGGGCCCTGGAGGTTTCATACGGGCGATTCGCCGATCGATGCGAAGACAGGAGAGCCGCAGTGGGCCGAGCCGGACTTTGACGACTCCAAGTGGGAGACGGTGGACCTGACGCCGCATGCCGGTGTGGTGGATCCCTTCACCCGTGATCCGCGATATGTTCAGGGCTGGACGGCGAAGGGCCATCCTGGATATTGGGGCTATGCGTGGTATCGGATCCGGGTGCCGGTTTCTGCAGCGTCGAACGAACAGCTGGCTCTGCTGACGTATGGATGGGTCGATGACGGCTATCAGCTCTTCGACAATGGACGGCTGCTCGGAAGCTGGGGCAAATTTTCCGAAGGGAAATGGCCAGTCGTCTACTTCACGCGGCCCGCGATGTTTGTGCTGCCGCCTTTGTCGACAAGCGGAGACTTGAGGAGAGGTCCTGCGGAACAAACGCTGGCCTTCCGTATGTGGATGGGGCCGGTCAGGCTCGCGGAGCATCCATTCACCGGAGGACTCCACTATGCGCCGTTGCTAGGCGAGGCGGGAGCGATTCGAGCGCGAGCCGACCTTGAATGGATGGAGCTCGTCCGCAACCACATCACTGCTCCGCTGGCTGCCGGCCTATTTTTTCTTTTGGCGATTGTGGCCGCCACTCTGATCCTGTTCGATCGCTCCGATCCAGTCTATTTGTGGGTGGCCGCGGGGCTTCTGCTGATGGGAATCGATGAGATCTTCTTCAGCGTGGCCAACTGGACGCAATGGGAGAGCTTAAGGACGTTTTTCCTGCAACTGCAGGTCTTCAGCTTTCCGCTGATGTTCGGCGCTTGGGCGATGGCGTGGTGGGTATGGTTCAAGTTGCGGGAGCCGCGATGGATTCCAAAGGCGATCGTGGTACTGACAGCGCTTAACATGCTTGGTGGTCTGCTCGGAAAAGAGCTGCTGCACGGCATGATTCCGCATGCAGTGGGTGTGGTTTTTCTGGTGATTCGATTGGTCACGCAAGTCCTTCTTCTCGCCGTCGTCCTGCTCATCGTCGGCAAGGGGATTCGCGAGCAGGGTTGGGAGGGATGGTTCGTCCTGCCGCCGGTGCTGCTGTTGGCATTCGCGCAGTTTCAGGATGAGCTGATCAAACTGCACTGGCATGGCACCTTTTCCGCATACGGCGTTGTTTTCTTCTACTCGGAACTGGCAAATCTGCTGTTGGCAGGGGCTGTCGCGTTGCTTCTGCTGCGGCGTCTGTTGCTGTCCGTGCGCAACCAGCGGCAGATGGCTCTCGATGTGAAGCAGGCGCAGGAGGTGCAGCAGGTAATCTTGCCGGTCGCGCGAATGAAATTGCCGGGACTGGAGATTGAAAGCGAGTACCGGCCCGCGCGCGAGGTCGGCGGCGATTTCTTTCAGATCATTCCCAACACGTCGGATGACAGCGTGCTCATCGTGGCCGGCGACGTGACGGGCAAAGGTCTGAAGGCGGGAATGCTGGTGGCGTTGCTGGTGGGCGCCACTCGCACCGCGGCCAGGTTCAATCCAGACCCGCTGGCCGTGCTCATCGAACTCAATCAGCGCCTGCTCGGCCGGGCTGACGCACAAGCCACGTGTCTTGCCTTGCGAATCGAGGCGGACGGCAGCGCGACGCTGGCCAACGCAGGCCACGTGCCGCCTTACCTGAACGGCGAACCGATCGCTATGGAGGGCGCGCTGCCGTTGGGCATGACCGAAGACGCAGAACACTCGGTGACGCGGTTCAAGCTCGAAGACGAGGACAGGTTGGTCCTAATCTCCGACGGGGTCTGCGAAGCCATGGACGCACAGCGCGAGCTCTTCGGCTTCGAGCGAATTCACGATCTGTTGCGCACCGCAACGACGGCAGCCGAGATCGCCAGCGCCGCTCAGGCCTTCGGGCAGGAAGACGACATCAGTGTCATCTCCGTAGCTCGGACCCCTGTGAGCGAGCATGCGGCTGCGACAGAGAGCATGAAGGAAGCCGGCCACAACGCGGTGATAGGCACGAGCCCAGCGGCGACGACCTGATCGGCGTGCGATTTCGGGACCTCTACATCCGGGCCGGTGGGATATAAGGCAGCAGGAACCGGAAAAAGACGCGTTTGCGTAATCAGTTTCGAGATGCGAGTTAAGAGTTAAAGAAGAAGGCCGCCCTAGTGGGCGGCCCTTCAGTTTTGGCTTCAGCTTCGAGCCGTGAACTCTGACCTGTGAGTGCTTACTGGTTCTCGCGCTTCCAGTTGATGAGATCGCCGAGTGTTGTCGACGAGCTGGAGGACGAAGAGCTGGCCTGCGTCTTGCCCTTCTGCTCCTTGTAGCTCTCGACCTCGGCGCGGCTGGCTTCTTCGCCGATCGCCTTGAGGCTGAGGCCGACCTTCTTCTCGTCGTGGCTCATCTTGACGATCTTGAAGTCATGCTCGTCGCCGACGTTGAGCGTGACCTGGTGGCCCGTCTCATCGACTGCCTCGGAGACGTGGCAGAGGCCTTCGATACCTTCGGCAATCTCGATGAAGGCGCCGAACTGCGCGGTACGCAGAACCTTGCCGTGGACGATGTCGCCGACGCGGTGCTGCTCGAAGAAGGTGTCCCACACATCCGGCTGAAGCTGCTTGACGCCCAGCGACAGGCGGCGGTTCTCGGGTTCGACGCCAAGCACGACAGCCTTGACCTTCTCACCCTTCTTGAGCACTTCGCTGGGGTGCTTGATGCGCTTGGTCCAGGAGAGGTTCGAGACGTGCACCAGACCGTCGATGCCGTCCTCGATCTCGATGAAGGCGCCGAAGTCCGTCAGATTGCGAACGCGGCCCTCGACGACGGCACCGGTGGGGTACTTGTCTTCGAGATGCTCCCAGGGATTTTCCTGGAGCTGCTTCATGCCCAGCGAGATGCGGCGGTCGTTCGGATTGACCGAGAGGATGATGGTGTCAACCTCGTCACCGGGGTGAACCATCTTCGACGGATGCTTCATGCGCTTGGACCAGGTCATCTCGCTGACGTGGACCAGGCCTTCGATGCCCTGCTCGAGCTCGACGAACGCGCCGTAGTCGGTGACGGAAAGCACGCGGCCGCGGACCTGCGCGCCGATGGGATAGCGCTCGGTGGCGTCCAGCCACGGATCAGGCGTGAGCTGCTTGAAGCCGAGCGAGACGCGCTGCTTCTCCTTGTCGAACTTGAGGACCTTGACCTGAATCTCATCGCCGACGTTGACCAGGTCACGCGGATGCGTGAGGCGTCCCCAGCTCATGTCCGTGATGTGCAGCAGGCCGTCAAGGCCGCCCATGTCAACGAACGCGCCGTAGTCGGTGAGGTTCTTGACGGTGCCGGTGAAGACGGCGCCCTCTTCGAGGTGCGAGAGCGTGACGGCCTTCTTGGCATTCTGCTCTTCCTCGAGGATTTCCTTGCGCGAGACGACGACGTTGCCGCGCTTCTTGTTGAGCTTGATGACGCGGACTTCGAGCTCCTGGCCGATGTAGCCGTCGAGGTTGCGAACCGGACGAACCTCAACCTGCGAGCCGGGCAGAAATGCCTTGATGCCGATGTCTACAGTGAGGCCGCCCTTGACGCGCGAGACGACGATGCCCTTCACCGGAGTCTTGGTGTTGGCAGCCTCTTCGAGCTTGTCCCACACCTTGTGGCGCAGCGCCTTCTCGTAGCTGACGAGGTAGCCGCCTTCCTGCTCCTCGCGCTCGACGACGACTTCAATCTGATCGCCGACGTTGAACTTGGGCGCGCCGGTGTGATCTACCACCTGCTCGAGAGGAATGAGGCCCTCAGACTTGAGACCGATGTCCACGACGACGTGCTTGTCGGTGATCTTGACGACGGTTCCGGTCACGACCGCCTCTTCGGCAGTCAGCGACTGGGCAGCATCCTTCTCGGCGGCCTGCTCGCGGTCGAAGCTCTCGAGTGCCTTGGCGAAATCTTCGTCAGAGTACTCGGGCTCGTGCTCGTCGCGGGAGACGGCTGGCTGCTCGGGGGAGACTGCCTCGGCGGCGTTGGAGACCGCATGAGGCGCGGCTGGCGTCGTAGCCTGCGTCGTCTCTGGGCTGGAGGAGACTTCGGTCGGCGTTGTCTCGGTGGTCGTCACTTCTTCGTTCGCGGTGGGTTCAAGTGTGGTGTTCAGGGCTGTGCTCTCGGATTGGACTGAATTCTGGTCGTGTTCGGCCATTCAAACTGCTCCGGAATCCAGTGAGATAGCTGATATGTCCAATACGTCTCGTTGCCGTTTCGGGTTGCATCTTTTCGGGAGGCAATGGGGCGTCTGCCGTCGTTGCGGCCTGAAAGACACTTCGCGATGATGTTCAGCGGGAGCGAATTGAACCACCGTCTGCGACTGGATCCCGCCCGCAGCGGCGCATTTCCAAGTGTAGCAGTGGGATTGCGCGGGGTCAAATGTCGTGAGGCGAAAGAGCCGGTGGAAACCGCGAGGAAATCATCGGTTTGCAGCATCAGTCCCTCTTCTGCCGAGCGCAAAGAAAGCCTTTCGCGCGAACAGCAACGGGCCGCCTCTATACTCCTCGACATGGACCAGCTCTGGACGCCTTGGCGTTACGCGTACGTCACGAAGAAGGTCGAAGGCGCGCGCCGCGGTGTGCCGGAGGCTTTGGCCGCCTGGCCGGGAGACTTCGGCTGCGTTTTTTGCAATCTGCTGGCGTCCACCGACTACGCGATCGAGCACGGCATGAGCCGGGAGGAGGCGGAGAAAGCCAGCGGAATCCTCGAGCGCAGAGCACGCACGTTCCTGATGCTGAACGCCTTTCCTTATAACAGCGGCCATCTGATGATTCTTCCCTACCGTCACGAGGCCACGCTCGCGGGCCTGCCGGAAGAAGAAGCGTTGGACCTGATGATCGCTGCCCGGCGGGCGGAGCGTGCGCTGCGCTCGGTCTACCACCCGGATGGGCTGAATTTGGGCCTGAACCTGGGCGAATCTGCGGGCGCAGGCATCGCGGAGCATCTTCATCTTCACGCGGTGCCGCGATGGGCGGGCGATACCAACTTCATGACCGTCGTCGGCGAGACGCGCGTTCTCCCCGAGCTGCTGGTTGAGAGCTGGCGGCGGCTGCGGGCTGCGCTGGCAGACGACGAACATCATCGTCCCGAGGGGACAGCCGGACAGCCCGAGATCAGCCTGCAGGAATAGAGAGCCCGCAATTGCTGCGAATCGCCCGCTGTGCGCGCATGGTTGATTTCCTGTGCATGCATTTGCACGAGGTTTACGGAATTGGAGTAACAATAAAAGAACAACCCTTACGAAAGTAACGTCATCTGACGGGACATAGGGGTTGCGGCTCCCACCCCCAAGGAGTCCCCAATGAGAACTGAGTCCTTACTCGTTGGATTTGCACCGGATAAGACCCCTGTGCGCCGAAATAATCATGGTGGTCAGGCGTGGACCGCTGCGGATGGAGCGGAAAACCTGCATCAGCCCCAGGATGGAGCGGAGCAGGGGACAACGGCCTACTCTGCGATCACCAAGAAGATGATGCCTCGCGAGCCTGAAGACGCGCGGCTGACCGGCGGAACGCGGTCGCTGATGAGGCGCGTTATGGGGCTGAACGTCACTGCAATGGCTGCAGTGCGCCGGCTCCCGGCCAAGGCGATGGCACCCAAGGCAACACAGGTCGCTTAACGGCGTTAAATCGATCGAGCAAAATTTGATTCGGCAGAATGCCGTGTTGCCCAGCTGGGCCTATCGGTCTTGCGCCTGATTGTCGGCAAGATGGTGCGGCACGCGTGTCGCCTCAAAGCTGGTGATCTTCCAGCCGTCGTTGGGCACTCGCTGATAGACGCGCGTGTAGCGGAAGGCTCCGTGCAGCGGGCGGCCGTCGTTTGTTCCCTCCACCTGCGCGAGCGAGGTGACAATGGCGGCGTGCTGGCTGATCAGCTTGATCTTCACATCGGAGACGCTCAGCGACGTGATCTGAAAATCGTGCGTGCGCATCCGCGCCAACTGCTGCGGCTTGGTGACCACCTGTCCGCTGGCAGTGATGCCGAGGTAGTCGTCCGAGAGCAGATGGTCCATCGCTTCAGTGTCATTGGCCAGAACAGCCTGCTTCCACTGCGCCTCAAGAGCGGTGATCTGATCCCGCGCGTTGCGCCCGCCGCGATGCGGTCCGGCGTACAACGGTCCCACGGCCAGCACGAAGGCCACGCTGAGCAGGAAACCACGCATTGGTCGAGACACGAGCCGCATTCGCGTACCGGATAGTAGAACGCCGCGCGCAGCGAGTCAAAGACCGTTGGTGGGATGCAACAGCCGCGTGCGGGTTACATCGGTTGGACGAGTCATGCGGGAGGTTGGCTGCATGAGGAGAGGACCGAAGAGATCCGATGAGCGGCTGCCGTCTCCGCTGACCGTCCTGCAACATTTCCGACGTTTCCGCGCTCAGGCCAGGGCTTCGAGAACTTCAACAGAGCGCACGAGCATGCGCTGGTATAGTCCTCCAACGGCGTAGAGCGCAAAGTGTGGCGAGGCACGGTGCGCATCCAGCGCCGCCTGATCGCGATACTGCTCGTAGATGACGATCGTGTCAGGATCGGATTGAACACGATGGGCGATATAGCTGACGCAACCGGGCTCCTGCCGCGAGGCGTCGGTCAACTCGCGAAGGATCGCGGCGATCTCTTCGCGGTCGTCGGGGCGGAAGGTCATGCGGACGGTGAACGAGACCATGGGAGGAACCAGAAACGAGAATCGAGATCCGAGAAGCGAGTGAGGACCGCAAACTCAATCGTATCTCGTTTCTCGCATCTCGTTTCTTGCACTACCCGAGCGCTCGATCGAAGTCATTAACCATCATCGTCTCGGCGCGATCGGGGCCGGTGGAGATCATGCCGATGCGGGCATTGGTCTCTTTGGCGATGAAGGTCAGATAGTCCTGCGCCGCTTTGGGCAGCTTGTCGTATTCCGTGATGCCGGCCGTTGAGGACTTCCATCCGGGCAGCGTGGTGTAGATCGGCTGGATGGATTTGAAGCCGCGGATGTCCGCCGGGATGACGTCGGTGAGCTTGCCGTCGATCTTGTAATGCGTGCAGACGGGGATCTCGGCGCACTCGTCCATCACGTCCATCTTCGTGACGACGAGCCACTCAGTGGAATTGATCATGTTGGAGTAGCGCAGCAGCGGCAGGTCGAGCCATCCGGTGCGGCGCGGGCGGCCGGTAACGGCGCCGTACTCCTGGCCCCGCGCGCGCAGCAGATCGCCCTGACTGTCGGCGATCTCCGTGGGGAAAGGACCTTCGCCGACGCGCGTGACGTAGGCCTTGGTGACGCCGATCACCGTGCCGATGCGCGTGGGACCCACGCCTGTGCCGGTGACCGCGCCGCCGGCCGTGCAGTTGGAGCTCGTCACAAACGGATACGTGCCGTGGTCGATGTCGAGCAGAGCACCCTGCGCTCCTTCAAACATCACGTTCTCCCCTTCGTCGATGGCCTTGTTCAGCAGGACGGCAGTGTCGGTGACAAACGGCGCAATAGCCTCGGCGTAGCGAGAGTACTCCTCATACATCTGGCGGGGATCGAGCGGCTCGGTGCCGAAGAGCGCGTGCGCGATGGTGTTCTTCTCATGGCACGCGTTGTTGATGTGCGTGCGCAGCAGAGAGGAGTTCAGCAGGTCCGCGACGCGCAGACCGTTGCGATGGATCTTGTCCTCATAGGCGGGACCGATGCCGCGCCGTGTCGTCCCGATGGTCTGGCGCCCGGGCGCTGTCTCTGCGGCGAGCTCGATCATGCGGTGGTACGGGAGGATGACCTGCGCGCGGTTGGAGACGAAGAGCTGCTTCTCCTCGGGGCGATAGGCGGGAAGGCCGGCATCCTTGAGCTTCTTCACCTCGTTGAGGAAGGCTGCAGGATCAAGCACGACGCCGTTGCCGATAACGCCCTTGCGGCCCGGGCGCAGAACGCCGCAGGGAATAAGCTGCAAAACGAACTTTTTGCCGGCGATAATGACGGTGTGGCCGGCGTTGTGGCCGCCGGCGTAGCGCGCAACGATGTCGAACTTTTCGCTGAGGACGTCGACGATCTTGCCTTTGCCTTCGTCGCCCCACTGGGCGCCAAGAATCACGGCAGACTGCTTTTTGTTCACGAGGGATGGGCTCTCAGAAGGATGGGTTCGCACGCGAAAGAACGCGCGCCCATGCTTGATTTTATCGCACTTTGATACGGCTCAGCGTTTGCGTGGGATGGAGAGGTCGAGGTCCGTCGCCGCAAGCTGCTTGGTGAGCACAACGATCTGCCCGGTGTGGTACGCGAGATGAGCGACGATTCTGTAAATCGCTTCGAGGATGGGAACGTGTCGCGCGATCCCGGTGGGCTGCGGATCGATGACCTCGGTGAGGCGCGCCGGCGGGAGCGTGGCGATGACATCGCGGGCTTCGTTGAGCGTTGCGGTGAAGTTGTCGAAGGCTGTCTTCGAGTCGGTGGATGGCGTCAGGGTGAACTCCTCATCGCGGCGGCGCACGTCAGGCTGGCCGGCGATTCCGTGCAGTATCCACTGCCGGATGTTGCCCTCGAGATGCAGAAGAAGGTTGCCGACGGAGTTCTCGTGCGGGCCGCCGCGCTGCCAGATCTGCTCCTCGGTGAGTTTGCCGAGGCAGGTGGCGATCTCGCCGTGGAGCGTCTGCATGCGCCTCGCGGAGTAGGCAAGGAAGTTCGTGGCGATGGCGTCGTTGGACATGAGGAGATGATAGTTCGCGGGCAGCGGCTGACGCGCGCGGGCTAAGTTGTGGCGACGCTCTGCACGATGCCCTTGGCGCGAAGGCCGGCTTCGATCTCGGCGAAGTAATCTTTGATCTCGCCCTGCGTACGAATCCAGTCGATGTACCGCGCGATTCCCTGCTCGATGGTCGTCTGGGGTTCGTAACCGATGGTGCGGGCGCGGTTAATGTCGGAGATGAGCGAGCGGATCTCGCCGGGACGGAACTCCCCGCGCGCGAGTGGTTCGATCTTGATGTTGAGTTGATCCGCAATGATCCGCGCGAGATCGCGCACCGACGTTGCGCGGCCGCTGCCCACGTTCACCGGAAGGCCATCGAGCTTGTCGGATTCGGCCCCGAGCAGGTTGGCGCGCGCGATGTCTTCGACGAAGCAAAGATCGCGAGTCTGGCCTCCGTCTTCATAGACGATGGGCGGCTGATTGTTCAAAAGGCGCGTGCAGAAGATCGCAATGACGCCGGTGTACGGATTGAACAGCGACTGCCGCGGGCCGTAGGTGCAGGAGTAACGCAGTGCGACGGTGGGGATGCCGGTCTGCTTGCCCCAGAGAAGAACGAGGCGTTCCTGATCGACTTTCGTAAGCGCGTAAACAGTCTCGCCGCCGCCCGGTGTGGATTCGGGCGTGGGGATGGAGGTCGTCGGCTCGTGGCACACCGGACAGTGAACAGCAAAGTCACCGCGGCGGAGTTGCTCGACGGGGCGGATGTGTGGAACGACCTGGCCATGTGCCGGGCAGAGTGCGGCGCCCTCCGAGTAAACCGCCTGCGAGCTGGCGACCAGAACTTTTTTGACGGGCAGCTTGTGGTCGCGGATGAGCTCGAGCATCTGCGCCGTGCCGAAGCTGTTGATGAGGACGTACTTCGCCATCTCCGGCATGTAGCCGCCATAGGCTGCCTCATGGAACACAACCTCGATGTCCTGAAGCGCCGCGAGCATCGTCGCCGCATCTTGCACGTTGCCCTGCACGAACTCGGCCTGCGGGTTGATCCACGCGGGCCTGCCGAACTTGTGCGTGTTCGGCTCGAGGTTGTCGAGGATGCGGACGCGCCATCCTTCGCGAACGAGGAGGTCAACGATGTGCGATCCGATGAGGCCCGCGCCTCCGGTAACAAGCGCACGCCTGGAGTGAGACACCATTGGCTCAGGATAACGGAGCCGCCGGCTCAGGCGGCCGCAACTGCAGCGCGACGCAGCATGGCGCGCCAGGTGAGCGCCGCCTGCACGATGAGCAGGGCAGCGATGATGAGGATGTAGCCCTCAAAATGCGGGTTGTGGATCATGGCGTACCACGCGCTTGCCCCGAGCCACGTCACGGCCACACCGCCAAGCATGGCCGCGAAGCGAAGCGTGCGCACGCGCCGCAGAGGGAGAGCGAGCATCGTGAGCAGCGCCTGCCCGACGATAAAGCCGGCGATGGACTCGTGATAGAGCAGGTTGTGGTGGTGCAGGACCATGTCCATCGATCCGAGCCACGCGCCGCACATAGCAGTAAAGCAACAGATCAGAACGAGCGCAGGCGTCTTCCTGTAGGCCGCAACTGCAGCGCGCGGAAAGAAACTCGCGATCTGACGCGCATACCAGAGGTTGGCCGGAAGCGCGCCGCCGCTGCGGTGGCGATCGGAGTACGCTTCGAGAAGATCGCCGGCGATCGTCTCCTGATCGCGCGGCGAGAGCAGAGCGGCAACCATGTGCTGAAGAAATGCAGGCGGCGCAGGACGAATCATGGACGCACCTCGACAGGCCAACGAATTGAGTTCCAGAGAGATTCGAGAGTGGAGCGGGCTTCGTTCAGGGCACGGAACCCGGTTGCTGTAACCCGGTAATAGCGGCGCTTACGGCCGCCGCGCTCGGCAGTTCCTTCGCCGAGCTTTGACGAAAGCAGGCCTTTGGTTTCGAGCCGGTCGAGCGTGGCGTAGACCGCTCCGGCCGCGACCGAACGCGCCCCGGAGAAGACCTCTTCCACCTCGCGCAGGATCGAGCGGCCATAGGCTTCGCTGCCCTGCCGGATGACGGCGAGAAGTACGATCTGCTCGAAGGTACCGAGAAGCTCCGCCATGTCTACAATGTAGACAATAAGTTGGAACAACGTCAACAAAAAAGAAAAGACCGCGCCGATGCACGGTCTTCTCGATTGAATTGTTCGCTAGATGTCGAGGTTCTTCACGTCCAGCGCGTTCTCTTCGATGAACTTGCGGCGCGATTCGACGTCCTCGCCCATGAGCGTCGTGAAGATCTCTTCCGTCGCGGCGATGTCCTCCAGCTTGACTTGCAGCAGCGTGCGGCGGGCCGGATCCATCGTCGTCTCCCAGAGCTGCGGCGCAGTCATCTCGCCGAGACCTTTGTAGCGCTGCACCTGGTACTCCTTGCGGCCCTGCTCGATGACGTACTCGAAGACCTCACGCGGCGACTTCTTCTCCACCGGATCCTGCGACACCTTCGCGTTGCGCTTGGCGGGCTTGGCCTCCTCCTTCGTTCCCGGAGCCGCAGCGACGGTCTCGTTCGCGCCCTCCTCCTGCTCACCCTCATCCGTCTCGTCGAGCTCGGTCTGCGCTACCACGCCCGCCTTGCTCTCGGCCTTCGCATCCTTGCCCGCGTACTCGATGAGGAACGGACCATGCAGCGCGTCGCCCAACTGGGCCTGCTTTGCGAGCAGCTGCCGAGACTCCGGCGCCGCAGCAAGATTCCATCCGATCGTGCGCTGCGCTCCCTGCGCATCCGTGAAAGAGACGAAGTAGAGATTGTGCTCCGGGTCCTTCTCCACGTCAGAGACAGCCTTGAACTGATACGGCTTCGCGAGCTCCTGCAGCTTCGCGCGCATCTTCTTCAGCTTGTCCGGCGATTCGAAGTCTGCACGCCGCGCCGCATCCTTGCCTTCATTGGCGAAGGTCTCGGCGAACGCCTGCACTACCTCGTCATTGCGCAGCTTCTTCGCGACCTTGTCGAAGAACCCGAGATAGTCATTGAGCTGCGACATGTACTTCGTCAGCTCCTTGCCTTCGAGCTTCGCTCCGCCCTCGCCGTAGCGAATGACCATCCCATCCGCCGCGCGCTTGATCATCACCGTCACGTACTCGCGGTCGTCCTTGATGTACTGCTCGAACTTGCCCTTCTTGATGCGGTAGAGCGGAGGCTGCGCGATGTACACATTGCCCCGCTTGATCAGCTCGCCCATGTGGCGGAAGAAGAACGTCAGCAGCAGCGTGCGGATATGCGATCCGTCGACATCGGCATCGGTCATCAGGATCGTCTTGCCGTAGCGCAGCTTGGCGATGTCGAAGTCGTCTTTGCCGATGCCGGTGCCGAGCGCCGTGATCATCGCGCGAATCTCTTCGTGACCGAGCATCTTGTCGTAGCGCGCTTTTTCGACGTTGAGGATCTTGCCCTTCAGCGGAAGAATCGCCTGGAACTTGCGATCGCGGCCCTGCTTCGCCGTGCCGCCGGCCGACTCACCCTCGACCAGGTAGAGCTCGCACATGTCCGGGCGGCGCTCCGAGCAGTCAGCCAGCTTGCCGGGCAGGCCGCCGCCATCCAGCGCTCCCTTGCGGCGCGTGAGGTCGCGGGCCTTGCGCGCCGCCTCGCGAGCGCGTGCCGCATCGATGGCCTTCGAAATAATCTTGCGCGCGACCGGAGGATTCTGTTCGAGGAACGCGCCCAGCCGCTCATTCACGAACTTCTGCACGTCGCCGGCGACGTCGGAGTTCAGCTTGCCCTTCGTCTGTCCTTCAAATTGCGGCTGCGGCAGCTTCACGCTGATGACCGCGACGAGACCTTCGCGAACGTCATCGCCCGAGAGCGACTCCTTCATGTCCTTGAACAGCCCCATCTGCTGGCCGATGTAATTGATCGTGCGCGTCAGCGACGTCCGGAAGCCGGAGAGATGCGTTCCGCCGTCCACCGTATTGATGTTGTTCGCGAAGCTGAACACCGTCTCCGAGTAGGAGTCGTTGTACTGCAGCGCGATTTCCATCACCAGCGATCCCTGCTCGGTCTCCATGTAGATCGGCTTGTCGTGCAGCACCTGCTTGCCCTTGTTGAGGTGCTTGATGAAGCCGGCGATGCCGTCGTTGTACTTGAAGCTCTGCGCTTTGAACTCACCGGTCTTCGCGTCGGTCGTGCGCTCGTCGGTCAGCGTGATCTCGATGCCCTTGTTCAGAAAGGCGAGCTGACGCAGGCGCTGCGCGAGCGTGTCGTAGTTGTACTCCGTGACCGTGAAGATCGAGCGATCGGGCAGGAAGTGGATCTTGGTACCAAGACGCTTGGACGGCCCCATCTTACGCAGCTCGGAGATGGGAACGCCCTTGGAGTAGTCCTGCTCCCATGCGTGACCATCGCGCCAGATCTCGACATCGAACTCTTCGCTCAGCGCGTTGACGCAGGAAACGCCCACGCCGTGCAGGCCGCCGGAGACCTTGTAGTTGCTGGCGTCGAACTTGCCGCCCGCATGCAACTTGGTAAGCACAACCTGGACGCCGGGCATCTTCTCGCCGGTAGGCAAGGTCGTGTTGTCCACCGGAATGCCGCGGCCGTCATCGACCACCGTGATCGAGTTGTCGGCGTGGATCGTGCAATCGATCTTCGTCGCGTATCCCGCCAGCGCCTCGTCGACCGAGTTGTCGACCACCTCATACACCAGGTGATGCAGGCCCATATCGCCCGTAGATCCGATGTACATCGCCGGCCGCAGACGGACTGCCGTCAAGCCTTCGAGCACGGTAATGTTCTCGCCGGTGTAGTTGCCGGTCGGGGGTGGCGGAACGGACGGAGAGGTCGCGGGGGTAAGGTCTTCAGGCACTAGAAAAGGCTCCATTCGGTTGCGCCGCGCGGGCGCCGCTGAAACGCGCAAAAACCCTTGAAAACATTGGCCATTTGCGGTTTTGCTCGACACCTAAGTATAGCACGTTTGAGCCTTGATTCGGCGGCCTCAATTACCAGTCCTGGGCATCACGCAAGATCACCTTAATAGGCGAATATAAGGCGAATATACTGATTGTGGCAAGCGTTATCAAAGGCACTACAAATGAGTTAAGTGATTATTGACTTTACGTTGGTTAGTTGGGAAAATGAACTATGTCTAGAGGGGCACTATACTAATGCTCCCTCTGGAACTATTTAGAGGCCCCTGCGGGGGCCTCAATCCTTTAAGGAACTCATATGCGTGGATCACGTACGGCAATTTTTGTAGACGCAGGATACATTTTTGGACAGGGCGGCCTAAGTCTAACTGGAGCCTCAGTTCCACGAGGCCAGCTGCAGTTGAACGAAGCGGAAGTCGTGAACCAGCTGAAATCAATCGCGTCATTGAGCGGAATGCCTTTGCTTCGAATTTACTGGTACGACGGGGCAAAGAGCGGGATGACGGTAGAACAAACCACGCTCGCAGAGATGCCGGACGTCAAGATCCGACTGGGCTCGATTAATGTTGCCGGGCAGCAAAAGGGGGTCGATTCACTCTTAGTAACAGACCTAATTGATCTGGCCCGAAATCAAGCAATCGCTGATGCCTATGTTGTTACAGGCGATGGGGATATGCGAATTGCCGTGCAGATTGCACAGAGCTTTGGTGTCCGCGTTCACTTAATTAACTTAGAACCGGCGGGCGTTTCGCTGAACCCGCAGCTTCGGCAAGAAGCCGATACCGTTCACGAAATCACCAAAATGGACGTCGCGAAATTTCTGCAACTAAAAGCGCCTCAGCCGGTTGTTCTTTCCGCGATTAGCGCCAGCCCCAATTCCATAAGTGTCGAAAGCGCGACGAAGCAGGCAATCAAAAGCTTAAACGTCTCAGCGACCGAAATCCAAAAGATCAAAGCCGCCGTCTCGACTACAAGGGCAATTCCGGCAGAATACGACCGGCGTGTGCTAGGCACATGCGGCGCATTGCTCGGACGCGCTCTCGATAACGGAGAGAGAGCCACAATGAGAAAGATCTTCGTTGAATGGATCGATCAGGTCTGACAACAGTCCTCACGCATATGTTCTAAGAGATCTTCTGTGCTACCAGACCCTGCAGGTCGGGGTGTGGACCATCGGCTGGCCGGCCTTGCAGCCGAAAGCCTTTTGGAACTCCGGCATGTTGGCGACGACGCCGTTCACCCGCGCAAAGCCGGGCGAGTGCGGGTCGGTCGCCGTGCGCACGCGCAGGTCCTCAGGACGCGAATTCTCGCACGCCCACTGCGCCATGCCGATGAAGTAACGCTGGTCCGGCGTGAAGCCGTCGATGTCGTGCAGCGTCTTGCCCTGCTCTTCCGCCTGCCATGCGATATAGGCCAGCAGCGTTCCGCCCAGGTCCGCGACGTCTTCGCCGCTGGTCAGCTTGGAGTTAATGTGCTGGTCGTCAACCACCACATAGCCGGCGTACTGATCGCGGATGCAGTTGATGCGCTTCTCGAATCCGGCAGCGTCGGCCGGCGTCCACCAGTCGCGCAGGTTCCCCTTCGCATCGAACTGCCGCCCCTCATCGTCGAAGGCGTGCGTTAGCTCGTGGCCGATGGTTGAGCCGGTGTTGCCGTAGTTCGGCGCGTCATCTTCCTTCGGATCGTAGAGCGGCGGCTGCAGCACGCCCGCGGGAAAGTTGATGTCATTCATCTGCGGGCTGAAGTATGCATTCACGGTCGGCGGCGTCATGCCCCACTCATTCCGATCTACCGGTTTGCCCAGCTTGTTCCACTGCCGCGCGTCTTCGAAGCGGAACGAGCGGACGACATCGCCGAAGTAGTCGTCACGCTTCACATCGAGCGCGGTGTAATCACGCCAGTGTTCAGGGTAGCCAATCTTGTTGCGTATGGCGTGCAGCTTCTGTAACGCCTCAGCCTTCGTCTCGGGGCTCATCCAGTCGAGGCCTTTAATCTCATTACCCATCGCCGTCTCAATCTGCTCGGTCATCAACTGCGTCTGCGCCTTCATCTGCGGCGTGAATGTCCGCGCGACGAACTCCTGGCCCAGCGCTTCGCCCAGATTGCGATCGACCGCACGCACGCAGGTCTTCCAGCGCGGCGGCTCGACGGCAACACCGCGCAGCGTCTTCGAGTAGAAATCGAAGTTCACCTGCTCGATGTTGTGCGCGAGATACGGCGCGCTGGCGGTGATGATATGGAAGCGCAGATAGGCTTTCAGTGCGTCGAGCGGCTCCGTCGCCAACTCCGCCTGCACGGCCTTCATGAACTCCGGTTGCGAAACGTTGAGTTTGGTGAACGGTACATGGCCCGTATCGACTCGTCCGCCTGAGGCATGTCGCAGAGGCTGGAAAAGCTGAAGCGCAAAGTATGCCGTCCAATCGACAGCAGGAGCTAGCTTCTGCAACTCCGCAATTGTCATCATGTGATACGTCTTGTGCGGATCGCGGCGTTCCACGCGTGTCAGTGAAGCTTTCGCCAGCGCAGTCTCAATCCTCATGACTGCATCGGCATCTGCCTTCGCCTTATCCACTGGCTCGCCACTCAGCGCCAGCATCTGCTGAACGTACGCAAGATACTCCTCGCGCAGCTTCACGCTTCGCGGATCGGTCTTCAGGTAGTAGTCGCGGTCCGGCAACCCCAGCCCTCCGGCCCGCACCTCGACGATCATGAGGGACGAATCAACTGCATCCTGTCCTGTGCCGGAGTTGAAGAAGAAACTGCCGAGCTCCATCTTGTGCCAGAACGGAAGGAGTTGGAGCAGCCTCTCGCGCGAAGAGACACCCTCCAGTCCGCCCAGCGCTCCCTGAATCGGCTGCAACCCCGCCACATCGATCGCCCCCGTGTTCATGCACGCTTCAAAGTAGTCGCCGACCTTCTGCTGCACCGTCGTGCGCGAGGGCGAAGGCTTCGCATCCTGCTCCAGGATGCCCCACAGAAACTGCTGGTTCTCGTTCGCCAGCTTCGCGTACACGCTCCACGAAGCCTGGTCCGCAGGAATCGGATTGTTCTTCATCCATCCGCCGCAGGAGTACTTATAGAAATCCACGCAGGGATCGACACTGCGGTCCATACTGCTCAGGTCGAGCGACGGGGAGTACGGCATCTTCTGCAGCGGCTCGACCGAGGGCGCAGGCACAGCCTGCTGCGCCAACGAAACCTGGGCCAGCGAAGCAATACAAAGCACAGCGGCCGCAAGCGCGGCGGGCGGTTTGATCAGCATCGAAATCTCCTGTGCGAGCCATCCTACACGGCCCCACCCGGGCCCGCGCTAGTTTGCCGCCGGCGGCGGATAATACGGCACCTTCTGCTGCTCCTCGTTGGCGCGCTTCACCGTGATGTCGTCGAACAGAATCTCAGGAACGATCGTCGTCTCAGGAACCGGGCTGGACACCTGCGCCACCCACGGCTTTCCGCCCGCAGCGATGATGTCGGCCCGCAGCGCGCGCTGATCCAGATCGTCAAACGCCGCCCCGCGCACCAGCGTCCGCTTGCCATCCGGCGACACGCGATAGAGCACCCGCGGCATCAGTTCGCCGCCCATCGTCTCCACCTCGTACACATCCTCGCCCTTCTCTTTGGCCATCGCCACCAGCTTCGCGCGCATCTGCTCCGCTGTCAGGTTCTGGCTCGACTTCACCACGATCACACCCGCGCGCGACCGCGCTCCCTGCACCAGCGCGGCTCGCCCGTGCCCATTCGACGCCGGAAAATCCTTCACCGGCTCGCGCCCGATATCGTAGTTGACCAGCTCGCCATCCTTCACCAGCGTCACCGGAGCCACCGGCACGCCCTCATCATCCACCGCATACGATCCGAACAGCGACTGCCCCTCGAACGTGCGCATCGTCGGATCGTCCACCACCGAGAGATAGTTCGGCAGCACAGCGCTGTGCAGGCTCGACGCATACGCTCCCGTCGTGCGCGCAATCGTCCCCATCTCCGGCCGGTCCGCTTCGATGTTCGGCACAAACAGCCGGTTGAACACATCCGCCGCCGAGTCCCCGGAGAACAGCACCGGCCCGTGATAGTCCTCGGCTGCAACCAGCGGCGCCTGGCGCAGATCGTTGTAACTCAGTAGGTCGTCAATGGTGCGCTTGCGCATCGTCGGCCAGCTCTCCAGTCCCGTCGCCGCCGTCGCCGTCGTTCCATTGTCGCGCGCAATCTGCATGCCGTCCGGCGCCTGCCCGCCGATCGTGATCAAGTCCTGATACGTCGCATAGCCGTGCCGCAGCATCGTGCCGTCCGTGTTCACCGTGTAGCGATTCACCGCCATCGCGATCACCCGCGCGCTCGAAAACTGCACGTCGGAAGCGAACGCTTTCACCGCCGGATCGACCGCATACAATCCGCTCGCCTCGATCACGCGATGCTTCCAGTCGTCGCGATCGATATCGAGCGCCACCAACGGCTCGATGCGCGTCACCGCCTTCGCCGGAGAAAAATCATTTGCTGTCGGCGGATTCTGAAACTGCTTCAGCGCAGCCTGTTTCGCTGTCAGCGATTGCAGCGCGCTCTTGTACGCCGCATCGGTCGCCGTCCACAGCGCCATGCGCAGCGCGTCCGGATCGTTGTCCGTCGCCGCAAACTCCACCGAGCCCAGCCCGCGCGTCGTGCTCGAATCCGTCGTATAGTTCCCGACTCGCACCTCCACACGCACCGCGCGCTGATGATTCTCCACCTCGCGCACCAGTGCGCCGTAGTCGGCCAGCGCCTCATACGTATGCACGTCCTCCAGCCTGTACTGAATGAAGTACGGACGCTCCATTCCCGGCAGCACCAGCAGTTGCTGCTCGCGCGTCAGCTCCGCCTTCATCGCGTTCAAAAGCGGATCCGACTCCGCCGCGGCGGACTTTGCTGTCGTCGCTGCATGATGCTGCGCGACAGCCGACGGTGCCAGAATTGCAGCGGCAAGCAGAAGCATTGCAGGACGCATCACCGGCCGCCTTTCTGCGCTGCTGCCGGTTGCGTCGCGCCCGAAAACGGTGGCGGCGGAATCAGCGGTGGCCTTGCCGTGCCCTGCGCCTGGCGTTGCGTCTCAATCTCGCTGACCAGCATCGCCGGCGCCACCGCGCTCACCGGAAGCGTTCCCGACTCAGCGCCGCACTCGCCGTTGAAGATCTCCTGGTGATCGTCCGTCGCCACAATCCGGCTCAGCGCAGCCAGCGGCGTGCCCACAATCGAAACGCCGCGCACCAGCTCATCCGGTCGCCCATCCACATACACGCGATACACCACCAGCGGAATCACCTGGAACGCCTGCGGCGAGCGCCGCGTCGTCACCGCAAAGCCGGAGCTGATGTCTTCAAAGTACAGGCCGTACGGCTTGCCTTCCTTCTTCGCCTCGTCCTTCAGCATCTGCCGCAGCTCCGCATCGGAGACCGTCTTCGACGAGCTCACAATCAGATTGCCCTGCCGCCCCGTCGGCATCTTTCCGGTCTGCGCGCGGCCGTGCCCGTTCGATTCGTCGAAGCTCGCGATCGGCTCGCGCGACATCAGGAAGTCCTTCAGCACGCCGTTGTCGACCAGGTCCACACGCTCCGCCGGCTGACCTTCATCGTCGAAGAGATAGTGTCCGCTCAGCGCATGCCCATCCAGCTGCGCAAGCGTGGGATCGTCGACCACCGAAAGGAAGCTCGGCAGAATCGGCTTGCCCAGCAGCTTCGTAAACGTCTGCCCTTCCTCGTCGCCGCGCTGCCGCTGCCCCTCCAGCCGATGCCCCAGCACCTCATGGAAAAACACCGCCGCCGCACGCCCGGAAAGAATCGCCGGCCCGTCATACGGCTCCGTGATCGGCGCCGTGCGCAGCCCGTCAAGGTTCTTCGCCATCGTCTCGGTCTTCGCCAGCACCTCGGCTTGGTCGGGCAGCTTGCCCGTCGCGTCCGATTCAAACGTCTCCGCCAGCCACAGGTCCATCCCATCCGCCGCGCGAGCGCGCGCCATAACGATCAGCCGCACAAGCTCCTGCGGCGCGGCAATACGCGATCCCTCGCTCGAAACGAAGTAGTCCGTCTCGTGCGCCACCTGCAGCATCGCCACGTTGTACAAAATGTCCGGATGGCTGCGAAAGACCGCACTCACGGCGCGCAGACGGTCCGCCCACGCCGCACGGTCCACCTCCAGCGGAGGCGCCGCCGTCAGCACATCGTCCACCGGCTTCTGCGCGGAAAAATCGGCAGAGGTGTCCTCTTCCTTCGCGCGCACCTGCTGCTCCGTCTTCACCTTCTCCAGCGCATCCAGCGCCTTGCCGTAGCCGCGGTTCGTCGCAAACCACAGCGTGCGCTCAATCGCGGCGGTGTTGTCGGTCAACGGCAGAGACATCGTGGTCAGAGCGCTCGTGCGATGGTCGCCGTGCGTGTTGTCCAGCGCCGGCGCGCCCACACGAATCTGCACGTCCACCACGCGGCTGTGCGACGAGGTCGAGTTGAGGATCGCCCCAAACTCCGCCGTGATCGCCACATTCTCGTTGTCGCTCACCGAGTAGCTGAGAAAGTACGGCTTCACCGCCGGCGTCGACGCCTTCACATCGGTCGTCGCACCGAGCGAAGACATCGCCCGGTGCAGCTCCGCCTGCATCGCATCCAGCAGCGCCGAATCCGCCGGCGGTCCCGCAGCCGGATCCTTTACCGGCAGCTTTGCCGTGTGCGGCGGCGCGGCAGCCGCCACCGTCGCGGCAACCGCGAACGCAAGCAGAATTGTGGAGGCGCGAAGCGAGGTGAGCAAACGGAAAACAAGGTGCTGCGGAGCGGTGTTCAACGGCGGCCGATCTAGTGCAGAGGTGATTTCAAGCCGAGTGTACCCGACCGCGCCGGGATTTGGTCCTGACTCATTTTGAAAAACCTTGAGTCAAACCTAATGCTTGCAGGACTGGGCAAATTGAGGCAAAGTGTATGCATGAGCCGCACAAGGAAGATGTCTTCCGATCCCAGTCAGGCAGCCGCATTGACGGTCAAGCTCGCCACCGAAAAGTCAGAACAAGCGTTGCCGTCGCGGGATGCCATCACGCGGTATTTGGCTGCTATCGGGCGTCAGGGTGGTATAAAGGGCGGCAAAGCAAGGGCCGCCGCCCTATCGCCGGAACGCAAGACAGAAATTGCCCAGAAAGCAGCGCGGGCGCGCTGGAATCGTGGCAAGTAATGAACCTGTTCGATGACGCGCTAAAGAAGCTAATGAACGATAAGCTGGACGCATTAGAGAAGGCGTTCGCTGCGGATGTGATGTTCTTTTTCGGAGAAATCCAGCCCTCTGTTGTGCGGCCTTTCCGTGACTTAATCGAGGATTTGAAAAAGCCTCTCAATCCTCCGCAGTCTCCACAGACAAAGCTCGTCATTATCCTGAACACGCCTGGCGGCTCTGCGGAGACTGTTGAGAAGTTGGTAGACATCATCCGGCATCACTACACCGATGTGAGTTTCGTGGTGCCAGATTTTGCGATGTCGGCCGGAACCATCTTCTGCATGTCGGGTGATCGTATTTACATGGACTACTCTTCCTCTCTCGGCCCAATCGATCCCCAAGTGTTCAATGGAAAGCAGTGGGTTCCAGCGCGGGGATACTTGGACAAAGTGGAGGAGATGTTTGACAAGTCCAACAAGGGCACTTTGACGAACGCAGAATTCGTGATGCTTCAGAACCAAGACCTGGCAATGCTGAGCCAATATGAGCAGGCTAAAAACCTAACGGTGACACTCCTCAAGCGATGGTTGGTCGATTACAAATGGAAGGACTGGACAACGCATCAAACCAATCCTGCGAAGATTGGGCAGCCGGTTACGCAGGCGGAGAAGGAGGCGAGAGCCCAAGAAATAGCCGACGCGCTCGGCAACAATAAGACTTGGCACTCACACAGCAGAATGATAGGGATCGACACATTACGCAATACGATCCGTCTTAAGATTGAGGACTATTCAAGCGACCCCAAATTGCAGCCGATAATTCGTTCATATAACGATCTGATAACGGAGTGGATCGGCAAGATTAACAGCTCAATTTTTGTGCATACCAGACTGTTCTTCTAGTGGGAGAAGCGCCATGACAATCCAAGAGAAAATGAAACAAGTTCTCGCCCAGCCAGCGAGACCGGCCAGCCCCGATTTTGAGCGCCTTCGCGACTTCTATGAAGAGAAGAAGAGAGAGGGGCTTATCCGTAAGCAGGAGTACACGTTACCCCCGATGGACACCGTTGGGCGTACTTCCTGCAAATGGAATTGGAATCAGCCACTAATCACAGAAAAATAAGGCTTTTACATGCTTGAGCCGATCATGCATAATTTATTGCATGAAACGCCTGAGTGTATCTGAGCGTCCGGTATCGTTGCAGCCCTCGTTGAGGGAAACTCCCTTCGGTCCCACAAAGCGCTCAGCCGCTTGCAGATCAAGGAGTTGCATGGTGCTGAGACGTTGGCTGGCTCTGCTTAGCCTCATTCTTCCATTGCTCGTCGCGGGCTGCGCGCACGAAACTGCCGCCGAGCACGCCGCCAATCAATACGCCGCGCAGGAGATGGCCGCGGCTCCCCTGCACGGTAACCTGCCCGACTACTCGCTCCCGCCCGGGAAGCTGGCCAAAGCGCAGCACCTCGCCGCCGTCCGCGTGACCACGCACTTCGCCGACGAGATCTGGGGCGTCGTCTACCTGATCCTTCTGCTCTGGCTCGGCGTCATCGCCTGGATGCGCGATCGCGCTGTGCGCATGGGCAACAATCGCTGGCTGCAGGGATTCTCGTTTCTGCTGCTGTTCCTCATCGCGACAACGTTGCTCGAGCTTCCGCTCGATCTTTACCGTCAGCATCTCTCGCTGAAGTACGGCCTCTCCGTGCAGGGATGGGCGAGCTGGTTCGGCGATATCGGCAAGAGCTTTCTGCTGACGTGGCTTTTCGGCGGCCTGCTGGTCATGCTGCTGTTCTGGGTGATCCGCAAACTTCCCCGACGCTGGTGGCTGGCCTTCTGGGCCGCGATGATTCCGGTCGGCATCTTCGCCGTCTTCGCCATGCCCTACATCGAACCCCTGTTCAATCACTATGAGCCGTTAATGAAGACGCATCCGTCGCTCGTCGCTCGGCTCGAACAGGTTGCGCAGCGCGGCCACATGAACATCCCGCCCGACCGCATGTTCCTCATGAAGGCTTCGGCCAAGTACACCACTTTGAACGCGGACGTCGAAGGCTTTGGCCACTCCAAGCGCGTCGTGGTATGGGACACGTCGATCAGCAGCGCAACGCCAGACGAAATTCTCTTCATCTTCGGCCACGAGAGCGGCCACTACGTGCTGCACCACATCGTTCGCGGCATGCTCTTGAGCTTCGCCGTCGGCTTCGTTCTGCTCTATTTCGGTTATCGGCTCTTGCGCTGGATAATCGCGCGGTTCGGTGCCCGTTGGCGCATCCCCTCGCAGGAAGACTGGGCCGCTCTCGCTGTGCTGCTGCTGATCTTCAGCGTCTTCAGCATTGTCCTCGAGCCCATGACAGACTCCCTCAGCCGCGCCCAGGAACACGCCGCCGATGTCTACGGGCAGGAAGCGATTCACGGCATCGTCGCCAACCCGCAGCAGACCGTGAAGGGCGCCTTCGACGTGCTCGGCGAGACGGCCCTCGAAGATCCCAATCCAAGCCCGTTCGTTGAGTTCTGGACCTACGACCACCCGGCAACCGGCCGCCGCGCCGCCTTCGGCGTCGCCTACAATCCGTGGGCGCCCGGGATGCAGCCGAAGTATTTCAAGAAGCAGTGAATAGAAGCAGTGAATAGAAACAGTGAATAGTGAGTAGTGGAGAGCCGAGAAGCAATTTCCGCCGCACAGCAGTGCGGCTTGCTTTTCTTCACGATTCACTTTTCACTATTCACTGGAGTCAGTGCTGAAGAGCGAAGAACCAAATCCTGCGCGGCACTACTCACTATTCACTACTCACTACTCACTACCCACTACCCCCATGGACTGCCTTTTCTGCAAAATCGCCTCCGGCGCGATCCCCGTCGATCGGCTGTACGAAGACGATCGTGTGCTGGCGTTTCCTGACATCAATCCGCAGGCGCCGACGCACGTGCTCGTCATCCCGAAGCAGCACATCAGCTCCCACGCCGACGCTGCCGCCGGCGACACCGACCTGCTCGGTCATCTGCTCTGGGCCGTCGGCGAGGTCGCGCGTGCGAAAAAGCTGGATCGCGGCTACCGCCTTGTGATCAATACCGGACCAGACGGCGGCCAGACCGTCGACCACCTGCATCTCCACCTGCTCGGCGGCCGTCCCATGCACTGGCCCCCGGGCTAATCGGCCCCGAGTTTGCAACTTCGTTACTGACGAACCTCTAACAGCTAAAGTAGGGCTTGAGCCTGGTGTTAACCATCGATGTTCCACGTGGAACCATCGAAGTTAACAACCCACCACGGAAGCCCTCCGACGCTGGCGATGAATCGCCGCACACCGCCCATCGATCCAATGCCGGAAACGCAAGAAGGTGCGAGAAGAGTAAGAAGGTGCGGGAAACGCAAGAACGTGCGGGAAACGCAAGAAGGGTGCCGGAAAAGCAAGAAGGTACGGGAGAGTAAGAAGGAAAAGTCGGAGGAATCTATGCCAACTTCAAAGACACCAAAGGAACCCATCCCCGCCCCCCTCCACGACATTGTCGCCCCCGAGGGGGGGTGGGAGGCGGGGCAACGAGAGAGAGCGGTTTTTGCCGGTGGGTGCTTCTGGGGGGTGCAGTCGGTTTTTCAGCGAGTGAAAGGTGTTGAAAATACGGTAGTTGGATACAGCGGAGGAGCGGAGGGAACGGCCGATTACCACAGGGTTTCCACAGGAAAAACAGGACATGCCGAAGCGTTGGAGATCGTTTTTGACCCCGAAATGGTGAGTTTTGGCATGCTTTTGCGCATTTTTTTCTCGGTGGTTCACGACCCCACGCAGCTGAACCGGCAGGGAAATGACATCGGAACGCAGTATCGTTCTGCGATCTTTTATACCGATGAGGAGCAGCGCGAGGTCGCCGAGGCCTATGTGAGGCAGCTCGATGCGGCGCATATCTTTGGCGGAAAGATCGTGACGCAGATTGTGCCTCTGGAGCACTTCTATGCGGGCGAGGAGTACCACCAGGACTATGCACTGAAGAATCCGGGCAATCCGTATATCCAGGTGTGCGATATCCCGAAGATCGCGGACCTGGAGCGGCAGTTTCCAGCGATGTTTCAGGAGTATCAGCTGAAGGGGTAGCCGGTGCGGGCCATCCGGGTTGGGGGCCTGCGCGTCTAACTGCGGTGAAACGCCAACAGAATCAGGGGCTTTGCGCTTCGGCTGAGGTCTGCGTTTCAAGCGAGGACGTGCAATGGCAGGAATTGATCTGCGCCGGACGTGTGTGGCGGTGCTGCTGGCGGGTGTGTATCTGCTGACAGGGGGATTTTCGGTGGCGGTGGGTCAGAGCGGGCCTCCTGCGCCGACGCAGACGACGCCGCCAAAGACTTCCGGCAGCGATGCGCAGGTGGGGTTGGGGCAGAAGAATACGCCGAATCAGCCGAAGACGGGTGAAGACCAGAATTCCGCCGCGAAACCGGCGAGCAGCCCGGAGCAGGCTGCAAGCACGAAGAAGCTGAAGCTGGGGCCTCTGGATCCTTCGGTCCCGCCGAGCGGGCTGCCGACGAACCGGCCGGTAGTGGGGCTGGCGCTGGGCGGTGGGGCGGCGCTGGCGATCTCGGAGATCGGAACGCTGCAGTGGCTGGACGAGCACCACGTTCCGGTGGATGTGATTGCGGGAACGAGCATGGGTTCCATTCTGGCGGCGCTGTATTCGACGGGCGTGACGCCGGAGCAGATGAAGCACATTCTTAATCCGGACGAGGTGGGACGCATCTTTCGCATCCAGGCCGCCTACTCCGCGCGCAGCTTCCGGCGGCGCGAGGATGCGCTTGAGCTTCCGAACGGCATTGGGATCGGGCTGAAGCATGGCGTTTCGATGCGCAACTCGCTGCTGACCGATACGGGTTTGAATGAGCTGCTGGACAAGGAGTTCATTCGCTACAACGACCAGATCGACTTCAACGATCTGCCGATTCCGTTCCGCTGCCGGTCGACGGACCTGACGGCTGCGAAGAGCGTTGTGTTCTCACGCGGGTCGCTGCAGGATGCCGTGCGCGCTTCGGCCTCCCTGCCGGGCGTGTTTCAGCCATTTGAGATGGATGGGCACGAGTATGTCGACGGGGCGATTCTCGACAATCTTCCGACCTCGGATGTGAAGGCGATGGGCGCGGACGTCATCATCGCGTTCAGCCTGCCCCTGAGCCCGGTGGGCAAAGGCGATCTGGATTCGATTGTGGGCGTGCTGCAGCGTGCGTTCGCCGTGGGCATCGAGGTGAATGAAGAGCGGGACCGCAAGCTGGCCAACATTGTGATCATGCCGGATATTCAGGGCTTCACCGCGTCGGATTATTCGAAGACGGAAGAGCTGGCGGCGCGCGGCTACGCGGCGGCCGAGGCGCATAAGGCGGAGCTGATGAAGTACGCGCTCAACGATGCGCAGTGGGAGGCGTACATGGCCAAGCGGCACGCCAAGGAGCGGCCGCCGGTGGGCACGGTGCTGGAGGTGAAGGTTAAGGCTCCGACGAAAGAGGTTGAAGCAGCGGTGTATCGCAAGTTCGATCCGCTGGTGAACCAGCCGATCGATACACACGAGGTGGAGTCGCTGCTGGCGGACATTCGCGCGGATGGGCGGTACAACGCAGACTATACGGTGGGATACGATTCGGCGGGATCGAACCGGCCGATCCTGCTGATCGACGTCGAAGACAAGAAGAACGGGCCGCCGTTTGCGCATGTGGGCTTCAACATTGAAGCGCAGACGGGAGGCGTGACCCGCGCGACGATCGACAGCATTCTGCTGTACCAGGACTTTGGCGGATACGGATCGGAACTGCGCGGCAAGATCGATCTGGGATTTTTGACCGAGCTGGAGGGCGAGTACTTCCATCGCTTCACGCCCAGCGGATTTTTTGCGGCGCCGCGCGTAAATCTGACGCGCGAGCCGTTCTATATTTACGCGCCGAACTCCAACGAGCGGCTTTCGGAGCGGCAGTCGCAGTTTGGCGGCGTCGCCGGCGATGTGGGATGGACGGATACGCGGGAACGCGAGCTGCGCGTGGGATGGAGCTTCAACAACGTGCAGTGGTACACGACGACCGGCTTCGACAATCTGCCGAACTACCGCGGCAATGCGCAGACGGTGCGCGCGCAGTACATCTTCGATTCGCAGGACACGGCGCTGGTGCCGACGTTCGGCGTGCGTCTGGTGTCACGGATGGGCTATCTGTACGGCACGGGGAGCAGCCCTTCGGCGCCGCAGTTCTACACACAGCTTGACGATGCGTATACGTGGAACAAGAAGAATGTGTTTCTGGCCAAGGCAGAGGGCGCGACGATGTTCAACCGCGATGTGGCGCAGCCGTTCCGCTACACGCTGGGCGGACCGCTGCGGTTGAGCGCAGAGGCGATTGACCAGATACGCGGCACGGATTACTGGCTGGTGACGCCGGGATACATGCGGCAGGTGTTGTCGCTGCCGCAGCCGCTGGGCCAGCACATCTACCTGGGCGGAGCGTTTGAAGCAGGACAGATGCGGTCGCCGGACGGGCCAACCTTCACGAGCGAAGATGTGTACTTCGGCGTGGTGGCGGAGACGCCGCTGGGCGTGATCACGTTTGCGCCGAGCTTCGGCTTTCAAGGGCAGAGGAAGTTTGTGTTTACGATTGGACGGTTTTTCTGAGGGCAGTGGATAGTGAGTAGTGAATAGTGAGTAGTGATTAAGGCAAAGGCAACTGCAACCGCAAAGGCAAAGGCCAGAAGCGGCAGCTGTGGTCTAAGAGGACTAGGGCTGGGTGCGAGATTTGTGGTTGGTTGGGGGCTTGTTGCGCAAAGTGGACAGGATTGCGTTCAGAATTTTGATGAGTTCTGTAGCTTGGTCCTGCGGGGTCTGCAGCTCAGAGGCTCGTCCCATGTGGAGGCGCTGGGCGAGTTCAAGCTGAGTCTGTAGTTCGAGAACGGAACCACGAGCCATTCCCAGAAAGTGCATGAACTCACCTGAAGTGAGACGGCCCTGACCTTCAGCGATATTGCTCGCCGCAGAGACGGAGGCTCTTCTGAGCTGATTCGTCAGACCAAATATCTCTTCTTTAGGAAAGCTGCTTGTGGTCGCGTAGATGCAGGTTGAAAGCTCCATCGCTTTTTGCCACGCAATTGATTTTCGAAGCGACTGCACTGCCAAATTCTCTACTCCTGCGAGAGATTGTTTCTGTCTGATTTGCCATTCACTATTCACTACTCACTATTCACTGCCACTCCTTCACCTTCCTGTGCTGAGGCGGGTGGCGAGGCGATCGGGGAGATGGACGTCGTGGATGGCTTGCTGGGCGGCGGCGACGTTGTAGGGGATGCGGTGAAAGATGACGCGTTCGGCAGTGGTGTCATAGATGGCGAAGGCGGCGCGCCAGTCGCCGTCGCGCGGCTGACCGACGGAGCCGGGATTGATGAGGTGACGCGTGCCGGGTGCGACGTCGAGTGAAACTTGCTCGGGCTGATCGGGCGTGTTGTACTGCGGGCGCGTCTCCTGCCATTCGGGCGCCTGCTGCGAGAACGCTCCCTGCACGTGCGTGTGGCCGAAGAAGGTGATCTCGGCGGGCATGCGCTGCAGCGGCGACCACGCGTCGCGCATGGAGACGATGTAGTGATCCTCGTTGAGCGGCGAGCCGTGGGCGCAGAGCGCGCGCTCGGTGGCGCGGACGGGGCCTTGGGGCATTTCGCGCAGCCACTGGAGATTGGCTTCGGTGAGATGGCGGTGGGTCCAGAGGGCAGCTTCGGCGGCGATGGGATTGAAGCCTTGCGAGCTGGAGAGACCGCAGCAGACGCGATCGTGATTGCCGCGCACATTGATGCGAGCGAGCGGACGAACGGTGTCGATGACCTCGTTGGGATTGGCGCCGTAGCCGACGATGTCGCCGAGGTTCCAGAGCTCGTCGAAAGAGCCCGCAGCGGAAAGCACCGCTGTGAGAGCTTGCAGATTGCCGTGGATGTCGGAGAGGACGAGTGCGCGCATGGACGAAGGGTCAGGATACAGGGAGTTAGAAGTTAGAAGTTAGGAGGGTGCGGCAAGAGTTGCGAGTGGGGCGTCGCGCGGCGTGCGCATGGAGGGGACGGATGCGAGGAGCTGGCGCGTGTATGGATGGCGCGGCGCGGTGAGAATCTGGTGCGCGGTTCCCTGCTCGACGATGCGGCCGTGACGCATGACGAGGATGCGGTCGGCGATTTGGCCGACGACGGCGAGGTCGTGCGAGATGAAGAGCATGGAGAGGCCGTGCTCGGCGCGGAGGCGCTTGAGAAGAGCGAGGATCTGTTCCTGCACGGTGACGTCGAGTGCGGTGGTGGGTTCGTCGGCGATGAGGAGGCGCGGGCGATTGATGAGCGCCATCGCGATCATGAGGCGCTGACGCTGGCCGCCGGAGAATTGATGCGGGTAGTCGCGGAGACGGCGCTCGGGATCGGGCAGCGCGACTTCGTGCAGCGCGGCGATGACGCGAGTGGTGAGCTCGGATTTTGAGATGTGCGGATGGTGCGCGAGGACGGCTTCGCCAATTTGGCGGCCGACGCGCATGACGGGGTTGAGCGCGGTCATGGGCTCCTGGAAGATCATCGCGAGGGAGCGGCCGCGGTGCGCGCGCATCTGTTCGGCGGTGAGGGCGAGGAGGTCTTCGGGCTGGCGCTGCGTGGGGTTTGGCTCGGAGGCGAGGAGGATGTGGCCGGTGGTCGCCGCGGTGGGTGGAAGGAGCCGCAGCAGAGCGAGCGAGGTTGCAGATTTCCCGGAGCCGGATTCGCCGACGAGGCCGAGGGTTTCGCCGGGCGCGATGTCGAAGGAGATGCCGTGCACGGCTTCATGGCCGGAGAAGGCGAGGCGGAGGTCGCGGACGGAAAGCAACGGCGGCGATGAAGTGGTTGCGTGGGCCGCGGGTGGTTCAAGAGGCATTGTGGCGAGGATAGCGGATGTGGGCGGCCGTGTGCGCTATGGCGCCTGGAGTGTGTGCGAGCGGACGGTGACGGCGGAGCCTTCGGCGAGCAGGACGCTGGCAGCGGGTTGATCGTTGAGAAAGGCGAACTGCGGGCCGTAGAGGGTGGCGAAGTCGGCGGCGATGGGGTGGGCGGCGATGGGGTAGACATGCCAGCGCGGGTGTTGGACTTCGTAGACGGAGGTGCGGCCGTCGCGACGTTTGGTGTATCCCCAGTAGTGCTCGGTGATGAACTCTTCTTCGCTGGCGGGAGCGATGGGCTGCGGTTGTGCGGATGCGAATGCGGAGAGCGTGTGCCAGCGGCCGGCGAGATGCCAGCGGTACTCGGCGGTGAGTGTTTCGGTGGTGGCGGAGATTTCGCGGCGCGTGGGAATGGCGAGGTAGGGTTCGTCGTAGATGCGGCGGGCGATGAAGGCGATGGCGCGGCGCGGGACGAACTCGCGGATGAAGACGACGCCGCGCTTGCTGGTGCCGTCTGGTTCGGTGCGGCGGACGTAGAAGCGGAGGTTGATCTCTTCGAAGCGGGTGTGGAAGGGGATGGCGAGGCCTTTGACGCGGACGCGGTCGAAGAGAAAGCCGACGAGCGAGACGTAGCATCGCGGTGGGGCGTTCGGTGCGGGTTGGTAGAGGTCGAGCTCGACGCCGCCCGGGAGGAAGGGTGCGAGGAGTTCGGTTGGGACCTCGTACTGCGCCATGATGAGCTTGCGCCATTCGGCGGTGAGGAAAGTCGGCATCAACGATGATCAGGATCGCATAGCTGGAATCTGAGGGCGGCTGTATCGGATTTCAAAGGCAAAGGTTGACCGGCAAGACGACTTGCCGGTCAAGTTTTGTACTTGTCCGGCACGCAAAGGATCAATGTGCCGGACCAGTTCCGAAAAGACCGCTTCTGACGACAAAGGCGCAGGCTAGCTGAAGATTCCGTTCAGGCCGTTGGGGAAGAAGACGCCGGTCGCTTTGCTCCCTGATGTCGCGGCACCGCCGCCGGTGACGATATTCAGCACCTGCGTGGTGTTGCGGGCAAAGGCGATGACATTGGTCTGGTCGGCATCGACGATGGTTGTTGCGCTGACAGGTGAGCCGCCGGCGAGAGAGTAGGTTGTGTTGGTGGTCAGCGGGACGTCGTCGCCGTAGGTCCCGCTGGGGTAGGCGGGCGATGTGGGCGCGACGGCTTTCGAGAGAGCGGCGCGAAGCGCGGAGACCTTTTGCGTATAACCGATGTAGCCCAAGGTGTTGGTTGGATCGACGGCGTTGATGGTGGTGCGAATCATGCCGGCGTGATAGGCCTCGACGGCAAGAATGCTGGCCGCTGCCTGCAAATTGCTGCTGGTGGTGATGAGCGGTGCGGCGCCGGAGTAGGCAGTGACGCCGACATCTTCAAAGATATAGGCGCCGACGAGAAAGGTAGCGTCGCTGGCGAACGGGTTGAAGGTGGATGCAATACCCGCGGCCATCGCCAGAGTGTTGAAGGAGGTGTAGAGATCGATCTGGGGCTGAGCGACCGCTGCAGAGCCGAGCGCCTTCTGCAGGAAGAGCACGTGCTTGCCCTCTTCAATCGCAGTCTCAACGGCGTAGCCGGCTACATTCTCAAGAGCGAACGGAACCTTGCTGCCGGCGGGATTGGTAACGACGGTGCCCTGGGTTCCGGTACCGGTGATTGGAATCATGGCACCGCCCGCCGCAGTTACAGCGGCGTTGGGCGCGTTGATGGTGGTGCCAAAGGCGGCGAGGTAGTAGAAGTTCGCCTCCAGGTACTCGAGGTTGAGTGCGAAGTTCAGAATGTCGGCGTCCGTGTACGTGGTGACGGTCGAGGCAGCCTTTGCGGCGGCAGGAAGAAAGGCTGCAGCGAGGGCCACGGCGCCTCCGCCCACGAGCATTGCGCGACGGGAAGCGATGATGTTGTCGAGTTGTTGTGTCTCTTTCGATGCCATATCGATTTTCCTTAGCTCTGAGTTACGGAGATCTTGCCGTTGAGACCGCTGGGGAAGAATGCGCCGGACTTGACACCTGCGCCGCCGCCCGTGCCGTAGACGATGTGCAGCACCTGATCCGTGCTGCGGTAGTAGGCGAGGGCGTTGCTGTCGGCTGCTACGACGCTCGTCGGTGTCACAGTCGTTGTTGCCGTCGTTGTTCCGGAAGGAATGCTCAACTTGGTCTCGGCGCCGCCGCCAACGGAGGCGCGCAGTGCAGAGACCTGATTGGCATAGCCGAAGTAGGGATAAGCGGTCGTGCCCTGGGTGGTGGCGTTCGCCGTCAGAGACGTGCGGACATAGGCTGCGTGATACGCTTCGACCGCCATGATTCCTCCGGCGGCCGCGAGATACCCGGCGGTGACGCCCGCCTTGCTGATGAGCGGAGCCGCACCGTTATAAGCGGTTACCCCGACATCTTCAAAGATGAACGCGCCGACGAGAAAGGCGTCGAAGCTAGAGAACGGATTGAAGGTACTTCCGATGCCCGCTGCAGAAGCCAGGGCGTTGAAGGAGTTTGTGAGATCGATGGCGGGACGAGCCACGGCGGACGAACCGAGGGCCGAGCGCAGGAATCTGACATGCTCCTGCTCGTCGTACGCAATCTCGTTCAGGATGTTTTGCTGCGCGGAGGAGAGACCGGAGACCTTGGCCCCGCCTGTGACGGTTCCAGGACTGGTGCCGGCGTCGGCACTTGCGAGACCGGAGCCAGTGGCGGCGTGAAGATAGAACTCGGCCTCGAGATATTCGAGGTTGAGGGCGAAGTTCAAGATATCGGCATCGGTGACGCCACCGGCTGAGGTAGGCGGCATGCTGCCATTGCTGCCGCAGCCTGCGAGTGTGAGCGCTGCGGCGCTTCCGGCTCCCGCCAGGAACGATCGGCGTGACGGTGCCCTGCTGAGGATGGAGCGAAGATTCACGTTGGGTCTCCTGGTTGATGGCAACTGTGTAAAGCAGGACGTGCAGGATGCATGCCGCCACTCTATTCAGGAGTACGCAAGCCAAGTGAACTTGGATTGCTAACGTGATGAGATTTGATTAGGGGCCTTCGCCAACGAGACTGCCTCCACTAGCGTGAACGCACTTGTGGGAGGGTGAGTGTCCGCAGATGCACTGAAAGCGCCGATGAATTGAATCGCAGGGTCGAGCAGAGAGTGCAGGCGACGCTAACCGGCGATTTGACTCAGAAGCTCGCGCGGGAATTCGTATTGCGCCATGACGGGCTTGCGGCACTCGGCGGTGAGGAATGTGGGCATGGTCGCGAGATCAGGATCGCATAGCCGGGAGGTGTTGAAGAGGCAGCGTGGACCGGCGTTCTTCGAGGAACATTGCGAAAAGGTGGGAGTGCTTACCGTTCTGCGCTTTGCATTGGTCCGTGCTCAGATGGTTCGCGGAACGGTTCTACAACAATGCGCTCGTAGCGCACTTCCAGCACGGTCAGAGTTTCGGTGCCGCCCGGCGCATGAAGAACAACTTCGTCGTCCTCTGCCGCTCTCATCAACGCGCGTCCCAGGGGTGACGCCCAACTGATGTGGTTGCGGTCGAGATCGACCTCGTCCGCGCCGACGATGCTCACCACTCGCTCTTCCCCGGCGGCATTCGCATAACGAACGGTGGCTCCAAAAAACGCCCTCGTTGCCCGCTGCCCGGTTCTCGGCGCCTCCGGATCGATCACCTCCGCGGCTTCGATTCGCTTCGTCAGGAAGCGGATCCGCCCGTCGATCTGGCGCAGTCGTCGCTTGCCGTACTGATAGTCGGCGTTTTCGCTGCGATCGCCGTTGCCCGCAGCCCATGCCACCACCTGCACCACGGCCGGGCGATCCTTGGTGAGCAAAAACGTGCGCTCGGCTTTCAGCCGTTCGAGCCCACCTGGAGTGATGTAGTTTTTGCCGTGGTTCGACACGGGCTCCAGCGCCTTCGGCCTTCTCGTAAACCCTTGTCGCATCCCGCAGTCCTCTCCAGGCACGATTTGACCACGCGCGTTTCCCCATAGGCACCTGTATCGACGAGTGAGCTTCTCAGCAGCAATTCAGCAACGGACTACAGGCGCAGGTTATGGGCAATCTATTTCAAGGCGAGCGGGTGTTCGGATTCGACTCCGCTGAACGTACTAACCGGGAACCTGCAGCCGGAATGCCTTTGCAGGTGTTCGATGTGGGCCCGGGCACCCGTGCTGGATTCTTTCAATGCTTGCACCGGGCCGTGGCAGTATTTGCAGCGCATCAACTCGTTGCGTTCCGTGAGGGCTTCGTAGATGGTGCATGGCAGCCAACGGCCGCGTACTTTGACCTCGCACTCCGTCATCACCGGCGGTTTCTTCTTCGTAGCCATGGATTGGTGAGATGCTTCCAGGGCGGCTTACGAGAAAACCCGCGTGAGCGAGCTGTGTTTCCACAGATGCGACGCGGCGAAGATCCGATGCGGGGCGGCGGTGGCGCGCATGGCGTGGCGGTCAGGCGCGGCCGGCGAAGTCGCGGGTTTCGGTGGAGACGCGGACGCGTTCGCCGGTGGTGAGGAAGAGTGGGACCTTGATCTCGAGGCCGGTTTCGAGGCGGGCGAGCTTGGTTGCGCCGCTCGAGGTGTCGCCGCGGACGGCGGGCTCGGTGTAGGCGATGGTGAGATCGACGTGCGTGGGCAGGTCGAGGCCGATGGGGTTGCCGTTGTACTTGTTCAGTTGGATGAGGAGGCCGTCGATGAGGAAGTCTGCGGCGTCTCCGACCTGTTGCGCGGAGAGGGTGAGGGTCTCGAAGGATTCCTGGTCGAGGAAGTGGAGGCCGTCGGCGTCGCGATAGAGGAAGGTGGCGGGGACGGTGACGAGGTCGGGCTCGCGGAACTTGTCGCCGGCTTTGAAGGTCTTGTCGAAGACGGCGTTGGTGAGCAGGTTGCGCATCTTGAGGCGGACGAGCGTCTGGCCGCCGCGCGCGGTGGGCGTGGAGACGTCGGCGTCGAGGCAGGCGTAGGGAGCGTTTTCGTGCTCGAAGAGGGACTTGCGCTTGATGTTGATGGCTTCAATGAGTGCAGGCATGGGTTCGCGGACCGTTCGTTGAGGTTCTTCTATGAAGTATAGAAGCGCGGGAAGTACAGAAGGCCGGTCCGTTTTAGATGGGGAGCCGGGTGACCCACCTTGCCTGTTGCGGCGTGTCGGGAACGCGCACGCCGCGCGCGTTGGAGATGCGATCGAATGCTTCTTTGGCGGTGAAGCCTTCGAGGCGCATGACGGTGGCGAGCAGAAGAGAGGAGCGTCCGATGCAGGCGCGGCAGTGCGCGCCGATGCGGAGGCCTTCGGTGGCGCGCTTGTGAAGGAACTGCGCGAAGGTGAGAAAGCCGAGACGTGAAGGAGGAACCTTGCGATCCGGCAGCGGGAAGTTGACGAAGGTGATGCCGACGGAGGAGCAGACGGCCTTCTCTTCATCGAGATCGAGCTCGCGGCTCTCTTCCCACAACAGCAGCGAGACGAGGATGTCGATGCCTTCGGCTTTAAGTTGGCGAATATCGTTGCGCAGCCACTCTCCGCCCTGCGGTCTGGAAGCGATGGCGAGTTGCAACGGTGAAGCTGTGTCGATCCAAAAAGACATCTCGGGCCCTGGGAGGGATTCACCGCGGGGACGGGGATCGCCGGCGGCTATAGAGATAGACGCTGGAAACGGGAGACGAGCGAGGCTGCGGATTTCCATGAGGAAGTTCTGGCGGGATGGCAAGCACTTATCTCGAACAAAACAGGGCGGGAAGGCTGCTGTGGAGGAGAATGCGGAGCCGCTGGAGAGTGGACGAGGTGGATAGTCCGGCGGCTTGCTGAAGATAGAATGACCTGTTGCCATTTGGCGGATGAAAGAAGACAATTGGCGTATGACGGTTGCGGCGATTGCGGAGGTGCTGGGCGGGCGGAAGACGCTGAAGCGCAAGGTGGAGAGCGACACCGATCTGCGGGTCGCGACGCGGAGTGGGTTGCCGGTAGGAACGTTGCCGGTACTCGCGGAAAAGCTTGGTGTGGAGCGCAGGCGGCTGGCGCGGGTGGTGGGGATCAGCGATCGCACGTTGAGCCGGAGGCTGGCGAGCGAGGCGAGGCTTTCACCGGAAGAGAGCGACCGCACAATGCGCCTGGCGCGGGTGATGGCGCACGCTATCGACGTGTTTGGCGATGGCAAGCGAGCGGCTCACTGGATGAACAGCCCGAATATCGTGATGCAGGGCGAGACGCCGCTGAGCCTGCTGGACACAGACGCTGGCGCGCAGTGGGTGGATACGATTTTGGGACGCATCGACTACGGGATCTTCAGCTAGACAATGCGGGCCTGGAGAATCTGTAACCGGCGACGTGTATCGAGTGCGCTGTCAGGTGAAGGCGCAAGGTTGTATTCAGGACGGTGGAATCCGGCGGGCGTGCCGATGGTGTACGCGGCAACTTCGATTGCACTCGCCGCGATTGAGGTGTTTGTGCACCTCGATCCGAAGCTGCCGCCGGTGGATCTGGCAAGCGTCGAACTCGAATTGCCGATCGATGAGAGTGAAGCCGAGCGGATTTCGGTTCGCGATCTGCCGGCGGATTGGCATCGCGAACGCCATCCGGAGTTGCAGCGAATCGGAGAAGAGTGGATACGATCGCAACGATCTCTGGTGTTGCTGGTGCCTTCGGCGGCGATTGCGGATTCGTGGAATGCGCTGGTGAATCCTGAACATCCAGATGCGCGGCGGATCAAGATTCTTGAGACGAAGCCGTTCCGGTTCGATGAGCGGATGTTTAGGTAACCTGTGAGTACGGCTAGTTTCGGGCGCGGGCAGCCTCATGGCATGAGTCGCTGTCGCCGAGGAACGACGCATGGCCGGATTCTCTCTCTCGCTAGCCGTTGTAGAACTCGCTGCGTTTGCGGCTGTAGAGGACGTAGACGACGAGGCCGATGATGAGCCAGATGAAGAAGCGCTCCCAGGTGCGAACGGGGAGGCCGGCCATCAACAGAATGCAGAAGACAACGCTGAGGATGGGGAAGACAGGACCGCCGGGGACGCGGAAGCCGCGGTGGCGCTCGGGCTGTTTGCGGCGGAGGACGAGGACGCCGATGGAGACGAGCACGAAGGCGAAGAGCGTGCCGATGTTGGAGAGCTCGGCGAGGGTGCCGACGTCGAGGAGGCCGGAGGGGATTGCAACCAGAATGCCGGCGACCCAGGTGGCGAAGGCCGGCGTGCGGAAGCGTGGATGCACGTGCGAGAAGATGTCCGGCAGCAGGCGGTCGCGCGACATGGCGAACCAGATGCGTGCCTGGCCGAGCTGGAAGACGAGGATCGACGAGATCATGCCGATGATGGCGCCGATGAGAACGACGAGGCGCGTCCAGTGCAGGAGGTCGGAGTGCGTTTCGAGTGTGAGGCGCTTGAGGCCGTTGACGACGGGGGCGGCGTCGCCGATGACGGACTGCCACGGAACGATGCCGGTGAGGACGAGCGAGACGCCGATGTAAAGGATGGTGCAGACGATGAGCGTGGCGATGATGCCGATGGGCACGGTGCGCTGCGGATCGCGGCACTCTTCGCTGGCGGTCGAGACGGAGTCGAAGCCGATGTAGGTGAAGAAGATGATACTGCCGCCGGCGAGGATGCCGGGCCATCCGTTGGGCGAGAACGGATGGTAGTAGCGGGGATGGATGAAGTGGATGCCGATGGCGATGAAGGCGATGATTGCGACGAGCTTGACGAGCACCATGATGTTGTTGGTGCGGGCTGACTCGCGAATGCCGCGCACGAGGACCACGGTGAGAAGGATGACGATGAGGAATGCAGGAATGTTGAAGCCGAAGTGCCAGCCGGGTTTGTAGATGTAGTTGCCGGCGAGATCCTGCAAGCCCTGGGGCAGGTATGCGGGCGAGAGCCACTTGGGGCTCATGGGAACGCCGAGCCAATCTAGTAAGTCCACGAAATGAGCGGCGAAGCCGACCGAGACGCTCATGTTGGAGAAGGCGTACTCGAGGATGAGGTCCCAGCCGATGATCCAGGCGATGAGCTCGCCGAGGGTTGCGTAGGTGTAGGTGTAGGCGGAGCCGGCGATGGGGATCATCGACGCGAGCTCGGCGTAGCAGAGGCCGGTGAAGCAGCAGACGATCGCGACGAGGATCAAGGAGAGCGCGAGCGCAGGACCGGCTCCGGGGCGGCCGGCGATGTGGCCTGCGGTTCCGTGAATCCAGCCGAGGATGAGGTCGAGGACCGGGGACTGCTGCCAGTCCGCAAGCTGTGCGGGGTTGCCGCCGATGGCCGTGCCGATGACGGTGAAGATGCCCGAACCGATGACGGCGCCGATGCCGAGCGCGGTGAGCGAGACCGGGCCGAGGGTCTTCTTGAGCGCGGTTTCGGGGCGCTCGGACTCGTGGATGAGCTTGTCGATGGACTTGGTGGCGAAGATCTGGCGCGGCTTCGTCAGAGTCTGGCGGGGCTGTGTGGAAGGCGGCAGGCGGTTGGGTCCTCGTTCGGAAGATGAGAGGTTGAGGCTGATTGTATGCGGAACCACGCCCCAGCGAGCAAGCTCGCTCCATGTAGCGAGCAGCAGAAAGACGGGCGAAGCCGTGGCTCCGCCCGTCTGGAGGCTGAAAAACTATCTGATGGTCGTTCTATCGCTTCGACTGACCGCGTACGAGCTTCTTGACCTTGGCCTTGTTGCTGCCGCGGGGCGTGGTGCGCTTGGCCTTGGGAGCGGCCTTCTTGCGCGCTGCGCGCTTTACCTTCTTGCGCTCGGTCTTGTCGGTGATGCTCTTGGTGTTTGCCATGTGCGGATCTCTTTCAGAACTTGATTGTGGCGGCGAGAGGCCGAGGTTACAGCTTCTCCAGCTGGGCGAATCGTTCCACCAGCTTCTTCGTGCCGTGCCCCGTAAATTGTACTGTAATCTTCGCGTCGTCACCTTCGCCTTCGCGCGCGGCGACGATGCCCTCGCCGTATTTCGGGTGGCGCACGCGAACTCCTTTGCCGAGACCGGTGCGGCCGGCGGGCGCGGGGATGTCCATCTTCGGGCGGGCAGGATATTTTTTGGCTGTCGAATCCGAGCCGCGGGCGCCGAGTTTGTAGGTGGTGGATGAGCCTCTGCCGAAGAAGGCAGCCGTGTTGTCGAGCGGACCAGAGCCGGAGCGAGGGCGGTTGGCATTGAAGCGCTGTGAGGGGTAGCTTTGGGCGCGCTGCCGGGTAGAGCCGGACTCCTGGCTCTCGTCCTCGTAGGAGTAATGGCTGTTAGTTTCTTCGTCGCCGGAGGAACCGAAACGGCGGCGCTGCGGATAGGGCGTGGCGTACGCGTTGCGATAGTCGAGTGCGCCGTAGCTCGCGGTGCTGCCGAGGTCTTCGATGAGCCGTGCGGGAACCTCCTCGAGGAAGCGCGAGGGCGTGGAGGACTCAGGCATGTCGTTGCCGTAGCGGCGGCGGTAGCGCGCGCGGGTGAGGATGAGCGTGTCCATTGCGCGCGTCATGCCGACGTAGCAGAGGCGGCGCTCCTCTTCCATCTGCGTGGGGTCCATAAGCGTGCGCGAGTGCGGGAAGAGACCTTCTTCCATGCCGCAGAGAAAGACGAGCGGAAACTCGAGGCCTTTGGCGGCGTGCAGCGTCATGAGCGTGACGCGGGCCTCGGCGGAGTACTGGTCGGCGTCGGAGACGAGCGCGGCGTGGTCTAAGAACTCGGCGAGGGTTTCGCCTCTCGAGGTCGCGTCCTGTGCGGCGTTGGCGAGTTCCTTGAGGTTTTCAATGCGTGAGAAGCTCTCGGGCGTGGCCTCTTCTTCGAGCGCGCGGATGTAGCCGGAGCGGTCGTTGAGGAACTTGATGAGCTCAGGCAGCGTTGCGGGATCGCCGGGCTTGCGGAAGGCAGGCTTGCCGGCGGCGTCGAGCTCTTCGTTTGTGGCTGCGGCTGCGATGCGGTCGAGCTTCGCGCGGTTCTTCTCGCGGATTTTGTCCGACGCGGACTGCTTGAGCGGAACGGGAGCGAAGGGATTGAAGGCGGCTTCGGTTGCTGGTGCCGTTGCATTCTCCGGAGCGATGGTGGAGATCTCTTCGCTGGGGCCGAAGTCGAAGCCGAAGTTGAAGCTGGTGTCGAAGTCGGAGTTGGCGTCGTTGGCGAGGGACTTTGGGGCCGGCGGCTCGTCGGCGATGACGCCGATGTCAAAGGAGGTGTCGTCGGCGAGAGAGTCGGGGTTGAACGTGGTGTCTTCTGATATGAGATTCGAGATGCGAGATTCGAGATGCAGGTCTTCGGGTTGAGTGTCCGTCGCCAGTGCGGCAGCGAAATCCGGGCCCAGCATGGCGCGTGCGTCCTCGATGAGGCGACGGAAGTTCGAAAGCGCAGCGAGCGCGCGGGCGGGCAGCAGCTTCTCTTCGATGGCGCGCGCGATGGCGTCCCAGGTGCTCATGCCGGTGGTGAGCGCGATGCGTTCGAGCGTGTCCATCGTGGTTTTGCCGATGCCGCGTGGCGGTGAGTTGACGACGCGCGAGAGTGCGATGGAGTCATGCGGATTCTGGACGAGCTTCAGATAGCTGAGCATGTCCTTGATCTCGGCGCGATCGTAGAAGCTGAAGCCGCCGACCATGTGGTACTGGATCTGATAGCGGCGCAGCGCCTCTTCGACCAGCCGCGACTGCGAGTTGGTGCGATAGAGCACGGCGCAGCGCGGAGTGTCTTCCGTCTCGCCGGCCTCACGCAGATAACGCTGGATGCGGTCGGCGACGAAGAGGGCTTCGTTCTCGCCGTCGGGCGCTTCGTAGTAGCCGATGAGCGAGCCGCCTTCGCGCGAGGTCCATAGATTCTTGCCCTTGCGCTGCGTGTTCTGCGCGACAACCGCAGACGCCCCTTCGAGGATCGTCTGCGTGGAGCGGTAGTTCTGCTCGAGGCGAATGGTCTTCGCGTTGGGGAAATCTTTTTCGAACTCGAGGATGTTGCGGATGTCGGCGCCGCGCCAGGAGTAGATTGACTGGTCTTCGTCGCCGACGACGCAGACGTTGCCGTGTTTGCCGAGCAGCTTCATCAGCTCATATTGCGGGCGGTTGGTGTCCTGATACTCGTCGATGAGCAGATATTTGTACTTGCGGTTGTAACGCTCGCGGACTTCGCCGGAGGATTTGAGCAGGCGAACGGTTTCGAGCAGGAGATCGTCGAAGTCCATCGCATTCGCCTTGAAGAGCTCGTCGCGATAGATCTTGAAGATGTGGGCGATCTTTTCTTCCAGTGGATTGGTCGAGGCGAGGAAGTACTCCTGCGGATCGATCATGTGATTCTTCGCCCAGGAGATTCTGCCTAGAGCAACGCGCGGCTTTAATTGCTTGTCATCGACGCCGAGACGCTTGAGCGCCTGCTTGACGACGGCCTGCTGATCGGTCTCGTCATAGATGGCGAAGCTTTTGGTTAGACCTTTGCCGTTGATGCGCAGGGCTTCGATGTCGCGGCGCAGGACGCGTACGCAAAAACTGTGGAAGGTTGCGAGCGTTGGCTTGGCTAATGTTGAGTGGCCGAGGATTCTTTCAACTCGCTCTTCCATCTCCTTCGCCGCTTTATTGGTGAAGGTGACGGCGAGGATGTTGTCAGGGTTGATTCCCCGCTCCTGAATTAAGTAAGCGATGCGGTGCGTGATGACACGCGTCTTACCGGAGCCTGCGCCGGCGAGCAGAAGCACGGGCCCATCGACAGAGAGGATGCCTTCGCGCTGTTGCGGATTCATGTTGGCGAGAAGGTCGGCCACATCTTTCATTCTAGTCTGTGACGAACGCACGCGGATGTGTGACGAGTGGCGTGAAGATTTCATTACTCACAGGAACCAACTCGAAGGTGCTGCGTATAGAAGAGTACGCCAAGTATTCCGATCCATGGCGGAGTGCTTGCGCGCAGTACGCAGACAGTTTCCGAGAAGAGGTAGAGAGATGATGATTCGTCGCGTTATGGGAAGCACCATGGTGCTGGCCGCTGTATTGATGGCCGGCGAGAGCGTGTACGCCGCACCAACGATGGCGCTGCATGTGCCGGTATTTGCGAAGATGGGCAAGGCCAAGGATATGGTGAGCTTTCATCTGCGCAACGATTCCAAGGAACCGATCGTGATCAAGGCTGGAAAGCAGGAGATGACTCTGGATCCGGGCAAGCCGGTGGATGTGACGCTGAAGGTCGGCGACACCGTTACGGTCGCCAAGTCGACGCCGCGGTTCCCGGAGGGCACGGTTCTGACGACAGTGAATTCAGACCTGAAAGACACCACGATTGCGTTGCGATAAACGGACGCAAACTCAGAGGAGGTTCGTGCCGCGGCATGTGGGCGCGAACCTCATTTTTATTGCGCGGCTAGTGCACGGGTTCGACCTTCAATGAGGACTGCTCGCAGGAGTGCAGACCGCGGCACCGCATGGGCGCCAGTCCGGTGGTGAAGCAGGCCTCAATCGCTGTGAAGTGACCTTCGCTGCAACTGACAACGAGGCTTCCGCGCGGGAGCTGCGGATTGGCCTGGTAAAAGAGATCGAGGATATCGTCAGGGCGCATGCTCATCTCGCGATCGACATGATCGAAGGCCGATGGAATGTGGATGGACGCGAAGGCCTGGCGCTCCATCTGGAAGAAGCGCTGCGGTCCCTGCGCAGAACATGTGCCGTGCTTAGCCCACTCGTGGCCGAGAAGTTGAATGTCCGGCGTGATGTCAAAGTTGTCGCGCGGGTTGGCAGGACCTTTCTCGTTGGAACAGAAGACGGGATAGCTGCCGTCGTTGTTTTGCGGCCAGAGACCGTGCACGACAAAGCTGCGCGGCGGATTGCATTGCGCGGATGTTTCGGCGATGTTGCAGAACTCCGGCCCCCACGGCATGTTGAGAAGATAAAAGTCGAACTTACCGGGCTCGCCTTTTTGCTGCGCGCACAGTGGAGCGACAGCGACAAAAAGCGAGAGGAGCGACGTGACGATGCAGCACGAGCGTTTCACGTGCCAAGGATAACTCTCGCTGCCCGCTGTATGCTGTGAGGCATGCCGGAAGGATTTGTTGGGAAGAGTGTCGCCGTGTTCTGCGCGGCGTCGGACGGAGCGCGGCCGGTCTATCGCGCGTTGGCAGAAGACTTGGGAAGAGCGCTGGCACAGCGCGGCATCGGGCTGATCTATGGCGGAGCGAAGATTGGTTTGATGGGGGCTGTCGCGGACGCGACGCTGGCCGCGGGAGGGCGCGTTGTCGGCGTGATCCCGCATGTGCTGGTGGACAAGGAGATCGCCCACGATGGACTGAGCGAGCTGCACGTGGTGGACACGATGCACACGCGAAAGCGCCTGATCGGCGAGAAGGCTGATGCGTTCCTTGCTCTGCCCGGCGGCTTCGGAACGTTTGAGGAGCTGTTCGAGGTGCTGGCGTGGCAGACGCTGAAGCTGCACGCCAAACCGGTGGTGCTGCTGAACGTCGCAGGCTTTTACGACACGATGCTCGAGTTCCTGGACGTGTGCGAGAGCGAGGGCATGCTGCGCGGCAATCGTCATCGACTGCTAGTCGCGGCTACAGTTGACGAGGCGCTGCAGTTGGCGCAACTTGCGTGAGCTGACGCAGCATCGTTCGACCGGCGAATAGAATCAAGAGATGCCGTCTTTCGCATTTCCTCATGAACGCTACGCGTGGCTTGTGGCTGCATCCACCATTGCCGGCGCCATGAATGCAATGGCCGGCGGCGGTTCCTTTCTTTCCTTCCCGGCCATGCTGGGCATGGGCGTTCCGCCGGTGCAGGCGAACGCGACGAATACTGTGGCGCTTTGGCCGGGACAATTGACGTCGCTCGCGACACTGCGCCGCGATGTGCGCCGCGACCTGCTGCCGACCATCGCTGTGACGTGCGTTGTGGGAGGCGTGAGCGGAGCGGAGGTTCTGCTGCATACGCGCCAGCGCACGTTTCTGCATTTGATTCCGTGGCTGATTCTGATGGGGACGCTGATCTTCGGCGCCAGCGGACCTGTCTCCAAGTGGATGCGGCAAGGACGCAAGCATCCACACAAGGAGAGGCCGATCCCGCTGCTTCCGCTGGCGCTGGCGCTTTTTCCGATCTGCTTTTACATCGGCTACTTCGGCGCGGGCGGCGGATTCCTGGTGATGACGGTTCTGGCGCTGCTCGGGATGGAAAGTATTCACGCGATGAATGCGATGAAGGTTGTAGCGGCGACGACGTCCAATCTGTGCGCGATCGTCACGTTCATCGTTCGCGGCGCCATCGTGTGGCATTACTGCATCGTGTCGATGTTCTTTGCGGCGATCGGCGGATGGGTGGGCGCCCGATTCGCGCGACGGATGAATGGCGAGGTTTTGCGCATGGTGGTCGTCGCAACGGGATGCGTTGTGGCCGGCTACTTTTTCTGGACGCAGCGCCACGGTTAGCGGAGAGGAGACAGACGATGAGTCACGAGGGATTCAAGGTCGTCAGTGCCCAAGAGGCTGCACGCGACCAACAGCCGAGGCTTTCGGGCGACGCCGTTCGGCCCGCGAAGGTGAAGATCGACAAGACCGGCGGGAGTGGGGTGACGATCGAGTGGCGCGACGGGCACACCAGCTACTGGGATTTTGCGTGGCTGCGCGCGGCGTGCCCGTGCGCGACGTGTCATGAGGCTCGCGAGGCGGAGGGGCGCGCGCCGGGTGTGGCGAAGGCGAAGGCGAAATCGCTGCTGCCGATGTATGAAGCTCCTCCGCGGCCCGTGGATGTTGAGCCGGTAGGCAAGTATGCGCTGCGATTCAAATGGAATGATGGCCATGAGGCGGGGTTGTATTCGTGGGATTATCTGCGCAATGTGTGCGACGTTGAGGCGCGCAGGCAGCGAGCGATAGAGAAGTAAGCCACTTTCAATCTCGCGCAGAGAATATTTCGAAAGAGACTTGACAAGACAATATAGTTTCCTTATAAACTGTTTCCAATGCAATCGTCCCTTGAAAGCTCTCGAGCCACGTCGGCGGCGGAGGTCAGCCACCTGAAGAGCCACATTGGTTTCTGGATGCGGCTGGTCTCGAATCATGTCTCGCAAAGCTTTGCGCACAAGCTGCTGGCGAGCGATGTGACTGTGGCCGAATGGGTGGTGCTGCGCGAGATGTACGGGCTCGATGCCGTGGCGCCGAGTGCGTTGGCGGAGAAGATCGGGATGACACGTGGCGCCATCTCCAAGCTGATCGATCGTTTGCTCGCAAAGCAGATGGTGACGCGCGAGGAGTGCAGCAACGATCGCAGGTTTCAGAGCGTTGCGCTGACGCACAAGGGCCGGAAGATCGTTCCAAAGCTGGCCGCTCTGGCGGACGAGAACGACGAGGAGTTTTTCTCCGCTCTGTCGGGACCTGAGCGGAAGGCGCTTGTCGCCCTGCTGCAAAAACTGGCCAAGGCAAAGGATCTTCGCCGGCTGCCAACAGAGTGACTCGGGTCAAAATTCAAATGCAAGCAAGAGGGAGAAGGAGATGAATACACAGGTGATGCATGAGGCGCTGCACGGCTCGTCGGAAGGACGGCTGACCTTCCCGGAGGTGATCGGGATGCTGATCGGGGCCGGCGTCGAATCCTACTGCGTGGACTTTATCGGCCGCAAGGACACCTTCTACATGCCTGATGGCGAAACGCACGTTGAGCCGGTCACGCTGCCGGCCGCGCCGGTGGCGAAGGACTTTGCCGGCTACGCTGTGAAAGCGACCATACGCGAAGCGCAAGCGGACAGGATCCGGTATCCGGAGATCGTGAACCGCTTGTGCGATGCCGGTGTCGCCGGATATCACGTGTACCTTACGGGCAGGAAGGTCATCTACTTCGGTCGCAAGGGCGAGCTCCACATTGAGGAGTTTCCGCGGCAGAACTAGCCTGCGACAGGCAGCTCCGGGGTGGCGGCGAGCAGTTGCTGGGTGTACGGCTCCTGCGGCGAGTCGCAGACCTGCTGCCAGGAACCGGTCTCCACAACGCGACCGCGCTGCAGCACCATGACGCGATGGCAAAGATAGCGCACGAGCGGCATGGAGTGTGAGATGAACAGGCACGTGAGCCCATAGCGCTGCTGCAGCTCGCGCAGCAGATTGATGATCTGCGCGCCGACCGAGACATCGAGCGCGCTGACGGGCTCGTCGAGCACAAGCAGTTCCGGACGGAGTGCCAGCGCGCGGGCGATGTTGATGCGCTGCCGCTGCCCGCCGGAGAACTCATGCGGGTAGCGTCGCAGCGCAGACATATCGAGGCCGACCTCGGCGAGCAAATCGGCGAGACGAACGTCGACGCCCTCCGGCGGGCGCTCGCCGTGGATCGCAAATGGCTCGCAAAGAGTTTGCCGAACGGTCATGCGGGGATCGAGCGCGGCGTAGGGATCCTGGAAGACGATCGCCAGTTTCCGGCGCAGGCGGCGCATGGAAGACGGTGGCAGCGCGAGCAGGTCGAGCGTCCGTGGCGAGCCGTCGGCGTGCGTATCGTGCAGCAGAATGCGGCCGGAGGTTGGCTCCAGCAGACGCAACACCATGCGCGCGATCGTGCTCTTGCCGGAGCCGGATTCGCCTACGAGGCCAAGTGTTTCGCCGCGCGTCAGCTCGAAGGAGACGTCATCGACGACGTGCACCGGGCCATAGTCTCTGCAAAGATTGTGTGCTTCCAGCAGGAGTGAAGAGCTGCGGCGCGAATCAGTGATCATGTGCTCTCACTGAAGATAATCTTCCATCCCGCCGGCGTCTTCTCGAACACTTCGCTGAACGTCCCGGAGACGTCGCCGCCAGATTTGCGCGAGCGGCTGAGGTGATACTTCCCAGTGGCGAGCGCGAAGTTGTCGCCCAAGGCGCGGACCTCCAGCTCAGAGTCTTCGATGGCGCCCATGCTTTCCTTGTTGGGGAAGTTGGCCTTGTAGGCGGCGCGGATGTTCTCGACGCCGCGCACCAGGGTTGCGAGCACGGCTTGCGTGTCCGGCGCGTCTTTGTAATAGGAAAGGTAGGCGTCGAGGTCGCCCTGGTTCCAGGCGTCCTGCTGCCGGAGCACGATCTTGGCAACGTCGAGCTGCTCGCGGGTGGCCGTGAACATCTCGCTGGAGCTCTGCGCTGCTGCGCCCGGGCCAGCGCAGACGGCCAAAGCGAACGTGGCGAAGAGGAGACGGAGTCGCATAGGCCCTCCTGAAGACAGAAACATCATATCGTCGGCAGGCGCAACGGAGGTCAGTGCCGCGGCGCGGGATCGTCGGTGGTATCGTCGCGGATGATCTTCCAGCCGGCGGGCGTCTTTTCGACGACGAGCAGGAAGTAGCCTCCGGCATTGCCGCCACCGGCGGCGGTGCGCTCCAGATGGAACCGGCCGGTGACGGTAGCGAAGCGCTCGTCGAGCGGCTGCACCTGGAGCGCGGTAAAGGTCAGCGTGCCCATAGCCGCCTTGTTGGGAAAGGACTTGCGGTAGCCGGCCAGCATTTGATCGTAGCCGTGACGGATGGTTTGTCCCATGAACAGAATGTCCGGAGAGTTCTTGTAGCCGGTGGCGAAGGCGTCCAGATCGCCGCGATTCCAGTCGTTTGCCTGGCGGTTGAGCACGGCGACGATGGCGCTGGACTCATTGGATTTCGAGGCCGCCTGGGCGGAGGCAAAGCCGCAAAGGAGCAGCAGCACGGAAGAAAGAAGAAGCTGGCGGTGCACGAATCGCATACAGGCTCCGAAGATCAAAATGGGCGCGGCCGACACGGATGGACGCGCCTAGAATATAGCCATGCCTCCGGAATCGGCCAGAACGAAGACCGTGCACGCGGTTTGCACGCACGATTGTCCGGACTCCTGTGGCGTGCTGGTGACGGTGGATGAGCTGACGGGCCGGGCAGTGAAGGTCGCCGGCGATCCGGAGCACCCGGTGACGCGCGGATTTCTTTGCGGCAAAGTGGCGCGCTATCTGGATCTCGTCTACTCGCCGGAGCGGCTGCTGTATCCCATGCGCCGGCGCGCGGGCGTGGCGAAGGGACCGCTGCCGAAGGGACGCGAGCACGAGTTTTTCGAGCGCATCTCCTGGGATGAGGCCCTGGATGAAATTACGGCGCGGCTGAAGGCGATCGCCCAGGAGTTCGGCAGCGAGAGCATTCTTCCGTACAGTTATGCGGGAACGATCGGGCAGTTGGGATATGGATCGATGGACCGGCGATTCTTCTACCGGCTGGGCGCGTCGCAGCTGGATCGCACGATCTGCTCGGCTGCGGGCTCGGCGGCGCTGAAGAGCGTGTACGGGACGCGGCTGGGCACCGCACCGCAGGATTTCGCCGATGCGGGTCTGATCGTGGTGTGGGGCGGCAACGTGCACGGCAACAACATTCATCTGTGGCCGTTCATTGAAGAGTCGCGGCGCAAGGGCGGAAGGCTGGTGGTGATCGATCCGTACCGAACGCGTACGGCGGCGTTGGCCGATGAGCACTTGCAGATTCGGCCGGGGACAGACACGATGCTCGCCCTGGCGATGATGCATGTGCTGTTTCGCGATGGCTTGGAGGATCGCGGGTATCTCGAGGAGTTGGTGAATGACTGGCGTCAGCTCCGTGAGCATGCGCTTCTCGAGCAGCACTCGCCGCAGCATGCTGCGGAAGTGACTGGGCTGAGTGTTGAGACGATCGAATCACTGGCGGCAGCGTACGGACATGCGGGACGCGATGGCCGCAGGCCCGCGGCGATTCGGCTGAACTACGGCATTCAGCGCAGCGAAAATGGCGGAACGGCTGCGCGCGCCGTCGCGATGCTGCCGCTGATTACCGGGAGCTGGAAGCAGCATGGCGGGGGATTGCTGCTTTCGACCAGCGCGGCGTTTCCGTTTGAGCAGCAGAAACTGCAGATGCCGGAGCTGATGCAGGCCAGCCGGCTGGGGCGTGCAGCGCGCACGGTGAACATGAATCAGCTGGGCGAGGCGCTGACGAAGTTGAACGATCCGCCGGTGAACGCGCTGTTCGTCTACAACTCAAACCCTGCGGCAGTCGCGCCGGACTCTGAGCGCGTGCGTGCGGGAATGCGGCGGCGCGATCTCTTCACCGTCGTGCATGAGCACTTTTTTACCGACACGACGGACTACGCCGACATCGTTCTGCCGGCGACCACGTTCCTGGAGCACAAGGAGCTGATGGGAGCGTACGGGCACTACTTCGCGCAGATCTCGCAGCCCGCGATTGCGCCACTCGGCGAAGCGAGGACGAACGTGCAGCTGTTTGCCGAGCTGGGACGGCGCATGGGCTTTGAAGAGCAGGCCTTCCGCGAGGATGCGGACGACCTGATCGCGCAGGCGCTCGATAGCACGCATCCGTGGCTGGCGGGCATTACAAAAGAGCGGCTGGAGCGCGAGCCGCGCGCTCCGCTGGCGCTGCCGAAGAATGACCGCGGCGAGTCGCTTCCGTTCAGCACGCGCGAGTGGTTTCAGACTCCCAGCGGGCGCGCCGAGCTGCTGCCGCTTCCGGAATGGCACGCGGCGACGGAATCGCGCAGCAATCGCTCGGCCGCCGCGAGGTTCCCGCTGGAGATGCTCGCGCGCAAGAGCGACAACTATATGAATTCCACCTTCGCCAACCTGCCGAAGCATCGCCAGATGGAAAGCAAGGACGCCGGCGTTCTGGAGATTCGCGCCGCCGACGCGCTGGCACGCGGAATCTCAACAGGCGATCCCGTGCGCGTGTGGAACGATCGCGGCCAGATCGAGCTGACAGCGCGCATCAGCGAGTCGGTTCCGGCGGGCACGGTTGCGTCGCGGCTGGACTGGCAGAAGCTCTCGCGCGATGGCGTGAACGTGAACGAGCTGACGAGCCAGCGGCTGACGGACATCGGAGGCGGAGCGACCTTCTACTCGACGCTGGTTGAAGTTAAAAAGCTGAATGCATCGACGACTCGAATAGAATCACCCTCAACAATTTGAGATGTAGCAGCAGATACGTAAGGCTTTTGAAGAAAGAGGACGGGTGCGCATGAAGCAGCTTGTGAAGTGGGGTTTGGCAGCAGGTACATTCGCTATCGCAATCGTTTCCGCCGGCGCACAACAGCAGCCGCCCCAGAAGACCACCACGACGACAACGTCGACCATCAGCACCGAGCCGCAAAGGAACTATGGGGCGCTGCCGGCCGACTCGATCACCGAGGGCAGCGTTTCGGTCGAAGGCGGCAAAGCCATCGCCTTTCGCGCCGTCGCGGGAATGCTGACGGTTGGCTCGACCGACAGCCAGGACGCGACGATCGGCCTGGATGGAAAGCTGCTGCCCGACTCCGGCGTGGAGCTGCCCGCGAATCCGGCAGACCGGCCGGCGACGTCACGCATCTTCTACACGGCATACTTCGCCAAGGATGAAGACGCGCGCACGCGTCCGATTGTCTTTATCTACAACGGAGGTCCGGGGTCAGCGACGATGTATCTGCGCATGACCAGCATGGGGCCGGTGCGCGTGCAGATTCCCGACCTGCAGCATCCAGCGGGCGGACCGTACCAGATCGCGCCGAATCCCTATTGCCTGCTCGATGCGGCAGACCTCGTCTTTATCGACGCGCCGGGCACGGGCTACAGCCGGGTGGAAGGCAAGGATGCCTTCAAGTCCTTTTATGGAATCGACGAGGACGCTCACGCCTTCGATCGCTTCATCCGGCGCTTCCTCACCAAGTACAACCGCTGGGATTCGCCCAGATTCCTCTTTGGCGAGAGCTACGGAACGACCCGCGACGCGATTCTCTCGCGCGTGCTGCAGCAACATGGTGTCGACCTGAACGGCGTTGTGTTCCTCAGCCAGATTCTCAGCTTCGACGACTCGGCCGACGGCTCGGACTCCAACCCAGGCACGGAGAACGGCTTCTTCCTTGCGCTGCCCAGCTTTGCCGCAACGGCGTGGTATCACCACAAGGTGCCGAACCAGCCAGCCACGCTGGAACCGTGGATTCATGAGGTGGAGCAGTACGCGCTGACGGACTACGCCGCGGCACTGCTACAGGGCTCGGATTTGAGCGCGGACAGAAAGGCTGCTGTCGCCGCGAAGCTCGAGAGCTACACCGGCATTCCCGCAGCGACATGGCTGAAGGCGAACCTGCGCCTTACGGGCGGGGAGTTCGCAAAGTATCTGCAGGACTCTGCGGACATTACGACCGGCAGACTGGATTCGCGCTTTGAAGGTCCGTCCATGGATCCGCTGGCGCGCGATGCTGACTACGACCCGTTTTCCGAGTCGATTGAGTCCGCGATTCTCGCAGCGATGAACACCTACGCGCACGAGACCCTGAAGTTCGGCGAGAACATGACCTACAAGCCCAGCGCGCGCGAGCCGGGCTTCAAGTGGGACATGAACCACCAGGCGTACGGGCCACAGGGCTGGGTCGGCACCAGCACGAATGTGATGGGCGACATCGCCTACACCATGAAGGTCAGTCCGCACATGCACATTCTTTTGATGGGCGGATACTTCGATCTCGGCACGCTGTACTTCGGCGCCGAGTACGAGATGAAGCATCTGCCGATACCGCAAAGCCTGGATAAGAATATCGCGTACAAGTTCTTCCCCACCGGCCACATGGTGTATGTGAATGAAGATGCGCTACACGCGCTGCACGACCGGACAGCGGAGTTCATTCGCGAGAACGAAAACCCGCACTAACGGTCAGCTGCTGTTGCGAGCGGTGGACCGCTCTGCGAGAGGATCGCCGGCGGTCTGATTGTGACTGCGAGCACCAGCAGCAGCGATCCGTAAAGCAGCCCAATCTCACCCATCTCAAACTGCTTGGGCGTCAGGAACTGAAAGAACACAAAAGCAAGGACGAAGATGCGCCACCACTGCGGATTGCGCGCCAGCCTGCGTATGCATTCCACCCAGAGGTAGAGGCATGGCAGTATCGCCGCGCAGGCGTCGATGTGCTGCAGGCGCGGATCGGCGAGGATGGAGAGCACCAGCAGGGCCGGCATCCAAAGAGGCCGAAGATCTTCGTCTTCGCGGCGGCGCCGGTACCAGTAAAATGCTGCGGCCAGCAAAGCAATGACGGCAACCTGTATCGCGGGTGGGACCGCGGCGTGTCGCAGCACAGCGAGATTCCGCTCCTGATGCGTCACGTAGCTGAGAAGGTTGAAGCCCGTGTCCTTGTGAACGATCACCTGTTCCCAGGCATTGCGCTGATACTCCCCATACGCTTGCGGCATCGCGAGGCGCTGAGCAAGGTAGACAGCGCAGACGGCGATCGTCGTGAAGATCGACGGCTTCCACTCCTTGTCCTCGGAGAGCGCCGGCAGCAACAACAATGCAAGCATTGGCGCTTTAATCAGAGCGCAGAGTCCCACCACCACGTAGAACAGTCCCCACCGCCGATGCCGGACACCGCGCACACCGGCAAGCAGAGCCAGCGGCAACAGGATCAGAACAATGTTGCCGGTAAAGACAACGCCTTCATAAGTGAAGAACGGCTGAAACGCAAAGATCAGCATCCCGAGCCAGGGAGTAAACCACTGCGATCGAATATAGGCACTGCAGATGATCCACGGCAGGCTCAGCACGCCAGCCCACGTCAGCAGAATATAGATGCAAAAACTTACATGATGAAGGACCAGCGCGCGCAGCAAGACTCCACAACGAAGCACGAGCGGAGGATAGACAAAGGGAAGATCGAGCGCAGGCGTCCGGTAGGGATCGAGACCAAGGGCCGCCGTGCGAATCGCGCGCCCGTACACATGAGCGTCGGCAAATGGACCGAACATCATGGCCTGACGATGCAGCCAGTTTGGCCGCATCAACGCCAAGAAAAGCAGCATCGTCAGCAGGTACGGAACCCAGGCATACGAAACGACTGGCGACCGCCCCTCTTTGCGGAGCATTGCATTAGGCTAGCATGCTGTCGTTCCGCTTCCAGCCAATGTTGCAGCGCGAGATCACGCGGATAACCCAGGCATGGCGCGGGTCGGAGACTGATATCCTATGAGTTCAATCGGAACCCGCGCGCAGCCTCCTGCACAGCTCTTTGCAGCCACCCATAGAAGTTTGGCCGCGCCCACCGCACGGAGATCATGGACCCCAGGTACATTCGCAACTTCGCGATCATCGCGCACATCGACCACGGCAAATCCACGCTCTCCGACCGGCTGCTGGAGCTGACCGGATCGTTGACGGCGCGCGAGATGCAGGCGCAGGTGCTGGATGCGATGGATCTGGAGCGCGAGCGCGGCATTACCATCAAGGCGCACACCGTGCGCATGATGTACACGGCAAGCGACGGCAACACCTATCAACTTAATCTCATCGACACGCCGGGGCACGTGGACTTCAGCTATGAGGTCTCCCGCTCGCTGGCGTCGTGCGAGGGCGCGCTGCTGGTCGTCGATGCATCGCAGGGCGTCGAGGCGCAGACGCTCGCGAACGCCTACCTTGCGATCTCGCACGGCCTTGAGATCATCCCGGTCATTAACAAGATTGACCTTCCCAGCGCCGACATCGAGCGCACAAAGGAGATGATCGAAAAATCCGTCGGGCTGCCGGCGGACGATGCGGTGCCGGTGAGCGCAAAGACCGGGGAGAATGTGGCAGACATTCTTGAAGCCGTGGTTCACCTGCTGCCGCCGCCGAAGGGCAACGCCGATGCTCCGCTGCAGGCGCTGATCTTCGACTCGTGGTTCGATCCGTACCGCGGCGTCATCGTACTTGCGCGCATCATCAATGGACGGCTGCGTAAGGGCGACAAGATCAGGATTATGTCGAACGGAAGAACGTTTGACGTTGAGTCGATGGGCGTGATGACACCGAAGCCCGTCGAGCTCGAAGAGCTGAGCGCAGGCGAGGTTGGCTTCTTCGTCGCGACGATCAAGAACGTCGCCGACACAAAGGTCGGCGACACGATTACATCCGTCGACAATCCTGCAGCCGAAGCGCTGCCCGGTTTCGAAGATATCAAGAGCATGGTCTTCGCCGGGCTCTACACGGTCGATTCGCATGAGCACGCGCTGCTGCGCGACGCGCTCGAAAAGCTGCGGCTGAACGATTCGAGCTTCAGCTTCGAGCCCGAGTCCTCCGTCGCGCTCGGCTTCGGTTTCCGCTGCGGCTTCCTCGGGCTGCTGCATCTGGAGATCATCCAGGAGCGGCTGGAGCGCGAGTACAACCTCGACCTCATCACCACCGCGCCCGGCGTGCAGTACAAGATCACGATGACCGACGGCAAGGTCCTCACCGTCGACAATCCGTCGCGCTGGCCGGACCCCAGCGAGATCGAAAAGATCGAGGAGCCGGTCATCGAGGCGAAGATCCTCACCAACGAGGAGTATCTCGGCGGCATTCTGAAGCTGGTCGAAGAGAAGCGTGGCCGCCAGAAGAACATCGAGTACGTGAGCCAGACGCGCGTGATGATCACCTACGAGCTGCCGCTGAATGAGATCGTGCTCGACTTCTACGACCGTCTCAAATCTGTCTCTCGCGGCTACGCTTCGCTCGACTATCACCTTGCGGGAACATGGGTCTCGCCGATGGTGAAGATGGACATTCTCGTCAGTGGCGAGCCCGTCGACGCGCTCTCGATCATCGTGCATCGCGACTTCGCCTACGACCGCGGCAAGGCGCTGGTCGAGAAGATGCGCGAGCTGATTCCGCGGCAGATGTTCGAGGTCGCGATCCAGGCTGCGATCGGCTCAAAGATTATCGCCCGCTCTACAGTGACTGCCATGCGCAAGAACGTTATCGCCAAATGCTACGGCGGCGACATCAGCCGCAAGCGCAAGCTGCTCGAAAAGCAGAAAGAAGGCAAGAAGCGGATGAAGCGCATCGGCAAAGTGGACATTCCGCAGGAGGCGTTCCTTGCCGTGCTGAAGGTCGGCGAAGAGTAAGTCGATCGCCTCGAGCCTTCGCCCTATCAAGGACAGCGGTGTACCATCGCGCTTGATGAATTCAGATTCCAGGTTTGAAAAGCCTCTTTCGACGGCACTGCGTCACGCGCTGGCGCACATCGACGGCTTGCGCAAGCGCAGCGTGGAAGCCACGGCATCGCTGGAAGAACTGCGCGGGCGCATCGACGTGCCGCTGCAGGACAACAGCCTCGCGCCGGAGCGCGTCATTGACGATCTCGTTACGGCTGCCGAAGGTGGAATCGTTGGCAGCGCCGGTCCGCGCTTCTTCGGATTCGTCATTGGCGGATCGCTGCCCGCGGCGCTCGCGGCGGATTGGCTCACCTCTGCGTGGGATCAGAACGCCGGATTGTATGTGATTGGCCCGGCCGCTTCGCTGGTGGAAGAGGTCGCGGCCGGATGGCTGAAGTCGCTCTTCGGCTTGCCGGCGGAGGCGAGCTTCGCCTTCGTCACCGGCTGCCAGATGGCGCACGTGACATGTCTCGCCGCGGCTCGGCATCGCGTGCTTGAACGTGTGGGATGGAGTGTGGAGCGCGATGGTTTGACCGCAGCGCCAAACCTCCGCATTCTTACCAGCACGGAGCAGCATGCCACCGTGCCGCGAGCGGCGCGGCTGCTCGGGATGGGCACAGGTTGTATCGATGCCCTGCCCTGCGACGAAGGCGGAAGGCTGCGTGCCGACGCGCTGGAGCGCGCCCTGAAGGAGCGTGACGGCAAGCCGACGATCGTTGTTCTGCAGGCCGGCGATTTGAATGTCGGCGCATTCGACGACTTTCGCACACTGATTCCACTCGCCCACGCGCACGGCGCATGGGTGCATGTCGACGGAGCGATGGGCCTGTGGTGCGCGGCGTCGCCGAAGCATCGTTCGCTGCTCGACGGCGTGGCGGATGCCGATTCATGGAGCACCGACGGCCACAAATGGCTGAACGTTCCGTACGACAGCGGTTATGCGTTCATCCGCGATGTGGAGGCGCACCACGCGTCGCAGGGGGTGCATTCCTCTTACCTCGTGCAGGGCGCGGGCGCACGCGATGCCGTCGACTGGACGCCTGAGTTTTCGCGGCGCGCACGAGGATTCGCAACCTACGCGGCGCTGCGGCAGCTTGGCCGCGAGGGCGTCGCAGAGCTTGTCGATCGCTGTTGCGCTGTGGCCGCCGCGATGATCGAGCGCATCGGCGGCCTGCCCGGAGCTAAGGCACTGTGCGAGCCGCTGATCAACCAGGGCATGGTGCGCTTCTTCGATCCCCGGCCCAATGCAACCGATGCCGATCACGATCGCGTCACCGATGCAGTCATCGCCGGAGTGCGTGCAACCGGCGAGGCATTCTTCACGGGAACAACGTGGCGTGGTGTGCGTGCGATGCGCGTGAGTGTTTCCAACTGGCAGACGACGATGGAGGATGTTGCCCCTGTCGTCGCTTGCGTCGCACGCGTCCTGCGCGCAGAGCGGGAACGGACGCAATAGCCGATCACCGTTGATCGCATCCGGTTGATCGAATTTCGTCTTGCATCCTACTGCGGTCCATGCCGCTCAGGATGGTTGCATCTCGGACTCACAGCTGCTCTGAGCCGGTAACTCCGTCGGAAGGGGCGCACCTCGCAGCGCGCGGTTCGCCGGTTCTGTGAACCACCGGGTCAGCATCGCTGCCAGCGGAGCCGTCATCAGCAACATGCCGATGACAAAGATCGCGACACTGCCGCGCGACGCGTGATTCGGATAAAGCCTCGCATACAAGTCGACGCCGGCGATCACAACGAACTCGTGGGAGAGATAAAGCTCATAGCTGTGGCGTCCGAACCAGCGCAGGGGAGCGCTCCAGCGCGAACCGCGCTTGCGCCGCAGCGTAACTGCCGCCATGACAAGGCTTACGGAAAGCGCCAGCAGTGAATCGTCTGTGCCGCTCTTGCCGAGCGGGCGCAACACGTGATGCCACGTCGGCCAGACGGCGATGAGCAGAATGCCCGCCCAGCCGGCGATCTCCACAACGTGCAGCCACGCTGTTCGCAACGCGCGCCGCGAGAGCCGGTCGACGACATACGCCGTCAGGCAACCGAGCGCGATGCTCGCCATGCCTGCAAGGTACGAGTTCTCCGCTTGCAGGTCATTTTTCGCCCAGACGACGCGCGCCCACGGCCCGACCGCGAACAACCCGAGTGCGAGAGCAATCCATACCCAGCGCCCGGCCCGCCCACCCCGAAAGAACGCGAGGCTGACAATCGGGAAGAAGAGATAGAACATCTCCTCGATGGACAGCGACCACAGCACCGTCCAGCACGCCGGCAGGTAAGCGTTGCGCGATGCCTCAAGCCAGTTGAGATGAAAGGTCAGTGCAGCGAATAGCGCGCGCGGCAGAGTGAAATGCCTTTCGTTGATCACGTAGCCGTCAACGCCCATCAGATGCAACGCGCTCAGCACCACGAGCAGGAGCACCAACAATGGCACGATTCGCGCGAAGCGAATCCGGTAGAAGGCAAGAGGCCGGACCGCATCCAGCCAGCCGAAGCGCCGCAGCGATGTGAGCGTGATCAGAAATCCGGAGACCGCGAAGAACGTCGTTACACCGTTCCCGCCGTTGAAGAAGGCGAGATGCTGCACGCATCGCGGCCAGTGAGCGCCCATCTTCACGTGGAAGAACGCGAAGCGAATCCAGATGTGCAGAAGAATGACCGCCAGGATCGACAGCCCGCGCAGGATATCGATGCCGTCAAGACGTGGCACGGCGGGCTTGCGGTCTCTATCGTTGAACACTTCCCCGCATTCTAAACGGCGGCGAACCGCGGGGCATTTGACGCGCAAAACGAAGCGGAGACCCGAAGGCCTCCGCTGTGAATGGGGCTGCTGCCCGCGATTAGTGAGTGCCCGTATGCGCGCCCGTTGACGGCGTCGTGCGATGCGGTGCCGGAGCGGACGGAGTTGGCGGCGCAACACCTGAGCTTGCGTTGTACGCATTCACAACGGCCTGGCTGATGTCAGTGCCGGGTTCCCACCACATGATCGGGTTCGGCGCCTGCTGGTTGGGCTCGATGTTGACGATCATCGTGAAGCCGTTGTCCTGCGCGTACTTCACAGCGGCAGCGCCAACCTTCTGCGCAACCTTGGCGAAGGCATCCTGCAGATCGCCCTGGTAGGCGTTGGAGGCATCCTCTTCGTCACGCTGCAGCTGCTTCTCCTTCTCGTCGATGGTGCGAAGACGGCTGGCACGCTCCTCATCGGTCGTCGTCGAGGGAAGGCTCTGCACCTGCTTCTTCAGCGAGTCGATCTCGGCGCCTTCGGCGTCGATCTTCTGCTTCTGCGGCTCATACTTCTTCTGCACGTCGGCGATAGCACGCTGTCCCTCGTTGGTGGCAACGACGACCTGCTGGAAGGAGATGATGGCGACCTTGGCGGGAATGGCTTCAGGCTTTACATTCGCCGGTGCTGTTGCCGGCTTGGCGGGCGCAGCGGCCTGGGCGGAGATAGAGGGTACGGCGAGGCCGGCGGCCAGCGCTGTAGCAAGGACAAGCGTGCGGTTCATGCTGTTATTGGTGCTCCTTCGGGAAAATCGAGAACGTTGCGCAAAATCTTATTCGGAGTGGGAGCTGCGCCACTCGGCAGGGTTAGGCCACCTTCCGCGTCCTGCTTTGGTATCGTCTCGCGCCGCGAAAGCGGGCAAGAGAGGCGCGGGCAGACTGCGGGGCCAACTCCACCGAATTATATAAGAGCAAAAGCAGAGACGGTCAATCGATGCAGTTGTGGCTGGCCAGCGATTCGGACCCGGTGCGTTTCAAACAGCAGCGCCGGACGTGTCTTGCTTCCACTCAAGACTTGCCGCTTTGGACGATGCCCGTGCCATTCCGTTTCGGCCCGGAACCTTCGGGCCAGAAAGCCCGGCCGCCTGGATCGAGAGGACAGATCTGGGCTTCGAATTTGGGCTGCAATTCTGGGCTAGGGCGGGGCCTGCCGGCGCAGCGGTTCTTCCGAAAATCGGAACATGGCCCCCCGTTTCTCTAATTTTGGGTAGGCGGAAATCGGTTGTTCATTATTTTGTAAGGGTTTGGGAGGTGGAAAGTTTGGTACGCAGATTGCTCTATGGGTTAGTGTTCGAGCGTTGTGTCGCCCAGCGGCCCAGAGCAGCGAACGTCCAGCGGTGATTCAAAGACCTCGAATTCATTGAGGCGTGACCCGCCGGACGCTCCGAGGGGAGCATTTCGGGAGGCCAGTGACTGGCCTTGTAAGGGTCTGAGGGCCATCTTCCGGGGAGGGGAGGTGGCCCGACGGCTTTAATCGCGTTGGTTCTCCACCTGACACGTCCACAAAGACTTGCATGGACGTAGGGCGCGCGGTATACTTTGGGTGTTCCGGGCGCAGAGCGCATGAGCCGCAGGTGGAGGTTGTCCCTGAAGGCTGCACGACTCGAGGACGCCCGTAGTGGGAACAAGGATATCTCCGGAAAATCGAGAGGGTTGACGGTCACGCCGGGTCGCAATGCGGCACAGAACCGTCTCGCCGGGGCCGGATACGGCCACGAGGAATAGTTAGAAGTACGACCGTTCTGTATGCGGTCGAATCATTCGGCGGAGTTCGAATCGCGAGCGCGGAGACACTCGCAGGGGGAGCCCGCCGGTACGTAAGCAGGAAAGCCGTTCCAAAGAGCCACGATTTGAGATTGTCGGAAGACTCTCCCGTTCGGACCGCGGCCCGCGCACAGATCGATTGGCGCGCCTGTCGGACGTTCGCGTCTTCGGTGCTTCCTGGAAGGCCAACGTAAGGGGAATCAACAGCAACCATGTCAGAACAAAATGTAGTCGACGCTCCCGAGCAGTTTGCTGGGGACGGCTTTGATGGCGAGGACTTCGACAGCGGCACGGCCAGCGAAGGCGGCCCGATTGCCCCGGGAATGGGACAGAGCAAGAGCAGCCGCCGCCGGCGTCGCAAGCGGAAGAACAAGCTGCTGGCCTCTGCAGCCACCCCGGGCGAAGGCGCGCCGGCCGGGTCGAACGAGGAGTCCGCGACTCCTGCGGCCACCATCGTGATGGAAGGCGAAAGCCTCGCACTCGCAGCCTCCACTGGCCAGGGAATGCGCCGCCCGCAACAGGGCGGACAGCAGCAGGGCCAGGGCGGCAAGCGCTGGAAGAAAAAGTTCCGCGACCGCGAGCGTCGCGCCCGCAGCGACAATCCGGGCAATGACTTCCGCTCCGAGAACGCCGGCAGCTATGGCAACAATAACGGGGGCTATGGCGGAGGAAATGGCTATCGCCAGAATCTTCCCGACAACTTCGGCAACCTCGTCGGCGGCTTCAAGCGCAAGAACAAGGGCGGCCAGCAGAAGGAGCGCGGCTTCGTCGGCCCCATGGACCACAGCTATCGCGCCGGCGATGCGAACTACGCCGATGCTCCGCCGTCCACGATCCAGGTGCATGGCCACGGACGCCGTCATCGCCATCACGGCGACAACCAGCCGCTGGACTTCTCCGGTCCGCGCCCTGTGCCGATCCCCGAGGACGCCGAGACGCACATCTACCTCTTCATCGAGGATCTCTTCCTGATCGCGAAGATCAACGAGACGGCGCGCAAGCTGGGCGTGAAGGTCGCGTTCGTGAAGAACGACAAGGACGCGCTCGCAGACCTGACCAACGGTAAGGATGAGAACAAGCCATCGCTGATCGTCTTCGATCTGAACAACGCCAACGCCAAGCCGCTGACCACGATTCCGAAGCTGAAGACCAAGCTGAAGCGCTCGGTCTCGATCATCGGATTCCTCTCGCATCTGCAGGGCGACCTGAAGGCCAAGGCCGTCGAAGCCGGCTGCGACGTAGTCATGCCGCGCGCCGCCTTCAGCCAGAACCTTCCCAACCTGCTGCGCCGCTACGGTGCGGAAGAAGAAGAAGAGATCAATTACAACCACTAGGCAGCGGGTTAGCGGGTCAGCAAGTTAGGGAGTTAGCGCCGACGAAGGATTTCGACTCACACATATTTGTCCCGCCAAATAAAAGCGCCCCATCGCGGGGCGCTTTATTTCTTTATGAATCCTGACCACGCAACCTGTCTGGCGCGCTAGCTCGCTAACTCACAACGAAGATTGCGCACTGTCCTTGAAGAAGTCCAGCGTGAGATCGATCACGTTCAGGTTGCGGTCCGTCGACGGAGCGAACGAGTAGTCGAGGCCCTTCAGGTTGGCGCTCTCCTGCACCTTCGTGTGCAGCTCGTCGACTGCAATCTGATCGTAGACGTCGCCCGGTGAGAGCGCGAGCAGGTTGCGAACCTCCGCCTCCTGCGCCGGCGAGAGATTGCGCACCGTCAGCGTGCGAATCCGGTACTGCGGTCCGGTCACCGTCTCCAGGTGATACGTCGCGATTGCGTGCTCCGGATCCAGCACCGGCTTGTCGACGAAGTGCACCGCGGCGTAGCCCGCCTGGAAGTACACCGTCATGATGGAGCTCTCCAGGCGGTCGAAGGCATACGGTGTCGCGACCTCGCCCGTCTGCAGATCGAAGTAGCCGGTAAGATCGCGGTCGTGCAGCAACGGTCCACCATCGGCGCTGATCATGCCGACGTGATACAGCGGACCGGCAGAGACCTGGGCGCGCATCGGCACATAGTACGTGTCCCCGACGCGCAAGGGATGATCGGGAATGACCACAACCTCCGCCTGCAGGTAGCCGTGACGCTGCAGCGGCTCCGCCAGCTGATGTGCCTCCAGTGGAATCGCGCTGGAGTCGTACGGCTTGCCCTCCATCTGCCGGGCAATCCGTTCCACAATGTCACCTTCCGGCGACGAGTCCACATCCATGCCGCCCACGATGATCTGCGGCGAGGAGATGCTAAACACAATGTGCGGGCGTTGCGCTGCGTCCGGAATATAAAACGGCAGCGTCTTCATGAACGCCGAGACCGACGCCTGGGTCGCCGACGGCTCTTCGCTGACCACGGTCGCGTGGACTCCCTTGGCTGCCAGCATCGCCGTCAGCTCATCGCGTACGCGAGCTTCCTGCGCCGATCCCCGGCCGACGTCGTCTCCCAGGCTGGGGATGCGGTGCTTCAGTTCAGCGCGAATCTGCGCGTCCGTCCACCACGGAAAATTGCTGAAGGTGTAGGGCAGACGCTCGGAGACAGGCTGCTGCGGAGCCTTTGTGACCTGCGCGGAGGCGCTGAGCGTCAGGGCAGGCGACAACAGCAGGATAAGACCGGAGGTAAGAATCGCTCGACGCATACGGGATGCCCAAAACGAGAATATGACACTTTCGGGGTATGCGGTGCATATTTTGTGGGACTTCTACGGTACGCCCGTAAGTAACTTTTGAATAGATGAAAACCGGCTCCCGCCTGCGGGAACCAGGGGAGTAAACACCTACTTCAAGTGTCACTTTAGGTCTGGAGTCGACCCTTCCGCCAGCCTTCCAGTCGGCGGGGTCGGACCGGCTCAGGCGATGCGCCGGACGTTGGCTTCCCGCGCCTGTATCTCCAGCACGCACTGGATCAGCGACAGCGCCGCCGGCGTCACCCCGGGCAGCCGGCTGGCCTGGCCGATCGTCGACGGCCGAACCCGCCCCAGCTTTTCCACCATCTCCCGCGACAGCCCGCTGACCGTCGTGTAATCAAAGCTCTCCGGGATGGCGCGGGCCTCGTCCCGCCGCAGGCGCTCGATGCTGCGCTGCTGCTGGGCGAGGTACCCGGCAAACTTGATCCCGGTCTCGACCGTCTTCATCTCATTCCGCACCCAGACCGGCAGGACAGCCGTGTCGCGATACTCGACAGCATCGAACGCTGCCACCCACGGCGTCAGCTCCGCGGTGTCCGCCATGCGGCCAATCAGCGCCGGAAGCAAAGCTTCGACCGTGACCTGCGGCCGCTTGAGCAGCTGGGCCGGGCGCTCGCCCTTGACCGGGACCGGCCCGAAATCGGACGGCCAGGCGGTGCTGAGAATCGTGACGTCGTCATCCGTCAGCCTGCCTGTCTCAAGGAGGGACGAGAACGCCGCGGCCCGGGCCTGCTTGGCCTCGAAGGTGGCCCAGGCCGTGTCCTCAATCAGGCCAAGCCGGCGGCCGTGCGATGTAAGGCGCAGGTCGGCGTTATCGATCCGCAGGTGCAGCCGGAACTCCGCGCGCGACGTGAACATCCGATACGGCTCGTCCGTTCCCTTCGAGATCAGGTCGTCGATGAGGATGCCCGTATACGCCTCGGTGCGGTCGAGCGTGAAGCTCTCCGTCGCCGAGTCGTCGCGCTTCGACCTCGCATACAGCGCCGCATTGATCCCCGCCATCAGGCCCTGGCACGCCGCCTCTTCATAGCCTGAAGTTCCATTGATCTGCCCCGCCAGATAGAGCCCGCTGAACTTCTTCACGCGCAGCGTGCGGTCGAGCTCCGTGGGATCGATCGCGTCGTACTCGATCGCATACCCGGGCCGCAGCATCTCCGCGTTCTCCAATCCGGGAATGGAGTGCACCATCGCCGCCTGCACCTCCATCGGCAGCGACGTGCTCATGCCGTTGATGTAGACCTCATGCGTGTTCAGGCCCTCGGGTTCGAGGAAGAACTGGTGCGACGTCTTGTCCGGGAAGCGGACGATCTTGTCCTCGATCGAAGGGCAGTAGCGCGGCCCAATGCCCTCAATCTGGCCGGTAAACATCGGCGAGCGGTGCACGTTGTCGCGTATGAGCTGGAGCGTCTCCGGCGTTGTCGTCGCAATGTGACACGAGACCTGCGGCAGCGGCGGCTGCCACTTCGCGCTGCCGTCATTCGGCGCGCTGCGGAAGCTGAACGGCGTCGGATCGGCGTCGCCGGGCTGCTCTTCAAACCTGCTCCAGTCGATCGTCCGCCCATCGAGCCGCGGCGGCGTGCCGGTCTTCAACCGGCACTCGCGCAGCCCAAGCTTCCTCAGGTTCTCGCCCAGCAGAACGCTCGCCGGCTCACCGGAGCGACCCGCCGTGTACTGCTGCTCGCCGCAGTGGATCAGGCCGTTCAAAAACGTGCCCGTCGTCACCACAACCGCATGCGCCTGGATCACGCGCCCATCGCGCAGCTTCACACCGCTGACTCGCTGACCTGCCGCCTCGCCGACTGGCTCGACAACCAGGTCGACCACCTCGGCCTGTTTGATGAATAGATTCTGGATCGACTCCAGCTTCTCGCGCATGCGCACGCGATACAGAGCCTTGTCGCACTGGGCGCGCGGCGACCACACCGCCGGACCGCGCGAGGTATTCAGCAGGCGAAACTGGATGCCGCACGAATCCGCCACCTCGCCCATAACGCCGCCCAGCGCGTCCACCTCACGCACCAGATGGCCTTTCGCCACGCCGCCGATCGCCGGATTGCACGACATCTGCGCGATCAGATCCATGTTCAGCGTGAACAGCGCCGTCCGCCGCCCCATGCGCGCCGCGGCCGCCGCGGCCTCGCAGCCCGCATGGCCCGCGCCGACCACCAGAACGTCAAACTGTTCGGAAAAAGCCATACATCTCAGTTTATCTGACACGCAAACCGCGCCGTCGCATGACCTGCGGTTCCCTACGCGCCAAACTGCCGCAGATGATGATCCAGATGCTTGTACATCAGCATCGACCACTCTTTTGGCTGCAACGGCCCAAAGAAAGTATGAGGATGCCGCGAACAACCGCGCTCGCCGCCGGCCACAACGCGGTCCAAAGCCCCTAACAACCGCGTGCGCGAACCCTCGAGATCTGCATCGGGCGCGACGATCAGCGCCGGTGATGTGGGTGAGTTCCGTCGCATGGGCTCACCTTCTTTGAGCGCCATCGGCTTGACCACCCGGCCCAGCAACCGCCCGATCAGGGCTCGCGGAGGCTTCAACTCACCCGTCGCCATCTCCAGCCCGCGCGCACAATGCTCCATCATCTGCGCGGCCGACATCTTTCCCCACTGCCGCTGACTGGCAGCCGTCACCGAGCGAATCCGCACACGAAACCGTTCAGCCGTAGCCGGATCGAAGAGGTCTTCCATAGCGGGCAGACTACAGAGAACTCGGAACGTCCCGCAACAGCTGCGATCCTCCGGTTTAGTCCTTCAGCGCCGCGATCCACTCCGCGTATTCCTGCTCCGTTTTCTGCTGGCGTTCGCTCAACTGCGGCGGCGGATCGGAGCGCAGCCCCAGCTTCTCCAGCGTGCCCGTGAACGGAAACGGAGCGCGATACGGCCCGACAGGGCTCGCCGTGTCCTCGCCGACATCGAACGTCTCCTCAAACGAGTACGCGCGCGGAACCGTCTTCTCTAGCCGCGCCTCGCCTTCCTTCTTTCCATTCACCGTTAGCGTCACCGTCGCGCCCTTGCCCAGCCCGCCGCCGTCGTAGGCGAAGTGCAGCTCGATCACCGAGTGACCGACAGGCAGCTTGTCCGGCGACGTAATTGTCGTCACCTTCAACCGGAAGTAGTTGTAGGTATAGGCCGGATGCCCGTCCTTGATGTACAGCGAATAACCCGCGGCCTCGCCACCTTCGGCGACCAGCACGCCATCGGCGCCGCCGGGTGGAATCGTTACATAGGCCGTGAACGTATGGGTTCGATTGCGCGTGCCCGGAGCCAGCGCGTCATAGAGGTGCGTCGCTCCCGGATAAAACGTGTAGAACGCGCGGCCACCCGGCGGCGGCGGATTCGGATGCTGCCGCCCCGCAATGCGCGGATCGATGGGATAGACGTGGTTCTTCCACGCTTCTTCATCGAACAGCTTCTCCAGCTGCGCGAGCTTGTCCGGATACTGCGCGACGACGTTGTTCGCCTCCGAGTAATCCTTGTCGAGATCGTAGAGTTCCCACGGCAGCGGTCCGTTGTTGTTCGTGAACGTGTAGGCCCATGGCAGCAGACCGGTGCGCTGCGCAGCAATCCAGCCGTGGTCGTACATCGCGCTATTGCCGTGCATCTCGAAGTACTGCGTCTCGCGCTCCGGCGCCTGCGGATTCTCAAAGCTCGCAAGAAAGCTCACGCCGTTCACCGGCTGCTGCACCACGCCATCCACGCTCTTCGGCTCCGGCACGCCCGCTGCTTCGAGGATCGTCGGAAAGATGTCCGTCACATCCTCATACTGCCAGCGAACGCTGCCCGGATCCTTGACGTGTCCTGCCCACGCGACCACCAGCGGATCGCGCGTTCCGCCGAGATGCGATCCGATGCGCTTGCCCCACTGGAACGGCGTGTTCCCTGCCCACGCCCATCCTGCGGGATAGTGCGGATTTGTCCCATCCAGCCCAATCGTGTCAAGGTGCTTCACCGTCTCGGACGCCGGTGGCACAATGCCGTTCACCTGCTCCATCAGGTTGTCGGTGCCGTACAGATTGCCTTCCAGGCTCGCGCCATTATCGCCGGCGATGTAAAAGATCAGCGTGTTGTCGAGCTGGCCCGTACGCCGCAGCGTGTCGATCACGCGACCGATCTCGAAGTCCGCCTGCGCCATGTAACCGGCGAAGACCTCCATCAGCCGCTCGGCAACCTTCTTCTGATCCGGCGAGAGCGTGTCCCACGCCGGCAGCTCCGCAGGCCGCGGCGTCAGCACCGTATCCTGCGGCACCACGCCGAGGCGCTTCTGCCGCGCGAGCACCATCTCGCGATACTTGTCCCAGCCCATGTCGAACTTGCCTTTGAACTTGTCGATCCACGCTTCAGGCGCCTCCAGCGGAGCGTGCGTCGCGCCGGTCGCGTAGTACATGAAGATCGGACGATCCGGCGCGAGCGCCTTCTGCTGCTCGATCCACGCGCACGCATGAACCGCCAGGTCCTCATTCAGCGTGTAGTCCTTCTCGCGGCCCGTCGGCGGAATCATCTCAATCGGCTTTGTGCCCTCGGTGAGCTCCGGATGCCACTGGTCTGTGTCCGCGCCAATGAAGCCGTAGTAGTAGTCATAGCCCTGGTGCGTGGGCCAGTGATCGAACGGCCCCGCGAGCGTCGTCTCCGCGTCAGGAATCAGGTGCCACTTGCCGATGGCCGCCGTGGCGTATCCGTTCTCGCGAAGAATCTCCGAGACGAAGGCGGCGCTCTTCGGAATCGACCCCGTGTAGCCGGGATATCCGTTCGCCCAGTTCGTAATCGTTCCCATGCCGACCGCGTGATGATTGCGTCCCGTCATCAGCGCCGCGCGCGTGGGCGAGCAGAGCGCCGTGACGTTGAAGCGCGTATAGCGCAGGCCTTCCTTCGCCAGACTGTCCAGCGTGGGCGTGGGAATGATGCCGCCGAAGGTCGCCGTCTGTCCATAGCCCGCATCGTCCAGCAGGATCAGCAGAATATTCGGCGCGCCGCTCGGCGCCGTCAGCGGCTGCGACGGTTCCTGCGTCGACGTGCGGTAGTCGCGCGTGATATGGCCCTGGAACGGCGGCGGCGGAATCGGCAGCGTGGTGCGATCCGGCGACTGCGCAAGAATCGTCTGCGCGATGGCGAGAGCGACCGCGCCGATAGAGGCGGCGCGCGGAAAGAAACCAGCAGCAGATGACATCGATTGGCTCCTGAAGTCATCCACTCTAGGTCAGTCGCCTCCATGCTGCAATCGCATGGCGGCTGCAATTGCAGTGCAGCCCGCTCGCTCGCTATGACGCAGAGAGAAATTCGAGAGCCTTCTGCAGCGTCTCTGGACTGTCGACGTTTGTAGTCGCCAGATTTTTATCGATTTTGCCGTTCAGTCCAGTGAGGACCTTGCCTGGACCGACTTCGATAAAGCGCGTGGCGCCGGAGTCGCGCAGCAGCTCGATGCATTCCACCCAGCGGACCGCGCCCGTAACCTGCCGGATCAGAGCGTCGCGAACTTCAGGACCGCGGCGCAGCAGGCGCGCATCGACGTTCGCCGCAACGGGAAACCGTGGATCGCTGAAGCTGATCGATTCGAGCGTCTTGGCGAGCTCATCCTCCGCAGGCTGCATCAGCTTGCAATGAAACGGCGCACTGACCGGAAGCATGATCGCCCGCTTGGCGCCCGCTTCTTTGCACAGCGCGGAGGCGCGTTCGACAGCGTCCTTCGAGCCGGAGATCACCGTCTGCTCCGGCGAATTCAGGTTCGCCGGAGCAACGACGGCGCTGACCCGCGTAGCCGCCTGCACAGGCGTCGTCGCTGGATTCGCGGGATCGTTCAGCGCATCGATGGCGGGCGCAGACTGCTCGGCCGGATCGGCAGGATCATCGGGCGGCGGCGGGGTGAGCTCGTCCGAGACGCGGGCGCAGATGTCGTTGATGCGCGCGGCAGAGAGCCCAAGAATCGCGGCCATCGCGCCTTCGCCCGGAGGCACGGCCGCCTGCATGAACTGTCCGCGGGAGCGCACCGTGCGGACGGCGTCTGCGAAGGTGAACGTGCCGGCCGCGACGTGCGCCGAGTACTCGCCGAGCGAGTGGCCCGCTGCAAACGCGACGCTCAAGTGGCGCGACTTCAACTCCGGTTCCAGCGCACGCAGGATCGCGATGGACGCAGTCAGGATCGCCGGCTGTGTGTGCTCCGTCAGCTTGAGCTGGTCTTCGGGGCCTTCGAAGATCAGCTTCGAGAGCGCGAAGCCAAGCGCATCGTCGGCCTCGTCGAAGATGGCGCGGGCCGCGGGAACGGTGTCGTAAAACGCCCGGCCCATGCCGACGACCTGCGATCCCTGGCCGGGAAACAGGAGGGCGAGCTGTGGATTTGCCTGTGGATTTTCTTTGAGATCGGAGGTCGGGTTCTGGGTGCTGTCGGTCATGTAGGTTTCAGTTTAGATGCACTCCCCCCTCCCCCGGTGTTTCTGCGCAAAGTCTTCGAAAAAGAGACTTTAGCTTTGGACTTACGCAGCTCCCAAAAGCACGAAACCCGGCCATGAGCCGGGTCGTTCGCTTACGTTCATTCTAAAAGCCGTGTCAAGCGTCGAGGGCCTACTCGATGATCCCCGTAACGAAGCTTTGCTGCGCCTGCGCCGAGGCCAGCGAGTAGAGCGCGAACTGACGGCTGCTGCGCGCGCGCAGTTCGAAGAGCAGGCTGGCACGATGCGAGTCGTCCGGATCGACGGCGTCGATAAGACGCATCCACGGAACGCGGTCGAGGTGCGTGCTGTCGGTCACCGAGGTGAGCGAGGTCTGCAGTTGGCCGGAAGGAAGCCGCTGCGCGACCACCGTGACGTAAACGATCGCGTCGCTGGCGGTAGGGACCTGGGCCGAATAGACGAAGGTAGGCAGGCCGCCGTAGCTGAGCGTGTATCCGGCGAGCTGCTCCTCGGTGAAGTCGAGTGGAGCGGGAGCGGCGGATTTGTTGGAGCCGCGATGCGCAGTGCGAGACTTCGTCGGAGTCTTGGCTGCGGTGGTGACCAGCTTCGGCCCGCCAGAAGCAGCCGGCGCAGGCTGCAGATCGTTTGCGGCGAGATACCGCCGCGCCAGCGGCTGTGCGAGCTGCTGCATGTCGGCCAGCGTGGAGGCGCGTTCGGTCGGCGAGCCCCAGTCGCGGGCGAAGACGTGGGTCGGATTGTTCGCCGCATCTGAGACCGCGACGGCCTGATGCAGATTGGCCGGAAGTCCCGTAAGCTGCGGCGGCGCGGTGGGAGATTCGACCTTGCCCGCGTGCAGGTCGGGCCGGTTGGGGTCATCGTTCAACGAGGTCGCCATGGGCTCCACGTAGGAGCCCGAATCCTTGCTCTTCTTTTTCTTGCCTTCGGCCGGTGCATCCCGGTGGCCGAGTGTCGGCCGGTCGGGATCGTCATCGATGTCGGCCGTGCCCGGCGACGAAGGCGCATTGTCCGTGGAGCTTGCGCCGGAACTCGTGCCGGCATCGTCGCGGCGCGTCAGGGTTGGACGGTCTGGATCGTTCGGCGGAGCCGGCGTGTTGGCCGAAGCCGTTGTGGTTCCCGCTGAGGGCACCGGGTTGCCGTTCTCGCCGGGCGTGCGATTGATGAAGTGCGGCTGGTTGTTGTCGGGGTCGCTGGAGACGACGACGGCCGGATGACCGGAGTATTCGGTGAGCTTGGGCTGCTTCTCGGCGGTGAGCGGAAGGAAACGTCCGTAGCCGTACCACGCGCCGATGGGGTTGTCGTCGCTGACGCTGCGGCGGTCGACGACGTTGCGCGCAAAATCGAGGTCGATCGTGCCGATCGGATTGCCCGAGTGCTGAAGGGCGTAGACCGTGCCGGTCTCGAGCGCGAGCGGAATGGGTTCGGCAAGGAAGACGCCGGCATCCTGAAACTGGCCCGCGGTGAAGAGCGAAACGGGAATCAGGCGGGCAGCGTCCGGCTTCTTGATGTCGCCGGTCCACTCGTAGACGCCGACGGCGCGGGTGACGCGCTGCGGCTGGTCGACGTGGTGCATCTGGGCTGCCAGCGGGGCGGAAAGCGGCAGAGCAAGGGCGAGGGCGAAAACGGGGCCGAGGATGCGGGTGCTGCGCATGGCTGTTAATAGCTTAGACGGGGAATCCGCCTGCGCGGCGGCGGCTTGCGGGGCCGGAAGCAGCGCGCCGCGTCCAGCTTCCTGAAGCTCCTGATCGAAAGTCCGCCGCCCCGCAGTGCAATCGCGTTCCGCTCAACCGCTGCAAAAGCTTGCAAGTCCTCTCGTAAAAATCGTTGACATCGTTGCAGCCAAAGGAGCAATATGCCGCGCCTGGTGGCATCCGGATTGCACTCGTATCCGCCAAAATCCTCCCCTGGGCCTGTACCTGCTGTTTCGATTCTGAAGCAAAGGGGATCCTATGGACAGACGTGGGCTGGTTACCCTGATTTGCGCTCTGGTCTTCTGCGCCAGTGTGGCGCGCGGCGATACGACCTCGTATACGGGCACGCTGACAAAACCGGACAATAACGCCGGCACCTTTGGCAGCAACGACAGCTTCAGGCTCGAAATCACGCTCTCCAGCGTCTCCGACGTGATCCTGCAGACCTACGGATTCGGCGGCGGCGTGAACGCGGCGGGAGAGACCATCGACCCCGGCGGCACGGATCCCTTTGTCGGCCTGTTCTCCGGCACCGGCAAGAACGCCGTCTTCCTCAACGGCTCCTCGCTGGACACCAACTACAGCCCCGGCTGTCCGCCGGCCAACACGGTCTCGGACTTCGGCGGCACTCCATGCGGCGACGTTACGCTCACCTTTGACGATCTCGCCGCCGGCAAATACACCATCCTGCTGACCGACGGGCAGTACATTCCCTGCGCCGCTGTCGATCCGAGCTGCACCACGCTGGGCGACGGCGCCGCCGACTTCACCGGCGGCCAGTTCTGCAACATCGCCGACGAAACGAACGGGGTCGAAACCGACTGCCCCAACACCTCGGGAGCCTATGCGCTCGATGTGACGGTGAATTCCGCAGCGCCACCTGTCCCCGAGCCGGATTCGCTGCTCCTGCTCGGCACAGGTCTGCTGGGAACTGTGGGCTGCTGGAGACGCCGGCGGCGATAGCCGTCGCGCTGCCGGCCCATTCGCTGAGCGGCGCCGCCTCCGGGCCACGCAGATAAATCCATACGACTTTTTTGAATCGGGCCCGACGAAATCCACTTCGTGAGGGAGAGATTCACATGACTCTACTCAAGCAAACTTTGGCAATTCTTGGAACGGTCCTTACGATCGCGATCATCGTCGCAATCGTCTCTCCAAAAACAGCGCATGCGGTCGCCGCAGCGCTGGTCCAGATCGAACCGGGCCCCACCACGCACCTTGGCCAGAACGAAACGCAGTTGGTTTCGTTGTCTTGCCAGTACGTCTACGGAGGTTGTGCCGCGATCAACCCTCAGGGAGTCTATTCCGCCACTGCCTACACGGTCCCCGCCGGCTACACCCTCATCGTCACGGACTGGCAGTTTTTTTACTTCGGATCCAAAGAAACGCCGGGGGCGGCGTACGGAGACTCTCTGTCCTCGGTCCAGAACTCCCTCGCTTTTGTCACCGCCTTTGCCGTGGCTGACGTAAATGGCCGCGCCGCCGCGAACATCAAGTTCACAAACGGCATCCGCTACGGCTCAGGAATGACCGTGACCGACTACTACTCCTCGGAAAACCAGGGATTCGCTTTTATCCAGGGCTACCTCGTTCCGAACTAGCCAGCCGGGCCTGGCGTGAGAACTTCGCAGGAAGAATTCCTATTCTCGTTTGAATATTTCTTTTGAATCGGGCCCGACGAAATCCACTTCGTGAGGGAGAGATCACATGACTCTTCTCAAGCAAACTTTGGCAATTCTCGGAGCCGTGTTCACGATCACGCTTCTGGTCGCCGTCATTTCCCCCCGGACTGCGCACGCCGTAGCCGCAGCGCTGGTCCAGATCGAACCAGGCTCCGCCACGCAAGTCCTCCAGAACGAGACCCAGCTGGTCAACCTGTATTGCACAAACTCCGCACCAGGTTGCTTTCCGATCAGTCCCGCAGGCGGATTTACTACCACGCCCTATGTGGTTCCCTCCGGTTACACCCTCATCGTGACTGACTGGCAATTCAGTTACACCAAGCAGAGTGGACAGACAGGACGGACGTACACCGATGTATTGTCGTCCACCAGCAATCCAAGTGACGTGTATGCCTTCGGCTTTGCTGTAGCCGACGTAGCTGGAAACTATGCAGCCACGGAAAAGTTCTCAACCGGTATCCGCGTCGGCTCGGGGGTAACAATTACCGACGGCCTGGCCCTCTCAAACGAGGGATTCGCCGAGATCCAGGGCTACCTGGTTCCGAATTAATCCCCCGGAGCGGCCGAAGCAGGCATCCCCGACACGCGCGGCCGGCCAACACGGAGCGACTCACCGCTGCGGCACAATCCGCACCTCTTTGAATTCGGGCTCGATGAAATCCACTTCGCATGGGAGAGGTTCACATGACCTTACTCAAACAGGCAATGGCAGTTCTGGGGACCGTGTTGACGATTACGGTTTTAGTGGCGCTCATTTCGCCGAAGACGGCGCACGCGATAGCCGCAACCCTCGTGCAGATTGAGCCGGGCACGACGACGCACATGGGGCAGAACGAGAGTCAACTGGTGCTGCTGCAGTGCACTGCTTCGCTCAACGGTTCGTGCTATTCGATCAACTCGAATGCATCGTACATCCCAACGCCCTATAAGGTTCCGGCGGGGTACACGCTTATCTTGACGGACTGGGAATACTTCGCGGTGGCAGGCGGATCCGCGGGCGTGGCGGAGTTCGACAACCTGTACGTCACGAATTCGGTCGGCGGAATCGATGTAATGCTGGGGAGCGAAGCGGTGACCGCGAGCGGCGGGTATCTCTACAAGCACGAGAGGTATGAGACGGGTGTACGCGTGGCCTCAGAGCTTGGGTTGGGGGACACTCTGGCGCTCTACAACGGTGGCTACGCGTTTATGCAGGGTTATCTGGTTCCGAACTAAGGCACCAAGCGTCTTGAAAGGTTTTGCCTTCCCGGTCGCCGCCGCTGAACGTAATAGCTCGTATGCAACTGGGGCGGATCACGGGAAGGAATATCAGTCGCCGGGAGCGGGCGTGGGCGTAGGCCCGCGGCCGGGCCGGCGGAAGCCGAGCGACTCGAGCACGTAGCGGCGCCAGCGCGGCAGTGCGTCGCGCAGGCGGTCAAACATGAGATAGATCACCGGCGTGGTGAACAGCGTGAGGCACTGGCTGACGATGAGCCCGCCGACGATGGTCACGCCGAGCGGCTGGCGAAGCTCCGATCCCGTGCCCGTGCCGAACGCCAGCGGAACGCCGCCGAGCAGCGCCGCCATCGTCGTCATCATGATGGGACGGAAGCGCAGCATGCACGCCTCGTAGATCGCGTCTTCCGGCGACTTGTGATGCTCACGCTCGGCGACCAGAGCGAAGTCGATCATCATGATCGCGTTCTTCTTCACAATGCCGATGAGCAGAATGATGCCGATCATCGCAATGACCGAGAGCGGGATCTTGAAGATGAGCAGCGCGAGCAGCGCGCCGACGCCCGCCGAAGGCAGCGTGGACAGAATCGTGATGGGGTGAATATAGCTCTCGTAAAGAATGCCGAGCACGATGTACACGGTGAAGATGGCGAGCAGGATGAGGATGGGCTCGGTGGAGAGCGACTGCTGAAACGCCTGCGCCGTGCCGGCAAAGCCGCCTTTGATGGCGGACGGCATCCCGATCTCCGTGCGCGCATTCTCAATGGCGGCAGTGGCCTGCGAGAGCGAGACGTTGGGGCCGAGATTGAACGAGAGCGTGACGGCCGGCGAGAGCGACTGATGATTGATCGCCAGCGGGATGCGGTCGATGACGAGATGGGTGACGGCCGAGAGCGGAATCTGCGCTCCGGTCGATGACTTGACGTAGATCTTGCTCAGTGCGGCAGGGTCATTCTGGTAGGGCTGCGCGACCTCCATGATGACGTGATACTGGTTCAGCTCCTGGTACATGGTGGAGACCTGGCGCTGCGAGAAGGCATCCGAGAGCGTGGAGTCGATGGCAAGCGGACTGACGCCGAGACGCGAGGCGGTGTCGCGGTCGATGACTAGGCGCGCCTCCAGTCCCTTGTCCTCCTGATCCGTGTTGACGTCGCGCAGCTCAGGGAGCTTCTGCAGCGCGGCGAGCAGCTGCGGCGCCCACGTGTCCAGCTGGTCCTGCGTGTCGGCCGTGAGCGTGTACTGATATTCAGCCGCCGAGGATCGTCCGCCGATGTGCAGCTCCTGCGCCGACTGCAGGTAAAACTTCACGCCGGGCAGGTTCGTCGTCTTGGGGCGAAGGCGGGCGATGATCTTGTCGGCGGTGTCGCCCGTCTTCAAACGCTGATTTTCCGGCTTGAGCGTGACGAACATGCGCGCGCTGTTGGAAGCTCCGCCGCCAGGCCCGCCGCCGCCGAGGAAGCCAAGCACGTTCTGAACGCCGGGGTCCTTCTGCACAATGTCCGCGATGCGGGTCATGCTCTCGCTGGTGCGGTGGAACGACGCGTCCTGCTGGGTCTGCAGCGATCCCGACAGGCGGCCGGTGTCCTGCTCCGGGAAAAAGCCCTTGGGCACGATGATGTAGAGGTAGATGTTGAGCGCGAAGGTGATGAGGAAGACGATGAACGTGGTGATCTGGTGGCGGATCACCCAGCGCAGCCCGCGCTCGTACTCCGCCGTCAGCCACGCCAGGTGCTTTTCGCCCATGCGATAGAACCATCCCTTGTGCACGGAGGACAGCGGCTTGAGAAACTTGGCCGCAAGCATGGGCGTGGTGGTGAGCGAGACAACCAGCGAAACCGCAATGGCCGCCGAGAGCGTGATGGCGAACTCGCGGAAGAGCCGCCCTACGATGCCGCCCATCAGCAGAATCGGGATGAAGACGGCGATCAGCGACGTCGACATCGAGAGGACGGTGAAGCCGATCTCCTTCGAGCCGGCCATGGCGGCCTCGAACGGACCGAGACCTTCCTCCAGATGGCGCGTGATGTTCTCGATTACGACGATGGCGTCGTCGACGACAAAGCCGGTCGAGATGGCGAGCGCCATCAGCGAGAGATTGTCCAGCGTGTAGCCCAGCAGATACATAATGCCGAAGGTGCCCAGCAGCGACAGCGGAACCGAGACCGACGGAATCAGCGTGGTGCGGCCTTCCCGAAGGAAGAGGAAGACCACCATGACGACCAGCAGGATCGAGATGATGAGTGTGCGGGTGATGTCCTGGACCGAGGCGCGAATCGTTCCGGTACGGTCCAGCACCACCTGCAGCTTGATGGCCGGCGAGATGGAAGCCTGCAGCTGCGGGAGGATGGCCAGAACGTTGTCCACCGTCTGAATCACGTTGGCGCCGGGCGATTTGAAGACAACGACGAGGATCGCCGGCTTGCCGTTGAAGGTGCCGCCGGTGTGAACGTCGGCGACCGAGTCGATCACCTGCGCGATGTCGCTGATGCGGACGATGCCCGAGGCATTCGCCGGTCCCACAGTGCTGATCTGCGAGGTTGCAAAGTTCGTGACGCCGGAGCTGGCCGTCGTGGACGAACTGGTGCCGGACGTATTGCTGCTGACCGCCGCATTGCCTGTCGAGGCGTTGGAGGTGGTTGCCCCCGTAGTGCTCCCGTTGGTCGAGGTCGTGGACGTGACCGCGGAGGCGACGGAACTGGGCAGGCCGGTGGTGGCCGCCGTGTTAGTAACAGGACCCTTGCTGGTGGCGATGATCAGCGGAGCATAGGCCGCCGCGCCGAAGAGCTGGTCGGTGGTGGAGAGTGCAATGCGCGTGTTCGGCCCGTTGATATAGCCCGTCGGCTGCATCACGTTGACGGTGCCGATCGCGTTGCGCACGTCTTCGAGCGAGAGGCCCTTGGCGGTGAGCAGATACGGATTAATCTCGAGGCGCACCGCAGGCGACGAAGACCCGCCGGTGAAGACCTGGCCGACGCCCTGCACCTGCGCGATCTTCTGCGCGAGGATCGAGTCGGACGCGTCATACATCTCCGGCTTCGGCACGGTGTCGGAGGTCAGAGCGAGAATCAGGATTGGCGAGTCCGCCGGATTGATCTTGCGGTACGTCGGATTCGATGGAAGGTTGGCGGGCAGTTGCGCGCGGGCTGCGTTGATCGCCGCCTGCACATCGCGCGCTGCGCCGTTGATGTCGCGATTGAGATCGAACTGCAGGATGACGCTCGTCGATCCGGTGCCGGAGGTGGACGTCATCTCGTTGACGCCGGCGATGCGCGAGAACTCGCGCTCGAGCGGCGTCGCGACGGCAGAGGCCATGGTCTCGGGGTCCGCGCCGGGCAGCGACGCGCCGACGGAGATGACCGGATACTCGACCTCAGGCAGCGAGGAGACGGGCAGAAGCTTGTAGGCAACCGCGCCCGCGATGATGATCGCGATGGAAAGCAGGAACGTGGCGACCGGACGCTTGATGAACGGCGCGGAGAAGTGCACGGCGCCCACATCGCCCGCGCCCGCGGGCGAGTCGGATTGGCCGAGCGGAGCGTCGGTGAGGGTCTCCTGGCGGTGGAGCTTCTCGCGGTCGGCGGCGGTGGCTCGATCATGAGACGCGCGATCGCCGGCGATGTCGTCCGGGCCATGAACGCCGCGCAATTCGTCACGATCGCCGGGACGCGGATAGTCGCGTGGGTCTTTGTCGCCGGGTTTGGGATTCTCGAAACTCATGACTTTGAGTACCAGCGGTGGCCGAGGAAGTTGTGGATTCGATGGCCTGCGGGATCACGCTCCGTGTTGAAGCAAAGATTTCGTGAGGCGATGACGTAGTGCTGCAAGTCAACGCGCTGCGGCGGCGGAGTGGGCGACCCGGATTTGTCTTCAGGTGTGCCGCATTCGCCTGAAGGAGCGCCGGCAAAATTAAAGGCCACCGCAATCGGACATTCACGAGGGCCGGTGTATTCATTCGCCCGCCAGCTCTTCACGAAATCCAACGCCGCGGCTTGCAGCATGGGCGGTCCACTCACAACCTTGATGTGCACGGGTACGCCGCGGGTGTCGAATCGAGCGAGCAGGACGACGGTCCCGTCGACATGAGCAGCGCGGGCAATCGGGGGATAGATGAGCTGCGATGTTTCGGTCATCGAGGTGAGGCCGCAGGGAAATGTCTGCGCGTGCAGGACAGCGGCGCTTGCGAATAGCAAGAGTGCACTTGCGGTGCGCGCGATACCCCGCGATCCACCCGGTCGAGCGACGCTCCATGGGGACCCCGGTCCCTTCACGAAAGGCGCGAAAGGATGGGCCACCCGGTTACTCGCTTGCTTGGTCAAGTTGCTGCCCCGCATATCGAATGCCTGCTATGTTGACAACCTTCTCTGCGTCAACGACCTCGAAGATGACGGAAACGCGTCGCTCAAAGCCGATGGATCGTTGATCGAATTTGATTCCCTCGCGATGCTCTCCACGATGTGGCGCAATTGCCAGCTCATCACAGAAGGCCTTCAGTCTTTTCATGTATCGCGCTGCAACACGTCTTGATTCCTGCGCAGCGATATAGTCCCGAAGTTTCTGTAGCTGAGCACGGCACTCGACCGTGTAGATGACCCGAAACACTCTTCTCTATTCCTCGTCCTCAGATTCATCCGTAAGACCCGCAAATGCCTGATCGCTCGTAAGGCCACTCGACGGATTGCGATGAAGAGCCTCGAGCCGCCGTGCGCCCTCCGTATTCATCCATTGCGTGAGCTCGTCCGCCGACGGTGGCGGCGCCAGCAGATCTGCGACGACCAGGCTCTCGAAATATTCAGTCGCATCGGAAAAGTTTCCGTCTGCGATGCGTTTGTGCACGTAGCTGGCGGCCTCTGCCGGAAGCGTGATCCTGAACTCTTCTGTGACTGGCATTTTTTTAGACCTCCTTTGCGATGGACATAATGCCGATGGAACGGGTGCCGTCCAATCTAATCTCCAGGCGCAGGTTCGGGCAGTCCGCCGCCGTCGCCGTGGTTGGGCGGATGTTGGTTGGGCGGGTGCTTGCCGCCGTGAGTGTGCTCGTAGAACTCTTCGTCGGCCTTGGCCGTGCCCAAGTACTTGCGGCCGATGCGGTCGAAGAACAAATAAACGACCGGCGTCGTGAACAGCGTGAGCACCTGCGAGATGAGCAGGCCGCCGATGATCGTGATGCCCAGCGGCGCGCGCAGCTCCGATCCGGTGCCAGATCCAAAGGCCAGCGGCACCGCGCCAAGCAGCGCAGCCATCGTCGTCATCATGATGGGACGGAAGCGCAACAGGCACGCTTGATAGATCGCCTCTTCGGCCGTCATGCCCTGCTCGCGCTCGGCTTCGAGGGCGAAGTCAATCATCATGATGGCGTTCTTTTTAACGATGCCGATCAGAAGGATGATTCCTATAAGGGCGATGACCGAGAGCGAGTTGCCCGTGATCAGCAGCGCGAGAATGGCGCCGACGCCGGCCGACGGCAGCGTGGAGAGAATCGTGACCGGGTGAATGTAGCTCTCATACAGAACGCCGAGCACGATGTACACCGTGATGAGCGCGGCGAGGATGAGCAGCGGCTCGTTGGTCAGCGAGGCCTCGAACGCCGCCGCCGTTCCCTGGAAGGCGACGTTGACGCTCATCGGCAGATGCATACTTGCGACCGTCTTGTTGATAGCATCGACCGCATCGCCGATGGACTTGCCCTGCGCGAGGTTGAAGCTGATGGTCGTCGACGGGAACTGCCCCTGGTGACCGATCGAAAGCGACGTCGGCTGCGTGGTCAGTGTGGTGAACGTGTCCAGCGGAATCTGGCCGCCGTTGGAGCTCTTGACGTAGAGATCGCTCAGCGAGTTGGTGGTGCGCTGGAAACTCGGCGCGACCTCCAGGATGACGTGGTACTGATTCTGCTGCGTGAAGATCGTGGACACCTGGCGCTGCGCGTAGGCATCGTCCAGCACATTGTCGATCGAAGACGGCGTAATGCCGAGCCGCGATGCCGTGTCGCGGTCGATGACCAGCGTGGCGCCCAGGCCGTTGATCTGCTGATCGCTGGCAACGTCGGTGATCACATGGTTGAGCGATTTGAATTTCGCGACCAGCTGATCCGTGATCTGCGCGAGCTCCACCGGGTCCGGGTCTTCAACCGAGTACTGGTATTGCGTGCGTGAAATGCGGTCTTCGACGGTGAGGTCCTGCGCCGGCTGCAGGAAGGTCTGGATGCCGGGAATCTGATTCAGCTTGCCCTGCAGCCGAGTGATGATCTGCTGCGCGCTGTACTTGCGGTCGTCGCGGTCCTTGAGGTCGATCTGGATGCGGCCCGAGTTCAGCGTGGAGTTGGTGTTGTCGATGCCGATGTAGCTGGAAAGCGAGACGACGTCGGGGTCCTTGAGTATCTCGCGAGCCACCGCCTGTTGCCCGTTGGCCATCGCGGAGAACGAGGTGCTCTGGTTGCCCTCGGTAATGGCCATGATCACGCCCGTATCCTGCGAGGGAAAGAAGCCCTTGGGCACGTAGACGTAGAGGATCAGCGTGAACACCAGCGTGGCCGCGGTGACGATCAGCGTGAACGTCTGGTGGCGCAGCACCCACTGCACGCCTTCGCCGTAGCGCGCAATCGTCCACTCGAACCACTCTTCGCTCTTGCGGTAGAAGCGATTCTGTTTTGACTTCGGCTTGTGCCTGAGCAGGCGCGCCGACATCATCGGCGTCAGCGTCAGCGACACGACCGCCGAAACAAGAATCGTGACCGCGAGCGTGACCGCGAACTCGCGGAACAGCCGGCCCACGATGTCGCCCATGAACAGCAGCGGAATGAGCACGGCGATCAGCGATACGGTCAGCGAGAGAATCGTGAAGCCGATCTGCTCGGAGCCCTTGAGCGCCGCATCCAGCGGCGAATCGCCCATCTCCAGATAGCGGTCGATGTTCTCGATCATCACGATCGCGTCGTCGACCACGAACCCGGTCGAAATCGTCAGCGCCATCAGGCTGAGGTTGTTGAGCGAGTAGCCCAGCAGATACATGATGCCGAAGGTGCCGACAATCGACAGCGGCACCGCCACGGCCGGAATAACCGTCGCGGCAAAGGACCGCAGGAACAGAAAGATCACCAGGATCACGAGACCGATGGTGAGCAGCAGCTCGAAATCCACGTCCTTGATCGACGCGCGAATGGTGTTGGTGCGATCGGTGAGGACCTCGAGATCGACGCCCGCCGGCAGCGACTGGCGCAGCTTCGGCAGCAGCGCCTGCACTTCATTCACCACGCCGATGATGTTGGCGCCCGGCTGGCGCTGAATGTTGATGATGATGGCCGGCTTGACGAACGCCTGCGACGCCGGAACCTGGACCACTGTGCCGTCGGGCTGCTTTTCCGTGTGCGCCGGTTGTGCGGCGTAGCCCATCCACGCCGCCTGGTACAGATTCTCCGCGCCGTTCACTACCGTGGCGACATCCTTGAGCCGCACCGGCGAGTTGTTGCGATACGCGACGATGACATCGTCGTAATCGCCCGCGCTCATCAGCTGATCGTTGTCGCCGATCGTGAAGGCCTGCTGCGGTCCGTTGAGCGCGCCCTTCGCCTGGTCCACATTCGCCGTGCCGATGGCGGTGCGGATGTCCTCCAGCGACAGCCCATAGCTGGCCAGCTGCGTCGGGTTCGCCTGGATGCGCACCGCGGGCTTTTGTCCGCCGGCGATCGACACCAGACCGACGCCCGACAGCTGCGAGATCTTCTGCGCCAGAACCGTGTCCGCAAGGTCTTCGACCTTCTGCAGCGGTATCGTGTCCGAGGTCAGCGACAACGTCAGGATCGGCGCATCCGCCGGGTTCACCTTGGCGTAGACCGGCGGGTTGGGAAGGTCCTGCGGCAGATACGTGTACGCCGCATTGATCGCGGCCTGCACATCTTGCTGCGCAACATCAATCGACTCGGAGAGATCGAACTCCAGCGTAATGACCGAGCCGCCGCCCGACGAGATTGATGTCATCTGCTTCAGGCCGGGGATCTGCCCGAACTGACGCTCCAGCGGTCCGGTGACGGACTGCGCCATCACGTTGGGGCTCGCGCCGGGGTAGTACGTCTGCACCTGGATGATCGGGTAGTCGACCTCCGGCAGCGCGGAAACCGGCAGTTCCCACCACGCGACGGCGCCCGCAAGCAAAATGGCCACCATCAGAAGCGAGGTGGCCACCGGCCGGAGGATAAATGGCCGGGACGGACTCATTGTTGCGTGCCTCCACCGGAAGGAGCGGCCTGTCCGCCGTTGTTGTTCTGGTTGCCGTTACGATGGCGCCCGCTTTGCCCATTGCTTTGCCCGTTGCTCTGGCCGCTCTGCCCGTTGCTCTGGGCCGCTTGTCCGCTTCCCTGCCCCGGCTGCGTCACCTCTGAGCCCGGCGGCACCGGCGATCCGTTGGGCAGGCCACCCGACCCGGCCGGCGGCGGCGCCGTCGATGCCGAAGGATTCGTCGCGCCGACAGCGCTTCCGCCATTGATGGCGGGGACAGTCTTCGCCTGCGTCGGCGTCACGGGCGAGCCATCCACCAGCTTTTCCTGCCCGTCCACGACGACCTGCTGACCCGGCTTGAGCGTGGTGTTCGTCGAGAGCACCGAGTTCGTTCCGATGGTGAAGGCAACGGTCACGTTCACAACGTCGGCGTGGAACTGCTGCTTCGGCTTGCCGTTCTTGCCGTTCTCTTCCTCGCCGGACGCCGCATGCGACGGCTTCGCCGCGGGCGCGGCCGTTCCGTTCGCGGAGGTGGACTGTTCGCCGGGAAGGTTCTTCAGCTTGTCCGGAGGCGTCGGTCCCGGATCGACCACGAAGACGTAGTCGCCCTGATTCCCGTTCTCGATGGCCGCAGTTGGAATCACGATCGAGTTGGGACGCTCGCTGAGGATCAGCCGCACGTTGACAAACTGATTCGCAAACAACGAACCGTCGGAGTTGTCGAACACTGCCTTCAGCTTCGCGGTGCCCGTGGTGGTGTCAATCTGGTTGTCGATGGTGAGCAGCGTTCCGCTGGCGATCTTATGCGCGTCGGTGCGGTCGTAGGCTTCGACCACGAGCTTCTTTCCGCCCCTCATCGCCTGCTGCACCTGCGGCAGCTGATCTTCCGGCAGCGTGAAGATGACGGCGATGGGATGGATCTGCGTGATGACGACCAGACCGTTCGTGCTTCCCGCATTCACAATGTTGCCGGGATCGACGAGACGCAGACCGACAACACCGTCGATCGGCGAGTAGATCTTCGTGTAACCAAGATTCACGCGCGCGGCCTCTACGGCAGCCTGATCGGCCTTGATGGAACCCGAGGCCTGTCCCTCGTTGTTCACTTCCAGTTGCTGCTGCTCCTTGGAGACGACGCCCGCCTCATACAGTGCGGTGTAGCGCTCGGCCTCCGCCTGCATGTCCTTCAGGTTGGCCTGGTCCTTGGCCAGCGTGCCGATCGCCTGGTCCAGCGCCGCCTGGTAGGGACGCGGATCGATCTCCAGCAGAAGCTGTCCCTTCCTCACTGCCTGGCCTTCGCGAAAGTTCACCTGCAAAAGTTGTCCGCTGACGCGCGGCTCCAGCGTCACCGTGTTGTACGCCGTGACCGTACCGAGCGCGGTGAGAAAGACCGGAACAGTCTTCTGCTGCACGGCCGTAACCTGGACCGGCGTGGGACGGTTCGCGGCAGCGGCCTGCTTGGCCGCCGCCTGCTGCGCGGCAACATTGTTCGCATGAATGCGCCACACGATGAAGAGGATGATGAGCACAACCGCGACCGCGACGATAATCAGGCGGCGACGGCTGCCCGGACGGCGTCCGCCGGGCTCGGAAGCGTGCTCCGGCAGCAGATGCGAAGGATCGGAAACTCCTCGCGTCGTCAGGCGCGGATCAGGGTCGGTAGTCACACGCGGCATAGGGCCAGCAGAGCTGTGGCTGGAAGAGGCGGACATGAAGGTCAAAGAACTCCTGCGAATCTGTTGCAACCAAACCTAATAGGACGCGTGTGTTCCGGGATTGAGTGGGCTGGACCCGAAGATCATCGCCAGAATGTGGACCGGCGATGCCTCCCCCTTCCCCATGATACTGACGGTATAGTGACGAAGAGCGCACCTTCAAGGTTTCGAGAATGATTTCGGATAGCGACGTAAAGCCGGCCGCGCCTTCAGGGACGGGGCAGGATTCGGGCGCGGGGGAGCCGGCAATGCCGCCGCCGATCCGCACGCCTGACCTTGCGCCCGGCCTTCCGCTCTGCGTGGATCTCGATGGAACGCTGGTCAAGTCGGACACGCTGGTGGACTCCGTGCTGGTGCTGGCCCGGCAGCGGCCGCGGGATATGCTGCGCCTTCCGGGATGGATTGCCGCGGGAAAGCCGCAGTTCAAACGCCATGTAACCAGCGCCGTGACGCTGGATGTGGAGCATCTTCCCTACAACCGGTCCCTGCTGGAATGGCTGCGCGCCGAGCACGGCGCGGGCCGCGCGATCTATCTTGCCACCGCCGCCGACCGCACGCTGGCGGAACGCGTCGCCGAGCACCTCGGAATCTTCGCCGGTGTTCTGGCCTCCGACGGCGAAACCAACCTGGCGGGCACCAACAAACTAGAGGCCTTTCGGCAGCGCTTCGGCGAACGGTTCTGCTACATCGGCAACGCGAAGCCGGATGTGGCGCTGCTGACCGCGTGCGAGAGCCCGATGACTGCCAATCCGCACCGCGCCCTGGCGTCAGGGCTGCGCCGTGCAAAGACGACGGTTGCGGCGAACTTCGAAGACCGCGGCTCGATCGTGAAGAGCTGGCTGCGCGCCATCCGTCTGCATCAGTGGGCGAAGAACACACTGCTCTTTGTGCCGCTGCTGCTGGCCCACGCGTGGAGTCTGCCGACGGTCGCCGGCGGCGTGGTGGCGTTCTTCAGCTTCGGTCTGTGCGCTTCGGCGACGTACATCATCAATGATCTGCTGGACCTCGAAGCCGACCGCCGCCATCCGCGCAAGCGTCGCAGGCCGTTTGCTGCAGGCGATCTTTCGGCGATCGCCGGCATGACCGCCGTGGTGGTGATGCTGGCCGCGGCGTTTGCGCTGGCGTTGCTCGTCCCGCGCGTGATCCTCGCGCTGCCCGGACGGCACGGCCTGCTGCTGCCGTACAAGTTCCTCGAATGGCTGCTGCTGTATACAGCGACGACGCTGACGTATTCGCTGTACTTGAAGCGCACGCTGCTGCTGGATGTGTTTGTGCTGGCCGGGCTGTACACCGTGCGCATCCTCGCCGGCAGCGCCGCAACAACGGTGCCCATCTCCGAGTGGCTGGGCGCGTTCAGCGTCTTCTTCTTCCTCTCGCTGGCCTTTGTGAAGCGCTTCAGCGAGCTCGAAGGTCTGCGCGAGCGTGGAGGGTTAGCGCCGGCGGGACGCGGATATCACATCGGCGACCTCGAGCAGCTGCGCGCCTTCGGCACCGGCTCCATGTTTGCCGCCGTTCTGGTAACGACGCTGTACATCAGCAATCCGGAGACGAGCCTGTTGTACAACCACGCGCTGCGGCTGTGGCTGGTGGTGCCGGTGTTGCTGTTGTGGCTGAGCCAGGTGTGGATGCTCGCCAGCCGCGGCGAAATGCACGACGACCCTGTGGTGTGGGCGATTACCTCCAAGCGCAGCCTGCTGCTGGGCGCCGTGATCGCCGCGATTGTGTGGTCGGCGCTGTAGCGCAACGTACACTAAGAGCTTGGGATCGGGCAGACGATCTGCCGACTTCTTCGAATATGGATGCAACGCAACTGACAGACTTCTCTCCGTCGTCGCTGGATGCCGCCTTTGCTGCGGTGGAGGCGGGGGCGCGCGCGCAACTGGCGGCGCCGAACTTTGATGCGGAGACATTTCGCCTGGAGTGGCTGGGAAGAAAACAGGGCCGGCTGAAGGCAATCTCCGACGCGTGGCTGAAGGCCGCTCCGCCGGAAGCGAAGCGGCTGATCGGCCAACGCTTCAACGCGCTCAAGGAAACGATCGAAGCCGCGGTTGAAAGCGCGGCGGCGAAGCCCGCTGCAACTGAAACAAAGATTGACATTACGCTGCCGGGAATTGCGCAGCGCATCGGCGCGGAGCATCCTCTGATTCGCACCATGCAGGAGATCGTCACGGTCTTCGAACGGATGGGATATTCCGTTCGGTTGGGACCTGAAATAGAGAGTGATTTCTATAACTTCGAGGCATTGAACTTTCCGCCGAACCATCCGGCGCGGGATACGCAGGACACGCTGGTGGTTGCGGAGCAGGAGACCAAGCCCGCGCGCGAGCGGCTGCTGATGCGGACTCATACGTCGCCGGTGCAGATTCGCTCGATGATTCAACAAGATCCGCCGCTGCGGCTGGTGATTCCGGGCAAGGTGCACCGCAACGATGCGGCCGATGCGACGCACTCGCCGGTGTTTCATCAGGTGGAAGGGCTTTGTGTGGATAAAGGCATTACTTTCAGCGACTTGAAGGGAACGCTGGACCACGCGATGAAGGCCTTTTTCGGCTCGGGGGTGAAGACCAGGTTCTTCCCGTCCTTTTTCCCGTTCACGGAGCCCTCGGCGGATGTGCAGATTTCCTGTATCTTTTGCAATGGCAAGGGTTGCAGGAAGTGCAAGCACTCCGGATGGATTGAGCTGCTGGGCTGCGGCATGGTCGATCCGGCGGTGTTTGAGGCGGTGGACGCGAAGCGCGTCGAGCTGGGCCTGGAACCGGCGTATAACTCGCGCAGAATCAGCGGATTTGCGTTTGGAATGGGCGTGGACCGCATCGCGATGATGAAATATGGAATCAGCGATATTGGACTTTTGTATAGCGGCGACATGCGCTTTTTGAAGCAGTTTGCGTAGGTTTGGATCGATTTCAGCGCGTTTTGAACGCGTTGATTTGCACTGTTTCTGGTGCAATTCAGGGCAATTCCAAAATTGGAAGTAAAGAACGATCGATGAACATTTTGACCAAGTGGATCCGCTCCTATCTGCCGGAGCTGGACGTGAGCGATGCGCAGCTGGCGGAAGACCTGACGCTGCGCGGCGTCGCGGTGGAGGGCATCTTTCCGGCCGGTTGCGGCGGGTCGCGGTTCGAGATGGACATTACGACGAACCGCGTGGACGCGATGAATCACTACGGGATCGCGCGCGAGGCGGCGGCGATCTACAGCGAGAAGCTGGGCGGAGTCGCTTTGAAGCCGCTGACGGAAGAGATGGGAGCGCCCGTGGAGGCGGCGCGCGAGGACGACGCATTTCCGGTGCGGATTGAGGCGAAGGATTTGTGCGGGCGGTTTACGGCGCGTGTGATTCGCGATGTTCGCGTGAAGCCGGCGACGGGATTGATCGCCGAGTATTTCAACGCCATTGAACAGAAGCCGATCTCAGGGCCGGTGGATGCGACGAACTTCGGCTGGCTGGCGATGGGGCAGCCGACGCATGTGTTCGATCTGGACACGATTGAGGGCGGCATCGTGGTGCGGCGGGCGAAAACCGGAGAGCGATTACGGTTGCTTGACGGAAGCGAGCGCGTGCTGACGGCGGACGATTTGGTGATCGCCGATGAGAAGAAGCCGCTGTCGCTGGCGGGCGTGATGGGCGGATGGGATTCGCGCGTGACGGAGGCGACCAAGAACATTCTGGTGGAGGCGGCGTGGTTTGTGCCGTCTGCGATTCGCGCCTCTTCAAGAAGGCATGGATTGCATACGGACGCGAGCCATCGATTTGAGCGTGGAGCAGACTTCAACGCGGCGCCGGTGGGCAACAACCTGGTGACGCGGCTGGTTGTGGAGCAGGCGGGCGGCGGCGTTGTGGGACCGATGACGGATGTGGTTGTGCCGGAGCTGGAGGCGAAGACGGCGGGACGCGATCGCATTGTGCTGCGCGTGAACGAGGTGCAACGGATTCTCGGGACCACATTGGAAGATGCTGTGGTCCCACCCCAGCGAGCAGACTCGCTGGTGGCCCCGGAAGACGGCGCGCGAGTCTCGGCGTTGAGCGACAGCGTTGTGGAGCAGGTGCTGACGGCGCTGGGATGCGAGCTGGAGGCGACGCGTGCGGTGGCGGGCGAGTACGCGGTGAAGCTGCCGAGCTGGCGGCTGGATCTGGAGCGCGAGATCGACCTGATTGAAGAGGTCGCGCGGGTGTATGGGTACAACCGGTTTGCCGACACGCTGCCGGCGTGGGCGGGGGCGGTGGTGAAGCTGCCGCATGCGGAGCAGGAGCGAGTGATTCGCGAGACGCTGCGCGCGCTGGGATACAACGAGGCGATCTCCAGCACGTTTGTGTCGGCGGAAGAGGCGGCGGCGTTTGGAGACTCGCAGGCGGGCGCGGTGGCGATGGGCAATCCGTTGAGCGAAGAGGCGGGGATGCTGCGGCCGTCGCTGACGCCGGGCATGGCGACGATGGTGGCGCACAATTTGCATCGCGATGTGAGTGCGGTGCGGCTGTTCGAGATGGGCACGGTGTTTACGGGATCGACGGCGGAGGTACGCGAGGCTGCGGGGCTGGCGATTGGAGCGACGGGTGGGGCCGCTGCGAGCGCGCTGCACGGCGGGGACGACGCGCTGATCTTCGAGGTGAAGGGAGCGCTGGAGTCGCTGCTGGCGAAGTTTGCGGGCGCGGTCGCGTTCGACACGAAGGAGTTGCCGAAGTGGATTGCAGCGGGACGCGGCGGGCGGGCGCTGCTGGACGGCAAGAAGGTTGCGGTCTTTGGTGAGTTGAGCGCGGAGGAGTTGCAGCGGCGCAAGCTGCGGCAGAGCTGTGTAGTGGCGGAGATTGCAGCAGACATTTTGATGACCGAACCGCTGCGGCAACCAGTGGTGCAGGAGCTCTCGCGCTTCCAGGCAGTGGAGCGCGACTTCTCCTTTGTGTTTCCGGACAGCGTGCGATGGGAGGCGATTGCAGCGGCGGTTGATGAAACGAAGATTCCAGAGCTGCGCAGCGTGCGGCCGGTGGAGATCTTCCGCGATGCGAAGGGCAAGGCGGTACCGGTGGGGAGCTATTCGCTGCTATCGCGTGTTGTGTTTCAGTCGAAGGAGCGCACGCTGACGGAAGAGGAGATCGCGGCGTGGTCGGAGAAGATTGTGAGCGCGCTGAAGAAGTTGGGTGGGGTCCAGCGGGCTTAGGTTCTGAAACGAGGCGGGCACTTACGGACTGGTTGAGATCTTTTCTCGCGCGTTCCCACGCGCGATACCCCACCCTTTCACGATGCGACCGTGAAAGGATGGGCCACCCGGCGGTCGGCTGTGAGCTATCAGCTGTGAGCCACGGTGTGTGCGGGAGTGGGAGTGGCGAAGGGGATTCGCTGAGGTTCCTTTGCGAATTGGAGACCGCAAATCCACTTTGCGAATCGCTATACTTCGAGTTGAATCAGGGGGCCTGGAATGGGAACAGCGGTGGTGAGTGCCGACGAGTTTCAAGCGTTGGAGCAGAAGGTGCTCCAGACGGTCGAGCTCATCAAGAAAGAACGCGAGGCGCGGGCGCATGCCGAGGCGGAACGCAATGCGGCCCAGGCGGAGCTGGCGGCGATACGGGAACAGATGAGCGCACACAAAGAGAGCGCGAGCTCAGCGACGAAGGAGCTGGAGAGCCTGCAGCGGGAGCGCGAGCAGGTGCGGCAGCGCGTGGAAGCGATGCTGGCGCAGATGGATGAGCTGTTGTAGTTCGAGGAATCTTTCCGGGGTCGCAGTGGACGTGAGGAGGGCAGGATGCCGCAACTCGCAGAGCCGATGGCAACAACGGAAGCGACAACTTCGGCGAACGGTTTGTTCGCCGGACAGATGACCAGGGAAGATGAGGAGCGGCGGTTGAGCGAGCAGTTGAGAACAGCGGCAGCGATGTCACGGGCCGGACAGACGGCTCGCGAGCAGGGCGCGGTGGTGGTGGACATCTACGACCAGGTGTACCAGCTGCGCGGCACGGATGCGGCGCACATTGAGAAGCTGGCGGGGATTGTCGACGCGAAGATGCGGGCGGTTTCGGCGCAGGGGACGACGGTGGATTCGCTGCGGGTGGCGGTGCTGGCGGCGCTGAATATCGCCGACGAGTTGACGGCGCTGCGGGCGCGCTATGACGCGCTGGCAGGAAGCGCGAATCTGCAGGAGACGAGCGTGCGCTCGCGCGCGGGATCGCTGCTGGGGATGCTGGATGAGGTGTTGCAGGAGCGCAAGGCGGGCTGAGCGTTTCTGAAAGACGAGATGAGAGCAGCGGCCGAAAGTGGCCGCTGCTTTTCTTTTGGGGCAGAGACTTTAGCGTTTCTCCGCCTTCAGGAGAGATGGTTTAGCGATTGAGGTCGTGGAGCGTTTGGCCGGCGGCCTGGGCGAACTTGCCGACGCCTTCCTTGATGTTGCCGGCGACGCGGTCGGCGGCGCCTTCGTCGGCGAGGTCAGGATTGCCGGCGAGATTGCCGAGGCCTTCCTTGACGTGACCGAGGACGTCGGCGCCGGCACCGGCGATGCGCTGGCGGGAGCCCCAGCCGGCGGCGGAGCGGGCGGCGCCTTCGAGGGTGTCAGAACCGGTGGCGGATTCCAGCCCCGGCGAGTTCGCGATGAGGTAGATGACGAGTCCGATTCCAATGCCTGCTGCCAACCATGCAAGGGTCTTCATAGTGAGTCTCCGCTTAGTTCAGATGCGTTTTGAGACGGTCGCGAATGAAGCGAGGGCCGGGGGCGTGGAATCATCGAGGTGGGGCGACGGGAATTGCTGGGCAACCTTCCTGAGCGGCCTTCCTGGACAGCCTCACTGGACGACGAGCGTGACGTTGACGCTGTGCGTGAGGCCGGCGGACGAGGCGGTGATGGTGAGGGTATAGGTGCCGGAGGGTGTGGGTGAAGATGAGCCGCCGCCGGTGCCGTCGCCGGGGATGGTGCGTGACGAGCCGCAGCCGCAGAGGACGCTAAGCGTGGCGAGCAACAGGAGCGGCAAGATCATCCGCAGGGCGGCGCGGCGTCGGCGAAGGAAGGCGAGCGGCGCGGCGAAGAGCAGAGCGAGGAGCGGCGCCGCGTGCGATGGGGCGAAGGCGGAGGGTTTGGTGAGCGAGGCAGAGGTCTGCGACTGGCCGGTCTGCACGGTGGCGGAGAGGGTGTAGCTTCCGCCGAGGCTGGAGGTGGAGGGATTGACGGTGCAGGTGCTGTTGGCGGGGGCTCCGGTGCAGGCGAGCGCGACGGAGCCGGTGAGGCCGGGGAGCGAGGTGAGCAGGAGCGGGTAGGTGGCGGTGGCGCCGCTGGCGAGCGAGACGGTGGAGACGCCGTTGGTGGCGAGGGTGTAGTCGATGCCGGTGGCAACGAGGCTGGTGGTTTGGGTGCCGGAGGGTGCGTCGTCGGTGAGAGTGAGGGCGCCGGTGGTGGGACCGGCGGCGGTTGGGGTGAAGACGACGACGAGATTGCAGGAGGATGCAGCGGAGATTGTGGAGCTGCAGGTGCTGGAGGCGATCTGGAAGCCGGCGCTGGTGGCCATGCCGGCGATGTGCAGGGGAAGGCCGCCGTTGTTGGTGAGGGTAAGGGTCTGCGCGGACGAGGTGAGGCCGACTCCGGTGGCCGAGAAGGTGAGCGCGGTGGGATTGAGCGAGACGCCGGCGGGAGCGACACCGGTTCCGGCGAGCGAGACGGTTTGCGAGCGGAACTGATCGGTGACGGTGAGGGTTGCGGAGCGCGGGCCGACAGCGCTGGGAACGAACGCGACGGAGATGGCGCAGGTGGAGTGCGGGTTGAGCGACGTTCCGCAGGCGTTGGTGGCGGTGAAGTCGCCGGGGGTGACGGAGGCGGCGATGAGCGTGAGGGCGACGTCGCCGGTGTTGGTGAGCGTGACCTGCTGCGCGGCGCTGGTGGTGCCGATGGCCTGCTGCGCGAAGGTGAGCGAGGCGGGAGCGAGGGTGTCGGTGGCGGGAGCGTTGCCGGCGCCGGAGAGTTGCGCGGTCTGGGTGCCGACGTTGTCGGTGACGGAGAGGACGCCGGTGCGGGTGCCGCTGGCGGTGGGTGTGAAGCTGATGGAGAGCGAGCAGGCGGTCTGCGCGGCGAGCGTGGAGGTGCAGGTGCTGGCGGCGATCGCGAAGTCGCCGGTGATGGAAGGAGTGTTGAGCGAGACGGGGTTGGCGCCGGTGTTGGCGACGGTGACGATCTGCGAGGAGGCGGTCTGGTTGACGACGGTTGCGGGGAAGGTGAGGGTGAGCGGCGTGAGCACGACGGCGGCGGCCGGTGCGGCGGTGCCGGTGAGCGAGACGGTGGCCTGGCCGCCGGGGATGTTGGCGTAGAGGATGAGCTGGCCGGTGCGGGTTCCAGTCTGCGTGGGAGCGAAGCTGATGGAGACGGTGCAGGTTGTGCCGACGGCGAGTGTCTGACCGGAGCAGGTGTCGGTCTCGACGAAGTCGCCACTGATGGACGGCGTGCCGAAGGTGACGGGAGCGTTGCCGGAGCTGGTGACGGTGATGGTTTGCGCGCTGCTTTGGGTGGCAACGGCCTGCAAAGAGAATGTGAGGCTGGTGGACGAGAGCGTGATGGCTGGAGCGGAGGTGGGCGTGGCGCTGAGCAGAGGGACCTGCCAGAGTCCGCGGCCGTAGGTGCCGGCGCGGAGCATGCCGAGGCGCCCGTCGCCGGTGGACATTTGCGGCGCGGCTTCAAGGGATGTGACAGGAGCGTTGGGAAGGCCGGTGCCGAGCGGGCTCCAGCAGTTGGTCGTCGCGCAGGTGGTGACGGCTTGCGTGACGAAGACGCCGGTGTCCATCGCGACGTAGACGGTATTGGCATCGTTGGGGTCGACGATGACGGCGTTGGCGGGGGCGAGTGGAAGGTTCGAGCTGATGTTGAGCCAGGCCGCGCCGAAGTCGGTGGAGCGGTAGAGATGCGGGCCGGGGCCGAAGCCCATGATGGTGGCGTAGACGGTGCCGCCGGTGGCGTCGTGGGGATCGGTGGCGACGGAGGAGATGTCGAATGCGTTGGGGTTGAAGATGTGCGCGTCGGTGAGGTCGTTGGTGACGGAGCCGGAGGCGCTGGCCCATGCAGCGGACGAGGAAGCGGTGTTGGCGGTGGTGGTGACAAAGAGTTGGCCCGCGATGGTGCTGCCGCCGCCATCGAGCGAACCGGCCATGCCCGCGTAGAGCACGGTTGAGCCGGAGTTCTGCGGATAGGTGGAGGAGACGACGGGGCCGCCGGCAGCGAGAGAGCGCACCATGGCGGAGTTAGTGGTGCAGGCGCCGGCGGTGCCGTCGAAGGCGGGACTGAGCTGGTTGGCGGCGCTCCAGGTGGTGCCGTCGGCGGCAGTTCCGCGCCAGACGCGGCAGGTGCCGACGAGGACGTTCGTGGTCTGCTGGGGATCGAGCAGCGAAGGAGCGTCGAGGAGCGCGGCATCGTTGTTGACCTGCGTGGCGCCGATGGTTGCAGGCGGGAGCAGGTCGGGGCTGTCGCAGTTGAGGCCGGAGATGCAGGCTTTGAGGTCGACTGCGGCGCCGATGGTGATGAACCAGTTGGAAGCGTTGTTCGGGTCGATCTGCGGCAGGCCGCCTTCCCCGGCGGAGAGCTGCGGCCAGGCGGAGAGCGCGGAGGCGTCGGTGTTGGCTGCGGAGCCGTCGGCGCCGAGGCCGACGATAAGCGTGCCGGGATCGGTGGGATCCTGCGCGAAGCCGACGATCTCGGCGAGCGAGCCGCCGGCACCGATGGCGGTGTTGAGGTTGTCGAAGTGTTGTGCGTCGGTTACGGAGCAGGCGGGTCCGGTTTGGTTGACGCCGTCGCTGGAGCGCCAGATGCCGCCATCGTTGCCGGTGAAGACGAGTTCGCCGCCGGTGGCGAGTTCAGCAGCGATGGCATGCTGCGCGGGCGCGACCTTTGCGGGCGCATTGCAGCCGTTGAGCGCGTTGGTGGTGTTGCGGAGCGCGCAGCTCGACGAGTGGGCGGCCATGGAGCAACGGTAGAGGTCGACGGTGCCGGCGAAGAGCAGAGTTCCAGAGGAGGGCAAGGCGGTGGCGGCGAGGGAGAGATCGTAGGCGGCTTGGGTGATGACGGTGCTGCCGGAACCGACTTCGAGCGCGCCGTTGTCGATGCGTCCGCCGGACCATGTGGGCGAGGGCGAAGCGCAGGAGCTGCCGGTGAGGTTGCAGAGGTCCTGCCAGAGCCCCTGATCGTTGTCATTGACATCGACGGTAAGGGCGTAGAGGTCGCCGGTGACGGGCTGCACGGCGAGCGCACCGCGGAAGATGGGACAGTTGGCGCTTCCCTGCCCGTTGCTGCCGACGGGACAGTTTGCGGTGGTGAGGCCGGTGCCGGGCTGATTGGTGAGGCGCGTCCAAGTGGCACCGTCGGGCGAGCTGTAGTATCCGTGGCTGCGGACGGCGGCGATGAAGAGACTGCGCTGCGCGTCCCAGACGACGGATGTGGCGGCGTTGCCGATCTGTCCGGTGCCGAGGGGCTGCGAGGTCTGGACGATGGTGGCGCCGTCATAGAGTGTGGCCATGCGCCAGGTGAGGCCGGCGTCTGTGGAGTAGTAGAGGCCGGGGACGGAAGCAGAACCCGCGGCGCCGACGGTGGCGGACTGCGGGGAGACGGACATGGCTGCGACGACGAGGCTGGTCGAGGAGGTGCTCCAGGCGATGGCCGCGGTGGAAAGACCAGCGAAGGAGTGGTTGACGTAGTTGGGACTGGAGCCATCCTGCGACTGCGTGGCGATGGTCCAGGTCTGGCCGCCGTCGGTGGAGCGAAGGATGCCTTCGCCATAGAGAGAGTCGCTGGCGTCGTTGGGGTCGCCGGTGCCGGCGAGGAGGATGGGGTTGGGCGCGGGCTGGACGGCGACGGCTCCGATGGAGAGCGAAGGGATGGTTGGCGTGCCGGCGTTGAGGCTGAAGACAGGAAGCGTGTCGGTGAGTGGTGTGAAGGTGACGGACGAGCCGGCGGCGTTGGTGGACTTCCAGACGCCGCCGCCGGTGGTGCCGAGATAGACGGTGTTGCCGCTGGTGTCGTTGGGGTCGAAGGCGATGGCGGTGACGCGGCCGGTGATGTTTCCGTACGACTGCGAGACGACGGCGCTGGGACCGAGCGGCTGCCAGGGAGCGTCAAGCGCAGTGGTGCCGGTTGCGTGGGCACGCGCGGCGCGGCGCTGGAGCAGGGCGGCGAGCTGCGACTGCGCGTTCTGGCGAGCGAGCGCGGGCGAGGTGCGGCCGGGGGTTGCGCGCTGGGCGAGAAAGCTGCGCAGGCGTTGTTGCTGCGAGGCTTCGGTCCAAGGGCTCTGCGCGTTGGAGGTGGAGATTGTGCTGAGGGCGATGAGGGCGGCCGCGACGCAACGGACGACGCCCGGGGATGGGGCGGCGCGGCGATGGCGATTCGTCAGACTTCTGTTTGCGACACTGCTCAGCGACAAACGCGGGTCCCGAAGCCTCCGCTGCCCTGATGCGCTCCAAAGGTTCACGCAGGAGATAGAGCAAGCGAAGGCGCACTCTGCGCGGCGAAAGAAAAGACTGCTCTAATCTGCGACAGCGATTGGATTAGTTCTTTCTTAGAAACGCGCACTGCGAGTGTAGCAAGGGAGATTTGCGCGCAACATACCGTGTACACGAGAAGAGACTGCAACTTCCGGCGCAGTGGAGGAGTTTCAGGAGAAAGAGTCTAGCTGTGTCCGAGGACGGGATGCGGCTCGTAGAGCTCTTCGAGTTGTTTGATCTCGTCGTCGGTGAGTTTGAGAGTGAGGGCGGCGAGGGCGTCCTCGAGATGGCCGGGCTTGCTGGCGCCGATGATGGGGGCGGAGACGGCGGGTTTGGCGAGAATCCAGGCGAGGGCGACCTGGGCGGGCTTGACGTTGCGATGGGCGGCGATCTCGACGACGCGGTCGACGATGTCGAAGTCGGCGTCGCGGTAGTAGAGCTTATGGCCGAAGTCGTCAGTGCGGGCGCGGGCGGTGGCGCCGGCGACGATCTTGTTTTGCTGGGATTCCTTATCTTCGCGGCGGCGCGTGCCGGTGAGGAAGCCGCGCGCGAGCGGGCTCCAGGGGATGCAGCCGATGCCCTGATCGAGACAGAGCGGAATCATCTCACGCTCCTCTTCGCGGTAGACGAGGTTGTAGTGGTTCTGCATGGTGACGAAGCGGGCGAGGGAGTTGGCGCGCTGATAGTCGAGCATCTTGAGGAACTGCCAGGCATACATGCTGGAGGCGCCAATGTAGAGCGCCTTGCCGGATCGGACAACGACGTCGAGCGCCTCGCAGGTCTCTTCGATGGAGGTGTTCTTGTCGAAGCGGTGGATCTGGTAGAGGTCGACGTAGTCGACGCCGAGGCGCTTGAGGCTGGCGTCGATGGAAGACAGGATGTGTTTGCGCGAGAGGCCGCGATCGTTGGGCGCGTCGCTCATGGGATTGAAGACCTTGGTAGCGATGACGAGCTCTTCGCGGCGGGGCTGGAACTCGCGCAGGAGCTTGCCGGTGAGGACTTCGCTTTCGCCGAGCGAGTAGATGTCGGCGGTGTCGTAGAAGTTGATGCCGGCTTCGACGGCGCGCTTGACGAGAGGGCGGGCTTCGTCTTCTTCAAGGACCCACTCGCGCCACTTCCTGGAGCCGTAGGTCATCATGCCGAGACAGAGCGGAGAGACGCGAAGGCCGGTGTGGCCTAGCCGCACATCATTCATTTTCGGGTTTCACCTCTGCGCGATTGGACGCTGGAGAGCGCGATGAGGTTCCAAGCTGGTCTTCGGCGGGCGAGCGGGCATCTTACAGAGATATGCCGCCGCGGATGCGGGCCGCCTTTGGGCGGCTTCCGGGCCCGATGTAGAAGCGTTCGCGGCGGCGATGACACGGGTGGACGCTGTTTTCCGGAGTGAAGAGGGTGTACGCGGAGGTTCGCGGCGGCGACGCACAAGCGGGTCTCGAGCCAAACTGAAGAGGACATGGCTCGGAAAAAACTTCGCGTTGGTGTTTTGTTTGGCGGCCGCAGCGGCGAGCATGAGGTATCGCTGCGCTCGGCGCGCTCGATTCTTGAGGCGATCGACAGGAAGAAGTATGACGTCGTCGAACTTGGGATTACGAAAGAAGGCCGGTGGCTGACGGGCGGCTCGGCGGGACGTTTGCTCGCGACGGGGCAGCAGGCTCGTGATGAGAACAGCGGAGGCGAGGCGGGGATCACGCTGGCGGCCGCGGCGACGGAGCCGGGCGCGCGCACGGGGCTGGATGTGGTGTTTCCGGTGCTGCATGGGACGTTCGGGGAAGATGGGACGATTCAGGGGCTGTTTGAGCTGGCGGATGTGGCGTATGTGGGCTCGGGTGTGCTGGGTTCGGCCGCGGGCATGGACAAGGATGCGATGAAGCGGCTGTTTGTTGCGGCGGGGCTGCCGGTGACGCCGCATGTGACGATGCTGCGGAGCGAGTGGAAGGCGGATGCGAAGCGAGGGACGAAAGCGATTGAGAAGGCGCTGCGTTATCCGCTGTTTGTGAAGCCGGCGAACCTGGGGAGCTCGGTGGGGATCAGCAAGGTGCATGATCGCAAGGAGCTGGGGCCGGCGATGGACCTGGCGGCGAGCTTCGATCGCAAGATCATTGTGGAGCAGGGGGTGGGCGGGCCGGGCGTGAAGCCGAGGGAGCTGGAGGTTGCGGTGCTCGGCAACGATGCGCCGGAGGCGAGCGTGGTGGGCGAGATTGTGCCGGCGAAGGAGTTCTACGACTACGAGGCGAAGTATGAGCTGTCGGGGCCGGACGAGAGCGTGAGCATGATCCCGGCGAAGCTGACGAAGGCGGAGGAGAAGAAGATTCGCGCGATGGCGATTGAAGCGTTCAGGGCGTGCGATTGCGCGGGGCTGGCGCGGGTGGATTTTCTGATGGCTCCGGCGAAGAAGGGCAAGCCGAGCGAGATTGTGCTGAACGAGATCAATACGATGCCGGGCTTCACGTCGATCAGCATGTATCCGAAGCTGTGGGCGGCGAGCGGGCTGAAGTATTCGAAGCTGATCGATCGGTTGATTGAGCTGGGGATGGAGCGGCATCGCGAGAAGCTGGAGACCAGCTTTAGCCGGTAGGGAGCAAGTTAGCGAGCTGGCGAGTTGGCGGATTGAGTTTGAGGTGGCTCGCACCCGTGCTGCACTACCATAGAGAGAATGAGTACCACGCAAACGCCGGCGTTGACGCTGGCTGACATCAAGGCGGCGCGCGAGCGGCTGAATGGATCGATCCATCGGACGCCGTGCGCGCGGTCGGAGACGCTGTCGCGGCAGACGGGGCAGAACGTCTTTCTGAAGCTCGAAAACCTGCAGATGACGGGGAGCTTCAAGGAGCGCGGCGCGCTGAACAAGATCGCCACGCTGACCAAAGAGCAGGCGGCGCGGGGCGTGATCGCGGCGAGCGCGGGCAATCATGCGCAGGGTGTGGCGTATCACGCGACCGAGCGCGGCATTCGGTCGGTGATTGTGATGCCGCTGACAACGCCGCTGGTGAAGGTGCAGGCAACGCGCGGCTTTGGCGCCGAGGTGGTGCTGCACGGAGCGAACTACGACGAGGCGTGCGAAGAGGCGACGCGACGCTGCGAGGCCGAAGGGATGACGTTCATTCATCCGTTCGACGATCCGCTGGTGATGGCCGGACAGGGCACGATTGGGCTGGAACTGCTGGAGCAGATCGAGAATCTTGAGGCGGTGGTGGTTCCGATTGGCGGCGGCGGATTGATCGGCGGGATTGCGTGCGCGATCAAGGAGGCAAAACCCGATGTGCGCGTGATCGGCGTGCAGACGGCGCGGCTGCCTTCGATGAAAGAGGCGGTGCGCGAGCATCGTCCGGTGACGCTGGAGCCGGCGACGACGATTGCCGACGGCATTGCGGTGCGGCGCGCGGGCGAGGTGACGCTGCCGGTCGTCGAGCGCTATGTGGATGAGATTGTGACGGTGAACGAGGACGAGATTGCTTCGGCGATCCTCACCTTGCTGGAGCGCGAAAAGACACTGGCGGAGGGCGCGGGCGCGGCGGGACTGGCGGCGGTGCTGCAGAAGCGCACGTCGCTGCCGGCGTTCACGAGGACTGCGGTGATCGTGGGCGGAGGCAACATCGATGTCACGCTGCTGAGCCGGATCATCGAGCGCGGCCTGGTGCAGGATGGGCGATTGATCCGGCTGCGGATTCATCTGCTGGACAAGCCGGGCGCGCTGGCGGAGCTGACGCAGATTATCGCGGCGCATCGCGCGAACATTGTGGACACGCTGCATAATCGCGCGTACTACGGCGTTAACCTGGGCGACACGGTGATCGACATCACGATGGAGACGCGCGGGCGCGAGCAGGTGGAAGAGCTGGTGGCGGCGCTGACGGCAGCGGGGTATAAGCACAGCCGCGTGCTGTAGCTAGTGTTTGTCTCAGGACGAAAAGCCACAGCAAAGGCCGGTCGGCTATCAGTTGCCAGCTGCGGGTTTCGAGTTGCCGGTTAAGCCTTCGGGGAAAAACGCTGCTAGTGTTTGCGGGTGTCGGGCTGCAGGGTGACGGTCATGGGGCGGTGATCGCGCAGGACGTCGAGCGTCATGGGCTTGCCCTTGACGGCGTGCAGATGCTTGTTCCAGTCGGACGTGGAGCGCATGGGGCGGGCATCGACGCGGAGGATGACGTCGCCGGCATGTACGCCGGCACTTGCAGCGGGGCTGCCGTCGGCGACGGACTGCACCAGAAGACCCTGTCCTTTGGGTGCGCCGAAGAAGACGGCGAGCTGCGTCGGCATGGCCTGCAATTCGAGGCCGGTGAAGGGGCCGTGGAGAAGGCTGTCAATAAAGCCCTGCGAGTGCGGCGTGGTGACCGCGGGCGGTGAGGGCGGCGGCGTGATGGCAGAACCGTCCGCATCGCCGCTGATGATGGTGGCGTCGAGCGACGGCGGAGGTGCATCGGCGACGCGGGCCCAGGCCTGACGCTCGACGTCCACGCGGTTGGCGAGGCGGGCACGAATGGTGATGGGGTTGCCGTTGCGAAAGACGGAGAGACGCACTTGGACCCCGGCGCCGGCCTCGCGAATCATGCGGCGCAGAGCTTCGCCGCTGGCGACGATGTGGCCGTTGAGGCCGGTGATGAGGTCGTGGGGCTGAAGGCCGGCGGCGGCGGCGGGACCGTCGTGATCGACGAGCAAGACCTCGACGCCGCGTGAGTCACGCAGATGCATGGAGGCGGCCTGATCTTTGGTGAGGTCGTGAAACTCGATGCCGAGATAGCCGGGAGGGCGCTGGATGGTGCGCCCGGAGGCGGCGGCGCAGGGCTGAGGAATCGAGAGCGGCAAAAGGAGCGCGAGCGCGAGGCCGATGACGGCGTGACGCAGGGCAGACCGGGCAGGACGGGCAGGTCGGGCAGGGCGGGAAGATCCTTCGGAGGGCTGTCCTGGCCAATCGCAGCGGATGAAACGTTCCTCCTGGTACGGGGCAGTCGGACGCACCGGCGCATGCCGTTTTCTGCGCGGAGAAACGGTATCCGCGTCGCTCCATACCTTCAGGAGAAATGCGTTGGCTGGATGCTGCATCGCTTGCACCTTACTCGATATCGGCTGAACCTTGAAGTGCCTGGAACGATGCGTTGCGAATCGCGGCGTTCGAGTCCTGCGTGGAGACGGAGCGCAGCGCGTAGCGCACGCTCGAATCGGCCTGCACGGGCTCCAGCAGCGAGATGGCTTCGCTGCGGACGTCGGCGCTCTGATCGTTCATCAAGGTATCGAGCACGGCGTTGCGAACGTTCTCATCCTGGGCAACGTAGGGCTGCAAGCCTTCGAGCGCCTTGAGGCGGACTTGAGGGCTCTTATCCGAACGCAGGCTGACGAGCAGGGCACCGCGGATATCGGGGTTGCCGGCGGCGTTGCCACCGCAGCTGTGACCGGCGAGGCACTCATCGGCGAGCAGCTTGACGGAACTCGCCTGGACTTCGTTGTTGGCGGCGAGCTTGGTGCCGAGCATGAGAAGCTGACGGATCTGCGGATCGTCGAGCGAGCCCTGCACGGTTTCGGGCACGAGGCGGTTGTACTTCACCTTGACGATGTCGGGATTGGGCGTCTGCTCGATACCGGCGACGCTGGCGATGGGGCCTTCCGCGGTGTTGGCGGTGTAGACGCGGTTGGGCATCTGCGGAGCATGGGCGGCCTGATAGCGGGCGATGATGTTGCCGCCGAGGAAGCCCGCGCCGACCAGGAGGACGGTGAGCGCGGGAGCTCCCTGCACGTAGCCGAGCCAGCGAAAGGCGTTGCCGAAGAGGCGCTGCATGACCGACTTCGGAGGCATGGCGTCGAGGGCTTCGTCCAGGCGCATGCGCGAGGCGGTGAGCAGATTGGGCGAGGGCTCGATGACGGGATTCCGGGCGAGCTCTTCGCCGAGGGCGAGCATGGCGTTCCACTCGCGACGACACTCTTCGCAGTGGCCGAGATGCTGTTCGAGCTGATGCTGCAGCTCGTCCGGCAGCTCGCCGTATTGCGCGAGAATTATGTTCTGTTGTGCATTCTCACAGTTCATGATGCGTACCTCGACCAGCCTCTCCAACGCACTACATTCCGTTCCCGATCCGCTGCAGGTCTTCTGATTTCGCGCCCGCACGCGGATCCTTCTGCCGTTCCTACCTCACATCGACCAGCCGTGCTCTCAGCTTGCGGGTGGCGCGGAAGAGCGTGTTTTTTGCCGTCTCTTCCGTCGTTGAGAGCATCTCGCCGATGGTTCTGAGCTTGAGCCCCTGATAGTGCTTCAGCTCGAAGACTGTACGCTCGCGAGGCGTCAAGGAATCCAGCGCACTCTGAATCGCGGCGTTCATATTCTTGCGGTCGAGCTCGCGCGCCGGGTTGGCCATCGCGCGCTCGTCCTGGACGTTGGCCATCAGGTCCATCTCTTCGCCGGCGGCGTCCATCACGGTCGAAGGATCTTCCCTGCGGCTCTTTCTGCGGCGAAGCTGGTCCAGGCACAGGTTCGTCACAATGCGATAGAGCCAGGTGTAGAAGGAGCACTCGAAGCGAAAGTTCGAGAGGTGGCGGTACGCCTTGATGAAGGCGTCCTGGTGCACGTCCTGGGCGTCCTGCTCGTTGCCCAGCATGTGCAGAGCCAGCCGCAGAACGCTGCGGTCGTAGCGCCGAACCAGAGCATCGAAGGCGGAGCGATCGCCCTTCTGCGCGGCGCGGATGAGCTCATCGTCCTCGGCGCGCTGCTGTTGACGGGCTTCGAGCTGCTCGGCCGTCAGCCTGGCGCGAGTGCTCGGTTGGGCAGCGGCATTCGACATCACTGCCGCTGATTTTATCCCGCCCCCTGTGCTCCCAAGGCCTAAGGGACTTGCAAAGGGACTGGGACGCCGGCGGCTGTCGCCACCGAGAACGATCGCATCGCTTATGCTCATGCTCAGTCTGACTCCGGAGTCAGTTACTTACTACAACTTGGTAGACGGGCAGCGCGGTACAAAGGTGAGCGCGGGAGAGGATGGAAGGCTACATCGTTTGTTGGGTGTCATCGTGCAACCCGCGGATGGCGTCTTATCGCCTAAGAGCGGAGCGGGATGGCGAACGAACGAGATCGTAAGCAGATGAACCGGCGGCAGTTCTTACGCCAGACCTTCGCCTTTTCGGCGCTCGCGGCGGCTGGACCGCATGTGGCGTTCGGCTTTCAGGACGCCATCAGCCCCAAGCCGGCGCCCGCGCCCGATCCCAATGGACAACATATGTTCCTGGTGGGCGACTGGGGAACGGACAAGTATCCGGACCAGCAGCTCGCGACCGCGAAGGCGATGCAGCAGTGGGTGGACCAGCGGCATGTGAAGCCGGGCTCGCTGTTCATGCTGGGCGACAACTGGTACGGCGACATGGGGGTGGGATATATCTCGCCCCGGTGGCAGGAGCAGTTCGAGCAGATGTATCCGACATCGCACTTTCCCGGCCCGTGCTACGTGGTGCTGGGCAATCACGATTATGAGCGCAAGGTTTCGAGCAAGGTGGATCTGGAGCTGGGATACGCGGCGCATGCCAAGGGGACGCGATGGACGCTGCCCTCGCGGTGGTACACGTTCGAGTATCCGGCGAAGGACCCGGTGATCAAGTTCATCTGCCTCGATACGAATTTGCCAGGGCAGAAGCACGGCGCGGAGATGTTCGAGCCGTGGAGCTTCGACATGGACCACAAGGACCGCGACCAGCAGGATGCGTGGTTCCGTGCGGAGCTTGCGAAACCGCGCACGACGCCGTTTCTTGCCTGCGTGGCCCACCATCCGCTGTACACCAACGGCATCCACCGCGATCAGAAGATCCTGATTCATGACTGGGACGCGTTGCTGCGACAGTACAAGGTGGACTTCTGGATCAGCGGGCACGATCACGACCTGCAGCACCTGGAGTTTGCAGGCCACCCGACGAGCTTCCTGATCTCGGGCGGCGGCGGCGCGGAGCTGGTGAACTGGACGACGCCTCCGGAAGAGCGTGGGCCGTATGGCGGCAAGGTGCTGGGCTTCAGCGATATGGAATTTTCGAAGGACGGCATCCTGTTCCGGCACGTGGATGTGCACGGCGCGGTGCTGCACGCCTTCCGCAAGACGCCGGATGGCAAGGTGGAGATCTTTTTGCCGACGATCTGACGCAGGGCGCGGATGGGGCTGCGGCATAAACTTGAGATTTAAGACATAGACTTAAGAACAATGACCTCGCTGTTTCCTGAGCCCACGCAACCTCGCGTTCCTCCCACGCGGCTGAATCCGGAGAAGTGGCTGATCGCGCACTGCGATGGCGGGGCGCGGGGGAATCCCGGGCCGGCCGGCTATGGCGCGGTTCTCGAGACCGAGGCCGGTGAGGTGCTGGCTGAGCTGAGCGAGTTCCTTGGCGTCCGCACGAATAATTTTGCGGAGTACTCGGGGCTGCTGGGAGTGCTGGCGTGGGCGCTCGAGCATGGCTACCGGCGGCTGCGCGTGGTCTCCGATTCCGAGCTGATGGTGAAGCAGATCCAGGGGCGCTTCAAGGTGAACTCACCGGACCTGAAGCCGCTGTGGACGGAAGCTCGGGCGCGGATCGGCGAGCTGGAGGAGTTTCAGATTACGCATGCGCTTCGGCACAAGAATAAAGAGGCGGACCGGCTGGCCAATGCTGCGATGGATCGCGGCATGGGCCGCACGCCATCCGGGGCGAAGAGCGAAGCGAAGGCGACACCGTATCCCAAGGACGCGAGCTCCGCGCCTCCAATGCTGCGCGGATTCATTCGAGATGGAGTGGTGCACATTCTTGGCGAGCGGAAGCTGCCGGAGGGTGTGTTTGTGAAGATTGTTCCGGAGTAACTAAAGGGATATCCGCGACGTTACTCCGATGCCGTTCTCGATCTGCATCCAATCACAATAGGATGAGATATATGCGCCGTAGCTTGATGCTCCCTGGTCTTTTTTTTGCCGCAATATTTGTTGTCTTTCTTTCGAGCTCCAACCTCTGGGCGTCTTCGCAGAGCGATCCTGCTGCGGTGGAGCAGGTTCGGCAGGCGGTGGCGGCCGAGCTGGAAGCCAATCGCACGGACAAGAGCATCTGGACCTACCGCGAGAATGACATAACGCCGGGGAAGAATGCGGTCTATCACACGATTGAAACGACGCAGGGAACGCTTCGGCGGCTTATCGAGCTGAACGGCCGGCCGCTAACCGGACAGGCTGCGGCGAACGAGAAGAACCGCATCGAGAACTACGTGCATGACAGCAGCGCGCAGGCGAAGGCACAGCGCGCGTCCGCACATGACGACGCGCAGGCGGCCGAACTTTTGAAGATGCTTCCGAATGCCTTTTTGTGGACGAAGGGTGCAGAGAGCAGCGAGTATGAGACGCTGAACTTCCGCCCCAATCCCAACTTCAATCCGCCGGATATGCAGTCGCGCGTGCTGGGCGCCATGGCGGGGGAGCTGGTCGTCTCCAAGGAGGGTCACCGGATCCGCACGCTGAAAGGCCAGCTGACCGATAACGTTCTTATTGGCTGGGGGATTCTGGGCAAGCTAGACAAGGGCGGCACGTTCGACGTGGAGCGGCGCATGGTGGGCGACGGCCGCTGGCAGATTACCGAGACCCATGTCCACATCGGAGGCCATGCGCTGCTGTTCAAGACGATTGGACAGCAGGAGGACGATGTGAAGACCGATTGGGCACCCTCGACGGCGAAGACGCTGGAAGAGGCAGCCACGCAGTTGACTGCCGGGGGGCGGTGAGCGATCGCTGCAGATTTACGAAAATGGCCAGAAAAATCAACGCCTTCGCCTGAGCTTTTCGCATCCCAGTCCGGTGCGAGAGACTCTAATACCAGAGTGAACGAGTTCTGCTTGAGCATGAGATCGTCTCCGACACGGTGGAGACTGGCGGCGCCTGTACTCGCGTTGCAATGCGCGCTGCTGTGCGCTGTGCCGGCGATGGCGCAGAATGCGCCGGGTTCAGGCGCTCCGGAAGCTCCAGAGGGAACGACCCAAAGCCTTCCGTCCGCGCCGAGCGCGCTTCTTTCGCTGCAGGACGAGTCGCTGGCGCGTCCCGCAGGTTCGGGGTTCGTCTTCAAAGCGCCGAGCACCATTCCGGGTCCGGGTGGCGTGCAGATTGAGCAGGCGACGGATACACCGATCGCTCTTTCACTGGACGACGCGATTTCACTTGGCCTCGAGCGCAATGTGAGGCTGGTGTACGACCGCGCCAAGCAGAAGACGGTGCATGGCGAGGAGCTGGGCGTGGTGAATGCGCTGATGCCTTCGCTGCGCGCCACGGTATCGAGCGGAGCAGAGGAGTTGAATCTCGCGGCGCTGGGGTTTAAGCCGCAATCGGTGAGCGGATTGCTTTCGCAGTTCGGCTACACGGGCACGTTTCCCACGATCGTGAAGGTGCACGTGACGCAGGCGATCCTGAGCGCGGACCAGGAGCTCTTCGACTTGCCGGCGTATGAGCTGTACAAGGGCGCGAAACGCGAGGCACAGGTGGTGGACCTGGATGTGCTGACCAGCCGCGGCGATCTGGTGTTGGCGGTGGGCGAGGCGTATCTGCAGGTGCTGGCGGACCAGACCAGCGTGGCCAACGCGCAGGCGCAGGAGCTTTCGGCGAAGACGCTGTTCAGCCAGGCCTCGCAGCGGCGGCAGGCGGGCGTGGGCACGAGCCTGGATGAGCTTCGCGGGCAGGTGGAGTATCAGCAGCGGCAGCAGGGGACGATCGCCGCGGAGAACAAGCTGGGCAAGGACATCATCCAGCTGAACCGCATTATGGGGCTGCCGGCGGGGCAGACGCTGGAGTTGACGGATACGGCGCCGTTCACGGAGCTGGCGGACATGGATCTCGATCGCGCCAAGGACACTGCCTACCGGCATCGCAAGGACTACCTGAGCCTGCAGGAGCAGATTCAGGTGGGCGATCGCGAGCTGCGGGCGGTGCGCTATCAGCGCCTGCCGACGCTTGCGTTCAATGGCTTCTATGGCGTGATCGGCGAGACGACCGGGTTGTACCACGGAGCGTTTGTGGCGGAGGGCACGTTGAAGTTCCCGATCTTCCGCGAGGCCGGGCAGCGTGGAGAAGAAGAACAGGTGGGAGCGCAGCTGACTGCGCTGCGGCAACGTGAGAGCGATCTGCGCGTGACGATCGATGCGCAGATTCGATCGTCGATGCTGGATGTTGAGGCGGCGGACCAGTTGGTCAAGGTTGCGCAGAGCAACGTGCAACTGGCCGAGCAGGAGCTTTCCGATGAGCGCCAGCGCTTCTCGGCGGGCGTGGAGGACAATCTCGCCGTGGTTGACGCGCAGGCCTCGGTCACGTCGGCGCAGGCGCAGCTGGTGCAGGCGCTGTATCAGTACAACGTTGCGAAGCTGAACCTGGCGCGCAATACGGGCGTGATCGAGACGCGCTACCGTACCTACCTGGGCAAGTAAGCTGGTGCTCGTGAGCCCGAAACGCAAGCGAGTCCTGGTGAGCTGGTCCGGCGGAAAAGACAGCGCGTGGGCGCTGCACCTTTTGCAGCAGAATCCTGACATCGAGCTGGTCGGGCTGCTGACGACGATCAATCAACACTTCGGGCGTGTCGCGATGCATGGTTTTCGTGACGCGCTTCTTCGCGAACAGGCCGAAGCGACGGGGCTTCCGTTGTGGGAGGTGCCGCTGCCATGGCCGTGCTCGAACGAGCAATACGACGAGGCGATGGGGGCGGCGTGCGCGCGTGCGTTGGCCGAACGCGTCGACGCGATTGCGTTTGGCGATCTGTTCCTCGAAGACATTCGCGCTTATAGAGAGGCGAAGCTCGCGCCAACTGGACTCGAGCCGCTGTTCCCGTGCTGGGGGCTGCCAACGGGAGAGCTGGCGCGGGAGATGATCGCGGCCGGGATTCGCGCACACCTGGTCTGCGTCGATCCGCGCCATCTTGATGCGAGCTTTGCAGGACGCGCCTTCGACGCGGACCTGCTCGCCGACCTGCCGGCTTCGGTGGACCCGTGCGGCGAGCGTGGGGAGTTTCATACCTTCGTGAGCGCGGGCCCGATGTTTGCGCATTGCGGCAGCTCGCGTAGCATCGAAGTACGCCGCGGCGAGACGGTCGAGCGCGACGGATTTGTGTATGCGGATTTTCTCCAGGCCACAGCGCTCGCTCAGTGAACGGCTTCTTCGGCGATTCTGCTTTTTTCTATTTGTGTGTTCGGTAATGGCAGGCGCGACGTTCGCGCAGACGCTGGCGCGTCCCGGATGGGTGGGGTCCGGGATGAGCTCGCAGGCATGGTGGCGCTCGGCGGTGATCTACCGCGTGCAGCCGCAGTCGTTTCAGGACTCCGACGGGGATGGCGTGGGCGATCTGCGGGGACTGGCGGAGCGGCTGGATTATCTGCAATCAATCGGCGTGGACGCGATCCTTATCGAATCGCACACGGAGGATTCGGGCTTCGATGACCTGCTAAGCGACGCCAGCCGCGATCACATACGCATTCTTGTTCCGCTGGAAGACGATACGGCAACGCACACGATCACGCCCGCGCAGGTGGTCGCCCAGGCGCACAGCTGGCTGCGCCGCGGCGTTGCCGGCATCTACATTCCGTCGTCGCTGCTGAGCTCCATTGCGGCGCGCACAAGCTTCGAGCAGACCGTCTCGCTGGTGCAGCAGCTTCGATCTCTCGCCGACAGCTTTCCGGGGGAGCGCGTTGTGATCGCGGAAGAGTCGCCGGCCGTCGATGCGGCGTCGTCGGATTCGGCGAGAACGGGTCCCGAGATCATTGACGGGATCGTCGACACGTCGGTGTGGGATGCGGCGTCGGTCCGATCCAAGCTGGTTCTCGCCGACTCGCCGCCTGAGGGAGAGCCGCTGTTGCAGGCTGCGCGCGATCTTCAGAAGGACCGCAGCCACGATCCGATTCTTGCGGCGCTGCTGCTGGCCTCACGTGGCGCGGTTGGATTGGCGTACGGCGAGGAGATTGGATTGTCGGACACGTCGCGCGATCCGATCATGAGCTGGACGCCTACGAACGTGACACCTCCACATAAAGAGGTCACCGAGGCCAAGCCGAAGCAGGAGATTTACGGCGCCTATCATCCGTATGTTCGGCCGGCACCGAACTCGGTGATCGAATCCCGGCCGCGGCTTCCCAGCGTCACGCTGAATACGGAATCGGCACCGCCTCCGGTCGATCCGAACACGCTTCCGGGTTTCAGCACGCGGGCGGAGCCGGCAGCGAGTGCTCGGGAGAAGATGGTCAATGTCGCGGTTGAAGACGACAATCCTGATTCCCTTCTGAACTTCTACCGGCGTGTTCTCGAACTCCAGAGCGGCAACGCGACGCTGCGCAGGGGATCGGTTTCGTTTCTGAACCACGACGATGAAGGAGCGCTGGTATGGCTGCGCCGCGCACCGGCAGGCGCGCGGACTGTGGCTTCCGTGATTGTGGTTTGCAACATGACGAATCACCCGATCAATATCTCGCTCGCCGCGGACCTTGCGCATCTGCGGGTTGCAGCCAGCATCCTGCACCCGCTGTTGACATCAAGGCACGTGGATCACGTCTCTCAGCCGGTGAGTAGCGTGCGGGTGTCGGCGAACAGCGTGTATATCGCGGAGCTGCGTTATCGCTGATGCAAACGAGACAATGAGAAACGCGCAGCTAGCGAGTGCGTGCGATCTCCGGGCCGAGCAGTTCCTCGGCTGACGGGGCGGGCTCGTTGGGAATTCCGGTGCCGGGAGGCTCTGGGGCAGCGCCGTCGAGATGGTATTTGGTGAGGCCTTCCTTGAGAATGCGGAACGCGTCTTCGGGCGTATCGGCGAACTGAAAGAGCTCGAGATCCTTCGGTGAAATCGCGCCCTTTTCCGCCAGCAGATCCATGTTGATGACTTTCTTCCAGTAGCTGGAGCCGTAGACGACGATGGTGATCTTCTTGGCAAGCTTCTGCGTCTGGTCGAGGGTGAGCAACTCAAACATTTCATCGAGCGTGCCGAAGCCGCCGGGAAAGACCACGAGCGCCTTGGCAAGGTACGCAAACCAGTACTTGCGCATGAAGAAGTAGTGGAAGTTGAAGTTCAGCTCGGGCGTGATGTAGGGATTAGGATACTGCTCGAACGGAAGCTTGATGTTGAGGCCGATGGTCTTGCCGCCTGCCTCCCACGCGCCGCGATTGGCAGCTTCCATGATTCCGGGGCCGCCGCCGGAGGTGACGACGAAGCGATGCCGCCTGCCGGGCAAAGTCTTCGCCCACTCGGTGACCATGCGAGCGAGAGCGCGGGCGTCTTCGTAGTAGGAGGCCATTTCGACAGCCGCCTCGGCGCGATTGCGCTTCAACTCGGTGGCCTCGCCGCTGGCGATCTCGTCTCCTTTCGCCGGTTGCTCGTTTTCGGGCGCGGGGCGAGTTGAACCGGTGTTATCGAGGAGCTCGAGCTCGTGGTTGGCGACGTCCAGCGCGCGGAAGCGTGCGGAGCCGAAGAAGACGACGGTGTCCTGGATGCGCTGGCGGCGGAAGCGCGTCATCGGTTCGGTGTATTCGGCCATGATGCGGAGGGGACGGCCGTCGGGCGAGTCGATGAAGTTCGCATTCTCATAGGCCAGGGGCGCTGCCTCCAGCGCTGCGGGAACGGATCGTTCGTCTGGGGTCGACAACTCGGGCGAGATCTCGGTCGGTTCAGGCATCAGAGGCTTATTGTCTCGCGGACGGAGGTTGCGCTGCCAGCCGGCGGCTCCACAATTCTTCCGCTGACCGTAAGGCGGCAAGGCCGCGGCCGATGGCGGAAGCCTGGGGCGGCGCGGGGTGTGTCAGCATAGAGAGAGATGAGCGAGAGTGAGGAACGGCGAGCCCGCGCTGCGGCGGCGTGGCAGTATCGCGACTTCCGCTTCTATTCGGCGGCGCGACTGGTGGGAATTATTGGCGCTGAGGCGCAGGCCGTCGGCGTTGCATGGCAGATTTACGAGATGACCCACTCGGCGCTGGCGCTGGGTTATACGGGGCTGGCGCTGTTTCTTCCGGGATTGTTTTTTACGCTCCCGGCGGGGCATGTGGCGGACTTGTTCGATCGCAGGAGCGTTCTGCTGGCTTGCTATGTGCTGCAGTTCTGCGCGACGTTCTGGCTGCTGCACATGACGATGCATGGCGTGAGGAACGTGGCGTGGATCTATGGAGCGCTACTGCTGATCGGGCTGGGCAGATGCTTCAGCGGACCGGCGGCGGCGGCGCTGGTGCCGATGCTGGTGCCGAAGGAACACTTTGTGAATGCGGTCACGTGGGGATCGGCGATCTTTCAGATCGCGACGGCGACGGGGCCGATGTTCGGCGGGATTCTGTTTACGATTTCGCTGGCCGGGACGCGATGGGCGCGGTGGACGGGAGCGCCGGTGGTGTATGTGTTTACGCTGGCGTGCATCGTGCTGTACCTGGCGATGATTTCCATGATTCGTCCGCAGGGACGGGCGGAGAAGCGAGGGTTCTCGCTGAGCACCATGGCGGCGGGGCTGCGCTATGTAATGCATACGCGATTGCTGCTGGGATCCATCTCGCTGGATCTGTTCGCAGTGCTGCTGGGAGGGGCGGTGAGCCTGCTGCCGATCTTTGCCGACAAGGTGCTGCATGCCGGGCCGCATGGGCTGGGGCTGCTGCGAGCGATGCCGAGCGTGGGCGCGTTGATGGTTTCGGTGACGCTGCTGACGCATCCGCTGAAGCGCGGTGCGGGCAAGAAGATGCTGGTGTGCGTGGCGATCTTTGGCGCGGCGACGGTGGTGTTTGGGCTGAGCCGGAATATCTGGCTGAGCTGCGCGGCGCTGCTGGTGGTCGGCGCGAGCGACATGATTTCGGTTGTGGTGCGATCGAGTATTTTGCAGCTGGCGACACCGCATGAGATGCGGGGGCGCGTCTCGAGCGTGAACTGGCTGTTTCTGGGCGCAAGCAATGAGCTGGGCGAGTATGAGAGCGGATTGACGGCGCACTGGTGGGGCGCGGTGCGCGCGGTGGTGATCGGCGGCGTGGCGAGCATGACGATCACGGGGCTGTGGGCGGTGTTCTTCCCGGCGCTGCGCAGGGCGGACAAGCTGGAGGCAGAGCATTTGATCGCGTTGGAGAGGGAGTTGAGCTCGGCGGAGCCGGTGGGATAAAGGTAGTGGTTCGTGCGTGCGTGTTTGTGAGATCCGCATGCCTACCATCGTTTGCAGGTGTCCCTGACCCTGCTTGTTTCTCGTTTGCTGCCGCAAACGATACCCCACCCTTTCACGATGCGTCTGTGAAAGGGTAGGCCACCCGGAGTTTTGGACCACCAGCTATTAACGGCTAACTACTGCATTTCAGTACTGGCCGTAGCGGCCTTTGACAGAGTCGAGGAGTTTTTGGGAGTCGTAGGCGACGCCGTCCTTGAAGACGAGTTCGGTGTTTTCGATGTCGTCGATGTTCTTGCTGGGGTCGCCCTTGACGACGACGAGGTCGGCGTCCTTGTCGACGGCGATGGTGCCGATGTGGTCGGCGCGACCTTCGAAGGTGGCTCCATTGAGGGTGCCGATCTTGATGGCTTGGAGCGGAGTGAAGCCGGCCTGGACGAGGAGCTCGAGCTCGCGCTGGTCGCCGTAGCCGGGAAGGACGCCGCCGTCGCCGGTGGGATCGGGGCCGGCCATCAGCAAGCCGCCGGCTTCGGCGAAGGCGTGCTCCATGGCCATGTCGTTTTTGAGCTCCTGAATGTGCTCCGCGGCGACCTTGGGGTTGGCGGCGGCGCGGGCGAGCTCGACCTTGCGAATGTCTTCATAGGCTTCGCGCGCGGGCGGCGACATGGCGGTGAGGATGCGCGGGTCGAGGCGGAGGTGCACGGGGTCCTCGCTCTGGAAGACGGGAAGCGTGGAGGTGACGGCGACGTGATGCGAGACGAGGAGCTGGATGAGGGCTTTGCCTTCGGGAGTGTCGGGCGTCATCTTCGCGATGGTGGGGCCGCCCTGAGTGCGCGGGCAGAGGTCGGGCTTCTTGCCGGGATCGAGTTGCGTGTTGACGAAGAAGCCGTGCTCAAGGTTGTCGATGCCGAGCGCGACGGCTTCAGGGTAGGTGACGGCGCAGAGATGGCCGGTAAGTTTGAAGCCGCGCTTGTGGGCTTCGTCGATGGCGGCTTTGAGCTCGGCGCGGGTGATGTCCATGTAAGCCTTGAAACTGGTGGCGCCCTGATCGGCCCAGAAGTCGACGGTGGCTTTGGCGTCGGCGGCGTCTTTGAGGTTGTGCATCTGGATGAAGGGCGAGTTGGGGCCTTCAAGATAGGGCGCGGTGACGTCGATGTGGGGGCCGACGAGCTTGCCGGCATCGATCTCGTTGCGGAGATTGATGTCGAGATAGGGCTCGACGGAGCCCGTGGTGCGGAGGGTGGTGACGCCGGCGCCGAGGTACAGGCGCGGCGAGGAGAAGGGCATCTCCGGAACGATGAGCGGCGGCTCGGAGCTGCCGTCGGCGGCGAAGTTGGGACGCGCGATGTAGTACATGTGATCGTGCATGCCGACGAGGCCGGGAAAGACGGTGCGTCCGGTGAGGTCGAGGTGCAGAGCGGGCGGGCAGTCGGTGCAGGACCAGGAGGCCATGTGGCCTTCGTTGGCCTGCATGTGATTGGGCGGAAGGATGGCGGCGATCTTGCCGCTGAGCAGGATGACGGTGGCGTCTTCGAGCGGAGCAGCGCCGGTGCCGTCGATGACGCGGACGTGCTCGAGCCAGATGGTGTTTTTGGAGTTGTCGTACTTGACGTAGCGCTGGACGTCAGGGGAGAGATGGTCGGGCGGCGCGGCGGGAGTTTGGGGTGCAGGACTCTGAGAGAAGAGAAGCGCGGGGATGGAGAGAACGAGCAGCAGAGTGAGGGTTCGCATGGCGCCTCGTGAGCGATGAGAGTGTGCCGCGATGATAGCGCAATTGAATTCGGCGGTTGTGCGTGGGCGGCGAGACTGAAAGAATTGAGGCGCTGGAGGACGGAAATGACAAAGGGCTTGCAGGTTGCACTGGCGGCTACAGCGGCGTTGGCTTTAGCCATCGGTGTGGAGGCGATTTATATCCATCACCGGAATGTGACGGCGGAAAACGCGCCGGTTGTGAACAAGAATGCCTATGAAGAGCCCGCGCTGAGCGAAGACGACTCGGTGTTTCTGAGGAAGGAGCGGCCGGACTCGATTGCAGATGAGAAGAAGCTGATTGGAACGACGCTGTGGGTGAGCGCAGGCGGGCAGATGGAGTACTACAAGGACAGCGGGAACCACGCGGATTATGCGCATCCGGTGGGCATGCTGCTCGGCGCCCAGCCGCTGCTGATCAAAGGCGTGTTCGAGCAGAAGGCGCCAGCGAATAGCCGCGCGGTGTTTCGCATTGCCGCGGGGCAGCGGCAGGTGCTGCTCGCATTCACGATGCCGAAGTCCGACGATCCGAAGCAGCTTTATGCTGTGCCGATCGGCAATTATGACGAGGGCCACTACAACCTGCTGACGGACGAGATCTTTTTCTATGACGATCCGCATGTGCTGTACAAGCACTGGGGGCCGGAGGTGTGGGCGCATATCGACAAGCATGAGCCCGCGCTGGGAATGAGCGAGAACCAGGCGATGATGGCGCTGGGACAGGTGATGACGCCGCACGGCGATACCGTGGGCGACCGCAGTATCACCTTCGACAACGATGGGCATCCGGTGACGATCGATTTCGAGAACAACAAGGCGGTGAAGATTACACCGGGGGATTAAGACGCGATTAGAGATTGCATGCGGCCTGATCTCTGCGCTGTCATTTTTTGTTTCTGAACAATAGAGGAGCGAAGTGGAGGAGGTTGTCGCGCCAGACGAGCCAGGTGTGCTTGCCCTCGGTTTCGATGGGCGTGACGGGTAGCTTTTGCTTTCGCGCCCACGCGACGAAATCGCGATTGGGCTGAATGAGCGAATCGCTGGTGCCGCAGGCAACCCAGAGAACGCGAAGGTCGCGTGCACCGCCGGGGTCCATCATCTGCTTCTTGAAGTCGAGCTGCTTGACAGCGGAGCTGAAACCTCCGACGTAGGCGAAGTAGGCGGCTTGATTGATGCCGATGGTGAGGCTCTCGAGCCCGCCCATGGAGAGGCCGGCGATGGCGTGGTTGTCGCGGCCTTTGGCGATGGGGTACTCGCGCTCGACGGCGGGGATGATCTCCTGCATGAGCATCTTGGAGTAAAGCGTGAGGTTTTCGTTGACCTTGGCGGGATCGTCCCAGACGTGTTCGCCGGAGGTGACGAAGCTGTAGTCGCCGTAGCCCTGCGGCATGACCACGATCATTGGGACGATGCTGCCGGTTGAGATGAGCGAGTCGAAGATGAGATTGGCGCGGCCGACGGTGAGCCAGCCGTCGCCGTAGTCCGACCAGCCATGCAGAAGATAGAGAACCGGGTAGCCGCCCTTGTGTTTGGGGTCGAAGTTGGGCGGTGTGTAGACGTAATAGGGTTCCTGGTTCATCGGCAGACCGCGCGCGATGTAGGTGGTGAGCATGTGGCTGGTGACGGCGCCGTGCGGGATCTGGGTGAGTTCCCACGGTGCAGGCGGCTTGCCGGGCACGAGGACGCTGCTGGCCAGACCGACGATGTTGGGGATTGCATTATCGTTCAGGGGATCGAGCTGATTCACGCCGTCGACGACAAAGGAATAGTTGTAGTACTCGGCGGGAAGGGGCTTCGTGGTGACGGTCCACAGGCCCGAACTGTCGCGCTGCATAATGAGCGGTTGCATCGCGGCGTCGGTGTTCACTTCAACTTTGGTGGCGCTCGCGTTCTGGTAGCGGAAGGTGATGGAGTCGTCCGCGTTGATCTGATGCGAGTTGATCGGCGGCACAGTGGATTGGGCGAGACCGGAGATGGAGGCCAACAACAGAGAGACGGGAAGCATACGGTGCATGCGCGCAGTATATCGTTCGCACTATACCGGCGCGGAGCCAGGGGTGGCTCGGCGATGTTGCCGAATCTTCAGCCGGTGTTTCGGAGCCCGGCGCTGATGCCGTTGATTGTGGCGGTGATGGCGCGGTCCAGCTCGGCTCTTGTTGCTGCGAACTGCGGGCTGCTGTTGTCTTCGGCGCGTTTGCGGGTGAGGAGCTCGAGCTGCAGAAGGCTCATTGGATCGACGTAGGGATTGCGCAGACGAATGGAGTTCGCGAGGACCGGGTTGCGTTCGAGGAGCGTCTGCTGGCCGGTGACGGCGAGCACCATGCGGGTTGTGCGCGCGAACTCTTCCTCGAGCAGCGAATAGACGCGATCGCGCAGCGCTTCATCTTCGATAAGGGTGGAACAGAGGCGCGCAACGCCGAAGTCGGCTTTAGCGAGCGCGAGCTCGACGTTGCGGATCATGTCGATGAAGAGCGGGAAGCTGCGCATCATCTGCCGGAGAAGCTCGAGGCCGTTGGGCGTGGAGTTTGCGAGTTGCTCGAGCGCGTAGCCGACGCCGAAGTATGCGGGCACAACGTGGCGGGACTGCATCCAGCCGAAGACCCAGGGGATGGCGCGAAGGTCTGCGAGCGAGCGCTGGCGTGTGGCGCTCCTGTCCCCGCGCCGGGCGGGGCGCGAGCCGATGCGGGCATGCTCAAGTTCGGCGACCGGGGTGGCCTGCTCGAAGTATTCGAAGACGTCAGGATTTTCGAGGATGTGCTGTTGATAGAAGCGGAGCGACGTCGCCGATAGCTCGTCGAAGGCGGTCTCCCAGGCGGGATCGATGGCGCCGGTCAGGTGCGTGTTGACGGGGCCTGCAGCGTTGCGGCTGGAGAGATCGGGGCGGGCGACGGCGTCGACGGCGGCGGCGATCATGAGCTCGAGATTGCGTTCGGCGAGCACAACGTCAGAGTATTTCCAGTTGAGAACCTCGCCCTGTTCAGTAATGCGGAGCTCGCCGTTGAAGCTGTCAATGGGCTGCGCGAAGAGAGCGCGGTGGGTGGGACCGCCGCCGCGTCCGACCGTCCCGCCGCGGCCGTGGAAGAGGCGCAGGTTCACGCCGCATTCGCGGGCAACGTCATGCAAGGCGCGATGCGCTTTCCAAATCTCCCAGGTAGAGGCGATCATGCCTCCATCTTTGTTGGAGTCGGAGTAGCCGAGCATGACTTCCTGGCGCCCGTTCCAGGCTTCGAGCAGCGGACGGAAGGCGTCGCTGGTCCAAAGCTCGCGGCAGATAGCGGGCGCGTTGCGAAGGTCTTCGATGGATTCAAAGAGCAGCACGGGCAGAAGCCCGGGATCGGCGGGCCCACTCCAGTCCGCGAGCTGACCGGGGGCACCGGAGCCGCTGCCTTCGACGTGAACGCCGCCCAGGCGCGCAAGCCACAGAACACGGAGCGCATCGTCCGCGCAGGTTGCGCCGGAGACGACATAGTTGGTGATGGCGTGGGGATTTTCCTGCTTGAGTGCGGCGACCATGCGAAAGGTGGCGAGGACTTCGGCGGTCTGCGCGGAGAGCTCTGCGGGAAGCTGTAACGGGCCTTCGACGAGGGAACGCTGCCAGGCGCTGAGCTCCTCGACGGCAGCCGCGTGAACGCGCGCATGCTGGCGCAGATCGAGGGTATGGAGATGCAGGCCGAAGGTGCGCCCGGCCATGATGAGGGGATCGATGTAGAGCGCCGCGAGGCGTTCGCCGCGATTGGATGCGAGCGAGTCGCGCAGCAACTGGAGATCATCGAGGAACTCGGCAGCACTGGCGTACGGAGATAAGGAGGCATCCGGCGCGAGCTGCAAGTTGCGGTACATCACGTTGGGCGGCTCGCCGCCGAGACGAAGAGTGAAACACGCGATGGCAAAGCGGAGGGCTTCGGTGGGGATCGTTTCGCTGGATCCGTTACCGGACCGGCGCAGATGAGCGAGGTAGGTGCGAAGGCGATCGCGAAGCGCAGCGGAGATGGCAGCCTGATGCTGCGACGAGGCGAGCTGCTCGAAGAGAACGCGCAATTGTTCCAGGTAGAAGTCCCGGAGCAGATTGCGCGCCATGGCGAGGGCGTCGACGGTTGTGGATGCGGTGACGAAGGGATTGCCGTCACGGTCGCCGCCGATCCAGGAACCGAAGCGAACGAGGGTGGGCAGAACCGTGAGGGGAGTGCGGGATTGCGGCGCGTCTTCGACGGAAGGATTGGCTGCGGTGGTTGACGGCACGCTGCTTTCCGCGGGTGGGAATTCAGCATCGAGCGCGTTGGCGATCTCGGCATAGAGAACAGGGATGGTGTCGAAGATGGAGGACTCGTAATAGTCGAGTCCCATGCGAATTTCGTCGCGCACGGTGGGCCGGGTGTCGCGCACGTCGTCGGTCTGCCAGAGCGCGGTGATTTCGGCGAGAAGATCGCGCTCGAGGGAAGCGATCTCGGCGGGCGGGGTTGCAAACTGATCGATCTGTTCGAGGAGATCGGAGATGCGGCGGCGTTTGAACATGACGCTGCGGCGGGCGACCTCAGTGGGGTGCGCGGTGAAGACAGGGATGACGCAGATGCGAGCGAGCAGCCCAATTGCAGCATCGCGCGTATAGCCGGCTTCGCGAAGGCGGCGCAGGGTGCCCTGCATGCTGCCGCGCTGGACGGTCTTGCCCTGACCTGCGGCGTCGCGCTGGCTTTCGGCGAGCATGCCGGCGCGGCGGCGGCGCTTGCGATGGTTGGTTTCGGCGAGGTTGATGAGCTCGAAGTAGAACGCGAACGCGCGCGCAAGTTTGTGCGCGGTGGAAGGATCCTCGGCGGCGGCGCGGGTGAGTGCACGAGCTTCTTCGAGGCGCGCGTGTGCGGCTTCCATGTCGCCGGCGAGTTCGGCCTCGCGACGGGCGATGCTGGCGCGGCGCAGGGCTTCGACCCTCTCGAAGAGCTCGTCGCCGGCCTGCTCGCGGAGAACCTGGCCGAGCAGCGCACCGAGCGAGCGAATGTCACGGCGCAGGGGCGCCTGCTTGGCGTCGAAGTCATGCGCTTCGAGCTCGGCGAGGCGGTCGGTCCAACGTTCGGGAGTCCACAGCGAGGGCATCTCTTGATTATGCAATGCCGAGCGTGCCGGCGCAGGTTGCGAGATCAGGCGGCGGCGCTGGAGCGATGCGCTTCATAGACCTTGAGCTGCACATACGTGGCGCGCAACAGGGGCGCGGAGATGTTGTGTGCTTCGCCGCGCGTGAGCAGGTCGCCCATGATGTGATCGGCTTCGACAGGAGCGTTCTTTTTCATGTCGCGATACATCGAGGAGGTGAGGTCGGAGCCGGGCAGCGTGACGCGCTTGCGGTCCCAGTCGATGAGCGTGACGGGAGGAGGATAGCCGTTGGCGGCGGCAGCGGCGATGCACTCGTCGATGGCGGCGTTGGCGAAGGCGAGGCCTTGCGGCACAGCGACGACCTCGCCGACCGTGCCCTGCGGAAGAATGCAGATGATGTTGAGCGACGCGAGGATGTACCACTTGTGCCACATGGCGGCGAGGATGTCGTTCGAGAGACGGGCTTCAAAGAGCGCCCCGCTGAGCTGCTCGTTGATGTGGGCAATGCGTTCTGTGTGCTGACCGTCGCGTTCGCCGAAGGTGAGGTCGCCGAGTTTGGAGAGCTGCAGGATGCGGCCCTCGGCGTCGATGTCGCCGTTGATGCGGCAGGTGCCGCCGATGACGTGCCCGGCACCGAAGCGGGCGTCGAGAAGATCGAGCTGACGCATGCCGTTGAGGATGGGAAGAACGGTTGTGCCGGGGCCCACGGCTGGCGCGAGGTCTTCGATGGCCTGGCCGAGTGCATAAGACTTGGTTGCAAGGAGGATGAGATCGAACGGTTGCGGTTTGGCGCGGAGTTCGTCAGCCGTGACGAGCTTTGGCTGGATGGTGGCGTTGCCGAGCGGGCTGATGATCTCGAGGCCGTTGCGCAGTTGCTGCGCGCGGCGTTCACGGACGAGGAAGGTGACGTCGCGGCCGATCTGAGCGAGGCGGCCACCGTAGAATCCGCCGGTTGCGCCGGCGCCGACAACAAGAATGCGCATAGGTTGATGGTAGCGAAAGCAGATTTCCTTCGGGGAGGACAACAAGAAACACGGGGCGACGACGAGTGAAGTCAGGCCGTGGTTTGTTCTTCGAGCTGGGAAGCGAGGTCTTCCCATTCGCTGAGGCGGGTGGCGTGCTCTTCGCGGAGAGTTTCGAGTTCGGCGGCGATGGCGCGCGCGGCCTCGGCGGTAGTGAAGACAGCTTGCTGCTGCTCGGCCTGGGTGATGCGCTCGTCAAGATCGGAGAGCTCGGCCTCGAGAGCAGCGACACGGTCTTGCATCTGTTTCAGCTTGATGGGATTGAGGCGCTTCGTGGGCTTTGGTGAAGGCGTGACGGGTGCGAGCGAGCCTTCGAGCTCATGCGTGGACTCCCAGGGTTCGGCTTGATCAGAGTTCGGGGAGGTGATGATGAGGGTGTCCTGAGTTGGACGGTCACTGGGGGACGACTTCGGCTCTTCGCGCTCTTCGACTTTGCCAACCTGCGCGACGGGTTTGAGCATTCCGGTGGCGGCGTCGATGCGCGCGCCGGTGACGGTGTCGGTTTTGAGCTGCGCGGCGAGCGAGATTGTGTCGGTTGAGAGGCCACCATTCTTGCGGAAGAGGTAGTCCTCGTAGTTGCCGGGGTAGATGTGGACACGGTGGTCTTCGACTTCGAAGACGCGCGTGGCGAGGCCGTCGATGAAGTAGCGGTCGTGCGAAACGAAAAGGACGGTGCCACTGAACTCCTGGATGGCTTCGAGCAGAACGTCTTTGGCGCGCATGTCGAGGTGGTTGGTGGGCTCATCGAGCAGAAGAAAGTTGGCGGGCGAGACGAGCATGCGGGCCAGAGCGTAGCGGTTGCGTTCGCCGCCGGAGAGTACACCAAGCGTTTTGAAGACGTCGTCGCCGGTGAACATGAAACAGCCGAGCAGCGAGCGCAGCGTGACAGTGTCAACGCGCGGGTTGGCGCCGGCGATGTCGTCGAGCATGCGGGCGGAGCCGTCGAGGACCTTGTACTGGTCCTGCGCGAAGTAGTCGGAGATGACGTTATGGCCGACGCGAATTTCACCGGATGTCGGTTTCTCCATGCCGGCGAGCATGCGCATCAGCGTGGATTTGCCGGCGCCATTGATGCCGACGAGGGCGATGCGGTCGCCGCGGTCGATGGTGAATGAGACGTCTTTGAGGACGAGCTTTTCGCCATAGGACTTCGAGATGTTTTTGACATCGAGGATGGTGCGGCCGGAGGCGATGGGCTGAGGGAACTTGAAGTGGATCGTCGCTTCTTCGTCGGGGATCTCGATGCGCTCGATCTTTTCGAGCTCCTTGATGCGCGACTGCACCTGCTTGGCCTTGGTGGCCTGGTAGCGGAAGCGGTTGATGAACATTTCCAGCGCGTCGATGCGGTCGCGCTGATTCTTGTAGGCGTTCATCAACTGGGTGCGGCGCTCTTCTTTTTGTGTGAGGTATTTTTCGTAGTTGCCGTGGTAGACGTGCATGCGCTTGTTCCAGACCTCGACGGTCTTATTGACCGTGACGTCGAGAAAGTAGCGATCGTGCGAGATGAGGACGAAGGCGTGCTCGTAGCTGGTCAGATACTCTTCGAGCCAGTTGCGCGATTCGAGATCGAGATGGTTGGTCGGCTCGTCGAGGAGAAGCAGTGAAGGCTTTTGGAGAAGAAGTTTTGCGAGCGCGATGCGCATCTGCCAGCCGCCGGAGAACTCTTCGGTGCGGCGCGACCAGTCTTCTTTCGAGAAGCCAAGGCCGCCGAGGACGGCGCCGACCTGCGCCTCGAGGGTGTAGATGTCGTGCGCATGAAGGAGGTCGGCGATCTCGGAGTAGCGGTCGGCGGCGGCGTGGTACTCGCGGGACTTGGGGTCGGCCTCGGACATGGTGTGGGTGAGCTGCTCGTACTCTGTCTCGAGTGCGCGGAGCTCGTCGAAGACGGAGAGGCATTCGTCGAAGACGCTGCGGCCGGAGAGCGCAAGGCCGTCCTGCGGGAGATAGCCGAGGGTCATACCCTTGGTGTGGGTGCGCTGGCCGTAGTCGAGCGACTCGATGCCGGCGAGAATCTTCAGCAGGGTGGATTTGCCGGTGCCGTTGCCGCCGACGAGGCCGGTGCGCTCATTCGGCGTGACGAGCCAGTTGACGTCCTCAAAGAGCAGTTTCGGGCCGAATCGCTTGCCGGCTGCGGATAGTTGCAACATTCAAGAACCATTTTCGCATCTGGCGTGGGAGGCGATCGCGACGCGCCGGGCTTTCAGCGCATCGAAGTGAGTTTGGGGGCGAAGTGCCGGACACACCGCACGAAGAGCAGCTTGCGACAACCGGGGACGCGCCGCGGCGGAGACGCTGGTGGCAGCGAACCTGGTTCAAGGTGGTGGTGTGCGTGGCCATTGTCTGCGTGGCCGGGCTGGTAATCGCCGCAGAGTACCTGATCCACAACGCGGAGCCGATCCTTCGGGGACGCGTGGTGGATACGCTGTCAGCGCACTTCCATTCGCCGGTGGAGCTGGACCACCTGGGAATCTCATTGATCAAAGGCGTGCGGATTGGATCGACGGGCGTAGAAGTTGAGGGCGATGGGCTGAGGATTCGGTATCTGGCGGGTGCTGACCAGCCGCAGACCGATAGCAACGCGCCGATGCTCTCGGTGCGGCACTTCGCGTTTCATACCCGGCTGCGCGGATTGTTGCGCCAGCCCACGAGAATCTTTGAGGTGGACGTCGATGGGATGGATCTGCATATTCCGCCTGCCAGCGCGCGGGGGGCGATGTTCGGATCCAAGGGCGGCAAACATCAGCCGAAGATTACGCTGCTGGTCAGCCACATTCGCTGCAAGAATGTGAGGCTGTTTATCGATACGACCAAGCCGGGCAAGGAGCCGCTGGAGTTCGACATTCAGCGGCTCGATTTGCAGGATGTCGGACAATCGCAGCCATTCACCTATCAGGCGGAGCTCATCAATCCCAAGCCGATTGGTGAGATCCACGCGGAGGGACACTTCGGACCGTGGAATGTCGAGGATCCGCGCGGTACGGCACTGGATGGGAGCTATTCCTTTCAGCACGTGGATTTGAACAGCATCAAGGGAATCGGCGGCACGCTGTCATCGCGCGGAAAGTTCGGTGGCCCGCTGGAGCGGATCACGATCGACGGCGAAACGGACACGCCCAACTTCTCTTTGGATGAGAGCGATCATCCGATGCCGCTGCACACCGTGTTTCATGCGTATGTGAATGGGACCGACGGCGATACATATCTGGATCCAGTGCAGGCACGACTCGAGCGGTCGGACTTTACGGCGAAGGGCAAGGTCGTGCGCGTGAACGGGCAAGGCCATGATATCGATCTCGAAGTGAATGTACCGAATGGGCGCATGCAGGACTTTCTGGAACTGGGTGTGAAGACGCGGCCGCCGCTGATGAATGGTGTGATCGCGATGAAGGCGCATCTCGAAATCCCGCCCGGCGACGAACGCGTTCCGCAGAAGATTCAACTCGCCGGGACGTTTCAACTGCATAATGTGCGATTCAACGATCCGCGGTTCCAGGACAAGGTAGATGGGTTGAGCGCGCGTGCGCAGGGAAAGCCCAAGGAGGTCGCGGCCTTCAGCACGGACAGAGAGGCTGAGGTCAGCTCCGCGATGTCAGCGAGCTTCTCCCTGGGGCATGGCCTGATGACCGTGAACGACCTTCGCTATCAGATACCGGGAGCGCTGGTGTTGCTGAACGGCGTTTATTCGCTGGACGGAAATGTTTTCGAGTTCAAGGGCCATGTGCGTACGGAGGCGACCGCCTCGCAGATGGTGACGGGATGGAAGAGCTGGCTGCTGAAGCCGGTCGATCCGTTCCTGAAGAAGAATGGCGCCGGGCTACAACTGCCGATCTCGATCAGCGGAACGCAGGGCGACGTTCACTTTGGGCTTGCGCTGCATGGGTCCGCCGAGGAGAGCAGCGGGCAGATGGCGCAGCAACTTAAGGAGAACCGGCAGTCGATGCTGGCCGATGCGAAGGCCAAGCGTGAACGCGACAAGGCCGACCGCGAGCAGAAGAAGGCCGACGCAAGCACGGATGGAAAGCAAGCCAAGGAACAGAAGAAGGCCGACAAGGAACGCAGAAAGGCCGAGCGCCATGAGGCCGAGACCCAAGCGCAACAGCAGGACAACCAGGAAGACAATCCGCCGCCTCCGGATTCTTCTTCTGAGCCGAGCCTGCACAAGCGGCCGCCGGCTTCACCACAGCGGTGATGCGCTCATCTGGCGCATGACAACTTTCGCGCGCCCTGCCAGAGCACGTCGTTGGTTCGACCAGTCTTACAGGGAAAGATGGGCGAACCTATTCTTTGCGAGGGAACGGGCGAGGAGCGTTTCCTTCGGATTACACCTTCGGGAGAAATGCTATAGCCTTGATGTCATGGCAACGCAGGGCGAGCTCTTCAGGGGGGAAGCAGCACAGCGCTCATCGCAGCGGAACGAGGCCTCGCAGTCTGTTCCGCAGCCGGCACCCGTGTGGCTGCAGCGGCTCAGCCTGGTTGTGCTCGTGCTCTTCTGCTTTTATATCGGGGGCCTGTTGACGATCCTGCCGTGGTCGCCGCGGTACTTCGACTCCAACGCATGGCTGCTGGCGCATCCGGCGATCAGCGGGTTCCTCGGAAAGAGCTGGATGCGAGGCGTTCTCAGCGGCATTGGGCTGATCGATATATGGATTGGCGTGAGCGAACTGCTGCACTACCGCGACTATCGGGCATAAGGGCCGCGTGAGACGAGCGAGCCGGCCCGGCTATCATGAATCTCGCATGCAAATGAACGACACAGCCGCACTCGGCTCCCTGCTCACCGAGGCCCGCAATCCGGCGAGCGAGGATCTCGATGAACTTTCGACGCTGGACATGCTCCGCGTCATCAACGATGAAGACGCGACCGTCGCCGCTGCCGTGCGTGCGGAGCTCGAGAATATCGCCCGTGCCGTAGACGCTGTCGCTGACCGGTTCCGTCGTGGAGGACGCCTGTTCTACATCGGCGCAGGGACCAGCGGGCGCCTTGGTGTGCTGGACGCCAGCGAGTGCCCACCCACCTTCTCGGTCGCGCCGGATCTTGTGCAAGGGCTGATCGCGGGCGGCGACCGTGCCCTTCGGCTCTCGAGCGAGCACTCCGAGGACTCGCGCGAACTGGGCGCGAGGGATCTGGCGGCAGCGGGTTTTGCTGCCAGGGATGCGGATGGGAATGCCCGGCCGGATACGCTGGTCGGCATCGCCGCCAGCGGTCGGACTCCTTATGTGCTCGGCGCCGTCGACTACGCTCGCCAGTCCGGCGCACTGACTATCGGGCTGAGCTGCGTTCCCAACTCCGAGCTTGCACGCGCCGCCGAGATTGCGATCACGCCCGCGACGGGCCCGGAGGTCCTTACCGGCTCAACCCGTTTAAAGGCGGGGACCGCGACAAAGCTTGTGCTCAACATGCTTTCGACAGGCGTCATGGTGCGCACGGGCGCGACGTTCGGCAACTTGATGGTGAACGTTCGCCCCACCAACGCGAAGCTGGTGGACCGCGCGGAACGCATCATCGCTGCCGCTTCCGGCGTCGATCGCGTCGTCGCGGCACAGCTTCTAAAAGACTCTTCCGGTGAGGTCAAAACGGCAATCTTGATGGCGCGCTTAGGTATCAATGCGGATGCCGCGCGTGCAAGGCTGGCGAACGCCAACGGTGTTCTATCGCAAGCGCTTCGCAGCTAATCCTCTTCGGAATTGCCCGCCGTTGCCGGGTCAGCCTCGGCTTTCTTCAGCGGGTCCTGCGGCTGGGACTCTTCGATCTGCGCCTTTGCGAATGGATGCGGAGCGGTTGGACCTTCGCCCATCGACGCACCGGCCGAGTCCATGGTCTTGCCCTGCAGAGCACCGGAAACCGCGGAGTCCATCATTACCTCTGCGAAGCGCCGTGTCTTCTTATCCAGCTGCTCGATCGCCTTGCGGATGATCTTGTAGTCTCCGCCCTTCAGCGACGACTTCACTTCCTGCACAGCAGCCTTGATCTCTTCATGTTCCACTGAGGTCAGCTGCTGCCATGCCGGCGTCTTCTCGCCCTTCTCGACAGCGTCCAGAATTGTTTGCGCTTCGTTCTCCGCTTCGATCCGCTGTCGCGCCGTGACGTCCTCTTCCGCCTTGTCAAAGCTTTCCAGAATCATGGCTTCCACCTGTTCGTCGGTGAGGCCATAGGTGGGCTTTACCTCTACCTGGGCCTCTTTTCCGCTGCGCTGCTCGCGCGCGCTCACTTGTAGGATGCCGTTGGCGTCAATGAGGAACTTCACTTCGATGCGCGGCAGGCCGGCAACCATCGGCGGAATTCCTCTCAGATCAAAACGCGCAAGCGAGCGGCAGTCTTTCGCAAGTTCGCGCTCGCCCTGCAGCACATGGATGGCAACGTTCGTCTGGCCGTCCACGCCAGTCGTGAAGTGTTCGGTGGCGCTGGCCGGAATCGTCGAGTTGCGCTGAATGATCTTCGCCACGACGCCGCCCAGCGCCTCGATGCCCAGAGACAGCGGCGTCACATCAAGCAGAAGGAGATCGTTCGTCGCCGCGCTGTCCTCGCCCGAAAGGATCTGCGCCTGTACGGCGGCGCCCAGAGCGACGACTTCATCAGGATTCAGCTCCGTGTGCAGCTTCTTTCCACGGCGATCCAGATCGAACAGCCTGGTCACAAGCGCGCGCACGGCGGGAATGCGTGTCGAGCCGCCGACCATCACGACCTCGTCGATCTGTTCGGGCTGCAGTCCGGAATCCTTCAGAGCCTGCTTCACCGGACCTGCTGTTCGCTCGATCACCGGCACGATTAACTGCTCAAACTGCTCACGCGTTATCTGGCGCAGATACTGCTTCCCATCGGGAAGTTCGATCTGAATTTTCGCGGTTGGGTTCGACGATAGCGCGATCTTGGCCTCAATCACCGCCTTGCGCAGCGCCTGAATCGTCTCCGGCTGCGCGCTCACATCGACGCCGAGGTCGCCACGGATGTCATCGATCGCAACGCCGAGCAGCAGATGATCGATATCGTCACCGCCAAGGTGCGTGTCTCCACCCGTGGCGATGACCTCGAAGATGCCCTCGTGCAGCTTGAGGATTGAGATATCGAATGTGCCGCCGCCAAAATCATAGACAGCGATCACACCGTCTTTGCCGCCGTGCAGTTTGTCGAGACCATAGGCGAGCGCGGCTGCGGTCGGCTCGTTCACCAGGCGCAGCACCTCGAGCCCCGCGATGCGGCCGGCATCCTTCGTCGCCTGGCGCTGTGCGTCGTTGAAATACGCCGGAACGGTGATGACTGCCTTCTTCACGGGAGCGCCGAAGAAGCGCTCGGCGTTGCGCTTCAACTGGAGCAGCACATAGGCCGAGATCTCCGGAGGCGTAAGCGTAAGGCCGCCGACGTCGAGTTTCAGTACCTCGCCAGCCTTCAGGCCGTCGGCGATATGGAATGGAAAGAGCTTGAGCTCCGGCTGAACGTCGTCGATGTCGCGGCCCAACAGCCGTTTCACGCTGTAGACCGCGTTCGCAGGCTGCTTCAGCAGCACATCGCGCGCGGCGTTGCCGACGGCGAAACCCTCTTCCGTCTCCTTGTCGAATGCCACGACACTGGGAACAATGGCGGCGCCATCCTCGCCCGGAATCACCTGTGGCGCGTCGCCCTGCATGTAGGCAACGAGCGAGTTGGTTGTGCCCAGGTCAATGCCGACGACGCGTTCCTGTTGTTCTGCCACGAGACTCCTTCACGGCACGCATGCTTCAAAAAGCGCGCCATCCTCTATTGTCCATCATTCAGGATGGGATGCGTGACCGGTGCTGCAGGGCGCAGCGCTTGCGCCAGCCTCCTGCGGTGTCGCACAATCCGCCTATGCCGACAGATACCGCAACCAAGACCGCTATCGCCACCAAAGACGCCCCTGCCGCCATCGGCCCGTACACGCAGGCCGTGCGATCCGGCGATTTTCTCTTCACGTCCGGACAGATTGCGCTGGACCCTGCGACCGGCCAGATGAGCACCGGAGATATTGCCGAACAGACCGAGCGTGTCCTCGCCAACCTGCGCGGTGTATTAACTGCGGCAGGACTCAGTTTCGCTCATGTCGTAAAGACCACGGTTTTCCTGAAGGACATGCGCGACTTCGCTGCGATGAACGAGATTTATGCGCGTGCCTTCGCGGCGGAAGGCACGGTTGCACCGGCACGCTCCACGATGCAGGTTGCCGCTCTTCCAAAGGATGCACTGGTCGAGATCGACTGTATTGCCAGAGCGTAACTTCCCCATCCACGGGACGCGCTAGACAAAAAAGAAATGCGGCAGACGAGATGAACTTCGTCTGCCGCCGAGGGCCCGATGGGGAGGAGCCTAGAACAGAATTCTTCCGCCAACCTGGATCACGCGGTGCCGAAACTGCCTCCGGGGAAGGATGTGGTGATTTGGCCGAAGCTCGACGAGCTGAGGGTTGTGTTGTTGGGCGGCGGGAGGGTGGTGAGGTTGAATACATTAGTGGCTTCGCCGCGGAGCTGGAACGTGATGCGCTCGTAGATCGGGAAGTCGCGGAAGATGGACGCGTCAATATCGCGACGCCCCGGAGCATCCAGCGAGTTCTGGCGAACGGTTCCGTCAGAGCCCGCCGGACCTGCACCCTGCTGCGGGCACGCCGCGTTCGTCACGCCGGCGTAGGTTATGGTTCCGTCCCACTTGCAGAACTGAGCTCCGCTGACCCAATGGGCTGCCATGGCAACACGGGAGTGACCGTTGTCGGTGAGCTGTGGATGCGCAAATCCGGGCTGCATGTTCGGCCGGTCATTCGTTACGCCGTCTGCGTTGTCGTCGCTGCCGGTCGTGATGTTGAACGGAACGCCGCTTTGCAGCCGGATAATCGAGGTGAAGGTCCAATCGTTCACGATGAGGCGCATCGCCCGGCTGTTGAAGCCATAATGCGGCTTCCACACAATCGAGGCGGCGACGACATGACGCTGGTCGTAGTCCGAGCGCTGGCGGTCAAGCCAGTGATTGTTATTGTCTTCCGGCTCATCCGTTGCCGTGTTGCCGGTATTGCCGGTTGCGTCGAGGTCAAGACTCTGCAGCGACTTGGACCACACGTAGAAGCCCTGCGCGCTAAAGCCCTTCGATAGCTGCTTCTGCAGTGTTACCTGCAGCGCGTTGTAGTTGGCGCCCTCCGAGGACTGGATCTGGGAAATCGTGGAGAAGAAGGGGTTCGATGCGTTCGTGGTAGCCGTTGCGCCGTAGGTGCGCGAGTTATACGGACGACGCGCGTTCAGCTCGTTGATTCCCTTGTAAGTCCCGCTGGTGGGCGAGCTGGTGCTGTTGGGATAGGCGCACGGCAACGTGAGGTCGGTGCACGAAGCTCCCGAAGCTCCGGTCGAGGTGAGGTTGAATTGCGGATAGTCCTTATCCCATTCGGTCGGCAGCTTGCGGGACAGCGCGCCAACGTAGCTGGCCGAGAACGCAAAGCCCGAGCCGAGCTGCTGTTGGAACCCCGCGTTGAGCTGGTAGCTCACCGGCCAATGGAAGTTGGGATCGACCGGAATGATCGCCGCCGGCACGACAACAAACTTCGGGCTCGCCGGATTGTAGATAAATGGATAAGGCGAATGTCCTACACCGCCCGCGATACACGTTGGGTCGCCGCCGCAGAACTCCGAGGGATCCGTCGCGTAGGGATTGCTGACGTGGATGACGCCCGAGAAGCTGGGCCGGCCCGAAAATGGCTCGCCGTTCGAGGTGTAGGTCCAAAGGTTGCCGCCCACAGAGCCGTAGAAGAGACCGGCTGCCGCGTGGATGACCGTATGCCCGTTGGGGTACGGGGTCCAGGCAAAGCCCACGCGCGGAGAGATGTGGTCGAACCGTGTGTCCACACCGCCTCTCGGTACGCCTTGATCGCCTGGAATCAGAATGCCCTTCGGCAGGGTCGGCGCCACGGTCGATTGCGCCCCAGGAACGAACTGCATCAGCATGTTCTGGGTGTCTGTCGGCGGCATCTGAACATCGTAGCGAAGGCCAAGATTGATAGTCAGACTGGGGAGCAGACGCCAGTCGTCCTGGAAGAACAAACCGAAGTTGAAGTAATTTGCGTTCGCATAGACAGGTACATCCTGTCCCATGCTGTTCGGCGTTCCGTACAGGAAGTCGGTGATCGCCGCGGAGGATTTGTTGGATGTGTTCGTGTGATTGGTGAAGCTGAAGACACCGTAGTCATTCAGCGTCGTCTGCTGGGCATCGTTCTCACGATTGGCTTCGCCGCCGTAGTACAGCGTGTGGTGTCCGTGGGTTGTGCTGACGACGTCGCGGATCGCATACACGTTGCTGCCGGTGACCGGACCCGTAATGGCGTTGCCTGCGGTAAACCATCCGCTCACCGAGAGCTGTGGGCGGGAACAACCGGCCTGCGCTGGAACTCCGCAGATCTGGCCGTTCGGCAACTGCTCTGCAAACGCTGATCCGTACGTGGCGAGACTGTCCGCAGGCGAAGGCACACGTCCGCCGATCAGCCGCGTGTAGTTGAGCATCAACTGGTTGACCGTGTTGTTCGTGATGGTCCAGGTGTGCGCGACGTTCGCCTCATGCTGCGCAAACTTGTAGTCGTGAACTACCCAGCCCAGGATGTTGTTGCCGGAAGGATTGACGACGAAGTCGCCCGTCTCGTGGAAGTAGCTGAAGGTTAATCGTTGCTTGGCCGTCATCTGGTAGTCGGCCTTATAAAGCTGCTCGTCCGTCTTCTGCCGGAAGGGGCTGAACTGCTGGATGGTATAGCTGGCGCCGGAAGCGGCGTTGCCGTTGGAGGTCGGGATCAGGTTCTTCTTCACGATCGCCATGATGGACGGATCGAAGGTGGACGGGTCGCAGACGTTCGGCTGGCCGTTGAAATCGCACCAGGCGGTTGCCTTGGGCAGGAAGGGATTGCAGGCCCAGAACTGCGTCGATGACTGCTCGCCGATAGTGCACTTGAGGTTATCGGCGACCTGCTGTGACGCAGAGGTCGGGATGTTTTCAGTGAAGTTGCCGCCCAGCATGGCTGCGCTCGGAACCGTCGGCGAGAAGATGTTGTCCGAGATGAACCGGAAGCCCGCGTAGCTGCCGAAGAAGAACAGCTTGTCACGCTTCACCGGGCCACCCACGGTGAAACCGAAGCGGTGCTGGTTGTAGGGCGTCTTCGAGCTCTGCAGGCGCTGGGTCGCGTTGAAGTTGCGGTCGCGATAAAACTCAAACACTGAGCCGTGGAACTGGTTGGTTCCTGACTTGGTCAGCACCGTAACCACGCCGGCCGAGTTGCGGCCGTACTGTGCGGAGAAGTTGTTGGTGTCGACACGGAACTCGCGAATCGCGTCGGGGTTGGGCAGCGGGTTGCCGGTGTTGCGCACGCCGGTCATGTTCGATCCGCCGTCGAGGTAGTACGACACCTGACCGACGCCGGAATCCGACGAGCCGTTGATCTTCACGTGCTGCTCCGGGTAGCCCAGCGGATTGATCACGCCGCCGTTGCCGCCCAGGCCGGAGTTATTGTTGTTCTGCACGCCCGGCGTCAGATCGAGCAGCGTATACACGTTGCGATCCACCAACGGCAGGTTGTCGATCTCCACATTCGTGACCGTGCGGCCCAGGGTCGAGTTTCCGGTGTTGAGCAGCGGAACGTCGGCCGTCACCTCCACCGTCGTCGACTCACCGCCAGGTTGCAGCTGAAGGTCGACCTCCGCCACTTCCGTCACGGTCAAGACAATGCCGGTGCGGTTCAGCGTCTTGAACCCCTGCGCGGTCACGTCGACCTTGTACGGTCCGACCGGAAGAAAGTCTGCGCGGTACGACCCATCTGCATTGGTCTTGACTGTCCGGGTCGTCTGCGTGTCGGTCTGGGTGATCGTCAGGGTGGCATTCGGCACGGCGGCGCCAGTGCTGTCCGTAACGTTTCCATACATGGTTGCGGTGGATAGCTGAGCATGCGCCGCCAGTCCCACACAGGCGGCGATCAGGAGCATGAGCGCTCGTAAGGTTCTGTTCACTGTGATCCTCCTCAAAAGAAATGCAGACTACAAAGTTGCCCAAATGGTGCGCGTACGTTTTCTATGCCTTTTGAATAGCGGGGCAACATTACCTTGTCCGGCTCCTCTTTGGCAACCGCTTTTTCACCCGGCAGAGCAGCTTTTGGCACTATTCGTTCGCAGTTCGAACCTTTTCCTAAGCTTGGTATACCAAGTAAACCGATTGTCTTGTTGAATTTAGCGGGCTTTTCGCACTGCGGAGACCTCTGGAAATCTACACGTATACAGAGATGGTTTGAACTCCGAATCTTCGCCATGAGACAGCCGATGCAACCTGCAATTCTGTCCGGATCAATTCCTGTCAGGATGGCGTCTAATGGCAGCAAGGAGATCGTCCCATGCCAGAAATTCCTCCAGCAGGACCCTTGAGCGACGCGGCCGTCGCTGAAGACAAGTCAAAGACCAGCTCAGCGGATAGGAAGGTGCAGCGCAGCGAAACTGAGTGGCGGCAGCGGCTGACGCCGGAGCAATACCATATCCTTCGCGAGCGAGGTACGGAGCGTGCCTTCACCGGCGCCCTGGTGAACAATCATTCCGACGGAATGTACCACTGCGCGGCCTGTGACACTCCCCTGTTCAAGTCCGACACAAAGTTCGATTCCGGTTCCGGGTGGCCAAGCTTCTTCGAGCCGCTGTCGCCCGATGCAGTGGCTCTGCACGACGATTCCAGCTACGGCATGCGCCGTATTGAGGTCACGTGCGCGACCTGCGGGTCCCACCTTGGCCATGTGTTTCCCGATGGCCCCCAACCGACCGGACAGCGCTACTGCATCAACTCAGCGTCGCTGAACTTCGAGAAGCAATAACACGGCGATCCGATCGCAAAATGCAAGGGCCCTCGCCAAGCGAGGGCTCTTACGATTCGTGGAACCGTTTTGCGTTATGTCGTTGAGGCAGTCTTCGGAGGAACTCCGGCGCGAGGATTCTCGGCCTGGTCACGCTCAAGGAGCGCACGTGTCTCTTCCAGCGTCAATGTGGCGCCGTCCACGATGAATTCATAGTCGCCGGCGTTATCCGGGACCTTGATGACCGCTTCGACCGTGTGTCCGCGCTTTCTCAGCGAGTGAACGAGCAACTCCGTATCCACCGACATCGTGCACAACCTCGATCAGAGATGTGGCCCAACGCCCGTCCTTACAGCGGCTGAACGTTAGCCCTTGACGATCTTACCGGCCTTGATGCAGCTCGTACAGACCCGAACCCGCTTGGCCACGCCGTTGGTAACTGCCTTTACCGTCTGCAGGTTAGGATTCCAGCGCCGCTTTGTTACGTTGTGCGCGTGCGAGATATTGTTACCGAACTGCGGTCCTTTACCGCAAAGCTCACATACCTGTGCCATGACAAATCTCCAGAAACTGCCAAAACTTGTGCCGCAAATTCTAACGGACTAGCCGATTCCCCCGAGGTCCCGGCCGGAACATCTCAAGAGGAGAATGGTAGGCACGATTGGATTCGAACCAACGACCTCTACCGTGTCAAGGTAGCGCTCTAACCAACTGAGCTACGCGCCTGAAGTGCGTACACCACAGTTTACCGTGGATGGCTGTTTCCGGGCAACCGCCAATCCCTCCGGGCCTACTCCTAGTGCAGCCCCAGGTGCGCGCTCATCCCTTCCAGGCTCTGGCCTTTCGTCTCCGGGTAGATGAACAGCACCACGAAGAACTCCACCACCATCATCGCGGCGAAGAACCAGAAAGGCATCGCCCGATTGTAGGCTGCGATGATGGGAAAGACGTTCGCAATCGCCGCGTTCATGATCCAGTGCGAGCTCGAGCCCAGGCCCTGCCCTTTTGACCGCACATTAGTCGGAAAGACCTCGCTGAGATACACCCAGATCACCGCGCCCTGCGAGATGGCGAAGAACGCGATGAAGCCGATGAGCAGCGGCAGCAGCAGGTTCTGGTGCGAGTTCGTGCCGTAGACCAGCGCCACGCCGATGAGGCACAGCGCATCGCCGACGGCGCCGATCAATAGCAGCGTCTTGCGCCCCAGCTTGTCGATGAGACTGATGCCGATCAGCGTCGCCACCAGGTTCGCCGCACCGATCACCACCGCCTGCAGGTCCGCGCTCACCGAGCTGAAGCCCGCGCTGCGGAAGATGTCATTCAGGTAGTACAGAATTGCGTTGATGCCGGATAGCTGATTGAAGAAGCCAATCGAGATAGCCAGAAAGATCAGCAGCTTGTAGCGCCCGACAAACAGGTGGTCGTGAGCCGCGCCGCTCTCCGCCTCGAGCGATCGCCGGATCGCATCGACCTCGGCCTCGGAGTCCGGTGAGCCCATCTGGAACAGAATGCGCTGCGCCTCGTCAAACCGGCTCTGCGAAACCAGCCAGCGCGAGCTTTGCGGAACCGACAGAAGCAGCAGCAGGAAGAGCACCGCGGGCAGGATGCCGACGCCGAACTGCCAGCGCCACTGCATATTCAGGGCCGGTACAAAGTGGGCCACAATCGCGTTCGAAAGATACGCCAGCAGAATGCCGATGACGATATTGATCTGGAACAGCCCCACCAGGCGGCCGCGCCACTTCGCCGGCGCCAGCTCTGCGATGTATACCGGACCCAGCACGGAGGATCCGCCGATGCCCAGGCCTCCCAGCGCACGAAACGCCAGCAGACTCCACCACGGTCCTGCCAGCGCGCATCCGGCGGCAGAGATCACGTAGAGCAAGCCCATCCAGCGCAGCGCCGTGCGGCTGCCGATGCGCTGCCCCAGCGGCCCGGCGAGCATCGCGCCCAGCACCGTGCCGTACAGCGCGATGGCGACAGTGAAGCCCTTTTGCGCCTCACTGAGCGCGTAGTGCAGTTGCAAGGCGTGCGTCGTGCCGGCAATCACCGCCGTGTCGAAGCCGAACAGCAACCCGCCCAGCGCCCCGGTCAGCGCGCTCCGTATCAACAGCCACATCGCACGGCTTTGCCCATCGGCCATCGCTCTCTCCCGGTCTTCAATTTTCTTCAACAGCTTCAGGACAAAACTCAGGCATCTTCGCACATGCCGGAGCCGGCTGTCGCGCGGGTCAGCCATCGGCGTCCATGAATCGGGGCGCTTCGCTACGATTCCGCGGGCACTTCGCTAGGACTCCGCAGGAAGATCACTCTGCGCCTGCACCTTGCGCAGCGTGATCCATGCGTATTGCGCGGCGGAGAGCGGGGCAACGACGGCCACCGCGCGCAGCAACCCCGTAATCGCCTCCCGCAGCGCAATGTGCGGATGAACGACCTCCGCCGTCATCACCAGCAGCACCGTGAGAATCTGCAGGCAGGTGTTCAGCTTGCCTAGCCACGTCGGCTTGAAGTCGCGCAGGATGTTAGTGACGTACAACAGCGTCGAGATCAGCAGAATGCCGAGATCGCGGCTGAACACCAGCACCGTAACGTAGCGTGGAATGACGCCGACATGCGTCAGCACGAGGAATAGCGTGCTCAACAGCGCCTTGTCAGCGATGGGGTCCAGAAACTGCCCCAGGGTGGTGCGCTGCTTGAGCATTCGAGCCAGCAGACCGTCCAATCCATCCGAGATTCCTGCCAGCCACAACAGTACAAAGGCAAAGATCCAGTGGTGGTCCAATATCTCGATGACGAGAAACGGCACGGTGAACAGCCGCAGCATGGTGAGGACGTTCGGCGCGGAGCGGACTTGTCGCAGGTCAGTCACAGAGAGTCGCGAATTGCATGGTATCCGATTCCGCCGAGCCCAACCGCATCAAAGCCGTGGCTAGCCCGTTCTATAAGGCCTTCTCGAAGATCATCGACACCTTGACCTGCTGGTACCCGTCGCGCAAATAGAACCTGTGCGCTGCTTCGCGGGTGCTGCGCGATGTCACGCGGAGCTTCTTCGCGCCCTGCTCGCGGCTCCACTGTTCGGCCCGTTCGCAGAGCCGTTTGCCGATCCCTTCGCCGCGCAGCCCCTCTTTCACGACCAGCCCTCCGATGAGGCCGAATGTCTCCGACTGGAGCCGATGCTCAAGCGAGACATCCACCCACGCCACCACCTCGCCGTGCCACTCGGCGACAAACACCGCTTGGCCGCTTCGCGCGGTCAGCGCGGTCAGCCATTCGCGTATCTGCGCCGCCGTACGCTGGTATCCCAGCTGTCCGGCGAGCGCTGCGACAGCGTCCGCATCTCCGGTCTCCGCCGGCCTCAATCGCACCTCACCAAAGTCGCTCACGAACGCACCTCCCAGAACGTATCTACGACCACATCAGTCTTGCTTTCGCTTCTCATCGAGCCGTACACTAAGAATGGCCGAAATTTACGCATTCGACAGCGCTTCAGGCCCCAATATTCATGCTGCGACTGACCAAAAAAGCGGACTACGGCCTGATGGCCCTGAAGTATCTTGCCGAGCAGGCCGAGCCTGACGCGGCACCCGCCAGCGCCTCGGCCAAGGCTATTGCGGAGGCGTATCACATTCCACCGCAACTGCTTGCGAAGATTCTGCAGACCCTCACCCGGGCCGGCATCCTGGTCTCCACAGCCGGGACGAACGGCGGCTATGCCCTCGCCCGTCCGTCGTCTGCGATCAACGCCTTCGAGGTTATCCGCGCCATCGACGGGCCGCTGTTTATTACAAGCTGCATCACGATTCACGGCACCTGCGACCTGCACGGCACCTGCACCATCAAAGAGCCGTTACGCAAGGTCAATGACTCCATCAAGGACATGCTGAGCGGCATCAGCATTGCCGACCTGGTTGAGCCGGCCGACACATCTTCGCCGCCCGCGCCCGTCGCCGGCGGCCTTGTCACTATCGCGCTTTAGCTTTTTGCAGATTCGCATCTCGAATCTCGTATCTGGATTTCAGGAGCACACATCATGGCTGAGACACTCGGAATGAACGTTACCCACACCAGCGAGCCACTGCCTTCGGGCGTCAAGCTGCCCATCTACATGGACAACCACGCCACCACGCCGCTCGACCCGCGCGTGCTGGAGGCCATGATGCCGTATCTGACAGGCATCTTTGGCAATGCGGCCAGCCGCAACCACAGCTTCGGCTGGGAGGCCGAGGCCGCGGTCGAAAAGGCGCGCGAGCAGGTCGCCAAGCTCATCGGTGCCACCGCCAAAGAGATCATCTTCACCTCCGGCGCCACGGAGTCCAACAATCTCGCCCTTAAGGGCATCGCCGAGATGTACCGCGAGCGCGGCAACCACATCATCACCCAGGTCACCGAGCACAAGGCTGTGCTCGACACCTGCAAGAAGCTTGAGAAGCAGGGCTACCGCGTCACCTATCTGCCCGTGCAGGCCGACGGCCTCATCGACATCGAGGACCTCAGGCGCGCCATCGACGACAAGACCATCCTTGTCTCGATCATGTACGCGAACAACGAGATTGGCGTGATCCAGCCCATTCGCGAGATCGGCAAGCTCTGCCACGAAAAGGGCGTGCTCTTCCACACCGATGGCGTGCAGGCCGTCGGCAAGATCCCCGTCAACGTGATCGACGACAACATCGACGTGATGAGTCTCAGCGGTCACAAGATCTACGGACCGAAGGGTGTCGGCGCGCTCTACGTGCGCCGCCGCAACCCGCGCGTGCAGATTGCCGAGCAGCAGAACGGCGGCGGCCACGAGCGCGGCATGCGCTCCGGCACGCTCAACGTTCCCGGCATCGTCGGCCTGGGCAAGGCGTGCGAGATCTGCGGCGAGGAGATGGCCGCCGAGGCCGAGCGCGAGAAGCAGCTTCGCGACTACCTGCGCAAGAAGCTCGAGACCGCGCTTGACTTCACGCAGGTCAACGGCAACATGGACCACCACCTGCCCGGCAACCTGAACATGAGCTTCATTTACGTCGAAGGCGAAAGCCTGCTGATGGGCATCAACGACATCGCTGTCTCGTCCGGCTCGGCCTGCACCTCGGCCACGCTGGAGCCCAGCTACGTGCTCAAGGCCCTCGGCCTCGGCGACGACGTCGCCCACTCGTCCATCCGCTTCGGCATCGGCCGATTCAACACGAAAGCTGAAGTCGACTATGTTGCCGACAAGCTGATCGACGTCGTGCAGAAGCTTCGCGAGCTCTCTCCGCTCTACGAGATGGTCAAGGAAGGCATCGACCTTACCAAGATCGAGTGGGCCGCGCACTAGCCCTCTCAAGGCAACGAAGGCAGGGTTGGAAGGCGGCGGTCATTAGGCCGCCTTCTGCCATTTAAGTTCTCTTGCATCGCCAGGCGCGATAGCGCATAGTGCTGCTGTTACTCACATCATGCTCTGGAGCATTTGCCCTTCATGATCGGCCCGCTGCGTCTCAACCTGCGCACTCTTACCCTGCTGTTCGCTTCAACGTCATTCGCAACCGGCCTGTTGGCGCAGTCGACCGAACTTCCTGACATCCCCTCAGCGGCGCGCGATGCCTACAGGCAGGGACTTGATGCCCAAAGCCGCCAGGAGCTCGACGTCGCTCTGGAGCGCTTTCAATTCGCCCTAAAGCAGGACGCCAAGTGTCTCGATTGTATGGAGGCGATTGCAAACGTCCAGCAGGCGATGGGCAACGACAAGGCCGCGCTTTCGACCGCCTCCCACATGGCATCTTCGGCGTCCACTCCAAAGTCGAAGGCGCGAGCCGATGCGCTCACCGGACACATCTACTACGACGAGTACTTCGCCTACAGCAACGGCGAGGGAGCGTTTGACCAGAACCCCGGCAAGGCGCAGGAGGCGTTGCGCCGAGCGGAGACGGCGCTGAATCGAGCCGTGCAGGAAGATCCGACAAACGAGGCCCTCGCAATGCTGCACGCGCACCTGCTCGCAGCACTCAAGCGCGACTCCGAAGCGAGCGCGGCCTTCACGGCGTGCGCCTCCATGCCGGGGATCAGCCCAACCGAGTGTGCGCGCGCGGTTCGCTTTTCAAAGAACGTCGATCTTGCACGCAACGAGCCTGCGCCACCGTTCCAGGCCACAACGCTCGACGGGAAGAGCGTTTCACTGGACTCTCTCTCCGGAAAGATTGTTCTACTGGACTTCTGGGGTACGTGGTGTCCCGTCTGCCGGCGCGATTCAGACTATGTGCAATCGCTGCGCGACAGCTTCCCCACAGATCGCTTCGTTCTGCTCGAAATCGATTCCGGCGACACGCATGCTGCCTTGATGCATTATCTCGATGAGAATCCTTTGGAAGGCACACAGATCCAGGACGACACGAATCAATTGCAGACGCTCTTCCATGTCGGCGTCTATCCAACGTATGTCATCCTCGATGCGGACGGCAGTATTCGCATGCGGGAGCGCGGAGCCATAGGCGATCTGCGTGGTGAAATCCGCAAGCTGCTCGCCGAGTCCTCTTCCTCCAGCAGCACGGTCGCCACCGCTCACCCTTAGCCCGGTCCTATGCCAGCGCCGGTCCTGTTCGCACCTCCGGAGTCTCATGAAGATCCGCTCGCCCTGGCGTCGGCGGCGGAGCCACCCGATGACCGAAGCGGATCATTGGCTTCTCAATTACATAGAACGAGAACAGAGCGCAGCCGAATATCAGCGGATAGAGTACCGCCGCGCTCTCGAACCACGCCCAGCGCGTTCCAACGGTGAGGCGCCCCACGACGAAGAAGACCTGCTGCCATAGATAGATGCTGTACGAAATGCGGCCCACAAAGCGCAAAGGAGCCCACTCCAGAATCCTCCCAGCCACCTCTTCGGGATGCAGCACCGTGCTCAGCACGATGAACGGAAACGCCGCCGAAAGCCACACCATGTCGTAGTGATGCCAATGCGCGCGCAGAGCCGCGACCACAACGCAGGCGCCGAGAATCCACCATGGCCGAAGCACGGTCCGCACCTTCTCTCGCGTCTTCGGAAGCGAAACCAGCACCGCCAAAGCGCTGCCAAAGAGCAACCCGTGCAGGTTCAACTCCGTGTGGTGTCCACGGGTGTCGATGTAGTAGTGAAGCTTGGGCGCCCTGGCGGCGAGGAGGAAGAACGCAAGCGCCGCGCCCGTCAAGACAATCAGTCGCCGGCGGCGCGAATGCAACAGCAGGAGCAGCGCCGGAAGCACCAGGTAGAACTGCTCCTCGACAGAGAGCGACCAGAAGTGCTCGGTCACCCGCATGCCGGGATCGGTATAGTTCCACTCCGCCAGATTGCGCACCACACACAGCGCCTCCGCTACCCCCTTGTAGACCAGCGGCAGATGAAACAGAAGATGCATCAGAACGATCATGCCGAGGAAGAAAAGTGCCGCGGGCTGAATTCGGAAGACACGACGAATGTAGAACCCCTTGATACTGAACGCCCCGAACAGCTTCTCTTCTTCCAGCAGACGCGTCGTAATCAGTAGTCCGCTGATACCAAAAAACAGATCGACACCCAGACCGCCAAAGCGATGTGGCAGCGCCGTCGTGAACAATCCCAACGAGCGGACGCGATCGTGATACAGGAGAACCCCGAGGATGGCAATCGCTCTCCACCCATCGAGTGTTGACAGATATCCGGCACGGGGCCTATTCAAACGCGGCGAGCTATGGGACACAATAGCCATCATAAACAGCGTTGTCCTAAGCCCAGCCGCGCACGACAGCGCACTTCCGGTTTAGCGTAGAGAGTGCGCACCTCGCGCCGATCTGAGACATGCCCAGCGAAATTGATAAGCCGTCCGAGGAACTCGAGCACAAACTTGCAACGCTGCGCGCCAGTCTCGCCGCACTCGGCTCACTCCTCGTCGCTTACTCCGGCGGCACCGACTCTGCCTATCTTGCGTTTCTCGCGCACCAGGTGCTGGGACCGCGCATGCTCGCCGTGATCGCCGATTCCCCATCGCTGCCGCGCGCCGAACTCGCTGCCGCGCTCGCCTTCGCCCAAGAGCACAGCATCCCCGTCGAAACCCTCGCCACGCAAGAACTCGCGAACCCTGACTACCAGCGCAACGACGCGCAACGCTGCTTCCACTGCAAGGACGAACTCTTCACACTGATGGAGCAACTTCGCTCCGCGCGCGGCTTCGCGCACATCGCCTACGGCCGCAACCTGGACGACGACGGTGACTTCCGCCCGGGCCAGCGCGCCGCCGTGATGCACCACGCCGTCGCCCCGCTCGCCGCCGCACGCCTGCACAAGGCAGAGATTCGCGCACTCGCTCGCGCCGCCGGTCTTTCGCTCGCCGACAAGCCAGCCTCGGCCTGTCTCAGCTCACGCATCGAGTACGGCCGCGCGGTCACCGCCGAAGCGCTCGCGCAGGTCGAAGCCGCTGAGGCCGCACTCCACGCGCTCGGCTTCACGCAGCTTCGCGTGCGCCACCACGGCGAGCTTGCCCGCATCGAGCTCACGCGGGACGAACTTCCGCGCGCACTTTCCCTCGATCTCTTTGACCAAATCAGCCGAGAGCTCCGCACCCTTGGCTTCCGCTACATCACGCTCGATCTCGAAGGCTTCCGCTCCGGCTCCATGAACGTGCTGTTGCCTGCCTCCAGCATCCTGTCTGCCGGCCCACAATCATGACGCGTTCCTCCATCCTCCAACTTCTCGCGCAGGTCGAGCGCGGCGAGCTCGCGCCCAGTGCGGCCGCCGATCGTCTGGCCACTCTGCCCTTTGAAGACCTCGGCCACACGCGCATCGATCACCATCGGAGTCTGCGCTCCGGTCTGCCTGAGGTCATTTACGCGCGCGGAAAGTCGCCGGACCAGACCGCCGCCATCTTCGCTCGACTCGCAGCCTCCGGCGTTGACGTGCTCGCCACGCACGCCGATCGCGCCACCGCCGATCTCGTCCTCGCACAGAATCCGGCCGCGGAATATCACGAGCTCCCGCGACTCATCACGCTGCGTCAAACGCCATCGACCGCTGTGCTCGGTCACATCGCCGTTCTCTGCGCGGGCACAAGCGATCTTCCCGTCGCGGAAGAAGCTGCCATCTCGGCCGAAACCTTCGGAGCCCGCATCACGCGCCTGTATGACGTCGGCGTGGCCGGCCTGCACCGTCTGCTTGCGGTCAATGACCAGCTTCGCGATGCTCACGCCGTCATTGTCTGCGCGGGCATGGAAGGCGCGTTGCCTTCTGTCGTCGGCGGCCTCGTCGGCGTGCCGGTTATCGCTGTGCCCACCTCGGTCGGCTACGGAGCCAGCTTCGGCGGGGCCGCTGCGCTACTCGGGATGCTTAACTCCTGCAGCCCAAATGTCTCCGTCGTGAACATCGATAACGGCTTCGGCGCCGCCTACATCGCGACTCTCATCGCTCGCGCCTCCGCTCGCTAGCGGCCGGCTTCCTCCAGCGCGCGCACGCGCTCCTCCAGCGATCGAACCGCCGCTTCGAGCGCCGCCATCCGATCTCCGCCATCGCTCCTCGCCTCGCTGACCGCGGCAGCGCTCCCGGGCGTGCTCGCTACTTCTCCGCCCAGCAGATGCATCCATCGACTCTCGCGTGCGCCCGGCTGACGGGCCATCTGGACCACCAGCGGAGCCGGAGCATCCTCTGCTCCGCGCCGCGCCGCCATCCGTTCCAGCACGGCCGAAACAGCCGCCGTCTCGTCGAACGCATACATGCGCTCCGCACGCGCCCGCAGCTCGGCAGCCGTCTGCGGTCCGCGCAGCAGCAGCAATCCCAGCACGGCAATCTCCGGCCGGCCGAGGCTCAGCCTGCCATACACCAGGTGCTCGAACTTCGACACTCTCCCCTCGGCCAGCACGCGCACCAGCCCCATCTGTTCCAGGTCGAACAGCGCCGTTCTCACGTCGGCTTCGGCCAGTTCCATCACCGGCTCGCGGTTCGACCTCTGGTTGCAGGCATTTACCAGCGCATTCAGACTCAGCGGATAGTACTCCGGCGTCGTGATTCCTTTTTCGATCAGGGCGCCCAGCACCCGCACCTCAACAGGGTTCAGCGTCAACATTTCTCCCATGCTACCGGACAAGGGTTGCGCTACTATGGCAGCGCGCAAGGAGGTGGCATGAGAGACCGCATCCGGGCAAACATGAAAGCTCGCCGGAACATTCCGGCCCACATCGCCTTCTGGTTTTTTGTTCTCCTGCTTCTCTACATCTTCTGGAAGGCATTTTCGGGGAATCCTGCCAGCTGAACGACTGTCAGCTTCGCTCGCAGCCGGCGGGAAAGCCCGTTCCACAGCTCTCCAGGGGCGAAACCGGCCTCCATGTCTATCGTGACGAGCATGTTGAATAGTGCCGTCTTGGCCAAATCGGCCCTTTCGCACCGAAACAGTCCGAGTTATCATCTAAAGAGAGATGAGTCAGAACCTGACTCATAGAGGTTTTCCCATGGCATACAGTGACAAGGTTGTTGACCACTACGAGCACCCCCGCAACGTCGGCACCCTCGACAAGAACTCCGCCGAGGTGGGCACGGGCCTGGTAGGCGCGCCGGAGTGCGGCGACGTCATGCGTCTGCAGATCAAGGTGAACCCCGAGACCCAGGTCATCGAGGACGCCAAGTTCAAGACCTTCGGCTGCGGATCGGCCATCGCCTCCAGCTCGCTCGCCACCGAGTGGGTGAAGGGCAAGACCGTGGACGATGCCCTCAAGATTTCAAACACCGACATCGTCAAGGAGCTTTCCCTGCCGCCGGTGAAGATTCACTGCTCCGTGCTGGCCGAGGACGCGATCCGCGCGGCGATCGGCGACTGGAAAAAGAAGAACGGGGTCGGCGAGGCTGCTCCGGCTACAGCCGCTGCGGCGAACTAAGCTGAGCGTCTCCAAAGGCCGGCGAGTCACAGCGCTCCGCCGGCTTTCGCACGTTTGAAGATTTCTATGTCGACTCTGCTCCAACCCGGAACCTCCGCCCCCAAGCCCGGAGCCTCAGCCGAAACGGCGAGCGCCGCGGCTAACCCGTTCGCGGGCATGACGCTGCTCACCGCCGAAGGCCAGCAACCCCGCGCCAAGGCCGCCGTCGAGATCACCAGGAACGCCCTCAAGCGTATCCGCATCGCCATGGCCAAGGAGGGCATCTCGCCCGACGCCGGCGGGCTGCGCCTCGGCGTGCAGGGCGGCGGCTGCTCCGGCCTCAGCTACAACATTCGGTTTGACACGCAGCCGCGAGAACGCGATCGCGTCTTCGTCTTCGGCGCCGGCGTCGAAACGCCCAATGACCCCAGCGGCGCCCGCCCCGTCCGGGTCTTCGTCGACCCCAAGAGCTTTCTCTACCTCGCCGGCATGGTCCTCGACTTCGAAGAGACCCTCATGCGCCAGGGCTTCAACTTCATCAATCCCAATTCGACGAAGTCCTGCGGCTGCGGCTCCAGTTTCTCGGCGTAATCTACTCCGCCGTCGTCGGACCGATCACCGTTCGCACGCTCTTTACAGAATTCGCCGGAAAGCCGCCCATCTTCGCGTGCTCGCGAATCATCTCCTCATTCGGCGAGTTGTACACGCAATAGATCTTGTCGTCCGTCACAAACGACTCCACCCACTGAATCTGCGGTCCCAGCTTCTGCAGCACATCGCACGACGTCTGCGAGATCGCCTTGAACTGCTCCGCCGACATCTTGCCCACTCCGGGAATCTCGCGCTCGATCACAAACTTTGGCATCACTCTCTCCTCATGCTGAATTTCGCCGAGCGCTATTGGCCCAGCCCTGCACTTCAGGCCCAGTCAACGAGTACCCTAACCGTGTATGAGTCACGACGGCTACAACAACTACTTCGCCCAGTTCGGCCTTCCCCGACATCTCAACATCGACACCGCCGTGCTCGAAAAATCCTTCTACGCGCAGTCGCGCAAGCTGCACCCTGATCGTTTCGCCTCACGTCCGCCCGCCGAGCAGGAGGCCGCGCTCGCCGCCAGTTCGCAGCTCAACGACGCTTATCGTACCCTTCGCGACCCCATTGCGAGAACCGAGTATCTTCTCGCGATAGAAGGCATTCAGCTGGAAGAGCAATCTCGTGCTGCGACCGACGCCGCGCGCGCCGCCGGTACAGAAAAGAAGCAGGTCGCTCCACCCGACCTTCTCGAAGAGGCCTTCGAGCTCAACATGCAGCTTGAAGAGATGCGCATGGCGAAACGGATGGGCGACGACGATCCCGACTCGACGAATCAGACCCGCGCGGACCTCGAAGCTGCGCGCACAAAATTCACCGCCATGCTCAACGACGCGCAGCAGCAGCTCGAAGCGCTCTGGTCGAAGTGGGACGCTGCCGAAGACGCCAACGACCCTTCCGCACGCGAGACCGCCAAACAAGCCATGGTCGCACTACTCAACCGGCGCAGTTACATCCGCAATCTCGTCCGCGACGTCAACGCCGCGCTTGAATAATCTGTTGCTGCATCAGGTTCCCCACAACGTTCTGCACTGCAAAATCAGCTACGCATAGTCCATGCGCCGCCTCGTTCTCGTTCTGTTCTTCGTACTCGCGGTCTCGTCACTCGCCGCCCGCGCCGACGACCACCCCGAGTGGACAACACCCCTCACGCCGTTCCGCATCGCCGACAATCTCTACTACGTCGGCAGCCGCGATCTCGCGTCCTACCTCATCACCACGCCGCGCGGCGACATCCTGATCAACTCCAACCTGACGTCCTCCCCTCCGCAGATCCGCCATAGCGTCGAGCAGCTCGGCTTCCACTGGAGCGACATCAAGATCCTTCTCATCAGTCACGCGCACTTCGATCACGCGTCGGGCAGCGCGGAGATTCTGCGCGAAACGCATGCGAAATACATGGTGATGGACGCCGACGTTCCGGTCGTCGAATCCGGCGGCGCGAAGGACTTCGCCTACGGCCCCAAGCCGCAGTATCCGGCCGCGCACGTCGACCGCATCCTGCACGACGGGAGCACCGTCACGCTCGGCAACGCCACGCTCACTGCGCACAAAACTGCGGGCCACACGCGCGGCTGCACCACCTGGACCATGCGCGTCCACGTTCCGGGCGAGCCCGCTTCACAACTGCGCAACGTTGTCATCGTCGGCAGCTGGTATGTGAACCCTGGGTACCGGCTCGTGGCTTCGCACGGCAAACCTGCGTCCTATCCCGGCATCGCCGCAGACTATGAGCACGCTTTCGTTGTGTTCAGTGCGCTTCCCTGCGATATCTTCCTCGGGGCGCATGGCATGTACTTCGACATGCTGGCCAAGCTCGCCCGCATGCCCCGGCAAGGCGACCGGGTATGGATCGATCCGGACGGGTACCGCCGCGCGGTCGCTGAAAGCAAGGCTGCCTTCGCGGAAGAACTGCACAAGCAGCAGGCCGAAGCCTCAACTCGGTAGCCGCGTCTCCAATCCAGCCAGATGATGGCGATCGTGGCCCGCCATCGTCTCGACGATCGTCCACACGCTCATCGTTCCGCGCTCTGGATGAGTGATCTCCAATGACCTTTGCATCCCGGTCAGCGAATGAATCAACGCAAGGTTCCACGCCCGCAGAGCGCGATAGGTCGTCATCGCGGCTGAAAAGCTGTACCCGTCGTAGTTGCGCGCCCATTGGTCCTGGTCGAACGGCTGAATCATCTCGACACCCGCCGCTCCCTGCCGCAGACGAAACCCGAAAGCGATCTCGCAGTCGGTCAGGTGCGCCATAATTTCCCGCACGCTCCACTTGCCGGGCGCAGGCCGCAGTTCAATCTGCTCGCGCGTGAACCGGCTGAACAGCGCTTCCAGTCTCTGCGTCGTGGATGCGAGCACTTCAACGGGATCGCTGCTTCCGAGCGCCGCTGCATATGGATTCAGACTCACGCCGTTCCCTCCGCCTCCGGTCCCTTATGCTCCGCCCACGGGTTGTAGCTTCCCACCCACCAGATGTGGCCCTCGAGATCGCAGCACGAAAACGCCTTGCCGCCATAGTTGGGCGAGTTCATTTCCATCACAATCTCCACACCTTCTCGCTTCACGCGCTCGTAGATCTGGTCGCAGTCGTCGTCGCTGTTCGCGATCAGGCACAAGCCCACCGTCTCGCGCCCGCCCGTGTCTTGCACGGAGATCCAACGCCGCGCGTACACCGTATCCGCATTGGTCGCCGATCCCAGCATCAGCATGCCGCCGCCGCGAGCCAGTTGCGCATGCATGACGGTATGGTTCGGCCCTTCATAAACCGCCTGCTTTGTAAATTCAAAGACGCGTACCAGCCACTCGATGGCTGCATGGGCCTCGCGGTACCGCAGGCTCGGAATGACTGTCGATCCCTGCACACTCATAGCTCGGTCCTCTCTTGCCTGCCGATGCTACTCCACATCCTCGATCAGCGCGCCCGAAAAATCACAACGCTGCTTCTGCCGTGCACAAAGAAAAGGGCGGACGATTCACTCGTCCGCCGCTGGTTCTTTATGGTGAAGGAATCAGTTGCTCCGCCGCCTGCCTCGCCGGCCAGCGTTGCGTCCACCGCTCGTCGACGATCCACTCGAACGGCCATCGCGCTGCCGCTGTCCCGCATGCGCACGCCCGTGCCCGGCGTCCGAGCTTCCGTGCGGATGATGCGGTCCATGCTGGCGAGCGTGGCGCCCATGGTCTGCGGCGTCCGTCTTCCAGCTTCGCGTTTCCAGCGCCAGCAGCGCCGAGAGATCGTCCATCGGCTGCGCAGCCAGATCAATCGGCCGGTTGCGCTCTTCTTTGGCCAGGTCTTTGTCGGCCTCGCGCCACTCGAAGCTGATCTTGAGCTCTTTCTCCAGCTTCTTCGCATCGCCCTTTTCCAGCGGCGTCACGAACGTCGTGGCAACGCCGGTCGCGCCGGCGCGGCCCGTGCGTCCGATGCGGTGCACGAAGTCGTCCGAGCCGTTCGGCAGGTCATAGTTCACCACGTGCGCGATGTGCGAAATATCGATGCCGCGCGCGGCGACGTCGGTCGCCACCAGCACGCGAGCCTTGCCTTCAGAAAACTTCTTCAGCGCGGCCGTCCGCTGCGACTGGGAGCGGTCGCCGTGGATGCTTTCGGCCTTGTGTCCCTGTTTATGCAGCTTGCGTGCGATGCGTTCCGCGCCGTGCTTCGTGCGCGAGAAGACGAGAAACGTTCCTTCTTCCTCGTTCAGCATCTGGTCCAACTGCGCGAGCTTCTGGTCCTGCATCACCGTGTACACGCGCAGCTGCACCCGGTCGCTCGGCTTCGAGGTCTGGCCGATCTCGACGCGCACCGGCTTGTGCACGTAGTCCTTCACGATCTCGCGAATATTGGCGTCCAGCGTCGCGGAGTAGCACATCGTCTGCCGGTCTTTCGGAAGAGCGGCAACGATCCTCCGGATCGCCGGCAGAAATCCCATGTCCAGCATGCGGTCCACTTCATCGAGCACCAGCATGTCCACGTCGCGCAGATTGATCAGCTTGCGCTTCAGGTAGTCCTCAAGGCGTCCCGGCGTCGCGACGATCACGCGCGGCCCGCGCTGAATCGCCTCGATCTGCGGATTCTCGCTCAGTCCGCCGCAAACCAGCACAGCGTCCTGCTTGTTCACCGGAGAGATTTTGAAGTAGTGCTCCAGCACCTGCATCGCCAGCTCGCGCGTCGGCAGCAGGATGAGTGCGAGGACAGGAGTTTTCCTGGCCTTCGTCGAAGGCTGCGAGATCGCCTCGAGCCGGTCGATCATCGGCACCAGAAAGCTCAGGGTCTTGCCCGTGCCGGTCGACGCCGTCGCCAGGATGTCATCTCCTTCGAGCGCCGGCGGAATAGCGCCCGCCTGTACCGGCGTCGGCTTAATGAAGCCCGCAGCGGTCAGGCGGTCCTTCAGCGACTGCGTGATGCTGAAGTCCGTAAAGTGAAGGGCCGAAGCCTCGGTCTGTGTAATGTGCCGTGCAACTTCCATCGGCGCGGGATTCAAAATTGATTCAAGAGTTAGTGAGTTCGACAAATGGTCCTCAGTCTGTAGCGGAAGAGCGGTCGTTCTGCAGAGACGCACAAGTGCGCACACGCACTATCTGCGTCATGGATTCCGGGTTCAGCAAGGCTTTGGTTCTCTTCTTATCCAAAGGGTCTCGATATTTGCTGCTGCACGGCGAGGCGTCATCCGTTGACGCGCCTCCAGCCAGAGCAACCAACACGCAAAGCCCTCTCAATGCTTAGCGGAAGGAGGGAAGCGCTCGCGGTCTCTGGCCAGACTCGAATCCATCGGGAGTCCTTCCCGCGGCGCTGCGTAAGTTTTTATACGCAAACTGAGTATAGCACAGCCTCTGCACCATAACCAGTGCAGCCTCTGCCACTTCCGTGTTGAGCATCCAAATCATTCATGGAACTCGATCCTCAACTGCAGAAGGCGCTGGACAAGCTTGCCAAGGGCGGCAGCAAGATCGGCGAACCGACAACTCTGGGCGAACAACTCGTCATCCCTGTCAACGGCGTGCTGCTCACACCGGAGAAGATCTTCGCCACCGCGCAGATCAACCCCCAACCGAAACCGAAGCCCTAAGTCCTTGCGCTCCGGTCGGCTACTCTAGCCTCAACACCAGAGTTCAGCCGTACCGGAGCCCGCATGCGTCTCCTTCGCGCCACTGTCTTCCTCGCTCTGTTCGTCCCCTTTGTCGCGCACGCCCAAAAACCCTGGCCCATCCGCGCCGTCATCGTTGTCACCTTTGAAATCGGCAATGACACCGGCGACGCTCCGGGCGAGTTTCAGTTCTGGGTCGAGCGCGAGCACCTCGACCAGACCATCGCCTTCCCGGGCGGCCCTGCCGGTCCTGACGGCACCGCCCATCCGCTGCGCACCAACAAAGACCACACCATCCTGGGCATGGTCTCCGGCACGACGCTGGTCAACGCGACCGCCAGCATGATGGCGCTCGGCCTGGACCCGCGCTTCGACCTCACCCACGCTTACTTCCTCATCAACGGCATCGCCGGCATTGACCCCCACATCGCGTCCATCGGCTCGGCTGCCTGGGCGCGCTACGTCATCGGCGACGTCGCCCGCGAGATCGACCCGCGCGAAGCGCCGAAAGACTGGCCCTACGGCATCTTTCCGACTGGCGCCAAGCGTCCCAACCCTCCCACGCTCGAAGACGCAGTCTGGCACCGCTCCAATCTCTTCACGCTGAATCAATCGCTCGTGCAATGGGCCTACGACCAGACGCGCTCGCTCGAGCTTCCCGATGATCCCACCGTCGCCGCCTTCCGCGCGCAGTACACCCAAACGCCCGCGGCCCAGCGCCCGCCCTTCGTCCTCCTCGGCGACACCTTCGCCTCCGACTACTACTGGCATGGCACGATCATGACGAAATATGCCGAAGACTGGGTGCGTCTCTGGACCAGCGGCCGTGGCGTCTTCGCGACAACCGAGATGGAAGACTCCGGTTTTCTCAACGCCATCGAACGGCTCGATGACATGCATCGCGTCGATCGCAATCGCGTGCTCGTCCTGCGCACCGGAAGCAACTATTCCATGGAGCGGCCCGGCCACGATGCGGTCGAGTCCGTCAGCGCACCCTACATCGGCAAGAATCTCGCGCTCGAATCGGCTTATCTCGTCGGCTCCACTGTGCTGCATAATCTGGTCAACAACTGGGCCACCACCCGCGACCATATCCCCGGCGACTGAGCGAGCCAGCGAGTCATTAAGTCAGCGCGATCACTCGCCAATCTGCTCGCGCAGCACCTGCTCATAGATCTCCGCAGTCTCCTCATCGAAGCAACAGAACTCGACGCGCTGCACGCCGCACGCGTCCGCCGTCTCGCGGCACACGCGCACTGCAATCTCCGCCGCAGGCCGCTTGGGATATCCATAAATCCCCGTCGAAATCGCCGGAAACGCGATGGTTTTTACGCCATGGTCGCGCGCCAGTTCCATGCAACGCCGATAGCACCCTGCCAGCTTCTCTTTCTCGCCGCGACTGCCACCGTTCCACACCGGGCCCACGGCATGAAACACCCACGCGGCCGGAAGTCGAAATCCCGGCGTCGGCTTCGCATCGCCCGTCGCGCATCCGCCCAGCTTTCTACACGCGGCCAGCAGTTCCGGCCCCGCCGCGCGATGAATCGCTCCATCCACGCCACCGCCGCCCAGCAGCGACGAGTTCGCCGCATTCACGATCGCATCCACCTTCAACCGCGTGATGTCGCCGCGCGTGACCTTGAACTCCGCCATTCGCTTGACTCGCTAACTCGCCGATCCGCTCGCTCGCTAACTTGCCAACTCCCTTTGTTCAGTACGCCAGCGCTACCGCATCGCAACGCATCTCGCTGCCCGCCGAGTACACGCGGTCGTTGTGGCCGTCATAGTGCGACTCCATCAGCTCGATGCACTCGTAGCGCCCAAAGCCACCATCGCTCGCACCCATGGGCCAGCCCAGCGCCACCAGCTTGTCGCGCGTCGCCTTCGGCACACCCGACTCCAGCCGCAGAATTCCCTTCGGCCCCAGCCCGCGCATGTCCTCGCCCATCGATTGCGACGATCCTTCATGGTGCCAGCGCGGACTGTCCGCCGCGGCCTGCACATCCAGCCCATAGTCCACGCGATTCACGATGATCTGGGTCTGTCCCTGGGGCTGCATATCGCCGCCCATCACGCCGAAGCTGATCCACGGCTTGCCGTTCTTCGCCGCAAAGCCGGGGATAATCGTCTGGAACGGCCGCTTGCCCGGCGCGTAGATGTTCGGATGCCCCGGCTGCAGGCTGAATAGCTCACCGCGGTCCTGGAACATGAATCCCAACCTATCGGCCACCAGCCCCGATCCCATGCCCCTGAAATTGGATTGAATGATCGACACCATCATCCCGTCCTTATCCGCGGTCGTGAAGTATGTTGTGTCGCCGTGGCTTGGCGCCTGACCGGGATAGATCGGCGTCAGAATCGAATCCAACTTGATCAGCTTCGCGCGCTCCTTCGCATACTCCTTCGAGTTCAGCCACTCCACCGGCACCTTCGAGAATCTGGGATCCGCGTAGTACCGGGCGCGGTCCTCATAGGCCAGCCGCTTCGCCTCGATCATCACCTGCAGCGACTCCGGCGATTGAAATCCATAACCGCGCATATCGAACTGCTCGATCATGTTCAGCATCTGCAATGTGGCGAGCCCCTGCGTGTTCTCGCCCATTGCATAGACCGTCACGCCGCGATAGTCGCTTTGCAGCGGCGTTGGCCACACCGCCTTGTGCGCCGCCAGGTCCGCACGCGTCATCCATCCGCCGATACGCTTGAAGTACGCTTCAATCGTCTCTGCAATCGGGCCGTCGTAAAACACCTGCGCTCCACCTTCGGCGATCATGCGATACGTCTTCGCCAGATCAGGATTGCGCCGCACCTCGCCCTCGTTCGGCGGACGTCCGCCCGGCGCATACGTGTGCAGCATGTTCTGCGTCTCTTCCACGCCTGAGCCCGGCCGCAGAAACGCCATTACATTTCGCTTCAGGTACGCTCCAATGATCTGCGGCACCGGCGACCCGTTCTCGCACGCGTTGATGGCCGGCTCAAACAGCTCCGCCCATTTCAACTTGCCGTAGCGCTCATGCAGCGCCCACCACCCTGCCAGCGCTCCCGGCACCGACACACTCACCGCGCCCAGCGGCGGAATCACGGCCTTCCCATCCACCATCACCGCGCGCGACCGCACCGTCTCCAGGCTCAATCCCTTCGGCGACGCACCCGAGCTCGCCATGCCTTCCAGCTTCTGCGTCTTCGGGTCCCATACGAACGCGTAGCAGTCGCCGCCGAGCCCCGAGCTGACCGGCTCCACAAATCCCAGCACTGCATTCGCGGCCACCGCCGCATCGCATGCGCTTCCGCCCTTCTTCAGAATCTCGATCGCCGTCTGCGTTGCCAGCGGGTGCGCCGTTCCTGCGGCTCCGTTGCATCCCATCGCCGCCGACCGCGATGCAAAACTTGCGCCCGCGGGCCGATCGCCGGCATGCACATCCGGCCGCCGAAACCGTTCCGCGCCCGCGGCCTGAAACTTCGGCAGCTCGGCCTCGGACTGCGCGCCGTTGGCCTCAGCAGGCCTCTGCGCTTCAACGTTCAACCCCGGCAGGATCGCCGCTCCAGCGGCGGCGGCAGGCAATGTAGCAAGAAAGCGGCGGCGGCGCATACGCAAGGTCTCCTCACGAACAAGTTTTCAGTCCAAGCTAACACCACGCGCCCGTTGATACACTCAAGCCTGTCCGCAATGAGTCTCAAAGCCAAGATCGAAGCCGTCATCTACGCCGCCGAAGAGCCCGTCACTCTCGCGCAGCTCGTCAGCCTCCTCGGCGAAGAGGGCCAAGCCGAACTCGACGCCCTTTCCGAGCAGCAGGAATCTCTTCCGCTCGACGATTCCGCCGAACCCGAAGCACTCAACGCGGAAGTGCTCAGCGAATCCACCGCTTCGTCCGAGCAAGCCGCAGCTGCCGAATCTGCCGAGGCCGCGCCGGAATCGCCCGAGCCCACGCTCGAAGCCGGCTCGAAATCCGACGACGCCGCGCTCGCCAAAAAGCAATCCCAGGAAGCCCGCCGCCTCCGCGATTACTTTCGCTCGCTGCTCGACGCGCTAATCGCCGACTATGCCTCAGAAGACCGCGGCCTAGAGATTCGCGAGGTTGCCGGCGGCTTCCGCTTCGCCACCAAACCGCAATACCACGACGCCGTCCGCGGCTTCGTGAAATCACTCAAGCCGCCGCTCAAGCTTTCTCTTCAGGCGCTCGAAACTCTCGCAGTCATTGCCTACAAACAGCCCATCACGGCGCCGGAGATCTCCGAGATCCGCGGCGTGGATTCCTCGGGCGTGCTGGGCTCGCTCATGGCCCGCAAGCTCATCAACACCGCCGGGCGCAAGCAGGTCATCGGCCGTCCCATCCTCTACAAGACGACCAAGGACTTCCTCGTCCGCTTCGGCCTCAAAGACATCAACGAGCTCCCTAGCATCGAAGAGTTCGAGAAGATGTCGGCCGAGTTCGCCGAAGCCATCCAGGAGGAAATCCCCATGCCATCCGAAGAGAGCATGCGCCGCTCCGAAGAGGACCCCACGGCCAACGTCCACGAGGCCGATGCGGAAGCCCAGGCCGACGGCGTCCCGTACTCTGAGGAAAATCTCAGTGAAGCGGGGCCTTCTGCCGTGCCGGATGGCGCTGCGGATGAGGTCCTGACTGACGGCCGGCTTTCCGGCTTGCCGCCCAACTACAACGTCGAAGACGCCCCGCTCGACGAGGCCGCCGACAGCCCTGCATTAGACGCCGAGGTTCAGTCCAACCAGCGCGACGGCGGCGCCTGAGATCGCGCAAGCCGAGTTTGCCGCTCTATGCATCCGATGAAGCCCTTTTCCGACATTCCGCCTACCGACCCGTTGGACGTCGTTCCCGATGAGCTCCCCGACACGCTGGCGACACCCGAAGGCGACGCAGAACAGTCCCCGGACCAGCCGCTCAATCCTGCCCGGGTGACTACGCCCGAACGGCCTCGCGGCAATGAGCCTCACTACACGCTTCCTTTGCGCAAGGCTCTCGACTAAGCACAATTCGCCGGCCACTCGCTCTGAATGTCACCCGGCTCGCTATTGACCGAAACAGCATCATCCGTCTCACAAACACACGAAAGGCGCAGCCAAGAAGCTGCGCCCTTCGATCGTTCCTCCCCTAAAACCGTCGTTTCTGCATCTGCGATTACTTCTGCGGAGGCGGCGGGGGCGGCGTCGGATTGGATTCGGTGTGGGTTTGCGTCTCCGTGTGGGTTGTCGTGTTGCTGTACGGGTTTACGGTGTCCTGGGAGCTGGTGGTCGTACGCTGCCCGGCCACTGGATTTCCGTTCTGGTCATAGTGCGTCGAATTGGTCTTTTGCTGCGTGGTCACCGTCGTGCCGTCAGGCGTTGTGGTCTGGCTTGCCCGCCGGGACTTGTGGTGAACGGCAGTGTGGGTCTGACCGTAGGCATCCGTCGTCGTCGTGCTCTGGGTCGTCGACTGGGTGGTCTGCTGGTTTTGCGCCATCGCGCCGGCCGTCAGAAACGCAAAGGAAAGGGCCGTTGTTGCAAGGGGCTTAATCAATCGCATACGAAGTCTCCTCATGCTGAATCCGGGGCCGGTGATCCAACCGTGAAGTGCGTCCGGCAACTGCTTCCGGTCCCGTCTTTCAATTGCGGCTTCAATCTCAGCCACGATCGTTGGATGGCTGGTCTACGACCTGTGAGGTCCGTAAAAGGGTTATTTTCTACTGTATCGCTGCCCGACACATCCCGGATTGGTTGCCTCGGCACCCACCCCCGCCTGTTGTGCGCAAAGTCTTCAAAGCATTTGACTTAGCGGTGGACCTCTAGGCGTAAAGTCTTGATAACAAACGATGAGATTGTGTACAGGAGACGGACTCGTGGCGGGCGGCGAAATGCGGGGTTTCGTTGGCTCGTACCTGCGCATTGTGCTCCGCATGACAGCCCGATTGTTCGCCGAGAATGATGGCGTGCCGAGAGAGATAGTCATAGAGATGGGCATAATGATGTTTATGAAACAGGCTTCAGACAAGGCTCCGCCTGCGGGCGAGCGGCTGCAGAAGATTCTGGCGCAGGCTGGAATCGCAAGCCGGCGGGCCGCCGAGCAGATCATCCTCGACGGTCGCGTGCAGGTGAATGGACAGACGGTGACCGAGCTGGGCACCCGTGCCGATCCGGCCCGCGACCACATCCGCGTGGACGGCAAGCTGCTCCACGGACGCGAGACGGAGCGGTACTTTCTGCTGAATAAGCCGCGCGGGTATGTGACGACGATGGACGATCCGCAGGGCCGGCCGACGGTCGCCGACCTGCTTGCCGAGTCGGCGCAGAAGAAGGTGACGGGCGAACACAAGCGGATGCCGCGACTCTATCCGGTGGGACGCCTGGACTACCTGAGCGAGGGCCTGCTGCTGATGACCAACGATGGCTCGCTGGCGAACCGGCTTTCGAAGGCGCAGAGCGGCGTCCAGAAGACGTACCTGGTGAAGATTGCGGGCAAACCGACGACGGAAGCGCTGGAGCAGCTTCGCCGCGGCGTGATGATCGATCGCGGGCGGCTGAACGAGGTTCGCGCCGGGCGACGGGACCGCGTGATGACCCAGCCGGCGCAGGTCGAGCAGGTGCGGGGCGGCGACAACCCGTGGTTCGAGGTGACCCTGACCGAGGGACGCAACCGGCAGCTGCGAAAGATGTTTGAGGAGATCGGCCATCACGTCGAGAAGATCCGGCGGATCGGCTACGGTGCGCTGGTGCTGGATGTGCCGCCGGGAGCCTTTCGCGAGCTGACGGCCGGCGAGGTCCAGGCGCTGAACCGGGCGGCGGCGGGAAAGCATGTGGAGCGGAAGAAGATACTCCCGGAGGCGGCGCAGCTGAAGAAGCCCGTTCCGCGGCGTGACGCAAAAAAGCCGAAGCCCAAAGGCTTCGGCTCTCGCCCCACCAAACTCAATACTCCATCCCACAGTCGAGAGCGCGGATCTCGCTCCCGCAGTCCTGAGCGGTAGACCGCTCACAGGTGCGCGCGGTCCAGGTTCGCGAAGCCTCCGCGCTTCGCGAGCTCAGGCGGCTGGTCTCAGTGAGCCCACTCGATGTGGCTGACGACCAGAGTGGATGGGCACTTGCCGGTCTCGGCGCCGAACTGCGTCGCTCCGCCGGTCTGGCGGCCGGGCTTCAGCGGCTCCATGAGGAGGTCGCGGCCGGTGGCCTGTCCCTGCTGAATCTTGGGGATGTAGGTGTAGGTGAACTCCAGCGAGCGCAGCGTGCTGGTACTGCTGTTGCGGATCATCCACGTGCACATGTTGTCGTTTACCTGGCTGAAGCTGACCTCGACGCCGTTGGCGTTGGGCAAAGCCTGCCAGGGCGACCAATCGGCGCGGGTGGCGGCGGTGGCCAGGCTGGGAACCAGGACGAAGATTGCGAGGGCGCAAAGAACGAGTTTTACGAGCTTCAGCATGGGAAGCCTCTCCTTGGGGCATTTGGGACAACTAAAACATTTGGCCCAAACTGAGCAGAGCCGGCATCGAAGGTCCGAACCCCGCCTGCCGGCGAAATTGGCGCCGACACTCGAGAGTGTGCTTCAACCCGGCAGCGGATACGAGTAACCGCTGTGAGGCTGGGACCTAAGTGGTACTTCGTCGCTCGAATTGGGGGTTGCCAAATTCGATCTTTCGTGCTTCTTGTGAGTCTGAGTATAGATGGACCCTGAAAACGTGCAATATGTCTTTCGCGGGCACTTTGGTACCGTGCCCAGCCAGTTCGCCGCCGGAGGCAACCTTTTGCCGCGCGCAGCGGAGGAATCTTGCTGAAAGCAGGGAACTTTCAAACAACTATTGCGGTTGGGTCGCCTTCCAATTGAGAACGAGGTGACTTTATGCGCAAGTTGAACTTCCTTGTACCAGCGATTGCGGCGGCAGCACTGGCCTTCGGGGCGCCCTCCGCAAGCAACGCCCAGGTTTCGTTCGGGGTAAATATCGGACCGGCGCCGGTATGCCCGTATGGTTACTACGACTTCCCGCCGTATAACTGCGCGCCGTATGGATACTACGGACCGGAGTGGTTTACGAATGGCGTGTTCATCGGCGCGGGGCCGTGGTTCCACGGACCGCACGGCTTCTACGGACACGTGGATAACCACTTCGATCCGCACCATGGCTATCACGGAGCCTATCCCCGCCATGACGAGCACTTCGACGCCCACAACAACTTCCACAATTTCCATGGCAACGAGATGAGCGACGGCCACGGACATCGTCGTTAGAAGTCGATAGAACAAGAGCAGGAGAGCGGGGTGGCCAGAGGTCACCCCGTTTTTGTCAGCAAGTACCAGGCGGTCGCCAGATTCGCGCGGGGCTTGCCGATGAAGTAACGGTTTCGCATCATGAGCGCGAGGCGTTGCGCAGGATTGGCGCTGACGTCGCAGCGGCAAAGTTCCTCAAGCTGGTGGCGGGAGGATGGTGGGAGTTCATCTGCGTGGAGACGAAGCAGTTCCTTCGCTTGCAGGACGCTCTGCATCCAGCGCTCGCGGCAACGCTCATGCCGTAGACGCGCACGCAAACCCGCCGGGGGCGATGTGATGGAAGCGCCGATCACGTTTTTTTCGTGTTGGCGGTAGAGCACGAGCGGCTGGTCCACAAACGCCGCATTCCCAAGAAAAGCAGCCAGCAAAGCGATCCACCAATCATGCATGGCCGCGGTTTGCGGCATGGAGCGTGCAAATCTGACGAGCGGGGCGTTGAGCAGCGCCGTGCAGCCGGTGAGAATGTTTTCCATCAGCAGTCTGCCCGGTCGATGGATGTTTTGCGGGTCGATTCCGCGATGCTTCCAGAAGGAGGGCGCGATGGGTGAAAGCTGCTCTCCGACAACCTCGAGATCGCTGAAGACGAGCAAGGGCGTGGAAGCGCCGTAACGGCGCTCCATTGCCCGCATGGCATCCATTTCGAGCTCCAGCTTGCCGGGCATCCAGACGTCGTCCTGATCGGCAAGCGCGACGAAGGGCGCCGTGGCGGCCTGAAGCAGGGCGCCGAAGTTGTCCCTGGCGTGACCGGTGGGAGCGATCGTGGGGAGAACCTGGAAGCGTTCGGGAAAACGAGAAGCGTATTCGGCGAGGATCGCTGGAGTGGCGTCGACGGAGCCGTCGTCGCGGGCGAGGATAGAGACGCCGGGCAACGTTTGCGCGAAGATCGATTCGATCTGTTCGCGCAGGAAGCGCTCGCCGTTGAAGGTCGCGAGGAGAACCTGGATGTTGGACGGAAAGTTCAACGCGACAGGGCTCCCGGGTTCGCGCTCAGCACAGCGGGTGAAGCGGCGGCGGACGGCTCCAACGCGGTATCGAGGGCGGACAGAACCTGATCGAGATCGATCAGGGTGAGGCAGTGAGCCTCCGTTGCCCTGCAGCCGCCATTGCAGGGCGGAAGATTGTGCGGCGGGCAACAGGCGACAACAGAGGGGCCAAGCGGCCGGATGCGATGCGGTGAGAGCACGTCGTCGTGGTTGCCGCCGGCGATGGACGCGAAGAGGATCACGCAGGGCGTGCCGAGAGCGCCTGCGAGATGGCCAGGGCCGGAATCGCCGCCGAGAAAGACACTGCTTCGGCTGAGTAAGGTGGCCGACTCCAGAAGGGTGGTCACGCCGGCGGCCAGGATAGTTCTACTGCCACAAAGTTTATGAAGCTCCTCGGCGCATGCGCGGTCGGAGGGGCCGGAGAGCACAACGACGTCGAAGCCGCGATCGGAGAGGGCATCACAGACCTGTGCCCAGCGGGCGATGGGCCAAACCTTGCGAGGCATGCTGGCTCCGGGAGCGACGATGGCGAAAGGCCGCGTGGGATCGACGCCCAGGCGCTCGGCGAGAGAGGGCCAGTCTTCGAGTTCCGCGATGCGCCGAAGAGAGCGAAGCGGAGCATTGCCGGCTTGTGGGACGGCGGAAGCGGGGATGAGGCCTGCTTCTGCAGCGAGCAGACAGAAATGCTCGGCCTCATGCAGGCCGCTGCCACCGCGCAGCGCGCGGGTGAGGAAGCGGTCGCGGTACGGAGCAGGACGGGAGCTGGGCACGGCATCGGAGGCGAAGCCGATGCGCTGCGGCGCGTCAAGAAGCCAGGCGAGCAGGCTGGAGCGATATTGGTCGTTGTCCCAGCGAGGCATCAGGCAGATGCCCGGAGCGAGTCCACGCATGTGTTTCCACCAAACACGGGAGACAAGCAGGGCGCGACCGATCGCCCTGAAAGGAGTGGCCGGCGGCTCTTGTCCGAGCTGCAAACCGTAGACATGGTCGAGTTCAGGCATGGAACGGAGCAGGACAGCAGCGGAGGCCTCGACGGCGAACTCGATGCGCGCGTCGGGGTTGGAGGCGCGGAGGGCCTCGATCATCGGCATGACCATGATGGCGTCGCCGAGATGGGGTGTCAGGTGAACGATGAGCATGGTGGGTTGCGCACGATCGGCGGAGTGCGTCGGGACGATGCGGAGCAGACGGAGACCGCGTACGGCGGCTCGGAAGAGCGTAGTGAGGGTGTAGCGCAGGACGTAACCGGTGCGTTGCCGGAAGGTTCGGGGAGGAAGCGCTTCAGGCGCCATGGGCGATCTCCGCTGGCTGCGCGAGCGTGGAGACGGAAGTGTCGCGCTGGGGAGGGTGGTACAGACCACGCCACACAATCCAGGATTGCGGAACGACGAGTGTAATGGTGTAGGAGATGATGGTGCCGAGAATGACGCCGAGGCTGCCAATGCGCTTCACTAAATAAATCGAGAGCGCGAGGTTGAGACCGGCCGCGACGACCGAGAGCGCTCCCTGCAGGCGGACACGGTTGATGGCGGCAAGGAAACAGGCCTCGAGGTCCATGCCGGTGCTCATGAGTGTCCAGCCACAGATGGCGACGAGGAGGATCTCGCTGGGAACTGCGGCAGGGCCGGCATACCAACGAATGAGAGGACGGCCGAAGAGAACGAGAACGGTGACGGCAATGGCAACGGCTCCCATGGCCAGACGCGTTCCGGTCCAGAACGCCCGGCGAACCCAGCGATAGTCGCCGCGTTCATACGCCTCTGCATAGGCGGGCCAGAGGGAAGGAAAGATGGATGCCTGCAGAACCGACGCGTAGCCGGCGACCTTCCACGTGATGCTGTACGGGACGACGTCGACAGCCCCGAGATAATGCGAGATAACGAGGTTGTCCGAGTTGAAGACGACCAAGCCTGCGATCTGCAGCAAAAAGAAGCCCATGCCGGAGCTGAGCAATCCCCGGATCGCTCCTCCATCAACTGCGGTTGGTTTGGGAAGGATCCAAGGCCGGTCCCAAAGGTTCACCCAGAGATTCAGGACGACGGTGCCTGTCATCAGCGCCAGCGAGTACATCAACATCAGCACCGGGAGCGAGCCGTGAATCTTCATCACCACAAGGATCGCGCCCAGGCCCATCGCGCTGCTGAGAAGGTTGAAGTAGTTCGTGATCTGTGTCTGCTGAAATCCGCTGAGAACGCGATTCACCAAATTCAGCGGGAGACTGAGCAGGAAAAAAGCGACGGCAATGGCGACACAGATGGAAATTTCATGGGAGAGAACTGGATCCGTCGTCTTAAAGAGCGCGCCCCACTGCACGTGCGGCCAGACGAGGAAACAGACGATGCCGAGAACACCGGCGATCGCGGCGCTGATCCAATAGGCTGTTGCATAGTAGCGCTGTGCTTCCCTTTGGTCACCGTGCGCAAAGGAGCGCGAGATCATGTTCGTGAGCGTGTTGGCGATGCCGAGGTCCATGACCGAGAGCATGACCACGGCGCTGCTGATCGTGATCCATATGCCATACTGCTGCGGGCCGAGATAGCGCACCGCCAGGGGAATGGAGACGGCGGAGATGGCAACTGAGCAAATCTTTTGCAGGATGGAAGAGAGGCCGCCCTTGAAAATAGAGGAGAGTCGACGGTCGGTACGCAGACGGCTGCGCAGGTCGGCAATCAGTTTCAAGACATCTCCAATGCGTGCGAAGTGCGCTCCGACCGGAGACTGCAGGGCCCGACGCTCATGCGACGATTTTACCGCTCGTCACACCTCGGACGGCAGCTAGCTCCAGTCGTCGCGGGCGATGGATTCGTCGGCCATGACGGCGTCGAAGCTGTCGGCCTTTTTGATGAGGATGTCGCCGAGGGATTCGGCCTGGCGCAGCAAAATTGCTTGTAGCCGGACGAGCTCCAGCATGGCGAGGAAGATGCAGATCAGCGCTCGCTCGGAGCGGGTGTTCGCGAGCAGTTTGCGCAGGCTGATGGGGCGGTCCTCCATGGTGAGGCGGCGTTTCACGAAGTCGATCATCTGGCCGACGGTGACGGTGTCCTCGTCGATCGAATGGACGGGGCGCTCGCGGAGGCGGTTCAGGATGTCCTGAAAGACGCGGACGAGGTCGACGGTGTCGGCGGCGATCTCACGGTCTTCGTCGGCGGATTCCAGGCCCTGGTCTTTGAGAAATTGCTTGAGACCGGGGTTGGTCCAGGTGGCTTCCTCGATCTGCTGCTTCTGGCTGAGCATCTGCGCGGCGGCCTTGAAGCGCTCGTGCTCGAGCAGGCGCTCGACGAGTTCGCGGCGCGGGTCTTCAGCGTTGCCGAGGTCGCCGAGCTCCTTGGGATCGCGCGGGAGGAGCATCTTGGACTTGATGTGAATGAGCAGCGAGGCGGTGTAGACGAACTCGCCGGCGGAGTCGACATCGGTCTGCTGCAGGTGGCGGGTGTACTCGAGGAACTGCGCGGTGATGCGCGCGATGGGGATGTCGTAGATGTCGATGTTCTGTTTGCGGATGAGATCGAGCAGAAGATCGAACGGGCCGTCGTAGACCTGGCCGACGGTGACGGTGAAGGGCGATTGCGAGGCCTCTTCGGGATGTTTTTTCGGCGCGGGCTTTTTGGGATCAAGAGGCGCGGGAGGCTGCGGGGATTGAAGGCGGAAGGGTTCGGTGGCGTTCTCCGCTGTCCGTTCTCCGTTGTCCGTTGCAGAAGACGGTTGGGCATTCCGCGGTGAGCTGCGAGCTGGGAGCTGGGAGCTTTCTTCCTGCGCATCGGAAGCGATCGCTGGAGGGGTTTCGGCGTCCAGTTTCGAGTCGCCAGTTTCCAGTTGCGAAGTCTGTTCTTCGCCCGGGTTGAGCTCGTGTTCCGGCATGACTATGAGAGTCCCATGGCGTGTTCGACCTCGGCGAGCGTCTCGGCGGCACGTTTGGTGGCGCGTTCCTTGCCGTTGGCCAGCACGTCCTTGACAACCGCAGGGCGGCGCTCGAGATCGCGGCGGTGGTCCTGGATCGGCTGGATGGTGTGGATGATGGAATCCGCGCACCAGCTCTTGCACTCGATGCAGCCGATCGAGGCCGTCGTACAGCCATCGTAGACCTTCGCGATGGTCTCGGCGTCGGAGAAGACCTTGTGGAGGTCGCCGACGGGACAGACGTCCGGGTTGCCGGGGTCGTCGCGGCGGACGCGCGCGGGGTCGGTGACCATGGTCTTGAGCTTGGCGCGGAGGTCGGCTTCGGGCTCGGAGAGCGAGATGGTGTTGTTGTAGCTCTTGGACATCTTGCGGCCGTCGAGCCCGGGGAGCTTGGGCGACGGCGTGAGCAGGACGTTGGGCTCGGGAAGGATCTCGCGGCGGCCGAACGGCGAGAGCTTCTTGGTCTGCTCGGCGGCGGCGAAGAGCTGGTGCGGGGAGAAGTCGGTGCGGGTGGAGTCTTTGGGCTCGCCGGCGAGCTTGCGGGCCTTTTCGAGGATGGCGGGCATCTCCCAGGGCGCGGCTTCGGGCGAGAGGACGAACTCACCAGGATAGAGGCCGTTGAAGCGGCGCGCGACCTCGCGGGTGAGCTCGACGTGCGCGACCTGGTCGGCGCCGACGGGGACGAAGTCCGGCTTGTAGAGCAGGATGTCGGCGGCCTGCAGCAGCGGGTAGCCGAGGAACCCGTAGGTGTTGAGGTCCTTGTCTGTGAGCTGCTGCTGCTGGTCCTTGTAGGACGGCACGCGCTCGAGCCAGCCGAGCGGCGTGAACATGCCGAAGAGCAGCGCGAGCTCGGCGTGCTCGGCGACGTCGGACTGCTTGAAGATGACGGAGCGGCCGGGGTCGAGGCCGGCGGCGAGGAAGTCGAGCGCGATCTCGAAGATGTTCTGCTGCACGCGGGAGGGGTCGGCATAGTCGGTGGTGAGCGCGTGCAGATCGGCGATGAAGAAGAAGCAGTCGTAGTCGTGCTGTAAGCGGACCCAGTTGTGCAGGGCACCCATGTAGTTGCCGAGGTGAAGGCTGCCGGTGGGACGCATGCCGGAGAGTACACGGGCGCGCGGGAGTGTGCGGGAAGAGTGCGTAGAGCTCATGGATTCTAGAGATTTTAGGATAGCAGCGGCGCCGGTTCTGGCCGGGGTCAGAGCTTGAAGAGCATGGTATTGAAGATCGTCATCAACGGGGCGAAGAAGATCATGATGACGTAGAAGCCGAGGAAGAAGAAGCCGATCATAAGCCACATGCTGAGGCTTTGAAAGGTCTTGGCGGCGTTGTAGGGAAGATAGTGCATGAGGATCTTACCGCCATCCAGAAACGGCAGCGGGATCAGGTTGAAGACGAACAGCAACAGGTTGACCAGGATGCAGAAGTAAAGGAACAGGTAGAGCGGAAAGATCCCCGGGAGATTGTTCATGGGCACGGCGAGATTGCGCTGCGCGAGCTGCGAGGCGATGACCAGCGAGAGGGTAGCGCCGCTCTGCACGTAGCGCAGGATCACGAGCACGAGGAGCGCGACGATCGCAGCCAGAAGCTGCACGCCGGGACCGGCGAGGGTGGCCACCATCTCATCGCGCGAGGGGTTGCGGAAGTTGCGGGGCGTCATGGTGATGGGTTTGCCCCAGCCGAGGACGAGCGGCGACTGGAAGATGAAGAGAACCGGAAAGATGACCATGCCGAGCCAGTCGAAGTGTTTGGCCGGGTTCATGGAGATGCGTCCCATCATGCGGGCCGTGGGATCGCCGAGGCGGTTGGCCATCCAGGCCTGCGCCGAGTCGTGCAGCGAGATGGACAGGACCATCACGACGAGCTCAAAGATGACTAGAGCAAAAGTAAGAGGCATCGTCTCCTAGAGTACCGGAGGCAGTTATTTCGTAAGTTTGGGCTTGGCGGGGATGCCCAGCGCGACGGTGTGCGCGGGGATGTCGCGCGTCGCCAGTCCGAGAGCCCCGAGCATGGCGTCCGGGCCGACCTTGGTGCCGGCGAGCACGGTGGCGTGGTAGGTGATGCGGGCGCGAGGGCCGATCTCCGTGCGCAGGTTGGAGACGTTGCGCTGGTCGACGAGATCGTGCGTGTGCGAGTAGATGTTGGCGTAGTCCGAGATGCTGCAGCCGTCGTGTAGCGTGATGCCGCCGCGGTCGTCGAGCAGGACGTGGCGGTGGATCCAGCAGTCGTCGCCGATCTCGAGGTTGTAGCCGTAGCTGAACTGGACGTGCTGGAAGATGCGTACGCGCTGGCCCATGCGTGCGAAGATGTGGCGGCCGAGCATTGTGCGGAGACGCTCGCCGAGCCATTGATTGGCGCCGAGGGGACTGGCGTCAAACTGCAGCCAGAGCCAGATGAGCGGCTTGCGTGGGTAGTAGCGCGCGGGGTCCATGTCGCCGTAGTACTCGGGCTCGAGCGTGATGTTGCGCGGGTCGAGCGAAGCGCGGGTTATGGTGCTGGTTGACGCGGGAAGGATGTTGCGCAGGGTGTCGCGAACGATCTCGGAGCGCGCTTCGTACGTGGTGTCGCGCGTAAAGCTCGCGTCCAGAGTGGTGAGCCATTCGGTGTAGAGATGCTCGGCGTCCGGCATTGGGCGAGGGTCGCGATAGTCGAAGACGGGCATGGATATCCGGTTTACTCGATGGCAAAGACGGCGTAGACCGTGGCGGACTTCGTGATGCGCTCAGGAGTGATGGCGAGAGGAGCGAGGTTCTTCATCCGTGCCGACATCGCCGCACTCGCTGTGTTCAGCTCCACATTGCCGAAACCCATGTTGGCGAAGATGCCTCGGGGCGGCGTTTGATTACTGGCGTAGACGAGGGCACCGAGTTTGGCTCCAAGCCCCTGCGCCATTTGGCCCGCGATCTCGCGTGCGTGCTCAAGCGCCTTACGGGCCGCTTCCGCCTGAAGTGCATCGTCATTTTTCATCTGCCAGGCGATATCGCCGCTGTCGTTGGCGCCGTTGGTAATCGCAAGGTGAAGGACGTTGCCGGCCTGGGTAGCTGGAACGGTCACATGCCAGGTCTGATTGAAGGAAAAGCGTAAGCCTTGTGCATAGCGGGTGCGATTCTCGTCGCTATTGGGATCGATCGGCGAAAGCTGTTGACCTGCGCTGGCAATCGCATCCTTGGGCACCCCGGCTGTTGTGAGGGCCGAGATGATCGCGTTGGAGGTGCGGCTGGCGTCGGCGTAGGTGCTGTCCTGATCCTTGCCGTAAATGGAGAAGCCGACGGTGACGACCGCAATATCGGCGATTGCTGAGGCGTCGTCACTGGTGGAGATCGCGATGGTCTTGTTTTCTTTACTGATTTGGATTTGTTGTGCGATGGCGGAGACCGAGATGATGCACAAAGCCAGCGCGGAGGTAACTTTCAGCGGTTTCACGAGCGGTCATCCTCCTGGCGTTCGAGTAGAGCAGCCAGAGTCTCTTTGTGTTTGGGTTTGGCGGCGGCCTTCTGCTTGGGGTCGGGCAGCGCGTGCCCGGGCGGCGGCGAGCCGAGGCGGTCGCGGGCGTTGGCCTTGACGGCCATGGTGGCGGAGAAGGTCTGCTTCCTTGGCTTGGCCATCGCGACTTTCGCTCCCTTCCAACGGCTTCAGCGTACCCCAGACCTGACATCGCAGTCGCAGGAAGCGTTTTTCGCTTGCCCGGCTCGCTCGCGGATGTAGCATACTTCGCGGGAGTTCCGGCAGTCATTAGAGTGCATCCAAACCAATTAGTCGAAGACGCTCGGAGGGAGTTATGGAAGAGCGCGATTTTTTTGATGAGAGGACCGAGCAGCGCAGCCACACGATGACCTGTCCGCACTGTGGGCAGACGGCTGAGTACCAGCTGAGTTGGCTGATTCGCAGCAAGCGGCCGCAACTTCCGCGCGGAGCAGACGAGCGCGACCGGGCGCGATTCGCGAAAGCGCAGAGCTATATGGTCCGGCGGGAGGACATGGTGGGGTGCAAGAACATCCGCTGCCGCAAGCGCTTCGACGTGACGGGAATCCAGTCGGTGGCGTTTCTATAGCCGCCCAAAACCGGAACCTCCTCGAGACTGCCCTTTGCAAGGGTGGTGTGTTGTAATAGAGGGCGTCAGCAGAGACCCCTGAAGGAGCGCCTGAGAATGCCGAACACCGTACTGCCCGCAGAAGAACGCGATCTGACCCCGGCGCAGATCGACCAGCTGGATCGGCGGCGGCGGCGCGGACAGCTGCTGCTAGTGATGGGCACGCAGTTTTTGCTGATTGCACTGCTGGTAACGCTGTGGGCCGGCCAGGACGCCACGTATTCGCCGGGCTGGGCGCACCCCATGCTGTACTGGGACATCCTGCTGTTTGTGCTGGCGGCGATCTGCTATGTGTCGGGGATCAAGCTGCGCCGCGGCATCAACGAGTTCTTCAGCTACTGAGAAGTAAGCAGAACAGCTTTTAGAAATCCAGCGCGGCGAGCTTCGGCTCGCCGATTGCTTTTGGGCACCGGCGTGAGCAGGGCTGCGCGCGTCACGGCCGGGCTGCTATTGTGACTTGGGCGCGTGTGACCTGGGTGCGCGGAGGCAGATTTTGGCATGAACCTGGCTGCGAGGAACGCACTCGCGTCGATGGAGCTGGCGGAGCCGCTCCACTTTTCAACCGCAGAGACGGTGTTGCTGGCGTTGCTGTGTGCGGCGTCGCTGGCGACGTTTCTGTGGCGGATGCGGCCGATCGCGAAAAACATTCTGCACGCCAAGAAGGACACGGGATTTTCCCTCGCGCCGGTGGGGCGGCGCGTGTGGGAGTTCGTCTCCGAGGTGCTGTGCCAGAGCAAGGTAATCCGGCAGAGGCCGCTGCCAGGGCTGGCGCACGCGTTCGTGTTCTGGGGGTTCCTGGCGTTTGCGATTGTGACGACGAACCATGTGCTCACGGGGCTGCGGATGGGCGTATTGCAGCACGCCGGATTTGTCGGTGAGTTTTACTTTGACTTCGTCGCAGTATGGGCGCTGCTGGTTGCCGTGGCAATTGCGGGCCTGTTTGTGCGGCGGTTCTTCGTCCGGCCGCGATGGTTGGGCGAGAAGGTCTCGATTGAATCGGGCGTGATTGCCGGGCTGATCTTTCTGCTGATGATCAGCTACCTGGCGGGGTTCGTGCTGCCCGCGGACAGTGTTGCGCTGAAAGCATGGTGGTGGGTTCATGTGCTGGCGCTGTTGGTATTCCTGCCCATCATCCCGGGCACGAAGCATCTGCACCTGGTCCTGAGTCCGCTGACGGTGTTTGTGAAGCGCAGAGAGTTTTCGGAGATTCCGAAGCTCGATGAGTCGGAGACCGCGGAGGACTTCGGGCTGCTTGCGGGCAAGGACGTGACTCAGCTCATCGCGCTGCAGGCGTATAGCTGCGTGGAATGCGGGCGATGCACGGAGCATTGCCCGGCGGCGAACACCGGCAAGGTCCTAAACCCGAAAGAGATTGCGCTGGGCGTGCGCGGTTACTTGAATGAGTTCGGGCCGGCGAGCGACAAGCCGCTGCTGAATGAGCTGCGCGAAGGCGGGGAGCATCCATCGAATGCATCGCCGGACAATCCTGCCGCCAACTGGCTGTCGATGGAGGCTGCTTTCGAATGCACGACCTGCGGTGCATGCGAGTTTCAATGCCCCGTGGGCGTGCAGCATCTGCCGATCATCGTTGGCCTGCGGCGCGGTGCGGTGAACACCGGCGCGTGGGAAGACAAGTACGGAACGAAGTTGTTTCTGGCGCTGGAGAAGCAGGGCAATGCGCTGGGACTGAGCTCGATGGAGCGCGACAAATTTGTTGAGCGCGAGCAGCTGCCGGTCTTCGACGGAACGCAGGAGTACTGTCTGTGGCTGGGCTGCATGGGCGGCTACGATCCGAAAGGGCGCGAGATCATTGCGGATTTTGCGCGCGTGATGCGGCACCTCGGCACAACCTTCGGTGTCCTGAAGAAAGAGAAGTGCACGGGCGATCCGGCGCGGCGGCTGGGCAACGATCTTGTCTTCGGCGCGCTGGCCGAGCAGGGGCTGAAGAATTTTGCGCAGAATAAAGTGCAGAAGATTGTCGCGATTTGTCCGCATTGCGTGCGAACGATTGCGACGGACTGGCGCGAGTATGGCATCGCGCCCCAGATTGAGCATCACTCCGAGTTCATGGCGCGGCATGCGCATCGGCTGCCGCAGAGTGACGCCGGTGCGATTGTGTATCACGATCCGTGTTACCTGGGACGCTATCGCGATGTCTACGACGAGCCGCGCGCCGTCGTGAAGAGGAGCGGAGAGCTGGTGGAAGCGGAACGGCATCGCGAGCGCAGCTTCTGCTGTGGCGCGGGCGGCGGGCTTGCGTTTCTCGGCGAAGAACCGGGCGAGCGCGTCAGCAATGTGCGCGCGAAGGAGCTGCTCGCAACCGGAGCGAAGACCATTGGCACGGCATGCCCGTTCTGCAACACGATGTTCCGCGATGCAACGGCCGCTGTCGCAGGGGATGCACCGGCTGCGGTGCTGGATATCGCACAGCTCACGGCGAGGTCGTTGCCGGCGAATTCGCAGGCGGACGGTTCCAATGGCCCATTACTGCACACCGGCGATCTGGCGCACGACGCGCAACCCTGAGTCGCTGACGCAAAACTGTCCGGAACCGTTTGGCGTAATTGCCGTCGGATTCTGGAATGCCGGGAACTTCGCAACTGCAGAGATGCGCCCTGTGGAGTCAATTTTCCGCGCTGCTCCGCTGGCATAGTCGACAACAAGCATTTCACCGCTGGCCGTGAAGGTGACTCCCCACGGCGTCGATAGCGCGGCGCTTGTGGCCGGGCCGCCGTCACCGCTCTCGCCGTAGGTACCGTTGCCGGCGACGGTGTGAACAATTCCTGTGACCGCATCGATCTTGCGGACTGCCTCACGGTTGCGATCGCAGAAATAGAGATTGCCGCTATTGTCGAGGCTTACGCAGTCGGGTTGGCCCAGGTCAGCGACTGTGGCGAGGACGTTGTCAAGAGTGCTCGTGCCGCCGCCAGCGACGGTCTGGATGATTCCCGCAGCTGCTGACACCTCTCGGATGCGGCCATTCAGAAAGTCAGTGATGTAGAGATTGCCGGAACGGTCAAGCGCGAGATTTTCGGGTGTGTTGAGACTGGCTGCAGTTGCCGGTCCCCCGTCACCGGTGAAACCCGGCAGTCCGTTACCCGCGACGGTGGAGATGATGCCCGTGGAAGCATCGACCTTGCGGATGACGTTGTTTCCTCGGTCGGCGATGTAGAGGTTGTCGGCTGGATCCATCACGATGCCAAAGGGGTTGTGGAGCTCAGCCTTTGCGGCCAGGCCGCCGTCGCCGGAATAGCCGTAGGCGCCGGTGCCCACTACGGTAGTAATGACGCCAGTGCTGACGGTAACTTTGCGAACAACCTGATCGCCTGCGTCGGAGATGTAGAGATTACCGTGGGAATCGACTGCGACTCCCCAGATAGTGTTGAACTGTGCGTCGAGCGCGGGACCGCCATCCCCACCGCTGCCGGCGCGGCCACTTCCGGCAACAGTGACGACATCGCCGCTACCAGACGACGAACATCCAATGATGAGGAACAGCAGACATGGGGCTGTCAGTTGTGACAAGAAACGTGGAAAGGTTCGCAGGGGCCGCGGGTATGTTTTCATGACCGCCGGAATTGTAACCGGAGACTTCGGCGGTGCCTGTCACCCTTTTGTGAGAGTGCATTTTCTCACTGAGGACAGAGGGTTCGGCCTGTGCGGATTTCGCCGGCGAGTCTGACAGCCGTTCTGCGCGTGCGGTAAGCTGAGCCTTCGCAATCGAAGCAGGGTGGAGTGTGCATGAAGATTGTTGTGGCTGTGAAGCAAGTGCCCGAACGCGACGCGCCGGTGCGCGTGACCGCCGATGGGCGCGGCATCGACACCGGCGATGCGTGGACGATGAACGAGCCGGATGCGTATGCGCTCGAAGAGGCGCTGCAGTTGAAGGAGCGCACCGGCGATGGTGAGGTGATTGTGTTGTCCGCGGGGCCGGAGCGCGTGGAGTCCACGCTGCGTGAGGCGCTGGCGAAGGGCGCGGATCGCGCGATTCATATTGTGACGCCGGAGGATGGCGCGGGATCGCTGGCCGCGCGCGACACGCTTGGCGTCGCACAGATGCTGGCCGAGGCTGTGCGCGGTGAGTCGCCGGACCTTGTGCTGACGGGGTTACAGTCCGATGATCTGGGTGCCGGGCAGACCGGTGTGGTGCTGGCGGAGTTGCTCGGCCTGCCGCATGCCACGCTGGTGCTGAGCGTCGAAGCAGGGCCAGGAGCGAAGCAGATTCGCGTGAAGCGCGAACTCGAGGATGGATGGTTTCAGCACATCGAGATGCCGCTGCCCGCGCTGTTGACGATTCAGTCCGGCGGCAACCGTCTGCGCTATGCGACGCTGATGGGCATCAAGCGCGCGCGCAGCAAGGAGACGAAGCAGATGGAAGCCGCGGCCGCGAACGAACGCAAAGATGAGATTGTGCGCGTCGCCATGCCGGAGCGCACACGGCAGACAGAGGTGCTGACCGGAGCGGCTCAGGAGATCGCGGCCAAGGTCGCCGAGCGGCTGAAGGCGGAGGTGGGAATCGGATGAGCGGCGTGCTCGTAGTGATGGAACAAGCGAACACACAAGGAAGCGGCGGCGCGTGGCATCGCATCAGCCGCGAGGCGCTGGCGGCGGGAAAGCGGCTGGCGCGCGAACTGAATATGCCGTGCTCGGCGGCGGTGCTGGGCAGCGCGGACGCAGTCGCGACGCTGACCGCAGAATTGGCGCGCGAAGATGTTGCGGCGGTGTGGTCGGCCGAAAGCCCTCTACTGGCGCAGTACACCGCGGATGGGTTCGTTGCGGCTCTGCAGCAGCTTCTTGCAGAGGCGAAGCCGGCGTATGTCGTCTTCCCACACACGTACCAGGTGCGCGACTATGCTCCGGCGCTGGCGACGCGATTGGGCGATGTGCTGCTGAGCGATGTCGTCGCGTTTCACGCAAGCGATGGAACGCCGACGTTCACGCGGCAGTGGATGGGCGGCAAGCTGAACGCGGAGTACCGGCACGCGGGCAGCGGGGCTTGTTTGCTGTCGGTGCAGTCGGGCAGTTTTTCTGCAGAGCCGGGTTCGCCGTCGGCGAATGCGGCGGAGGTGAAACATTTCACGCCGCAGTTGGATCCGGCGCAGATTCGCACCAGGCCGGGCGAGCCGTTCCGCGAGGCGGCGCGTACCGTCGATCTGGCATCGGCGCGGGTGATTGTCAGCGTGGGACGCGGCATCGGCGAGCAGGAGAATCTAAAGATCGTCGAAGATCTTGCGCAGGCGCTGGGCGCGGAGATCGCCGCATCGCGGCCGATCTGCGACGCGGGCTGGCTGCCGATGGAGCGGCAGGTCGGCAGCTCCGGGCAAACGGTGGCTCCGGAGGTTTATGTCGCGGTGGGAATCTCCGGCGCGATTCAGCATCTGGTCGGCATGAAGGGCGCGCGGACAGTGATTGCAATCAACAAGGATGCGGATGCGCCCATCTTTGAGGTTGCCGATGTGGCCGCCGTGGGCGATCTGTTCGAGATCGTTCCGGCGCTCACTGCGGCGCTCAAGCGCTGAGCGCACTGCATTGGTGGGCCGGGGAACGCCCGCGATAACAGCAATTTAACGACTTTTGCGTCTTCAGCCGCAAAATACGCGTCATACTGGTCATAGCGTGACAAGAACTCGCCATCGCGACCGGAGTACCGGCGCGCAGCCATTGAGTCTGCGTGTGGCGGTGTTTCTTTCCATTTTGCTGGTGGGCGTTGCGGGCATCGCGCAGGCGGCGCACATCCACGGCGACTGGCTGCCCAAGTCAGCAGCCCAGATCAGCGCGCACACCACATCCTCCAGCGGAATCAGCGAAGACGATTGCCCGTTGTGCATGGCGATGCATTCCGCGTTGCCGGTGGCGGGATTTGCGGCGCTGGTTGTGGCGCTGCTGCTGGAAGCCGGAACCTTCGCGTTTCTCAGCCGGGAACCACGGAGTCCGTGGCACTTCGCGGCGTTCAGTCGCCCGCCCCCCACAATCCTGAACCTGTAGAGCCCATCTGAAGCCAGCGCCGGTCGAGTCGACCGCGGCGCAGGCTTCACTATCCGCTCTTTCAGTGGCCTCGAATCAAAAGCCGCTGGAGCTCGGCGACGGAACAGCAATTCGCAGCTGTTCCGCATCTGCCTACACCGAGACAGGAGTTTTGGAAATGAAGAGATATCGAGCTTGCCGATTGCTGCAGTCCATGGCCTACATTGCGCTCGCGATATGTTTTGCATCGATTGCCACCGCCCAGAGCAACTCCGGTTCCGTGACCGGAACAGTCACCGATCCGACCGGAGCGGCCATTCCCGGCGCGAACGTCACCATCTCCAATGCGGTCAGCGGATACACGCGCACGCAGACGAGCGACAGCGCAGGTCACTTTCACTTCGTGAACGTGCCATTTAATCCTTATGAGTTATCTGTCCATAGCTCCGGCTTCCAGGCCGCCACCGTGCATGTCGATGTGAACTCAATGGTTCCTGTTGCAGCACCGGTGAAGCTTTCTGTTGGAGCGTCTTCGACGACCGTGACGGTTGAGGCGCCGGTCGATTTGACCGAGCAAGATCCGGATACGCATACGGACATCGACCGCTCGTCGATCAATCATCTGGCCGTCGAGAGCGCATCGTCCCAGCTCAGTTCCATCGTCACGGAACTGTCGCCGGGCGTCGCCGCGGACTCCAATGGGCTGATGCACGGCCTCGGCGATCACGCTGAAGACTCGTTCAACGTGGATGGTGAGCCGATCACCGACCAGCAGAGCAAGGTCTTCTCCAACCAGTTGCCGGCTGCGGCGGTACAGTCGCTGGAGGTCATCGAGGGCGCGCCTCCTGCGGAGTACGGCGATAAGACGAGTCTCGTCATTGTCGCCACCACGCGCTCGGGACAGGGCGTCACCAAACCGACCGGAAGCGTTTCCGCCTCCTATGGCACCTTCGGCTCAAGCAACCTGGCCTTCGATCTGGCCTACGGCGGCCAAAACTGGGGCAACTTCATTGCAGCCAACGTTCTCAATACCGGCCGGTTTCTCGATGCTCCGGAGTTCGATGTCCTGCACGACAAGGGCAACGAAGAGAATTTCTTCGACCGCGTCGACCTCCAGCCCACTATGAATGACTCGTTTCACACGGACCTTCAGTACACGCGTTCCTGGTTCCAAACCCCCAACGACTTCGAGAACCTCAATGTCGTAGACCAGGACGGCAATCCCGTTGGCAACACCGATCAGCGCTCCAAGATCGAGACCGTACTCTTCTCGCCAACCTATACGCGAACCATAAGCACGGACTCGGTATTCAATCTCGGTGTGTACCTCCGCCGCGATGCATACAACTACTATCCCAGCAGCAATCCCTTCGCGGACTATGCGGTTGATCAGCAGCAGGAGACTGTCAGCCAAAACCGCAGTCTGACCAATCTCGGCACCCACGCTGATATCTCCTACGTGCACGGCATCAACAATGCAAAACTTGGCGGGAACTACTCGCAGACCTTCCTGCGTGAAAATGACTACATTGGCCTCGTCGATCCGACCCTCAATGCGCCATGCCTGGACGCCGATGGAAATCCCGTCAACCACTACGCCAACCCCGACTGCACCGAACCCGGCTATACACCCAATCCCGCCTACAATCCCATCCTGGCTCCGTACGATCTCACTCGGGGTGGCAGCGACTACTACTGGAACGGTCACACCGATGTGAAGCAGCTCGCGCTTTACGGCGAAGACCAGATGACCCTCAAGAACTGGCAGGTCAATTTCGGCATGCGCGGCGACTTCTACAACGGTCTCACCATCCAGCGCCAGGCGGAGCCGCGCGCCGGACTCTCCTACACCATCCGGCAATCCGGTACGGTGTTGCGACTCTCCTACGCCCGCACGCAGGAGACACCCTTTAACGAAAATCTTGTGCTCTCCTCAAACGGCTGCGCGGACCCTGTGGTCTACTCGATCTTCGCCACACTTTCCGACGGAAGCTGCTCGTCGCAGGCTGTGACGCCGTTCAACCCGGGCTTCCGCAACGAGTTCCACGCCGGCTTCCAGCAAGCCATCGGGCACCACTTCGTCTTCAACGGCGAATACATCTGGAAGTACACGCACAACGCCTACGACTTCAGCGTCTTCGGCACCACGCCCATCACCTTCCCCATCGAGTGGCACAATTCGAAGATTCCTGGTTACGCGATCAGTGCGACACTGACCGATATCAAGGGATTCTCTGCACACTTCAATGCGTCATCGGTTGCCGCGCGCTTCTTTACGCCGCAGCTCGGCGGCGTCGGCGCGACGCCCGCCAGCGCCAACAACGCTCCCGGAGCGATCGTCCCCTTCCGCATCGACCACGACGAGAAGTTCAACCAGACGACCGTCCTGCAGTACAACATGCCGTTCCGCAAGAGCCTCTGGTACGGCATGAACTGGCGGTACGACTCCGGTCTCGTCGCCGGAGCAGCCCCCTGCTACAACCCCAATGGAGCCAACACGGACTGCGATCCCTCAACGGCCATCACGGTCAATGGACAGCCCGGCATCGACCTCACCGGCTTGAGCGCAGACCAGCAGTTCCAGGCAGGGCTGGTGTGCAGCGACCCCGGCACCGGACCCGCGACGCCCACGTACCAGATTCCGCAGTGCACGGTGGCAGGACTCACCTCGAAGCTACTTAAGCTTCCGGCCATCAACACCGAAGACGCGGACAAAAATCCCAATCGCGTTGCATCGCGCAACCTGTTCGATATGTCGATGGGGGATGACAACGTCTTCCACTTCGGGAAAAACGAGCACTACAAGATCGCCGCGCGAGTGACGGCGATCAACGTAACGAACAAGTACGCGCTGTACAACTTCCTCTCCACATTCTCCGGCACGCATTATGTGACGCCACGCACCGTCACCGCGGAGCTCAGCTTCCACTTCTAATCCTCAACCGGGAGAACCTTTGCGCAGCCGTTAGCATAGAGGCAGATGTTCTCCCGCCTCTCACACAGCACAAAGGTGGCGCTGGCATTTGCCAGCGTTTACCTTTTCTGGGGTTCGACCTATCTCGCGATCCGCGTCGCCGGCGAGCATCTTCCTGTGCCTGTCGTCTCGGCCTCACGCTCCACCGTCTCCACTCTCATCATCATCGTGGTGTGTCTGGCCACCCGGCGCAGTCTGCGCGTGCCTGCGGGAGAGTGGTGGAAGCTGATCGTCGTTGGCCTGCTGTTCATGAGCGCCAACAACATGCTGCTGACCTGGGGCGAGACGATGATCTCCAGCGGTTTCGCATCGCTGATCGTCGCCACGCTGCCCATCATGGTCGCGATCCTCAACGGGCTGCTGCCGGGCGGCGATGTGATGAACCGCCGCGCATGGGCCGGAACCGTTCTCGGCATGCTGGGCATCGCCGTGCTGGTGTGGCCGTCGCTCGAGCGCCATCGCTCTGCGGCCGGAGCGCATCCCCTGCTGGGCACCGTCGTCGTGCTCGGCGCCGCGTTCTGCTTCGCGGTTGGCTCGGTCCTCTCCCGGCGATTCAGGTTTCAAGCCAACACTTTTGTTGCCACCGGATGGGAGATCGGCGCGGCCGCCATCTTCAACTGGATCTTTGCGCTCTGCGCGGGCTCCATCCCCAGAGCGCACTGGACGCTGCACGGCGCAGAGGCCATCGTCTATCTTTCGGTGTTCGGCTCCATCTTCGGCCTCGTCGCCTTCACGTACCTGCTGCAGAACGTCGCCGTGACCAAGGTGGCGACCTACGCCTTCGTGAATCCAGCGATCGCGGTGCTGCTGGGCGTGCTGTTGCTCGGCGAACGGATGACAAAGACCGAGGGCGCGGGCATGGCAATCATCATTGGCGCGGTGGCCATGGTGGTTTACAGCCGTGTTCAGTTCGGCCGCAAGCCGCTCGAGGCAGCCGCGCCGGGCAGCTGATGCAGGCAACTATCTACTTGCGCTTCCAGCGAACGCCGTCCTTCGAATCCTCCAGCAGAATTCCCTTGCTCAGAAGCTCATTGCGAATCGCGTCGGCGCGCGCGAAGTTGCGCTGGCGCTTGGCCTGCGTGCGCTCTTCCACCAACGCTTCGATCGCAGCGTCAGAAAGCCCCTCGTTGCCGAACTTGGCGATGACCTCAGGATCGGCGTCCGCGAGGCGTCCTTCGGACTCCGCCCATGCAAGAGCCTTGCGCGTCAGCTCGGCGTCGCGATCCTCAAGAACCGCAAAGATCGAATCGAATTTGCCGAGCAACGCCAGCGTGGCTTCGGCGTCTCGACGGGTGAGCTTGTTTTGGTCGGCCGCAGCGTTCACCGTGCGCAGCACATCAAAGATCGGCGCGCGCGCGTCCGCCGTGTTGAGATTGTTGCCGAGCGCGGAGACGAACTTTTCGTCGGCCGTGCGGATCGCTTCCGCGATCTCCGGATCTCCATCGGACTCCGGCCAGCGGCCGTCCCGCAGGCGCGCGTGAAAGGTGCGCAGTCGATCGATCGCATTGGTCGACTCGCGCAATCCATCGAAGGTGAAGTTCAGCTGATGGAAGTACGGCACGCTGAGCAGCAGGAAGCGAATCGCCGATGCCCGATACCCTTTCAGCAGCAGGTCGCGCAGCGTGTAGAAGTTGCCCTCCGACTTCGACATCTTGCGGCCTTCGACCAGCAGAAAACGCACATGGAACCAATGCCGCGCGAACTGCTTGTGCGTCGCCGACTCGCTCTGCGCGATCTCGTTCTCGTGGTGCGGAAACATCAGGTCTTCGCCACCCGCGTGCAGGTCGAACGAGTCGCCCAGAAACTTCATCGCCATCGCCGAGCACTCGATATGCCAGCCCGGACGGCCATCGCCAAGCGCGGTCTGCCACGAGGTCTCGCCCGGTTTCGTCGCCTTCCACAGCGCGAAGTCGCGCGCCGCATCCTTGTCGTACTCGTCGACATCCACACGCGCGCCGTCCTCAATTCCTTCGAAGTCTTTCTTCGAAAGCTTGCCGTAATCGGGACAGCGAGCGATGCGGAAGTACCAGGAACCATCGTCAGCCTTGTATGCAATGTCTTCGGCCGCGAGCCGCTCGATCAGTCGCACCATGTCGTCGATGTTTTCTGTAGCACGCGCAATCGCCTCAGGCCGCTCGATGCCGAGAGCATCCAGGTCCTCGAAGAAGGCCTTCTCATACTTCGCGGTGTAGTCGCCGATAGGCAGGTGCGCGGCGGCGGCGTTGCGGATGATCTTGTCGTCGACGTCGGTGACGTTCATCACGTGGTGCAGACCGAGGCCGAAGAGTCGAGCCACGCGGCGCAGCACGTCCACGTGCAGGAACGTGCGGAAGTTGCCGATGTGCCCGTAGTCGTAGACCGTCGGCCCGCAGCAATAAAAGCGCAGCGCAGTGCCGTCGGCGGCGTAGAGAGGCTCGATCTGTCCGGTGAGTGTGTTGAAGAGCTGAAGAGACACGCGGTGCTCAGTTGCCTGAGCGCGCGCCTCCCGCCCTCGCACTCAACGGCCGCTTTCGATGTATTGTTTCCTTCCCGATTTTAGCTGAGCCGGCGCTCTACGCCGCCCCAGTCAGCCAAGCCGCAGCTGCGGAGTCGGCTCCAGGGTGTCCGATGCGAACCGGCCGGCGACCAGCTTTGGCCATGCCGCGGCGGCGATCATCGCGGCATTGTCGGTCGAGAGAGCGATGGACGGAAAGGCTACGGGCAGCGAAAGGCGCTCGATTTCCGCGGTCATGCGCCTGCGCAGTTCCGCATTGGCGGCGACGCCACCGCTCACAACGATGCCCTGTGCGCCAAAATATTCGGCCGCGGCGGCCGTCGTTCGAACCAGGTATCCAACCACGCTGGCCTGGAAGCTCGCGAGCAGGTTCAGGGTCTGCTCATCGAGCGAGCGCAACGCCTCGGCGCGCGCGTTCTCGTCGCTCGGCTTCGCCGTGAAAATCGCCGCGCGGCGCAGCGCGGCCTCGCGAGCGGCGATCGGCTCCTTCATCCCATGCAGCTCCACATACCGGCGCACGGCAGTCTTGATGCCGCTGAACGAGAGGTCGAACCGCCGGCCATCGCCGCGCAACGGCTCGCGCGCCAGTTTCACCGCAGTCCTTCCGCTGGCCTTTTGCTTGATCTGCGCGAAGCGGAACGGCACAGCCGTGGGATCGCCATGGGGCGCGAGCGCGTCGATCCACGGGCCGCCCGGATACGGCAGGCCCAGCAGCTTCGCGACCTTGTCATACGCCTCGCCCGCAGCGTCATCCAGCGTCTTGCCGACGTTCTGATACCGCCACGTTGCATCTTCGCTGCGCTCCGCCAGATACAAGTGCGTATGGCCGCCGGACACGACCAGCGCCAACAGCGGCGACGCATCGGCGAACTTCGTCTCGGCTTCCATCAGCACGGCGTGGATGTGACCCTCCAGATGATTCACCGCGATCAGCGGGCGCTCCGCCGCAAACGCCGCTGCCTTAGCAAAGGTGATGCCAACCAGCAGCGCGCCGGCGAGTCCGGGGCCTTCCGTCACGGCGATCGCATCCAGCTGCTCGTAGCTTGCGTTGGCTCGATGCATCGCCTCGCGCACTACCGGGACGATCGCCCGGAGATGTTCGCGGCTGGCCAGCTCCGGCACCACGCCGCCGTAGTCCGCATGCACCAGCTGCGAGGCCACGACATTCGACAAGACGTCACGTCCATGGCGCACCACCGCCGCGGATGTTTCGTCACACGAGCTCTCTATGCCGAGAATCAATCCGCTGCGCACATCCTTCATCGTACAAGTCAGGCGGCGGTGATACGTTGTGAGTGTTGCGCATCCAAAAAGCCATGAGTCGCATCGAGAGCCCGGAGTATCGCGCAGCGCTGCACATCGCGGAGCGCCTGCGTGCGCTCGGCCACGCGGCGTACTTCGCCGGCGGCTGCGTTCGCGACCTGCTGCTCGGCCGCACGCCCCAGGACTTCGATGTCGCAACGGCCGCGACACCCGACATCGTGCAGCACGCATTCCCGCACACGGAGGCAGTCGGCGCGCACTTCGGCGTGATCCTCGTCATCGACAAGATCGACGGCCAGCGCATCGCCACGGAAGTCGCCACCTTCCGAAGCGACGGTGCCTACTCCGACGGCCGCCGGCCGGACGCGGTGCGGTTTTCTACAGACCCCGCGGCGGATGTAAAACGCCGCGACTTTACCATCAATGGCCTGTTGCTGGACCCGATCGCCTTCGATCGCGGCGAGCCGCTGGCCTCGTGCGTCTTCGACGTCGTCGGCGGACAAGCCGACCTCGCAGCCGGAATCATTCGCGCCATCGGCGATCCCGCGCTGCGCTTTACCGAGGATAAGCTGCGCATGCTGCGCGCCGTGCGTTTTGCAGCGCGGCTCGGATTCGGCATCGAGCCGAAGACGATGGCCGCGATCAGGAGTCACGCTGCGGAGATTCATCAGGTCTCCTGCGAGCGAATTCGCGATGAGCTGACGAAGATCCTCACCGAAGGTGCGGCGCGGCGCGGCTTTGAACTGCTGGACGAGACTGGACTGCTGAGCGAGCTGCTGCCCGAGGTAAAAAAAATGCAGGGAGTCGCCCAGCCGCCGCAGTTTCATCCCGAGGGCGACGTGTGGATTCACACGCTGATGCTGCTCGAACATCTGCCCGCCGGCGCGAGCGCGACGCTGGCATGGGGCATGCTGCTGCACGATATCGGCAAGCCCGCGACCTTTACGCCGCCCGATCCGGCTCGGCCCGGAGACCGCATACGCTTCAACGGGCACGTTGAAGTTGGGGTCGCGATTGCCCGGGCAATTCTCACCAGGCTTCGTTTCTCCAACGAGGAGTGCAGCCAGATTCTCGCGCTCATCAAGCATCACATGCAGTTTGGCGACGTGCGAAAGATGAAGCAATCGACGCTGAAGCGCTTTCTGCGACTGCCTCACTTTGAGGAGCATCTGGCGCTGCATCACGCCGACGTGATGAGCTCGCACGGCCTGTTGGATATGTACGCGTACGCGAAGGAAAACTACGAGCACATGAGCGCGGACGAGATCAAGCCGCGGCTTCTGCTTAACGGCGAAGACCTCATCGCCGCGGGATACCGGCCCGGCCCGCGCTTCCGTGAGATGCTGACTGCGGCTGAAGATGCGCAGCTGGAGGGCTCGATTGCGACGAAGGAAGAGGCCGTGAAGCTTGTGCAGCAGCGCTTCGGCTCACCCGATACCGCGATGAAGGTTGCATCGGCATGACCAACTCTTCCACGGCAACGCCGCAGCCTGAAGTGCTCATCCTCGGCGCAGGGATGGCCGGCCTCGCGGCCGCGCGTTCTCTGCTGGAGCAAGGCATCGGCGTCTGCGTGCTGGAAGCTCGTGACCGTGTGGGAGGCCGCATTCACACGCTGCAAACGGCAGAAGGTGTTGTGGAGTTGGGCGCGGAATTTGTGCACGGACGCCCTCCCGAGCTCTGGTCTCTCATCGAAGAAGCCGAAGCAAAGACCGCGCAGCGCGGCGGGTCGATGTTGCGCGAATCTCCGGACGGCGAGCTCTGCGAAGACGATCGCATGGAGGACGGAGACCTCTTTGACCCTTTGGAACAGCTCGCTTCGCTCCAAAGCGACGCGACATTCGCGGACTGGCTGACGACCAGCAAGGTCCCGCAGCAGCAGCGGCCCGCACTGCGAGGCTACGTCGAAGGCTTCAACGCCGCGGATGCGAACCGCATCAGTGCCATGTCGCTCGGCATCCAGCAGAAGGCCGAGGACTCGATCGAGGGAGACCGCGCGTGGCACGTCCTCGGTGGCTATTCCGGTCTCGCGACCTTCCTCGCCAACCGCGTGCACGAGCTCGGCGGAGAGATCCGCCTCAACTGCGCGGTGCGCTCCGTCGACTGGACGCCAGGCGACGTGAAGGTGGAGACACCGGCGGGAGTAATTTCTGCTCCGCGATGCATCGTCGCGCTGCCGCTCGGTGTGTTGCAGCAAATAAATCGCGAAGGCTGCATCCGCTTCAATCCGGAGCCGCAAGCCCTGGTGCACGCGCGAAGGCTGGCGATGGGCACAGCCGAGCGCTTCACGATGGTCTTTCGCGAGCACTGGTGGGAGCGCTCGCCACGCCTGAATACAAAGGCGCTGCACCGCATGAGCTTTCTGTTTACCTCCGGCCGCACGCCGCCGGTGTGGTGGACCTCCAATCCTGAGTTTGAAGCGCTGCCCAAGCTGACCGGGTGGGCCGGCGGCCCGCGCGCGCAGGCACTGGCCGGACGATCTGCCGCGGAACTCGGCGACGCCGCCTGCCGCGAACTCTCCGAGGTCTTCACGCTGCCGGAGCAGGTAGTCCGCGATGCATTAATCGCCACGCACCGCCACGACTGGTCGACCGATCCGTTTTCGCGCGGGGCCTACAGCTACGTCCCTGCCGGCGCGCTGGATGCTCCATCCAACATGGCGCGGCCCGAAGCGGCAACGCTGTTCTTCGCTGGCGAGCACACCGATATCACCGGGCACTGGGGAACGGTGCATGCGGCGCTGCGCAGTGGTCTGCGCGCGGCAAAGCAGATTCAACTGGCTTTCTTCGAAGCCCGCTAAACTCTTTCTGCATCCGAGGCCCCGCTCCTGAATCCAAGGGGTACATCGAACGCGAAGGAGAATACCCGCATGGCGTTTCTTACCGTCGGCAAAGAGAACAGTGCAGACATTGAAATCTATTACGAGGATCGAGGCTCGGGCCGCCCGGTCGTTTTGATTCACGGGTGGCCGCTGAACGGCGGCTCCTGGGAGCGGCAGTCGGCCGCGCTGCTGGCCGCCGGATATCGCGTGATTACCTATGATCGCCGCGGCTTCGGTAGGAGCTCACAGCCGGCCGAAGGCTACGACTACGACACCCTGGCCAAGGACACTTGGCACCTGCTCGAAAAGCTGGACCTGAAGGATGCCACCCTGGTTGGCTTCTCGATGGGCGGCGGCGAGGTGGCGCGCTACATGGGCAAGTACAACGAAGGCCGCGTCACGAAGGCGGTCTTCGCCTCGTCGATTGCGCCCGCGCCGCGCCAGAGCGGAAGCAATCCGGAGGGCGTCGATCCTGCAATCTTCGAGGGCATCAAGCAGAAGATCGAGAAGGACCGCTTTGTCCTTCTGGAGTGGTTCGTCGAAAACTTCTTCAACGCAGACGTGCTCAAGGACCGCATCTCGAAACCTGCGATCCAGGCCAACTTCAATGTCGCCGCCGCTGCCTCGTACCAGGCAACGCTGAACTGTGTGGACGCGTGGCTGGAAGACTTCCGCGACGACATCAAGCAGATCAAAGTGCCGACGCTGGTCATTCACGGCGACGCCGACCGCATTCTTCCGATCGCATCAACCGGCGCGCGCATGCCGAAGCTCATCTCTGGTGCGACCCTGCACGTCGTCAAGGATGGACCCCATGGCCTGAACTGGACGCACGCAGCGGAGTTCAACGAGGCGCTGCTGAAATTCCTCGAGGGCCGGTAGAAAAGCCCAAAGAAGAAAAAGAGCCCGGCGATTGCCGGGCTCTTCCTTCTGCGCCTGCGTGACGTTTTCAAGCGGTGAAAGCAGCCAGTGCCGTAACCACAATCAGACCGACGATCCACCATCCGACAATGACGACCGCGGTCTGCGATGGCTTCTTCTTGGTCACGATGGCCGTTCCGTAGATGGCGAGGATCAAGCTCCAGATTCCGAATACATCCAGGAAGCTGCCCGCCGCGCGCAGCGCCGGCGAGTCCGGCGAAATGAAGTACCCGAGGTTCGTCCCAATCGGGTTCTGCATGTCGAAGTTATCCAGGCCGACGCCCGCATACAGCAAAATGGCTGCAAGGATAAAGATGAACAGCTTGGGAAGCCCCGCATACATCCCAACGGCGAAGATCTGCCAGTACTTCGACTGCGCGCCCAGACCGAAGTTCAGCGATGCCCACCACAGCAGGGAGATGATCGCGGCAAAGACAAAGATAAGAACAGGGTAAAAGTAGCTGACGACCTTCGTCCGCTTACCTGCGCTCTGATACGCCGCCACCTGCTGATCGCGCGGCAGAGAATTAATCTGGTCGGCCGCGAAGTGATTCTTGTCGATCTGTTGATGGGCGATGGTTTCAAACCCTATCTGCTTGCCCACTGCGCTGGTGAAGAAGAAGCTGACGATGCACATCAGAATGAACGGCAGCCACCAGGTAGCCTTGCGGCGGATGTCGGTAAAGGTTTTGGAGGGTGCGACGAAGGTGTCGACAACGCGAGCCGCTTCAGAGAGCGGCGGTTGGGCTTCGGATACAGATGCGACCTGCTGCATGGGCAGTCTCCTGGATTGCTACTGGGCACGGCCGGATGATTTCTCGGAAGTGTACCGCGAGAGATTTGCAATCGGGAACTGCAGGGATCAGATTTTCCAGATGAACAGAGAGTCCTCGTTGCTGGAGGTCGCGATCTTAAGACCGCTCTGAGTCGCTGCGCGGCTTAGCGCGGAGCGGATGTTCTCCTTCGAGTCCGGAAGGTCGGAAAGCGGCACCTTCAGCGCCGATCCGGCGTCCAGCTGCGCGATATCGCTGAGCAGTTGCGTGACGATTCCTTGTGTTTTCCGTCTCTTCCCTTTGGAATGGTCGACTGAAGGACGGACTCAAAGTGCATCGGAGCGGATTTGGGGCCCTTGCGCTCACTCATTGAAGTACCTTTTTTTACTTATCCTGACGTTATCCTGACGCTATCAATACACAAACGTATGATGCAATCAAAATAACGAGCAAATAAACAATTTTGCTGGCCCTATACCTCGTAGGGTTGAACCGCCGGTGATGCTCTTTGAAGGAAGATTTGCCGTAAGTATCAAAATCTAAAAGAGTTACCCCGTAGCGAATCGTGAGGAGTACGGTTGGCTTCAGAGGTGATTTCCATGCGGCCCTACAGGTATGAAGTCATTCCGATGGATGAGGTTCCTCCCGGCGAAGTATGCATCGGCGCTGCGTCGCTTCCCCTTGTGTTGGTCGTCGACGATGAGCCTTCGGATTCGCTGGCGTTGATCCTGCGCAAGAAGGGATTCGACACCAGGTCCGCCTATAGCGGCGCAGGGGCTCTGACTCTGTCAAGAGAACGGCCACCTGCATTTCTCATAACCGATGTGTGCATGCCGGGCATGAATGGAGTCGAGCTCGCCAAGACAGTCATGGATCGCTTTCCATTGTGCAAAGTAACGCTCTTCTCAGGGCACGCCACGCAGCATGAGCTGGCCGAAGCTCGCTCCGGCGGGTACGACCTTCCCCTGCTCACAAAGCCTGTCCACCCCGAGCAGATTGTCGCGCACATCAGGGAACGCCTGAATATCGGAAATTCCCTTTGGCAGGATCATGATCGAGTCGCTCCCGTTGCGGAAGTGATCTCCAACTGATCGACGCATGCAACCCACAGCGTGGGCTAGGAGCCGCTCGGGGAATGAACGCGCCAGCCTACGGATAGATTCGGTTCAGGGTTCGCGCGAACGGGATCGTTTCGCGGACGTGCTCGAGACCGCAGATCCACGCCACGCAGCGCTCGATGCCCATCCCGAAACCCGAGTGCGGCACGCTGCCGTACTTCCGCAGATCTAAATACCACTGGAACGCGGCGAGCGGGAGATTGTGCTGCTCGATGCGCGACTTCAGCAGATCGTAGTCGTCAATGCGCTGCGACCCACCGATGATCTCGCCGTAGCCTTCGGGCGCGAGGACGTCGACGCACAGCGCCTTCGTCGGGTCCTTCGGGTCGGGCTGCATGTAGAACGCCTTGATGTCCGCGGGATAGCGGTGCACCATCACCGGCTTGTCGAACTGGCTGGAGATGTACGTCTCGTCCGGAGAGCCGAAGTCGTCGCCATAGCGGTGCGGGTTTTCGAGCTTGCCGTCTTTGTACGCCTGCTCCAGGATGGTGTGAGCTTCATCGTAGGAGAGCTTCGGATATTCGCCGGGCGTCGCAATCGCTTCAAGCTTCGTGATGTCGCGGCCGATGACCCCGAGGTCAGCGCGGTGCTGCTCGAGCACGCGCGTGACGATGTGGGTGAGGAAGTTCTCGGCGAGCGTCATCAGTCCATCGAGGTCAAGATAGGCTTCCTCGGGCTCGATCATCCAGAATTCGGTGAGATGCCGGCGCGTCTTCGACTTCTCCGCGCGAAACGTCGGCCCGAAGCTGTAGACCTTGCCGAGCGCCAGCGCCGTCGCCTCGACATAGAGCTGCCCGGACTGCGTTAGATACGCCATCTCTTCGTCGAAGTACTTCATCTCGAATAAATCCGACGTGCCTTCGCAGGCGTTCGGCGTCAGGATGGGCGGATCGGTGCGAACGAATCCATTGATATCAAAGTATTCCGCCGCCGCGCGCATAATCGCCGCGCGAACCCGCAGGATCGCCGACTGGCGCGGCGTTCGCAGCCACAGATGCCGATGTTCCATCAGGAAGTCGACGCCGTGCTCCTTGCGCGAGATGGGATACGGTGTCTCCTCGGGAATGCGCTGCGTGACGGTCACGTCCTGCACGTCGAGCTCAACGCCCGAAGGCGCGCGGGAATCTTCCCGCACGGTGCCGGTGACGGCAAGCGACGACTCGAGCGTCAGGCCCTTCAGCGTCTCAAACACCTGCTCGGGCACGGCCGCTTTGGGGACAATCCCCTGCACCGTCCCCGTGCCGTCGCGAAACGTAGGAAACAGCAGCTTCCCGGAGCTGCGCAGGTTGTACAGCCAGCCGCGCAAGGTGACGGGCTGGCCGATGTGCTCTTTGAGCTGTGCAACGGTGGTGAGGACAGGCGTGGCGGCTTCAGACATGACTGAAGTCGATTGTAGATGTTCGCCCGCTCACAGCCCGGTCATGATCTCGCAGGCGCGGCTGCCGCGACGCATGATCTCCGCCGGATCAGTCGTGATGTCGTACGCGATCTCCAGCATCCCGATGGGCTTCGTCTTGAGCCTGGCGATATGAGCGTCAACGGCCTTGAAGTCCACACTCCCGTCGCCCGGCCACAGGTGCTCGTCCTTGCCGCTGCCGGAGTCGGCGCCGTGGTTGTCGTGAACGTGCAGCTCGAACAGGCGATCCGGAATCGACGAAAACGCCTCGAAGGCCAGATCGACGCCCGTCTTCGCCGGCGCGTCGCTGCTGGCGTGCGTGCCTTCGGCCAGATGCGCGTGGCCGATGTCCAGGCAAAACCCAACGCTGGCAAAGTGGCCAACGTTGACGATCTCGACCAGATGCTCGGGAGTCGCGACCGCGTTCGTCAGGTTCTCCAGCAGCAGCTTCACGCCCAGCGGGCCGGCGAAGGCCTTCAGGTGCTCAATCGCGGTCAGCGAATCGTCCAGCGCCCTCGTGTCCCAGCGGTCATCCTTCGAGCCCAGGTGCAGCACGCACGACTTGATGGGAATCTGCTCCGCAACCTCCAGCGCGCGCTTCACCTCGTCCATCGCGGCGATGCGCGCCGACTTCTGCATGTCGATGAGGTTCAGCGCCGCCGCGGTGTGCTTGCTCCAGACTGCTTCGTCATCCGGCGTGAACAGCGGCATATGCAGCGTGGGCGTAACGCCGTTCGAGGCAAACCATCCCGCAATCTCCCGGACGGCCGCGCGGTCGGTGTAGTCGAAGTGATGGCGCGAGGCAAAGAGTTCGATCGCCTGCGCTCCCGCCGAGCGCAGCGTGGCGAGCAGCGCGGGCGTCAGCTGCTGGGGGAGAAAGATGTGCGTCGAGATTCCAGGTTGCATCGCCTCCTGAGGGTATCGCGGAGAGCCGTGGAACGGCGAACGATTGTGATTACCGCACAGACGTGTCGAGCATCGATAGAATGCTCAGCGGAGGTTGCGATGCGTGATCGGCTGACGTTTGCTGTACTGCTTCTTGTGGCGCCTGCATTTTTCTGTGCGAGGGCGCAGACTCCATCGGCCCAGACTCCGGCTGCGACCGCTGCACCGGCGCCGGCAAATCCCGATCCTTGCGAGGCCATGCGGAAGAAGCTCGACGACTGGCCGCAGCTCGGCCGCTACGCCGCGGAGAACGCCGCCCTCCCCGCGCAGCAACCCGGCCGCGTCGTCTTCTACGGCGACTCCATCACCGACGCCTGGGGACGCCGCCCCGACACCGGCGAGTTCTTCCCCGGCAAGCCCTACATCAATCGCGGCATCAGCGGCCAAACCACCGAGCAGATGGTCGTGCGCTTCCGCCAGGACGTCATCGACCTGCATCCCGAAGCCGTCGTCATCCTCGCCGGCACCAACGACATCGCCGGCAACACCGGCCCGGAGACGCCCGAGACCATCGAGAACGACTTCCGCTCCATGGTCGACCTCGCCCGCGCGAACCACATCCGCGTGATTCTCGCGTCGATCACGCCCGCCGACCGCTATCCGTGGAAGCCCTCCGCCGGCGACCCCTCGGCCGAGATTCGCCAGATCAACGACTGGCTGCAGCACTTCTGCGAGGAGAACGGCCTCACCTATCTCGACTACTGGGACGCGATGGCCGGACCGAACGGCGGCATGAAGCCCGGCATCAGCAAAGACGGCGTGCACCCCAACACCAAGGGCTACGGCATCATGACGCCGCTGGCCGAGGCGGCGCTGGCGAAATAGAAATTACTCCGCTCTCAATATCCCGCGGCTTTGCCGAAGTGATGCCGCTGATCCTGTCCGCCGGTCAACTCTCCGGTCTCGGGGTCGCGAGCGATCAATTCGCTGTCACCCCAGATGCCCGGACTGTTGAAGTCCTTCGCTCCCGCGCGTTCGGTCGAGTAGCCGTCGGCAGCCAGCGCACCGACAACGTTCTGCGGAAACGCCTTCTCAAACTGCAGCGTGTCGGGAAGGTACTGGTGGTGGAAGCGCGGCGCGTCCGCCGCCGCCTGAATATCCAGGCCGTTGTCGACCACGCTGATCAGATCGTTCGCCACCGTCGTGATAATCGTCGATCCGCCCGGCGAGCCCAGCACCAGCCGCAGCTTGCCCGGCTTGATCACGCGGCCGCGGCGGTCGCGAACATCCGGCGTGCTCACAATCGTCGGCGTCATGCAGGAGAGCGGCCGCTTGCCCGGAGCAATGGCGTTCGCCGGCCCCTGGATCAGCCCGAAGCCGTTGGGCACACCCATCTTCGACGCGAAGTCATCCATCTCGTCGTTCATCAGAAACCCAAGCTTGTCCACCGTCATGCCGTTGCCGAAGCCGAAGTTCAGCGTGTAGGTCATCGCCACCGCATTGCCCTGCGCATCGACCACCGAGAAGTGCGTCGTCTGGTTCGACTCCGGCGCAATCGGCGCCAGCTTCGGCGGCTCCGGCATAAAGCCCGCGGGCCGCACCAGCGTCGCCGAAGGTGACGGCTTCACCGGATCGATGGTCTTGCGCCACGCCGCCGCATACGCCGGATCCGCCATCTGTTTCAGCGGCATATGCGGGTTGAAGTCAGGATCGCCGAGATAGTCGGCGCGGTCCATGTACGCGCGGCGGAACGCCTCCGCAATATAGTGCACCTGCGCTACAGAGCGATCACCTGAAGACGGACCACTGGAATTATCTGCCGCCTCTCCATTCAGGTGCGTCAGGTTGTAGCCGGAGAGGATGTTGAGGATCTCGATCAGCACGATCCCGCCAGAGCTTGGCGGCGGTGACGTCAAAACTTCAAGGCCGCGGTAATGGCCGACCAGCGGCCTGCGCTCCTTCACCTGATAGTGGGTAAGATCCTTCACGGTGATGAGTCCGCCGTTCGCCTTCTCGTACGCGGCAATCTGTCTGGCGATCGCCCCGTGGTAGAAGCTGGCGGGATTCGCCGCGATGAGGCGCAGCGTGTGCGCCAGCTCCGGCTGCGTGAAGCGGTCGCCGTCTTTATAAAAGTTGCCGTCGCGCTGAAAGATGCGCCGTGAGGTCGGATACTGCGCGAGCTTGTCGGAGTGCAGCTCTCGCGCCTCCTCGTCGCCCAGCACGAAGCCCTGCTCGGCCAGCCGGATCGCCGGCGCCATCACCCGGCGCAAACCCAGCCGTCCGTAATGCCGCTCCGCATAAACCAGTCCCGCAACCGTTCCCGGCACGCCGGAAGACTTCGCTCCCTGTGTCGAAGCATGCGGAATGATGTTGCCCTGCCCATCCAGATACATGTTTGCGCTGGCCGCGCCGGGAGCCTTCTCGCGGAAGTCAAGGAAGTGCGCCTGTCCGTGGGCCAGCCGCATCGACCCAGGCCGGATCAGCATGAAGCCGCCGCCACCCAGATTGCCCGCCGCCGGATACACCACGGCCAGCGCGAACGCAACCGCAACCGCCGCATCCACGGCGTTGCCGCCTTCGCGCAGAACCTCCACGCCCGCGTCGGTCGCATCGTGGTGAATGCTGACCACCATCGCGTGCTTCGTGCGCACCGGCGGCGTCGGTGGGATCGGCGCGCCGGGATTGGCCGTCGTCTGCGCTGCCGCCGTCGTGACGACGATTGCGAGCGCGGTAGCAAGGGAGAGTCTGCGGCGGAGTCCTGAGGTCATCGCGTGTCTTTGTCCGTGAAAGGTCAATGATACGGGAACATTCCGCGGCCTCCGGCGTATCTAAGCCAGACGGTCACGTGTGGGAAGGGATGATTACGAATGAAGGCACTGATGCGTTCCGCTGTTCTCGCCGCTATGGCAACCCTGATGGCCGCATCGGGCATTGCACAGAGCGCGCCTGCGCCCACTGCGCACGATCCGCTGTTCGCGACGGTGTCGGCGCTCGATACCAAGTTGTTCGACGCCTACAACCACTGCGATATCGCGACCCTCGGCTCGATGGTCGAGGACGGTCTCGAGTTCTACCACGACCAGACCGGGCTTACCGTCGGCAAGCAGCCGTTTCTGGATGCGATCAAGAGCAACATCTGCGGCAAGGTGCAGCGGACGCTGGTCGCGGGATCGCTCCAGGTCTATCCGCTGAAGGATTATGGTGCGGTTGAGATCGGCGTGCACCGCTTTCATCATCCGGGGCACCCCGAGGACGGCATGGGCGAGGCCAAGTTCGTCACGCTGTGGCACTACAAGGACGGAACGTGGAAGATTTCGCGGGTCATCAGCTTCGATCATGAGAGTTTGAAGCAGTAATTGCACTGCTGCCTACGATGTATTGATATCAATACATCTCTCAATTGCACTGGCTTCAGGCCACCCAAAGCAGCGGCTGCCGCACCGGATAGTTGCGGATGATCTCCGGATCGGTGGGATCAGGGTCCAGCCGCCTCCACAGCGCGATGTAGTCCTCGTGCCCGCACGCCAGCCCGCAGAACAAGAGGCCGGGCGAGCGCACCGGCCACGCGTCCCAGTGCTGTACGTCGTGCTTGTACGGCCACGTCGATTTGTCGGCGAGATACGGATAAAGAAACGCGACGGCGCGACAGAGAGCACCGTGCGCGGAGGCGTCGTCGTTCGCAGCAGGCCGCGGCAGAAATTGTTTGGGGTCGGGGTTGGAACGTAAGCCGGGGCTTCCTTCGGCGTGGCTTGGCGTAAGAATTCCAAGCGACCAGCCCAAGGTCGTCGCAATGTCGAACTGGAAGATCGAGTAGCCGTAAGGCTTGGTGCGCGCCAGCTCCCGCGGAAAGCTGCCGTTCGGTGCTTCCTGCGCCGGAAGCTGAACGGTTTCGAAGCGGGTGCGCACCTCGTCGCGGGTTCGGCTGTCGCCGGTAAGTCTCGCAAATTCAGCCGCTTGCAAGGCCCAAGCGATGGCGTGATTGTTGGTGGCGTCGCGCTCCTTCATGCCCGGCGTCGAGGTCTTCATCCACTCTAAATACTCGCCGAACCACTGCTGCACGGCCGCGAAATTCGCCGGGCCGAGCGCGTCCTTTAGAAATCCTGCAGCCCTTGCAGGTTCAACGAGATGCAGCGTGTCAATGATGCCGTAAGAGCGTCCGCTCGGGCCGCCGGGATAACCCTGGGAATACTGCAGGTTCGGATTCATCCGCGTGGCCGGCTTAACAAACCAGGCGACCAGGTGCGCGGCGGCGGCGTGGGCAAATTCCTGCCGCCGGGTGAGCAGGAATCCTGCCGTAAGTGCCGGAACCGCGAGAGATAGCCGAATCATCGCTTTGCGGTGAAGCTGGAAGTTCGCCGGATTGGACTTGCCGTCGATCTCCTTCCACGGTTCGCCCGGGTTCGCTGGATTCGGCCAGAAGTAGTCGGCCTGGGAGAAGAAGTCGTGCGGCCCGCCGGGTGAGTTAGGCGCCGGGAAGTCGGTGATGGTCTCGGGCTTCGCCGCAAGCCATTGATTCGCAAGCCGCAGGATTCGGTCGTGGTCGGTCGCGGCGACCAGGGTGTAAGCGCCGGCCGAGGGAATCCGGATCCCCGGCAATGGGCTGGCGCCCAGTCGCGAAGCAGCCAGCGTGGCTGCGGAGAGCGTGCAGAAACTGCGGCGGTCGACGGTCGGCAAGAACTCCCCCTGTTCGTTTCACGATACAGCAGCGGGCCACGTAGCCATCCTGTTGAGGAGTCTAAAGAATGGGGGCCTCGAGTGGGGAGGTAAAATATGAGTGTGATTGCAGTAGATTTCTTGCAACCATTGCGCTATAGTTTCGTCTAACAGGTTGTGAGGACAGGGCGAGACGCCTCCTCGCAAGACATCGAAACATTTGAAATGAAGGGAGATGTAGTCATGGCGATTACCCGATTTGTTCCGTTCCGCACCGGTTTGAACGATATGGCGGTCCTGCAAAACCGTCTGAACTCCATCTTCAGCGACTTCGGCCGCAGCTTTGAGGGTGAGAGCGAGTCGCTGAGTGCAGGCAACTTCGTCCCGGCGGTGGATGTGTATGAGGATGCGCAGAAGGTGGCGCTAAAGCTGGAAGTACCTGGAATCAAAGCGGATGATCTTGATATCCGCGTTGAGGGCCGTACCCTGACGGTGCGCGGCGAGCGCAAGTTCGAGAACGAGGAGAAGGAAGAGAACTTCCACCGGATCGAGCGGCGCTATGGAAGCTTCGTGCGCAGCTTTACGCTGCCGGCAACGGTCGACACGGAGTCGATTGACGCGCAGACGGCGGATGGTGTGCTGACGATCTCACTGGCAAAGAAGCCGGAGGCCAAGCCGAAGCAGATTACGGTGAAGGCCGGATCGAACTCGACAGGGAACGTCAACAGCACCCAGCCGAAGCAGGTTGAGGGGCAGACGCAGAAGTAAGTCTTAGCAGAGGCGACTCAACGGAAAAGTCAGATTGCCGGGCGGGCCACAACTGGTTCGCCCTTTTTTGCTGTTTCAGAGCCATTTTGGGGCGGTTTGGAGCGATTTTGACGCGTTTGAAATCTGAGTGAGAGAGACTAAGATCTGCGCTTCCTGAGGATTTCCTGTGCATCCAATGGAGGCTAGAGTTTTTTGGAAGAGGGTGAAGAGATGGCAATCAAGTGGGACAAGCTGACCGTGAAATCGCAGGAGGCGATTCAGGGAGCGGCGGGACATGCCGCGGAGAACGGCAATCCGGAGGTGCTTCCGGTGCATTTGATGGCGGCGCTCCTGGAGGACAAGGAAGGCGTCGTTCTTCCGGTGCTGGAGAAGATTGGTGTGGGTGTGCAGCCTCTGCAGGCGGCGGTGAACGCGGCCATTGCGAAACTGCCGAAGGTGCAGGGCGCGAGCCAGCAGCCGGGCATGGGGCAGGCACTGACGAAGGTGCTGGATCAGGCGTTCAAGGAAGCGGACAACTTCAAGGACGATTACGTTTCGACGGAACATCTTTTGCTCGCTCTGGCCAAGCAGAAGGGTGAGCCGGTGCAGGCTGCGCTGGCGGCGCAGGGCGCAACTTACGACGCGATTTTGAAGGCGTTGCAGGCGGTGCGCGGGACGCAGCGTGTGACGGATCAGAATCCTGAGGGCAAGTTTCAGGCGCTCGAAAAGTATGCGAAGGACCTGACGGAGCTGGCGCGCAAGGGCAAGCTGGATCCGGTGATCGGACGCGATGAAGAGATTCGGCGTGTGGTGCAGGTGCTGAGCCGGCGCACGAAGAACAATCCGGTGCTGATCGGTGAGCCGGGCGTTGGTAAGACGGCGATTGTTGAAGGGCTGGCGCGGAGGATTGTGCAGGGCGATGTGCCGGAGATTCTGCGCGACAAGCGCGTGATCTCGCTGGATCTGGGAGCGATGCTTGCGGGCGCGAAGTTTCGCGGCGAGTTCGAGGACCGGCTGAAGGCTGTGCTGAAGGAGATCGAGGAGTCGAATGGGCAGATTGTTCTGTTCATCGACGAGCTGCATACGCTGGTGGGCGCTGGCGCGGCTGAAGGCGCGATTGACGCAAGCAATATGCTGAAGCCGGCGCTGGCGCGCGGAGAATTACGTGCGATTGGTGCGACGACGCTGAACGAGTATCGCAAATACATCGAAAAGGATGCGGCGCTGGAGCGGCGTTTCCAGATTGTGTACGTGGGCGAGCCGAACGTTGAGGACACGATTGCGATTCTGCGTGGGCTGAGGGAGCGCTATGAGATGCACCACAAGGTGCGGATCAAGGACTCGGCGATTGTGGCCGCGGCGGAGCTGAGCCATCGCTACATCAGCGACAGGTTCTTGCCGGACAAGGCGATCGATCTGGTGGACGAGGCGGCGGCGGCGCTGGCGATTCAGATTGGCAGCGTGCCGGTGGAGATCGACGATCTGGAGCGGCGGGCGACGTCGCTGGAGATTGAGAAGAATGCGCTGAAGCGCGAGAACGATCCGAACTCGCGCGAGCGGCTGAATGATGTGGAGCGCGAACTGGCTGAGGTGCGCGAGCAGGCTGCGGGGTTGCGCGCAAGGTGGCAGAAGGAGCGTGGGGCGATTGGAGAGATCGCCTCACTGAAGGAGAAGCTGGAGCAGTTGCGCTTTGAGGCGGACCAGGCGACGCGCAAGGGCGATCTGCAGCGCGCGGCGGAGCTGCAGTATGGCGAGATTCCGCAGGCGGAGCGCGAGCTGAAGGAGTTGACGGCGGAGCAGGATGGCTTTGCCGCGGCGGAGAAGGCTGCGGAAGGTGCGGGCGGCAACCGGTTGCTGAAGGAAGAGGTCGACGAGGAGGACGTGGCGAAGATCGTCTCCAAGTGGACTGGCATTCCGGTGTCGAAAATGCTTGAGGGCGAGGTTCAGAAGCTGACGCAGATGGAGGACCGTCTGCGCGAGCGCGTGGTTGGACAGGATGAGGCGCTGACCGTGGTCGCGAATGCAATTCGGCGCTCGCGGGCGGGGCTGAGCGATCCGAAGCGGCCGATCGGTTCGTTCATTTTTCTCGGGCCGACGGGCGTGGGCAAGACGGAGACGGCGCGCGCGCTCGCGGAGTTTCTGTTCGATGACGAGCAGGCGATGGTGCGCATCGATATGAGCGAGTACATGGAGAAGCATGCCGTGGCGCGGCTGATTGGAGCTCCTCCGGGATATGTCGGCTTCGATGAAGGCGGGCAGTTGACGGAGGCGATTCGCCGGCGGCCGTACGCGGTGGTGCTGTTCGACGAGATTGAGAAGGCGCACCCGGATGTGTTCAACGTGCTGTTGCAGGTGCTGGACGATGGACGGCTGACGGATTCGAAGGGACGCACGGTGGACTTCAAGAACACGGTGCTGATCATGACGTCGAACATCGGCGCGAGCCAGCTTTCAACGGCGTGGGCGCAGGGCGAAGACGGATTCGACGACGCGAAGCAGCGCGTGATGGAGGAGCTGCGCAAGCACTTCCGTCCGGAGTTCCTGAATCGCGTGGACGACATTGTTGTCTTCCATCCGCTGAACGAATCGCAGCTCGAGCACATTGTGGATCTGCGGCTGGATGATCTGCGGCGGCTGCTGCAGGACCGGCGCATCACGCTGGAGCTTACGGAGCCGGCGCGGCAGGCGATCTTCAAAGCTGGGTACGATCCGGTGTACGGAGCGCGGCCGCTGAAGCGCGCGATCCAGCGGCTGGTGCAGAACCCGCTGGCAATGCAGATTCTTGAAGGCAAGGTGCTGCATGGGGATCATGTGGTGATCGACGCGGATAAGAAGGGCACGCTGGAGTTCAGGACGCGCGAGGCGTCGCAGGCGGGCGATGCGCTGCGCCCCTCCGGGGCGACTGTTTAACCACGGCATGGAACGAAGGGAGGCCGGAGCGATTCGCTCCGGCCTTTGTCTTTGGGTGCTGAAGATCGCTTTCGAGGTGTCAGCGTGGAGGAAGGGCGTACCTCGGCGCGTATGGGGCGATGAAGAGGGTGCGATGATGCGGCGCCATCCACGCGGTGTATTCAACGGAGTGCAGAACGGGCGGACTGAAGCAGGGTGCTAGCGTTTCGCCGACGCCGTAGACAGGATGGATGGAGGGAGTGTCCGGCAGAAAGAAGTTGTGACAGCGAGCGATTTCAGCCGGAAGGTAATGATTGACCCAGGCGCCGGCCGGCAACTTGATACGCGGCTCGTTGATGTGTCCGGTCTGCTGTATCTGGTACCAGCCATCGAAGGCGAATCCTTCTTCGATCTGATCGCGGGGCATTCCTTGCGCTGTGTACCACTTCGCAAGCGACAGGATTGCGTCCGTAGCGCGGTACAGGTCATGTGTGACGATGACGGACAGCGCGCAATAGACAGCAATGACAAGAGTGCCCGCAACGCTGCGGCCTGCGTTCTTCTCTCTCAGGTCTGAGCGCAACTTGACGAGCCAGATCGTCAGAGCGGCTACGACAGGCAGCAGGTAGCGCGCAAAAAACGACTCGCGACTGTCGGCCACGAGAAACAGCGCTGCGGAGAAAGGAATGAGGAGCACAGACAGCTGGCGGAAACTGATGTCGCCACGCGGGAGAATGGAGTCTCGCGTCAGGCCTTCGCGCACAGCGGGAATGACGAGAGGAATCAGCGCGATGGAATAGGTCGCGGCTGCCAGGTAGATCCAGTGCGGTGCGTCTTCAAAGATGTCAACGCTGGCGACACGCAGAAGATCATAGGGATTGTGCACCATGACGAGCGGAACAAGAATCAGCAGCGCTACGGAGATCAGGTACGCAGTCCGGGAAGCGCGGCGGAACAGGAACAGGGAGAGCGCGGGCGCCAGCAGCACGGCGAGATCCATGGCGGGGAGAATCAGGTATCGCGCCCATGAGCTAAGCGGGAAGTGCGTCAGCAAGGGCTCTCTGAGTGCGTACGGCTGGTGATCCCACCAGTGCATGACGATGGCAAGCCCGGCGATGACAACGGCGAAGCACGCGCCCGACCACGGCAGCACGCCCTTCCGCTTTCGCACCAGCCAAACGGTGCAAGGCACCATCACAAGCGTGCACAGCCACAATAGTTGCCGCACGGTGCCCAGAAAAAGGCTGGCAAAGAACGCCGCCGCAATCCACAGTTGTGTCGACCGTGGAGTTTCCGCGCGCACGGCGGCGATACACAGCACAAGCGTTACCAGCAGAACGAGGAGTCCGGGGCCGTCGGTAAAAAACAGAACGGCGGCCGGCAAGCCGATTGGCGAAAACATCACGGCGGCTGCGCCGAACAGCGCCAGCACACGGGAGCAACGCAGACGCAGAAGAATCCATTGCGCCAGGACGCCGTTGACTATGGCGATAGAGAATGTCGCGAGCCTTGCCGTGGTGAAGGAGAAGCCGAACAGCTTGATAAACAGTGCGCCGTAGGGGATGAGCCAGCCGAGGATAGGTGACGACCAGCCGTTGTAGATCATCCGTCCGGTGTCTGCGAAGTCTTTCGCCGACCTGATGAAGCTGAAGTCGTCGCTGATGCCGGTGTTCACGAACGGATGGATCAGAGCGACGCATAGCGCCAGCAGCAGCACATATGCGATGGCACCGGGTAGGACTGACCTGGGCTTGTTTGTGTCGATTAGTTTAGGGCTCATCGTGACTCTGACTACGAGGATGTTTAGTGCAGGGCGATCAGCTCCACATCGCCATTGAACACACCTCCGAGTGGCGTGATCGTTGCGTGGTCGGCGGCGAGGGCCTGGTCGGTCCAGTCCCAGCCGGAGCGATACTCGACGAGCATGTGGTCGCCGGGCGTGGACTTGAGTTGTGCGTACGAGACGATGGTGAAGCCGGTGAAGTGCTGCATGTGCTCGGCGGTGAGGGAGGCGGTGTCGTGGCGGTCGTACTTCAACTCTTCGCTGCGGGAGTAGAGCAGAGCGATGCGGCGGCGGATGGCGGGGTCGGGCTCGTAGTAGCTGGCGAGCTCGAAGTGGCCCATGTCCTGGATGTAGAGATGGCTGTCAGGGAGCGAGAGAAGCCGGGATTTGAGTGCGGGCGGGAGGATGAGGCTGGCGAGGATCTGGCGGGATTGTTGTTGCTCGTCGCGGATGCGGATGAAGCCGCCGAGAAGGATGCAGAAGGCGAGCAGCGCGGTGAGTGCGGGCGTTGGGAAGCGTGCGGGCAGCCATGGCTCGACGGCGATGGCGAAGAAGATGGCGACGGCGATGATGGCGGCGAGGACGTAGCGGACTTCGATGGAGTGCGTGACGAAGATGGCGAGCAGAACGCCGAAGAGCGGAAGCGCTACGAGCGCGAGAAGGAAGACGAGTTCGGGCTGTGGGAGGGAGATTTGGGTGGAGCGTATGCGGCGAACGGAGACGGCGACGAGGGCGATGGCGAAGATGGTGAGGAGGATGGCTTCGGCGCGCTGGCTTGCGGGAGACTGCGTTGTGTAGTTCACGAACAGAGAGCGGTAGGCTTGCGAAATGGCGCGCAGGCTGATGGCTCCGGCGTTGTAGTAGTGTTTGCGGAACTCGCCGGCGGCGCGCTGGAAGGGCAGCGCGAAGACGATGCCGGCGGCGCCGAGGAGGATGGCGGCGAGCATTGCGAGATCGATCCTGCGGCGGAGAATGGTGCGCGCCAGCTCGGCGAGAACGATGGGGATGAGAAGGAGAATGCCGAAGTAGTGGGCGTTGAGCGTGAGCGCGATGGCGACGGCGAGAAGGATGAGTGAGCCGGTGCGGCGGGTCTCGGCGCGGGTGGCGGACTGCCAGGCGAGGAAAGCGAGGGCGTAGAAGCCGAGCAGAAGGCCGTAGGGGCGGGCTTCGGGTGCATAGAAGAGCGTTGCGGTGAACGCGGGGAAGGCCATCGCGATGAGAGCGGCTGTTGAGCCGGCGATCCGGCGCGTCGCGAGGAAGATGCAGAGCTGCATCAGGAGAAAGCCGAAGATGGAAGGAAGACGGAGCGCGAGTGCGGTGGGGCCGAGGAATTTGGTGCAGGCGTGGGCGAGCAGGTGGAAGACCAGCGGATCAAGCGAGATGGGAAAGTAGCGCTGGATGTGGATCAGCTCGCGGACGGACGAGACCCTGTCGGTCTGGAGGACGAAGATCTCATCCTGCGAAAGGAGTTTGACGTGCGACCAGGTGAAGGCGACGGCTGCGGTTAGAAGCAGAAGAATCAGTGCGGCGAAGGTGCTGCCGCGAAATGGCGCAGGCCGAGTCGTGATTCCTGGATCGTTCATGCGGCGGTCGCCGGATGAGATTCAGGTTGGGGAAATCGATGCTGGTACGGCGCGGACAGAGAGATATTCTGCGGCAGAGTGGGGGTGAAGAAGTTTTCGAGGCGCGGGAGGCGCACGAAGAGAAGGATGCCGAGCACGAGTACGGTCGCGGTGAAGGAGGCCATCAGGAGCGGCTCGCGATAGAGCTTTTCGGGGTTTTGCACGGCGCTGTCGGCTTTGAAGGCGGTCTTCAGATAGATGGCCATGGTGAGCGCGACGAGCGGGAAGCCGAGGATGAGCTCCATGCGATAGCGAATGATGAAGGCCCCGAGGAAGAGCATGGCGGTGGAGGCGTAGAAGACGACGGAGACGAGCAGCGACTCCGGTGTGTAGCGGCGGAAGGAGGCGCGGTAGGCTCCGGCGACGGCGTGATCGCCGGACTTGTGCAGCTCGTTGAGCTCGGAGAAGCGCTTGAGGGCCATGAAGTAGCAGCCGATCATCCAGTAGGCGACCAGCAGCGACGCGGGCGGGATGATGATGCTGGTGACGGCGTACCAGCCGAGCAGCATGCGCAGCGGATTGTTGACGGATTCGGTGAGGACGTCGAGATAGGGGACGTCCTTGGTGCGCACGGGCGGGAAGTTGTAGAGGCAGCCCATGATCCAGAGCGCGAGCGCGGTGAGCGCGAACATGCGCGAGATATGCAGGCCGATGGCGACGCCGGCCACCATCATCAGGAGCCATTGAACGTAGGCGGCGGGGATGCTGACGAGGCCGCGCGCGGCGGGGCGGTTGCGCTTGATGGGATGAAGGCGGTCGAAGGGAGCGTCGAGGACCTCGTTGATGACGTAGTTGCTGCAGGCGACGAGCGTGATGGAGATGAAGGCGAGGATGAGCTGGGGGAGAAGGTGCCAGGTGCGCAGGGCGGGGTCGGCGCTGAGCGGGACGATGACGCCGGGGAGAACGAAGAGGTTTTTGATGGAGTGATCGAGCCGAACGATGGCGAGATGAGCGCGGAGGCGCTCAGCGAAGGAGACCCGGCTGCGCTCGGTGGCTGGTGTCAAAAGAAGCGTCGTCTCCTGCAAGGATGAGCCGTCTTTTAAGTATAGCGAAGCGGTTGTTGGCAGAGCCGGGCACGGGCTTGCGCCGCGGGCGACGAAGTTGAATGACGTGACGCTGCTGTAGTCTTTTGTGGGACGCGCAGACGCGCAGTGGAAATGAGGGCGCGATGGCGCAGAGAGCGATCATTATCGGAGCAGGGCCGGCGGGACTGACCGCGGCGCTCGAGCTGCTGCGCCATACAGAGATTCAGCCGGTGGTGCTGGAAGCGACGGAGGAGATCGGCGGGATCTCGCGAACGATTCGCTATAAGGGCAACCGCATGGACATCGGCGGGCACCGATTTTTTTCAAAGAGCGACCGCGTGATGCAGTGGTGGCTGGAGCTGATGCCGCCGGTGGCCGATGGCGAGTTGCCGGAGACGGTGGAGATTACGTACCAGGGCAAGCGGCACAAGGTGGAGGTGCCGAACGATCTGCCGCAGGAGCCTCCGCTGCGCGGGCTGGGGCCGCTGTCGCATGAGGAGACGGAAGAGATCGAGATTGACGACGAAGAGGTCGACGAGCCGCAGGTTCATACGATGACGGTGGTGACGCCTGACCCGGAGGACTCGGACCATGTGATGCTGGTGCGGCCGAGGAAGAGCCGCATCTACTATCTGCGCAGGTTCTTCGATTATCCGATCAAGCTGACGGGCAATACGGTGAAGAACCTGGGGCCGGTGCGGATGGCGAAGATCGGCGTGAGTTATGTTGCGGCGCGGGTGCGGCCGATCAAAGAAGAGAAGAGCCTGGAAGATTTTCTGATCAATCGCTTTGGGCGCGAGCTGTACCTGACGTTCTTCAAGAGCTATACGGAGAAGGTGTGGGGCGTGCCGTGCGATCGCATCTCGGCGGAGTGGGGAGCGCAGCGCATCAAGGGGCTGAGCCTGACGACGGCGCTGAAGCATTTTGTGCGCAAGACATTCGGGCGCAAGCCGCGCGGCGCAGAGACGGATGTTGCGCAGAAGAAGACGGACACGTCGCTGATCGAGCGATTCCTGTATCCGAAGTTTGGGCCGGGGCAGTTGTGGGAGCACGTTGCGGACAAGGTGCGCGCGGGCGGCGGCGAGATCCATATGGGGCGCAAGGTGGATCGGCTGGTGGTGGACGGGCAGCGCGTGGTGGCGGTCGAGACGCTGAAGGAGAGCGGCGAGCGCGAGCGGTTCGAGGGCGATTATTTTCTCTCGACGATGCCGATGAAGGATCTGGTGCGGGCGCTGGAGTCAGGCGGAGCGACGGTGCCGGCAAATGTGCGCGGGGTGAGCGAGGGGCTGGAGTATCGCGACTTTATTACGGTGGGCGTGCTGGCGAACAAGCTGGATGTGAAGGAGAGCGACGGGGGTCTCATTAAAGACACGTGGATCTACATCCAGGAGCCGGATGTGTTGCTGGGGCGGCTGCAGATCTTCAACAACTGGAGCCCGTACATGGTGGCCGATCCCGGGAAGGTGTGGATTGGGCTGGAATATTTTTGCTATGAGACGGACCCGCTGTGGTCGATGCCGGATGAGGAGCTGAAGAAGTTTGCGGCAGGGGAGCTGGAGACGATCGGCATTCTGAAGACGCGCGAGGTGCTGGATGCGCATGTGGCGCGGGTGCCGAAGACGTACCCCGCGTACTTTGGGACGTATGACCGTTTCGATGAATTGCGCGAGTGGGTGGACGGGTTTGAGAATCTGTTCCTGGTGGGGCGCAACGGCATGCACAAGTACAACAACCAGGACCACTCGATGCTGACGGCGATGGCTGTGGTGGATGGACTGGCAAAAGGCCATGTGGACAAGGTTGCGGTGTGGTCGATCAATACGGAGCAGGAGTATCACGAGGAGAAAAAGAGTTAGGGAGTTAGGGGAGTTAGGGAGTTAGGGGGAAGACGTGAAGAAATTGATTGCGCTGCTGGTGCTGGTGCTGATCGTGTTCGTGATTGTGGAGCGGCAGCGCATCTTTGTGCGCGATGTGCTGGCCAGCGTGGAGCGCGACGGGGCGAAGGTCGACGGCGAACAGGTGTTCATCAACATCAACAACGATGTGCTGCTGGAGAACGACAATCCGCCGATGCATGTGCTGCTGGCGCAGAAGGGACAGCCGCTGGGCGTGCCGACCAAGCTGCGCTGCATTCACTGGGTGGCGTGCATGACGGATGCGGATGTGGCGTCGACGATGGCGGCCGGCGGAAGCGCGCCGGTGATGAGCGCGAAGACGGTGACGTTTCGCGATCAGGATGGACGGCGCTGGGTGGTGTCGCTGCGCTGACGCGCGTGTCAGGCTGGAAGCGCTTTGAGTAATTGCTGGATGGTGCGGTGCAGCGTGGGATGCTGCCAGTTGGGCGCGATCTCGGCGAGTGGGGCGAGGACGAAGCGGCGCTCGTGCATGGCGGGATGCGGCAGCGTGAGCGCGGGATCGTCGAGTACAAGGTTGGCGGCTTCGCTCTTGTAGAGCAGAAGATCGAGATCGATGATGCGCGGGCCTTTGGGCGGAGCAGAGGCGCGGTCGCGTCCCATGGAGTGCTCGATGGCCAGCAGGCCGCGCAGGAGATCGAGCGGCGAGACGTCGGTTTCAAGCAGGGCGGCGGCGTTCACGAAGTGGGGCTGCTGGGTGTAGCCGACGGGCTCGGTGTGGTGGAAGGTGGAGACGGCGGTGACGTGGCCGAGGTCTTCGAGACGGCGCAGCGCCTCGAGCAGATTGTCTGTGGGGGAGCCGAAGCGGGAGTGGAGATTGGAGCCTAAAGCGATCGCGGCCAGCATGGGGAAAGAGACGGACCGTAGAGAGTAGACGGCGGAAAAAGCTTACGCCGCGGAGACTTGCAGGGTGCGAACGGAGGAAGTCTGCGGCTCGGCGGCGAGCTGGGCGCGGTGGACGAGCTCCCAGGCGGAGCGGTCGCGGAGCAGGCGTTGTACGAGTGCGGTGTGCATGGCGTGGCCGGCGCGCTCGGCGACGACGCGGCCCCAGATGCGGCGGCCGGCGAGGGCGAGATCGCCGACGAGGTCGAGGACCTTGTGACGGACGAACTCGTCCGGGAAACGCAGCGGGCCGTTTTCGACGCCCTGGCGGGTGAGGATGATCGCGGATTCGGGAGACGCGCCGCGGATGAGTCCCATGTCGCGCAGCATGGCCTCGTCTTCGCGGAAGCCGAAGGTGCGCGCGGGAGCGATGAGCGAGTCGTAGTCGCCGGATTCGAGGTCGACGCGGATGCTTTCGCGGCCGATGGGCGAGGGAAAGTCGATGGTGTAGTCGATCTGGTAGCCGTCGCCGGGGTAGACGCCGATGAACTTCGACCCACTGTGGGAGTTTTCGATGACCTCGACGGGCTTCAGGATGCGGAGGTACTCGCGCTTGCGGCGCTGGCGCTTGCGGCCGGCGGCAAGGATGGCGTCGACGTAGGGTTTGGAGGAGCCGTCGAGGATGGGGACCTCGAGGTTGTCGATCTCGATGATGAGGTTGTCGATGCCGAGGCCGATGAGCGCGGAGAGCAGGTGCTCGGTGGTGGAGATGAGCACGCCCTGGCGCATGAGCGAGGTGGCGTAGGAGACCTTGGCGACGTTGCGGCCGGTGGCGGAGATCTCGAAGTTGTCGAGGTCGGAGCGGCGGAAGACGATGCCGGAGCCGGCGGGCGCGGGGATGAGTTTGAGGGTGACCTCGGCGCCGGAGTGGAGGCCGATGCCGCGGAACGACAGCGGCGATTCGATGGTGTGCTCGAATTGGAGTTCGGGACTCAGGGGCCGTGCTCGCGGATGACAAGGGCCAGAGTACACCGCGAACCAGCCTGACAAGTGTGTCTTATTTGCCACAGTGCCGGATGGATAAAGACGTCCCGGAGGGCCGGCGTCACCAGCCGTAACGCTCCACTTCGCCCAGGAGGGCGAGCTTGCGGTCGGGTGGTAAGAAGCTGGCTTCAATGGAGTTAGCAGCCAGCTCGCGCATGGAATCGAGGGGGAGCTCGAACTTATCGTGGACCAGGAGGTACTCGTCGAGGAGGTTGGCGCCGAAGAAGGGTGGGTCGTCGGAGTTGAGGGTGACCATGAGGCCCTCTTCGAAGTAGCGGCGGACAGGGTGCTCTTCGAGGCCGTCGCAGCAGCCGGTGCGGAGGTTGGAGGTGACGTTCAGCTCGAGCGGGATCTGGCGCTCGGCGAGGACTTCGACGAGGTCGGGGTCCTGCTGGGCGGTGAGGGCGTGGCCGATGCGCTCGGCGCCGATGTTGAGCGCCGCCCAGATGCTGTGCGGGCCGACGGATTCGCCCGCATGGCAGGTGAGGTGCAGGCCGGCGGCTTTGGCTTCGGCGTAGATCTCGCGGAACTCCTGCGCGGGACCGCGGGCTTCGTCGCCGCCGATGCCGATGCCGACGACGCTGGGATACTTTTGCTGCAGCTCGGCGGCTTTGCGGAAGACGCGCGCGCACTCCTCGACGCCGAAGTGGCGGACGGCGTCGACGATCCAGAGCAGAGAGACGCCGAATTCCTGCTCGCCGCGGATGCGACCGCGCTCGATGGCGGCCATGACCTCGTCGACGTCGAGGCGGTCGAAGCGATAGAGGATGCCGATGGAGATGTAGGCTTCGGCGTGGCGGACACCCTGCGCGGCGAGGTCGCGGAGCATGGCGTAGGTGATGGTCTCGTAATCGGCCGGGGTGTGCAGGCGCTCGGTGACGGCTTTGAAGCTCATCAGGAAGCTGGGGAAGTCGTGGTAGCGGTAGACCTCGCGCGCCTGTTCGGGCGTGAGTGGATGGGCGTCGTTGGTGCGCGAGAGCTCGAGCAGCGTTTGCGGGGTGATGGAGCCTTCGAGATGCAGGTGGAGCTCGGCTTTCGGGAGCCCGCGCAGCCAGACGCGTGGGTCAGGCTGTGGGGCCGGATGGGTGCGGGCCATCTCTTTAGTGTAGATGCAGGACTTATGCGGGCAACTGCCGCATCCAACCAGCCTGAGGCCGCGATGAACTATCGGCGAAAACGGGACCTGATGATTGCGCCGGTGTGCGAGGCCGCGCTGATCCTGATCGCCTCCGTGGCGGCGTGGCTGACGCAACAGCCGCTGATCTTTGCGAGCCTGGGGCCGACGGCTTATGAACTGATCGAGACGCCGCATCGCAAGAGCGCGCGTCCGTACAACATCATCGCCGGGCACCTGATTGCGGTGGTCTGTGGGTTCGCCTCGTTGAGCCTGACCCGCGCGTGGTGGGCACCGGCGGTTTCCAACGGACATGTTCGATTTCCGCGTGTGGAGGCAGCGGTAGTGTCGGCGGGGCTGACGGTGCTGGTGACGCTGCTGCTGCGCGCGACCCAGCCGGCGGCGATCTCAACGACACTGCTGATCTCGCTGGGCCTGATGCAGCAGTGGAAGGACGGCGTGATGCTTATGGTCGCGGTGCTGTTGATGACAATGGCGGGTGAGCCAATGCGGCGCTGGCGGCTGCACCATGTGCCGGACGAAGCGACCCTGCAGGAGAACAGCTAGAGTCGCCTCTGCCGATGCGCTTAGCGCCAGCCGCCGCTGCGACGATTGCCGCCGCTGCCGTTGCCGAAGATCTGCAGAAGAGCGATGAAGATGTTCAGCGCGTCCAGATAGATGCTGAGGGCCATCTGCACTGGGCTGAGGCCCATGGCGCCGTCACGCAGGCGCATGAAGTCGATGAGCAGAAGAACGCTGAAGATGGCCAGCGTGGCCCAGGCGTAGAGGCCGGGGCTGATGAAGTGCACGAACATGCCGAGCACGCCGATGATGATGAGCCCGATGAGCGCGGCGAAGACGTAGTTGTAGACGCGGCGGTAGTCGAAGCGGACGACCTGCGCAACGAGACCCATGCAGGCCATGCCGACGGCGGTGGTAAGGGCGGCTTCAAAGACGATGCCGGTTCCGCCGGGCACGTGCAGATAGGCCTTGATGAGCGGACCGACCTCGACGCCCATCAGCAGCGTGAAGAGATAGAAGAGCACCAGCGCTAGGCCAGGCGAGCGCTTCACGGCGAAGTTGACGGCGAAGATCAGCCCAAAGGTGATGATGAACAATCCCATGTAGCTGATGCCGCCCAGCACGTCGGGCGAGACATACGCTCCGGCGGCGGTGAAGACGAAGCCGGCGGTAGTGATCCACAGCACCTTGCTGAGCAGGCTGGCGGTGGAGCGGCTGTCGAGGATGCGTATGCCTTGTGTTGCGTCGATGGTTCTCATGGTCTTTCCTTACTTCTTAGTGTAATAGACGCAGATTTCGGCGTTTGGTCGCAAGACGGGGCAATGCGCGGCGGTTCGTGACAAGGCATATTGTGCACAATCGCGGCCAGTTATCGCCCCGCGTTTTTGTATGCAGGAAGGTTTTCTTCATGGCCGGGGAACTTTAGACTGGACGCTGATGGACCTGAGCTACGACGTTCTGATTGCCGGAGCAGGGCCAGCGGGTTGCGCTGCGGCGTACGATCTCGCGAGCGCGGGACGGCGCCCGGTGATGCTGGACCGGCGGACGTTTCCGCGGCCCAAGGCGTGCGCCTGCGGGTTGACACGCAAGACGCTGCGCGCGCTGCGCTACTCCGTGGAGCCGGTGGTGGAGCGCGTGGGCCGCGAGGTGGTGCTGCAGGAGGCCGGGCCGCGGTTTCAGGAAGGCGCGCGCGTCGCAGACAAGACCTGCGAGGTGCGGCTGCGGACGCGGAAGATCATCTGCGCGATGGCGGTGCGGGAGCGGTTCGATGCGTTCTGCCTGGCGCAGACGCTGGCCGCCGGCGCGGAGATGAAGAAGATCGATGGCGTCGTCGCCGTGCGTGAGTTTGCAGATTGTGTGGAGCTGGATGTGACGCTGGCGGACGGATCGGCGGAGACGCTGCGCGCTCCGGTGCTGATCGGCGCAGATGGATCGAATGGGCAGATGCGGCGGCTGTGGGCTGGGCTGGAGGCGCGGACGGGTGAGGCGTTCCTTGAGAGCCGCGCGGCGGATGTGCCCTCCGAGCCGGACTGGTATGCGCGCGGATTTGCGCTGGAGGCGACGGTGCCCTTCGATGCGCTGCCGGAGCGGCTGCCGGCCGGCGACGCGCCGCACGACCTGGTCTTCGACTTCGCGCCGATCGCCGGCGGATATGGATGGCTGTTTCCGAAGGGCGATCACATCAACGTGGGCGTGGGCGGTTTTGTGCCGAAGAAGGGTGGGGCGGGGCCGGGCGACGTGACCTGTGAGAGCGTGACGCGCGCCCTGCTGGAGAACTACACGCGCACCAAGCTGGGCGTTCAACTGGACGAGGTGAAGGCGCATGTCTCGGGACAGCATTTGGGGCTGGGCGGAGATGGATACGTGCCGCGCGGGCGTGTGTTGCTGGCGGGCGACGCAGCGGGTCTGGTCGATCCGCTGACCGGTGAAGGCATTTATTCAGCGATCAAGAGCGGGCAGGCGGCGGCGGGCGCGGCGATGGCTTGCGGGACGGCGGACACGGCCTCTCTTTGTGCGGCATATGCGGAGCGCCTGAGCGAGCTGCAGGCGATGCTGGCCTTCTCTCGTGACGCGGCGAGGAGCTTTTATCGCGAGCCGGGGCGGGGCTTCCGCGTGGTGCGCAAGAGGCTGCTGCGGCACTTGATGCTGAAGACATATGCGGATGGTCTGCCGCACGCGAAGCTGCTGGCTGGGCTGCGGGCGACGGCGAAGCAGGTCGCGTGAGCAGGTTTCCAGGGTCAAGGTGCTGGGTGCTAGTTGAATCGGGGCAGATGCTCGACGTCTGAAGGTGGGACGGGCTCGAGCGGGCCGCCGGCTTTGATCCAGGCCTTCAGGCCGCCCTGAATGACTTTGGTCGAGCAGTTCTCTTTTTCGAGCTCGCGCGCGACCCGCACGCTGGTGGCGTCTCGGGCGCAGGAGCAGTAGAGATAGATCTCGCACTCGGGCGCCATGAACTCGCGCAGGGCTTCGACCTCCTCGCGGAGGCGGTTGGGCTCGACGCGGATGGAGTTCTTGATGCGCTGGGCGGAGGGGTCGTAGTAGCCGTGGGAGCGGACGTCGGCGATAACGACGACCTTGTCGTGCGTGGGCGACTGGAGCTGCTCGAAGACGGCTTCGGCGGCGACGCGCTGGATGTTACTGAAGCGGTTTTCGTGCAGCGAGCTGCCGAGCAGCCAGAGAATGTAGAGCACGACGACGCCGAAGACCGTTTCGGCAGTGAGGTGGCCGACGCGCACGACCCAGGAGACGATCTCGCGAAGGAAGGGAGCGAAGAGAAAGCCGACGCTGCTCCAGGCGGTGGCGTAGAAGAGCACGCCGCAGGCGTCGAGTTTGAGGAAGCGTGCGGCGGGCATGTTGAGGCTGCCGGCCAGCGGAGCGGCGACGGAGCCGAGGCCGGGGATGAACTTCGCGAAGAGGAGCGTACGCGGTCCGCTCTTGTAGAACGAACGCGCGGAACCGAAGATACATTTCTCGGGATTGAGGCTGAGGCGGCAAAGCTTGGCGAGCAGCCACCAGCCGGTGAATCGTCCGCCGAGATAGAGGATGGTGTCGCCCAGCAGAGCAGCGGCCGCTGCGCTGAGGATGACAAGTCCGAGGTTCAACGAGCCGCTGTGAGCGGCCGCGCCCGCGGTCAGCAGGACGACCGAGATGGGCAACGGGAGGCCGCAGGCGGACAGCAGCAGGATGACCGCCGTAGCCGCGTATCCATGATGCTGAACTGCGGCCAGCAGGTTCATGCCCGTCGTGCTCTCCCCGGAGTGAGGTCCACCCCGTTGGATGCGGCTGCCGGGTGTAGCGTCGCGCGGAACATTTTCCCAAAGGTGCTATTGCAGGGACGACCGTATGTGCCGTTTTTCTCCCAAGGAAAGCGGCACGGATCGATGGCTCAGCAGCGCTCCGTAGCAGGAAACAGATTCAAAACTCAAGTCGCAGGCCGAGCTGAAGTTGCCGTTCGCGGCTGAGCGCGGTGGTGGATGAGGTTGGAGTACCAAAGGCGGGGGTGGTGATCCCTTCGGCGGCGACGGTGGCGGCGTCTTGAAAGATCAGCGGCGTGGGGGCGCCCACCGTCGCCGGCGTACCGACGAGAAAGGCGCGTGTCTCGACGCGAGACAGGCTCTGCGTGTTGAGCACGTTGAAGCTCTCGGCGAAGACGTTCAGGCGCAGATGCTCGTGCAGATTGAAGGCGCGCTCGGCGCGGAGATCGACGTGACTGCGCATGGGCAGGCGCAGCGTGTTTCGGCCGATGGTCGGCAGCCAGGTGGCGCCGCCGGAGCCGTTGATGGTGTCGCGGCCGCCGGAGAGATAGCTGCCGCCGAAGATGACGTAGCTGTACGGCGCTCCACTGCCGGCGACGGCAATGGAGCTGAGCTGCCAGTTGGCAACAGTGCGGCGAAAGGCCTCGGAGCCGCGGCGAGCTGCGGTGTGCACGACAAGATCGCCGGAGAAGCGATGACGTACGTCGAGGCTGGAGAGCGCCTTGTCGTAGCCGTCGGTGAAGGGATCGAACTGGCCGTTTTCGCGCGGCGTGGCGGAGAGCTGCGGGCCGTAGTCGATGGCGCGCGCAAAGGTGTAGCTGCCGTGGAGCTGCAGGCCGCGAGCGTGAACGCGGGCTTCCGCGTTGAAGGAGTGATAGGTGGCGTTGGCGTTCGAGACCAGCGCAGTGATGGGCCCGAAGGCGGTGGAGCGGCGCGAGGTGTAGATGGGAACGGAGAAGGTCTCGCCGGTGTGGAGGCCGGGCATGCCGTCGCCACCCTGCAGGATGAAGCTCGCGTTGCCGGCGGCGGGCGCGATGTTGAGGTCGACGCTTTGCGGAAGCTGCGTCGCAATGGCCATGGCATAGCCGGCGCGCAGATCGAACCGGCGTCCGGCGTGCTCGAGCGAAAAGTTGGCGCGTTGCACGGCGGGCAGACGAAACCGGTTGGCGAAGACGAGCGCGGAACTGGTTTGCACGACGGCGTTGGGAGGCATGGAAGTGAACGCGCATGGATAGCCGAATCCCTGGTTCGCGACCTGCGGACACGCGGTGATCGTCGAGGGAACGATGCGAATGCGGCGCGTCGTGGAGGCGAGTGCGGTATCGCTGAGGGCAGCATCCACGGTGGCGCCGGCGATGCGGCCGTAGAAGACGCCGTAACCAAGTCGCGCGGTGATAACCCTGTCGCGCCCAGGCGACCACGCAAGAGAAATGCGCGGGCCGACGTTGTTGCGGTCTTCCGGGATGATCGAAGTTGCGCCGCCGAGCGGAGACGCGAACGAGCTGATGACCTGATCGAGAACCGGATTCGGTTGCTGCGGCGGAGGGAGCAGAACGTAGTCATAACGCGCGCCGAGCGTGAGTGCGAGCGAATGCGGCAATCGCATCGCATCCTCCGCAAAGCCTGCGATCTCGTGCGTCGCGAATGCAGTGGACGCCGCGCTGAAACCCTGCGTGTAACTGCGAAAGCAGAAGAGATGATCGGCAGCGTTGATGCTGGGGCAGGCGCCGTTGGGGTAGGCGTGCACATTGAACGTGTAGTCGGTGATCCAGTCGACGAGGCCGCCGTCGCGGCCGTTGGTCGTGCCGCTGTCGTACAGGAAGCTGCCTTCGGCATTGGTGGCTGCGGCGATGCGATCGGTGATGCGGCTCCAGTCGGCTCCGGCGGTGAAGAGATGGCGTCCGTGGACGAGCGTGAAGGTGTCTGCAAGCTCCAGCCGATGCTCGTCCGGATACGCTGTGCGGCCGACGCTCGAAGGCGTGCCATAGCTGAAGCCATTGGGTGCGATGGAGATTTGGGGAGCGAAGCCGCCGACGCTGATCGCGGGCTCCTGCGCGAGCGGCGTGTGCGGCGTCTCGAACTCGAGGTCGTGGGCAAACTGTCCACGCACTTCGTTGGTCGAGCGTGCGGAGAATCGATAGAGCCAGCGCCCGGTAAGGGCATCGACGTGCAGAACACTGGCCGCCAGGCTCGCGCGGCCACGCGGGACGACGGCCTCGGAAGCTCCATAGCCCGATCCGGTGGCTGAGTTAAAGCGGTTGCCGATGTATCCGATTGTGAGCTGCTGCTTCACGGCGGGCACGAGATCGAGGCGCGCGAAGCTGAGCAAGCGCGTGCTGTCGCGCGACTGCGGTCCGGTGAGGCTGTCCAGGTAATTGAGCGCGCTGTTGGCGGCAGCAGCGGAGACGCCGCGATTAGCGAGAAGCGCAAGCTGCTCGGCGGTGAGATCGTAGAAGTTTGCTGTCGCGGGCGTCGAGACGACCTGGCCCGATTGAAGCTGCGCCTCGAGCGAGGCGAAGAGGGACGCATGCTGAAGCCACGCAAAAGGAACGCGCGTGAGCGGGAGCCCGGCGGCTGCTCCGAGACGAATGTTGGTGTCGTCCGGCTTGATGAGCGCCGAGGTGATCGCGCCATCGTTGTAGTGGGTGACGACCGAAAACGGATTGGTCGCGTCAAACGCGCTCTGGCGAGTTGTGACGAAGGCGTTGCCGTACAGGCGCTCGGCCTGCCCGCGCGAGGTTACGGCAATCTCGCCGCCGGCGCTGCCATATTGTGCGGAGAACGACCGCGGCTGGAGCCGGAATGAGCGTGTTGCCGACTCGCCGAATGTCGCCGAGGTGCGCGGTCCGCCGGCCGCCGATCCGCGCGGACCGGAGCGAAAGTTCTGCGTGGTGGAGAGACCGTCGAGCAGCGTCGAGTTCTCGGTGGGCGAGAGTCCATCGATGCTTGGCCCGGCGAGTCCCAGCTGCGACGATTCACGCGCCGCTTCCGGTGTCGCGTCTTCGTCGCTGACGGTTGCATCTGCCGGCGCGGCGGCCAGCGTCGCATCATGCGCCGCGGAGTCCAGATCGGCGAGCTGCTTCCAGTCGGTTGCGAGCGCGGGGATCTGCGAACTCATAGCGTTATCCGTTGTGGAGCAGGACGGCAGATGGATTGCGACGGTCGTGATATCGTCTGCCGCGATCGTCAGCTGCGCTGCGCAGGATGGAGCCAGCAGCGTGTACTCGCCGGGCGGAAGGTCCAGCAGGGTGAACGATCCATCCCGCGCCGGAACCATGGTCTGCTGCCAGCGGCTGTCGTCGCGCTGGAGCTGGAGCCGCGAGAGAGCCGGTGGCAGACCGGGCGCGCTGCTGACGCTGCCGCGAAGCGTTCCGTCCACCGGACTCTGAGCGCAGGCGATGCCCGCACACAGCGCAACGATGAGGCCGCTGAGCAGCCGGCACGCCACGCGGGAGCGAGGCCTGATTCTCGGGAAACTGGAGCACAACTGAAGCAACGGGACCCTGCTCCGGGAAGCGGCCGGAGCTCCTGAAACGCAACGAAACGGTGAACCCCGTTGAGCGCTTGCGCGCCCACCGAGAGGAGGTGTGGAACGTGATTGAAGGCTAGCCGAGCCGCTCCATTTTGGGAATAACCCGTGAAGCTACACCGTCCGAGGCGCAGCGGGCGGGTCAAGTCCCGGTCTCCACAGATCTCGGTTGCGGGCCATGGCGTTCCTTTGTCCGGCGAACGCAACAGCCCGCAAGGTGATGGGCTCATGAGGCAATAGACTATAAGGAGCGTTCGCGAACGCTCCTGCCTCGTGCCGACCGAAGCCTCCAAGCCCATCTCGTTTCGTGCGCCGCGCGTCCTCTTCTGGGTGGCGTTCCTGCTGCGCGTAGCGTGCGTCGTCATTGGGCACACGTATCGCGTCTCTCCGCTGGATGACCACTTCAAGTTCGGCTTCGAAGCGGGGCGAATCGCCAAGTCGCTCGTCCAGGGGCACGGATACGGGAATCCGTTCAATGGATGGAGCGGGCCGACGGCGTGGCTGCCGCCGCTGTATCCGCTGCTGATTGCGCTGTCGTTCAAGCTCTTCGGTATCTACACCAACGCGGCTGCGTTCTTTGTCATGGTGGTGGACAGCCTGTTCTCTGCGCTGATCGCGCCGGCGGTTTACGAGATCGCCGCGCGCTGCTTCGACGCGTACGGAATCGCGCGGCGAACGTCGACGAAGATCGCACCCGTCGCGTTGTGGTCAGGATGGCTGTGGGCGGTGTACCCGGCGGCGCTGCAGTATGCGATTCACTGGCTGTGGGAGATGTCGCTTTCCACGTGTCTGTTTGCGTGGGCGCTGGTCATCGCATTGCGTTTGCGCGGCACAGGCGAGGATGTCGAGCGCGACGGCGTTGCGCAGCATGGGCGCTGGGCATTGTTCGGCTTGCTGTGGGGACTGGTTGCGCTATCCAATGCCTCGCTATTAATTGGGCTGCCCGCGGTTGCGCTGTGGGTCTTCTGGCCGCGGCTGAAGAGATTGGAACTGCGACGCGTGTGGGCTGGACCGATGCTGTCCGGCATTGTCTTCGTGTTGGTGATGATGCCGTGGTGGGTTCGAAATGTGCGGACGATGCACACGTTTATCTCGACGCGCTCCAACCTCGGCGTCGAGCTGTATGAGTCGACGCTGCCATCTCACGATGCGTATCCGTGGGGAACGGCGCTGCCGCTGTGGCCGGGCAATCCGGAGTTTCAGATGTACGTGCACATGGGTGAGGTTCGATTCGCGGCCATGCGCAAGAAGCAGGCGCTGGAGCGCATCCGCGCGAATCAAGGCTATTTCTGGGCCCGCACGCTCGACCGCTTCCTCTTTTTCTGGGACAACGTGCCGCATCCGCCGGAGCGGCATCCGTGGATGGAACTGGGCCGCCGCTTCAACTACGCGTTCCTGAGCCTCGCCGGGCTGATGGGGCTGGCGCTCGCACTGCGACGCCGCGTGCCCGGCGCTGCGCTGATGGGCTGGATGCTTCTCCTGCTGCCGCTGCCGTACTACATCGTGACCGTGCAGGCGCGTTTCCGGCATCCGCTGGAGCCGCTGATCACTGTGCTGAGCGTATATCTGTTCCGCTCGACGCAACCGCGAACCGCGGGACCGCAGAAGAGCGAGGTCGCGGGGTGAGCGGCCGCGAGGCGCTGGTCACCGGCGGATCGGGCTTCTTCGGCGGCGTGCTGAAGCGCCGGCTGTTGAGCGAGGGCTTCGCCGTGACGAACATCGATCTCGTCCGCGACGACGACCCGCATCCCGCGCTGACCAAGGTGCAGGGCGACATTCGCGATGCGGAGCTGCTGGCGCGGCTTTTCGCGGAGCATCGCTTCGAGGCCGTGTTTCACTGTGCAGCGATGCTGGCGCATGATGTGACTGACGAGAAGATGCTCTGGACGTCGAACGTCGACGGGACGCAGCGGCTTGCGGAGGCCGTGGTCACAGCGGGCGTGCGCAAGTTCATCTTCATCTCCAGCAACTGCCTGTGGGGAGAGAATCTCGGCCGTCCGGTGACAGAAGAAGAGACGCCCGCGCCGGTGGAGATCTACGGACGATCGAAGCTCGAAGGCGAGCGAGTGCTCGAGCAGTTGGGGTGCGAGCATCCGGAGCTGCGGGTTGTGACGCTGCGCTCGCCGACGATCATCGACGAGGGCCGTCTTGGCCTGCTGGCGATTCTGTTCGAGTTCATCGAGGACAACAAGAAGGTGTGGGTGGTCGGCGACGGAGGCACGCACTACCAGTTCATCTTCGCGCAGGACCTCGCGACCGCGTGCATCGCATGTCTCGAGTATCCGGAGTCGAACCTGTTTCACATCGGCTCGGACGACGTGCCGACAATGCGCGCGATGTACGAGTCGGTGATTCGCGCGGCAGGCAGCCGCTCGCGTGTGGCTAGTCTGCCGAAGGTTCCGACCATTGCTGCGATGAAGCTCGCGCATAAGCTTGGCGTATCGCCGCTGGGACCGTATCACTACCGCATGATCGCGGAGAGCTTCGTCTTTGACACGACGCGCATCAAGCGCGAGTTGAACTGGCGGCCGACGCTGACCAACGAGCAGATGATGCTGCGCGCGTTCGAGTACTATCGAGCGCATCGCCGCGCGATCCATGAGCGAACGGATGTCTCGGCGCACTCGAAGGCAGCGCCCATGGGCATCATCCGGCTGCTGAAGTGGATCTCCTGACATGCGACACTGTCTGCGATGAGCGACGAAAAGAAATCTCCAACGATTCTCGTCCAGCGCCTGCTGCCCTCCGCGCAGTTGCCGCGCTACGCGCACACCGGACCGTACGGCGATCTGGCCGCGGATTTGTTCGCGGCCGAGGCAGCGACGCTTGCGCCTATTGGGGATCCGGGTAGTACGGTTGCGGTGCGCACGGGCCTCGCGCTGGAGCTGCCGTCCTCGCACGGAGCGCTGGTGGAAGATCGTTCCGGCCTTGCGCTGCGCGGCATCACGACGCTCGCCGGTGTCATCGATCCCGGCTATCGCGGTGAATTGAAGATCATCGTCACGAATCTCTCGCCGGAACCGCAGACGATTGCGCCGGGCCATCGCATCGCGCAGTTGCGCGTGGTGGAACGCATCCAGGCGACGTTCGAAGAGACAGACATGCTGGCGGAAACGCCGCGCGGGCAGAGCGGCTTCGGCTCAACAGGAGCGTAGTTGTGGACAGCGAGCTTCGCGATCGCGTCCTCGCCGCATTGCAGGCGATCGCCGCGCATCCTTGGAAGGAAGATCGCGTCCTGCTCGGTCAACCTGGCGACGTCATTCTCCTGTTGCAGCCGTTGCGTGCAGAGTGTCAGCCAGAGGCGCTCGCAATGATGATCGATCGGCTTGCCGAGAAGAACTTTCTCGTGGGGGCGGAGATCGTCGACATGAAAGGGATCGCGGCCACGCTGCTGCCGTGCGCGCTTTCGGCGGACCTGGGATTCCACCTCGATCTCACCGAAGGCGAAGGCGCGAGCCTGTGGGATGCGCTGTTTTCGGAGCCCGCGCCTGGCAGCCGCGCGCTCGTCACGACGCGGCCCAAGGCGCATCTTCCGCTTTCCAACTTTGTCGATCGCAGCGGCGAGTTTGCGGCGGAGGCTGTCGGCCGCTTGACGGCGGGCGATCTGCGCATTCGCTGGATGGGCGAGGCAGTGTTGGAGCTTCCATCGTGCGCGCAGCTTCTTCCGGCAAAAGAAAGTGCCCGGCGCAAACCGGGCACTGAAGTATTTCGATAGCCTCGCTGCTTAGCGATGGCCGTGGTCATCGTGATCTCCGCCTTGCGGATGCTCGCCGCCATTATGCGGCGCCGGCGCTGCGTGTGGCGCCGGTGCGGGCCGCGGAGCAGCGTGTTGCTGCGGCATCGGTCGCGGGGCTTGCATGCGCTGCGGCTGCGGGCGGTTCTCTACACGCGGTTGCGGCTGCGGGCGATTCTCAACCCGCGGCTGTGGCTGCGGACGGTTTTCCACCCGCGGCTGGGGCTGCGGACGATTCTCCACACGCGATTGCGGCTGGGCGCGATTTTCGACACGCGGCTGCGGCTGGGCGCGATTTTCAACGCGCGGTTGGGGTTGGGCGCGGTTCTCATAGTGGTTCGGAGCCGCCGGCTGCCCGGGGCGATTCTCCACACGATTGGGAGCAGCGCTGGGCTGTCCGGGCCGATTCTCAAACCGGCTCGGCGCTCCATTGGGTTCAGCTCGCCCTGGCGCGGCCATGTTTGGCCGTCCGGGCTCTACGCCACGCGGAGGCGCAGCAATACCGTGCGAATTGGCGAAGCCGTGCGCGGCCACCGCTTGCGCAGGACGTCCGTGGTTCGCTGTGAACGCCTGCGCGCGATTCTGCGAGGCCTCCACACGGGCCTGGCGCTGAACCGGCATTGGGGCATCGTGGCGTTCGCGTGCTGCCGCTGCCTCGGAGGCGTTGGGCCGCGCGGTCAAACCGCCGCGTCCGCCGTTGTAGCTGACGCGGTTCCTGGGCTGCGCGCTGTAGTGAACGTTGTTGTAGACAACGGGCCGGCTGTATACGTTGTGAATGTCGCCGCCCACATGCGTCACAGCCCGGTTGTAGTAGAAGTGATTGCCGTTCCAGTAGCCGCCGAAGTAGCCGACGCCGATATAACCGAAGCCGTAATCGATGCCACCGTAGTAGCCGACGTGCGGTCCCCAGTAGCCGTTATGGAAGCACCAGTGCGAGCCGCAGTAGCCCCACCATGGCGGCGTCCAAAGCGCGCCGTAATACGGAGCCTCAACCCACGCACCGGGCACCCAGGAATAGCCGTACGGTCCCCAGGCCCAGTAGCCCGGCGTCCAGATGTAGTCCGGCCCGGGTGCGGCCGGCTGATCGTAGTCCGGCAGCGGCGGCGGCGGCTGGTCCGCCTCTTCAATCGCCTCTTCTCCGGCCTGTTCGGCCTGGTCGGGTGCGTACTCCTGCTGCGGATAGGCCTGCTCGACCGGCGCGGGCGACTGCTGCGGATACGATTCGCCCTGTTGCTGCGGTGTGTAGGAGGCGCTTTGGCCGAGCACCTGCGTCTGTCCGCTGGCCGGCGCCATGTTGGCGTCTGCGGGGTCGGGGCCGGTGCTTTGCGCGGAGCTGTGGCAGCCGGCGGCGAGCACCAGCCCGCCCGATAGAATCACCGCGCCCAGCGCGCGGCAGAATGTCATGCGTACGTCTTGCATTTTGTTGCTCCCGGCCTGCTCTTGTGGTGTTGAGCAGGTCTCTCAGCAGGCATCTATACAACGTATAAACAGCAGGTAGAAACCCGTCCCGTTTGTATGAGATGCGGTCTTGAGTGCAGGCGGGGGGCCGGAGCCGCAAAGTTTTATCGACTTTGTCTTTAAGTGCGGAAATTTCAGAGCTTGCGTGCGGTTCCGCAACTGTGTCCAACGCGCTACACTGTCTGCATGTCGCGCTATCCACTCAAGCGCTTCCGCCGTGGCCGCCATGACCGCGGGCGCTCCTCCAGCTAGAGCATTCCTCCTGATGCTGTGGCCTCGGATGAACCTGCGAATGCCGTTTTCTTCGCAGGAAAATGGCTTGAACGGTTTCGGTTTCGCCCTGCATCCTCAGGAGAGATGCTCTAACGCCCATCGCCAATCCCCGCTATCATCCGGAATTGCAGAATTGTCTTGTCCGTACTCGCGCCGCCGCGCTCTGTTGAGCCGCGCGCCGTGCGGGCCTCATCGGCTGCGATCGTTTTCTGATGGACGATGCAGCGCTCCGTAAGGAGCTCCAAGGAGATTTTCGAATGGCTACCTCGAACGCACATCCTGACAGCTTTCACGCCGCAGCCGAGCTCAAGTCCGGCGAGAAGAACGTCCACTACTTCAAGCTGAGCGCGCTTGCCTCGACCGCAGCGAAGCTGGAGCGCCTGCCCTACTCGCTGCGCATTCTGCTGGAAAATCTGCTGCGGCGCGAAGATGGCGTGACCGTAACCGCCGACGACATTCGCTTCCTCGCCAATTGGGATGCGAAGGCTGAGCCCTCGCGCGAGATCGCCTTCATGCCCGCGCGCGTGCTGATGCAGGACTTCACCGGCGTGCCCGCGATCGTCGACCTGGCCGCGATGCGCGATGCGATGAAGCAGCTCGGCGGCGACGCGCAGAAGATTAATCCGCTGGTGCCAGCCGAATTGGTCATCGATCACTCGGTGCAGGTGGATGAGTACGGATCGGCGCGCGCCTACGACCTTAACGCTGCCCTGGAGTTCCAGCGCAACCGCGAGCGCTATGCGTTTCTGAAGTGGGGACAGACGGCGTTTCGAAATTTCTCCGCCGTGCCGCCGGGCATGGGCATCTGTCACCAGGTGAATCTCGAATACCTGGCGCGCGTGGTGTTCACGAAGGATGAGGACGGCTCCGTTGTCGCCTATCCAGACACGCTGGTCGGCACGGACTCGCACACGACGATGATCAACGGGCTGGGCGTGCTGGGATGGGGCGTGGGCGGCATTGAGGCCGAGGCGGCGATGCTCGGGCAGCCGGTGTCGATGCTCGTGCCGCAGGTCGTCGGCTTCAAGCTGACCGGCAAGCTGCGCGAAGGCGCGACGGCAACGGACCTCGTCCTGACCGTCACCGAGATGCTGCGCAAGTTCGGCGTGGTCGGCAAGTTCGTGGAGTTCTACGGCTCGGGCATCAGCCAGCTGCCGCTTGCGGACCGCGCGACGATCGCGAACATGGCGCCCGAGTACGGCGCCACCTGCGGCATCTTCCCTGTCGACGCCGAGACGCTGAATTATTTGCGCCTCACTGGCCGCAGCGAGGAGCACATCGCGCTCACCGAGGCCTACTACAAAACGCAAGGACTCTTCCACACGCCGGACGCGCCCGAGGCCGAGTACTCCGGCCTGCTGCAACTCGATCTGTCCACGGTGGAGCCCAGCGTCGCCGGACCGAAGCGCCCGCAGGACCGCGTTCTGCTGCGCGAGACACCGCAGAGCTTCGCGAAGGTACTGCCCAGCCTGCTCGGCCCGAACGCCAATCGTACGGTCGTTCGCCAGATGGTGCGCTGGGAGGGCGAAGGCGGACACGCTTCGAAGAATGGCGACCTCGCGAGCTCCGAAGGAGCGCCGGATACGCCCGTTCCGGTCAGCGTCTCAGTGAAGGCGACGACGCACGAGAATCCGAAGCATGGCTCCGAGACGATCGACACTACCAGGAACAGCGTCGAGGCACGCTTCGGCGTTGATCCCGACAAATATCTTCGCGACGGCTCCATCGTCATCGCTGCGATCACGTCCTGCACCAACACGTCGAATCCCTACGTTATGGTTGCTGCGGGCCTGCTCGCGAAGAAGGCTGTCGAAGCCGGGCTCTCGACTCCGCCGTGGGTGAAGACCTCGCTCGCGCCCGGCTCGCGCGTGGTCACCGATTACTACACGCGCGCCGGTCTGCTGCCGTATCTCGACAAGCTGCGCTTCCAGGTTGTGGGCTACGGCTGCACGACGTGCATCGGCAACTCCGGCCCGCTGCCGGAAGATGTTTCGAAGTCCATTGAGGAACACGGGCTCGTAGCCGTCAGCGTGCTAAGCGGCAATCGCAACTTCGAGGGACGCATCTCGCCCGAGGTGCGCGCCAACTACCTGATGTCGCCGCCGCTGGTGGTCGCGTATGCGCTGGCGGGACACATTGAGCACAATTTCGATACCGAGCCGCTGGGCAAGAGCAAGGATGGCAAGCAAGTATTTCTGCGCGACATCTGGCCGACGCAGAAGGAGGTCGCCGACGCCGTCGCATCGTCGATTGATTCCGAGATGTTTCGCAATGAGTACAGCAAGGTCTCCGACGGCGACGCCAACTGGCAGCACCTTAAGTTTCCTTCCGGCGACACCTACGGCTGGGAGCAGGACTCCACCTACATTCGCAAAGCGCCGTACTTTGACGGCATGGCTGCAACCCCGGCTGCGGTCGAGGACATTGCGGGCGCGCGCGTGCTGGCTGTGCTGGGCGATTCGGTGACGACGGACCACATCTCGCCGGCGGGCTCGATCAAGCTGAACGGCCCCGCAGGCAAGTACCTCACCGACCACGGCGTGAAGCCCGCGGACTTCAACTCCTATGGATCGCGCCGCGGCAACCATGAGGTGATGGTGCGCGGGACGTTTGCGAACGTGCGCTTGAAGAACAAGCTCGCGCCCGGCACCGAAGGCGGCGTCACGCGCCTGCTGCCCGAGGGAACCGGCATGAGCATCTACGACGCTTCGGTTGAGTATGCAAAGCGCAACACGCCGCTGTGCATCCTCGCGGGCAAGGAGTACGGGTCGGGTTCGTCAAGGGACTGGGCAGCGAAGGGGCCGAGGCTGCTGGGCATCCGCTTCGTCATCGCCGAAAGCTACGAGCGCATTCATCGCAGCAATCTTGTCGGCATGGGCATTCTTCCGCTGCAGTTTCTCGCTGGACAGAATGCCGACACGCTGGGTCTGACAGGCGAAGAGGTCTACCAGGTTGGCGATCAGCCCGGGCAGCTCCGCGCCATGCTCGATGCGAAGTTCGCCGACGGCAAATTACTGACGATCATCGCAGAGTCGGACGAGGGCAGGACGACCGAGTTCCAGGTCGCCGTCCGCATCGACACGCCGCAGGAGATTCTCTACTACCAGCACGGCGGCATCTTGCAGTATGTTCTGCGGCAGCTCGCGGGCAAGGCGTAGCCAAGGCGCTGAAAAGAATGTGCCGGGCTTAGTCGCCGCTCTTGTCGCCGCTCTCAGGGTGCAAGGGCGGCGTTTTCTTTTTGCACCGATCCCGTCTCACATAGCAACGCGGACTGCGTCCTTCGCTTAACATGAACTCTATGGCGGCCGCGGCCCAGCAGACGATGTATCTCCCGGAAATCCTGGCGCACACGCGCAAGGTCGTCGAGGAACGCAAAGCCGCGGCCGATTTGCACAAGCTGGAACGGCAGGCCGCGGCGCACGTGCCGCGTGGCTTTGCCTCCGCATTGCGAATGCGTGCGCTGCATGCGCCGGCAGTGATCGCCGAGCTCAAGAAAGCTTCGCCGTCAAAGGGGCTGATTCGCGCGGACTTCGATGCCGCATCGCTGGCACAGGAGATGCAGAAGGGTGGCGCTGCTGTTCTTTCGGTGCTCACCGACGAAAAGTTTTTTCAAGGCTCGCTGGAGAATCTTCGCCTGGCTTCCGCGGCGGTAGCGCTGCCCTGCCTGCGCAAGGATTTCATGGTCGATCCCTTTCAGCTGCTCGAAGCTCGCGCCAACGGCGCCGACGCGATTCTGCTCATCGTCGCGGCGCTGACCGATGAAGAGCTGCGCACGCTGCGCGAGGAGGCGCGACACCTTGCGCTCGACGTGCTTTGCGAGGTGCACGATGCCGAGGAGGTTGAACGCGCGCTCCCGCTGCAGTGCGAATGCATCGGCGTCAATAGCCGCGACCTGCGCACGTTCGAGGTCTCGCTCGATCGTGCTGCCGAGCTCGCCGCCATGTTGCCTGAGACATCGGTGCGCGTGGCGGAAAGCGGCATTCACACTCGCCAGGACATCCAGCGTCTGCGCAACGCAGGCTACGAGGCATTCCTGATCGGCGAATCCTTGATGAAGCAGCCGCGGCCGGGCGAGGCGCTCCAATCACTGCTCGCAACCGAGGCCTGATGTTCGTCAAGATCTGCGCCAATACAAACCTTGCCGACGCGCAGCTCGCTGCCGAGCTGGGCGCCGATGCCGTCGGGTTTGTCTTTTCGCCCAGCCGCCGACGCATGCTGCCCGCGCAGGTCGCGGAGATTACGCCGCACCTTCCCGGGAATGTGCTCACCGTCGGGGTGTTCTCAACGACGGATGCCAGCGAAATCATCCAGGCCGTGCGTACTGCCGGCCTGCAGGCCGCGCAGCTGCATCACGAACCCAACCCTGAGCTCATCGCGAAATTGAACGACGCCTTCGAGGGGTATGTTCGTCTGATACAGGTCGTTCCATTCAACGTGCATGCGGGCGACAACGCCGGCTTCGCTGCCGCGCTTGCGCGCACACTCACCACGCCGGGCCTCTACGCCGTGCTCATCGATGCCGCGCGGCGAGGCAAGTCAGGCGGGCTCGGTATGGCGTTTGACTGGCAGCTCGCCGCGCAGGAGATTCACCAGGCCTGCAACGCCGCGTCGACTGCAACCGGAAGAGATCTGCCGCCCATCATCGTCGCGGGCGGTCTGCACTCGCGCAATGTCGCCGCGGCCATCGACGTGTTGCAGCCGTGGGGCGTTGACGTTGCCAGCGGCGTCGAATCGGAGCCCGGCCGCAAAGATCCCACGCGCCTTCGTTTCTTTCTTGACGCTGTGCGCCACGCCGCCCCGCGCTGATCTCGCGTCTTTCCCCGTTGTCGCGTCATCTATTCATGCATGAGCTCTACACCCGCGCACCCGGGGTCCCCAGCGAATGGTTCTCGTTCGCACGGGTTGAACCCGCGCCTCTTCAGCCCTCTGCAGCAGAGATCGCTCACGCTTCCCAACCGCATCGTCGTCTCGCCGATGTGCCAGTACAGCTCTATCGACGGCCACGCGTCGGACTGGCATCTCGTGCATCTGGGCAGCCGCGCCATCGGCGGCGCCGGCGTGGTGATGACCGAAGCCGCGGCGGTCAGCCCGGAGGGCCGCATCACACCCAGCGATCTCGGCATCTACCGCGACGACCACATCCCGCAGCTCGCGCGCATCTCGCGCTTCCTCCGCGAACAAGGCAGCGTACCGGCAATTCAGCTGGCGCACGCCGGCCGCAAAGCCAGCATGACGAGGCCATGGGACACGCCGGCACACGCGCTCACCATCGCTGAGGGCGGATGGGAGAACGTCGTTGCTCCCTCGGCCGAGCGCTTTGCGCCTTATTATCCGCTGCCGCACGCGATGGACCGCACCGCCATGGATAAGGTGATCGCCGACTTCGCCGCCGCGACGAAACGCGCGGTTGCCGCGGGCTTTCTGCTCGCCGAAGTCCACGCCGCGCACGGCTATCTCGCCCATGAGTTTCTTTCGCCACTCTCCAACACGCGTACCGACGAGTACGGCGGCTCGCTCGAGAACCGCGCACGCTTCCCGCTCGAGATCGTCAGGGCCGTTCGCTCGGCTTTCCCAGAACATCTTCCCGTCTGGGTGCGCGTCTCGGCCGTCGACTGGGTGGAGGGCGGCCTGACCATCGAGGACTCCATCGCGTTCGCCAAACTGCTCAAGCAGGAAGGCATCGACCTTATCGACGTCTCCTCCGGCGGCAACGATCCGCGCCAGCAGATCGCCGTCGGAGCGGGCTATCAGGTTCCGTTCGCCGAGCGCATCCGCCGCGAGGCCGGCATCGAGGTCGGCGCAGTCGGAATGATCACGGAGCCCGAGCAGGCCGAAGCGATCCTCGCCGAAGGTAAAGCCGATCTCGTTCTGCTCGCGCGCGAGTTCCTGCGCCACCCCTACTGGCCCATTCACGCGGCAGAAAAGCTCGGCGTGTCGATCAGTTGGCCGGTGCAGTACGAGCGCGCCGCGCCCGGACGTGTGGATCGCCGCCATCCGCTGCCGACCGATTCGCTCGTTTGATCGATTGCCTCTCCGCTACCCTGTTCCTGAGAGCTTCACGATGCAGATTCGCGACGCCACCGCCGCCGACCTTCTCGAGATCAGGGACATCTACAACTCCATCGTGCTCGCCTCCACGGCCATCTACAACGACCGGCCCGTCACGCTGGAGGACCGCGAGACCTGGTGGCGCGCGCGTCTTGCGCAGAGCTGTCCCGTCCTCGTCGCGGCGGATGGCACTGGCGTCCTCGGCTACGCATCCTTTGGCGACTTCCGCCCGTGGCCGGGCTATCGCTTCACCGTCGAAGGCACCATCCACATTCGCGAAGGCGTGAGGGGGCAGGGAATCGGTTCGCGCCTGCTCGCGGAGCTCATCGCCCGCGCCCGTGCGCTCGGCAAACATGTCATGGTCGCCGGCGTCGATTCCGAAAACGCCGCCTCGCTGCACTTCCTCACCTCGCACGGCTTCGTTCCGGCCGGCGAGCTGCGCGAGGTCGGCTTCAAGTTCGGCAGATATTTGAACCTAAACTTCCTTCAGCTGTTCCTCAGCGCTCCCGGCGAACTGCCCGACCAGTCCGGAGAGCCCGAAACCTAAAGTTGAACTTGAAGGGGGTGTTAACTCTCTTGGTTCATCCGCCCTGCGCCTCGCCGTCGCTGCACCGTAAGTCGCAGAACGGGCAGAGGAACCGCCGAAACTACTGGCCCCCGCCCAAAGCCGGTCCTATACTTGGCTTCAAGCTTCGGCATCCGCACGCCTCTCCGGCGTCGCGGCTGCGTCTGCTTTGAGGGCATGCCCATGGGGACCCATCAGCCAATCCGCAAGACAGTTGCGCCCGAAATCCCGGACAAGCTGTACTTCCGCATCGGAGACGTCGCGCGGCTGTGCGAGGTTCCGGCTTACGTGCTCCGCTTCTGGGAGACGGAGTTCCCGCAGCTGAAGCCCAACAAGGGCGGCACCGGCCAGCGGCTCTATCGCAAGCGTGACGTCGAGATGGCCCTGCGCATCAAGAGCCTGCTCTACGATCAGGGCTACACCATCCCCGGAGCGCGGCAGGTCTTCAAGATTGAAGCCAAAGCCCGCGAAGCTGCCGTTCCCTTTGAAGCGCCGGCTCCTGTCCCCGTACCTTCTGCCGCCTCCGCGCCCGCGCTGGTGCCTGTGGACGGCGGTGCAGCGGCGCCGAACGCCGACCGCGCCAAGATTGAGTCTCGCTTGCATGCCCTGCGCGCCGAGATGCAGAGTCTGCTGACCATGCTGGGCAAGCCGCCTGCAGCGCAGGGCGGCGCCGAAGCGCCGGCACGCGCCAAACCGCTGCGCCCGCGGCTGGTGACGCCGGCTCCAGCGGCGAAACCGGCGACCAAGCCGGAGCCGGCTCGCCTGCGGCTCGCGCAGCGCGATCTCTTCGGGGATGGGCCTGACGCAGCCGAATGACCGCTGACTCCAGCGGCGCCCTCCGTCGCCCCAGTTCCTCACGCTTCCGGCTCTTCCGCACCTCGCACGGCCATACGGCCGGCTCGGCGGCCATGCTGCTCATGATGAGCTCGTTTCTCTCCGGGCTGCTGGCGCTGGTGCGCATCAAGTACGTCAACTTCCTCTTCGGCGCCGGCCCCGCACAGGACGCCTACCGCGCGGCGTTCAAGCTGCCCGATCTGCTCAGTTACTTCCTCACCGGCGGCGCCGTCGCCATCTCGCTCATCACTGTTCTCAATCGCTACCTCGTCGCTGAAGACGAGGAAGGCGCCGACCGCGCGCTCTCCGTCGTGCTGACCACGATGCTGGTCGTGCTGGTGGCCGGCGTCATCGTTGCGGAGTTCGCCGCGCCCTACTACGTCTGGTTTGCGAACAAGGGCTTCCGCCACGACCCGCTGCGCGCCGACCTCTGCACCTCGCTCACCCGCATCATTCTTCCCGCGCAGCTCTTCTTCTTCATCGGCAGCTGCATGAGTGCCCGCCTGCAGGTGCGCAAAATCTTTCTCTATCAGGCCGGCGTTCCCGTCATCTACAACGGCGGCATTATTGCGGGCGCATTCTTCCTGCATCGCCAGATGGGAATCTACTCGCTCGCGGTCGGCGTGCTGGCGGGCGTCATCTTCGGTTCCACGCTGCTGAACACGCTCGGCGCCTGGCGCATCGGCCTTCGGTACAGGCCTATCGTCGGCTTCAGAGATCCGGCATTTCTGGAGTGGTTCAAGCTCACGCTGCCGCTGATGATCGGCGTCTCGCTGGTCATGTTCGACGGCTACTTCCTGAACTACTTCGGTTCGCTGCGCGAAGGCGGCATCACGCTCATCGGCAATGCGAAGGATCTTTTCAACGCGCCGTTCAACGTCATCGGCCCGGCAGCCGGGGCCGCGTCCCTTCCATTCTTCGCGTCGCTCTATCAGCAGGGGCGCGCATTCGACTTCTCGAACTCCGTCAGTCGCTCCGTCTCGCGACTGTTCGCTGTCGGCATGCTCGTCTCCGCGTGGATGATTGCGCTCGCTCCCTGGCTGCTCGATCTCTTCCGCGGCGGACGCTTCAATCGTGCCGACACCGTCGAGACCACGCGCCTGTTCACGATTCTCTCCGTCACGCTGGCCATTTGGGCCGTGCAGGGCATCTACGCGCGATCGTTTTACGCCGCCAGCGACACGCGTACCCCAGCCATTACCGGCACGATCATTACGGTCGCTTCCATCCCTATGTACTGGAGCCTGTTTCGGGCTCTTGGCCTCGAAGGCCTGGCGTTCGCGTCCGACCTCGGCATCCTCGCGCAGACTGCGACGCTCGCCATCCTTCTGCACCGCAAACGGTTGGTGAATATGCGGCACCTGGAATTCGGCGAGTTGGGCAGGGCTCTCCTGGCGGCGCTCAGCGCTCTGCTGGCGGTTGGCGGGGTCATGCGCCTTATGCCGAAACCGTCTACGCATCTGCACGACCTGATCGTCATTCTCACCGGCAGCGTGGTGTGGATGCTCGCCGTGGGAGGCGTGCTCATGCTCAGCGGCTCGAAACTTCCGAAACAAGTCCTGCGCCTGCGTGGAGCGTAGCCCAAGAAAAATGCGCCGCGTGGAGTGGAGATCACGCGCGGCGCATATTACTTCGTAGTTCTTCTGCAGACTTCAACCGCTGTTGCACAAACCGCCAACTCTAATACGGGTTGCTGGCGTTGGCCGCGGCTCGATCTGCCGCGTCCTGTTTTTCGTTGGCCTTTCGCATGTCCTTGCTGTTGGCCAGCTTGGCTTCGGCCTTGTCCGCCTTCGCCTGTTTCTTATCCGCGTGTTCCTGCTTCTTCAGCTGGTGATGCGTCATCGGCTGGTACTGAGGCCCGGATGATGCCGTGGCGCTGGTTGTGGTCGTCGTCTCTGTCGTCGATTGCCGCGTCGTCTGCTGTTGCGCCATCGCCGGCAATGCGCCGATCGAGAGTGCGAGCGCAAGAATCGATGCACGTTCGAATTTCATGGGGTTCTGTCCTCCTCGTGCCTTAGACGGCAGGGGCAGAGGAGGCGTGGTCTCAAAGAAGCGCGAAATCAGCCTTCCTTCGCATCTTCATACTCTTCATGCCACTTCATCTGGATCGCCTCCAGAAGACTTTCGTTCGATTTTTGAGGATCTCCAACAAACCCGGGCAACTCCGTAATCCATTTGTGCATGTCGGTGAAACGCACCGTGTACGGGTCTACATCCGGAAACTTCTCCTGCAGCTGAATCGCAATCTCCAGCGTGTCGCTCCATTCGATCTCGCGCGCCATCGTTGCCTCCTGTCTTATCTTTCTACCAGCGTTCCTTCGCCGTGCACCGAGGCCGCGTGAACTTCGCGCTCCGCAGCTCTGCGGTTTCCGCCGTGCAGGATCGGGCGCTCCAGCCACCGCCACGACAGCTCCGAGTAGACGATACATCCCGTCGCTGCGACCAGCGCCGCCAGAGCGCGCGTATGCACATACCGGTTCGCGAGCAGCAGCATGCTCTCATGCACCAGATAGAACGAGTAGCTGATGCGCGCAATCCAGCGCAGCGGCGCGAGCCTGAGCACTTGCGTGTAACGCCCGCTCAACGCCCACAGCATCAGGCCCGACACGGCCACCAGCGAAATCTCGTACGTCAACACATTGGCCTTCATGCTGTTGCCATAGGTGCTGAAGCCGCCGACATATCGATTGAGCAGGAACATCGTTGGCGGCGTCAGCAGCGCAGGAATGATGCCGAGCCAGCCGTACCGCTGCACCTTGTCCGCCTTCGTGCGCCACAGAAACGTGATCAGCGAGCCCGATGCAAGGCAATCGAACCGGAAGATCGTGCCTTTATAGATCGTCCAGTGATACGTATCGAAAGCTTGATGCGCGAGCCACGGAGTGAACGCCGCGCGCAGCGCGGGAGCGATCAGAAGCCCGGCCACCAGAAGCTTCGGAAGACGCTTCGCACCCACGAAGAAGATGACAATCGGCCAGATCAGGTAAAACTGCTCTTCCACTCCCAGCGACCACAATGACGCCAGCGGAGCGTAGAACGGCTCTTTCCAGAAGTAGCCGACATAGTTCATCAGCCCGAAGTACAGATACCAATGGCGCATCCACCACGTGCCGAAGACGATCGAGACGAAGACCAGAATCAGGATGTACGGCGGCAGGATTCTACGCGCGCGGCGCTCATAAAACGTGCCAATATAGCGGCGAAAACTTTGCTTGGGCGTGTCCAGCAGAATCCCGGTAATCAGGAACCCAGACAGAACGAAGAACAGATCGACGCCGATCCACATCATCCGCAGGGGAAAGACCTCTGCGTGGCCGATAAAAACTGACAGGATCGCCAGTGCGCGAAGACCATCTAATTCGGGAATTCGTCGCGCCATCAGGCTGATTATAGATGCGCTGTCAGCGGCCTCTGCGGCGCCGAAACCCATCACGCACGGTAAAATAGAAGCAGCCGATGCCGACCGAAACGCCGAAAACCAAACCGAATCGAACCGCCGCCCGCCGCGCGAGCGCCGGCGGCAGAATGAATGCGCGGCGGCGCCTGCTCGCGGCCTCGCGCCGGCTGCGCGAGCTCAAGAGCATCGGATCGGCGCTGGCCGACACCGCACATCCCTACATGGCGCACATCGTCCCCATGCGCCGCTGCAATCTCGCCTGCACCTACTGCAACGAGTTCGATGACGTCTCCAAGCCCGTCGACATCGACGAGATGCGCCGCCGCATCGCCGAGCTCGGACGCCTCGGCACGTCGGTCATCACCATCTCCGGCGGCGAGCCGCTTCTCCACCCCGAGCTCGACGACGTGATCCGCGCCATCCGCAAGACCGGCGCCATCGCCGGCATGATCACCAACGGCTATCTGCTGATGCCAGACCGCATCCAGCGCCTCAACAAGGCCGGACTCGATCACATGCAGATCTCCATCGACAACGTCATGCCGGATGAGGTCTCGAAGAAGTCACTCAAGGTGCTCGACGCCAAGCTGCGCATGCTCGCCGAACACGCCGACTTTCACGTCAACATTAACTCCGTCGTCGGCGGAGGCATCTCTCACCCTGAGGACGCGCTCACCATCTCGAAGCGCGCGCTGGAGCTCGGTTTCAGCTCCACGATCGGCATCATTCACGACGGCAGCGGACAGCTGAAGCCGCTGGGCGAACGCGAGCGCAAAGTATGGGACGAGGTGCGGCGGATGACGCGGCGCAGCTACTCGCGCTTCAATCACTTTCAGGAAGCCATCGCCAACGGCCAGCCCAACGACTGGCGCTGCCGCGCGGGCTCGCGCTATCTCTACATCTGCGAGAACGGCTTGGTGCACTACTGCAGCCAGCAGCGCGGCTATCCGGGCACGCCTATCGCCGAGTACACGAAGGACCACGTGAAGCGCGAGTTCGTCACTGAGAAAAGCTGCGCGCCGAACTGCACGATCAGCTGCGTGCACCAGGTCAGCTACATCGACCACTGGCGCGCCCCGCAGCACGGCACCGTCACCCCGGGCGGCGCTGGCGAATCCGGCCTCGTGCAGATTCAGTAGCGCATATCGTCGACAATAAAAAGGCCGCTCTCTAGGGAGCGGCCTCGGCTTTCAGAGTCGTTCTGGCTATCGATGCGCCGCGGTGTGATGCGTCGCGGGCGCGCTCTCATTCACCCATTGCTTCGCCTGGTCGATCGCCTGATCCAGGTACGACACATCCTTCACCTGGATCCAGCGATGCGGCGTCACAACTACGATCGTCGGCGTGAACTGGAGGCCCAGCTTCTTGCCCAGGTTTACATCCGCCTCCACCTGGCGCTCCAGCTCGCCGGTCGGGTCCACAACGAACGGCATCTCCTTGCCGTGCGACGCGAAGAACTGCTTGGTGAACGCCATCAGGTCGTCCTGCGAGGCGATGCGGTACTGCGCGGCAAACACCTCGCGGCGGTACTCCGTCGCCAGCTCCGGCGAAATCTTGTCCTTGATATAGCGCGCGTAGATCGCAGCCTGATGGCTCCACATGTGGCCCGGAATCAGGAAGTCATACTCCACGAGCGGGATGTGATACTGCGCCACCGCGGCATGCACAAACGGAAACGCATGCGCGCACGCCGGACACTCCAGGTCTTCCCACTCCAGGATCGCAATCTTGTCGCCCGGAGGCGGCTTCAGCATCGACGTATCCGTGAAGTGGTCCACCTGGTTCGGTGGCAGCGAGGTCTGCGCCGCGGAAACGGCAACGAAGGAACCAAACAGGACGATGGCCAGAAGGCGGCGAAGACCGGAAGAACTCACGCGGAAGACCCTTTAGGAGCAAAGTGTTGCTCTGTCTCCATTGAACATCAAAGCGCCGCGCCGCGCCAATTCCGAACGCGTTTCCCTCCAACGCCGGTGCTATGCTCTGAAGCGAAGGAAAGTCGAAATGACGATCGCCCTCGCCGCCGTCCAACTTCTGCTGCTCGCCGTCCTCGTTGTCCTGCTGCTGCGTCGCCGCGAGGCCGCCGGAGGCATCCAGGTCTCCGCCGAACTTGGCGCGCAGTTCGCCCGTCTCGACGCACGCCTCGCCTCCGTCGACGAGCACCTGCGCAGCGCTCTCGCGCAACTCCGCGCCGACAGCACGGCCGAGGCTCGCCAGAGCCGCGAAGCCGCCGAGCGCTCCGCCGCAGCGTTGCGCACCGAAGTTCTGGGCAGCGTGCAATCCCTCGGCGACACCTTGCGGAACGGCCTCGACAGCTTTCGCCAGGACAACGCCCGCGCCTCCGAAACCCTGCGCTCGGCGGTGGAAGCGCAGCTCGGCGGCCTCACGCAGCGCTTCATGGGCTTCGCCAGCGACAACGCCAAGCAGCACGGCGAAAATCGCGACTCGCTCGAAAATCGCCTCACCGAGCTCGGCAATCAATATGCCGCACAGCAGGAAAAACTTCGCGCCTCCGTCGAAGATCGCCTCGAGCGCCTGAACCGCGCCAACTCCGAAAAGCTCGAAGAGATGCGCCAGACCGTCGATGAGAAGCTGCACGCCACGCTGCAGACGCGGCTCACCGAAAGCTTCGGCCAGGTCACCGACCAGCTGACGAAAGTCCACGCCGGCCTAGGCGAAATGAATACCCTCGCCGCCGGCGTCGGCGACCTCAAGAAGGTTCTCTCCAACGTCAAATCACGCGGCATCGTCGGCGAATACTTCCTCGGGCAGCAGCTGGAGCAGATGTTTTCAGCCGATCAGTACATCGCCAACGCGCGCATCAAACCCGGCACGCAGGAGTCCGTCGAGTTTGCGCTCAAGGTCCCGAACGGCCCCGACTCCACGGTGCTTCTGGCGCTCGATTCCAAGTTCCCGGTCGGCGATTGGGAACGCCTCGAAGAGGCCTACGAAACCGGCGACGAGGAAGATCGCCGCAAGGCCGGCATCGCCTTCGAGCGCTCCATCCGCACCGAAGCGAAGCGCATCTGCGACAAGTACATTGACCCGCCCAACACGCTTCCCTTCGCCATCATGTATCTGCCCACCGAGGCGCTCTACGCCGAGGTGATGCGCCGTCCCGGCCTCCACGCGGAAGTCCAGTCGCAATGCAACGTCGTCATCGCCGGCCCATCGGCGTTCACCATGATTCTGACCAGCTTCCAGCTTGTCTTCCGCACGCTCAAGTTCCAGAAGAACCTAAACCAGGTTTGGGAGGTCTTTCAGATTGCGCAGAAGGAGTTTGAAAAGTTTGGGGGTCTGATGGAAAAGGTGGAAGGGCAGGTCGGCACAGTCCAGCGTACGCTCAAAGAGATCAGCGGCAAGACGAAGACCGTCAATCGCGCCTTCCGCAACGCGTCCAAGCTGGAGGTCATCGAAACGACAAACGGCTCCGCCAGCGGGCTGCTGCCGCTGCTCGCTGCTGAAGAGGATGAATAGGGGTGGCTGGCGGTCGCCTCAGGCGATCCGCGGCTCGGGGATTTCTTTCGGCTAGACCGGCTGATTCAGCGCAGACTCGCGATGCACGCGGCGCCCGTTATCCCGGCAGAACATCTTGCTCCGGCACAGCGTACACTCCCACGGATACAGGCCAAGCATCGTCAGCAGCCGCACCTGCGTCCAACCTCTGCGGTTCACGCGCCGCACATGGTCTGAGCCGCATTGTTTACATGCTCTCTTGCTCAACGGATTCGACCTCCTCATACCTCCGGCACCCCCGTTGCAAGGGGGCGTTTCGTGGCCAATCCTAGGCGTGCCGGTCAGTATGGAGTAGAAGATTCAAGAGCAGAGCACCTGGTTAGATAGCTCCGCTCTTGGTACACGGAGAGATTCTGCTCCGCGGCTTCGTCCCGCTTCCATCCCACGACGGGGAAGCGGACATCACAGGAAGTTGCAGCAAAGCCACCGGACGGGTCAACCCAACCGCGAAGGCTCTCGCAAACCAAAGCGTTCCTTTACACGCAAACGGCGCCTCAGTATCCTTGCACACTGAGGCATTTGCAGCGGACGGTCGCCTAAAGCACTCGGTCCCGAGCTTTCAGAAGGAATCATAGGAGATTGAAACAATGGCAGCAGTTGATGAGAAGGTGAAACAGATTATCGTCGAGCAGCTTCAGGTGGACGAAGCTGAGGTGACGCCCGGTGCAAGCTTCCAGGAAGACCTCGGCGCTGATTCGCTCGACGTCGTCGAACTGGTCATGCAGTTCGAAGAGGCCTTCGACATCCAGATTCCGGATGAGGACGCGGAGAAGATCAAGACCGTCAAAGACGCTACCGACTACATCGAAAAGCACCAGAAGGAAAAGTAGCGCCTCATAAGGAACGTAACGAATGGAACAGCGACGCGTTGTCGTGACCGGCCTCGGCGCACTCTGCGGGGTCGGTAACACCGCGGCAGAGGTGTGGGAAGGACTGATGGCCGGCCGCAGCGGCATGGCCGAGATCACCGCCTTCGACCTCACCGGACATCCCGTCCGGTTTGCCGCCGAGGTGAAAAACTTTGATCCGCACCAGTTCGTGGAGAAGAAAGAAGCCCGCAAGATGGGCCGCTTCATCCACTTCGCGCTGGCTGCGTCCGATGAGGCGATGAAGCACTCCGGCCTCGAGGTCACGCCCGAGGTCGCCGACAACGTCGGCGTGCACATCGGCTCCGGCATCGGCGGATTCGACGTCATCGAGCGCGAGCACACCAACCTGATGAATGGCGGACCGCGCAAGATCTCGCCGTTCTTCATTCCGGCGTCCATCGTCAACCTCGCCGCCGGGCACGTCTCTATCAAGTACGGAGCGAAAGGGCCGAACGAGGCCACGGCGACCGCCTGCACCACCTCCGCGCACTCCATTGGCGATGCGTTTCGCATCATCCAGCGCGGTGACGCCGATGCGATGATCGCCGGCGGCGCGGAAGGCGCGATCACGCCCATGGGCGTCGGCGGCTTTGCGGCCATGAAGGCGCTTTCCACGCGCAACGACGATCCCACCCACGCGTCCCGCCCCTTCGACAAGGACCGCGACGGCTTCGTCGTCGGCGAAGGCGCAGGCATCCTCATCCTCGAAGAGCTCGAGTTCGCCCAACGCCGCGGCGCGAATATCCTCGCCGAGATCATCGGCTACGGCATGTCCGCCGACGCCTTCCACATGACCGGCATGGCGCCCGAAGGCGAAGGATGCTCGCGCTCCATGCGCCACGCACTCAAAGTCGCCGGCATCAGCCCCGACAAGATCGACTACGTCAACGCCCACGCCACGTCCACTCCGCTCGGCGATGCCCTGGAGTCCAAGGCCATCGAAAACGTCTTCGGCGAGCGCGCGATTAACCACACGCTCCTCGTAAGCTCGACCAAGTCGATGACCGGCCATCTGCTCGGCGGCGCCGGCGGCCTCGAAGCCGTCATTACCATCCTCGCGATGCAGCACCAGATCGCGCCGCCCACCATGAATCTCGAAAACGTCGACCCCGCCTGCCGCCTGAACTACGTCGCCAACAAGGCGCAGCCCGCGAAGATCGACTACGCACTCTCCAATAGCTTTGGCTTCGGCGGCACCAACGGCTCGCTCATCTTCCGCCGCTGGGGCGCGGAGTAGGCCTCCCCGCCTTCGCTCCACCCGCCGTCTGCCGCTCTTGAAGCGCGCGCAGTCGCTCGCTTACCTTCCGCTCCAGCCCCATCGCGTCGAACGGCGCGCGCACCTTCGCGTCGTTGTCGAAGTACACATAGACATCGCGCATGCAGGCCTCCGGCTCCGCCTCGCACGCATAGCGGCCCTCCGCGCGCCCGCCCAGCGCCCACGCCGCCACGCGCTCCGCCCAGGTCTCCAGCGCATCCTCCTCGTACCCGCTCGCATACAGCTCCTCCGACCCATGCAGCCGGCAGTACACAAACTTCGCCGTCACATCGAAAAGCAGCGGCCATGACACCGTATCCGCGACCACCAGCGCCACGTCATGCTCGCGCAGCAGCCCGACAAACTCCTCGCACGCGAAGCTCTCATCGCGAATCTCCACCGCATGCCGGATCGCGCGCCGCTCCGGCACACCCTCCGCCACCTCAATCGCGGCCCGGCCCTTCACGCGATGATCGTGCCGTCGCGCCAGCTCTGCGGCCTGCCCATGCGTGCGCGGAAGCATCTCAAAAAAATTCGCGAACCTCTCCCGCTCGTACCGAACCTGCGGCGGAAACTGCCACAGAATCGGCCCCAGCTTCCTCCCTAGTTCCAGCAATCCGCTCGCAAAAAAGTTCGCCAGCGCCTGCTCCGCATTGCGCAGCTTCAGCATGTGAGTCACAAACCGCGAGCCCTTCACCGCGAACAAAAAATCCTGAGGCGTCGCCGCGCTCCAGTCGCGAAAGTACTGCGGCTTCTGCAGCGAGTAGAATGTGCCGTTGATCTCGACGGTCGAAAATCGTGTCGCTGCAAACTCCAGCTCGCGCCGTTGCGGCAGTCCCGGCGGATAGAACACGCCGCGCCATCCCGCGTATCTCCATCCCGAGATACCGATCCGCACCCTGCCCGCCTTCGCCTGTTGTGCCTTCGTCCGCTCCAATTTCATCGCACCATCACTCAACCGCAACCGCTCGAACCAGCCGGAGCATCTGAAGCCAATATGGACCACGCGAAATACGCTGCGAAGCCGCTACTGAACACTCCCATCGTCGTCCAGCCCAACACTACGATTCAAATCGACGGCCTTGAGATTCCCGCCGAGATCGGCGAGCCGCTCATCGCGGCCATCAATCGCGCCATGGCCGCGCAGCAGCGGACGTTTCCTCAGGTCTGCTATCTGCCGCCCATGGGCGCCATCGGCTCCTGCGACACCTGCATGGTCCAGCTCAACGGCGAACTCGCGCGCGCCTGCGAAGCCCGCGTCGCCGCAGGCCAGCAAGTCCTCACCCGCTCGGACCGCGCCGACGTCGCCCAGCGCGACGCCTTCGACCGCATCCTCCATCATCACGATCTCTACTGCACCGTCTGCGACAACAACAACGGCAACTGCACCATCCACAACACCACCAAAGAGCTCGCCGTAAAACACCAGGTCCGCAAGTTCGAGCACCGTCCCTACCCGCAGGACCACTCCAATCCCTTCTATCGCTACGACCCCGATCAGTGCATCCTCTGTGGACGCTGTGTGGAAGCCTGCCAGAACGTGCAGGTCAACGAGACCCTGACCATCGACTGGGAGCGCGAAATTCCGCGCGTCCTATGGGACGGCACCGAGCAGATCGCCGGCTCCTCCTGCGTCTCCTGCGGCCACTGCGTCACCGTCTGCCCATGCAACGCGCTCATGGAAAAAGGCATGTTCGGCGAGGCCGGCTATCTCACCTCGCTTCCGCCCAAAGTCCTCGACGAGATGATCGAAGCCGTCAAAGGCGTCGAACCCTCCACCGGCTTCCAGCCCATCCTCGCGCTCTCCGAGATCGAATCCGAGATGCGCCACCAGCGCATCAAGCGCACCAAAACTGTCTGCACCTACTGCGGCGTCGGCTGCTCGTTCGATATCTGGACGCACGATCGCGACATCCTCAAAGTCGAGCCGGCGCACGGCCCCGCCAACGGCATCTCCACCTGCGTCAAGGGCAAGTTCGGCTGGGACTTCGTCAACTCACCCGACCGCCTGCGCAAGCCGCTCAAGCGCGTCCAGCTCCCCAGCGGCCAATCGACGTTCGAAGAGATCGAATGGGACGAAGCCATCCAACTCGTCGCCGACAAATTCACGAAGATCAAGAAGGAACACGGCCCCGACGCGCTCGGCTTCATCGCCTCATCGAAGTGCTCCAACGAGGAAAGTTATCTCATCCAGAAGCTCGCCCGCGCCGTCATCGGCACCAACAACATCGACAACTGCTCGCGCTACTGCCAGACGCCCGCCAGCAAAGGTCTCTCGCGCACCGTCGGCTACGGCGGCGACTCCGGCTCCATCGCCGACATCGAGATTGCCGACCTCGTCATCATCGTCGGCTCCAACACCTCGGAGTCGCATCCCGTGCTCGCCACCCGCGTGAAGCGCTCGCACAAGCATCGCGGGCAGCGCCTCATCGTCAGCGATCTTCGCCTGCATGAGATGGCCGAGCGCGCCGACATCCACCTGAAGCCCAATCCTTCCACCGACGAGGTATGGATCCAGGCCGTCACCAAACACCTCATCGACACCGGCCGCCACAACCAAGCCTTCGTCGACCGCTGGGTCGAAAAGTTCGACGAGTTCAAACAATCGCTCGAGCCCTACACGCTCGAGCACGCCGAGCAGGTCACCGGCATTCCTGTTGCAACGCTCCAACAGGTCGCCGACGAGATCGCCCGCGCCGAGCGCGTCTGCGTCCTCTGGGCCATGGGAGTCACCCAGCACTGCGGCGGTTCGGACACCTCAACCTCCATCTGCAATCTCCTGCTCGCCACCGGCAACTTCAAGCGCCGCGGCACCGGCGCGTATCCCCTGCGCGGCCACAACAACGTGCAGGGATGCAGCGACTTCGGCTCCATGCCCGACGTCTACTCCGGCTACCAGAAGATCGACAACGAAAACATTCGCGCCAAGTTCGAGGCCGCCTGGGGCGTCACGTTGCCCACCACCACCGGCCTCGACAACCGCATGATGATCGAGGCCATCCACCAGGGCAAACTCAAGTCGCTCTACATCACCGGCGAAGACACCATCACCTCCGACTCCAACGCCAACGATGTCGCCGACGCCTTCTCGAAGCTGGACTTCATGGTTGTGCAGGACATCTTCTTCTCCGAGACCTGCAAGTTCGCCGACCTTGTCCTTCCCGCCTGCCCATCGCTCGAAAAAGAAGGCACGTTCGTCAATACCGAACGCCGCATCCAGCGCTTCTACCAGGCGCTCGAGCCGCTCGGCCACTCCAAGGCCGATTGGCAGATCTATCAGCTCATCGCACAGAAGCTCGGCGGCGCCGGAGGCTGGGACTACAAGCATCCGTCGGACGTGATGAAAGAGATCGCCGCCCTCACTCCTACGCTCAGTGGCGTAAGCTACGATCGCCTCGAAGGCTACAAGAGCCTGCAATGGCCCGTCGCCGTCGATGGCTCGGATGAGCCCTGCCTCTACCTCGGCGAGACCACCTTCCCGTTCCCCGACGGCAAAGCCCGATTCCATCCGCTCGAGTACATTCCGCCCAGCGAAGAGCGCAATGAGACCTACGACCTGCACGTGAACAACGGCCGCCTGCTCGAGCACTTCGAGCAGGGCAACCTCAGCTATCGCGTGCCCGGCATCAAGGAGATGACGCCGGAGGTCTTTCTGGAGGTCTCGCACGAGCTGGCCCGCGAACGCGGCCTCGAATCCGGCCAATACGTCCAGCTGGAAAACCCGTACGGTCAGGTACGCGTGCAGGTGCTGGTCACGCATCGCGTCCAGGGCAAGCAGATGTACATGCCTCTTAACTCCACACAGGAGCCCGTCAACAAGCTCACTAGCTCGCACCTGGACCGCGCCACTCACACGCCGGCTTACAAAGAGCTCGCCGTGAAGATGACCATCCTTCCCGAGAAAGGCCCGTCGCCGCTGCCGCGCGAAAACTTCCGTTTCGGCACGCGCACGCCGCAGGACGGCGTCGACGTCGATGCCCTGCGCGCCCGCGCCGACTACCATGTTCCCGGCAGCCGTCCCCAGGACAAACTCGTTCAAATCGAAACGATGCGGCCAACCTAAGCAGCGAGGAGTGAACAGTGAGTAGTGAATAACGCAAAAGACAAGAGCGAAAGCTGTTTCGCAATCAGTTTTGAGCTAGCGAACTAGAGGCTTTATTCACTACTCACGACTCACTTTTCACTACTCACTATTCACTACTCACTATTCACATCCCCACACTCACTCCCCACCAGGAGCTTCCTCATGGCCAACCCAATCACCTTCAAGCCCCAGCCCGTCGATCCGCAGAAAGAGCTCATGCGCCGCGTGGAAGAAGCCCCGCGGGAGCACGCCGAAGCTCTGCTCTCCGCCTGGGACCTCCTTGAGACGGCGCATCAGAAGGGCGCGCTCGACCTTGTGCAGGGACTCATCGGCGGCCGCGACATCATTGCCGGCAAGTTGGCCGAGGCGGCCAACTCGCCCGACGGCATCAACGCCGTTCGCAACCTCATCGCGCTCAGCCGCATCGTCGCCTCGCTTGACCCCGACATGCTCTACAAGGTCAGCCGCGCGCTCGACCGCAACCCGCCTCGCGTCCGCTCGGCCGAGGAAAAGCCGCCCAGTCTGCTCTCGCTCTTCCGTCAGTTCCGCGCCGAGGACACCCGCCGCGGCCTCGCCTACGGCCTCGATCTCCTCGCCGTTATCGGCGCCGCGACGCGCGAACCGTAGGCTCCCACGCCGCGCGGGCGCATTTACGAGTGCAACTCCCTATGGAGAGTAAGTCCTTTTGTATCAATACTTTGCAGTTACAATCCTCGTCAGAGTCTTGAAAACAACGACTTTAGCGGCGGATCAGCTTTCGGGTCCACCGCTAAGTCTATTTTGCTCAAGACTTTGCACAAAGCAGCCGGGGGGAGGGGTAGATCTCCGCACCCCGGCCCGTAATCAGACCGCGGCCGCCGCCTCCGTCTCGACCCTCGGTTTTACCTCGGCTCCCAAAAGCTCGATCGACCGCAGCATCTTCTCGTGCGCCAGCGGCCCTCCCGACATCATCAGGCTCACCTGCGATACGCCGCCGAGTACGTCATTGATATGCCGCATCTTAGCGGCCGCCGTCTCCGGCGATCCGACCACAAATGCCCCGCTTGGTCCGCGCTGCGCATCGAATGCGGCCCGCGTCATCGGTCCCCATCCGCGCTCCTTGCCGATGCGGCTGAACGTATGCGAGTACGCCGGCCACAACTCATCCGCAGCCTGCTGGTCCGTTTCCGCGACGTAGCCGATCGAGTGCACCGCCACATCCAGCGACGCCGGCGCATGGCCCGCGCGGCGTCCCGCCTCGCGATAGAGGTCCACCAGCGGACGAAACCGGTGCGGCTCCCCGCCGATGATCGCCACCGTCAGCGGCAGCCCCAGCATCCCGGCGCGGACGAACGAGTTCGGCGTCCCTCCGACACCCAGCCGGATCGGCAGCACCGCCTGCACCGGCCGGGGCCACACCCCCTGCCCGCTCAACGACGGCCGATGCTTCCCCTCCCATTGCACGCGCACCTCGTCGCGCAGCTGCAACAGCAGGTCGAGCTTTTCTGCGAAGAGCTCGTCGTAGTTTTTCAGGTCATAGCCGAACAGCGGGTACGACTCGATAAATGATCCCCGCCCAACAATGATTTCGGCACGGCCGTTCGAGATGAGATCCAGCGTCGCAAAGTCCTGAAAGACGCGCACCGGATCATCCGAGCTCAGCACGGTCACCGCGCTGGTAAGCCGAATCTTCTCCGTGCGTGCGGCAGCAGCCGCCAGCAGCACAGCGGGCGAGCTGGCCACGTACTCCTCGCGATGGTGCTCGCCGATGCCGTAGCTGTCGAGGCCAACCCGGTCAGCAAGTTCGACCTCTTCCAGGAGTTGCGCGACGCGATCACGGCCCTGCTCTCCGGGTGCCCGGCCGTCGGCCAGCATCTCGACGAAGCTATCAATTCCAATTCGCATAACTTTCTCTCCCCGATTCCATCCGTATCAAGTATATTGATGTCAATAGGTATTGAAACGATGCAGAATGCAACGAAAGTCAGCAAGGAAGAGAAGTCTCAGAAGCAGCTAAAACCGGCCAAGTCAAAGCAGCCAAAGGGCGATGCGACCGGAAAACAGGAAAAGTCAGACAAGGTCTCGGGCACGCAGCTTTGGCTTGTGCTCATCAAGGCGTATCACTCGCTGCTCGGCTTCACGGAGCACACGCTGAAAGACAGCGGCCTGGGCGAGTCCGAGTTCCGGATCCTCGAAGCCCTGCTGCACAAGGGACCGATGCCCGTAAACACGATTGGCCCCAAGGTCTTTCTCACGCCGGGATCGATCTCGGTTGCGGTCGACCGATTGCTGAAGCGAGGCCTGGTGACCCGCACCAACAGCTCCGACGATCGCCGCGTTCGCGTCGTGGACCTGACGCCCGCGGGCCGCAAGCTGATCGAGCAGGTCTTCGCGTCGCACGCGCGCCAGGTCGACCGTCTCGCCGATGTGCTCAGCGCGAAAGAGCGCCGGCAGGTCGCACGCGGACTGAAGGCGTTCGGCAAGGCTGCTGCGCACAGCGGCTCCTAAGCACACGATCTATCTATTCAGGCGTGTTCCAATAGCAGAGAAGGAACACTACCCGAAAATGGCTCTTAACTGTGGAATCGTAGGGCTGCCGAATGTCGGCAAGTCCACCATCTTCAACGCGCTCACGGCTGCCAAGGCGCAGGCAGCAAACTATCCCTTCTGCACGATTGATCCCAACGTCGGCATCGTCAGCGTGCCCGACGAGCGGCTGGACCGGATCGCTGCCATCTTCAAACCGAAGTCGCTGGTCCCGACCACGATGGAGTTTATCGATATCGCGGGCCTGGTCGCCGGCGCGAGCAAGGGTGAGGGTCTCGGGAATCAGTTTCTCGGACACATTCGCGCGACCGACGCGATCGCTCATGTTGTGCGCTGCTTCGACGACGCCGAGGTGGTGCATGTCGCGGGCGGCGTGAATCCGCTTTCGGATATTGATGTGATCAACACCGAGCTGATGCTCGCGGACCTTGATACGGTCGAGAAGCGCTCGCAGCGCCTCGAAAAGCTCGCCAAGAACTCGACGGATCCAAAGATCAAGAGTGAAGTTTCCGGAGTGGCGAAGCTAAAGGCGGCGCTCGAAGCAGGCAAGCCTGCCCGCTCTGCCGACCTTACCGAGGATGAACGTGCCGCCACGCGCGATCTGCAGCTCATCACGGCGAAGCCGATGCTTTACGTCGCCAATGTAGACGACGCCTCGCTTGTCAGCGGCAACACGTACACCGCGCAGGTAGAGCAGCGCGCCACGGAGGAGGGCTCGCAGGTGGTCCGGATCTGCGGTGCGATGGAAGCGGAGATTGCGCTTCTCGATCCGGAGGAACGCACGGAGTTTCTGGCTGATCTTGGGCTCACAGAGCCGGGACTGAATCGCCTGATTCATGCGGGCTATCGGCTGCTCGACCTGATCACCTACTTCACGGCCGGCCCGGATGAGTGCCGCGCGTGGACGATCCGCCGTGGGACGAAGGCTCCCGGCGCAGCGGGTGTCATCCATTCGGACTTCGAGCGCGGCTTTATCCGGGCCGAGGCCTATAACTGCGAAGACCTGTTCCGGCTGGGCTCGGAGCAGGCCATTAAAGAGGCCGGGCTGATGCGATCGGAAGGCAAGGAGTACGTGGTGAAGGACGGCGACGTGCTCTTCTTCAAATTCAACGTTTGATGGGGCGCCGGTTCACGGCGTGGCGGCTAGAGGCGTCCCTGCCACAACCCGCTCCAGCTCTCCGCGACGACGACGCTATTGCCGGGATTGCGTGGGTCGTAGCGCACTTGCAGCGGTTGGTCGAGCCGCCATCCGGTCACTCGTTCGGGAAGCTTGGAGACATCCTGGGCGCAGTCGTAGGTGACGCCGGCCAGACGATAACTATAGATCAGGACTTCGGGCGAGACGTCCGTCGTTTCTTCGCCGCCCAGCGTTCTTGCGTCAATCAGCACGCCGTCTGTGATGCGTCCAGCGGTTGCCAGCTTATCGCGGCGACGACGCTCGAGCTCCTCAGCTGACGGTCTGCGGGAGCGAGCGTACAGCCAGCTCGCCATGGCGACGACCGTGATTCCCGCGGTGACACCGCCCGCCAGTCGCGGATTAAGTCCGTGCAGCAGGTGCGTCATGTGCTGAATCGAGGGCCTCACGGGAGATGTGATGAGCATAGCGCAGGCAGCGGCTGCAAAAGCAACGCCAAGTGCGGAGAGAGGAACCAGTCGTGGTGCAGCGATATACTTCAGGTTGCTCATGGGACGAACTACCGTTACAGAATCGCGTCGCCTGCCTCGCTCCGGCAATCACCCAACCGTGTCGCGCCGGATGACACCACAGCCCCTTGACCTGGGAGGCGGCCGTCGTGTTCGGTCGACGACCGTTTTATGCGTTCGCCGCGGCAGCTCGATGGTGATGGCGGCGGACGGCCAGGTCACGCTGGGCTCAACCGTGATGAAGCACTCCGCGCGCAAAATCCGCAAGCTTTATAACGACAAGGTGCTCGCGGGATTTGCGGGATCGACGGCAGATGCGTTTTCATTGTTCACGCGCTTTGAGGCGAAGCTGGAGCAGTACAGCGGCAATCTTGGACGCTCTGCCGTGGAACTCGCCAAGGATTGGCGCACGGACAAGCTTCTCCGCCAGCTCCAAGCGCTGCTCATCGTCGCGGATGGCAAGCAGATGTTTGTCCTCTCCGGCGATGGCGATGTTATTGAGCCGGACCCAATCGCTGACGGAGTGATCGCCACCATTGGCTCGGGCGGCAGCTTCGCGCTCGCCGCGGCTACGGCGCTGATGGAGAATACGAATCTTGCCGCGCGCGAGATCGTCGAACGCTCCATGAAGATCGCCGCGGATATCTGCATCTATTCCAATCAGAGCGTGGTGATCGAAGAGATTAACGCCGCATAGCGACAGGACAGCAACATCAATGGCCATCTACCTTCCCGGCACCGCAGAAGATCAGCCGCTCTCGCTGGAAGAGCTCACGCCTCGCGAGACCGTTGCCGAGCTGGACAAGTACGTTGTTGGACAGGCTGCGGCCAAACGCGCGGTGGCAATCGCGCTGCGCAATCGGACGCGGCGGCAGAAGCTGGCGCCGGAGCTGGCCGAGGAGATCATGCCGAAGAACATCCTCATGATCGGCTCGACGGGCGTAGGAAAGACGGAGATTGCGCGTCGGCTGGCGAAGCTGACGAATTCGCCGTTCCTCAAGGTAGAGGCCTCGAAGTTCACCGAGGTTGGCTACGTTGGCCGCGACGTCGAGTCGATCGTGCGGGATCTGGTCGAGGTCGCCATCGACATGGTGCGCGAGGAAAAGCTCGAGGAGATCGAGGATCGAGCGGAGCTTGCAGCCGAGGATCGGCTGCTCGAGATGCTGCTGCAGCAGAACGCTGGAGCCGACGCTGCTTTGGAGACTCAGCCACATGCCGCTTTCATCGCCGGACAGGAGGGCGTGGAGGACGCGCGGCCGATAGTCACGCTGCCGCCGGCAGAGACCGATCGCAGCCGTGAGCGCGAGCGGCTGCGCCAGCAGTTCCGCGAAGGCCGCCTGGATGACCGGCTTGTTGAGCTAGAGACGCGCGATCGCAATCAGCCGCAGATCGAAATCCTTTCCAACCAGCCGCCGGAAGAGATCGAAAATAATGGCCTGCGTGACATGCTCTCCGGCCTGCTCTCGCAGCGTACGCGCAAACGCAAGCTCAAGATCGCCGAGGCCTTCGATTACCTGGTGCAGGAGGAAGAGTCGCGACTGCTGGACATGGACCAGGTGACGCGCGTCGCCGTGGAGCGCGTCGAAGACTCCGGCATTGTTTTCCTCGACGAGGTCGATAAGATCGCAGGGCGCGAGGGTGGGCACGGACCGGATATTTCGCGAGAGGGCGTGCAGCGCGACATTCTTCCGATCGTGGAAGGCACGACCGTCAACACAAAGTACGGATTCGTGGCGACCGATCACATCCTGTTTATTGCGGCCGGGGCATTTCATGTTTCGAAGCCATCGGACCTGATCCCGGAGTTGCAGGGCCGCTTTCCCATCCGCGTCGAGCTGAAGCCGCTCACGGTCGAGGACTTCCTTCGCATCCTGACCGAGCCGCGTGCGTCACTGGTCAAGCAGTCGATCGCGCTGCTCGAAACCGAAGGGCTGAAGCTGGAGTTCGCGCCTGAGGCGCTGGAGGAGATGGCGCGTTTTGCGTTCCAGGTGAACGAGAGCACGGAGAACATCGGCGCGCGTCGACTGCACACGATCATGGAAAAGGTCCTCGACGAGATCAGCTTCCATGCGCCAGATCTCGTGAAGCCACCGGACGCTGTGAACGTGACGCCCGTCGAGAAACAGCCTAATCTGCCGACATTGCACGAGCGGACGAACGACAAGGGCGCCGCTGAGAAGGTCCTCACGGTGACCCGCGAGTACGTCCAGCAACAGGTCGCGAGCATCGTGAAGAACCAGGACCTGAGCCGTTACATCCTGTAGTCCGGCGCGAGGCTTTCCAGCGCGGCCAAGGTATCCTTAATCAAGCACCTGGAGCGCTTGATGTCCCTGCCGCGCCTGCGCAAGCTACTGATCGCGTACCTGCTGCTGTTGGTTCCGATTGGGTGGCTGGCGACAAAATATCAGCCTTACCTGCTGGACGGTGATGCGGTCTCCTACATGGACATCGCCGACCTGCTGCACGCGCATCGCTGGGCGGGAGCGGTCAACGGCTACTGGCATCCGCTCTATCCTGCCGTGCTGGCGTGTGCGCAGGCTATCTTTCATCCGACGCGCTGGGACGAAATTCCTGCTTACCACTTCGCGAATTATGCGATCTATCTCTTCGAGCTCGTCGCGATTGTGGTGTTCGCGCGCGCGGTCGATCGTTTGCGTGCTCGCACGAGCGCGGTAGTGACGCAACCACTGGTTTCGCGCAGTGCGCTGACGTTCCTTGGACTCGCGCTTGTGGTGATTGCCGCTCAACGCGAGCTGGCGATCGGATTCGTGCGGCCGGATGCTCTGCTGCAGGCCCTGATGCTGCTTGCCTTCGCGATGCTTATGCAATCGTTTGCGACGGAAAGTCTCGTCTATGCGCCGCTGATGGGTCTCTTCTTCGGGCTGGCCTATTTGACGAAGTCATTCGCATTTGTCGTTGCGTTGCTGTCGATTGCGGTGATGTTCGTCTTTCAACTCTGGCTGCAGCGCCGCGCGCTCGTTCGTGTTTTGGCAAACACGGTCTTTGCGCTGCTCGTCTTCGGAGCGGTTGCCGGGCCGTACATCGCGGCGCTCTCGCATCAAAAGCACCGCTTCGATTTCGGTGATTCCGGCGCTCTGAACTATGCGTGGTATGCGGGGGGCGTCGAGAAGATGCATCTCGAGCCATCCATGACTTCGAGCTTCGGGCCCGCAACCGTTCATCTGATTCATCCGGAGAAGCAGCTTCTCACCGCGCCGGGCATCTACAGCTACCGCGCCGAGCCTTACGGGACCTATCCTGACTGGTTCGACACCACGTACTTCAACGAGCGTGTCATCCCGCATCTGAATCCACCGGTGTTGATGAAGCGGGACGCGCGCAATGCTGTGCTTGTTGTCCGCTATCTGTTCAATCATCCGGAGGCATGGATCCTTCTGTTGCTCCTGATCGCCTTTGGCGGACGTCTCCGCTTCGGCAATTGGCGCCGCGACAACTTCTGGCTGCCGATGATCCTGCTCGGCCTTGCCATGTGGATTCTCTACGCGATCGTCAACGTGGAAGAGCGCTACGTGACGCTGGCCTATATTGTTATCGTGCTACCGGTCTTTGGTACGCTGCGCGCGCCGCAGCCGGAGGCCGATGAGTTCGGGGTCACACCATCCTCCTGGCTGCCCAGCGCGACGACAGCAATGATTGTGCTGCTTGCGTTTCTCGCTGCGGGCGAAAGTCTGCGCATCACATTCGATGAGCGCCGCGACGAGACGCCGTTGCCGCACCCGTGGTACGACCCGGAGATGTTCGAAGCGGCGCATGCGCTGCAAACTCTTGGCATCAAGCCCGGTGACGAGGTCGCGTGCATGGGCTACTATGCGTGCCTGAACCACGACTACTGGGCGCGGCTCGACGGCGTGCGCATTCTGACGGAGATCTACAATCCGAACGGCCATCTCTTCCAGCAGTGGGCCGGACTGCCGAATCGCACGCAGGTGCTGGACATCCTACGCGCCCAGAACGCGAAGGTCCTGGTTGCCCAGTTTGAACCGGGGGCGATCGCTCGCGACTCCGAAGCCGGACGAGGTTGGATTCGCCTTGATGGCACCGACCTTTACGCCTATCCGCTTACACTTCGCGATACTCTGACAGCAGGTGCAACCACCACATCGTCAATGCCCGCAACGCTGCCTTGGAACACGACGCGCCAGGGAGGTCCATGAGCGCCAACGCTCCGTTCACTGAAGCTCCTGTAGAGCTCACCATCGTCATGCCGTGCCTTAACGAGGCCGAGACACTTGCCACCTGCATCGACAAGGCAAGCGCGGCGTTGCGCGACAACGGTATCGCGGGCGAAGTCGTGGTTGCAGACAATGGATCGACGGACGGCTCGCAGCAGATTGCCGCGGAGCATGGAGCACGCGTGGTTCCGGTGCCGATACGCGGCTACGGTGCGGCGCTCAACGCAGGCGTCCTTTCGGCGCGCGGCGAATATGTGCTGATGGCCGATGCCGACGACAGCTACGACTTCGCACACGCGCCGCGCTTTCTCGAGCAACTGCGCAGCGGCGCGGACCTCGTCATGGGCAACCGATTCCGCGGGGGCATCGGTCCCGGCGCCATGCCGCCGCTGCATAGATATCTCGGCAACCCCGTGCTCAGCTTCCTTGGCCGCTGGCTGTTTCGCACGCCAATCGGGGACTTCCACTGCGGTATCCGCGCCTTTTCCGTCGACGCCTACAAACGGCTTGACCTGCGCACAACAGGCATGGAGTTTGCCAGCGAGATGGTTGTTAAGTCCGCGCTGCTGGGCCAGCGCATGGTTGAGGTACCGACCACGCTAAAGAAAGACGGCCGCAGCCGCCCGCCGCATCTGCGCACGTGGCGCGATGGCTGGCGTCATCTGCGTTTTCTGCTGATGTACTCGCCGCGCTGGCTGTTCCTTATCCCCGGTCTTGCGTTGATGATCCTCGGCTTCGCGCTGATGGTGTGGCTGCTGCCGGCGGAGCGTCCGCTGGGCCACGTCAACCTCGGCGTCGATACGCTCGCCTATGCCGCCGCGGCGATTCTGCTCGGCTTTCAGCTTGTCTTCTTCGGCGTGGCTGCCAAGGTCTTCGCTACCACGGAAGGGCTGCTGCCGGAAGATCCGAGCTTCGATCGCTGGTTTCGCTATATCACGCTTGAAACCGGACTGGTCGCGGGCGTGGTGCTGTTGTTGCTTGGGCTCGGCATCGCGATTTCGTCTGTCGTCTCGTGGGCACACGCCGGTTATGGTCCGTTGCCGCCGGTCGAGATGATGCGGCACACGCTGCCCGCGATGCTCTGCCTGATGCTTGGCACCGAGGTGTGCTTTGCCAGCTTCTTTTTGAGTCTCCTGGGGTTGCGGAGGCGCTGATGGCTTCAACAAAAGACAAAGGCCGCTCCAGCGAGCGGCCTTTGTCTTGCTGATCCGCGAATCTACACCTTTGCCAGCTCGCCGACCCGCTTTGCGAGCATCTTCTCCAGATCTTCCAGCGCCTTCGAGAAGCCCTCGATGCCTTCCTTCAGCTTGTCGTTGGCCATCTTGTTCTCGGTGTGCATCTTGTCGAAGGTCGCCTTATCCACGGTGATCTTCTTGATGTCCAGCTTCTTCGACGATTCAACATCCAGCTTGCGGGGCAGCGTGCCTTCGGTGTCCTGCAGCTCCTCGAGCAGCTTGGGTGCGATGGTCAACAGGTCGCAGCCGGCCAGTTCCTTGATCTCTTCGGAGTTGCGGAAGCTGGCACCCATCACGACTGTCTTGTAATCGAACTTCTTGTAGTAGTGATAGATCTCTGTCACGGACTGCACGCCGGGATCATTGGGGCCGTCGTTGTTGCGGCTCGGCTCGTTCTTCTTGTACCAGTCGAGGATGCGGCCAACGAACGGCGAGATGAGCGTGACCTTTGCCTCGGCGCACGCGACGGCCTGGTGCAGCCCGAACAGCAGAGTCATGTTGCAGTGGATGCCTTCCTTCTCCAGCTGCTCGGCGGCGCGGATGCCCTCCCACGTCGAGGCCAGCTTGATCAGCACGCGCTCGCGGCCGATGCCCGCCTGCTCGTACTGCTGGATGATGTCGTGTGCCGCAGCGATCGAGCCCTCGGTATCGTAGCTCAATCTCGCATCCACTTCCGTCGAGACACGGCCGGGCACAATCTCGAGGATCTTGCGGCCAAAGGCGACGGCCAGCGTCTTGAACGCTTCATGCGCCACTTCTTCATCCTTCGCCTTGTCGCCGAGCTTTTTCCGGGCCGATTCGAGCACGTCATCGACGATCTTCTGGTACTCCGGCATGCCGGCGGCCGCGGCAATCAGCGAGGGATTCGTGGTGGCATCGGTGGGCTTGTACTGCTTAATCGCGTTGATATCGCCGGTATCCGAGACCACCGTGGTCATCGATTTCAGCTGATCGAGAAGGTTCGCCATAGCTGACTCCAGTAAAAGCAAAGTAGCGCTGTGCGGGCTCGGCCACGCCAGAGCGCCCAATACCTCCAGTATATGCCTCTTCGCGGCACCTCAGTCTTACGTTGCGGTCACATGCGCCTAGCTTCGCGCGGCGATCAAACGCCGGTACAGCGCAATGGTTTGGGCCGCAATCGCCGTCCATGAGAAGTGCTCTTCCACGCGTCGGCGTCCCTCCTCGCCCATCCGTTTTGCCTTCTCCGGGTCGTCGAGCAACTCCGTGATCCGCATTGCCAGGTCGCGGCTGAACTGTTCCGGCTCCGTTGGGAAGCCGGTCGTCGCATCGGCCGGGAAGGGTACCAGATAGCCGGTGTCGCCATCCACGACGACCTCCAGGATGCCGCCCGTCGCCGAAGCCACTACCGGAGCGCGACATGCCATCGCCTCCAGATTGATGATGCCGAACGGCTCATAAACGCTGGGACAGCAGAAGACGGCGCAGTGCGAATACAACTGAATCGCTTCCTGCTTGGTCACCATCTGCTCAATCCATACAAGATTGTGGCCGGCACCCAGCGGATCTCCCGTCGCAATCGAGTGTCCGGCGGGCTCCACACCGGGCGGCGTAAAGTTCTCCACGGCGGCCTTCTGGCTCAAGGGTGTCGTCTGTCGCGCGGCTTCCACCTTCGCGCGCATCTCCGCTGCGATCTCCGGCGTGTCCGGGGCCCCCGCGCACAGCACTACCTGAGTTCCTACCGGCAGATACTTAATCGCGTCAACCAGATGCGTGACGCCTTTCTGCCGCGTGATGCGGCCTACAAACAACACGTACGGCAGCGAGGGATCGACGCCATACTTCTTCAGCGCACTCGTATCCGGAGTCCACTGATATTGCTGCAGATCGATGCCGTTGTAGATTACGTGGATCTTTTTCGCATCCACATCCGGATACGCGCGCTGAATGTCGGCCTTTGTCCCATGCGACACTGCGACGATCGCATCGGCATCCAGAATCGCGGTGCGCTCCATCCAGGAACTCAACGCATAGCCGGACCCCAACTGCTCCGCCTTCCATGCACGCAGCGGCTCCAGGGAGTGCGTCGTCAGCACGAACGGAATGCCATACAGCTTCTTCGCCAGGAATCCAGCCATCGAGACATACCACGTGTGCGTATGGATAACGTCGAGATTCTCGAGATGAAGCTGCTGGAGCAGGTTCAGGCTCAGCGCCTCGAGCGCACCTTTGAACTTCGCGTTTGTGCCGCTTGTGATTGCGTCCCACGGCTGCTCGAAGTTCACCTCGAGGTTGGGGTTCGCCGGCTCGCTATGTCCGGGCTCGCGATTTTCTAGAGGCTCAGGCGGATCGCCCCAGGCGTGCACCTCTACCTCAATGGTCTTGGCCATCTCGCGTGACAGATACTCCACATGCACGCCGGCACCGCCGTAAACATATGGCGGATATTCGCGGGTCATCAGACCAACACGCATCAGCTCGCTCCTTCCACAACGCTCGGTCAATGAATGAGGATACATCCATATCGATTGGGAAGTTGCGCACCATCTGCGCGATGAGTCTTCAGCATTTCGAAAAATGTTGTATGGCAAAAAGAGCAGCGGGAATCCCTCCTACGGAGATCCCCGCTGTTCCCTCCCACATCTCAATGCTCAGCAGTGGCCTAACGCGGCGAAGAGAGCAGTGCAATCTCCACCTTCGCGTCGGGACCCGGACGGGGGTTGCGGTTGACAGCCTCTTCCTCCAGCTTTGCGCGGCGCTCGGCCTTGCTTTCAGTGGCTTCCAGTCGCTCCTGCTGACCAGCGGTGCGAATCTCCCGCAGGAAATAGTGATTGCCATAGCGATAGAAGACGACGGCGCTATCGGACGACGGTCTCCTCGCTGTGTCTCTCAGTATCATTACGGGCGCCGAGTCCGAATCGCCCTTGACCCAGAGGACGTTATCCCCCTGCACCTCGAGCGTGTACTTTCCGGCCGCCAGGTGATAGGAGCCGACCTGGAACCCAAATGGAATGGTGGCAACCACTGAATCATCAGGTTTCTGGGCCTTGACCGAGGGCTGAATGAACAGGGTTGTGACGACAGCAACGAGAGCAAGAAAGGTTTTGGAATTGATAAGAGAACGCATGGCGATTCCTCCTTGGGATGGCGGCATCTCTCAACCGCCGTCACTTGATAAAGCGGAATCGCCCGAAAAAAGGGGCCAGAAAATCTAAAAAAAGTTTTGACCGATCGGCGGGGTCGCGCCGGGGGGGGAATTTAGGCCAATCCGGTCGACTGTGCCTGCTCGTGCGCGTGGTAGCTGGACCGGACCAGCGGGCCGGACTCCACATGCCGGAAGCCCATCCCCAGCGCCTCATGCTTCAGGAAGGCAAACTCGTCCGGGGTGTAATACCGCGCCATGGGCAGATGATCGCGGCTGGGCCGCAGATACTGCCCAATCGTGAGGATGTCCACCTTGCGGTCAGCAAGATCGCGGAAGACGGAGAGCAATTCGTGCATCTCCTCCCCCATTCCGACGATGATGCCGGTCTTTGTGACGATCGCGCCGTCCGAGTGGGTCGCAGACTCTTCCTTTGCAGCTTCGAGAAACCTGAGGGACCGCTCATATCGGCCGCCGGATTTGGCGACGCGATAGAGACGCGGAACCGTCTCAATGTTGTGGTTCAGGATCTCGGGCCGCGCCTCGACAACCATCCGCCGGGCCTCGTCAACACCCTGAAAGTCGGGCGTCAGCACCTCGACCTGGCATCCGGGAGCCTGGCGCCGAATCTCACGGATGACGTTGACGAACGCGAGCGCAGCGCCGAGATTATCGTCGTCGCGGTTCACGCTGGTGATCACGGCATGCTTCAGGCCCAGCGACGCGACGGCATACGCCACGCGCTCGGGTTCCGAATGATCGATCGGGGCTGGTCTGCCCTTCGGCACCGCGCAGAACCCGCACCGCCGCGTGCACAGATTGCCAAGCATCATGAATGTCGCCGTCTTGTGGTTCCAGCACTCACCGATGTTTGGACAATGCGCGCTCTCACAGACTGTGTGCAGGTTCAGATCGCGGGCCAGCTTCTTCAGCGAATGGAAGGTCTCGCCCATCGGCGCACGCGCCTTCAGCCACTGGGGCTTGGGCGACGACTTGCGTGGCGCAAGATCGATCTGCACCAGATCGCCGGTCTGAGTTAGCGGGGCCATTGCCGTCTTCCATTGTAGCTTTGGCGACCTAACCGGCGTTTCCAGGCGCCGGCTGTCGCACCAGCTTTGCGATCCGCACCGCTATGCAGACCAGCGCCACCGCGATTACCACCCAGACCGCATCCAGCAAGCGCACCATCCACAGCGGAGCCACGCCCACATGCCGCATCAGCGATGGCATGAAGTTCCAGGTGCGAATGTGCAGGGCGTCAAATGTGTCCGGCACCGCGCCGCGCAAATCGATTCCTGCCGGAAGCGGCCGACCTGTCGCCATCGCCCAAATATTGCGGAATCGAAGCGCCACCGTCCACGCATCGTGGCGCATTGCGTCGATCTGATAGATCTCCAGCGGCAACCAGAACGCAAGCGACGCCGCCTGGATTGCAGCGCTCGCCCCAACCACGAACCAGCCACAGGTTGTAAGCCCTCGGCCCAGCTGGACCCGATAGCGCAAGAGCAGCGGAACAGCGAGCATCGCGAAGAGCTCGACCACGCTGGAGATGTAGCGATCGCCCCACGCGAAGTCTCCTGCCCATGCGAAGTACCGCGCGTACAGCAGCATGTATGCCGCCAGCAGAATGAGCATCGAAACCGCGAATGCACGCATCGCAGGCGCCATTCGTCTCCACAGGAACACCGTGAGCACAAGCGCGAGGCCGAACAGCGGATCGAAGATGAAGATCGACTTCTCCGGCTCCAACAGCGGCCCGAGCAACCCCGAGTGCACGCCACCCTGAAACCAATGCCCGCTGAAGGGATAGTTTTGCGGAAGAGTCGGGTCCCACTTCCTTTGCTCGATCGCCTGCAGCCGCATGTACGTGCTCGTCCATGATCCGAAGCGCACGTACTGATACAGCCGGTCGAGGAAGAGAAAGATTGCATAGACCGGAAGTACGGTGCGCAGATATTCCTTCAGCTTTCGAGCCGTCAATAACTGCGCTTCGGGAGCGTCCTTATCCGCGGCGCTGGTCCACAGGCCAGTCAGCAATAGAAATAAAGCAACGCCCATCGCGTCGAGTGCCGTCGTGATGCGCGTCAGCAGATTCAATCCCAACGCAGCTGCGCCCAGCAAAAGTGCGCGGCGCTCGCCGGTCCTGGCCCAGCGCAGTTGCAGCCATAATCCGGTCAGAGTCAGCAGAAAGATATAGTTGTTCTCCTGCATGTTTTGCGCGTAGTGCAGGTGCGTGGTCGCAGCGATCAGGGCGATCGTGCCCGCGATCGACTGCACGCGCGAGAACCCCAGGAGTTCCAGAAACCGCAACGCCACCAGCGCCGTCAGCACATTCAACAGAACATTGGTGATGATGCTGACCACGATCGCGCGGATCTGCGGCGTTGCGTGGCTGCGCACGTACCCGCGCCACCATGGTGCTTGGGCCGCTGCGGTGCCCAGCATGTCGGCGGGTAGCATCAGCAGCGACTGACCGATGCCGTACCACGCGTAGAGACGGCCGCCGCGACCTGGAATGCCGAAATCTGGATAATCGCCCGTCGCCACCTGCGGTGCGCTGGTCCACAGGGAGTGCGTCACCTGCAGCCGCCGTGTCGTGTCGGCCGTGCCCAGCTCGCCGGATTGGATCATCGCCGTCAGCAGCGCTACTGCAACCACAAGAAGCGCCACGGGACTGGACCACAAACGACGAATGATCCCCATCTACATCGTTGTACACGACCTCGACTGTCGCACCTTCATCTGCAGCCAGGCGCCGAACGCCCCACATACTGGTCCGGTCCAAGCTGCATCAAGCATCCCGCAGGCTCAATCAGCTTCAGCGCGTCCATCGCGACGATGTCGTGCCCGCGTGTGGTCGGATGAAGATCGTCCCAGAAGAGATACAGGTCCGGATCGACCAGCATGAGTTGCGAGCTGCTGTTTGCATTCAGCAGACCGTAACTCGCCGGAGAGGCGACTATCTGTTTCAGCAGAGTGAATGCATTCAGCCGGTTGATCGTCAGATGCTTGCCGAAGTTCAGCAACGGCAGAATCGAGACTCCGGCATCGAGCGTCGTGTTGAACAGTACCGATGCCTCGTTGGCCGTCGCAGCGGACGCGGACGACGTGTTGAAGCGCGGCGTCAATCCCAGCGGTGGAAGATTCGGGACAAGGAATTGCGTGGCCCCGGCGTGAATCAGTCGCTGAATGTCCTCAACCTCATCGAGTGCTCCGTTGACGACATCGCCCGCGGATCCGGCCTCGAGGACATCGTTCGCGCCAGCCCACACTACGAACAACGTGTGGTTGTCGATGGATGGATTCGTAGCCAGATAATCATCGATTTGCTGGCCGACATTCTCCACCTCAATAAACTCGTCATCCGGACCAAACGTCAGCAGCGTCGTGCCGCTGCCGGTCTTCGCGAAGCCGTAGGCGTAGTTCGTTCCTCCCTGGAGCGACGCAACCACCATCGGATGCGCGGGCAGCGCGGCGGCCATCTGCTCCACCCACACGCCGAAGTAGTTCTGCGCCGGGGGTAGCGTGTCCGGTCCGTCGGTGAAGCGCCCCAGGGTGTAGTCGGCGGCAGGACCGGGAATCGGAACGCCAAACTGGAGGTAGCTCAACACAGCGTCGTTGCCGGTGTCAGAGAGCGAATCACCAAACACCACGATCTTCGTATACTGCTGCGCCTGTGTCGCGACCGCGGCGAACAGAACAAGCAGTGCCGGGAAAAACTTCCACATGGACGTGCCGGTTCGCCTGGGGGTCTTGCCTGTTTGGGATTCAATCGAGAAGACGGCGCTGGGACGAAACATCTGACTCGGGAATCGCATAGAACACCTGCGGTCCTGCCTGAATTTTTGTCAATGGCCGAGCGATGACACGCTACCGCGCACTCTGCGCCGAGTCAACGGGAAACTCCTATCGTGCTGCAGCGAAAGGCGATGCGGCCGTATGCCGAGCAGCCTACCGCAGCCGGTCGCGAACCTCGGTGCGACTGAGATACAGGAAGAAGACCAGAGCAAAGAGACCCTGGATGATGTATGGCACGATGTGGGTGCGATGAAATCCGTAGAAGTAGCCCGCCGCCATCAGCACGCAGCCGGCGCTGACGATCGCCCATCCCCAGCGCAGCAGGCGCAGAAGCCCGAAGATACCCACCACCAGAAGCGTGCAGATGGCGAGAATTGCATACTTCGCTCCTCCCGCACCGAAGCTTCCGCGAGCCGCCGCAAATGCGTTCAGCATCGCCAGCACAAGCAGGTATACCGCAATCAACGCCATACCGGGCAACATGCCTTTGGCCTCGCCGGCTGGCGTGCCGGGCAACTTTCGCGCGCGAAAACCGCGGTCCACCGCGGGCTGCGGCTTCGAAGCATCCGATCGTAAGTTCGGTTCGTCTGTCATCGCTCGTCACTCACTGCTGCGTCCTTCACAGCGTATGCAAATACGCCAGCAGATCATTCAAGTCCTGGGGGTCCATATCCGGCTGCGCGGGCATCAAGCCATGCCCATGCAGCACCGTTGCGGTCACGCGGTCATCGTTGGCCGGAGCTCCGCTGGGAAGATACGGCTTCTTGAATACGCCGCGTAGGGACGGCCCATGCAGCGGCCCATCCCGTCGATCGTAATGGCACTGTCCGCAGTGCGCTTCAAAGACCGTGTGGCCGTGCGCTTGTTGCGCGTTCAGCTGATCCAGCGGAGTGGGTGGCGGCAAGCGGTGACAGCCGGCGATCAGCATCGCGCAAAACGCCAGCGCCGCCAGCGTTCCCCAGCGCCACACTACTTCGCAGCTTCCTTGAAGACCTGTTCTGCGTAGAAGTTCCGCACCTTCGCCTCATCGGTCAGAATCTCAATGTACGCGTTCTTCAGCAACTGCGAGCGGGTATCGTGCAGCTGCTGACGAATGGCCTGCTGCACGCGTGGATCGTTGAGATCGCGCTGTCCCGGCGGCTCCTTGCTCAAAAGCTTGTAGATCACATATCCCACAGACTTCTTGGTCTGAGAGTCCATCAGCGGCAGAATGTCAGTCGTCTGTCCGGGCGTCAGCTTCGTGATCGCCGCAAACGTCTGCGGGTCCGTCGCCTGCTTCATCTGCGACTCGTAGATAAAGCCCATGTCGCCGCCGTTCGGCGCTGTGTTCTGGTTCTCCGAAAACTGGCTGGCGAGCATGCCAAAGTCTTCGCCTGCATCAATCCGGTTCTTCAGCGCCTGGATCTTCTTGCGCGCATCCACGTCGCCGGAAGCCTTATTGCTCTGCAGATTGTTCACCTGGCCGGCCGGCTGGTCTGTCACCACGATCTGTGCCAGGTGATACTGCGGCTCGATCAGGTTGAACTCCGCCTTGTGCGAGTTGTAATAGCTCGATACATCGGCATCGCTGATCGTGATCTTGGAGTTGATTTCTTTGTTCAGCAGCTTTTCGAAGGTCAAACTCCGCCGCAGAGTCTGCCGCAGACCACCGAGCGTCTGGCCGCTCGCCGCCAGCTTCTGCTGGAACTGCTCATCGGTATATGGCGCCTTCAGTTCCGCGAGCTTGGCATCCACCTCGGCGTCGGTCGCCGTCAGCCCAAGCTTCTGCGCGCGCTGCTCGATGATCTCTTCGACAATCAGCTCATGAAGAATGTTCAACCGCAGCGCATCCGCCTGGTCCGTCGACTGGACCTGCGCCTGCGGATTGTTCGCCAGCTGCGCGTTGTAGAGCTTGTCGAGATCCGCCTGAAGAATCGGATGGCCGTTTACTGTGGCTACGACGCCGTTCTGCTGCACCTGGCGGCAACCTGTGACGATCAATAGCGACGCGACGAGAAGAAAATTAAAAAGACGTGCTGTTTTCTGCATTCGGGAGGTTTCCTGGCCAGCCGAGCCGGCCGTCAGTTCAGTCTACAGGAAAGGCCCATAAACGCCGGGAATACGGTCTTCGGCCTGTCACCTTGCCGCGCAGTTGGTCGGCAAATCTGGCCCCGCTTACAGCTTCGGTAACTCCACGACACGTACGCTCGTAATTGCATCGACCTTGCGCAACTCTTCAACTGCCCTTTGCAGAGCGTCCTCATCGCCCGGGGCGGTGTCGAGCTGCACCACCGCGAGTGCGTGCCCCTCGGGCACGCGTCCGCCGCGGCTGCGTCCCAGAGCAAAGTTCGCGATATTCAATCTGGCGTCGCCGAGAATGGTTCCGATCCGCCCAATCACACCCGGAACATCCTGGTTGCGAATGACCACCAGCGTTCCTGCCAGCTCGGTCTCGATATCGATGCCGTCATAACTCAACAGTCGTGGCGAATTCCCATGAATGACAGTAGCTACGCCGGTCCAGTCGCCATGATCCGGCTGAGACCGATGTGGAGCGCCTTCGCCCTTGCGCAGCCAATGCAGTGAAAGCCGCAGGGTGGCTCCCGTGCCGCCCGGCACATGCTCCCTCTTGTCTTCCTGTACGTGAATGCCGCGTTCCGCTGCTACCGCGGCGGCGTTGATGCGATTGATCCCGTCGGCTCCATGCAACACGCCGGCGATCGCGGCGTTGCGAATCAGATCGGTCTTCAATTGGGCCAGCCTGCCGTTGTACGTCAGCGAGATGCTTTCCACATTGCCCAGCCCATCACCGTTGCCGGATCCCGCTTCGTGTCCCATGAGTTGACCGAGCCGCACTGCCATCTCGATATAGGGCGACACCTCGGCATACTCTTCCTCACTCAGCGATGCGACGTTGACCGCGTTCTGAACAACGCCAAGCTTCAGATAATCGCGCACCTGGTTGGCGAGCTGAATTCCTATCGCCTCCTGCGCCTCGTCCGTCGACCCTGCGATGTGAGGGCTCAGCATCACGTTGTCGAGTTCGAAGTACGGCGAATCTTTCAGCGGCTCGTTCGTGAAGACATCCAACGCCGCGCCGGCGACTTTGCCGCTCTTGAGGCCTTCCACCAGCGCCTCATCCACGATCAGCTCGCCGCGCGCGCAGTTCACAATCCGCACGCCCTTTTTCATGATCGCAATCGAGTGCGTATTGATCAGACCTTCGGTCTGGGGCGTCAGCCCGACATGCAGCGACAGATAGTCGCTCTCTGAAAATATCTCGTCGATCGGCACCAGCGTCACGCCGTTCTCGCGCGCAATCACCGGCGCGACGAAGGGATCATAGCCAATCAGGGTCATCCCGAAGGCCTTCGCGCGCCTTGCCACTTCAAGCCCGATGCGCCCCAGCCCGACGATGCCCAACGTCTTCCCGCGAAGCTCGCCTCCCTGCAGACTCTTTTTGTCCCACTTGCCTGCGTGCATTCCGGCGTTCGCGCGAGGCACGGAACGCGCCATCGCGATCATCAGCCCCAGCGTCAGCTCTGCAACTGCCACCGCATTGGCGCCCGGCGTGTTCATAACCACGATGCCGCGGCGCGTCGCCTCTTCCGTATCGATGTTGTCCACGCCCACGCCTGCGCGTCCGATGATGCGCAACTTCGGCGCATGCGAAAGCAGCTCGGCGTCTGCCTGCACGGCGCTGCGGACCACAAGCGCGTCTGCATCGACAAGCTCCGCCGCGAGTCCGCCCGGCGCAATCCTGTCAGCGGTGACAACATTCCAGCCTGGCTCTTTTTGGAAAATGGCCAGCGTGGCAGGCGAAACCTTTTCAGCTAGAACAATCTTCAACTGCGAGCTCCCGAGCACAACAGAATGACGCCTAAGGCGCTTCTTCAAGTGTACGCAAACCGCAGGTTTGGTTATGACGCTATAAGCACCGCAGCCGCGAGCGCGTTGTGCCTGCAATCTCTCCGCTCATTTTGCCGTTTGCGGAGACTTGGTATCGACTGGAGATGCAGGCGTCTCCGCCTCAGGCGCCGGCGCCACATACGGCGGCGGAGGCTGCACGCCCTGCGCGCGCAGCGCATCATCGATCTCACCGAAGATAAAGTCCAGCGGCACCGCGCCGTCGATCTTCGCGCCATTGATGAACAGGGTCGGCGTCGAATCGATATTCAGCGCCTCGCCCACCTTGCGCGAAGCGTCGATCGCGGTTGTGTCCTGCTTGGACAGACAGGCTTCGAGCTCGGGCATATCCGCCTTTTGGAACACGCCCTGCTCTTTCGTGAGCTTGTCGAGCTGCTCGTCCGCGCGCGGCAGCGTCTTGTCCGCCTTCGGATCTTTCGGGTCCGCGCCGATGTCGCTGGCGTGCGCGTGGATGTAGTCCACCAGGTTCCAGTAGCCCTGCGGCGACTGCGCGCCGAGGCAGTTCACATCCACTGCCGCATGCATCGCCCACGGGTGCTGATCGAGCGGGAAGTCCTTGTACACGATCCGCACCTTGTCGCCGTAGCGCTGTGTGATCGCCGGAAAGATGCTCTCGTGCAGCCGCGCGCAGAACGGGCACTCCAGATCATCGAAGCCGACGATGATCACCGGAGCATTCGGCGGACCGCCGCGCGATGGCCGTCCCGCGTCTGAAATCAGCGTTCGCGGGTCGGTTGCAAGGTCAAACTTGCTGAACTGCGCCAGCGTTTTGCCATCCTTCGACAGCAAAAAATTTACCGGGCGCGAGCTCTTTCCCTCGGCGCTGAAGCTTACCGAGATGTTGTCATATCCGGGAATGTCGCTGGGCATCCGCGGGCCGATGTTCACGGTCGAGTCGGGCGGCAGATTTGCCTTCTGCCGCATCAGGACCTCCACGCGATGCCGCTCCGCCGGCGTCAGCGGCGCTCCGGCCGCAGCGGTGGAAGGCGCAACACTTCCTTGCGCCGGAGCCTGAGCGTGACAACCCGCAGTTGCTAACGTAAGAGCGAAAAGAACCGAAGAGAGCGTGAAGGAAGACCGAAGGAACCGCACACTCCATTATCGCATTCGGGCCGCTAGAACAGGCGCTCCGCCCGGCGCAGATTCCCCGCACTTCCAATGTTCGCCAGGGTGAAATTGAAACGGTAGGCGTTCTCGTTTCGTACCGCCCCCAGCTCATACTTCCGGTATTCGACACTGAGCCCGCAGCAGTTCCAGTTGTAGCTCGTCTGGATGGCCGCGTACTGGATCGACCCAAGATTCAAGTCCAGCCCGGCGTTGGCCGCCACCGCCAGCCCGGGACGGTTCGGGTCACCGAACCCTCCCAGCACGCGCATCTGCTTGAAGTTCGAGGTCGGCGAGCTTACCAGCGTCTCCTGATCGTTGTTGTTCGTGTCGATCACCTCGGTATTGAACCGTCCCGGTGCGTTCAACAGCGCGTAGCTCACGCCGCCGAATAGCAGTCCCTTGCGCGCGTCCAGAAAGATGTTGGAGCTGGTGAACTTTTTCGCTCCCGTGTCCAGGTCGAAGTCCCATTCCACATCCGTGTGCCCCGACGTTCTGAATCGCATACGCGAAACCAGCGGAGAGATATTCCTCGGCTCCGTGAGGAAGGCGATGCCGGAGAGAGACAGCGTCGTGTCGAAGATGTTTCTTCGTGATGTGATGACCGCACCGCCGAAGGTCGGATCGAAGAAGTACTTCTGCGTCAGCCGCCAGCTGAACCACTCCTGCTGCGCGGGTGCTTCGGGAGCACAATTGTTTGACCTCGCATGCGTTCGCGTGGGCGCCTGTGGCGCCTGGGCGGAGGCGTCCGGAATCCCGTTCGCGTCGGTGCTCGACTCCGGCGTCGGATTCAGCACGTCCGGAAGCGGCGTGGCCGGCGCCGCCTGGGCGTTCGCCGCCACCGCAGCGCATCCGGGCTTCGTTTTCACCGGTTTCGGCTTTGGTTTGAAGTAGAGCCGCTGGGTCACGCCATACCGCAGCTCATCCGTGTCGGACGCCAGGTCGGTATCGTCGAAGCGCAAGATGCTCAAAAAGTTGTTGATGCCGCGCACGTTACGGTACGTGATCTCGGGCTCGATGGTGTGCCGAACCTCGGTGCCGAAGAGCCGCTGCAGCTTTGCCGGAACCTGGAACGTGCGCTCGAGGATCGGCGGCCTCAACTCCACCTGAAAATCCACCGAGCCGCGATTCACCGGCGTCGTCAGCTCCACCGGAGCTTGTCCCGCCGTATAGGGTGTCTGTCGCGAACGCGAGTAGAACGTCTCCCGCGCCGCGACGGTCGCCAGAATGTGCCATCCGTCGCCGCTCAGCGGCAGCGCGACCTCAGGCCGTAGATCCACGCGCTCTACGACGCCGGACGATGTAAAGTTTGGCTGCGATCGCTTCAAACCCGCCATCGATCCGGTCAGGCTCCACAGCAGCGGCGTGTCGCCAATCGGGTGGTCGACTGCCGTGAAGTCCAGCGAGGGCACATGCAGAATGTGCACCTCTTCACCCGGCGATATACCCACGGGCACGCGCTTCAATCCCTGATACCGGTCGGCCCTCGCAGCCAGCGCAATCCCGTCCGTCTCGCGCGTCAAATACCCGATCGACGTGATGTCGGAGCTCACAGCCTGGTTGAAGTTGTCGGTAAATGCCTCGCGGTACACATACGAGCTGAGATACTCGCCATCGCCCACAACGCGCGCATGGTCGGCGACCTTTTCGCGGAAGGCCGCAGTCACATCCTCGCCGCCCTGATTTGTGTAGGTGCCTCCGGCCGGCGTAAATCCGCGATCCTGCAGCGCCGAAAAATGTGCCTGGAAGAAGTCATCGCCGAATCCCTTCTCGCGGAACGTCGCCATCTCCGAGTATCCGCGCAGTGAGTAGTACTGCAGCCCGGCCGTCAAATCCGCCGACCGACCCAGCGTGAGATAGACCTGCTCGCCGATGATCCATCCCTTGCTGCTCGACTGCCCCAGCACCGGAATCAAAATGCCGCTCTGCCGTTGTTCCGTGTTCACCGGATGCGTCACATAGGGAAGAAACAATACGGGCAGACCCAGCAGATGAAACACCGAGCCCTTGGCCTGGGCCTTGTCCTGATTCAGCGAAAGATGCCCGGCGGTCAGTAGCCAATCCGGCCGAGGCAGAGCGCAGCTGGTGACGGCGCCGTCGTAGACGTCGTACTCATCGCGGCCAGTCTTCACCACCTCGCGGCCCCAGAAAAGAAACGGGTTCGGTGTCACCAGCCCGGTCTTTCCCGTTTCATCCGGAGTCATTGCCGCTCCATGCAGACCCACCGAGCCCTTGACGTCATAGAAGCGCCCGGTTCCCGTTTTGAGGTTGTAGGTGCCGTGCGAAGCCGCGATGTACTCGTCGTTGTCTCCGCCGGTCAGCCTAACGCTGCCTTCCGCGGTCACCTCATGCGTGTCTTCGTTGTAGGAGACCCGATCGGCACGCAGCAGATGGTCTTGATAGTGGATTTCGACGCTGCCGGCTAACAGATAGACACTGCCATGTTTGGACTGGGTATCGGCGTCCCAGCTCACCACATCCGGCGTCTGCTCCGGAGGCAGCGGCGTGGCCTGCGGCACCTGCGAAAGATCCGGAAGTTGAGACTGGTCCTGTGCCGCTTCGGCCGGAGGTGTCGTATTTGACACCTGCCCGCTCGCGGGATGTGGATGACCTGCACAAGCCGCGATGATAGAGATAACAAGTACGGCTCGGCGCATCCTACGCCCGCACCGGTTTCGTCTGGTTCTGCGATCTGCGTGTGGAGTGGCGCGAGTCACTGACTTGAGCTTAGACGATGCGCGCCGGGCGAAAGTGCAGCCCGCATCGCAAAGGGAACCGGGCAACAGAGGCTTCAGTATGCAGAGTTCGGCGGAATTCTCGGTGGGACAATCGGTGGAATGCTCAGCGGCAGAGGAGATGGCAAGACGAGGCCTGCTCGCAACCGGCACCGACGGCCGCTCACTCATCGACAGCAGTCCCGCACTGTTCGACACAGCCACCTCCCTGCGTGAAGCGGCCGCGGCCCGTGTCGCCGCCCACCGCAGCCGCCGGGCCGGAACCCATGCAATGGACGCGGCACGTGAAGAAGCTCTCCGGTTGGAGCGCGCCCAGATGGAGCGCGACACCCGTCGCGGCGCCTCCCGGGTCCGCGACACCGTTCGAGCCCGGTATGCGAATACGCAGAGCTATCGCGACTTCCTCGCCGCCGAGGCCGAGCGCGCCACCCAGCAGGCTCGCGCCGAAGCCGAGATCGCCGCCCGTAATGCCCGCGCTATTGCCGATGCCCAGCTCAAGCTGCTCGAAGAGCTGCGCCAGGACGATCCTCTCGACGAGCCGCCCGCGATCGAGCAGGACCCCATCATGCGCACGGCACCCGCAGCCGACTCGACGGCGCCAACCTTCTTCCAGCACCAGCCTCTGTCCGGCGATCTCTGCGTCGAGCCGGATTTTCCCTTGACAGAAGTCACCACCGGCGGGCTCACGGTTCGCCTTTACGACGATCTAAACCCATTCGTTTCGCGGCCGTCGGCCACCTCCGCGTCCTACGAGCGCGCCGGTGACGCCGCCAGCGAACTCGAAGAGCTGGAGCAGGAGATCGCCTTCCGCCGCGCTCCCGAATTCGCCGACCACATCCTCGAGACCTTGCCGCTTCCAGCCAACCTCATCGAGTTTCCACGCGAACTCGTTGCGACGCGCAAGGCTCGTCCGCGTCTCGCCGAAGGTCCTCTGCGCGAGGAGGTTCCCGAGCCGCAGCTTCGCATCTTCGAGGTCGAGCCCGAAACCATCTCCACCGAGCCCATGCCCGAAGAGACTGCCAGCGCCGCACCTATCTGGCAGGGTCTGCTGCTCGACTCCCCGCGGCGGACGGCTGTCGTCGTTCAGGAAGAGGCCCATACAAACGCCCAGCTTGCCGACATCGCTCCCATCTCCCGGCGTCTGATGGCAGGCACGGTCGACGCCTGTTGCATCGGCGCGGCGCTGGTGGGCTTCGCCACCGCGGTCTCCTACATCTCCGGCCCGCGCCTCCAGGCGTTGTCGCGTCCCATGCTTGCCGGCGGCGTTTTTTTCACGCTGGCAGTGGCAACGCTCCTCTATCAGCTCTTGTTCTTCTCACTCAACGAAGCGACCCCCGGCATGCGCTACGCACGCATTGGCCTTTGCACCTTCAGCGACGCGAACCCCACTCGGCGCGCGATGCGTCGCCGCGTGCTGGCAACCGCCCTTGCCGCCTGTCCGCTCGGTCTCGGCCTGCTGTGGGCCTGGATGGACGACGACCGCCTCGGTTGGCACGACCGCATCTCCCGCGTATACCAGCGCAGCTACTGACCTGCGCTCTCAGCCAAATAAGGTTCCACTCGCGCCATTCCGCCTCGGCATCTCGATGCCGAAGTGCTCATAGGCCAGCCGTGTCGCCACCCGTCCGCGCGGCGTGCGGTCCAGGAAGCCGATCTGGATCAAAAACGGCTCGTACACCTCTTCGAGCGCGTCCTGTTCCTCCGCCAGGGCCGCCGCCAGCGTATTCAGCCCCACCGGCCCACCGTCGTACTTCTCGATGATGGTCCGCAGCAGCCTGCGGTCCAGCTCGTCGAACCCATGCGCATCGACTTCCATCATCTCCAGCGCCCGCATCGCCGTCTCGCGGTCGATCCTGCCCGCCGCGCGCACCTCGGCAAAGTCCCGAACACGCCGCAGCAGGCGATTCGCGATTCGTGGCGTTCCCCTGGAGCGCACCGCAATCTCCGCCGCTCCATCCTGATCGATCGGCACCTTCAGCACGTCAGCCGACCGCTCTACGATGTACCGCAGCTCATCCTCCGTGTAGAACTCCAGCCGCAGCAGGATGCCGAACCGCGAGCGCAGCGGCGAGCTCAGCAGCCCCGGACGCGTCGTCGCGCCCACCAGCGTAAACGGCTTCAGCTCCAGCGTGTGCGTGCGTGCGCTCGGTCCCTGCCCGATGATGATGTCCATCTGGTAGTCCTCGAGCGCGGTATACAGCTTCTCCTCGAGTACCGGCTGCAGGCGGTGAATCTCATCCAGAAACAAAACCTGCCTCTCGCGCAGGTTGGTGAGAATGGCCGTCAAGTCGCCCTGGATCTGCAGCGCCGGACCGGAGGTCTGCTGGTAGCCGACCTCAAGCTCATTCGCGATGATCGTCGCCAACGTTGTCTTGCCCAGTCCCGGAGGACCGAACAGCAGCACATGATCCAGTGCCTCGCCACGCGACTTCGCCGCCTCCAGCGCAATCGCCAGCTGCTCCTTGGCCTTCGACTGCCCGATAAACTCCGCCAGCCGCTTCGGCCGCAGCTTCAGCTCAAATTGCGAGTCGTCATCGACCGGCCCGGCAGAGACGAGTCGGTCCGGATTGGGACGTGCGCTTCCCGCGCGTGCCTTCGGCTCGGATTTATGCGATTGGAACTGGAATGGGGCAGCCACTGAGGCGAGGATACGGCGAAGAAAGCCTCAAGACAACACCTGGAATTCAAAGCGGCTCGGGCAATGCGCGTTTTGAGGCCGGGCTGAGCAAAACCTCGCGAGACAAGCAAAAGGCCACCCATAAGGGTGGCCTTAGGAACCTCAAAGTTACATCTGTTAGGCGAGTCCCGCGTCCTCTCCCCCAAGAGAACGCGGGTTCCTGCCTCGCCCCCCGCATGCTCAGGCTGGTTCGCCTTCCGCATGGCTGCACAGCAACCCTGATCAGCTCCTTGCGGAGCCCCCGTGACCCGGGTGTGCGCTCGTGCGAGCACCTATTGCAGACCGGACTGCGAAAGCTTTCGAGACCTGGGAAAAGGCTTTGAGCTTTCAATGTCCGAATTCCTGCGTTGGTGCTTCTTGAACACAAGCTACGGTGAGAAGTCCAAGTCGTGAAGATAGCCTTGGTAACCACCTTCGTAGCTCTGGTAACGTACGCGCCACAGCACGGTAACCTTGACTTTAGAGGCAATAGGCCCCAGAGGCAGCTCACTTCCCCCACTAAGGCGCCAGCTCCAGGAGCAAGCACCCGTGCGGCGGGATACTGACGCGCACGCGGTCCACCGGGCCAAGTATCTTCTTCGCCCAAACATCAACAATCGCGCTCGCTTTCGTCCCGCCCACGGGCACAAGCCCAAGTTCGGAGGCGGAGCGATCAACCGTCATCGGCGCATCGCTGAGATTGAACAGACCGACCATGACGCGCGGCTCCCCATGAGATTCCCGCGTGACGGTGCGCCAGACGCGCAGATCGCCGGTGCGGAAGGCATCGAGTGGCTTGCCGCGTTCCAGCGCATGCTGGTCCATCCGGAGCACCTCGCGGTTGGTCAGCAACCGCAACGTGGCGTCGTCCAGCAGCGTCAGGTTCGCCCCGAGAATCAGCGGACTCTGCGTGATTGACCACAGCGTCATCACCGTTCGCTGTTCATCAAGCGTCAGGCGCGTGTGGCGAGGCTCGCCCCAGCCCGGCGAAGGCCGCAGCTCGCCGAACGGCAACATGTCGGCATCGGGCCATTCACCGGGCTTGAAATCAAACTGTGACCACTCCGCGAGCCGGTCGAACTGCCCTTTCAGCGGCTGCGGAAAATCTGCGTTTCCGCTCGTCGACCATACGTCCCAGAAGTCATTCGAAATCCGCCACATGTTGGCGAGCGACGCGACCTCGGCCGCATGCGCCGGGTTGGTCGGCCCGGGCGACAGGCTCAGCACCATCGGCCTTCCCGTCTTCGCCGTCGCTTTATCCATCGCTCGGCGAATCTGCCGAATCTCGCTCACCTTATACGGATGGTCGGCGATGCAGTCCACCTTGACGAGATCGACGCCCCAATCGGCGTACTGCTTCATCAGCGAGTCGTACCAGGCCTGCCCGGCGGCGTTGTCCTTGACGCCCCAGTTCGTCGGGTCCCACGGACAGGCGTCGCTGGTGTCGGCGGCATCCTGCGCGTGAAAGCTGGAACCCTCAATCGGCAGATTGCGCTCGACCGACACGCGCGGAATTCCGCGCACGATGTGAATGCCGAAGAGGAGGCCCTGCGCGTGAACCCAATTCGAAAGCGGCCGGAAGCCGGCATATTCGGGGCCCTGGATGGTCGCTTCCAGCTTGGGGCGAGGTTGGCCCTCTGATGCACCGAGAATTCTCAGCGTGTCGCCCATCTTCGCCGCAGACGGAAACCGCTGCGGTACGGGAACGTAGCGTCCATAAATGTCGATGGAATAGCGCAGCGTGTCCGGCTTGTTCCTGTCCTGGGGGTTCTCGAAGAACCAGCCCTCATCAATCACGGCATAGCGCCAGCCGAAGGGCAGCAGCTTGTCGCGCAGGACGGCGGCGTTTTCGCGAAACTCCGCCTCCGTAATGGTCAGGCCATACGCATCCCAGCTGTTCCAGCCCATCGGCGGAGTGGGAGCGGCATTGTTGACCTGGGCCAGCAGCGGTAACGAGCAAAGCATGAGCATCGCGACAGAAAGCAATCTCTGGAGCATCCTCGGAGCATATCGCGATCGCGCCGCAGGCAGGCAGCTTGCAGCCGCAAACCTGTATCCTTGAAAGGAGCGAACGTTCCGCCCGAGAAGGACCCATGCCGCTTTACGAGTACCAGTGCAAAGAGTGTGGCCGCCACACGGAAAAAATTCAGAAGTTCTCTGACCCCGAACTGACCAAGTGTCCGCACTGCGGTGGACCGCTGGAGCGCACCCTGACCGCGCCGGCCGTCCAGTTCAAGGGCAGCGGATGGTACAAGGACCTCTACTCTTCGGCCAAACCGGCCGCTTCGACCAACAACGATTCCGCAAAGTCTGGAGACGCGGGCAGCGGCTCGAAGCCGGCCGACAGCCCGGCTGCCTCGTCCGCCTCCGAAAAGTCTTCCTCTTCGGCCAGCGCGGCGCCGGCTTCCGCGCCGGCCGCTCCGGCGACCAAAAGCTGAGGTTTTCAGGCGTCAGCGACGCCAAGTGCGTTTCACGCATCTGACTCCATCGCATGCTGTTGACTCCCGCGTCACTGACACAGAGGTCGCACTCGACGGTAATGCACAATATTTGCAGGGGTGCGCTATCATCCATCGCATGAAATCGAATCGCTCACTCCACGCCGACGACACCGCCTGCGCGGAGAGCAAAACATTTATGCGTAACGTGGGCCTGGTCTCAGCCGGGATCACCGTGCTGGCCATCGGGGTCGTCGTCGGAAAAGAGCTTCGGGCTCGTTACAAGTTCCAGCGCCGCACGCCGTATGACATGTACGCCCACTCGGGCGACCAGCCGGAGCTGGAGTTCGGCGTCGGTGTATAGGGGCAGGAGAAGTCAGCGCTAGAAAGTTAGGAGAGAATCGCCTCCTGGCTCCCTGATTCTTCGCTTGCTAACTTCATGACCAGCTGAATCTTTCGTCACGCCACGCCGGAGCGGACCACCCGCGGCGAGGCCTGCAGCAGCCGGATCAGGTCCTCCACTGTGACCAGCGGAAGCGGCTGCAGTCCCGGGCTGTACCGCCGTCGCAGCCCGATCGAAAGATCCCGCACGGTCTGCTCAATTTCCTCCGGGCTCAGTCCCAAGTCTTTGTCCAGATCGTCCCCAGGCAGCACCGGAAACGGAACCAGCTGCACCTCTCGCAGATAGCGGAAGGTTGCGGACGTTATCACAGGGTCAAAACCGTACTGCTCCAGTTGTGCCGTAAAGGTTTGTTGGGTCACGCCGCGCCGCTTGCGGCGTATCGCGGTCTCACGCGCCCAGGCGGAGACTCGCAGCAAAACAGCGCAGAGAACAATGGCTGCGAGCACAAGCCATAGCGGCCAAGCGTGATGGCCGAACCACGCCGGAATGGAAGTCGTCCGCACGAGCAAAACACCTCGGTGGAGGAGCTACAGCAACAGCCGACCGCCGGGGGTGCGGACCTCGGGAGCTTTTCTCCCTGGAACAGGCCCAGTATAACGCGGGTCCCAGGGCAAGCTCCGGGATGGAGTATGACATGAGATGCGTCCAGAAGGCTTCCAGAAACTGCATCTGAGGAAGTACTGTTTCCTTATGGCCGCCGTCCTGCCACCCATCCTCGACGCCATGCCCACCCCCGACCCCGGGGTCCAGGCCCGCGCCATGAGCGCTGGACCGCGGCTGCGCGACCGGCACGGACGCGCCATTACCGACCTGCGCCTTTCCGTCACCGACCGCTGCAACTACAAGTGCGTCTACTGCCGGACCGGCAACGAAGGTGCCGTCTATGCGGAACTCCCCATTGAGGACTATGCGCGCATCGTGCGGCTCTTTGTTTCCCTGGGCATTGAGAAGGTGCGTCTCACCGGCGGCGAACCCCTGCTGCGGCGAGGTCTGCTGGACCTGATCCGTGAGATCGCCGCTCTGACGCCGGCGTTTCTGGATTCGCCGCTCGACATTGCGCTGACGACCAACGGACACCTGCTGGCGCCGATGGCCCGCGACCTGAAGCGCGCAGGACTGAACCGCATCACGGTCAGCATGGACGCTGTCGACGGCGAGACGTTCGCACGCATTACGCGCGTTCCGGGCAGCTTCGAGCGCGTTCGTGAGGGCATTCGCGCGGCGCAGGATGCAGGCCTCGGCCCTGTGAAGGTCAATGCCGTCCTTCTGCGCGGGTTCAATGACGACCAGATCGAAGCCTTCGCCGAGTTCTCGCGTGACGAAAACGTCATTGTTCGCTTCATCGAGTGGATGCCGCTCGAAGAGGACCGCACCTGGACGCCGCAAGCCGTGGTGCGCATGGATGAGATCGTTGAACGACTCAATCGCGTCCGCCCGCTGGTTGCATTGCCGCCCAATCACACATCCGAGACAGCGCGTCGCTTCACCTTCGACGACGGTACTGGCGAGATCGGCATCATCGCGCCGGTGTCTCATCCCTTCTGCGGCCACTGCAGCCGGGTGCGCGTCACCTCGGACGGCAAGGTGCGAACCTGTCTGTTTTCACAGAGCGATCACGATCTCATTGGTCCCATGCGGCGAGGCGCAGACGACGACGAACTGCGCACCCGCATCCGCAGAATCGTGGATCACAAGGAAGCACGGCATCACATCGGCGAGCCGGGCTTCCTCAAGCCATCGCGCTCGATGGTGCACATCGGCGGCTAACCCGACGGATGTTGCAAATCCGGACGCAATTGATCTCCGCAGCGCGCGGGCCGATGCACCTAGAATGCAAACCTTGAGTGACGAACGGGGGACTAACCTCGCAAAACTCTTGAGCTATCCTTGTGCCACTGATGAGTACGGCCCCACCCGGACGACAGGAAGGCACGTGACAGACCGGCGGCATTCCGACGTAATGGACGGCAGGCAGCTCGATCACCTGCGCGTGTTCCATGAAGTTGCGCGTGCCCTGACTGCAAATCTAGAGCTTGAGCCGCTGCTGCGCGCGATCCTTAGCCAGATGGAAGAGTACTTCGGCCCCGAGCAGTGGTCTCTGCTGATGGTGGACGAAGAGGCCAACGAGCTCTACTACGCGTTGCACGCCGGTATCGACACAGAAAATATTGCCGAGCTTCGCATCAAGATGGGCGAGGGCATCAGCGGTTACGTGGCGCTGACCGGAAACCCGCTCGTCGTGCCGGACGTCACCGCCGATCCTGACTGGTCTGTCTTCGCGCGCCAGCACCCCGAGCTGCATCTGCAGTCCATCGCCTGCCTGCCGCTGCGCCACAGCGGACGCACCCTGGGCGTTTTGCAACTGCACAACAGCAAGCTCGACCTGCTGCCCGACGCATCGATCTCATTCCTGCGCGTGCTGTGCGATTATGCGGCGATCGCGCTGGCCAATGCGCGCTACGTAAAACTGGTGCAGCACCTCACCATCACGGACGACTGCACGGGCCTGTTCAACGCGCGCTATCTCTACACCATGCTGGAGAACGAGATCGCAGCGGACAACGATCCGCGTGTGATTCCCATCCAGCCGCACTTCAGTCTTCTCTTCCTCGATCTCGATCACTTCAAGGCCGTCAACGACACGCACGGTCATCTGGTCGGCTCGCGCCTGCTCGCAGAGGTCGGCGGCGTCATCAAGCGCACGCTGGGCCCCAACCACGCGGGCTTCCGTTACGGCGGCGACGAGTTCGTCGCCCTCCTGCGCGGCCTGGACAAACCCGCCGCGGAGGACCTTGCCACAAGACTGCGCGAGGCGTTGATCCGCACAGACTTTTTGAGTGGCGAAGGTCTGTCGCTGCATCTCACCGCCAGCTTCGGGCTCGCAACATTCCCGCAGGACGGCGACACGCTGCACGCCATCATCCGCTCCGCCGACACCATGATGTATCACGCGAAGGCCAGAGGACGCGATCAGATCGCAGTCGCCGACAGCGAGTCGCTGGCCTCCATGCCCGCTCCGAAGACCTCAAGACACGCATAACGAGCGAGTCAGCAAATTAGCTGACTTGTTACTACGGTTCCCGCCGCTCCAGAGCAGGCGCACGCTTCTGCTCCGGGCGAATGGCTTCGACGTTCTCCGGCGCGTCCGAGTGCACGCCGAAGTCCCACACGTCGAGGTTCACGGCGTTCGGCCCGAGCACTTCGATAAGGGCGTACTCACCGAAGTCGAGCGGCTGCAACGGCGTCAACTTCAGCCAATGCCCGCCCGGCAGCATCTCCGATTTCATCTCGACGACATCGCGCTGGGTCCGTCCGGTGCCCAGCAACCCGATACGGAAGCTGTCAACGATCCGTACATCCGCGCGCACATCGACACGTTCAATCACATACCCATCGTTTGGATCGCCGCCAGAGGGCGTGGGGCGGCCACTTGCGCCGTGCGTGTCAACCGTGAACGCGCCGCCACTCGTCACAAGATCTTCGTTGTTGCCGCCATTCACTTGCACATAGAAGACCGGGTCGGGCACATGCAGCTGAACATCGGCGCGCTCGCGCGGAATGTCCGTGATGCGATGCGGGCTGGACGCCGGATTGATCGGCCCCTTCAGCACGCCATGAGCCGTCTCTTTGTTGAGATCGGATCCCTCCTGCGGCATCGGCACAAGCTCCGGCGTGCCGCGAAAGGTATCGAGCGCAAGCACGCTATCCTCCTCCGGCAGTCGCAGGTCCGGTGCGATCTCGGGCGTCAGCGCGGCCCGCGCGGCTTCTTCCTTCGCCAGTTCCGGCGTCAACACCGGCGAACTCTGCGCCGCCTGCGCTCCCGGCTCGTGGTCTTTCTTCCATTGTTCCGTCGCGGCGAGATCGACCAGTGCGAGCGGAATCTCTTCTTCTTCTCCGTTGCGCTCTGCACTTCGGAAGTGCACGACGTTCCCGACGACGTTGTAGCTCAGCACCAGCTGATACGTCCCGTCCTTGAGAATCAGACGCGTTCGTACAGGCTCTTCCGTATTCTGGGAGGGGTTGGGCACATCCATGGGACGATGCTGCTGGCACGGTGCAGGCTGTACGAGCACAAACAACACGCCAAGCATGGCCGACGAAACTGTCTTCCACCAACAAAGTCTCCGCCGAACCCGGAAAACGCCAGTCAACCGATCACTCCACGCACGCCCACCCCATCAAGCTAGCAGAGTTGCCGCAAACCTACTTCTCTCTCACCTTGACCGTAAGCGATCCCGGTAGATCGGCATCGCTGCTGCGATCTTCCACCTCAAGCTTCACGCGCAGCACGGCGCCAGGCGCCAGCTCATGCGCAGGCAGCATGACTGTATGTAGTCCCAAGCCCGAATCCGTCGTTCGCGCCTCGCCACTCCAGGATCCGGAGCTCCAGCTCAATCTTGCCGGCACCGGCAGATCGATGCGCAAGTCCTTTCCCGGGGACATCCAGCCACGCTGTTGTTCCGGCGTCCATATCTGGAAGTTCGCGTTGCGTCCCTGGCGAAGATACCGCTCCTCGGTCTGCGGAATGCGGCCCCACACTGCGCCTTCATGCAGCGAACGCAACAGCTTGATGTACTCCGCATGGGCCCACACAAGCGGCATGCCCGAACCGCTGGGGTGACCGTTGAACAGAGACCGTTCCGGAATATCATCCGCGTCCCATACCTGCTCGGGGATCATGCCGCACTCGCTCGTCTGCCGAGCCATGGTCTTCAGTAGCTCAAGCGCGGCCTCCCGCCGCCCTGCAGCGAGCTCGAAGTGTCCACGCTCGCCGGCCAGCAGCGGCCAGCAGCGGCCGATACCGCGCTTGTCGAACGGCTGCCCGTCCTCCTTCTCGCCATAGCCGTCGTCGGTCGAGCGCTTCCATCCCGTGCCCGTCTTCATCTCCCTGCGCAGCGTCGCATCCAGCAACGTCACCGTATCCACGATGCGTGGATCGTCGGGCGCGCGCAATCCCATCCGCACCAGCGACAGTGCGCCCGGGCTGATGATGTCGATTGCCCTCCGGCTCTTCGGTCCGCGAATGTTGGGCATCCGGATGCGGAGGTGGTCGATCTCGCGCGCCTGGATGCGATTCGGCGGAGCCATGCGCATGTAGTAGCCTCGCACTCCGTGCTTACGGGCCAGCGGTGTGTCCTCGACGTACGTCAGTTCGTCGATCGCATCGTTCCACGCGTCTGCGGTGTCACGCAGAAACGCCGCACGATCCTCTTCTCCACTGGCATCCGCAAAATCCGCAGCCGCCAGCAATGCCGCGACCTCCGCGGCCATGGTGTTCGGTGAGTATCCCGGTGTGGTCTCCCAGCGGTCCTGCTGCGTAACGGGCCCGTGCCGTAGCAGGAACTGCGCTGCCCTGTGCACGATGTGTCCTGGTTGATAGTGACCGAGCGAATCGTCGCGCCGAAGCTTGTCCGCCAGCAGAATGGGAAGCGCAATGGCATCCATCTGGATCGCCCCCCAGTGCGGCGTTCCATCGAGCCACATATTCTGGCTCCATCCTCCATCCGCGTTCTGCGTGCAGGCGAGGTAAAACAGCGTCGAGCGCGCGCAGTGGGCGTCGCCCAATGCCAGCTTGCCCATCGCCGACTCCACCATGTCACGCGGCCACAGCACGTGATATCCGCCGATATCCTTGTCGCCGCGCGCAAAGCCCCACGGCACGGACAGCCCGGCGACGAATCCTCCCCGATAGCGCTTTGACTGATGCGCTTCCAGCACCGCTGTGCTCACTCGATACATGTCATGGCCGCTGTCCGAGAGATCTGCAACCTCGCGATACGTCGCCTGTCTGTCTCTCCACTGCTGAACGAACAGCTCGCGCGTCCGATCGAAGTCTTCCAGCAATCCTGCACGCGTCTGCAGTCCGGCCTCCGCGCCGTCCTCTCCGCACGCCAGCGCAATCCTGAAGCTTCCGCCGTTCGCGGCGTAGTCAATCTCCATCGCCATGCCGACATTTCCGTCCGGCGCAAAGTTCGTTTTCGGCAGCGGCTCACCACGCTTCAACACCGTGAAGCCATCGGAGACGCCGATGTAGCCCACGCTCGTCTTCGTTGGCGCGGGCGCGCTGCTTGCCGCAAGGCACACCGACGCCCGGCTGGCGAAGACCATCGGCTGGCCCTTGTATTCTCCCGCCCACGCCTCGTTGTTCTCGCCGCGATCGCCGATGTGCGCGTCAACCAGCAGGTAAAGTTTCAGCGCTTTTCCATTCGCCGGCCGAAAGCTGCAGCGCACGAGAAGCGCGTCGTGCATTGGATCGGGAACGATCTCTTTCGTCAGAGCATACTGGCCGGACTTGCACCGCGATTCAATCCGGCAACCCGGCGCGCCCGTCTCGAGCCACGTTACCTTGTGCTCCGCGTCCCACATCTCGTCGGAGAAGAATTTGTCCTCGCCCGTGACCACGAACCGCACCGAACGCGTGTTCGCCTGGTCGACATCCGGGTGATATATCTCCGACAACGTGCCATTGTCGATCGTGTACCAGATGCGGCTCTCCGGCTGAACCGAAGTGCCGACGATCGTCTTGGCGCCGGACGCCCAATGCGGCTTTTTACCCGGTTTTCCGCGCGCCTTCTTCGGCTTTTCGGGCCGCGTAATGTCCTTGTTCTCGATCCCTTTATCCATGTGTTTTGCGCCGCTTCAACGGCACGGATTCCAACAGGTTGGATGCAGGAAACGAGACAGCTTCTGGCTGGCGAGTCTAGAACGCCTGATTTTTCAACCACTCGCGAAAGCGCGGGCCAAGATCGTTCCGTCGCAGAGCAAACTCCACCGTGGCCTTCAGAAATCCAAGTTTGTCCCCGGCGTCGTAACGCGTGCCCTCATACGTGAAGCCGTAAACCTTCTCATGCTGCAGCAGCGCCTTGATGCCGTCGGTCAGCTGAATCTCGCCGCCTGAGCCCGGCGTCACGCTCTCCAGCATCTGGAAGATGCGCGGCGTCAGGATGTAGCGGCCGATGATGGCGTGCTGGCTTGGCGCTTCCTCCGGCTTCGGTTTCTCCACCATGTTCGTCACGTCCAACAGCCGCGGATCGTGCGGGTCCTGCACGCACTCCAGACAACCGTACGAAGAGATCGCCGCACCCTCAACGATCTCGGAAGCAAGGATGGAGGCTTGTGTCCTTTCGAACGCATCGACCATCTGCTTCAGACACGGCGTCTCGGAGTCCACCACATCATCCGGCAAAATCACAGCGAACGGCTCATTGCCTACGAGTTGCTTGGCCTGCAACACCGCATGCCCCAACCCGAGCGCATCCGGCTGGCGCGTGTAGCTGATCTTCGCCAGGTGCGAAACCGACCGCACCATCTCCAGCAGCGCCGTCTTGCCGCGCGCCTCCAGCGCGGTCTCCAGCTCGTACGATTTATCGAAGTGATCTTCCAGCGACGATTTGCCGCGCCCCGTGACAATGATGATCTCCGTGCATCCGGCGGCGACAGCCTCTTCCACGCCGTACTGGATCAGCGGCTTATCGACCAGCGGCAGCATCTCCTTGGGAGTTGCTTTGGTGGCGGGCAAAAAGCGAGTGCCAAACCCGGCTGCCGGAAACACGGCCTTGCGCACCTTCATCAATGACATGCGTTCTTCCTACTCTCTCTGACAGGCTGCAATGATGCTACCAACCGTCTTCGATGCAGATTACAAATCAGCCATCTTTGTGCGAACAGCTCGACCGCGCGCGCCCCAGCCTAGAGCACAGGGGAGCTGTCATGCAACATCGCTTTTCGGATGATCTTGATCGGCGCAAATCCCTGCCGCATGAAGTCGTCATGGAACCGCTCCAGCGAAAAGGACGCGCCCTCGCGTTGTTGCACGTCCGAACGCAATTTCATGATCTCCAGCTTGCCCAGCGTGTAATAGAGATAGAGCGCATCCGAGGTGCCGCGTTTCGTCTCCACCTCCGCTATCGGCCGCGACTGATACCCCTCCTTGACGAAGAAATCCTCAGCCTCTGGAATGGTCAGCTCGCCACCTACGCCCGTGTGCATGCGGATAGCGACGATGAATCGCGCATCGCGCAACAGAGCATCCTGCAACTGACCCAGCCGGATCATCTTCGAATCGAGTTCATCCTTCGCGCCGACGCCCGGCGCGTTGTAACCCTCGTCCAGCATCATCTGCTCGCAGTAGTGCGCCCAGCCTTCGATATTGGTGTTCGCTCCGATAATTTTGCGAATATTCGACGGAAACTGCGGCTGCCACAGAAACTGCACATAGTGGCCCGGATACGCCTCGTGCACACTGGTCGAAACGATCGTACCGATATTGAACGCGGCCATGTACTCGCTTGTCTTCTGTACGCTCCAGTCCGCCTCCGGCAGTGTGACGTTGAAGTAGGCCTTCGTCGAATGGGTTTCAAACGGTCCCGGAGGATCCATCGAGGCCTGCGTCGTCGCGCGCATGAACGGCGGCGTCTCTTCAAGCGTCGGCTGTACGTTGCTCGGAATCGTGATGATGTGGTGCGAGCGAATGAAGTTGATCTCCGAGTCGAACCGGTCATGGAACGCCTGCAGCAGATGGTCCGGCGCCGGATGAATCGAAGCCAGCTCGGCCAGCTCCTGTTGCGGCGTCTTTGACGGATCAATCTCCTTCGCCACGCGCGCAAACTCCGCCTGGTTCTTGTGCAGATCGCCGTAGCCGATCTGCAACAGCCTGTCCAGCGGAATATCGACCATCTCGTTGTACTCGAGAGCCTTGCGGAATGTGTCAGCGCCCCAGCGGAAATCGCCGTTCGAGCGCGGCAGAAGATCGCTCTTCATCCACGCCGCGTAGCTCTTCATCGCCTCGATCACCGCCGCGTTCGTCTTCAGAAACTCGGCTTTGGTGTCGGCGTCCGTAGCGGAGGCGAATGCTTCAGGGACGTCGTGCTCAAAGAAGCTGATGTCGCCATCGATCTGTTCCAACGCGATCTCGGTATAGATGTGCGGCGGATTCTTCAGGTTCTTGCGTGCTTCTATAAAGACCTGCGGAATCAGCTTCTCGCGCTCGACCGCCGCATGCAGACGCACATCCACCGGCGCATACGGCCGCTCCATGATCGTGAAGATGGAGTTTGTCACGCCGCTGGAGTAGTTGTCCGGATTCTTTTCCCAGCCGCGAATCACCTCGAGCTGGAGCAGCTGGCCCCGGATGGACCCGAGCAGAATGTCGCGGTCTGCCGCAGGCTCGGCATCCAACGCTGTCGGATCCACCGCCTCGATCTTCTTCTCCCACTCGTGCAGCGCGGCGATCTCCTTCTGAATGCCGGCTCCCGAATAATCTTCAAGCTGCGTGTCGTACTGGTGCAGACCGGCGGATGTTCCCGCCGTCGGCGCAAACTTGAAGTAAACCTGCTGAAAGTACTGCTCCGAGAGCGTATTGAATGTCTGCCCCGCGCCGTCCGCGGAGGCGTGCTGAGCAAAAATCGATGGCATTGTGGCAAGAGGAACCATGAGAAGAAGAGCGTGCAGACGCATGATGCACTTCAGTCTACACAGGAGATTGCGCGCCTTCGAGCATCGACAGCAGCTCGCGCGTTTCGTTCAGCACCGTCTCCGCGTTCGGCCCTGACAACGGCCAGCGCAGCACACCCTGCGGCGTAAGCTGCGCTCCATTCTTCGCGTTGCGCGCGACCAGCTTCATCAGCGCGCCGACGTTGATGCCCTTTCCCGGCTCCGAAGGAGCAGCGTGCAACTTTTCGCTGAAAGTGATGAAGAGCATATCCCGCATCGGCTTGATTCTGCCGGCCTGCGCGAGCGGAGAGTTCGTCGCACGCACGGCCGTCGCATCCCTCGCCGCCTTCGCGGCATTCGATTCACTCTCACGCTGGAGAGCCGCACGCGAAGAGAACTGTAGAGCCGCAACCTGCGGCGCCTGCCCGTGCCTGCCTGCAAGCGGTTGGGTCCGTTGCAGCATGGTCGAGGGCTGCCATTGGTTCGTCGGCCGGGTGACCTCGCGGCCAGCCCATCGCACCGTCTGCGCAGCGGGCTTCGACGGCGCGGCTGCGCTCTTCCTTCCTTCATCAACGGCAACGCGCTTGCGCTCAATCTGCGCGATGAACAACCGCTCACAGGTCAACCGTATCTCGCCGACGGCGAGCAGATGCTGCACGCTCTCCGGCGGCTGCCCGTAGCGGTCCTGCAGCTCATCGCGAATCTCCGTCAGCATCGCGTCGGAGCTCGCGCCCGCAATGCGCTTGTACATCCGCAGCCGCTGATTCTCCTCCGCGATGTAGCTCTCATCGATACGCAGCGAGATGCCCAGGCTCACCGTAACCTGCAGGCGGTCTTCGTGGCCCTCGCCCTTCAGCTTGCTCACGGCCTCTTCAAGCATCTGCGTGTAGAGCTCGAAGCCGATCGCCTCAATATGTCCCGACTGCTCGCCGCCCAGCATATTGCCCGCACCGCGCAGCTCGAGATCAAGCGCGGCGATTTTGAAGCCCGCGCCGAGGTCCGAAAATTCCTTCAGCGCAGCCAATCGTCTTCGCGCAATCTCAGTCAACTGCTGCTCGGGCGGAATCAGAAGATAGGCATACGCGCGCCGGTTCGACCGTCCGACGCGACCGCGAAGTTGATACAGCTCGCTCAACCCATGCCGGTCCGCACGGTTGATGATGATGGTGTTCGCGCGCGGAATATCGAGCCCATTCTCGATAATGCTGGTCGCGCACAGTACGTCGTATTCCCCATTCATGAACGCCAGCATCGCCCGCTCCAGCTCCGCTTCGGGCATCTGGCCGTGCGCTACAACGACGCGCGCCTGCGGCACCAGCTCGCGAATCTTCGTCGCCATCTCATAGATCGTCTCCACTCGATTGGAGACAAAGTATGTCTGTCCGCCGCGCTCCAACTCCACCTCGATGGCAGTACGGATGAGCTTTTCGTCAAACTTCGCGACCACCGTCTGGATCGCCATGCGGTCCTTCGGCGGCGTTTCGATCACACTCATGTCGCGCAGCCCGACGAGCGACATGTGCAGCGTACGTGGAATCGGCGTCGCAGACATGCTCAGCACATCGATCGCAGCGCGCATCTGCTTCAGCCGCTCTTTGTGACGCACACCGAAGCGCTGTTCTTCGTCGACGACGAGCAGACCAAGGTCCTGAAACTTAAGCCCCTGTGCGAGGATCGCGTGCGTTCCGATCAGGATGTCGACCTTGCCATCGGCCACCCGCTCCAGGATTTCCTTCTTCTCCTTCGCCGTACGAAAGCGCGAAATCATCTCGACGGTCACCGGGAAGTTCGCGAAGCGGCGCTTGAAGCTTTCGAAGTGCTGGAAACAAAGCACTGTCGTGGGCGTCAGCACGGCGACCTGTTTGCCGTCCTGTACAGCTTTGAACGCTGCGCGCATGGCAACCTCGGTTTTGCCATAACCCACGTCGCCGCAGAGCAGGCGGTCCATCGGCTGCGTCGATTCCATGTCAGCCTTGATGTCGGCGATCGCCGTCAACTGATCGTCCGTCTCGTTGTAGTCGAAGGCATCTTCGAACTCGCGCATCATATTGCTGTCGGGTGAAAACGCTGTGCCCAGAGCAGCCTTGCGCTGCGCATACAGCTTCAACAGCTCCTCCGCCATGTCCTCCATGGCCTTCTTCACGCGAGCCTTAGTCTTCGACCACGCAGGATTTCCCAGCCGATTCAGCTGCGGCGCCGGCCCAGCCTCGGTGGAGCGGTACTTCTGAATCAGATCGAGCCGCGTCAGCGGAACATACAGCTTCGCGTCGTCCGCGAAGGTTAGGATCATCAGCTCCAACTGCGTCGAATCTTCCCCGTTTTCCGATTTCCACGAACCCGCAGTCTTTTCTTCGATCACCCGCAGGCCGTCGTATCGCGCAATGCCGTGCTCGACATGCACGACGTAATCGCCCACAGCGAGATCGCGCAGGTCTGAGACAAATGCAGAGGTCTTCCCCCGCCGCACGGGACGCGCATGAACGTCCACCTCGTCGTTCAGATCGTTGGCCCCGAAGAGCACAAACTGGCGCGCCGTCGCACGATCCAGATCCAGCACCTGCACGCCGTTCGCAATCGCCGCCCGCACCAGCACCGGCGTGCGCAGATCGCCTGCCAGGTAACTCGATTCGGAGTACACAGTGGCCGAAGCGCCTTGATCCGCCCGCCAACCGATGCGATAGGGAACGTTGTACTCCTGCAGCAATCCGGCCAAACGTTCCAATTCACCCTGGTTGGGCGCCGCGACCAGCACCCTTGCCTCGCTCTCCATCAGCTTCTTCAACTCGTCGACAAAGCTGGGAATGGAACCATGAAAACGAATCGCCGGCCTCGTCGCGAACTCAATTTCGCTGGCATCGCTTCGCGTGTTCTCCAGCACATCCACCGCGCCAAGCTGATCCAGATCGCAGCCCGAAAATGCGCGTACACGATCCTGCAGCTCCCACGGCGAAAAATACAAATCCTCCGCGCGCACCAATGACCCAATGCCCGAGCGTTCATGACGCTGCTCGACCTTGTTCCACCACCGCTCGCCATGGTTGAGCACCATCGCAGGCTCTTCCACAAACACGCGCGTATGCGGACCCATCAGATCGAGCAACGACGAACGCGCTCCCGCGACCGGCGCATAAAACTCCCATCCGGGAAATATCGTCGCCTCACGCATCTTTGCTGAGCCGGCTACCGCGACGCGCGTCTGCAACTCGGCCGCTGTCTCGCCGCCTTCGAGCGCCGCGCCGGCTGCCCCGCTGCGCGTCAATCTCGCGTTGATCGCCTCCAGCAACGACTCCGTCGCAGGCGTCTCCGTCAGCGGAAGCAGCAAAACCTCATCAATTGCACTCGAAGAGCGCTGTGTCTCCGGATCGAAACGACGGATTGACTCAATCTCATCGCCGAAGAAGTCGATGCGCACGGGCCGCTCCATCTCCGGTCCGTAGACATCGAGGATGCCGCCACGCACCGTAACCTGACCCGGCATATCGACAACATCCACGCGCGTGTAACCGACCGAGACCAGATGCTCGACGAGCATCTCCGGAATATGTTCTTCGCCAAGCCGCAGCGCTAACGCAAGCGCAGCGTAGTGCTCGCGTCCAAACAGCCGCATGCATGCGGCTTCCATCGGTGCGACCACCAGCCTCGCCTGCCCGCTCGCAATCTTCCAGAGGGTCGAGGCGCGCTGTTCCTGGATCTCCGAGTGCGGCGAAAGATTCTCAAAGGGAAGCACATCGTGTGCGGGAAGACGCAGTATCTCTTCGACGCGCAGCGCTCCGCTCAGCTGGGCAGCCGCCAGCAGATTTTCGTGCAGCGCCTCGGCTGCCTTATTATCCGCAACCAGCACCAGCGCCGAAGCGTTTGCGGCCCGTGCAAAGTAGGGAAGATAGAGCGCTCGCGCGGTCGCCGTGAGCCCGGACACACGTCTCCGCCCCGTGCCGCCCGCAAGATGGCGACGAACACGCTCAAACTCTGGAGAACGTTCCAGGTCCGCAACCAGCTCGCGGACGAACGGAAGAATCATGCAGCTTCCAGTTTAGCCCGTCACAATGGCAACTGCCGCCGTGGCTACTCTTCAACCGGCGGCTCGGTCTTCGCCAGAATTGCCTGCCCATATTCCAGCAGCGTGACCATGAACACGCCTCCGCAGACGTTCCCCGCCACCGCAATCCACAGCCAGTGCAGGTAACTCGATGCAGCCACCTGATGCGTGACGACCGCCGAAAATATCTCTCCGGAGGTCGCGATGCAGTGCGCAAAGTTGCCCAGACCCACCAGGTACGTGAGGAGCCAAAGGATGATTACCGAGCCGGTGATCGAATGCGATCCGGACACCAGCCATGCAGCCGTCGCGATAATCCAACCGGCGGTGACCGCGCTCCAGAAAATTGTGGCCGGCGTTGCGCTCACCGCAGACGTTCCCAAATAGATGAGCGCAGACCGCGTCTGCACGGGCAGCGCACTGGTTCGCGCCGCCAGCAGCGAAAACGCCAGCGCTCCCAGCACATTTGCCGGAAGCACGGTGCACCAGAGCCTCATGGTGTTCAAAAACTCCCGCTTCTCCGACAGCACCAGCGCGACAGGATACAGCGTGTTTTCCGTAAAGAGTTGCGCGCGCCCGATGATCACCACAATGAAGCCGATGGGATAGAACATGCTGGCGACAAAATGCGACTTCGGCGAAACGCCGAAAAACCCAAACACCAGTGCCACCCCCAAACCGGACAGCCCCATGAAGATGCCGCCGGCGAATCCCGATATGGCCAGGGAGACGGTAGAGCGCTTCAGCTCCGTCTTCGCGTTACGCGCCACCTGCTCGTAGATGTCCTCAGCCGTGGGCCGCTCGAGGTTCTTCTGATGCGACGCGGTGTCGCCTGTGCTTCCCTCACCGTTACTCTTCGCCTCGTCGCCGTCATTTGGGGTGACATCCGTCTTCGCCTCATCGTCAGGCGCATTTGTGGTCGTGCTTCGATCCTCAGCCATCCAATCGTCTCCGCGGAACTGATTGGATGAGATGCGGCCTGACGCGGCGCTCGCCCGCGGGCATTGATAAAATCCGCTCATGCCCGCTCTTGCCGGACTCGCGCCCGAGGTTCTCGCCATGTACCAGCCAGTCATCGGTCTCGAGGTCCACGTCCAGCTGCTCACCAAGACAAAGGCCTTCTGCGGGTGCCGGAACGAGTACGGCGGCGAGCCCAACACCCACATCTGCCCGGTCTGCCTCGGCCTTCCCGGCGCGCTTCCCGTGCTGAATCGCCAGGCCGTCGAGTTCGCGACGCTCGCCGCCAAAGCCCTCGGCTGCTCCATCAACGAGCGCAGCGTCTTCGCTCGCAAAAACTACTTCTATCCCGACCTGCCCAAGGGCTATCAAATATCGCAGTTCGACAGACCGCTTGCCGAACATGGCTCGCTGACTGTCTCAGACGCGAGCGGCAACCCAAAGAAGATTGGGATCACCCGCCTGCACATGGAAGAGGATGCCGGCAAGAGCCTGCACGACGGATTCGCGGACTCCGCCTCGCGCACCTACATCGACCTCAACCGCTGCGGCACGCCGCTCATCGAGATCGTCTCCGAGCCCGACATCCGCACGCCCGACGAGGCCTTCGAGTACCTCACACGCCTCAAGGAGATCCTTCTCTACACCGGCGTCAGCGACTGCAACATGGAGGAGGGCTCGCTGCGCTGCGACGCCAACGTCAGCGTCATGCGCAAGACCGATACCAAATTCGGCACCAAGGCCGAGGTCAAGAACGTTAACTCGTTCCGGTACATCCGCGCCGCGCTGGAGTACGAGATCGAGCGCCAGATCGGCGTGCTGGAGGAAGGCGGCCGGGTCGTGCAGGAGTCGCGCCTTTGGAACAACGCCGAAGGCCGCACCTACTCGATGCGCAGCAAAGAACAAGCGCACGACTATCGCTACTTCCCCGAGCCCGATCTCCCGCCGCTCATCGTCGGCGAAGCCTGGCTGCGCGACATTCTCGCCGGAATGCCCGAGCTTCCGGAGGCGCGCCGCGCTCGCCTGATCGCCGACTTCGGCCTCAGCCCGCAGGACGCCGCCACGCTGACCACCGACCGCGAGCTCGGCGACCTCTTCGAGCAAGCTGCGAAACGCGCCCGGAGCGCGAAACGCGTCGCATCCATTTTGCTCAGCGAGATCACCATGCGCCTGCGCGCCGCGGACATCACGCTCGACAAATCGCCTGTCTCACTCGATGGCATCGTCGTCGCCGCTGACCTCACAGAAGGCGGCGCCATCAGCTCGAAGCAGCTGAAACAGCTTCTCGACACCTGCTTCGCCGAGGGCCGCGACTTCGGCTTCGTCTATGACCGCGACAAGCCGCAACAGATAACCGACAGCTCCGCCATCGAAAAGATGATCGACGAGGTCATCGCCGCCAATCCTGCGCAGGTCGCGCAGTTCAAGGGCGGCAAGCGAACTGTCGCCGCGTTCTTTGTGGGGCAGGTGATGAAGCTCTCAAAGGGTCAGGCCAACCCAGCGCTGCTGAATGAGCTCGTCGTGAAGAAGCTCGACGCGTAGAATTCGACTTCTGCAAGACGCCATCGGGCGCGGAGGTAAACCGGATGCGGCCGGTGCGAAGCTCACTCCTGCTCGCTGCAGTTCTGATGATGACCGGCTGCCAGCGGCGGTACACTCCGCCCGAATCTCCCATGCCTCCGAACACCGTTCTGCTTTCGCAAATGATGCGCGAGCTGTCCGCGCGACCCGGCTTTACGGAAGCGCTTTTGCGAGAGCTCGAAGGGGCTTCTGACGGTAAACGTGGGCCCGCCCTTCTCACGCCTGACCTTCTGACCGAACTGCGCAAGCGAATTCTCGGCAAAGACTGGCAGGGTGTGGACCGCTTTCCCGGATGGACGATGCGCGCAATCAATCCAACCGTGCACGTCATCAGCCACGCGGTTCAACCGAAGAGCGGATATGACGTCGTGCGTTTTCTCGACCTCGGTCCGTACACGCTCGATCGCGAGCAGACCGCCGATCTCGACCAGCCATCAAATTTCCCTCCGTTCACGACGAAAGGCATCGTCACACAGCTCGGTTACGGTGTGCAGCGGGGCGACGGACCGAACCAACTTGCGCCCGAGCACGCCGAAAGCCAGCGCCTGGCGGACGCACTCAACCGTCTTGCAGCCAACGCGCTCGACGGAGCCGCGCCCTTCACTGCCTCGATCGACGGCCACGCTGCGACATCGCCGCAGGCTCTTGTCAGCGCGCTGATCGCCAGCGGCTATACCGTCACGGTCATTGACGCGCGTTACTTCGCAAACTTCGGCCATCTCCATTACAGCCCCCGCGGCTCTTCGCAACCTTCTGACGACGTGATGATGCCGTTCTGGGTCGACACCGGCTACGCCGTCCCCGGTACCGGCGGCCCGTTCGACTGGGGCGCACGCCCGCTGCTTGTGCCCGTCTCGCACGCCGAATACGAGTGGAGCATCCAATCTCCCAAAGACGACTCCGCGCGCGGGTCTCACATCAACGCGGATGTGAGTTACTACTTCGGCGTCGACGGCAAGAGCGAATGGCGCACCATGGACACGCTCGACCAGGCATGGGTGCTGAAGCGTGCAGCTCACACCTACACCGGAGCCCAGGCGGTCGAAGTGACACGGCTCGCCGGCCTGCTCACCGTCGCTTACATGCATCAGCACCAGCGGCACCCTGATCTTCCCTTTGGCGGCTACTACACGCTCGGCGTATGCCAGGACGGCATCGCCGCGATCGAGCACCGCATGACCGGAAAGACCACGCTCTTTCCCAATACCGCCGACACATCGCTCTTTAACGATCCACGCGATGCCGAGGTGAATGCGCTGCTCGAAGTCATCCCCAAAGATCGCGGCGGCACACTGCCCGAACCGGATCGCATCTTCGGCTCATTGCCCACGCTGCCCGGCTCGGACAACGGCTTCGACGCCGTCACGATTCCCGGGCTCGCCCGCGATCTGCAGCTCAGCTACACCGCATGGCAGCAGGGAAGACTCCACCACATTCACCATCGTCTCTTCTACGCAGCAATCGCGGCGGGTGCCGTCGCGGGTGCCATCGCCCTCTTCGCTCTCATCTCGCGTCGCCGCCACAGCTCCCGCGGCAGTACACTTTCAACCGCAGAGCGGTGATCAAAGTTCGAGCGCCCGAAGATCCCGCGATGCAACGAAGTTGGGGCAGTCGTGCTCCAACTTCACGGGAGGTAGTACCCACATGGCAACCAAGAAGGCAAGCAAGAAGAAGTCATCGGGACGCAAATCGTCCTCGAAGAAATCATCCAGCAAGAAGAGCACGCATCGCTCGTCTGCGAAGAAGTCCTCGTCGAAGCGCAGCTCATCGAAGAAGTCTTCCTCGAAGAAGGGTTCAAAGAAGAGCTCCGGCCGCAAGTACTCGAAGGAGGCCGGCAAGCAGGTAAAGCGCGAGATGCACGAGATGCATGAGGGCAAACTGAAGAGCGGGCGCAGCGGCAAGAAGGTCACCAGCCGCAAACAGGCCATCGCCATCGGTCTCTCTGAGGCGCGCAAAAAGGGCGAAAAGGTCCCCGAAAACCCAAACAAGTAAGCTTTCTTAAACGAATACGGGGCGCGGCTCGCTTGGAGTCCACGCCCCTTTCTCTTGCCGAAATTTTCTATCGCTCGGTGTCAACCGCCGGCGAAGCCACGGACGCCACCGCCGGGCGCCGCGCGCTTGTCTGCGCCAGCTCGGAGGTCCGTCCGCCGGTGTAGCTGCGATAGACGCTGATGTGGAAGCACGCCTGCTGGAACTCTTCCTCCACATCGATCACGCCGGACTGCATCAGCGGTTCGAGATACATGCGCATCCATGCAATCTCCGCCAGGCTCATGCCGCGCTTGCCAAAGTCGATCGCCTGCCCAGTCAAATGCGGCGAGGCCGTATCGCCTGCGACATCGGCAGCATTGCCGTTCACACGCTGCAGCCGCAGCTGATACGAGATCGTCCGCACAGCCGAGTTCAACTCCAATGGCTGCCCGAACCGCGCATAGTAGGCACGCGCAATATCGGCCGCAAACCGCGCCGTCCATGGACGAGCGCAACGCCGGTTCTCCGGAAGCTCCGGATTTACATGCAGCGACGATGTGCTTGCCAGTTGAACCAGCTGATGCGAATCGCGCAGACGGTCCAGCTCTTCGTCGTTCTGAATCCGCTGCAAACCCGCGGCATCGGCCATCTCGTTCTGGTGAACCAGAATCTCGCGCGAGCCGCGCAACGGCGGCGGCACAATCAGGCGGCCCGTCCGTGTGTACATCGGAAACACGTGTGGCTCGACCGCGGCCTGCGCCATATCGCTGGCCGAGAGCGTCCCACCGGCTGCAACGTCTCCACTGTCCGCTACGCGATCACCGTTCTCCGGCCGGGATTCGCCGCGCGCATAAACGCCACTCTCTGGACGGACCACCGGACTGGCCGCAACCATCGGCGTCTCCGCCAATGCGCGGTGTGCCACGGCCACATCCGTGACCCGCGCTCGAGAATCCCTGCGCCAACGCGCCGTCTCCATATGGCCCCGCCGCGCTGCGTGTGCCATCCGGCGACCCCGGGCACTGACCGCGAAGCTGCGTTCTGAAGGATGGAAGCGAGAATTCCTGGAGCTGACCCGCCGCGAACTCGCCGTGTGCCGTGTAGACGCCCGTGACCTTGCCGCATGCGCGCGGACCGGCTGCAGTCTGGACGTCGCGTGATGCCGGAAATACCGCTCGCGCGATCCCGCATGCACCGCCGGACTCATCGCAGCCATCATCACCATCGCCGCCAGCGCGAAGCTGACGAGCGGGCGAAGCAGCCGGAAAAGGGAAACCTCTGCGTGCTCCGCCGAGGGTCGGGAGGGGTGAGTCAACATGGGCCTAATTTTTTAGAAGGAGGCGGAGAGCCACCAGAGCTCCTTCAGGCTATCGTCCATTCCCGGACCGTGCCAGTGCCGCTTCGGGTACGGCGGCTGACACCTCTGTGGAACCATGTGGATTTTGCTCGGCCGACTTCGCGACTTCCTCTGCCGGATTAAACCCGGATCCGGCAAACAGTCGCGCTTCCGCCGCGCGCCGCCGGACCAGCCCCGGAATTACCCGTCCGCCCGCATGAACCCAGAGCCCGAACTGCGCCGCCGCCTCTGCCATCTCGCCCGCGTTGACGTACCGCAATAGGCTGGAATGAAGAAAGTTCCCTCCACCAGCGTTGAAGCAAAAGTCCACGAGCGCCTCGAATTGCCCCTGCGTCAGCTTCACCCGCACTGCCCGCCGCACGCAGGCGATCGCCGCCGCCAAATCCTCGCGAAGCAGCGCCTCAGCCTCCGCTTCTGTCATCCGCTGTCCTGCATGGACGTCCGGACCGGTGTGGCCATAGCCAATCGTCCAGACCCCGGCGGAATCCTGATAGGCCTCCAGTCGCAGCCCCTCGAAGCTGCGCGTCAGCGCCAGTCCGGCGCTTGAGTACTCAAACTCATTCATAAGAGAAATCGCCCTCCCTGGGCTTCAATGCGGCATCGACGCGGCAAGGCCGCAGCTGAATCCCTCCACTGCCCCGAGCATCCAATAACGTTCGGAAGATTCAGCACTTTGGGGCTCCGGCGCAGGGGTAAACTTAAAAAGTTCACCGCACCAGCGCGTGCAAGCCCCCAATGAATGGAGCGCATTCCCTTGGCAACTGAGACAACCTATGACCTCGCGGTCCTTGGCGGCGGACCCGCCGGCTACACCTGCGCCATCCGCGCCGCACAGCTCGGCCTGAAGGTCGCGCTCATCGAAAAGACCGACAAGCTCGGCGGCACCTGCCTGCACTGGGGCTGCATCCCCACCAAGTCGCTGCTCTTCGCCGCGGAGATATGGGACCACCTGAAGGCTGCCTCAACCCTCGGCATCGAAAACGTCGACAAGCCGTCCCTGAACTGGGACAACCTGATCAAGCGCAAGAACGATGTCAGCCTGAAGCACGCCAAAGGTCTCGACTTCCTGATGAAGAAGAACAAGATCACCGTGGTGCACGGTCACGGACGCCTCACCAGCCCGGCCAGCGCAGGCGTCTTCACCGTCCAGATCACCGACGAGGACAAGGGCAAACCCCGCGACCTGCAGGCCGAAGGCTTCACCCAGCAGGCCAAGACCGAGGTGAAGGCCAAGAAGGTCGTGCTCGCCATGGGCTCGGACGCCCGCATGCTCCCCGGCTACGAGGCTGACGACACCATCCTGACCAACATGCAGATCCTCACGCTGCCCAAGATGCCGAAGTCGCTCGTCGTCATCGGCTCTGGAGCCGTAGGAGTCGAGTTCGCCTCCATCTTCAAGAGCTTCGGCGCCGAGGTCACCATCCTCGAAGCGCTTCCTCGGATCGTTCCCGTCGAAGACGAAGAGGTCTCGAAAGAACTCACGCGCCAGTACAAGAAGCGTGGCATCGAGGTGAACACCGGCTGCAAGGTCGAGAAAATTGAGAAGAACAAATCCGGCGCGAAGGTCTCCTGGACCGACGGCTCCGGCAAGGCGCAATCAAAAGAAGCCGAGAAGGTCCTCGTCGCCGTCGGCCGCGCGCCACGCACCTATGACGCCGGCCTCGACAAGGTGAACCTCCAGCTCGACCGCGGCTTCGTCACCGTGAACGAGTGGATGGAGACCACCGTCCCCGGCCTCTACGCCATCGGCGACATCGTCGCCGGGCTGCCGCAGCTCGCGCACGTCGGCGCCATGTGCGGCATCGTCGTCGCGTCCAAGCTCGCGGGCAAGTACGCTCGCGCCGTCCGCAAAGACCGCGTGCCGGGCTGCACGTACTGCGATCCGCAGATCGGCTCGGTCGGCCTGACGGAGGCGCAGGCGAAGGAGAAGGGCTACCAGGTTAAGGTTGGCAAGTTCCCGTTCGTCGGCAACTCCAAGGCAACGATTGTGGACGCACACGATGGCTTTGTGAAGATCGTCTCCGACGCGAAGTACGGCGAGATTCTCGGCGTACACATCATCGGCCCGCAGGCGACGGAGCTCATTGCAGAAGCTGTAACGGCGATGGAGCTTGAGTCGACGGTGGAAGAGATGATGTTCACCATCCACGCCCACCCCACCCTCTACGAGGCGCTGCTCGACGGCTTCGCCAGCGTCGAGGGCATGGCGATCAACGTCTAAGCCACACACAACAAACGAGCCGGGCACCCAGCCCGGCTCTTCTGTCCTCATGCATCTCCATCTCCTCCAACTCGGCCGAATCCCCTACTCGGAGGGACTACGAATCCAATCCGAGGTCATCACCGCGCGCAAAGCCGGCGTCCTCGGCGACACACTTCTCCTCATGGAGCACCCGCCCGTCCTCACTCTCGGCCGCAACGCGACGCGCGCGAATATCCTCGCCAGCGACGAACTCCTCGCAAGCAAAGGCGTCACCATCCACGAGACCAACCGCGGCGGCGAGGTCACCTATCACGGCCCCGGCCAGCTCGTCGGCTATCCCATCTTCGACCTGCGCGGCGACCTTCCCAACAAGCGGGGTCCTTTCCTCGGTCCCGTCGACTTCGTCCGCCTCATGGAAGAAGCGCTGATCCTCTCCTGCAAGGACTTCGGCGTACCCGCGCAGCGCATCTGCAAGCGCACCGGCGTCTGGACCTACGCGGGCGGCAGCATCCAGGAAAAAAAGCTCGCCGCCATCGGCATTCACGTCTCGCAGGCCATAACGTCGCACGGCTTCGCGCTCAACGTCACCACCGACCTGCGCGACTTCGATTGGATCGTCCCCTGCGGCATCGCCGATCGCGGCGTCACGTCGCTCGAACTCGAGTCGCCGCAAGTGCCACTGCCGACGCTCGCGCAGGCTGCGAACTCCGTTGCCGCCAAGTTCGGCCACGTCTTCAACCGTCAGGTCCTGGCCTCGGACTCGCTCGACGAGCTCCTCGCCAACGCAGCCGCCGAGCCAGTCCGCTAACCGAACGCTGCGAGCGAAGCCCCGCTAACGCTCGTATAATCCACAATTGCGCCTCGCGCACCCATTGAACCCCGGAGAACACTCCCGATGCCGACCGACGTAGTCATGCCCCAGATGGGCGAATCCATCACCGAAGGCACCCTCACCAAGTGGCTGAAGAAGCCCGGCGACACCGTCCAGCGCGACGAGCCGCTCTTCGAAATCTCCACCGACAAGGTCGACGCCGAGATCCCCTCGCCCATCGCCGGCACGCTCGGCGAGATCAAGGTGCAGGAAGGCACGACCGTCGGCATCAACACCGTCGTCGCCACCATTAATGAAGACGGCGCCAAAGGGTCCGCGCCCGCTGCTCCCGCCAGCGCCGGTGCCGTTCCCACCAAGGAAGACACCGTCACTCCCGGCGCCTTAGACACAGCCATTCGCGACGAAGAGGCCGAGGCAGAGGCGCTCGCTCCCGCATCCGGCAACGGTGCCGCTGGCCCCGGCACCGAGGTCACGATGCCGCAGATGGGCGAATCCATCACCGAGGGCACCATCACCAAGTGGCTCAAGAAGGTCGGCGACACCGTGCAGCGCGACGAGCCCATCTTCGAGATCTCCACCGACAAGGTCGACGCCGAGATCCCATCGCCCGCGGCCGGCACCCTCACCGAGATCAAAGTCCCTGAAGGCTCCACGGTCGGCGTCAACACCGTCGTCGCTGTCATCGGCGGAGGCGCTGCCGCCCCCGCCAAGCCGAAACCCGCCGCACCTGCTCCCGCGCCGGCGAAAGCACCGGCAGCCGAAACAACGCCTGCTGCCACACCGGCGCGAAGCGCATCCGCCGCAGCGCAGGTGCCCGCCGCATCCAGCGGGGAACGCCCGCGCTCCTCGCCGCTGGTCCGCAAGATCGCCGCCGAAAACAGCGTCGACCTTTCGCAGGTTCCCGGCACCGGCGCCTCCGGCCGCATCACCAAGCAGGACATCACCGCGCACATCGCCAGTGGTGGAGCGCAGGCAGCTCCCGCAGCTGCAGCTGCGGCCAAGCCCGCGCCTCCCACCTACGCGCCCATGCCTGGCGAGCTCGTCCCGATGTCGAAGATGCGCGCCATCATCGCCAAGCGAATGGTCGAATCCAAGCAGACCAGCGCGCACGTCCACACCGTCTTCAAGGTGGACATGACGCGCATCGTGAAGCTGCGCGAAAAAGAGAAGAACAAGTACGAGCAGCGCAACGGCGTAAAGCTCACCTACATGCCGTTCATCACGCGCGCTGCGATCCACGCGCTGCGCAAGCACCCCATCGTCAACGCGTCCACGCAGGGCGAGGCGATCCTCTACAACAAGAACATCAACGTCGGCATCGCCGTCGCGCTCGAATGGGGTCTCATCGTCCCGGTCATCAAGCAGGCCGAAGACAAGAGTTTCCTCGGCATCGCGCGCGCCATCGTCGATCTCGCCGACCGCGCCCGCTCGAAGAAGCTCGCTCCGGACGATGTCGCCGGAGGCACCTTCACGCTTACCAACTCCGGCATCTTCGGCGAGCAGTTCGGCACGCCGATCATCGCGCAGCCGCAGTCCGCCATCCTCGGCATCGGCGGCCTCAACAAGGAGCCGATAGTCCTCACCGACAAGGACGGCAATGATTCCATCGCCGTCCGCAGCATCCAGCGCTTCACCCTCGGCTTCGACCACCGCATCATCGATGGCGCCGACGCCGGCAAGTTCATGAGCGACTTCAAGTCCTACCTCGAGAACTGGAGCGAGGACATCGGTTAAAGAAAATCAGTAGAGCTCGCCTTGTGAATTTCAGCGGCAGACTCGCCATGAGTCTGCCGCTTGTCTTTGGCTACAGCGAAATTCCCAGCGCCTTGAGGTCCGCCACAATGACGCCATCACCGGCCTTCGCGTCAGCGACAAGCTGCTTGATGTCCGCCACCACGCTTTCGTCGAGCGTCAGCGACAACCCCTTGCTTCCAGCCGCGGCCGTTGCATCCTTCACGATCTTGATCGCGTCTGACCCCAGCGTCAGCAATACCGACCGGGTCTGCGCGCTGGAGATAATCAACCACGCCTGCCTTGCCTTCTGAACGTCCGCCGACAACTTCGCGTAGAAGCCCTTCAGATCGTTTCCCACCGTCGCCAGCACCGTTGCAACACTCACTCTTTTTTCTCCTCTGGTTATTGATTCGCCTTGTGCCACACGCTCGCGTTCAGGCACGCCACAACGCCGTCGACGATCGATCCCAGCCCCGCCGAAAACCCGTCGGCATCGACAATTTGCTTCTGCTCGACGGCGTCCACAATGTTGATCGCCGTCGTCACAATGCTCAGCACCGCGTGCTTCTTCTGCTCGCCGGACTTCGTTCCAAACATCGCCTCAACGCTCTGAATCACGCTCGGCAGTAAACTAACGCCGCGCAGAAACAGCTTTAGAAAATTCATCTCATCTTCTCCCGCTTCGCAGCTCTCAATGCCTTCCACCCAGCCACGCAATGACGACATGGGCCAGAGTCAGCAACGCACCGAACGCCGCGCCCAGGCCCTTCAGCCGCTGCACACTCTGCTCATGCGAGTCCACACGCTCTTCCAGCCTGTGCAATCGCCCCGGTTGGCCAATCCCGAGCAGCTCCTTCATCTGTGCCTGCAGCACACTCAATTCGCTCAGCACCTGCCGCTCGAACTCATTCATCCTTTACCTCACACGCAGCACACCGCCGCGCACTCTCTTACGACAGCGGCACATTCACAAACACCGCACTTGAAAATCGCGAGTACAGCGCCGGCGAACTCGCGTCATACATCCTTACGTAGTAGCGCTCCACCTGCGCCGCTCGCGGAATTGAGAAACTCCTCACCGGACTCCGCAACACCAGATCGGCCGTATCGACATCAGCTCCAAAGTTCCAGTCGATACGCCGTACCTCGAACCCTCCACCGCTCGGCGGATCGCATCCCGCATCCATCTGCAGCTCGCTTCCACTCACGCTCGTCAGTTGCAACTGCTGCAGATTCGCCAGCACCTGCGCGGGCGCGGTCTCTGCCGTCGCAGGAAGAAACGCATCCGGGGCAATCGCTTCGCTCAGCTTTATGCCCAGTCCATCGGCCCATTCGGTCGCCCAGTCGTTCGCAAACTTGATCGCGTACGTTCGAATTTCCGGCGCCGCATTGCCGTCCTTCACCTCGACGCTCCGCACCAGCAACGATGACGTCACGCCATCACTCGTCACCGCCAGCACATCGCCCGGCCATATATCCACCGACGGATTCACCGCCGTGTACGACCCCGCAACCGCAGCCGTCCTGCTCGTCGCAAACGCCAGCAAAGACTGCGCCGCACTTTCGCAGTCCGCACTCGAACGCGCCACAGGCTGCAGCACCTTGCCCAGCCACCGGCTGACACCGCCGACGCCGCCCGCAGCGCCGGCCTGCGCTTCGGCAGCCACACTCGCCGCATCCGCCATCCGCGCAACCGCGCGCAGCTCGTTGCGGTACTGCACGGTCACGATCTCTCCCGCAACCGGCACGCGCCCGCTGAAGAACGTCACCTTGCCCGGCGTGCCTGCGCTGGTTCCGTAGCTAACCTCGCAGTCCACGCCCTGGCCGGACGTACCCACCAGCCGCGTCTGTTTCGTTCCGCTCGGCAGCGTGCTCACCACCCACGCCGTTCCCGGCCGCGTCACATCGACGGAGCGGATCGACCCATAGATCTGCGTCGAGTTCACCGCGACAAAGTCGCATGTCATCGGCGAACCCGTCAGCGAGCCCGTTGCCGCCGTATCGTAGAGCACAGTCGCCGGCGTGTTCGAGCTCGCGCCCTCATCCACCAGGTCGAACACCACATCGCACGGCGCATTCACACCGCTCAGGTCGCCGAACCCTTCTACGATGCCATCGGCCATGCAGTAGTAGCGCTGCATCACGCGCTGCATCTCCACGCAGTGCAACCGCAACCGCAGCGTATACGCGTGCCCCGCAACCGGCGTAAAACTCGTGCCAACCTCAACCCCATTCACCACCGGCACAAAAATCGTCACACCGCCGGTTCCGCTCGTGCTCTGCCGCACGCGAAATCCCACAAAGCAGTTCGCCAGCTGCACAGCTCCCGCATACAGTCCGCCCAGCATCCCGTCCGACGCTGCCGCGAGCATCACGCCACCCAACTCGATGACAACGCTGCCGCCAATCTCCAGCGCATCCAGCGCAGACAGCGTCGTCTGGCCATCCTGCCCGTTGCCGCCGTTGACCGTCAGTCCATTCGCACCCAGCGAGATGTGACTTCCCGGATCGCTCGCCTGCCACGTCGTCGCATCGATCGCCGCCGCCGTAAAGCTGTCGTTGAGAAATGTTCGCTCTGTCTCGCGGAACGCTGCCTCGCTCAGCACAAACTCCGTCGTCGTTCCATCGCCGGCAAAGCTCTCGCTGATGTACGCCGCCGGCTCCTCGGCCCCGGAGAGCGTCACATCATTCGCCAGCTCGCGAACCGAACCCACCTGCAACTCCGCGACGCTCAGCGTTCCATCCGCATCGCTGAAGTTGTGCGTCACCGAAGCCGCCGGCTGCAGCAGGATCTGTCCATTCAGCGCGCGATAGCCCGCGTACGATGCGCTCGCCGCCTGCGCTGCATTCACGCTCCACGGCACGCTCGCACGCGGCGCAAACACTCCGCTCACCCGCGCTCCCGCAACCGAACCCACACTCAGCGAACCCGTCTGCCCCGCCTGCACCCGTGCCGTCAGTCTCGCCAGCAACTGGTTTCCATCCAGTGAAAGCGATGCCGCCGCGGTCTCCGACGCTCCCGACCCCATCCGATCGAGCAGCCACTCGTCGCTCACCGCGCTGAGTCGCGCGCGGTACACTGCGCCCTCGCTCGCCTGGCCCGCGTAGATGCGCACCGGTTCTGTCGCCAGATATCCCGTGAACAGCGCCGTGGCGTCATCGCCCGTCACGACGACTCGCCCCAGCCGCGACGGCAGCGGCAGGCCGCCTTCGCCAACGACGACCTCAGCCGTGCAACGCGCCGGCACATTCAGCGCGCGTTGTAGCGTGATCGGTCCCTCCCGCACGATCGATGCGGTATAGTCGCGCGCGCCCTGGCCATCCAGATTGTCAATCGTGATCCGCATCCACTCTCCTCATCTCTCTCCGCCTCAACACGCGACAAAGCTGCGAAAGCACAACACTGTCTCGCCATCCACGCCATCGGTCACAGGCAGCGCGCGAAACGCCGCACTCTGACGCAGCGCCTCCAGCCCGCCGCTGGCTGCGCTCGTCGCTTCCACCGCGCCGGCCATCGCCTGCAGCCGCGGATAATGCCACAGCACGCGCTCGCCCTGTTGGCCCTCCGCCACAAACAACGCCGACCACTCCTGAAAGAACGTCGATCCTTCGCGATCGCAGAAGCCTGCAACACCACTCACCTTCATCGTGCTCGCTGGAACTCCGGCGATCAGCGGCTGCTCCAGCGTCACAGCACCGCTGGCAATCGAGGCGACGCGCCCCACGTTCAGCGACACGCGACGCACATAATCGACATCGCTCAGCGCACTTTTCACATATGCCCCGCTCACGCCGCTGCCAACGAAGCCGAGCTGCCCCGTGTAATCCACGTCGGCCACAATCCATTCACCCACCGTGAAGTTCGCCGCCGCAGCGCCCAGTTGAAGAACCATCGCCGTCGATCCGCTCGCCAGCGCAACCGCAGCAATCGCCGCGCCTCCCGATCCCGCCGCGGCCGCTCCGCTCTGCGTCTTCAGCAGGTTCATCTGCTGTGTCCCCGCAGCCAAGGCCATCTGCAGCTTGCTCCAACTCGCAAACTGGAACGACACGGTCGCATCGATCTCCGCTCGGCTCTGCATCTGCGTCACCGCGGGCGCGCCCGCCAGCACCGGCTCCAGCTTCGTCGCCGACTTCCTCGCAAACCCCGTAATCCATCCCAGGTCGAGCCACGGCGCGGGCGGCGCACTCAAATCAAACATTCCCATCTGCGCCGGATCGAAGATCGTCGGCTGCTTTGCGCTGCGATTCACCGGCGCAAAATACGCGCGCACTCGTCGCACCTGGGGCGGCATGGTTTCCGTTGCCGAATTCAAAGCCACACTCAAAGCTCACCTGCCTCCTCGCAGCTCATCACCACGATCTTCGCCACCCGGCCAACGCGGTCTGCCTTCACGATCAGCGGCCCGAGCGCGACATTGCTCCACCAGATGTTCGTCATCATCGGCGCCGCTGCGCCTCCGCCTGCCAACGCCGCATAGCTCTCTTTCGCCGCCTTCTGCGGGCATGTATTGATAGCCGCAGCGAGCTCCGCATCCATCTCTGTCAGCAGCCGCCCGCGATCCATCCCCGCGTTGCCGGCCGTGCCTGCTGTCTCGTACATCACCTCGCAGGTCAACGTCGCGACAGGAAACGCATTCGCCGCATCCACGCCGGCGTCGATCCAGCGCAGCCGGAAGCAATCCGGAATCGTCACCGCCGAAACAAGTTCGTTCTCTTCCACCAGCACCCCGGGCCGCGTCACGCCGCGCAGCACAATCGTGCGCTCCGGATTCGCCGCGGAGATGCGCGTTCGCAACGTCTCATAGAAAGTGTCCTTTGCGTTCTGCACTCATACTCCTTTCTCGTTTCCTCGCGCGTTCAGCGATCTGGTGCCCGCAGATCCAGGCTGTACACATACGTCGACCCATCCGATGTCGCCGCTGTGCTCGACAAGATCGTGTACAGCACGCCGTCGATCAGCACTCCCCATGCGGTCTCAAACAGAACTTCCGCCGAGTTGAACTGCAAGCTGCCCACCACCGCCGTGACCGCGCTGCCCGACACCAACAACGTCGACGTACTCTCCGCCTTGCGAAACACCGTCGGCGCCAGTTCGACATCCTGAAACTGCGGCGTTGCCAGTCCCAACTGCTCACCATCGTTGTTGGCCACAGCCGGAGCCGGCATTCGCAGCTTCACCGCGCGTCCGCCCGTCGCTCGCAAGAGAGCATCCGCCGCGCGCACCGCCGCATCGCTGCACAAAAGGTCTGCCACGCTACGCCATCCTCTCTGCCACGTACGGACGAAGCATCGCTTTCACCTGCGTGTCCAGCAGCGCATCGCTGAAGTACTGCGTCTGCAGCGTGTCCATCTTGCTCGACTTCACATTCAGCCCCGGCGTCGTCTGCGCGTTCTTCACAATCTGCGCGCACGCCACCTTCACCGCATCCGGCACCGTCGTCAGTCCCGCTGTGTAGGTCACTTCGGCCTCCGCGTACCGCAGCCCCATCACGTTCCACGGAAAGCGAAACTCGCCGAGCGGAACGTTCAACTCCAGCGTCGTCGGATCCACCGTCACCCACGAACCCGGCAGACCAAACACCTCCGCAAACTCAATCGCAAACGGCTGCTGATCCAGAAACAGCCGCGAGGGCCGCGCGTATCGCGCCTGCACCGCATCCACGCTGATCAGCGGACCGTAGCTCAGCCGCACCCGCTGCGTGTGTCGCGAGACCCGCAGGTACTCCGTATAGCTCGCCGACATCAGCGTCGGCCGCTTGCAATACGCCTCGATCATCGACGAGGCCGCCGTGACCCACGAATCCTGCGTGTCCGCCGTCAACCCGTAGGGCACATAATCCGAGGGCAATAAGTAGCCCATTCCAACCCCCATGAATCTCTCAAGCTTGAAGACCATCGTTGCGAGCGTGCGCAGCGAAGGCTCGTTTTCCTTCGCCGCACACACTCCGCCCACACCTGCATGAACCACCGTTCAGCGGTCACAATCGGCAGCTACTGACTAGCGGTCGACAAGCACCTGGTAGTGCGCGTAGTTCGCGCCCTTGACCACCACAGCGCCGAACTTCACCGCGACATACTGGCTCGCCAGCGAACCCGGCAGGCCAAGCTGGAAGACACGCGGATTCGGATCGCCGAGCCAGTGGTACTCGATCAGGTCCTCGGTCACGATGTACGCCGGAAGCACAGCGCTGCCCGAGCCGGGCGTTCCGGTATACGGCAGCGTCCACTCCGGGATCAGCGGAATATCGCCGGCCTGCGTGGAAAGCGTCTTCACCGTGAGGCCGCCTTCGATCGCCTTCGTGTTCAGCACCACGTTGAACTCGGTCTTCATCTCACGATCGATCAGATCCAGCAGAACAGGATTGGCGTAAATCGCCGTCGGCCGAACGCCGTAGCTGGTGTTCGAGAGCATCTGCGCAATCGTCGACTTCAGGCCATCGACGATCGACTCCGACGTCCCGATGGTCGTAGTATTGCCGCCGGCGGCGATCTGCCGGCCGCGCCAAAGTACTGCGCCGTCGTCGGCGTGCTCAGGCTGGTGTCGGTGCCGTTCCACAACGCCACATCGTGCGTGCGCAGAACGCCATCGACCGTATCGGTCAGGTCCTTCGCCTGCAGATACGCAAACTGTCCCTGCTGCTTACCCAGCTCCAGATCGAAAAGGTTGTAGTTGATCTGTGCGACCAGCGCCTTCAGCGGAACCGAGCGCTCCACGCGCGTCGGGCTCACGACCGGCGGCACGAGATTGCGCGGATCCATAAATCCGGCGGTCGCGGCTGGCGACGGAATCGCCTGCTCCTCAAAGTAGCGCGACGGATGTCCGGTCGCCGGGACCTGCTTGATGCGCTGGCCAAACGGGCCGCGGCGGCGCACCAGGTCAAGAATCTCGGTCTGGTAAAGCGGAACTTCAATCGCACCAGGTCCGATGTAGTCTGCCGCTGCGCTGATCTCCGTAAACTTCGGGTTCATTCATTCTCCTTGTTGTTGTGAACACACTCCGCGCAAGCAAAAGGGCGCAGCTCGTCGCCGCACCCTCTGCTCCGCACAATCTTCCTGCTCGCCGCCGGCGTCCTGTTGAAGAACCGCTCCGGCAGCTATCCGCGATCCGTAGGATTCAACAGCCCCGCACGCATCAACTCTGACTTCACCGCAATGCGCTGCTCAATGCTCAGGCTCGCCAGCGCGCCATCAATCGCGCCCGCCTCAACCGAATCCATCACCACGCCCTGCTTCGCCAGCATCGTCGCCATTGACGTCGGCAACGTCTTGCGTCCCACCGGCTGCGCCGCGGAAGCCGATGCCACCAGCTCGGCGATCTTCGCCTCGGCCTCGGCCAGCTTGCGCTCCAGCTCTGCCTCGCGCTGCGTCTCCACCGTCGCCACGATACGTGTCACCTGCGACTCCGCTTCAGCAGCAATCGCCACCTGCTGCTCCGCGATCCGCGCAACTGCTTTTTCCAGAACCGCCGCCGCTTCCATCAGCCTTTCCGCCGTCGCCTGCAACTCACCTGCAGTCATCTCTTCCATCCTTTGTTCTCCTTCACTCGCTTTCAAGCCGCTGTTCGCTTTCCGGTGCAGCGCCGCAAACGGAACGACGTGTTCCGGTACGCCGCCTTGTCGCGCAGCAGAATCGCCGCGCCGGTAAACGTTGCGCGCGTCAGCGTCCACACCGGGGCGCGCATGTCGGCTACGTGCGCATCCGCCAGCTCATAGCTCATGCCCATCTCGCCGGAATCGCTCGCCGCCACAGGACACATCCGGCGCTCGAGCTCCGGAAAGTCGCGCGCAAACAGAAACCCGCTGACCATCAGCCGCGGTCCTTCCAAATGAGCCGACGTAATGATGCCGCACTTCTGCCGCGCATCGTGTCCGTCCCATCCGACCTTGTAGTCCACCGCCATCCCCAGCAGACTCGGCAGCGCCGCCTCCGCCGCCTGTTTCGTCAGCACCACGCGATGCCCCCGCGCTCCGCTCGGCGCACGATCGCTCGGCACATCCACCAGCGTCAGGCACCCATCGAACGGCAGACGATTCGGATGCCCGCTCACCTCCGGAAAGTCCACTGCCATCGCGCTCACGGCCAAACCGCGCGGCCTGCACATCCGCGCCTCTATCTCTCTCAATCGCACCTCCTGGCTGTACATCTCTTTGCCAATGCCGCTACGGCTCCTACGCGATCTGCTCCGGCAGCGCCGGCAGACCGCGCTGCATCCGCACCTCTTCCACCGTCAGCACCCCGGCCTTCAACAGCTCCAGTTGGATCTGCAACTCGGTCGTCTCATCCCGGCTGTCCAGCTCGCTCCACACGAAGCGCAGATCGTCCCATCCCAGCCGCTTCACAATCACGTCGCGCGTGATGTGCTCCGCAATCAGCTTCGCCAGCGGAACGACCGCATTGTCGAACGCCTCCTGCGCAAACTCCTGCGCCGTCGACCGGTTCACATCCGCCGACACCCCAAGCATCATCGCCGGCAGATCGAACGCGTTCGCGATCATCGTCAGCAGAAACTGCTGCCACTGCAGCCGAAGATCCGCATCCGTCCCGCCTGAAAACTTCAGCACCTGCGGCGGCGTCTCCGAGCTCATCACCGGCACGCGTCCCGTGCCCTCCACCTCGTCCTGCCACCACTGGATCAGCCGCTCGTGTTGCTCCGGCGTGCGGTCCTGCATCCACAGCGCATACTGCACCACGCTGTTGGCCGCCAGCTTGCCCGCATAACGGTGCGCCTGCAGAAAGCTCGAGATCGTCTCAAACGCAACCTCCAGCTTTCCCAACCCAAACACCGTATGCGTCCGCGGATTCAACCGCACATACATCAGCTCCGCATCGAGCAGCGGCAGAACGGAGTCCTTGCCGATGCGCCCCGTCACCTGCTCGTAGCGCGGCTGGCTCGCATCCCCGTTCCACTGCGCATTGATCTTGATCGTCGCCCCGTCCACCGGATACAGCCGAACCAGAAGCGCGGCATCTTCCGTCAGCTCCACCTCCGCCGCGCCCCATCCGCCGACCAGCACATCCTCGATGACCTGCTCAATGAACGTGCGAAAGCTGTCGCTCTCATTCGGTATCTCCAGCGCCCTGCGCAGCGCGCGCGCACGCTCGCCGCGCGTTCCTTCAGCATCCTCGGCCGCATCCGGCCGCGCCTCCAGCCGCCACTCCATGCACGCAATCTTGTCCTTGATGCAGTTGATCGCGCGCCGGGCCGCCGGCGTCTCCGCAAACCGGCGCAGGTTCGCCGGCGTCGGCTTGGGCAGCGCATTCAAGCCTCCGCGCACCGGCGAAAAGATCGAGCCCGCCAGGGGCGCGGTCACTGTCTTTCGCGCGCCCTCCGCCGGCTGCGCTGCATTCACTCCCGTCACGCGGTCCCATATCTCCTTCACCGCCTCGCCTACACCCATCCGCTCTCCTCTCGCTTCAAAAACAAACGGCGCAGCCCAAGGCCACGCCGTCGAAACAGTCAGCAAGTTAGTGGCTTCGTGAGCCACCAACGCTTCACGCTTCACTCCTACTCACTATCCACTACTCACTACTCACTACCCACTACTCACTACTTCCTACACTCTCAACTCTCGCCGCGCCGTCTCCGCCACCCTCGCGAGATCCGCTGTCGTCAGTACGCGAATCGCCGCGCTCTCCATCGCGCCCACGCCGAAGCCGTACATCTCCGCGTCGCCCACCGAGGCCACCGGCTCCACCACCGCCGTCAGATCCAGCTCGACGCCTTCCATCCTGCTCACGCCCGTGCGCAGCGCCTCCGCCGAGTACGCCAGTCCCTTCGCCGCCTCCGCGTCGCTCTCCAGCGACACCGCCTGGAACATCCGCACCTTACCGTTTCTGTACCCGCAATCGATCTTCAACGGATCGCCCGGACGCGTGTACTGCGAAGCGGCGATCCGCTTCCGCATCAGCGCCCACACTCCCGCGCGCTCAAACTCATCGCGCATCTTTCCCGCAATCGCCGTCCGCCCGCTTGCCTTGCGGCGCACGGCCGGAGCCTTCAGCGGCTCAACATACATCCGCATCAGCTGCTCCATCTCCGCCGCCATCGACTCCGCCAGCGTGCCGCGCATCTCCGTCAGCTGCACGCTGTTCGAAAGCGTGTCCTCGAGCAGCTCCAGAATCGGCTTCGCATTCAATCGGGCTACCAGGCCTGCACGAAGCCGCTCTGCGATCTCAGCCTCCAGCGACTCCAGCAGCTCCACATCGGCGTTCGGGTCCAGGCAGCGCACGCGGCTCCAGTCGCGCGTGAAGCGCACCGCCGCTCCTTCCGCGTCTCCCGCCTCCCGCAGCACCACACCGATATTGGCGAACTCTCCCTTCACCACGTCCGGCACATACCGGATCAAAGAGAACTCGCACGCGACCCGCTCCGCCAACCCACACTCCTCGTGCTATCGCACCAGCCGCCAGCTTCCCTGCCTCGCTTAACTCGCTAACTCGCTACCTTGCTAACTCGCGACCCTACATCACCAGATTGCCAGCCGTACTCGCAACCGCAAAGCGCCTCGGCACCACCACAGTCGCCGGCGCGCCCCAATTTGGGAACGGCTCACGGTCCGAACGCCGAAAGCTCTCAAGCAACTCTCGCACCCGTCCGCGCCGCGCCAGCAGCTGCTCCATCAGACGCTCGATCGTGCCCAGGTTGCCGCCATACCACTCCGGCGGAACCGTCTCGGCAATCGACCATAGCCTGTCCGCCGCAAACGTCTCGATCCGTGAAAGCCACGGCTCGAAGCTGTCCCATCCGGTTACGCGGGTGTAGACCTGGTTTCTTGGAAAGACACCACGCAGCGGGCTATCCGGAAAGTTCCACTCGCCAGCATTGAAACAGAATCCCTGGTCAATAAAGATCGCACGATACTTGCGCTCGCGCGGCCTTCGCTCAAAAACCGCCTGTCTCCCATTACAGTTGCCCGTCCATTTGTCCAGCGCCAGCATCCCGGCAAACTCGCCGAGATTGCGCACCTCCTCCATCTGCGGCTCCGGCAGATAGTCGACCACCTGTCCCGGCATCAGTCCGCCCACAAACTGGCTGCCAAACTGCAACCCAGCCGCACAAGGCTCCCATGCACCGCGCCCCAGCTCGACCACCATCCCCGGGCTGTTGCAAATCAGCCAGTCGCTCACCTCGACAACATCGCTCTTCGGCACCGTCAACCCGATGGCCTCCGCGACGCGGGTTGCGATCAACTCGTTCGCCAGGACCCGCAGGTGCTGCGGATTATTCTTGAACTTCACCACCCACAGCTGACCATCCGCGCCCAGCATCAACTGGCTCTGCGCCCCACCGCGCATCCTGCGAATTGCCTGCACTGCCACCACCGCCAAGGCCCGAATCTCCTCCCTCAGCAGAGTAGCAGCGCCCCGCCTTCATCGCCCGATCGAAGTCCCTGAAGCCACGGCGAAAGCCCGTCCACCCCATGCCGTCAGTCCACGACGCTCCAGCATCTCCGCGCGCACTGCCTGCGCGATCGCCATCGCCATCACCAGATCGTCATGCGCTCCGGGCGCCGCCGCAGCGTGCCCGTGTTCATCGGCGACGAACGTTCTGCACTCCGCCAGCAGCCGTTTGCTCATGAACCGCTCCGGCGATTCACTCAACAAAACTCGCAGCCGCGCTACGATCTCCGGCTTGGAGGCCGCCGTCGTCAGCCAGCCCTGCTCTCCCCGCTGCCGGTACACCCGCGTATATCCCTCGCGCGTGCCGACATACGCCAGCACCGCCGCTCCGTGATTGTTTCGCTCCACCGCAATCAGCGCTCGCCCATACTCCTTCGCCAGCTCCACGCTCACCCGCGCCAGGTCTTCCGGCCGCATCCGCTCGCGCAACTCCGCGCATTGCAGCCCGGTCCCAATCTCGACAACCTGCACCGCCGCAAAATCGCCGTCACTTCCTCCCCCGGCCGAATCGACCGCCACCACGTACTCGCACCCGTGCATCGGCTTCAACCACACCTGCAGCGCGCCGTTGCGTCGCCGCTCGATCGGCTCCATCGTCTCTCGCAGGCGCTGGTCCAATGTATCGACATCAAAACAACACGCTCCGCTCGCGCGGAAGCAGCTCTCCGCATCCTCCGCGAACTCCTGCTTGCGCAGCTCTCCATAGCTTCGCTCCAATCCGCGCCGGAATCCGATCTGCTCGCCCGTCAGTCCATACCGCTCCACCAGCAGGCGCTCCTCGGCGTGCATCGCCTCCGCCGGAACCACGGGCCCGACATACGCCGGCTCCATCCACCACGGCAGAAAGTGCCGCACCAAACACGTATCGCTGCGCTCCAGCCCGTCGTCAGCAGCCGCCTCGTCCGTGCCCGCGTTCCACTCTTCGTAAAACGCTCCGTACGCTCCATTCGGCGTGCTCTCCAGCACCAGCTCGCCCTGCGGAGCCAGCGCCGCCCGCAATCCTGCCAGCGTCTGCCGCGCATCGCCCGGCCATCGGCTTACCTCACTGCAGTGCAAATTTTGAATGCTCAACCCCCGGCCCGCATTCATCTCCGCCGCACTCGAGATCCTGTACTCGCTGTCGATCGCCGCAAACACCATCTGTCCCGTGTTCGCGCGCGACAGCCGCAACGGGCCCTCGCGCAGATCGTCCGGCAGTCCTTCCACATTCGCCGCACCGCCGCAAAGATCGACTCGGCCGCCTCGCGCGTGTGCGCCACCTGCAGCGTCAGCGTTCCCGGCCGCGTGATCGTCTGCAGAAAGAACCGCGCCGCCACCCACGTCGTGATGCCCATCTGCCGCGCCTTCAGCACAATGTTCTGCCGCCCGCACCGCTGCTCGAACAACCGCTGTGCAGGATTCGCAACCAGCCGCTGCAACCTCCCCTCGCGCGTCCGTATGCGCAGCATGTTCTCCGCCGCGCTGATCAATAAATCGGGCCGCCCGGCGGCCCATCT